>CALXVP010000029.1 GCA_944392125.1 uncultured Alphaproteobacteria bacterium | reverse complement strand
ATTTTTTACGCATAATTTAACTCCTCTATTTTATAAGTCTATTATAACGCCACACGGACTTAATGTACGCTAAAAAATATCGGGATTGGGATTGAAAAGCCTTGGTTTTATTGGCTTTCATCTTCTGTATAATGTTCTTCATTGGTATCCTCAGTTTGTGTCATAATTTCTATTCCCAATTTGAAAAAGTTAATCAAATTTAATGCATAATCACCTGCTTCTTGCTCTGATATATCGGGATACAAACTTAATATTTCTTCTTTAACGTTTTGCATCAATTTTATCCTTTCTTTTTGTTATGAAAGAATTTTGTCGCACTTCTTTTGATATGTAAAACCGTTTTTAAATTGATAACATTTTTTTATTATTATTTTGAAAGGCTAAGAAAATGAACCTCGATTTTATCAAAACCGAAGTTGTATTTCATTAAGTGACATCAATGTCAGTTAATCGTAAAAATAAGTTAGTTAAAATCCCATAAAAAATTAAAAGAATATATTCACTTTTTCTAAAAAATGTCGTATATTTCATATACGGACAAAGGAAAATAAAAATTTAATAAGTTAAAGTTTTTCCGTTGACACAAAAAACAGAATATGGTACAGCTAATCAAATTACTATGAAAGGAATAAATATGCAAGTATCATACAAAAAGCTTTGGAAACTTTTAATTGATAAGAATTTAAATAAAACAACATTGCAAGGAATGGCTAAAATCAGCTCTCGTTCTATGGCAAAACTTGGACACAATGAAGAAGTATCTTTGAGTGTGATAAAAAAAATATGTAGCGTCTTGTCTTGCGACATATCTGATGTTATGGAATTTGAACAAGATACTATTATTCCAACACCCCCTAAAAAACATAAAGAAGATTCATCTGATAAATTTACTTTTATTGATTTATTCGCAGGCATAGGCGGGATAAGACTTGCTTTTGAAGCAAATAATTCTCGATGTGTTTTTTCTTCAGAATGGGATGAAAATGCAAAAAGAACATATGAGGCTAATTATGGTGATAGGCCCGCAGGAGATATTACAAAAATTAATCCGATAGATATTCCTGATTTTGATATTCTGACAGGAGGGTTCCCTTGTCAACCCTTTAGTATGATTGGCAAAAGAGAGGGCTTTAATCATAAAACACAAGGTACTTTATTTTTTTATATTGCAGAAATACTTAGAATAAAAAAACCCAAAGCTTTTCTTTTGGAAAATGTTCCAGGATTATTAACACATGATAAGGGAAAAACATATTCTATTATCATGGAAACATTAGATGAATTAGGATATTCTGTAAATACAAAAGTTTTAAACAGTGCTGATTTTTCGGTTCCTCAATATAGAAAACGTCTTTATTTTGTTGGCTTTAAAAAAGAGTATAACACGAAATTTTCTTTTCCAAAAGGAACAGGTAAACTTGTTGGAGTTGGGCAATTTATAGAAAAAGATGCTGAAGGTCCAACAATTTCTGAAAAAACTCAAAAATACCTTTTCAAGAAAGATGATGGACATCCTGAAATTGTTGATGAAAACTCTCAATTTCCAGTTAAAACATTATGTGCGTCTTATCATAAAATTCAAAGAATTACAGGAACCTTTGTAAAAGGAGGGAAAACAGGCTTACGTCTACTGACAGAAAACGAATGTAAAGCAATTATGGGTTTTCCTAAGGATTTTAAAATACCAGTATCTCGCACTCAAATGTATCACCAATTTGGTAATTCCGTTGCAGTTCCTGTTGTCACAGCCATTGCAAAAGAAATGGTTTGTACATTAGAAGAAGCAAAAAAAGTAGCAAATTAAATTATAATAAAGGGGCTTTTAATTGAATGCACTTTCCTTTATGCTTTGAGGCATATGTCCAATAAAAAGGCGTTCCAAAAGCTCCTTTACGCTTCAAAAGGATGTCACAATAGTCTTCTATCGAATGAACAGAAAAACTTTCCTTAGTGGTTTGATAAGAAACAATATATTGTGCATAATGTATTGGGTTGTCACTTTCTAATCCAACACCACCTATTGCCCAAAGCGCTAATTTTTTCAAATATGGTCTCAAAGCTTCCTTTAAAGATAATGCTACCCCATCAGGTAAATCTTTAGCATTTCCATAATATTGAAAATCATTTAGCAATTTACGTAAATTTTCATTATTGGGATCCAATACATCAGCAAAAACATCCGCTGAATATTGATGAACACTCACACTATCTTTTTTGGAACGTTTACAACTTAAAGTTATTGTTTGAATATTTCCTTGTTTATCATAAATAGAAACCAATACATCTGTTTTAGGAGAACCTCCTGAGGGTAAATACCCAATTTTTTCTTTTTCAGAGGTCGCTTCTATTTTAAGTATATCCTTTGTTGTTAATTTAAATGTATTCAATAATTTTTCAAAAAACAAAAAGTGTATATCATCTAAATTTTTATTATTTTGCCATGCAGTTAAATATGAGTTTGAAGATAGAATTGTTGCAATTTGTTTTTCAAAATTCTTTCCTTCCTTATCCCAAATTTGTCCATTTGTTAAAATTGTATCCAAACTATCAGATATACTGGGGACTATATTTGGATCAAGATTAATTTCATCTTGAACCCCATTATAAAATTCTTCTTTTATTGCTTCTAATAATTCACTAAAACAGATTATATGATCAATAGAACTGATTTCATATGAAGTTTTATATTTTTCATTTTGTTTCTGAAATTTTGCCGTTTCAGGGTTTGAATCAGAATATACCAAAATAGCTTTTGTTATATTTGTATCTATCTCTTTTAAATTTAAAGCATCCCATAACTGCTCTTTAATGCGATCAGATCGAAAAGATGTCGTAGTGTAAATGATCCATCTACTTCTGTCAGAAAATTGTATCATAAAAGGAGCGTAAAATTGACTCTGATTAGTAGCATGCATCGAACCAGCTCGGAACTCTTTAACAACATCTGAAATATACCCATTGTCAAGACAATCAAGCAAAATATTGTATAATTCTTGTTGATTTTCTAGTCCATGCATGCTTTTAGCTTTGTTTGATGTAGAATTCGCAAGTTTATTCATATCTACCCCTAATATATAATTATGAAAAATAATTCGAAGTTTAGCATAACAGTTAAGATAAATCTATAAAAAAGAATTATTTTGGGCAAAATAACCTTTTTAGTATTATCATTTTTTTCATTACCTGACATCAATGTCACTTAATCAAAATTCAGACTTCTGCTTAAAAAGCAGAGGGTTGTTATTTCCAACCTTTGTATGTGTGTAGGTAAAGGTTAAATTTTCTACTTTTTACTAACAAAACTCTAATTTTTTGTAGAAAAAAGCTCAAAAAAGTAGAATTTTTCTAATTTTTTTGCGTTTTGGGGGCTACGGAAAATTAGAAAACATATTATAATATGATTTATGAATAACTAACGGAAAAGAAAGGATTTTATTATGTATCAAATAAAAGTAAATGGAATTTTAATGCCGACAATTTATTGGTCTTTAAGAGAGGCAATAGAAGCCTGTCAACGTGAAGCCGAACGTGGTTGTGCAGTTATGACAGATATCATATCAGTTGAACAATAAATAAACAGAAAGGAGAAACGTTTATGTTAAATCAATTTCAAGCTTACTTAGTCCAAAGAGGATATAGAGAATTTTCGATTAATGGCAATCCATCAACGGCTATTGACTATGCTTGGAGAGTTGCCAAAGTATGTGAAAAAGAAAATTATACAGCAAAGCAATTAGCTGACAACATCAACACTATTTTAGAACAATATGGTCATCGTGGTGATAAATGGACAATTGGCAGACGTAGTCATGAAAGCTATATCAATGCTTTAAAACAGTTTAGAAAGTTTGCGTTAGTTCAACGTTTTGGAGGCGCCAATGCCTAAATATCCAGATATAACAGTTGAATTGATTGGTCAAGATTCAAATGCATTTAACATTCTTGGAATATGCAGACGTGCTATGAAACATGCAGGACTATCTGAAACTGAAATAAACGAATTTACAAAAGAAGCAACGAGTGCTGATTATAACCATCTTCTAGCTACTTGTACGGAGTATTTTAATGTCGAATAAAGAGATAGATAAAGTAGCCAAGATCAGAAAATTGAATAATTTGCTCAGACAATATGGAATTGGCGGTCAAATACTTTTAACACGATCCATTAGATCTAAACCAAAAGAAGAAATTGCCGAAATATTCGAAAAGGTCAGAACGTTTAATGATTTTCATAGAGGAAACAATCCCTATTCAGAAAGAGATTTTGGCTGTTTTGATTATAAAGGTGAAAAGATAGTGTGGAAAGTAGATTATTACTCACCTGATATGAAATATGGTTCAGAGGATCCTTCAGATCCGTCAAAGTGTGCCAGAACCCTCACTATTATGCTTGATTCAGATTGGTGATCTAATTGAAAAATCAAAAAATATGATAAAAATAAAATGTACCGCTATTTTCTTAGATAGCGGTTATTTTTTAGCTATAAATTCCCAAATCAGTTTAAATGACCCGTGGTGAGCGTTTTTGTTTTAGTATAGGCAAGTTAGTCAAAGAGCTGTTTTGCTTGCGTATGGCGATTTGGGATAGCTTTACGCTTGTGTTATGTAAAAGGCTTAGAATTATTTACTCATCATTTACAGATAAAATACTTTTTTGATACTTTTCCTATCTTTTATACATATTCACCAAGTCTAACAACTAACAATTAAAATTATACACCGTCAACACTTTTTTATTTTTTGTCTGTATAAATCAATTCATCTGAAAGAAT
>CALXVP010000028.1 GCA_944392125.1 uncultured Alphaproteobacteria bacterium | reverse complement strand
GATTGTCTTTTTTTATTGCACACATATCCGTAACGGGAGGCCTAAATAATTCCTCGGGAATAGTCCTGTTTCAATTTTAGGCATAAAATTTTGGGCATAACTTGCAACGATATATAAAATAATGCTTATCAGGGAAGATTGATTATTTTCTGAAAATGAAAATAACCGTGTTCCAATTTTTTTGCTTATCAATCTGTAAAATAATAATTACATACTTAAAGTATGTAAATTGCCATCGCTTTTTATTATTACGTTTAAGAAAAAGGTGCAGAAAAGCGGTTGTTTTTTTGAATTAAAAGAAAAAAATAATGTCAAAAAAGGAGTTGATTACATATTGTATATCAACTTCCTTTTTTATATATTGGTAAATGAAGATTTTGTTATTGTTTTATTGCTTTTTTTGTTGTTTGTTTATGCTGCAATCGGTTCTATATATAATTCTTCTTTTTTTATCATATTTTGACATTTTAGATAATATTTTTCAATCATGGTGTGACTTGTTCCGCAATGTGCTGCAATTTTTAAGACAGGAACGCCCTCCATACATTTTTGAGTAATAAAATGATGTCTCCACGAATACAAACATTTTTGCCCTTTACCGTCAATATGGCATTTTTTTAGTATTTTCCTAAAACCACTGTCAAATTCTTTAATGGGTTTTAAGTAATATTCTTCTTTATCGGTTAGTTTATTGCATAAACAAAATAACGGCGTATTTTTTGTATCAAAGGCAAGTCCGTGTTTTTGACAGAATTGTTCAATTTCTTCTCTCATTTCCAATAGAATTTTGGTTGTATTCGGGCAAAGAGCTATATCTCTTCTATCTTTTTTCTTTTTACTGTAAAAATTGTGAAATATTCCGCTCCCGTCTTCCTGTGGTTCAAATTGAGCCCATGTTACTCTTCTTAAATCACAAGTTCTACACCCCGTGTAAAAGAGAATTTTGCAATATCTGTAAGCCAAAATAAGTCTTCTTTTGGTATATGCATTTACCGTGTTTTCAATATCGGATTTATATTGGTTAAAAATCGCAACAATTTCAGCATCGGTAAAGGCATCTCTACTATTATCGTAGTGTTCAAAAATATCTTGGCCATTTTCATCTCTGACAGTTTCTTTTTCTTGAATCGGCGGAAGGTTAAACGGTTTCTTTAAATATCCGTTTAAATAACACCATTTAAAAAACTGGATCAGTGTTTCAAATTCTCTTTTAATTGTTGTGTTTTTAACAACGGTGCCTGCGCGTGTTTTTAAAGTTCTCCTGTATTTCAGATAATTTTGAATGTCTTTATAAGTAATCTTAGAAACATCTTTTATTTTATTACTGACGCCTATTTTTTTCGTAAAATAAGGTAAATATAATCGTTGCATATATTCTTTATGTTTTGGGTAGGTGTTTTCTTTCATAAATTGATTTGCCAGATTTTGAAACGATTTTTCTGTTGAATCGAAAAGGTCTGTTGAATATTCTTGATAGTATTCATCATATCTTTTTTGTGCTCTTTGAAATGCTGTATCGTAGTCATTTGTTTTTAAACTTTCTCTGACAGAGTATCCGGTTAATTTTTGACCCATAATAAAGTAGTAAGTATTATTTCTTTTCGCAATTTTATAACTATTTTGAGGTGCAATATAAACGTGCATTTAAGTCTCCTTATGATTTAAAAGTATTTTTTTACATCCATGAGCCAACAGTCCTTCTAAGTTATTAAAGACTAAAAATTAATGTAGAAAAATAATTGAGCAGATAGAAATAAAAAATCCTTTTTTATGGTTATGAACTTATTATAGCATATTTCACTCTAAAATTCAAAATAAAAATATTTATTTTTATAAAAATATTTAATAGAAATAACTTAATGCAAACATTCAAAATTTTCTTTTTGGATTTTAAATAACATCATTAAAGTTGTTACATTTTGGAGGTATTGGGTTTGTAGCAATTGCTATACTTTATTTTTTTATTGAATTTTTGTGATAATAATTTTATAACTTAAAAAAATAATTCTTTTGATTGGAAGAAGAAATGTCTGAAAAAGAAGCTCTCGCGAGAATTAAAATCAATAAGTTGTTAGAGAATGCCGGATGGCGTTTTTTTGATACTCAAAAAGGCAAAAAGAATATAAGTCTTGAGCATACAACGCATATTGAAGATAAAGATAATCCAAAATTTATTGATTACTTGTTGCTAGATGATAATGGCTATCCTATTTGTGCATTGGAAGCTAAAAAAGATAGTATAGACCCATTATTTGCCAAAGACCAGGCAAGGGCGTATGCAGAGTCACAGAATATCAGGTTCGTAATTTTATCGAATGGAGATATTCATTATTTATGGGATATTCAATCCGGTAATCCACAGTTGATAACTGCCATGCCGTCGCCGGAATCATTATCGTCCAGAAAATCATTTACACCGAACCCGAAAGCTTTGGCAACGGCTAAGATTATTCCGGAATATGTTGCTTTGACTCAAAATCCGAATTTGCTCAATGAGCCGTTATACTTAAATGAAAAAACAAGAAATAAATATTGTTGGGAAAACGGTTATCGCATATTAAGACCATATCAGATGCAAGCGATTGCAGAAGTTCAAAAAGCTGTTGGGCAAGGGAAAAGTCGGTTCTTGCTGGAAATGGCAACCGGATTGGGAAAAACATTAACGGCCGGTGCATTGATTCAACTGTTTTTAAAAACCGAAAATGCCAGTAGGGTTTTGTTTTTGGTTGATAGAATAGAGTTAGAAAATCAAGCTTATAAAAATTTTTGTGCTTATTTGAAAGATTTTACAACCGTTATCTATAAAAAAGTTCGAGATGATTGGCGCAAGGCAAATATTGTCATCACCACCATTCAGAGTATTGATGGAAAATATAATCAATTATTTTCGCCGACAGATTTTGATTTACTTATATCTGATGAAGCGCATAGATGTATCGGTGGTAATAGTCGAGCCGTATTTGAATATTTTGTGGGTTATAAATTAGGTTTAACGGCTACCCCGAAAGATTACTTAAAGAATATTGATACAAACAAATTAAATGAGCAAGATCCCAAGGCGCTGGAACGCAGAATATTGCTTGATACTTATAAAACTTTTGGTTGTGAAAGCGGGGATCCGACATTTAGGTATTCTTTGCTTGACGGTGTAACTGCCGGATATTTAGTTAATCCGATTGTTATAGATGCCAGAACAGAGATAACAACACAACTTTTATCGGATAAGGGTTATATTATCAACACAATCAATGAGTATGGTAACGAGGTTGAAGATTCCGTTTATCAGAAAGATTTTGAACGAAGATTCTTTTCGGAAGAAACGAATTGGACATTTTGTAAAACCTTTATGGAAAATGCTCAAAAAGATCCAATCTCGGGAGAAATCGGGAAAACAATTATTTTCGGTGTCAGCCAAAACCATTGTGCAAAATTAACGCAAATTTTGAATCAAATTGCCGATAAGATGTATCCAGGGAAATATAATTCTGATTTTGCAGTGCAAATAACGTCATCAGTGTTTGATGCACAGCAATCCACCATCAATTTTGCAAATAATAACCTGAATGGGAAAAGCCGGTTTTTAGAAGGTTATGATACCGGTAAAACAAGAGTTTGTGTTACTGTTGGAATGATGACAACAGGATATGATTGTTCTGACTTACTAAATATATGTCTTATGAGGCCGATATTCTCACCGACGGATTTTGTTCAAATTAAAGGCCGAGGGACCAGAAAAAATACTTTTAAATATATTAATCCCGATAAACAAATCATAACACAAGAAAAACAGCATTTTACATTATTTGATTTCTTTGGTAATTATGAATATTTTGAAGAAAAATTTGATTATGATAAAGAATTAAAATTGCCTAACATTACGGAAATAACCGCAAAGGAGGGGTTATCAAAGGCTTCTGTCGGTGAAATAATTTTGGGGGAGATTGATCCGCTGAAAATAGTCAATACATTGCATATCAATGAAGAAGGTATGCGTATTGATAGAGAGTTTTTTCAAAAGACGAAAGAAACACTCCGCAATGATCAAGAAATTGCAGATGCCGTTGATAATGAACAATGGGAAAAAGCAATCAATATCATTAAACAGAAGTATGAAAATCAACCGCAGTTATATATGAATCTTGAGAAAATAAAGAAGACTCAAAAACTTGATAGAAATGTTACTTGGCGTGAAGTTTTGGAATATGTCTTTAATATTTTACCAAAGTTCAAATCAAAAGATGAGCTTTTGGAAGATGAATGCGCGAAATTTATTTCTATTTATAAGCCGGATGCGGAGCAAGTTCCATATATTAAAAATTTCATAAAGGCTTATGTGACGGATGCATCATTTAGGGATATTATAGATAATAACCGCATTATTATGTTGCATACGGATTATGTTGGCTTTTCTGTGAATGATTATAAAAAAATCAAAGGCTATGAAACTATATTGCCAACTTATATTAAAGAAAATATCAATATGAACTTGTTTATGTAAGGGATAATGAAGATGCTAGACAAAGACACAAAAACCACCATTCAAAATGCGCGAGATGTTTTAGTTGGAAAAGTTCCAAATCCTGTATCACAAATAGATTTGATTACCACGGCGATGATATACAAGTTTATGGACGATATGGATTTGGAGAATATAGAGTTTGGTGGCAAAAGGGTGTTTTTTACGGGTGATTTGGAACCTTATGCTTGGAGCAAGTTAATGAATCCCAAACTGGGGCATTATGCGCGTATTGCATTATATGCGAAAGCGTTGGATGAATTGCAGGTTGCCAAACAAATTCCTGAATTATTCCGCAAAATTTTCAAAAATGCTTTTTTGCCGTTTAGAGACGGAGCCACATTATCTTTATTCTTAAATGAGATAAATCAACTCAAATATGATAATTCTGAAAATTTGGGTGATGCTTTTGAATTTTTGTTGTCTGTTATGGGTTCTCAGGGTGATGCCGGACAATTTCGCACACCGCGTCATATTATAGATTTTATTGTAGAAGTAGTTAATCCGCTTAAAACCGACACTGTTTTAGATCCTGCTTGCGGAACAGCCGGATTTTTAATTTCTGCCTATAAACATATTCTCAATCAAGCCAAACAAGAAGGCAAACTCTTATCTCCGGAAGAGATGAAAAATTTAACTGATCATATCAACGGCTATGATATTTCGCCGGATATGGTTAAACTTGCCTCGGTCAATTTGTTTTTGCATCAATTCAAACAACCGCATATTTATGAATACGATACCCTGTCGTCTGAAGACCGTTGGGGTGATAAGTTTGACGTCATCTTGGCTAACCCGCCGTTTATGACACCAAAAGGCGGTATTATGCCACACAATCGTTTTGGCGTGAAATCCAACCGTTCGGAAGTTTTGTTCGTTGATTATTTTATGGAACATTTAAGTAGTAACGGCAAAGCCGGATTTGTTGTGCCTGAGGGGATTATCTTTCAATCGGCAAATGCTTATAAATCTTTGCGTAAGATGATGGTGGAAGAAAATTATCTGTATGCCGTGGTGAGCCTTCCAAGCGGTGTATTTAATCCTTATTCAGGTGTTAAAACATCTATTTTGTTCTTTGATAAGAAGTTAGCTCAAAAAACCGATAAAATTTTATTTGTAAAGATTGAGAACGATGGATTTGATTTAGGAGCGCAAAGAAGACCAATTAAAGAAAACGATATTCCGAAAGCGCTTGAAGCCTTAAAAGCCTACCAAAACAGTATTGAACAAAATACAGAGTTTGATACAGCCAAATATGACAAATGCCTATTGGTTTCAAAAGACAAAGGCAGAGAAAACGGAGAATATAATCTCACTGCTTCTCGTTATGAAGAAACCAAAGATTATACCAACTGCCAATATGAAATGGTAAAGTTAGGGGATGTATGTGAAATTTTAGATAATAAAAGGAAACCCGTTAGTAAAGCAGATAGAAAATTTGGAATATATCCATATTATGGAGCAACAGGAATTGTTGATTATATAGATGATTATATTTTTGATGAAAGATGTGTGCTCATAGGTGAAGATGGAGCCAAGTGGGGTAGTAATGAACAGAGTGCTTTTATCGCTGAAGGAAAATACTGGGTTAATAATCATTGTCATATTATTAAAGTAAATAACAAGCAAATCATAGATTCATTTTTAGTTGGAATTTTGAATCAAATGGATTTAAATCAGTTTATTTCAGGATGTGTTGTCCCTAAATTAACTCAAAAGGATTTAAAAAATATAAAAATTCCACTTCCGGCGCTAGAAGTTCAAGAAGAAATTGTAAAAGAATTAGAGCAATACCAAGCCATTATAGACGGAGCACAAAAGGTTGTAGATAATTGGAAACCCACCTTTCCCATCAACCCCAACTGGGAAAAAGTTAAATTAGGTGATGTTTGTTCTTTAATGACAGGAGGAACACCCACTTCAACAGTAAAAGAATATTATGAAAATGGTAATATAAAATGGTTAGTATCTGGGGATATTCATCAAGGTAGGATTGTTGATTGTGATGGAAGAATAACTGAAGCTGGATTAAATAACTCAAATGCACGATTATTACCTAAAGGAGCTATTTTAATAGCATTAAATGGGCAAGGCAAAACAAGAGGAACTGTTGCTATACTTGACACAGATGCTTGCTGCAACCAATCAATAGTTTCAATTGACAGCAACAATAAAGATAAATTAGATAATTGTTTTCTCTACTTCCAATTGAAAGGGATGTATAAGCAAATAAGAAATATAACAGGAGATAATCAAAGAAGTGGGTTAAATATGCCAATTATTAGAAGCATAGATATATATCTTCCCCCTCTTGATGAACAAAAGGCTATTGTTGCAAAAATTGAACAAGAAGAACAATATGTTGATGCTTGTAAAAAACTAATAGCAATCAATCAACAAAAAATCTCCGATAAAATAAAATCAATATGGAATAATGAGGATTAAATGCAAGAACAAGATAATAGGGTTTTATCGTATTCGCAACAAAGGAAACTTTTTAAAGAAATAGTAGGAAATCTACAAGGGACGTTACAAGATAGTCATTCATTAGATAACAAAACGATAAGCGATTGGTTGAGAAATACAACAACATGTGTTTTTGATGATGATAAATATTATTCTCTTATATATTTTTATTATACATATAGTCAGATAAATGATTTTTCCAACTTGTCATCTGTAAAACAACTTGTATTTGTATTAGCCTGCATGCTTGCAGAAAAAATTTTTAAAACAAATAATAACACACTCACAGATCTTTTGAATTTTGCCACATCACAACAGTTCAATTATTCTATAATAACTGGTGCAGTAGCACAGAAGCGTTATTTTTCTCTATCACCAGAGGATAAGAATTTTATTTCTTTTCAAATTCAAGGTATCGTATTGAAAGGAATGTTCGAAGAACTGCAAAAAAAATTAGATCATCCTGAAAGTCAATTTAATACGTTTTATACTACGTTAAAAAATAAAGAAGAAGAAATTGAAAACACATTGTCTCAACATCAGGATAGAGCTGATAAGCTTGTTGCATTTATTCAACAACAACACTCAAATTTGAACTTTATAAGTCTAGGTAAGGCTTTTGAACAGATAACAAAAGAAAAAAATACCGTTAAAAATAATATTGAAAAATATCTTATTGGATTTTTTATTCCTCTTTTAGTGGTTCCTCTTATTGTAGCTGTTACATTGTATTTTCAGGAACATCCAAATTACTACCTTTGCATATCGGCTGCAACGATAGAACTTCTTATATTATATGCTTTTAGACTGTGCTATCAACAATATCTTTCTGTAAAATCAGAGCTTCTGCAAGTAAATTTAAGGTATAATCTTTGTGCTTTTATTGAAAGCTATATGAATTTTAAAAAGGATAATAAAGATAATACTGTTGATTTATTTGAACAACTGATATTCAGCAATATTATTTCTGATGAAAAGAAAGTTCCTGCAACAGTTGATGGATTAGATGGCCTTGCCAGAATGATAGAAACTATAAAAGGGAAATAGCTCAGTATATTTTTTTCGGTGTTAATTATATAAATGCAAGCATCATCTTTACTTTGCTTTTTTTAATTCATATTTGTTTTGTAATAAATTATCTTATTAGAAGTTTAATGAAAGATAATATGATTGGTTGCAATATTTAATTAATAGCAAGCAGTCGTTTTTGTTTATAGAATAATTCTACTATTCTGTAACAATATCTATTTATAGATAATATCGGATATTCTTTGTTTAGAAGATTAAAAAATGCTTGCTGAACAAAAATTTTATCATAACTTATTGTAAAATCTATATTCAATATTATTTTAGTATAAGATAATAATATATTTTGCCTTGATAAAAATTTCTTATATTTTATGATAAAATAATGCAATATAGAATAATCATATAAAATAATTCGTATAAACAGTTTTAGATTATTTCTTTTTATAACTTCCTTGAAATAAATCGGAAGAAATATATTTGGGATAATCTGTTCGGCGTTTTTTAATAAAATTATCCTTTGATGAATGAAAGGGAGAAATGTAATCAATCCATCCTGTTAATTCATAAACTTGCTTAAATCTTTTGCTGGCTTTTGGATAATAAAATTTAAAATAAGTCCAAATATAATATAAGAATGTTGATAATTCTATCATATCACATGAATAAATGACTAAATGAATATGATAATGATAACCGGATTGTTGCTCAATAATTCCTTCCCAAGGGATTTGCAACTGTTTCTTTTTTAAATATTTGCTTCCATATTTCCATCGGTAATATTTGGCTATAATATGTTTAAATGTTGTTTCTAAGGATATATCATCTACATAAGTATTCGGTTGTAAGGTAATAGCCCAAAAACCATTTTCAGTTAAGTTTGTGGGTGATTGTAGTTCAAAATATGTGCTTCTTAATTTTTGAATTGTTTTCTTATCTTCAAGCGTTATTCTATTTTTAAATGGTTTATTCATTCTTATCTCCTTACAAAATTGTTGAATTACCGTTGTATTCATAGAATAAACGGTTTAAAAAATAATTTGTTGAATAAGACGGCACACGCCACACAAATTCAAAAGGCGACGAATAAAGGATTCATGCAGATTTTACATTGGCCGGCTTCTATGAAAACTATAAAAAATGCACTCTTTTCTTTTTTCGTAAAACAGTTAAAAGATAACTGTTTGACTACCCTGTTTTTATTTATTTGAAAAAAAATTGCGATGGCCATTTTTGCAAAATTATTTTTTATGTAGGGCTGTTTATTATATTTGAAGATTATTTTGTAAATTATTATTTAAAATATGTAGAAACAGTAATAGGAAGATTTGTTTGATTGTATCTTAAAGCGTAAAAGACCGATTGTATAAATCAATAAAATTTTACAAACAATAAGTAAAAGAGTTAAATTGTATCGGATTATGTGCTACTTCTTCGTATAAGCGAAATTATGAAAAGGCGTTCTTAGTGTAGTGTATTCAGTATAAAAATATACCCCCTTCAACTACCTTCCTGCCCTTAGACAAAAAGGTAGTTGCTACATCTGCGATAAACAGATAACCATTAAGAGGGTTTCAAACCTCACATCGGTAATCAGCCAATGCAACCTTAATTTATTTAATTATAAATTAAGAGCCAAGCGATTTTTTTAACTATTATTAAATAGATAAATTTCTCAGCATACTTGATTAACTATAAAACAATGAGCAGAATAACTATTTTTATAATAACTTATTGAGCTATTATTGAAAGCCGTTTTTCTATCTTTATTTGTTATATTGTGTTTCTATTCCATTGATTTTATATTTCTTAAATGATTGTAACAGTTATTCAAAATTGATATATTTTGATATTGGATATTTACTATTATTCTCTATTTATTATTGAATATATTGTGGTTCTGCTTACATTGTATGCCTTTGCTATTTGGCTGATGTTCGCATCTCTTGATTTACATTTGCTTTTAATTTCTTCCATTTGACTTTTTGTTAATTTCAATTTTCTTGTTCTGTTCGTATATACGCCTTTTTCTTTCGCTTTTTGGATTCCTTCGGCTTGTCGTTGTCTGATCATTTGTCGTTCAAACTCTGCAAATGTGCCTAAAAGTTTTAGTGTCAATTCATCAAACGGATTTTGGGATTTTGCCGAGAATGTTAAATTTTCTTTGATGAAGTGGATTGTGGATTGCTTCTTCTTTGTGATTTCTTCCACTAACTTTAATAGATCTTGTAAATTTCTTGCAAGTCTTGAGATTTCATATACATCAACTTGGTCGCCTTCTCTTATCCACCCTAACATCTCTTGAAGTTGTGGGCGCTGTGTGGTTGCACCGGAGATTTTTTCCTGAAAAATCTTGTCGTATTGCTCAAGATTGTTCATTTGTCTATCTTCGTTTTGATTGATGCTTGAAACTCTTATATATAGAACTTTTGCCATTCTTAAAATCCTTTTATATTGTTTAATTTATATTTAGATTATACTTTACATTTGTTAAATGTCAATAAGAAACAACTTAAATTTTACACTTTTTCCCATTTTTTCAACTGTTCAAATAACTATACCCTACTTAAACATAGACATATAAAAAAAGAGATTGATTTGTTGTTGTGATTTTTGTATAATGTCGTTATAAAAAATGATGATTTTATACAACACATTCAAAAAAATAATATTTTTAAATCTTTTTGTTTTTAATTTTTTTATGTTTTGTTGTTGAGGGGCAAAGTGGCAGAAAACAAATTATACATTCCGGAACCGACATTAAGACATCCAATAGTTGGCAAAATTATTGAATTGGAAAAAATGCGTGGTGAGCATATCTCGACGGAGGTGCATCCTCAATTGTTTAAGCAACTCAATCGTGTGTTTCATACCATAGAAAGTTTAAGTTCTGCCCGAATTGAGGGAAACCACACAACTTTGGCTGATTATGTGCAGGATAAATTGGAAAAGAAAACACGTTCTCAAACACATAAAGAAATTGCCAATATTGAAACTTGCTTACAGTATATAGAGCGCTGTTTTAATAATGATCCGGAAACAGAGATTAATTCTTATTTCATTAAATCGTTGCATTCGCTTCTAACCAAAGATTTAACGGAAGAAGGTAGCCGAACACCCGGGGCATATAGAACGTGCGATGTCAGTATTATTCAATCAAAACATACACCACCCGCAGGGATTTTTGTTTCAGAGTTAATGGAAGAGCTCATAACATTCATCAATGAAGAAGAAATACCACAAAACATACTGCTAAAAATAGCAATTGCGCATCATCGCTTTGTATGGATACACCCTTTTGATAATGGAAACGGTAGAATGTCGCGTCTTTTAACATACGCGATGCTTAAAAAGTTTGGATTTGATAAGGTTATTTTATTAAATCCTGCGGCGGTTTTTTGTAATAATAGGGAAGACTATTTCAAGTATTTAGAGAAAGCAGATACTGGCACAGAGGAAGGCTTATTGGAATGGTGTCAATTTGTGTTAGACGGCCTTTTAACCGAATTATCAAAGATTCAAAAACTGTTGAATAAAGACTTTCTGATACAAAAAATTATTACACCTGCCATAGATTATGCTGCAAAACATAATTTAATTGATGCCGATCAAGTAACTGTTTTGAAATTATCGCTATCAAGCCCGAATTGTTTAGTAATGACAAAGGAAATCCATTCCGTTTTAAAAAATAGCCGACGTCAAAACATCTATTTAATTCAAAAAATGACAGAGATGCACTTGCTTCAAAAAGAATCTCCAAACAGCAGAAAATATCTGATAGACATTACTAATCAGATTATCATTCGGGGTCTTGTTGAAACGCTAACAAAAGAGGGTATGGTTTCACTGGATGAGTAGTTTTTTGTTGTTGTGATTTTTTTGATTTGTTGTTGGTTTTTTTACAAAATTAAAAAATACACATAAAAACAATAAATTGTAAAATATTTTTGTTGTTGCGATATTTCATTGTTGTATTTAACGCGACCATAATTAGAATTTGACTTTAAGAGGGATATACATTTAGGCTTTTGCACGCTGTTTTATTTCGTTGTGCCGGCTTTTTATATGCTATCTTAAACATATTGCTGGTAAGGTTGATGTCGAGGGTTTAAATTTTTCACACACTACAGAACTCACGGTATTTTAAAGAGTGGCTGACTCCCTTTTTTATCTTTGCACATCCTGGACACTGAACCTTTCTTTTATAGCCTTTTATGCAAAACTCGCCAATTCTATACAGGGTGAAATTATTGTCATAAGAAGATGCAGATAAGGCTTTCAACACGTGTATGAAAAGAAGATTCTTCATTGGCTATTTAAACCGAGCTACTTCGCAAAGGGGATAATGATTATTGTGCCAGGGATGGTGGTTTAAATGGAAAAAAAGGTCAAAAAGAAAACAAGTTTTGCACAGATTATATAAATATAATCAATATGTTAATAGAAATTTTTCCTTGCCAAGGTTGATGTCGAGGGTTCGTTCACGAAGCGAAGCGGAGTAGACGTCCGCAAGGACGGTCCGAGGGACGAGGACGAGGCATGAGCCGAGCAATCCCTTCACCCGCTCCAAAAAACAAGGTGTTTCAAGGGTTATCCTGAACACCTTTTTTTATTTTTACTCACCCTGAACACCACTGTGCAAAATTTCGTAAAGTGAAAATAACACACAAAAAAGCCTTATAATCCTAGGAAGTTCTACGTTTTGACCCTGGACACTGACCCTTTGTTTTGCACACTTTTTGCACACTTTTGTGCAAAAATCAGTTAAAACCCTTGCTCAAAGCGTTTATTTTGTATGCTCGGCATGAATCGCTTTTTGTGTGTGCAACAACTTGAATCACAAGTAAATTTTAATCTTAAAGCAGAAATAATTGCACATACTGAACACGAACCCCTTTTGAATCTTAAAACATATTGATAAATTAAGATTTTTTAGAATAAGATTGTCTTTTTTTATTGCACACATATCCGTAACGGGAGGCCTAAATAATTCCTCGGGAATAGTCCTGTTTCAATTTGAGGCATAAAATTTTAGGCATAACTTGCAACGATATATAAAGTAATGCTTATCAGGGAAGGTTGATTATTTTCTGAAAATGAAAATAACCGTTCTCCGAGTTATTGATACATCAGATTATTTATTTTCCAATAAGCGTTCGTTTTGTATATATTCGGATTCTCTTTGGCATAATCAAAAGCCGTTTTTCCGGCACTATCTTTGATTTTAACATCAGCGCCATGTTTAAGTAATGTTATAATAATTTCAGGATGGTGATTAAAACGGCAGGCAAGCATTAACGGTGTTGAACCGTGAGTATCTTTCGCATTTATGTCTGCCCCATTTTTAAGTAATGTGGTGATGACTTTCGGGTTTGAATTGTTCCCGCTGGCCATTAATAAAGCAGTTGTCCACTTTAAGCCTTTTTCATTTTTATAAGCCCCGCTTTGCAGAAGGGTTACGATAATTTCCGGATGGGTATTGTTGCTACATGCCCACATGAGAGGCGTTAACCCATGAACGTCTTTATCGCTTATTTTTGCTCCGTTTTCAAGCAACGTTGTGATTACTTCCGGATCAAATCCAAAAGTGCAGGCGAGGATTAAAGGGGTTGCGCCGTCGGCAGATTTATCATTTACATTTGCCCCGTTTTTAAGCAGTGTTGCAATCATTGTCGCATCGCAATTAAACACACTTGCCACGAGTAAAGGGGTGTTGCCATTCGCATCTTTCTCATGTATATCGGCGCCGTTTTTAAGCAATGTTGTGATAATCTGCGGATTGGAGTTATAGGCACTTGCCAACATGAGCGGTGTCCAATCATTGCCGTCTTTCTCATGTATATCGGCGCCGTTTTCAAGCAATGTTGT
>CALXVP010000027.1 GCA_944392125.1 uncultured Alphaproteobacteria bacterium | reverse complement strand
GTTTGTGCTTGCTCCGCTGTTTGCTCTTGCCTCGCCGTTTGGGCTTGCTCCGCCGTCTGGGCTTGCTCCGCTGCCTGGCGTTCCGCCTCTGCCTGGCGTGTTGCTTCTACAACCCCATAGGCCTCCTTATCGGCACATTGTGCAAAAAAAGTGTTATATCGGCTTCTGTCCAAAGCATCATAATAACGTGCTCCCCTGCTTCCTTTCATAGGATTGTCTATACGATCTACAATTGTTTGATGGGAAACATCCTCGAAACCGGGAACTTTCATTAAACTGGCTAAATAATCGGCAGTAACAATACCTACTCCCCCCTCTTCATTTAACTGAACAAGTAAATCGGTAACTTCTGCTTGTTTATTTGAATCAAGACTGCTAAATTCAGGAGCCGTCATAGACCTTAAGACATCTTTTTGAAGGGCTCTGTCATATACATTTTTGGCGCCCATATCTTTATCTGCACTACATGAGAAAGGAAGCCCTGCCTGCTTATAATGACGCAGACGCTCAGTCAATTGTCTATGGATTTCAATGCTGTCGACATAAACACGCGGACTTCCTGCTGAATATAAAGGTAATTTCTGTCTCGCTTTTTCTTGGGCTGACAAATATTGTGCGGCTTCTTCCGGATTTTGAAAAGAGCGTTCGGTATTAGCTCTTCGTTCTTTTTCTATAACATACGTTGTTAAGTTTCCAAGCCTGTTTATATGAAGTGCATCATAGTTGCTAAAAATATTTGCGGAATCACTAATTTCATTTAGCAAATCATCCATTTTAACATCTTGATAATATGGACATTTCATTCCAACTGCGATAACGTCGGCGGCCATAAGGGCTGCTTTATCATTTTGATCGCTGCGCAAACTTGCTAAAACCTGAAGCATCACTCCTTGATCAGATGGAGAAAGTGTTTCAAATTGCGTGAATTTAGCTCCTTTTATTGCTCCTCTCCAATCTTTTTCGGGTTTATAAAAAATCGTTTGGTTGCCTTCTGTCATCGGAACGCCGGAATTCACTATATACCAATTAATTTTCCAGTTAATAACTTTGTCCAATGTATGCGCCATAATGATGCCTCCTCTTTATAATGCCATTTGCTTAAACTATACTACATTATATCATAAAGTTTCAGATGAATCAAATAAAAAATAGATAATAAGTGAAAATCATTCACCTTGTGAGCGGTCATATTCATCAAAGTATTTGTTGACGGCGCGCACCAAGGCTTCCCCGAGCTTCTTGCGATACGAGGCTTTTTGCAGTTGAGCCTCTTCTTTGCGGTTGGATAAATACCCCATTTCCAATAATACGGCCGGGACACTGGGCGATTTTAATACGGCAAATCCGGCGCGTCTGTTTGGTTGCGGAACCGTTTGAACCGTTTTGCGCATCTCTTTTTCCACAAAATCCGCATACCGACGCGAATTGCCGATGGTTTCCGTTTGCGCTAAATCAATGAGCACTTTGCTGGCATCTTGATTCACATCGCCCAAATCCATTTCAAATAAAATGTCCGATTTGTTTTCGCGTTCCGCCAATGCGGCGGCTTCACGGTCGGAGGCTGTTTCGGAAAGCGTGTAAATGGATAATCCTTTTGCCGACGAATTGGTGGAACTATCGGCATGAATGGAGATAAACAAATCCGCTTTGGCATCATGCGCTTTTTTCACGCGTCCGCGCAAGGAAATATAAATATCTCTGTCGCGTGTCATCACTACTTTATATCCGGCTTTTTCAAGCAATTTTCGCGTTTCTTTTGCCATTTTGAGTGTTAAGTCTTTTTCATAATGTCCGTTCTTTGAAATGGCACCGGGATCTTTTCCGCCGTGCCCCGGATCAAGCATTACAATATGTTGCTTTTTCTTTTTAAACGGTTGCAAAGAGGCGGTTGCCGTTGATTGTTTCTTAACAACGGATTGTTTTTTCTCGCCCTGCGGCTCATACATCGGCTTAATGGAAGATGTTGCGTTTTGTTGCTTCATAAGTGGCACGTTACCTTTGGCTATGGCGGGCCCGACAATCGTTAAATCTGCCACGAATCGCCAGATTCCTGTTTTAGTTTGGGGCGGGAGCAAAAAGTGTTCGGCTTTTACTTCGCTTTTTAAATCCAACACAATTCGCGCCACATTGGCACGCGGTCGTCCGAATCGCACGCCTGCAATTAAATTGTTGGGCGGGAACTTTTTGGACTGAACGGTTTTTGAAACAATCGAATCGGGTAAATCCAAAGCCAACCGTTCGGGATTATGCAACGCTAATACATCTACATCCACCCGTTTATCCGTTTCTACCACAATACGCACAACACCCGTTTTAAAGTAAGCAAAACGCACGTCCGTAACGGTTGCTGCCACTGCCTGACAGCAGAAGAGGAGCACCGTTAAAACATATAAAAATACTTTTTTTAGTTCCATGCGATATAAATTGATAAAGAGTGTAAAAAAAACTTGCTTATTTATTCATATACCGATATAATCAAAAAAGCAATCAAAATTGTGATTGCCCGAACTATTTTATTTAACAATCCGACGGATGAGCCATGACGATTTGCTTTATTTCATCATATTTCCGGAAAATCAGTTTTCTGACGTGTGTCGGATTGTCTTTTGAAATTGTGTCGTTTTTAAACAAAAAAACGATGTTTTTTAATTTTATGAAGGATTATTTTTTATGTCAAAGAAGATGCTTATTGATGCAACGCATTCCGAGGAAACGCGCGTTGTTGTTCTGGAAAACGGGAGGGTTGAAGAATTAGATGTTGATACCTCCACCAAAAAACAAATTAAAGGGAATATTTATTTAGCCAAAGTTGTGCGCGTTGAGCCGTCATTACAAGCGGCGTTTATTGATTACGGCGGTAATAAACACGGCTTTTTAGCGTTCGGTGAAATTCATCCCGATTATTATCAAATTCCCGTTGCCGATCGGGAGGCTTTAAAAGAAATGATGTCGGCAAGGGATGAGGAAGAAACGGAAAAAGATGATGTGTCTGCCGAATCAAACGGGAAAAAAACAGATGTTGAAGTTGTGAGTGAATCAGCAACGGAAGAAACACCGCGTCAACGCTCTTACTTTTATAAGAAATATAAGATCCAAGAGGTTATTCGCCAAGGGCAAGTGATGCTTGTGCAAGTTGTTAAAGAGGAGCGTGGCAATAAAGGGGCAGCTTTAACAACGTATTTATCCTTAGCTGGGAGATTTAGCGTGCTGATGCCGAATAACGGCAAAGGCGGTGGCGTATCTCGGAAAATTACGAATGTAAAAGATCGTAAATCATTGAGAGCCATAGTGGAAAAGTTGCCGATACCCGAAGGCATGAGCGTTATTATTCGCACGGCCGGTCAAGGAAAAACAAAAACGGAAATTAAACGCGATTACGATTATTTAATTAAAACGTGGATGAAAATTCGCGAAATCACGCTTGAATCATTAGCGCCGAAGTTGATTCATGAAGAGGGAGATATTGTTAAACGTTCATTGAGAGATGTGTTTACACCCGATATTGAAGAAATTTGGATTGAGGGTGAAAGTGTTTTTAAATCCGCTAAAGAATTTATGAAAATTTTAATGCCTGCGCAAGCTAAAAAAATTAAGCAATATAAGGGGATTGAACCGTTATTTTTAGCGAATCAGGTTGAGAATCAATTAGAGGCAATTCACAGCAATATCGTGCAATTAAAATCCGGCGGTTATTTGGTGATTGACCAGACGGAGGCACTTGTGGCCGTTGATGTGAACTCGGGTCGTGCAACGCGAGAACATGATATTGAAGAAACGGCATTACGCACAAATTTGGAAACGTGCGAAGAATTGGCCAGACAACTGCGTTTGCGGGATTTGGCCGGATTGATTGTTATTGATTTTATTGATATGGACGAGCCGAAAAATAATGCGGCCATTGAGCGCAAATTGAAAGAGGCGTTAAAGAGAGACAGAGCGCGGATTCAAGTCGGTAAAATGTCGGGTTTCGGCTTGATGGAAATGTCGCGCCAAAGATTGCATTCCAGCTTTTTGGAGAGTAGTTATAAAATTTGTCCGTGTTGTGGCGGTAAAGGGCTGACGCGCTCGGTTGAATCGTGCGCCATGCATGCACTGCATATTTTGGAAGAGGCATGTGTGCGTAATCAAGAAGCGCAGATTGTGATTTCTCTCCCGCTGGATGTTGCGACGTACATTTTAAATAATAAACGGTTAAATCTGGTTGAAATTGAAAAGAAATACGGCTCATCCGTAACAGTGTTGACGGACGAAACATTGGAAAAAATGTCGGATTACAAATTAGAGCGCATTCGTATGGATGGGGAGCATATCGGCCTATCATTGCAAAATATGTCTCGCACCGCGTCCGA
>CALXVP010000026.1 GCA_944392125.1 uncultured Alphaproteobacteria bacterium | reverse complement strand
TCGGGGCAACATTTATGATCTTTTGTGCAAGAGCAAGAATCGCCACACGTGCATTCGGGGCAACATTTATGATCTTTTGTGCAGGAGCAGGAATCACCGCACGTGCATTCGGGGCAACATTTATGGTCTTTCGTGCAAGAGCAGGAATCGCCACAGGTGCATTCGGGGCAACATTTATGATCTTTCGTGCAAGTGCAGGAGTCGCCACACGTGCATTCGGGGCAACATTTATGATCTTTTGTGCAAGAGCAAGAATCGCCACACGTGCATTCGGGGCAACATTTATGATCTTTCGTGCAAGAGCAGGAATCGCCACACGTGCATTCAGGGCAACATTTATGATCTTTCGTGCAGGAGCAGGAATCGCCACACGTGCATTCGGGGCAACATTTATGATCTTTTGTGCAGGAGCAGGAATCACCACACGTGCATTTTTTGGTTTCTTTTTTTTGCTGACAATGACAAGACATCTTTTTTATCCTTTCTTAATTTATTTTAGTTGTATCAAATTGCAATGTTACTCATAATAACGCTAATGAAGTGTTTCTTAATTTATCAGGCCTCTAAAACAATATTTCTTATATTCATAATCTCTAATACCTATCTCATGACTCCTCTTATATAAGATAGACCCAACCCCGGTAGGGTGTCAAGAAAAAAAATAGGTGTTTTGATGAATTATGAATATGATGATATCCTTTCAGTAATCTAATATATAATTTCCCGTCCTCATATCCCATATAAGATAAACCCAAATACAGTGGGGTTATCAAGAGAAAAGTAGGTGATTCGCAAGAAAATGAATGTGATGATCGCCTTTCAACAACTTAACATATATCTCTTGAGCCACTCACATCCTATATAAGATAGACCCAACCCTGGTAGGGTGTCAAGAAAAAAAATAGGTGTTTTGATGAATTATGAATATGATGATATCCTTTCAACAACTTAACATATATCTCTTGAGCCACTCACATCCTATATAAAATAGACCCAACCCCGGTAGGGTGTCAAGAAAAAAGTAAAGGTTTTGATGAATTATGAGTATGATAATCTCCTTTCGGTAATCTAATATATAGTTTCCCGTCCTCATATCCCATATAAGATAAACCCAAATACAGTGGAGGTATCAATCAAAAGTAGGCGATTCACAAGAAAATGAATATGTTGCTCTCCTTTGAACAGGTTTTCCTATATCTCTATGCCTCTTTTGTTTATGCACTTAATCCGAGGTAGATTGAGCTCTAACCTGATTCAGTTATCTAATCCAAAATAGGTTAGACCTAAATCCAATTCAGATACTTAATCTGGGGCGGACCCAGCCAAGATAGAGTATTAAGAGAAAAGTAGGTTTTTTGCAAAAAATTATAAAAACCAAGAGGCCTAAAAAATTCTTAAAATAATGATTTGCTGAGGGTGATGTTTTCAAAAAGTCAGGCTACAGTAAGGAGGTTTTCATAAAAATTTCTCCGTGGTAAAAAGACAATTCTCCATAAAGGCGGGAGAGGGTTCAAATGATGCGTATATCCGTCGCGACGAAAGGTAAAAGAATCTATATGACACCGAATGATATATAGCTATCAGATAATCAAGTTTGACTTATGTTGTGGCTTGCTTTCAATTAACTCCGCTCCCGTATATCTCCATCCGAGCCGATCATTCGGTATTGGCGAAAAGCGATTGACATTTATTGCATATCCGTATAAAGTGCGCCGTATGTCAGCAATACAAAGAAATACAATTCTGGTTTACAATGATACAGGATGCGCCGATATTAATCAGTTGGTTTCGGCGCTGAAATCACATTTTGTGCCCCGCGGTTGTCGTGTTACTCCCGTTAATGCACAGGAAATTATTTGCGAAAAAAAATTAAATGAGACGGTGTTGGCTTTTTTTATGCCGGGCGGGGCCGATACACCTTATCGACAGAAATTAGCTGTTCGGGGTAATGCGTTGATTCGGGATTATGTGCAAAACGGGGGTATTTATTACGGGATTTGTGCCGGCGCATATTATGCTTGTCGCGAAACGATTTTTGAGGCAGATATTCCGGCATTGAAAATTATGCACAAAGGGGGTCTTGATTTGGTAGAGGGAAAAGCTATCGGCACACTCTATAAAGAATTGCAAATCGCTCCTTATGCCAAAACGGGCAATGCATCGGCAGTCGTTAACCTGATATGGCAAGATGGGCAACAGTATGTTGCTCATTATCACGGCGGTCCGTATTTTCAATTTCCCGATTCTGCGGAAGTTAACGTTTTAGCGAACTATGATTTAAAGGATCCCAAACCGGCGATTGTTGCGCGTCAATACGGAGATGGAAAAGTGATTATTTCAGGCGTGCATTTTGAGGATTCGGGGGAGGCACTGCTTGCCGTTTTAAATAAGATGAATTTACAGGTCTCGCATGATGCGCGATGTGTGGCTCATCATTTATGTTCGGCAGAAAAAGCAAGAAGGGCACTTTGTCGTCGGCTGTTGAATTTAACCAAAGAATAGCGAAATTTTTACCAGCAATTCTGCCGTAATATGGCGGGAAGAGAGAGGGTGTTATTTCAAAAAAATGCCCTCTGTTTCAAGCAAGATTTTTTTGAGAGAGGCGCCGTAAGCATACCCTTGCTGAAAACCGTTTGCACCGATAACGCGATGGCAGGGGATTAAAATCATAATCGGATTACGCCCGACTGCTCCGCCGATGGCTTGTGCCGACATCATTTTGCCCGTTTCATCTTGATAGCGGGTTGCAAGCGCGCCGTAAGTTGTTAAAGTTCCGTAAGGAATTTTTTGCAGGGTTTGCCACACCCATAATTGAAAAGGAGTCCCGTTCGGGCGCAAAAGGGCGTGAATATTTTTCGGCTCCGTGCCGGTAAAATAAGTATCCAAAGCCCGTTTTATAACAGAAAAGAGGGGTAAATTTGTTATCGGTAAATCGGATAAATCAAAATACGGTTGAGTAGCGTCATTTAAGGAACACAAATTGGGCATGTAGCTATCAAGATGCGTATTGGGAAATGAATTGATTAAGTGCTTTTGTGGTATATCAAATAAAGACAGACGCACATTTTTTTTGCAACGCAAAGGCAAATGAACGGGGCAGAGGTGCGTTAAATAGGTGCCGTCGGAAATCAGGAGAAGTTGACCGACGGGCGCAGAATACTGTGAAAAAAAGACATTCTCTCGGATCATTTTGCGTTTGGATTATAAGCGGATGATTTTGAGTGATAACAGTATGGTTTTCTAACGGAATAGTAGCAGAGTTTATTCAATGGTGCAAGCAGAAAGATGCATTTATAATCCCGACATCAGTTTTAGAACAAACAGTGATAAATGAAGTCTATAAAAAGTAATTGAAAGTTTAAAAAGGAAGAAGCATGTGGAAGAAGATGATGAATTAGAGGATTCTGATGAATAACAGCTTGAAGAGGGTTCATACATTGCTTAAGTATAATAGAATAATTTTGCATAGAAGTGGGTATTTGTGCGCGAGTGAAGGGAATGCTCGGCGATAACGCCTCGTCCTCGCAAGGCTCGGACCGTCCTACGGACGTCTACTGCGCTGACGCTTCGTGAACGAACCCTCTGCTCGGGTTCGCTTCCGCTTCCCTCACGTCCATAAAAAAACCGCCCTTCTTCGGACGGCTTTTTTTGGAGCGAGTGAAGGGAATCGAACCCTCGTCTTAAGCTTGGGAAGCTTCCGCTCTACCATTGAGCTACACTCGCTTACTTCCTCTCTTTCCCCACTTTTCTACACTATTTTTTTGCTGTTTGCAAGTGTTTTTTTCACTCTTTATTCTCTTTTTATTTCTCCCTGCTCCTCCTGCTTCCCTGCGAAATAATCAAATAATATTTGAAATCTTAATATATTTTGTTGCGCCTGCTTGAATTTCGTGTTATAATATATAAAAATATTGCCTTAATTTGAAAGGAGACGAAAATGCCGATAACCCCCTTTAAACGCATTAGCTCTTTTTTCGGTTATAGAAGACGGTTCAGAACTTCTAACGGCCGTTGGTCCTCTTCATATCACGGCGGAATTGATTTGCCCGCCCCGCGAGAAACAAATGTCCCTGCCATGGAAGATGGTGTTGTTGAAAAAATTGTGCGTCGCCCGCGCTATGGATATGGCAATTACGTTGTTTTGCGTCATAAAGACGGTTCAAAAACTCTGTATGCACATCTAAATTCCATTGAAAATATCAAGGTTGGTGAAGCCGTAAAAAAAGGCATGAGACTCGGCGGTGTCGGCACAACCGGAAACAGCACGGGAAATCATCTGCATTTTACTTACATGGATTCAACCGGTCGCAAAATTAATCCGCTTAAAAAATATTCTCTTGCTGATTTTAATCGCTTGGCTACCGGTGAAAATAATCAAGATCCTTATCAAAAAGCCATTCCCTCCGCTCCGAATTGGTGGCAACGAAATATGCCGACGTTCTTCGGCGGTTGGGGTCAAAAACGGTTGGCGTCATATTATCAACAGAAAGCACTTGATAAAGATGTGTTTACGGGCATTTCCGTTCGTGATTTGTTGGCTAAAAACTTTGAAACTGCCGATATTAAGGCGATGCAAAAATTAATTGCGGAAAAGCAACGCGCTTCCTTATCCGATACATTGAAAAAAAACGGTATACAGATTACATCCGAGGATTTGCACCATATCGGTTTGAGTCATCAAGAAGTTTCCCGATTGATTCAAATGGGTGCCGAATCGCGCGACAGAATGGGTTAAACCCCAAATCCAACCGAATCGACTTTTCAAAAAAAAGATTCAAACAGTATCCCTTTGCATACAAAAACGAATCTGCTTTTTGCATAAGCAGTCATTTTTTCAAGCAGTTAAATTGATATGATTACTTGTCTATTTCACGGTATCAACCGATTGTTAACTTTTCATCACTGCATTTGATAAAAGGGCATATTTTCTTTGAAAAAAAAGAGTTGTTTTTGAATGGGTTTTAAAAAAAACTTTTTTTAGTAAAAAAAACGATTGACTTTTGGCCTCGTTTGGGTCTTGACTAACTGCAAGTAAGTGGATACCATCCACTATATATAGTGGCCAACAAGGCAAAGGAGAACTAAATGTTGGAAGTTGTGCAAAATGAAGAAAAAAACAGTATTGACCTCGGACCGTTAACAGAAGTTGTTAAACGAGATGGTGAAAAACACGCTTTTGATGCCTCAAAAATTGCCGTGGCCATTGCCAAGGCCGGAGAAGCTACCAATGAATTCGGGCAAGATGAAGCTTGGCTTTTAACGCGTCAGGTTATTAAAGTTTTAAAGCACAAATTCGCATTCGGTATTATCCCTGCCATTGAGCAAATTCAAGATGTGGTAGAACAAGTACTCATTTCTTCCAACTATTACAAAACGGCTCGCGCCTATATCATCTACCGCGAACGGCGTGAAAAAATGCGCCATGATAAACACGCGGCCGTTGATGCCGTTTCATCAATCAATGAATATTTGGATCGTTCCGACTGGCGCGTGAATGCAAACGCCAATCAAGGTTATTCTTTGGGGGGCTTGATTTTAAACGTGGCCGGCAAAGTGGTTGCAAATTACTGGTTGAATCATGTTTACACGCCCGAAATCGGCGAAGCACACCGAAACGGCGATTATCATATTCATGATTTGGATATGTTGTCGGGGTATTGCGCCGGCTGGTCGTTGCGCGTCTTGTTGACGGAGGGATTCAACGGTGTGCCGAATAAGGTGGAATCCAAACCGCCACGGCATTTGGTATCGGCATTCAGCCAGATGATTAACTTTCTCGGCACATTGCAAAACGAATGGGCAGGTGCGCAGGCATTCTCATCGGCCGATACTTATTTGGCGCCGTTTATTCGGATTGAAAAATTAAAGTATGAAGATGTTAAGCAAGCCATGCAATCGTTTATTTTTAACTTGAACGTGCCGTCACGTTGGGGAACGCAAACGCCGTTTACAAACTTAACGTTTGATTGGACGTGCCCGGTTGATTTAAAAGATAAACATCCGATTATCGGTGGCGAAGAACAAGATTTTACGTATGGCGAATTACAAGCCGAAATGGATATGATAAATCGGGCGTTTTTGGAAGTGATGGGCGAGGGCGATGCCAAAGGGCGCCCATTTACCTTCCCGATTCCGACGTATAACATTACGGATGAATTCCCTTGGGATTCGCCGAATATTGACCTCTTGTTTGAAATGACGGCAAAATACGGGTTACCCTATTTTTCCAACTACTTAAACTCCGATATGAAACCGAGCGATATTCGCTCCATGTGTTGTCGCTTGCGCTTGGATTTAACGGAATTGAAAAAGCGGGGCGGTGGATTGTTCGGTTCGGCAGAGCAAACAGGGTCTATCGGCGTTGTAACAATTAACTGCGCCCGATTGGGGTATGTGCATAAAGGCAACGAGGCGGATTTATATAAACGGCTGGATGAGTTATTGGAACTGGCCAAAACGTCTTTGGAAATTAAACGCAAAACAATTTCCATGCACATGGATAGAGGGCTTTATCCTTATACGCGCCGTTATTTAAGCACATTCCGGAATCACTTTTCAACCATCGGTGTTAACGGCATAAACGAAATGATTCGGAATTTTACGAACGATGCCGAAAATATTGCAACGGAATGGGGCAGAGAATTTGCCAAGAAATTCTTAACGCATATTCGCGAAAAAATGTTGGATTTCCAAGCCGAAACGGGCAATATGTATAATTTGGAAGCCACACCCGCGGAGGGCACGACGTATCGCTTTGCGCGGGAAGATCAAAAGCGGTATAGCGGTATTATTCAAGCCGGCACAAAGGATGCTCCGTATTACACGAACTCATCGCAATTACCGGCCGGATTTACGGATGATCCGTTCACGGCGCTGGATTATCAAGATGATTTGCAAACGCAATATACGGGCGGAACGGTGTTGCACTTATACATGAGCGAACGGATTTCATCCGCCGAAGCTTGTAAAGCATTGGTGCGTCGGGTATTGGAAAATTACCGCTTGCCGTATATTTCTATTACGCCGGTTTATTCCATTTGTCCGAAACACGGATATATTTCGGGAGAGCATAAGTATTGCCCGAAATGCGATCAAGAATTGATTGCTCAAAAACGCAAAGAAATGGAAG
>CALXVP010000025.1 GCA_944392125.1 uncultured Alphaproteobacteria bacterium | reverse complement strand
ATTCTGCACTCTACCATGCACCGATAACTCACACCACAATATAGACGCCTACACTGCCCTATACGCCTCAGAAAAACCACCCGCACGCCCGAGAGCAACACCCGTCGCCAAACATCCCTAACAATGCCACCATTTCCCACACCTAAAACAACCTACCATTTTTCGGAATGCAATTCTGCACTCTACCATGCACCGATAACTCACGCCACACCATAGACGCCTACACTGCCCTATACGCCTCTGCGAAACCGCCCATACGCACGAACAATACCTCCTCACCCCACACACATTCAGTCAATCGCACATATATTTAGCGCATAAAAAAACACCTCGGCAGAACTTACGTATAATAAGTTATACCGAGATGCCTATCTCTTTATTCATCACAATCTGTATTACACTTCGGATAAAATAAACGAATCTTATTTTACCGAAACGTATACACGATCATTGAATGAATGTTTAAATTCAACAACACCGTCTGCCGTTGCAAACAATGTGTGATCCTTACCCATACCGACATTGTCGCCTGCACGATAGACCGTGCCACGTTGACGAACAATAATGTTGCCGGCAATTACGGCTTGTCCGCCGGATTTTTTCAATCCCAAGCGTCTGCCTTCGGAATCACGACCGTTTCTGGTGCTACCGCCTGCTTTTTTATGTGCCATTTTCCTACTCCTTCAACTTATTAAGCTTTGATGTCGGTAATTTTAACGACAGTCAAATCTTGTTTATGACCTTTCTTCCGTCTATATCCATGACGACGAATCTTCTTGAAAATAATGACCTTTTCACCACGTGTTTGTTTAACGATTTCGCCGTTCACCGATGCACCTTCAACTAACGGTGTACCGACTTTATCGCCTGCCATCAAAACTTCTTCAAATTTAACGGCATCACCGGCTTCCCCAGCCAACTTCTCTACAATGATGACGGAATCTTTCGTTACTTTATATTGCTTTCCGCCTGTTTTAATTACTGCAAACATAGTATTATCCCTTTACTTATACAAAATAGGATTGTTTTTATAAACGATTTTTTTTAATTTGTCAACTAAAAAAATTATCTGTTACGATTTTTTTGATTCTCGCGTGCTTGATGCAACAACTGCGCGGTTACCTTTTCATCTTTAATGATTTTTTGTTCCGCAGAGGCATCTTGTCGTTTATCGTTCTGCTTTTGCTTCAATGCGTTCATTTTACTTTCCCATTCTGCCCGTTTTTGCGCTTCATAAGCACTGCGTTTTGCGCTGGCCTCGCTGAGGCATGCTCTTTCTGCGCGCCGGTAATTTTCAATTTTTTTGGCATTTTCTTGTTTTATATCTTGAATACCGATCGTTTCATAACTCACCGCCGGCAACGAATCTATTTTTTTCTGCACAACACGACAGACGGCTTTAACATCCGCGCTTATCTCGGACAATTCTTTCAACTCTTCCGGCGTGGTGAAAACACCGCTCAATCTGGCCGTCAAAATTGCACTCGGCAACATCATTTTTCCGAGCGATTCAACTGCCGTCTTGTCTTGCAGATTCTTTACGCCGAAATCAACTCCTTGTGCTTTTAATGCTGATATCACCTTATCATTCAGAATACCGCTGTATGCCAAATAAAAACCGGCATGCTCCTCCGCCGCATTCACTTGCTTAAAATCATATCCCATTTTGCTCATTTCGTGAATTAAACGTGGCGATAAACGTCCGTATGAGGATAAATAATCACCCATCCGATATTGCGTTTTTGATGAATTGACATTGCAACTTCTTTTGTGCAAAATTTGAATTAACCGATAATCTAACGTTGAACGCCCCATCAATAACGAAAGAACCTTTGAACTGTCTCCCTCCGTCAACGGTTTGTCGCCGGCGGAAAATACCTTAATGATTTCTTCCGTGTTTCCGCGTCTTAATACTTTTTTTTCTTCTGTAGTCAGCATGGCTTCTCCTTAAAAATTTAAAAACAATGTGTTTAGTTTACATCTTTTTCATTCATTCGTCAATATTTTTTCATTTACTTTTATGAAAATTGTTTATACAATACAATTTAGGAGCATAAAATGAAACTAAAAGAACAAAAAAAGCGGGCAAAATTAAAAACGTATTTCTTTACGGGTATTTTGGTAACAGCCCCGATTGCCATTACACTATACCTCGCCTGGATGGCAATTTCCTATATAGATCACTTGGTTGCAGACTTTATACCGGCAAAGTATCATCCCGACTCGCTTCCTTACATTCCCGGATTAGGCGTTGTTTTACTCGTTATTTTCTTTACGGTTGTCGGCATGTTCGCCGCCAATTTCATTGGACGCGCATTAGCAGAAATCGGGAACCGAATTATCAGCCATACACCGTTTATATCAGGCCTTTACGGTGCCGTGCGCAAAATTTTGGAAACGCTCCTCGGATCGGGCACCAATAAAGCGTTCCGTCAAGCCGTGTTGGTTGAATATCCGCGACGCGGATTATGGACGATTGCTTTTATAACGGGTCCCGTTTATTCCGGCATAGAAAAGGCATTGCAAAATAAAAAGTTGCTTGCAATTTATGTGCCTACAACACCCAACCCGACTTCCGGTTTCTTTTTATATGTGCCACAAGAAGATGTTATTCCGTTAAATATCAGCGTTGAGGAGGCATTAAAACTGATTTTGTCAACAGGCATTATCAATCCCAAGGATAACAAAATCACCGCGCGAAAAGGGCAAAAAAAATCTCTGCGCAAAAAGAAATCTGCCGAATAAAATCTCTCTTGCACTCCCCGCATTTTAAAGGAGCAAATATATCGCTCTTTTAATCCGCTATCAACACTTAAAAAGCGCTTTCTAACGATCAGCTTCCGCTTTCTTTATACGCATTTGCGTCTGCGCACAGGCTTGCCAATCCTTTTCGTTGCGACGACGTTGCAAAATACCTGTATCCAATATATCCGGTCCAGACTCTTTTCCTTTGCTCTTTTGAGTTTTAACACGCCAATCGCCAACGGTTTGGTTTCCACCATGTCCGAATGAATCAACGCGCCAATCACCATATTCGCCTTTTGCAAGCAAACGGCCGTCTTTTGTTTCTCTGATTTCTCTCGGAAATGCATACGCTTCCTGAAAAACCTCATCGCTCGCCGTCTTAATGATTCGCGTAACCGTTGCCTGATATGCTTCATCCGAAGAGGTCTTCCGAACTTTGGAAATGTTCATCATCGTTTCTTTGGCCCGCTTTGAAATACCCGGCACAAATTTTTCAAGTCCGCCCGGGGCAAAAATTTGATTCATAAGGTCAAACGATAATCCCGGAAAAATAGCATCCGCCTCGTCACATTTATCATTCAGCAAAGTGAATATTTTTTTAATTTCACGGCGAAATTTACTTTCTTCCCGCGTGGCGTATTTTTGGCGCAAAATTTCCTGCATGGTCTCTTGTGAAACAAGGTTCTTTTCTGTCATAAATCATATCCTTTCTTGTGAATGTTTCCATTATACAAGAATTTCGGGCAAAATGCAATCGATTTTTATTTTTTCCTTTGCTCGCAAACTTCCGTCTCCATCATAAAAATTTCATCTTTGCCATAACAGTATACCGACTCTCTTTTACCCCTCGTTTTTTGTTATGACTTCGTATGCTCGCGCATTGCTTGCAACTTTGTCGTAACTCTTGAATAAGGCATATTGGATACAATCTTTTGCGGGTATTTAGTTTTCAAATACTGTTGCTCGTAAATTGCTTTCATCATAGCGGGAGAAATAATTTTTTTACCGCTTGTTTTGGCCATATCCAACACATGACGCGCTTGTTCGGGTGTTGCGATAATGCCTTGTTGTTTCAATATGTATGCTGCCGCGCGAATGCCGGAGTGACGCGTAATCACAATCTGCTCCGTATATCCTGCCTCTTTCGGATTAACGGCGCCGTAAATGCAAGACACCCCCGTTTCCCATGCTTTAATAACGCCGTCTTGATGTATGCCCGAACCATGACTATATGCCGTTTTCCCGACAATCGGTTTGCAATTCGGCACACGGAATCCCGTATATTTTTCCACCAATTCGGAAACTTCTTTGATTTTATGTGTATCTAATTGAAACTCAAACGGATAGACATTCGGCGACGATTGAATGGCCATCGCAATTTCTTCCAAAGCGGCGTTGCCTGCCCGTTCGCCGATTCCGTTCATACAGCATTCGGCCTGACAAGCGCCTGCCGACAAACCGAACAGCGAATTTGCCGTTGCTAATCCTTTATCGTTATGGCAATGCACGGAAAAAACAATCTCTTTTGATACATTGGCACGCGCAATGATTTCTTTGATAAATTCATAATATTGAAAGTGCACGGCTTCGCCGATTGTATCGGGTAAATTAATGGTTGTTGCTCCGGCTTCCACGGCAGTCTTAACACATTCCGCTAAAAACGCTCGGTCAGAATTAAACGCATCTTCTGCCGAAAATTCAATATCTTTGCAAAAACCACGCGCATATCGCACACCTTTATCAATCATTTCCAAAACTTCCGCACGCGTCTTGCCGAGTTTTGTTGCTATATGCTTATCACTTGTTGCCACAAAAACATGGATTCGTCCGGCGTTTTTACTGATGGCAGGGGCAATAGCCGTTGCTGCCGATTGAATGTCTTTGGGATTGCATCTTGCCAAAGCGCAAATTTTTGTTTTCTCGGACGCTACTTTTTCCGCAATTTCCCGCACGGAACACCAGTCTTCCGGCGACGAAGCCGCAAATCCGGCTTCAATCACATCTACACCCATCTCTGCTAACTTTTGCGCGATTTCCAGCTTTTGAGCATGCGTCATGGCGGCGCCGGGGGCTTGCTCTCCGTCCCGCAATGTTGAGTCCATAAAAATAATGCGTTTCTTGGGTTGCGATATGTTTTGTGGGTTGGGTGATGACATTTTGATTTTCCTTTCTTAATATAAAAAAACACCCCGAAGGGTGTTTTTGCGGTTTAATAAATACTTTCTTTATCTATGCGCTAAATCCCTTCGTTCGGTGTTTACCACCCAACAAAAGCAATCCTAACAAAGATAAAGAAACGTTAAAAATATTACTCATGGCAGTTATTTTATCCCTGATTTAAAAGTATGTCAAGCACTTTCCGACAAATAATTCTTTTTATAAAGCCAATGGATTAACTTTCCCTTATTTTTAAATAATGCTATCATCGCCTTATTGACTGATGTTCTTAAAAATATCTTGAATTTATTCATACAATCATATATTATTCTACTTATTTTGAAAGGATATGATATGCTTATAAAATCTTTTTTAAGCTGATTTTACTGACCGTTATTGCTATTATCATTTATTTACTTGTGTGCTACTTACCTAAAATTATTAAGGGATTTTTGAAACTCAATCTGCTGTATTGGACAATCGCCACATTCGGCGCAACGGGGATTATCTGCAAAATTGCCGACCGTCTGCCCGGAAATCTCCGAAAAGCAGGGCATGAATTGGATGACCTCTGGAAAGCATGGTTTGAATTATTTGAAGAGACAACAGAACTTTGTTTACCCTTGTTGTGTGCATTGGCGTTTGCTCAATTTTCAAAAATGATGTCAGATAAGAACACAAGGTAATTCAAATTCATTTAAGTGTATTATCTTAGAAACACAGCAAAGAGGCTCGCAACCGAGCCTCTTTTTCATTGTAATCCATGAACTTAATAAACCGTTTACAATCACCCACTCTCTGCACTTCCGAAGAAACAGCGTGATAAAACGGATTAGAAAATCATCAGATAGACTTCATTCAAAACGGAAACAACTCTATCTAGCGCACATGTTGCAATTGATTCGCGACAATCGGCAATCGGCTCTGACTTTGAGCCACTTTAACCGCTCCGGCCTCTGATTGCGAACCCTTTTCCGATTGAATCATGTTCCCATTTTCACTTGCCATGCTTACTGCCCGATTATCAATAACCTGTTGAATACTCGGAACATTTGAGAATCTATTCTCAAGCGTCTTAGGTAGAAAGCATGTCCCCGCCATAAAACTGGAAATCCCCAAACTGATGGCAGCGAAAGCATACGTATGGAAAGGAAGCGATTCTCCGCCCATATCAAATATTGTTTCTGTTGCAACACCTATTCCAAGTGTTCCCAATACACCAATTACCACGCTAAGCAATAATGCCTCTTTAAGCTTATCACTTTCGGTGTATCCTTCTTGAATAGCTTCTCTCATTTCAGGATTTTCCATCATATCCTTAAAAGCGGGTTTCAGAAACATCATTGTTTCTTTCTGCTCGGAAGTGGCACCATTGAGTGCGTCAATCAGTCCGGCAAATCCTTCCTCAGACCACCCTTTTGTCGCAAAACTTTGTAAAAGCGGTAAATTGTTATCGGAGATGAGCAAGTTAAGTGTAGAATATACATTTTCTTTTGCCGTTTCGTAATTTTCAAAATATGTTGAACGATAAGCGCTTTTTTCCGCCTTTTCTTCAACAGAAGAAGCTATTTTTTGCTCTTCCTGATGTTTTTCTACATTGCTAATACGTGTCGCTTTTTCTTGTATTGAATGATTTTCAACCCCTTGCGTATCTAAAGTTTTTGCTTCTTCTTCTGCCGAGATTGGAAGCTTCTTCCCTTTGCCGTTTGATCTTAAAGCATAAAGTCCCTTAACACCTCTTTGACTTAACTCACGCGCATCTTCGGCCGAAACAGAAAGTGCATATCCATTTTTATCAATCAAAATATAGGTTGCTTCTTTTGACTGTTTTTCTACTTCGCTCTCCGATGTTGCTTGAAGAGGCGCAACCATACCGGCAAACAAACTCAGTGTTAATAATTGGGATTTCAAATTCATCATGTTTTCTCCTTATTATGCTGTTAATGTGTCATCATCTTATCATCTTTTATTTATTTTGTCAATATGTTTTAATATTTTTTTTGTATTTATAACATCTTTTATTTATTTCATCTTCCTCAATACGCATCATTATTGTTCCTTTCTGATTATTTTCAACAGTCCCTACTCCATTTTGAACACAAAAGTTTATTCGTTAAATAATGTATTTTTTTCTGGTAATATGTTTTCATTCTTTCTGTATTTTCTTAATAAACGTCACCGAGCAATGCCAAACCCCTTACTAAAACCGCCTATCCAATGAACCCCATCCGACGACGTACCTCCCTGCCTACGATAAGCTCCTCGCCGACAATAACCCTCTATCAACACAAAACCCCCTCTCAACGCAAAATCCCACGCCAACGATAACCCTCTACCAACGGCAAACTCCCTGTCAACACAAAATCCCACGCCAACGATAACCCTCTACCGACGGCAAACCCCCTCTCAACGCAAAATCCCACGCCAACGATAACCCTCTACCGACGGCAAACCCCCTCTCAACGCAAAATCCCACGCCGACAATAACCCTCTACCGACGGCAAACCCCCTCTCAACGCAAAATCCCACGCCAACGATAACCCTCTACCGACGGCAAACC
>CALXVP010000024.1 GCA_944392125.1 uncultured Alphaproteobacteria bacterium | reverse complement strand
CCCCGTCGTTCGTCGCCACCTCGTCGTTCGTCGCCACTCCATCGTTCGTCGCCACTCCGTCGTTCGTCGCCCGTCGCCATCCCGTCGTTCGTTGCCACCCCGTCGTTCGTCGCCACCCCGTCGTTCGTCGCCACCTCGTCGCCCGTCGCCACTCCGTCGTTCGTCGCCACCTTGTCGCCCGTCGCTCGTCGCCACCTCGTCGTTCGTCGCCACCCCGTCGTTCGTCGCCACCTCGCCACTCGTTTCCGCACTGCCGTTCGTTGCCACCCCGTCGCTCGTCGCCACCTCGTCGCCCGTCGCCACCCCGTCGTTCGTCGCCACCTCGTCGCCCGTCGCCACCCCGTCGTTCGTCGCCACCCCGTCGTTCGTCGCCACTCCGTCGCCCGTCGCCACCCCGTCATTCGTCGCCACCCCGTCGCCCGTCGCCACCCCGCCGTTCGTCGCCACCTCGTCGCTCGTCGCCACTCCGTCGCCCGTCGCCAACTCGTCGTTCGTCGCCACCCCGTCGTTCGTCGCCACCTCGTCGCCCGTCGCCACCCCGTCATTCGTCGCCACCCAGCCAACCATCGCCCCAATCTATCTATAAAAGAAGTATCCTCTTCCTTGAATTGCGCCCGATAGACGCCTACCTCTTTTTTACTGAGAGAAGGAGATTTTATTATGGTATGGAAACACGTGTTTCGCGAAAATTTTAACCAGTGTCTGTTTTTAGGATTCGTTACGTGGGCCATTTTTATCAGCCCCTTGATTCATTTTTCTTTTTTTGCATATAATCAAATACTGTTATATGTGATTCTGCCACTTTTAAATGGGGGAGTTTGTTTTGGAATTGTCTGGGTTTGGCGCAAGATACTGCATAAATTGCCGTCGGGACGCCTTGGCTTGCAGATTCCCCCGTTTTTCGTTGAAATGTTGGCATTTTTAACAGGTATTCTGTGCGCCTTCGCCGTTTTTGATACCATTGCTTTCGCGCTGGGTTTTTTTGTCGCTTTCTTGACGATTGAAAAAATCAGGGAGTTTATACGGCGTATGCGGGTGTTTTTACCGCCTCATCATTATGTAACCCGACGCGAATTATTTGTCTTTTTGAGCTTTTTCGTTGATTTAATTATCTTTTTTACACTCTTGAATCTGATGTTTCAAATTATTGATAATCCGGTAATAACCGCCAGTGAAGATATTTTGAAATCACCTTCATTGCCGACATTGCGTTCCGATAATCTTTTTAATGCCCTTTATTTTACGGTTATTACGTTGACAACTGTGGGCTATGGTGATTTTATTCCGCTTTCCTATTTCGGGAAAATGATTGTTGTGCTGGAATGTTTAACAACGTATGTGATGTTTGGCTTAATGATTGGACTGATTGCGCGCGGGATTCGTCCGATCCGAACGCCGTTTTCGCCGACGCGGTTGCGTCATCGTCAAAAACATTCCGCACAGCGTCAAAAATAATATTCAGCGAGAATAATATTCAGCGAGGCGGAAAAGAGATATTTTATCAAAAAAGGAAAATTTGAGTTTATAAAATTAAGATGGATTTATTTTTTATTATCTGTTATGCTTAAAATCATTGAGGGGTGAAGAAACAGTTAAAAGGAGAGATCATGTATCGGCTGATGTTATTATTATGCGGTGCTTTGCTTGTATCGGCAGGAGCGGAGGCGAAATATTACGGACAATATAGTTCCAATCCGTATGGTGTGGATTCCGTATCTAATCCTTACGGCACGTATGGCAGTAAGTATTCATCAAACAGTATCAATAATCCGTATAGTCAATACGGCAATTTAGATGAAACGGATTTAACGCCGGGTTCGGGGAATTATCCGAAAGCGATTGGCACGAAGACGCTTAAACTTTACGATTCGGAAGGTAATTTTAGGGGAAATTTGAATGACAATCCGTATGATCCCGATTCGATTGCCAATCCGTATGGCAGATACGGAAGCCGTTATTCGGCGGACAGTATCAATAATCCGTATGGGGCAGGGAGTCGATATAAGTCGGATAGCCCGATGAACGAATACGGCACGGGTTGGGAAATTCGGGACGAATAAAAATTTAACCATTTATTGCCGAACGGTAAAAGGAAATATCTGCAATTATGAGGATAAGAGCAGATATTTTTTACTGCGTATTTGTGAAACAACAAGGAAAGTTAGCTGGCTTCAGTTTGTGTTTCTTCAATCGCCACACAAGCCGTTCCCGTTTCATCGGTTGTTTTCCCGTCGGGACAAGCATAGCAACGTAATTGATTTGCGCTCGGAATATAGCCGACATCACAAGCAACGCATTTACCGTTTTGCACAATCGTATTAGCGGGACAGGTTTCACAACCATTTCTGTTCTCATTCGGAACGGTGTTTCCCGAACAGGTAACACAACCGCCTGAGGTTGGATATGCCGTTGCCGCGCAACAGTATTCGCCGGTGCTACCACCTGTTCCGCAAGTGCAATCCTCTGTTATTTTGCTTCCGACGGCACAGGATGGGAGGTTTGTAGAAACGAGCCTACAACCTTTTCTATAATCGCACTCTCCACCGTTTGTTTGTGGATAACGTCCCGATTTCCCATCATAAGCATTTGGATGACAAGAAGTGGGTGTATCTTCAACCCAATGCCAATAACTAAAAACTTCTGAACCGACAGTATACGCCGGAACACCATTGCAACTTGCACCTCCAGTAATTGTTTTATTATCGTAAGACCAATATTGTTTGTCAATACTGCACTGTCCATTTAAAATGTATAAAAATGGATATGTTGTACATAATGAAACACAAGAGTTATTTTCCCATTTCTCTCCATACACGCAACCACAAAACCCTAAATCATATGCAGGAGTGGTTGAACAGCTAGCGCAATAAAATTGCCCCGAGCTATTTTTCTTGAGAACTTGGTAAGGATTGCAATATGTTTTCGTGTCGGGATTATAGTAAAGATTCCCTTTTTCGGTAGCTGTCCGCTTATAATATCCGCAATACCAAACATCTTCATCCATAGATCCTTCGCAATCTATAAGCCAACTAAATGATTTGTCATATCCTTTTTTCTTACACCACTCTACTGTTGTTCTTTCACATTGCATACAAGTACCATCGGGTTTATCATAATAATCGCGAGAAGTATCGCAAGCACAACGGGTGCCGTTGTCAACAGGTATTTCCGCATATCCTGCCGTTGTATCGCACGTGCAAATTTTGTCGGCATTGCGTTTACCCGTAAATCCCGTATTCGTCGGACATGCCGTATCGCAGATACCGTTGACATCATCTTGTCCGCTCGGACATTCGCATGTTTCCCCGTCTCCGCCCTCCGGCACATATTTACAGATACATTTTCCTTCTGTTTCGTCCCAGTCTTTTAGTCCCGGACAAATACATTTCCCGCCCGAACAAATTTGATTACTCGGGCATTGACTATCCGTTGTGCAACCTTCACAGATTCCCGTTGTTTCATTCAAAATCGGTTTATTTGTCGGACAAATGCACGCTTTCTTCACATCATTCCATGTCATATCACTCGGGCAGGGATTTGTCGGTGGGCAGACTCCACATTCTTCACATACCTCACAAGTATCGCATTCTTCACACACATCGCAAACAGGATATTCCGGCAAAGAAATACAGGTATGTGTATCAATATCACAATACTGATTATCACCGCATTGTGCATTTGTTGTGCATTCATAATCGCCGATAACGAGTCGCAAATGTTGCGCCGAAACGATATGACTAAATCCTACTAAATACAAACAATAAAAAATAAACGATATTTTAGAAAAATGCTTCAAATTCATATCATTCCTCCCTAAAAGTTAATGTGTCAAAAAAACGTTCCTTTTTTGAGACGTTAATTTAAGAGAAATCGCTTCAAAATTCAAAATGAGAAAAATAATAAAAATCAAATAATTGTAATTTTTTGCTTGACAAAAGATTATGTATAAAATATACTCTACAAAAAGGAACGTTTTTTTGGAAAAAACAGTAAATAATTCATTGAAATATAATCTTTTTTATTGTAATCGTATATTCTTTATCCTCAAAAGATATTGTTTTGTGATTAAGAAAAGTCAGGTTATTTTATTATCCGATTCTATCGGATAACGATTTGATATATAAAATGATTTTTTTTGCTGTTTGTTTTTCGCTTATTTATTTTTCATCATTCGGTGTGCGAATTAAATCGGTTATTACACCGTGCAATGTTTTAATTTCAGAGGCAGAAAGCGGTAACCGCGTAAAAATATTACGCAAGTTATGGCTCATGCGTTCACGTTTATCCGTAAACCGAAAATAGCCGCGTTTATCCAGCTCTCGCTCTAAATGTTGCAAGAATGCCTCGGATTCTGCTTTTGTTGCCAAAGCAGAATCCCCTGTTTTATATGTTGTGTTATCCGTAAAATGGGCTTTTTGAAACCATTCATATCCGATAAGCAAAACGGCTTGCGAAAGATTGAGCGAACAATGAATGGGATTGAGCGGAATTTCAATAATTGCGTTGGCACAAATTAACTCATCATTTTCCAATCCCGTGCGTTCGGCACCGAATAAAATTCCTGTTTTAACTCCCTGTTGCAAATTTTTATACGTGGCTTCAATGGCTTTGGCGGGGGCATATATGGGTTTCACCATATCCCGCCGACGGGCCGTTGTTGCATAAACAACATTTAAATCGGCAACCGCTTCATCAAGCGATGCATAAACTTTTGCGTCTTCCAAAATGCTTTGCGCTCCTGATGCAGAGGCAATGGCTTTTGCATCCAACGGATTATCGCGCGGTTTGACTAATCTTAATTCGCTTAATGAACAATTCATCATGGCGCGCGCCACCATTCCCATATTTTCAGCCAATTGTGGCCGAACTAAAATAATAACGGGCGCATGCTCTTGATAAGTATTACTGATTTTCTTCATATACAAAGTTATCCGGATTCAAGTTGTATGCTTTTTGCCCAAGCCGTTTGGGAGCGGATTGTGTGGGTTGTTCGGTAGGCTTTGTAACGCTAAAAACAGAAGGCATGGGCGCTTGTTGAACGGCAACCGAGGTTTGCGTGCTCGTCGGTTGGGCTTGTATACTTGCCGTTTCTTCGCCCAACAACGGCTTTGTATCTTCCTCATCCGAAGGAATGTATGCGGGATTCAATGTGCCCGATGATGCAATCCGTGCCATGGCTCCCGCTAAATCATCTTGTATCAAGGCGTCCATAGCCTCAGTTTCATCCGGATTCAGCAAATTTTCAAAAGGGGGATTGCTTTCGTAATTTTCAGAAACTTTTTGCAATTCTTCGGGTGTATATTGAAACGAATCGGCCAGTGTTTTGAGGGCTTCTTGTTTATCTTGCAAGCGTTTTTGGTCATTTAGTTTTTCTTGATAAATTAAGCGTGCCTGATAAGGCGTAAAAATTTCAGGATTAGAAAACTCCTTGCGCAACGCTTCTTGAAAGCGTTCTTCATCCGTTTTCGGCGTTGCATCTTGAGCCATTACACCGCTATTAGCAACCAGTGCGCCCAACACAATCAAAACGAAGCAGATTCGTTGACTCATTTATTTGTTTCACTCCTTTTGAACTTGAAAAAATAATAAACGCATACGGGAATTGAAATTAAATAACAAATCCCGAGAATGCTGAGCATCATCCACGTTGAAGCAACCAGTCCGGCCAGCACAATTAACATTGAAATCAATAATGCCGTAGAGTATTCTGCGGGAACATGGATATGTTTTAAGCATAATGTGGGTATTTTACTTGCCATCATAACGCCACTGAACACCAAAAACACGCTGACAAATACGGGATTTCTGAACGCATCAATCTCCCCGTTTGTAGCTAACCAAAAAATCAACGGCAAAATAACAAGATAAGCGCCGGCCGGTGCGGGAACGCCCATAAAGAAATGTTTCCAATAAGCCGGTTGTTCCTGATTCAGCAATGTATTAAATCTGGCAAGACGGGCAGCACAACACATCGCCACAAATAACACAACGGCCCAATAAATACCGATGGCATCGGCGCGTCCGGCTTGATTTTGAAGCACGCTGATTCGTGTTTCGGCATCCATTGTCCAGAGATACATCAAAAAAGCAGGAGCAACACCGAAACTCACAAAATCGGATAACGAATCGAGTTCGGCCCCGAATTTGGAAGAAACGTTCAGCATGCGAGCGATTTTACCGTCCAAAAAGTCAAAGACGCCCGATAAAGCGATAAAAATCACCGCCATGGCCCAATTTCCCCAGAAAGCCATATTGATAGATGAAACACCAAAGGCCAAAGCCGTCATCGTTACGGCATTCGGCAGAATAGGGCGCAAATTAATTTCTTTATCCGTCATCGTCTACCTTACTTTTTCATTGTATTCATATCTGCCAAAACCGTTTCGCCGGCAACGGAAATTTGCCCGAGCAACACTTTGGGCTCAACGCCTTTCGGTAAAAATACGTCTAACCGACTACCGAAACGTATCATACCGAAAATTTGTCCGGCATTTAATTTTTCGCCCACTTTCAGCGGACAATAGATTCGCCGTGCGACCAAACCGGCAATTTGAATAAATCCGATTCGTTCGCCGTTTTCGGCAATCATGCAAATTTCTTGGCGTTCGTTATCTTCGCTGTCTTTATCGGCAACACTGACGAATTTGCCGGGGCGGTAGTGCAGTTTATCAACCGTTCCCGTTACGGGCGCGCGATTAACGTGTACACTGAACACGCTCATAAAAATGCTGATTCGCAATAACGGTTCATCACCCAAATCCAGTTCTTTGGGCGGAACAACATATTTAATATTGCTGACAAGCCCGTCGGCCGGGGCAATAATCAAGTTTTTCTCGGTAGGCGTTTCACGCGTCGGATTGCGGAAAAAGTAATAGGAAAAGACCAACACGGGCAAGCCTATCCACCAAACCAAATCATCGGTGAGCAATCCCAAAAATGCAATAATAACGAGTTCTGCCGCCAAAATCGGCCAGCCTTGTGGGTGAATGGCTGGTAAAAGATAACGTTTCCATGAGGTATCCACAATTTTTTCTTGCGGAGCCGAAACGGCTGTTGTTTCTTGATTTTCTGATTGTTTTTGAGAATTTTCTGTCATTTTTAACACTCCTTTTCCCTTACTTTAACCGATTTTATTTCAAAATACAAAGATTTTTTTTATAAAAGGCAATAAAATGGCATTAACAGATATTAAATAAAGAGAAAGAGCAAAAACGCGTTGAAAAATTTATCGGTAAATTGAAAAGATGCTTGACAATACCGATTTAAAACGTCTATAATACCCAAAACGCCCGGATGGCGAAATTGGTAGACGCGCCAGCTTCAGGTGCTGGTACTGTCAAAGGTATGGAGGTTCGAGTCCTCTTCCGGGCACCAAAATATAGATGTCGCATAGTCGGCATCTTTTTTTTATGGGCAGTATATGTTTTTCTTGAATGATTATTGTTGTTGAAAAGCAGAACTTGTTTTCGGGAAAACAAATACCATTTGTTATTGTGTTTGCGCTTTGGTTGAATAAATATATCAGACAAAGTATCATTCGCAAATTGTAAGAATAAAAAAACGGCGACAATCGCTTGACGCCGTTTTGAGTAAGAGGTTTAACGGGTTATTTCACCAATTCAATCCGCTTGACTTCTATTTCCGAAGAACCGATAAGCTCTTTATCCAGTTTTCCGTAGATTTCAACCGTATCGGCCGGCGTAACAACTTGACCCATCCAGCGTTTATCATCTATTTCAACTTCAACGCTCCCTGTTGAATCTTGAAACAGATATTTATCCGATCTCAGGTGTCTGACGATATTGCCTTTTAAATAGACGTAAGAATCATCTTGCATTTTAAGCGCTTGAGCAACGGTTGAAAGATCAAGCCCAGGGCCTTGAAAACCGCCCCCTTGCATGGCGGGCATATTTTTATCTCCCACAAAACCGCCGTGATGGCGGGCTTCGGCTACACCCGTAACGAGTGTTGACATTAAAACCAATACAGCAATTTTTTTAAGCATTTTATCCCCTTTCAAAAAAATAATCATTTCTACATTACATCAATATAACAAAACAAAATAAATTTTGCAAAGGGTTAAACTTCATTTTTATTCAAAAGAATGTTGTTTATGCGCAATGATCAAAAATCAATAAGATTTGCCGATTCTTATCACTCAAAAAATGCACTTTTATGCGTAATAAAATATTGACAAAACAAAATATATGTGATACCATTAAATAATGAGAATAGAAAAAGTGCATAAAAAGATGTTGAATGTGAATGTTTTTTATTGCAAGGATAAATTTTTTGTGATAGAATAATAAAAAATCAATTCTGAACCAAGGAGGAAAAGATGGTAGAAGAAACAAAGGTGGTAGCAGCAACAAATACGAATGCCACGGCAACAACAAGTGTTCCTGCGCAAACGGTGGATGCTCCGAAAGGGTTGACGGTATTAGAGCCGGGCAGTGAAGAGCATAAGAAAGAAACGCGTGCGCGTCAATCCGTTCCGCGTGAGAAACGGTATGCGTTATTGCAAGGAATAGCTGCAAAATCGGGTGGTCAAATCAATGGTTGCTCGGTTGATGAGTACATCAATTTCATTGAGGGTCAGAATGCACAAGGGAAGCCGGTGTTATGCAAAGTAGGGAATGTGAACTACTTATTCCAACCGACAGAAAAGCAAAAGAAAGAGGCGGAAAAAGCGGCTGTAGCAAAAGCTGAGGAAAAAGGTTTCTGGGAGCGGAATGCTTGGTTAAAGTGGTTACTCATCGGTTTGGGCTCGGCCGGTGTCGGGTTCTTGGTTGGTTATTTGATTAAAAAGTCAAAAACAAAAACGGTAACAAAGACGGTAACGCAAACAAATGATAATACGGATTCTGATAAAACGCCGGGCATTCATGATCCGGACAGTGGATTGGGTGGTAATGTAAACGGTGATGGCGGAAATGTCAAACCGACGGATACGAATACCAACACGGGTAACACCTCTGGTGGAACGCTTGGTAATAACAGCACGCCGGTGGATACAAATGATGGATTTAATGTCGGCATTGGTATTACGCGTCAAAATGGAAATTCATTATAATTAAAAAGAATTTCGTGAAGACGAAAGGGCGTTCATTATGAATGCCCTTTTATTTTATCTCAAAAAGAGTTTGATTGGTAAGGGAAGGGTTAGAGTTATTATAGTCAACCAAATAAGGGATAAATAATTAAAAAGAGTGCAATTGTGCGGAAATAAAACGGTATGAGTTATCTTTGTATTACCACCCTTATATCGCTGGATTTATTGGATAAAGACATATCTCAATTCATTTTTGTATCAATGCTCGGTCAAGACTGATGACAATTTTTGTTAATTGTCTGCCATCACGAGATGATTTATTGCGATTTTTAATAAAAAATCTATTTGTTTGCCAAAGCGGAGGAGGGGGAAGACGAGTGCATATCTATATCCTCAAAATGTTAATGAAAAACCCCTCCCGACAAAATAACCTACTTGTCGGAAAGGGGAAAATACGTTGAAGTAATCAACCTTTTTCGCAATAAAAGCGCCCGTCTTTTTCAACAACAGAGCGTTTTGCACCGGAGCAATTCAAGCACAAATTCCGCGCATCATTGCTATCGGGGAT
>CALXVP010000023.1 GCA_944392125.1 uncultured Alphaproteobacteria bacterium | reverse complement strand
CTGTGTTAACAGTAATTGATGGCTCCGCCCCAGGTTTTGCTGTAGCCCCCGCTGGATTTACCCCAGGTGTTGGAGTCCTTGGTGTTGAATTATAGTTATAGGATGTCGTCGAACCACTGTTGCCTGTGTTAACAGTAATTGATGGCTCCGCCCCAGGTTTTGCTGTAGCCCCCGTTGGATTTACCCCAGGTGTTCGAGGAGGGATTGTTAGAGCCTTGTCAGAGGATACCAGCTGTACTTGTTGTCCTTCTGGGAGCCTTTTGTAAATCTCCGGCATCGCTCTATTCAGATATTCTTGTTTGGTAAGATTATTTCCTTTTACCTCAATTGAGAGTTTCTGTTTATTACCAGATTGTTCTGCAATAACGAAAATCTTACCCCTTGTCTTCTTCACATGTATGTAGATATTATTTGAGTTTATAACCCATGTAGACGTTGGCTTCCCTGCTGTAGGTTTTGGAGCCCCCGCTGCAGGTGTTTGAGTCCCTGCCGTAGGTGTTGTGGGAGTCTTTGGTGTAGCCGGCTTCCCTGCTGTAGGTTTTGGAGCCCCCGCTGCAGGTGTTTGAGTCCCCGCCGTAGGTGTTGTGGGAGTCTTTGGTGTAGCTGGCTTCCCTGCTGTAGGTTTTGGAGGAGAAGGGAGCTCCAAGCCTTTAGGGGGTGTCAGCAATTTTTGTTGTTCTGGTGAGAGCTTTCTGTAAATCTCCGGCATCGCTCTATTCAGATATTCTTGTTTGGTAAGATTATTTCCTTTTACCTCAATTGAGAGTTTCTGTGTATTACCAGATTGTTCTGCAATAACGAAAGTCCTACCCTTGCTATAAACCACATGTAGGTAGATTTTATTTGAGTTTATTACCCATGTAGACGTTGGAGTCCCTGGTACAGGTGTTTGAGTCCCCACTGCAGGTGTTGTGGGAGTCTTTGGTGTTTTGGGCGGTTTCTGTATTCTATCCCGATTTTTTCTCCAAAACTCCTGTTTGGCTCTATCATGAAGAAATTGTGTACGATATTTGTTGTTTGGATTATCTTGTGACATTATAAACCCTCCTCATCCTCATTAACTGGTTTATCCAACGGAAGCCTATAGAAATAGCCATCCACTCTGTTATGAGTGTCAGTGTATCACAACTTGTTATTAAAAACAAGTTTTTTTATGCAAGATTTTTTATAAATGATTTTTAATAAGATAAAAAATCATTTAGTTTAACAAGACGACTTTTAGAAAATAGCAACTTAATAACAGCTGAATTAGAAAAATCTGTTCGCAGCAAAAAACTGTATATGGATAACCGATTAAATTCTATTCATAATTTAAAACACCAGAATAAATAATAAATATATTTCACCAAAAAAATCATAGACTTTGGTTTATATTTCACTTTTTCAAATTTCTCTGTCAAAAAACGCTTATCTTTTTACCAAACGCTTTGCAAAAAGTCCTTTGATTACTTAAAACAGTTGACTAATTTTAGATTATCTTCCATAAATTCTTTATATTTTATGCACAAATTGCACCAAAAAACAGTTCAGAAAAATGTTTGCAAAAAAAATAGAATTAAACAAACATAACCTAAAACAAAGATAATTTCAGATCAGAGGTTCCGATTTGGTCAATCAAAAGAATCGTCGACGATTACATACGGCTGTTAATCCATTTAACCATTTCGGATTTAGATTGTGCGCCCAACCGCTTATCCAACAACTCGCCATCTTTAAACATAATCAACGTCGGGATACTTTGAATGTTAAACATTTCAGGTGTTTTTTGCGATTCATCCACATCCATTTTAACGATTTTGATTTTATCACCCATCTCCGCGGATAATTCTTCCATAATCGGCAACATCTGACGGCAAGGTCCGCACCATGTTGCAAAAAAATCCACTAAAACAAGTTGGTGTGCATCTAAAACTTCGGCTTTAAAATTTGTATCATTAATTTGAATCATTTTCTGGTTCCTCCTGCTCGGAAAATAAAGTTTTGTGTTATCAATCGGAATATAAGGTTGTGTGATTTAGTTGTCAAGAATAATCTTGTCATAAAAATGTATTTTGTGAAAAGACAAAAACAATTAAAAAAATACTTGCTTTTTTTGTGAATTTATGTATAATGGCAGAGATTTCCGATAAATCCTTGCTCTTGCTATCGGACAGGGGCTATGTTTCGGAGCAGTTATTCATGGGGAATAAGTGTGGGACCGGAACGAGAAAAACCAAAAGGAGAATCTTATATGCCTTTTTATGAAAATGTATTTATTGCACGCCAAGATTTAACTCCGGCGAAAGTAGCTGAATTAACGGATAAATATGCTTCCGTTGTTGAGGCTGCCGGCGGAAAAGTTTCCAAGCGTGAAAACTGGGGCTTACGCACGTTGGCCTACAAAATTCAAAAAAACCGTAAAGGTTATTACACATTGATGAACATTGATGCACCGGCCGCCGCCATTGTTGAAATGGAACGGTTAATGCGTCTGGACGAAAATTTGTTGCGTTATTTGACGGTTAAAGTTGATGCGTTGGAAGAAGGTCCGTCGGTTATGATGGAACCGAAAGCCCGCAAAGCAAAGTCAGACGACAAATATGATGTTGAAATTGCGCAAGGAGATTTATAATGGCTGAAACAAAAAGTTTTTATCATCACAAGAAAACATGCCCGTTCTGTGCTGACGGCGTGAAAGAAATTGATTACAAAGATATCAAAACATTGAGCCGTTTTATCACCGAACGCGGTAAGATGGTTCCGTCACGTGTTTCCGCAACCTGTGCCAAACACCAACGCAGTGTTTCAAAAGCGATTAAACGCGCTCGTTTCCTCGCATTACTGCCGTTTGTTGCCGATTAAGAAAGGGGAGTAAACATGGAAATTATTTTATTGGAACGAATTGAACGTTTAGGACAAATGGGTGATGTCGTTAAAGTAAAAGACGGCTATGCCCGCAACTATTTGTTGCCACAAAAGAAAGCCTTACGTAAAACAAAAGACAACATGGCTCTTTTTGAAGCAAAGCGCAAAGAATATGAAGCTTACAATGCCAAATTAAAAGCGGAAGCCGAAGCCTTATCGGAAAAAATGCAAGATTTGGCCGTAACCATTATTCGTCAAGCAGCGGAAACGGGTCAATTATACGGCTCCGTGACGATGCGCGATATTTGCGAAGCTATTCGCGATGCCGGATTTAGAATTGAAAGACATCAGGTTGTGTTAGGTCAACCGTTCAAAAATTTAGGCATTTTTGACGTGCGCATTTCTTTACATCCGGATGTTGTTCAAACGGTTCGTGTGAACATTGCTCGTTCGGCAGAAGAAGCCAAACGTGCCGCTAAAAAACAAAGCGATGCACAAAAGGCAGCCGAAAAAGCAGCGCAAGCAGAAAAAGAAGTTGCCGATACACCGGCAGCCGAATAATCTGCGCCTTACAAGAAATAGAAAAAGGATTGCTCTTATGCAATCCTTTTTTGTTAGTTAGCTATTTTATTTTTCCTGACTTTTATGCTTTACGGATTTCAAGCGATTGCTTGCTCTGCGGTGGATTTTTTTACTTTGACGTTTTTTGTTTGAGTATTTTTTGAAGTTCTGCCGGATTTGAATTGTTTACTTTCAATTCATTATCCTTTTATATTCTTCTTGCGTATAACGGTTGAAATAATAATAAATATATTTTACAATGGGAACGTGTATGTAAATCTAAAAGATTGGCGGATATTGATGGTTAAAATTTTAATTTTAGGCGGTCCGGGTAGCGGGAAATCCACTTATGCACATAAATTGGCTAAACGCTTATGTTTGCCCGTTTTTAATTTAGATGATATTTTTTGGCAAACGGAAAATGTAAAACCATTCTCTCAAAAAAGAAGCGAACAAGAACGTGTCGCCTTAATTACTCATATTTTGTCGCAAAATGAATCGTGGATTATAGAAGGGGTTTACACAAAGGAATGGGTGGAACCGATTTACACCGAAGCAACACATATTTTATATTTAAACACGAATAAATGGCTTCGCCAGATACGAATTATCAAACGATATTTAAAAAATGCCTTACGGCAGGAAACACGTTCTCAAAACGGCTCATTTTACGCCCTTATTCAACTTCTGAAATGGAACCATTTTCAAGAGAAGAATCGTCGCATACGTTTAGAGGAACGGCTCAAAAAAACGCGCAAAAAATGCCGTTTTATTCGGTGAAAATAAGTGTCTTTTTAATTTGCACCGACTGTTTTTTTGTGTTATAATGCTCCGATGACACAAAGAGGAGTTGATATGTTTCATCAAGCACTTTTAAATGCAGATGATATTTCATTTTTAAAAGCGGTTGTTTTGGCCTTTCCCGAAACAAAATATATGGTGGAGAATGCGTTAGAATCTGCCTCGGCAGGACAAGCCCGGGAAAGCAATCTGGCTTATCAAATTTTTAACGCCGATGAAATTCAAGACGCCTGGGCAATATTGCCGAAAAACGTGCGCACTATTTTAATTAAAGAATTAAATATATCGGGTCAAGAAAATGAATGCGGTATTTTGCTTTACTATGCACCTGCTTTGATTAACAATGCGCAAAAATGTTACCTCTCGCGATTATCGCAAAACGCAACGCAAGATGCGCGCAATCAGGCGATAAAAGAAGCCTATACAGACGCCTTTACGGCGTTGGCGGAAATGTATCAATCTACGCGGATTGCACTTCGTCAACATCGTCAAAACGGCGTAATAACGGTTGATATTAACCAAATTGCCAAACAATCTTTGCAAAATACCGATTTGTTGCACAAAACATATATTGATACAACGATTGATTTAGCGCATTCATTCGGTCATGCCTTTTTTAAAGAGCCGACTCAAATTCAAGTAGCTAATTATCCGCATACACAACACATTCAAAATCTTCTCCCGAGCGGAAGAAGTGTGTATATCGGTATCGGGGGCGGGTCGGACGTTGTGCAAGCCACGCAAGTTGCCGATATTGCGGAAAAACCGATTGCCTGCATTATTTCCGTTCGGGCAGATAAAACGCAATCACAAGGCGATAAAAATACGCAAATCGGCACGAAACGAACGATTGAAAATCATGGCGGGGAGGTTGTGCCGAATGTGTATCGGATACGCCCCGAAACAACCGGAAACGGTCGCTTTATGGAAAATATCCCCACGCGTATAGGCGCACCCGTTTATCTTGTTTTGGATTCCGGCAACGGGCAACTTTCGCATCAAATTGAGTCAGCCGTAAAAGATGCCGGCGGAGCTGAAAACATTGTTTGTGTGGATACGGGCGGAGATTGCCTCTATTTGGCACAAAACGATGCAAACACCGTTGCCAAAGCCACACCTGATCAAGATTTTGCCACACTAAAAGCCGTTCATCAATTATCGGGATACCGTAAATATTCCTGTGTGTTGGCAACAGGCGTAGATGCTCCTGATTATGCCGATACGATTTTAACAACGGCGGGCGCACAATTTGCCACCTTATCGCCCAACCAGGAGGCAACATTGTTACAAAATTATCAAAAATGGGGCATGGATGGATCAACGCAATCTATTATCGGCAAGACACCGCTTGCCCTCCAAAACGCTCTGCGTCATAAAGAAGGCTTAACCGTTTTAGATTTACCGGAACGTGTTGTAACGGATAAAAATAATCCATGGAATCCGTTTGTTGTGATAACCGAACCGATGCGCTTTATCGCGGTAATGGATTTGGATAAACATTTTAATGCCATTACGCCGACAAAAAATAATCAAAATACGGTGCAAAAATACGTGCAAATGAAACAAAATACACGCTCGTAAGATAATACATCAATCACATTTTGAAGAGGAAAAGACGCTACCGTTTTTATTTAAAAGAAAACAAGGAAGAAAATAAAAAAGTAAGAAAAAAAGAAAGAAAGTAAGGAAGTCAAAAAAGGAAATAATCAAATGTCGGGAGAAAAAAAATTATTATTGGTTTCATGTTGCGCCCCATGTTCGGTTGGCGTTATTCGCCGATTAAAAGAAGCGGGGGTATCTTTCAGCGTATTATTTTATAATCCAAACATTCGTCCCGAAGCAGAGTATCGTCGTCGGTGTGATGAAAACAAGCGCGTTTGCACGGAAGAAGGAATCCCCTTTATTGAGTTGGAATACGAACCGACAAAGTGGGATAGCGTGTGTGCGCAGATGATGGACGAACCGGAACGTGGGAAACGGTGTTCGGCTTGTTTTAAATTAAGATTAAGCAGAGCGGCAGCGTATGCAAAAGAAAACGGATTTACGCATTTTACTTCCGTATTCGGGATATCCCGATTTAAGGATTTTGATCAAGTTTGTGCCGTTGCGCAAGAAGTGAGCGAGCAATATCAACTGCCGTATGATATGACGAACTGGCGTAAGCAAGGTGGGCTGGAATTTGCCGAAAAACTCGGGCGTGAGAAAAATCTTTATCGGCAAACGTATTGCGGTTGCAAACCACGTAAAACTGGTTCTGACACAACAAAATTAACAGCTTACTAATAGCCAACAAAGTTATTTTAACAAGCCGAATCCGTCATGAATTGTGAATACAATAGCCTGTTTTGAGCAAAAAAAGAAATTATGAAATGTAAGCTTCCTCTCCATTAGGCTTTCGGACAGAAAGAATCTTAATTGTATAATTTGTTACCTCTATTTCTTCCCCGACAGCACCTTCTTCCAGTAAGCATCTCGCCAGCTCCGTGTATTGATTTATCTTGTTATGTTCAATATCACCTGATGTTGTAACAATTTGTATTTCTGTTTCTTCCCCCGTATCAATTCTGCGATAACGCACAAGATCTCCAACATGAATGAATTCATCTGTTTTTTCTACACTTAAAGGCACAGGAGAAACTTCTTCATCATCTTCGTCATTTACCTCTACCTCATCTTCATTATCTTCCTCGGTATACGCTGACTGCTGTAACGCCAGAGCATCATTCTGAAATTCAGCATCATTCTTTGTTTCCGTAAAATCCGATACATTTTCAGACAATAACACTTCAGAACTACTTTCGCCTAACCGTTCATCATCGGTAAGATATGGCTCTTGAGGATAGCACCAATCCACTTGTGATTGTTGCTTCAAATACTGCAATAATTTATTGATTTCGTATGCTTTATTGTAGAACCAATCTTTGGACCAAATTCGGTAAATTTTCCAACCGAGCGATTCCAATATTTTTTGGCGAATACAGTCTTTATCACGCGCAGATTTAGAGGAATGATAGGTTGCGCCATCGCATTCAATTCCAACCATGAAATACGATTTATTTTGAGGATGTCTAACACCTAAATCAATGAAAAAGCTCTGCACTCCCACTTGGGGAACAACTTCATATCCATTACATTCCAATATGCTTTTTACATCTTCCTCAAAAAAGCTTTCGGGCTGACGCGTTGTTTCTCGGCCGTTTTCAAGGCGCTTTGTTTCAACATATAATAAGTAATCATGCAAAACTTTTGCCCCCTGCGAACTTGTAGCTGTTAAGTTAATATCTTTTGATTGTAAAGAGGTAATTAATTTCAATCCATACTTTGCTCTTGTAAATAAAACATTTAACCGTCTATGCCCATATTTACCGTTAATCGGGCCAAAGTTATTCAATACTCGACCACTTTCATTCGGACCGTAGACAGTTGAGATAAATATATAATCCCGTTCATCTCCTTGCACATTTTCCAAATTTTTAACAAAGAAAGATTCCGTTTGATCTTTTCGGCTTTCAATATACTTTTTAACAACGGCATCTTCTTGAATCAGCTGATCTACTTTTTGTTCAATTAACGCTTGTTGCGGTGCATTCATCGTTGCAATACCCAAGCTACGATCGGCATGGTTGCGTACAAATGCTTTAATGGCCTTTACAATTGCTTCCGCCTCTTCTTCATTTTGTTTAGCATGATACAACCCTTTCACATACAGCCGTTGTATTCCGTCAAACTGCGTTTCGGGTTTAGGCGTCGGGAACACTTTTAATTTATTATTATAGAAGACTTTATTTGAAAATGATATCAAAACAGGATCTTTTGATCGATAATGCCATAAAAGCTCACGAATATCAACCCCTAAGGAAATGCATCTCTCCAAAATGGATTGCACATCATAACCCATATTTTCATCATCAGAATCCTCTTCATCATCAAACATTTCCTGTTCAAACGACTTTTGGAAGAACTGCGAAGGAGGTAATTGCTTTTCATCACCCACAACAACTAACTGTTTTGCTCGCAAAACACTTCCCAATGCTTCATCAAAATACATTTGAGAAGCTTCATCAATAATCAATAAATCAAACGTCAAACCCGATTCCGGTGAAAGATATTGAGCTACCGATAAAGGGGACATCAAAAAACAGGGCGTGAGCGCTTGAACAGCTTGCCCGGATCTTTTAAAAAATTTGCGTAAAGATATAGGGCGTGCATGTCCGCTCAATTGATGGTTAATTAAGTTTAATTCTGTTTTTTCCGAAACACGCGGAGAATTAACACCCTGCGGAATTGGCTTTTGGCTTAAACTTTGTTGAATCAAATCTCGATCTTCTCTGAATAATGAATCATCATCTTCTTTGATTTTTTGAGAAAGCATCTCCATTTCTTCGGGCTTAAAATCACTCCAAACTCGCTCAGCAACCGTATCTGCTAACGACTTATAAAAAAGAGCACCGAATTTATTTACCAGATTTTCCAACGGATAATCAAATTTTTCTAAATATGAAATAACCGGTTCATATTTTTGCCCTTTAGCTTTACGCAATGCGTGTTGATAAGTGCGAATGTAAAATAAATCACCTTTCCGTAAAGCTAATGACTGTATTCGCTCCCTTAATGCGGTAATACTCATTTGTTCTTTTTTCTGATAGCCACAATAAGAGAACAGAGAATACTTCATTTTGCCAAAAACATTTTCCTCTTTTGCAATAACGGCATCTAACTTTTGGCAGTATCCGCTTAACGCAGTTTGCAGAATGCGTATTTTCGTCAATACATTTTGATTCATGAACGCACCAATATCGGCAACTTGTCTACTTTGGATCAGTGCATTTGCAAATTGATACGTTGGTGCAATGGCAACAATATTTGTTTTTTCCGAACGGGCTTTATCTCCAATAATCGACGAAGCACCAGGCATTAGTCGTTCAATGTTATTTTGAGCATATATTACCCGATATACTTCGGTATACATCTGTTCAATATCCGATACCGTTGCCGTATTTGAAATAACGTTATCAAATATCACTTGATTCATCTGCTCGGCATTTTGAATTTTTTGATTTAAAACGCATTGATATGCTTGCAAATCAGATTGTGGATCAACTCGGCTTTCAATAGCAAAATCAGTCAATTTAATCTTTTGCGCAATCTTGAAGAGTTGTCTTAAATTCTCTTTATTATACAGTTGCGTTTGTAAATGCCGTGCCTTGGATTCAGTAAAACATGAGAGTTGCATCTCAACCGCAGTAACAAAACGATGGGCTTTTTGAATATCCTCAAGCGGGGTTTCAATCCCTTTATAATACTTACCGGCTGCTTGTTTTATTTGATCATCATTGTCAAATTGTCTTTGTCTGACCAAAAATTGATTCAATTTTTTTAATTCCCGTAAAACATCTATTCTTTTGGATTTACGGCTTAATGCAATTGAACGATAAAATGAGCATGCTTGTCGAAATTCTTGGTGTATCCATGCGGTAAAGTGTGGCGTATTTTCTATTACATGTATAGCTTTACGAACGCTTTCAAACGAATCATCCACAAACTCCATATCAAAGATTTCACCGAGTTCCTGCTTTGACTTTTTTTGGTCTCTTTGTTTTTGAACGGCAACTTCAAGAATTTTCGCATTTTCAGGAACAAGTATTGATTCATCGTCAAAATAAGCAATAAAATCTACTTCATTTTTCTTGAGTTCCTTCAAAAGGAATAAAATGAAATAAAGTTCTTGCACATTTAAACTTGTTTTCTGAAAAAGTATTTCGCTGCATGACAAAATAGATTGGTATTCCGTTTCAAAAAATTGCTTTTCAGCTTTCAGATTGCGAAAATATGTTTGAATCTCACCAACTTGTTGATACGGACATTCTTGCACAACAAATTGTAATATTTTTTCGGCATTTTCGTATTCCGCGCAAGCCTTCTTTTCATCTTTAAAAAATGCTTTAATAATTGGCATCTTTTCGCGATATTTAATGAGGTGGCGAATAAATTCACCTAGTAGCTGTACATCTTCTTTCGTTTGAATATGAGCAAGGATTTCATAATCAAGTTTTGCCGTGTTTTTATCATCCTGAAGATTCTTTAATAGCTCAATAAATTTTGTTAATTGGGAATAGGTCTCTATCGGATAAAGATGATATGTTTGTTGCGTTGTTTCTATTTCTTTTTCCAAAGCCTCTATTCGTTCGGCATCCTCTTGAATAATCTGAGTTATATTTCCCAAATCATTATGAGAAACAGATTCTAAATTTAAATTTTCCAATACGGCATCTTCTTGAACAGCCTTTTTATATTTATGATAAGAATCTTCCAGTTCTGATAACTGATTTGAAATGTCGTGCAGTTCATCTTCCGAGATACGATCAGCATTGATAATATGAATATGCTGATACTCACTCGGCATATTTTTTATGGCTTCGTCCAATATGGAAGCGTGCCAAATAACATCATACAATTTTTGATGAATACCCCCCACCGGCATTTGCAAAACATCATAATAATCACGCAGAGATAACTTTTCTTGGTGATTCCTTTTAGCCAACGAGCTTTGTTCATACGGTATCGCATACTTCTTTTTATTTTGACGATGAAAATGTAAAGACTCGTTGAGTTTTTGAAGCATGTTACCGATTTTGGCTTTATCGGAATGTAACTCCAAACAAAAGTGTCTGAGTTGTGCGTCATTTAACCGTGAGTATACAACATCCAAAGCGGCTTTTTTTTCGGCAACAAACAAAACTGTCTTATTTTGCCATAGCGCGTTTGCAATTAGATTTGTAATTGTTTGTGATTTTCCCGTTCCCGGAGGACCTTTGATAACGAGATTTTTCCCCTTCATGGCGTCTATAATGGCGGAATGTTGCGAAGAATCTGCCGGAGCAACCAGCAATGGTGCTTGTTGCACATCTGCATCATCTCGGTCTATATCATATACATCTTCTTGTGTCAGATACGAACCATTGCGCCCATGAAATATCGTTGCCAATAATTCCGGATTAGCACACTGAGCCGTAAACAGCTGTGGCCAATTCTCTAAACCCAGATCCATATACATTGCCAATCTGGAAAAAATGAAACGGCCGATCGTAACATACGAACGCACTTTCCAATGTGGGAAATGAGCCGTGGCTTTTTCTACTTTTTTAATATAGGTTGATAAGTCATCTTGTTCGTCAAATTCGGGAAGAGCAATATTAAAATCTTTTAATTTTTCGCGCAAAGAAGCATTGGTGCGAATTTCTCCGTCTGTTGCTTTAATGTAAAAATTATTTTTTTTATCTTGTTCCAAATTATCCAGTTTTAACAAAACCAACGGCGCAAGTCTTTTGATTGTTGATTGAGGGCTTTCCGTCCACTCCAAGAAAAAAAAGGCTGCATAAAATGTATCAACACCACGCTCTTCTGCATCACTGCGAATTTTTCGTTTTAACGCGGTAACACGCCTACATAATTCATCATAATACAGCAAGGTATATACCGTCGGGCTACGCGTGACACCACTTGGGGTCAAAGGCAACTCATATTCGGGAGGAATATGATTTTGGCGTGCCCATTCTGTTTTAGATGGACTTTTTATTTGATGAAGTGGCGGTAATCCTAACTCTTCCCGAATCCGGTTTTTTAACTCCCGTTTTAATTGTTCATCTTGTTCTTCTGAAAGTTCACCGGCCTTTTCCAGTTGGGAGCGACGTTGCAGATATTTTTCATCTGAAATTAAACCCAATTCAAACCGATTTTTAAATTGTTTTGTTTGTTCATCCGCCGGCTCATTGCTTGGATTTGGCAAAAACAATATTTGAATTTTACCACCGTTTATCAATTTTCCAAACACGGTCTCCATATCACAGCCGATCAATCGAATTTGATTATGCGTGCTGTCAGAATGACGAAAATTCAACAAACTATTCTTGGCGGACAAGTCTAATAATCGTTTTCTTGCTTGAATAATCTGTTCTGTAATTTCATTCTGATATTTTGCAAGCAAACCTTTTTTAGCAGAGGAAGATGCCTTATTTTCGGACAAATCTGCCGATCTTTTCCTTGCTTGAATAATTTGTTCTGTGATTTCATTCTGATATCTTGCAAGTGAACCTTTTTCAATAAAGGGAGACTCATTTTTTTTGGAAGAAGCCTCATTTTTGTCGGTTAATTCGTTCTGGGGTGGCATTATGTGCAACTCGCTGACTGCATTCCGGTGCATCTTTGCTTGGGCACTCAAAGCGCGTATAGACTCAACCAATTCAGATTCATTTTGTTCGTTTTGAATCCACGGGAAATCTCTTTTTATATTGCCCTTATTGCTGTTGTTCATACTCCCTCTTTATTACTCAAAATATATCTTATCATGTGCCTGTTTATAAAAGTATTACTTTATATATACTATTTTTATGTATTTGGCAAGAAAAAAGGGGAAATCGTATTCAGAATCCTTCTTTTTTGTGAAAAAACTGAAATATTATGTCCGACATCATCACTTTAACATATCAGTCGTTTTTTTATTTGACAACCGTTTAACGTCTTGATGCGATACACGTTTCTCTGCTCATTTATCATTTAGCAAAAAGAATCTCAACAATATATATTATAAATATTATTTCCTTGACAAAATTTGTATATACGAATAAACTCTTCCCATAACGAGGCAAGCGGATAAGATAATCAAAATAACCATCGCTTGAAATCTCTCTCGTGCAGAGTGTTAAAAATGATAACTGATTTAAAGGAGAAAAATTATGAAATTTAATGATGAAAATAAAGGCTGTTTATGGGCATTAGTCGGCGGAGTCAGTTTAGCCGCACTCATCATCGGTTTTAGTTCTTATGACACGGTTGAAGAAGGTCATCGCGGATTTAAAATGCGGTTCGGAAAAGTTGTTTCCGAAGAACCGTTGCAACCGGGATTGCGTTTTAAATTGCCTTTCTTGGATACCATTCGCTCCATGGATGTCCGCACCAAATTAGCCAAGGCTAAAACACGGGCTTTGACAAGTGATTCTCAACCCGTCGTCATTGAATTTGCACTCAATCATAACTTATTACCGGATCAGGTTATCCCGATGTATAAAAAAGTCGGACTGGATTATGAAAAAGTCTTAATTGAAAATACCACATTGAATGTTGTGCAAAAAATTGTCGGCCAAACAAAAGCCGATGACTTGGTCAATAAAAAATCGGAAGCCATCACCAAAATGGAAGATGAATTGAAGAAAACATTGGCTGAAAACGGCATCAATGTGTCATCCTTTACCGTCCCTAACATTTCGTTCAGCGACGCCTTTACGGAATCCATTGAACGCAAAGAAACGGCGCGTCAAGATTCACTCAGAGAAGAATACAATACGGCACGCTACCGCGAATTGGCCAATCAAAAAATTGAAACAGCACGTGGGGAAGCCGAATCCATGAAATTGGTTGCCGATGCGGAAGCGTATGCTATCCGAGAACGCGCCAATGCGGCAGCTTCAAACCCGCAAGCGTTAGAGTTTGAAGTTATCAGCAAGTGGGACGGGCGCTTACCCATGGTTGTGGGCGATAAACAAAATCTTTTATTAAAGACGGTTTTGCCGGATGTTAAAAATCCGCCGAGAACAGCAAACAGCGGGGAAACAACGGTTGTTAACAATCACCCTGCCCCACAAGCAACACAACCGACACCCGTTAAAATTTCAACACAAATACCGCGGGTTATCCAAGTGCAAGCCCAAAACGCTCACGAACGGGGTGCACGCGAATAGAAATAAGGAAGATTGCTTGCAGTTTATAAAAGCAAAAGAGGAAGAATATTTTCTTCCTCTTTTTCGTTAGGAGATTTTTAAAATGGCTTTTAAATTTCTTTTTGCGGTCCAAAATAATTTTTCCGCAACAGAGATTTTTACTTTCACAAATACCCAAGATATTTGCCCAAACAGCAAATAAAAAAGCCACCTATTACGGTGGCTTATAAATGGCGGGAGTGAAGGGGCTCGAACCCTCGACCTTCTGCGTGACAGGCAGACGCTCTAACCAACTGAGCTACACCCCCATTTGGGATGAACTATTTTTTACCATACTTTTTTGAAAAACGCAAGTATTTTTTTCAAAAAAACGCATTTTTTTATTTTTCTTTATTATCAACATATTATTTCTTTATTTTATCAAAATACCCTTGTTTTGCATAAAAAAATTTTACCGCTTTTTCTTCTTTTACTGTTTTAATATTGACTTTTTCATCGCTCGGGCCGATACTACCTGCATGCAATCAAATAAAACGGGAACTATTTTTGAACGGCTGAATCAATCTGCTTTTCGGCGTCGGTTTCATCTATCGCAAAAAGATAAAGCGTATATTGCCCAAAAAGGTATGGATACCATTCGCAAGCATGCGCAAGATTTTATTCGCCTGCGTTTAGCACCCGCCGGTATTCCGAATGACGGGAAACAAACCCCTTTTCGCGGACACCCCGTCTTTATCGCGCAACATGCCTGTGCATGTTGTTGTCGGGGCTGTTTGGAAAAGTGGTATCACATTCCGAAGGGGATTAAACTTTCGCCCGATCAGCAAGCCGTATTAGTGGATATTTTGATACATTGGATTCAAAATGAAATACGCCGGATTTAATTCCCTTTTCCCCTTGTTTTGCCTATGCTTAAAAACACCGTTTCCAAATAGCTATTGACTTATTATTATGATAATTTGAAAATATCTTATTTATTATCGTATTATGGAGAAAAAATATGAAACAGCCTTTCAGTTCATATAACACCTATAAAATCAGCTCGGTATTTAAAATGGAATCGCTCTATTTCATAAACGCAACCCGAGAAAATCTCGGGCAAGAAATAAATCTTAAATTTTTCATTTCTCAGTCTGCTTAAAAAAAAGAACCGCAAGTAGGCGAATCCGTTCAGTTGATAACGGATGATCCGTTTGATATGCATACTGTTCGGAAAATAAGAATCAAAGATACCGTTGTTGATAGAAAAATGATTTATTCGCTTGTTCAGGCAGTCCACTTACCCTTGCCGAATCATGCGTTTGAAGCAAGACGGGGAATCAGATCTTTCCTATCTTTAAAAAGACAACGTAACGAACACGTTAAAGAATAATCTTTGCCTTATTTATTTAAAACTCCTGTCCCGCCGAGCAGTTAGGGCATTTGACTGATGGGATTTTTAACAAATATATCTGTTTTTTCTCAGCCTGACTAGCCTCAGGCTTTTTTATTCTTTATTTAAAATATTCAAAAATAAATGTTGACAAATGTGAAAAATATCCTTATTATATGATTACGCATTAAAATATAAGGAGGAGTATATGGAAAAAAATGAAAATTTATGTTGGACGTCCCAATACAAAATCACAAATGTAAAGGATTCTCCGGATTTATATCATATCAGTGCAACCAATACCACTGCCGGAAAGACAACGGATATTTGCTTTTATTTATCCAAAAACGTTTTAGGAAAGACAATGCCACGTAAAGGCGAATCCATTCGTTTTTTAACAAACGGGCAAAACTCGTTGGACGATATTCGCGGTATGTTTTTAGATTCTTTTCCCTTTGTGAGCCTTGATCGGCATACAATCACTTTCGTGCCGAAATCACGCCATATTCAGAAAAATCAAGGGCAAGCCATTCTGCGCAAACCGTTTATGCGTGAATATGAATAGCGCTCATTTATTTAATATCATTTAATATCAACAAACCCCAAAACTGCCGTTCAATTCTACGGCAGTTTTTTTATTCGTTTATTGCATTTCTTTATTCTTTAAAAAAAGAAACATCGGCATTTTTGCATAAAAAAAGAGAGGCGAGTCTCTCTTTTCCCATTTTGCTTTTTCCTTTATTGCTGTTAGCGCACATTCGGGATTTTGATTTGCGCAAACCGTCCCGGTGGGATAAGCGTTTTTGCATATTTCGGATTCACCATTTGAATAGAAAACTTTTGCACTTCCGTTAATTTTACTGCTTCATCAAAGAAATCTTCTGCGCGTTTATCATAGCGTGTGGTATTCATAATGTATAAGACGCATGCCTGCCCTCTGTCAATCAATCCGCAACGCTTCATCGGCGTGGTAATATCAGGATTGCGCACCACACCCTGCAAACCGGTGTTTTGCTGTGTAGCACCACTACCGCCACCGAAAAAGATAGCACCGAATAACATGCCGGCAACAAGCGCTCCGCCGAAAATACCCATGACGCCCTTTGTGCTGATAATTCCGGCCGGCAAATTAAAGTCCGTTGCGAAATTCGGCACATACGGATTGGATGGTTGCATGCTTTCGGCTGTCGGCACAGCCACCTGTTCGGTTGTATGCGCCTGTTCCACATTAATCGACTCATTCACGGCCACGTGCGCAATATTTTGTTGCACGGGTTGCGGTTGCATGCGTGGTTGTTGATTCATCATTCCTTGTCTATTTTGCATTCCTTGACCTTGTTGCATCATGGGGCGAGTGGCATTTTGTGGCGGACGTCCTTGCATACCCCCCATAGCATTATTATTCTGCGGATATGCCGGGCGGGCCATTCCTTGTCCCCCCATCGGAGTACCGGGTCTGTTCGGTTGCCGATTGGGTTGCATGCCCTGCTGTTGCATCGGACGCATACCGCTCGGCGCCCCATACGTCATCGGTCTACCCGTCGGATTCGGGCGCGGGCCGTTCGGATTTTGCACACCACCCATATTCGGATTCGGTCGCATATTCGGATTACGCCTTGGAGCCGTTGTCTGAGGCATTTCATTTCCCATCGGTTGCCCTTGTTGATTTTTAACTGATTGATCCATTTTTCTATTTCCTTACTGCTTTACTTTTCTTTCTTACTTTCCGTTTACCAACCGAATCAATTTTAATTTCATAACAGCCAACAATTCACTGCCAAATCCCATTTGATCGGGAATGCCGATAATGGCCAACTCGTCATCTATGGCTGCATTCACACGGAAAGTTGATAATTCTCCGCTTACGGAATCCAGCGTAATTTGCGCATCAACGCGCCCATCTTCTTTAATATACGGATAAATTAACAACGATAATTGGTTTTGAACATAATTCCCCGTTGCGCACTTGCCGATATCAAAGCGCATTTTCCATCCGCTCGGCACAATCGCACTGCCTTGACTGACAGGCGATACATAGTAGTATTTCCGAATGGCATCCATCAGATTATCCGAATTTCTTTGGTGATCCATTGAGAGCAATTTACCCATTAACCCGTTATTGGACGTATGAATCCGATCGGCACCGAACGTTTTGATAATCTCACCCCAATTCCCATTCATATTAGATGATGAAATGGAATAAATCGCCGTATCGGCCACCAAGAACTGTCCTTTCTCCGTCATCTGTGCCAATAAGTTTTGCAAACGCACTTCCTCTTCGTGCGTTAATACTACTGTGATGACACCCGTCTGCCAATTTGGATTTGCATTTTCTATACCGGCACCGCGTAACGCATCCAACACACCCAACATGAGCATCCGATTCGCCGGCACTTTTAATTCAAAACGCCCTCGACGCGTCAAATATAATCGCTTTTGTTTAGCATCATACCGATAATAAGTTTCTCCGGCTTTCGTTAATTCATTCGCCACCAGCGACAGTTCGCCGTAAATATCTTTTGCATTTAAAGCAATATAAGATTCATCTTCCACATAAACTTCTATCCCCGCTTCTTCCAATAATTGTTGCAAGGCTTCGTCCAGCGGTGTTTCATCAAAGGAAAACCCATTCACCTCATACCGTGGCAAAGGGTCCATTTGATCCGTATAGGTTAATTTAAAATCATCGGGCGAAACACTGATGGAAGTAATCACTTCTTGATTTTCGGGTGAATCCGTTTGGCACCGAAACGGCGTTTCAATACTTAACAACGATGCGGAAGATTGTGGCACTGCCATCATACCCTGCCCTGAATAAATATTCAAAATTTGAGCGTTTACGGGCAACGCATTCATTAAAATTGCAACCATGGCAACGGGAAGTATTTGTTTCAACTGTTTCATCTTATCATCCTTTTCTTTATATCGGCAGTTCGCCGAAAGCAATTACTCTTTTTTTACACTATTTTAACAATCTTGTGAAGTATTTTTTTCACCTCTTACACTTTATTTGTGTCATCAAACGGATCATCCAGCATTTCAAATCCATCAGGCGCCGGGCCCAAATATTCTTTTTTATTGCTGGTATCAATCATCCCCAACATACGGCGCGCTTCATCCGGATTGACATCATCTTTAATCAATGCCGTTGTTTCACTCGGCGCATTATCATACGCAATTTCCAAATCTTTTTCCAATGCTACCAAACTGTTTTGGAGCATTTGCAACCCGTTCGGGCGCGTTGCTTCTATGGCCGGATAATAAGCGGGAGACGATAAAACTTCTTTAATATCTTTCTTCGTTTGTTCCATCGCGTCAATTAAAAAGCCATAATGCTTATAAGTGTAAATTTCAATATTTCCGAGACTGATACACCGCGCATCCATCCAAGAATGAACCATATTGACAAAATCTAACTGTTTAAAGGCCTTACGTGCTAAAAATTGCTCATTTGTTTCGGGCCTTTCCGGTTGAAACCGTGAAGAAACACGCACATGCTCATCACCCGGCATGGTTGGCGGGACACCATTCATTTGCGGTGTTAAAGGCCGTTGTTCCGCCTGCCGAACGGGCGCATTCGCATTACTATATCCCACTTCATCATGTTGCCCCGGTTCATAATTATAATTTGTTCCACTTTCAGCATAATTTGACTGATATGCCTCGTTTGAATCGGTTTGATGCGCATTGTCATAAGCAGTTGCTTCATACGCGTAAGCATTTTCATCATAAGGCTGTTGCGTATTATCCGCATAAACGCCTTCATTATACGGGATCTGCGGTTGATACGGATAGCCGTTTTCATCATACATCGGTTGCTCTGTTTGCGCCATATTTCCCATATAAGCGTTTTCATTGTAGGAGCCCTGCGGTTGATACGGATACCCGTTTTCATCATACATCGGTTGCTCCGTTTGCGCCATATTGCCCGTATAAGCGTTTTCATTGTAGGGGGCCTGCGGTTGATACGGATACCCGTTTTCATCATACATCGGTTGCTCCGTTTGCGCCATATTGCCCGCATAAACGCCTTCATTATACGGGATCTGCGGTTGATACGGATAGCCGTTTTCATCATACATCGGTTGCTCTGTT
>CALXVP010000022.1 GCA_944392125.1 uncultured Alphaproteobacteria bacterium | reverse complement strand
GGGACGGATTCAACTTCCGTTTCGCTCTGTAATGCTTGTGATAACCGCGAGGCCGTTGCCACAACGGATTCCGATGGTAATATTACGGGCTATATGTGTAACCTTAAAATATAGTGCCGTTTGATAAAAGAAAGGCGTTCTTAAAATAAGGGCGCTTTTTCTTTGTTTGCAGAAAATAAATTTTGAAGAAAACAAAGTTTTGTGATTGCACTCGTTTACTTTTCGGATTATATTATATCGTATGGAATTATTTTTATGGCCATTCGCTTTTTTGCTTTTGCCCCTCCCGTGGATTGTTCGACGGGTGTTGTCTTCCGTTGAAGTCGAATCGGAGCAACAGACAAAAATTATTGCATTGCGTGTGCCGTTTTTTAATCGTGTGAGCGATTTTGCCGTTTCAACGGGTGGCGCGAGCGTTCAAAAAACAAAATGGCCGTTAATCTTGACGTGGATTTTTTGCGTTTGTGCCGTCGCACGTCCCGTTTGGTATGATCAGGCGCAACCCTTACCGCAAAATGCGCGCAATATCGTGTTGGCGCTGGATACATCGGGATCTATGGCGGAAGAAGATTTTGATGTGAACGGGCAGGCTGTTACGCGCTTGGATTTGGTTAAAAATGTTGTGAATGATTTTGTAAAGAAAAGAACGGGTGATGAAATATCGCTGGTAATTTTCGGCAGTGAAGCTTATACATATACGCCGTTGACGTATGATTTAAAAACCGTGCAACGCCTGTTGAACGAAGTGAATATCGGTATGGCGGGTGATTTGACGGCAATCGGTGATGCATTGGCAATCGGCGTAGCTAACGTGGCAAAATTACCCGCCGATTCGCGAATTGTTATCTTATTGTCGGACGGCTATGTCAACGCCGGCGTTGTTCAGGTGGATGAGGCTATTCAAATGGCCAAAAAAACAGGTGTAAAAGTTTATACAATCGGCGTTGCCTCTGCTCCAAAACAGGTGCGAGATTTTTTTGGCTTTCCGCAAGTGGTAAATCCCGGAGCCGATTTGGATGAAAAAACGCTTTCTCAAATTGCCTCCGAAACGGGCGGGCAATATTTCCGCGCCACAACAAGTGCCGAATTGCAAGCCGTCTATGAGTTAATTGATTCGCTTGAAAAATCGGAGCATGACGGTCAGACATTCCGTCCGCGCAAAGAATTATTTTATTTTCCGCTGACGGGTGCCGTTTTTTGTTTATTGATTGCTTGGTATAAACGGAGGAGCAGATGATTTTTTTGCGCCCGTATTGGTTGATTTTGTTGCTGGTGCCGTTGCTGTTTTTCTGGTTACGGCGGAAAGGAATTTCGCAAAATCCGTGGAAAAAATATATTTCTCCTTCCTTGATGCCGTATTTAAGTGTTTCAGCTAAAATCGGGGGCAGTCGGGCGCGGACGCAGTGGATCATAACTTTGGTTTGGTGCTTGTTGACAGTGGCGCTTGCGGGCCCTGCCGTTGATAAATTGCCGACGCCTGCCGTTGATGAATCGACACCAACGGTTTTACTTGTTGATTTAAATACGCTTAATCCCGAAAAAACAAAACTCTTACAAGTGAAATTATATGAGATTGTTCGTCAACTCGGCGATAATCAAATCGGGCTGGTATTATATGATACCAAGGGCTACATCGCCCTGCCGTTAACGCGCGATAAAGAAATCGTTAATTCTCTAATTCCGTCGCTAAATGCAAGTGTGATGCCGTCTGTCGGGAACGATGTGTTAAAGGGCTTTGAAAAGGCAGATGAACTTTTTCGCAACACGAATCAAAAAACAGGGCGTATTTTATTGATAACGGGCGGAACGCCAAATCTGCCCGACGATTTATCCGCTATTCAAAATTTGCCGTATACGGTTGGTGTGTTGGGCATTGGTGATACGCAAACAGGCGCACCGATTATCACAAGAAACGGTGCATTTTTGCGTGATAAAAAGGGTAATCTGGTTCTATCCAAACCTGATGAAAAAAAATTATCGGCATTGGGTATTTACCGCTCTTCAACCCCGACAGGAAAAGAAATTGCCGAATTAATTGAGGCAACCGAGCCAAAAGCATTACCTGTTTTGCAAAGCAGATTGCCGGCATTCGCTCAAGCATTGATGACAGCCGATGTTTGGCGCGACTTGGGTATTTATTTTGTTTGGATGGCATTGCCGTTTTTGGTTTATCTGTTTCGGAAAGGCATATTTTTTATTATTGTGATTTTTGTTTTGGGAAATGCCGTGCCTGCGACGGCCGGTTGGTGGCTCCGACCCGATCAGGAGAGTTATTATCGCTTGGAAAAAGCCAATCAGGCGTATCGTGCGCGGAATTATCAAGAGGCACTATCCGTTTATGCAAATGAAACAGGAACAGAGGCTTTGTATAATAAAGCCAACGCATTGGCGCGGACGGGTCAATATCAGGAAGCCATTCAAACGTATGAGGAATTATTGCAAAAAGTCCCTAATCATAAAGATGGTGCATACAATAAGGAGTATCTGGAAAAGCAGTTGCAACGGCAAAATCAATCCGAGCAAAATCAGCAAACCGATTCTTCGGCGCAAAATAACACGGGAAATGAAAAAAATCAGGAGCAATCTTCGCAAAATGAAAACCGTTCACAAGCCTCCGATACACAGGATAATGGCGCGGATAATACTACAAACAATGCTCAAAGTGATGAGACAACCGCGTCTGATGAGCAAGATAAAAGTAAAGAATCGACAGCACAACAAAATAAGGCAACACAAGAAGATGCGTCTGATAAGACCCAGAATACCACAGGGACGCAACAAAATGCAGATGAAATGTCGGGCAAAACCGACGAAAATCAATCAGAGGGCAATGCGGGGAATGATGAAATGACGACAAATCATGAGAGTCTCAACCGTTCATCCAAATCGCCGTCGGAATCAAACATGCAGGAGTCGCCCACGGCACAGCAAGAAAGCGATGAAAAAAATAAGACGGCACAAAGTGGTGCAGATTTGTCCGATCAACAAAGCGCAGATGACCGAGAAAAGGAAGATAAAAAAGAATCGCAAGAGTCGGCGTATGAAGCCATGTATCCGCCCTCCGATGAAACAGACCAAGAAGTTCAACAGATTATCAATCGGCTGAAAAAAGATCCGTCGCGCGTTTTGCGGTATCGGCTTTATCGGCAGTATCAAAAAAATTAAACAGATGCCGTCGGCATAGATGACGGTATCAAGGAAATAAAAAAATAAATGGGGGTATGAATGATGAAATATATTTTATTCGGTATAGGTATTTGTTATGCCTCATGGGCGATGGCAGAGCCACAAATAACGGTATCACCGCAAACGGTTTCTTACGGTGATCGGGTGCAACTGGTTTTATCAGATGATAAACCGATTCAAAATTTACCCGATTTGAGTAGTTTGCAAAACGATTTTGTCATTCGCGGACAACAACAAATGGAAAGCACATCAGTCGTCAACGGGGTTAAAACAGAGAATCACCGGTTGATTTTGTCGCTTTTCCCGAAAAGAAAAGGGACTTTGGAAATCGGCCCGTTTGATTGGAACGGCAAAATGTTTCCTAAACAAACGCTGACGGTGGCAGGGCAAACGCAAATACCGAGCAACGTATCTGCCTCAGGTAATGCGCAATCGGCACCGCAAGATTCCGTTTCTGAATCATCACAAAAAACAGCGCAAAATCAGCAACCCGAAACGAATAAGCGCGTATTTGAAGCCGTCGCTCGCATTGAACCGCAACAAATTTATGAGGGGGAAAGTGCCGTTTATACGATTCGTTTGTCGGAAAATATCGGCTTGACACAAGCACAAATTCAAACGCCGAATAATGCACAATACACATTAACACCGTTCGGGCAAGACAAGATGGAAAAGACAATGCTGAACGGCGAACCCGTGCGCTCGTATGAACGCGCATTCTTGCTGACGCCGAACAGTGTCGGCACATTTGAGTTAACGGGCGGTGTCTTGGGATTAGTTCCCGATACGCGTGCGCAACGGCAACGGATACCGCAAGCGTTCGGAATGTTCCCCGATTTCTTCGGCGAAGACGATTTTTTTAATCAAGCGTTCGGCACACCGCAAAAAGAAGTCTATGCGGGAACAAATACGGTGGCGCTGACGGTTAAAGCCAAGCCGACGGATTGGGCCGGTTGGTGGTTACCGAGTCGCGATGTGCAACTCAAAGAAATGACTGACTTGAAAGAGGGTGAAACCGTTACGCTCGGAACGCCGATAGAAAGGCATGTTCAATTATCCGTTCTCGGTGTTGACGGGAATAAATTACCGTTATTGACGCAACCCGTCAGTCATGGGATTCAGGCGTATGCCAATCCGGATAAGCGAACGGTTGTTGAAACCGAAAAGGGACCGATGGGTGTTGAAGAAATGACATTTGTCATTGTCCCGACCGAAACGGGCGACATCATGATTCCCGCTATTCGCGTCAAGTGGTTTAATACCGTAACGGAACAAGTAGCTGTTGCAGAAGTGCCGGCACGCACGATTAAAGTTGTGGCAAACGCCGGGGCAGATGAAAGTAATTTAAATCATTCGGGGGAGAATACCAAAACATCCACCCCGTTGAAAAATTCATCCGAGGAAGTTGTCGCTCCCGTAGCGTCATCCGCGGAAAACAATGCGGTATCGGCGGAAAAGAAAACATCGGTGCGGGGGAAAAACTTATCCGACACGGCAGATAAGAGCGAAAAAAATTCCATGACATTGCTTGAAAAAATGTATGAAATTTTCGGCGTATTTGAATTGGTAATGGCGGTTATTGTTATTGGCCTTTTTGGGGGCATTTTTGTATGTATGAAACATTTGCGTCGGCGTAAACGTTATTTGGCTCCTGCCAAAAATAAGTCAAAGAGACGCGGGAAAGAAAAACCGTTGCCGGATTTATACCCGTTTAAATAAAACAAAAAGAATGGCGCATTTCTCGGGAACGGAAAGCCAGCGGGAAGTGCGCCGTTTCGGATTGGAGAATTCGTTTTTATGGCGATAGCTATGGAAACATTAAATAAAACGAATATAAAAAAATAAGAGAGGCATAAAAAAACTGCTTGACTTTTCGGATAAAATCATGTAAAAGAATTTCAGTTTTATTTTTTTTAGAAAGGGATTAATGCTATGACAAAAACATGCCTCGTCACGGGGAAAGGTGTTCAAACAGGAAATAATGTAAGTAAATCAAACCGTAAAACGCGTCGTCGTTTTATGCCGAACTTGCAAGATGTGGCTATTTACAGCGAAATTTTGGGTCAACAAGTGAATGTTCGGATTACATCACACGGTTTGCGCACAATTGAAAAGAACGGTGGATTAGATTTATATTTATTGAATACACCTGTTTCAAAATTGACGGACGGTTGCAAAGAATTGCGCAATCGCGTTGCCAGCGCCAAAGCAAAAAAAGGTTTATAATCTTTTAAATATAAGGTGATTTAAAATAAAAGCCACTCATTTGTGAGTGGTTTTTTGCTATATCAATAAAAGGTATATTGGATTCGTAAAACCTATTGGTATGAGTGCAAGCAAAAAAGTGTTTCTTTTATGAAGCATTGTTGAAGAATTATAAGAAATTAAAGCGCAAAAGGGAAGAGTTGTTAATGGATAAGATAACGCGGTCTGATATGATATTGAATTGCAAGTAGCGTATTGTATTTATTTCAGAACGTAGTAGATATCTATTTTATAAAAGCGTAAATTAGAAAATTAAACACGTATTGTTTTGTGTCTGCCGAAAAGAAGATTTTTATAAGAGATTATTAAAAAATGTATAAAAAAAACGGACTCTACAAAAAGGTCCGTTTAAATGATATAGTATAAAAATGATTATAAAGGTATTTTTAAAATAATCAAGAAAAAATTTAAATGTGAATATCTGTTTGTAAAATAACAATTTTTTAAGATTGATTTTTGTGGGACGATTTTGCGCTGTTCTCTCTCTACATAAACGGACGTTTATGTAGAATGGGGAGAAGAAAAATGAATATAAAACAAATAGTTAATTTGGCTTCTTTTTATGCAAAAAAAGTAAAAAACGGGGATTTTGAGGCGAATCGCGCAAAACGAGAGATAAAATCAGCGCATCAAATAAGTCTCATCCGCTTGAAAAATAATCAAAAAGCCAGATTTTCAGCAGATTTGAAAACGCAACGCAGTATGAGCGGATTAGGTGGATTGCGCGGGTTGCGCGGGTTATGTGGATTGCGGGGTATGCGCTTGGCCGAATACGGGCGGAGTATGGTAGAAATGCTGGGCGTGTTGGCGGTAATTGGCGTGTTATCGGTTGCGGGAATTGCAGGTTATCGGTATGCGATGACGATGTATCGAGCGAATGAAACGGTGCACGAAATCAATTTACGGGCGTATGCGATAGCTCCGATTGCGGATAATAATACAACCGACCCCAAGAATCCAGAAATCGTCATGGAAATGGGAGAATATACAAATCTTGGGTATCCGATAACGGCGTATTGGTTGGAAGACCCAAAATATTTTGAAATAGAAGTGCAGAATGTGCCGGTAGATGAATGCAAGATGATTTTGCGGACGGAATGGACGTTGCCGATTATTATGAAAGTGGGCGATTTAGCCTACGACGGGAACACCAGTATCTGCGATGGATTGACGGAAGCGGGTGAACCGACAACAACGGCAGTGATGGTCTTCCAATACGGGGCGCACTTGGAAGACGATATGTTGCCATATCAAGAATGCCATAATGATGACGATTGTGCGAGCAAATGTGCAAGATGTTCGGCAGAGGGTGTATGTGTGTCAATCTGCGGGAGTAATGAACGGTGCAGACAAGACATATTAACGGGAAGTCAAGTGTGTTGCACGAGCGACAGATGGGCGGGGCCGTATTGTTGCCCGTCCACAATGAACGGCTATTGTTGTAATGTGGCAGGTGACCAATGTTGCCCGTGGTTTAAACCGCTCATAGATAAAAACGGGAATTGTTATTCCTGCGAGGAAGAAAACGGTGTAGACGTTACGGGCGTGAATGAAAACTGCAACGCTTGCCCGAATAGAGAGGTGTGGAATAATAAATGCGTTCTAAAATGTGAGGGAGAAATCCGTGGAGATGATGGGAAATGTTACGATTGTAAGTATACTGATCCGATAGCAATGAGCGATGCAGTGAATAGGTGCACACAAACGTGTCCAAATCGAGTGGCAAATGGTGCATTAAATCAGTACTGCTCACTTCCGTGTGAGTTGGGATATTTTACCAACACAGACGGACAGTGCTTTTCGTGTAATACCCCAGAAAATATAAATGTTTATAGGGTGAAACAGGGAGGTTGTGAAAGTTGTAAAAATCGTCAACAAATAGGCTCCTACTGTATATTGGATTGCCCTGTAAATCAAATTCGTGGAGATGATGGCAAGTGTTATGATTGTGAATACCCCTATCCGATACCTATGAATAATGCTTTGAATATGTGTTCTTTGCTATGTTCGAATAGGGTTGCAAACGGAGAGCACAATCGTTACTGTTCGATTCCTTGTTCAACAGGATCATTTACCACAAATCTGGGTGAGTGTGTCTCTTGTAAAATAGAAGCAAATATCAATGTATATGGTGTGACACATATGGGTTGTGATCAGTGTCAAAACCGTCGGCAAATAGATCGTTATTGTATTTTAGACTGTCCGACTAATCAGATTCGTGGTGATGATGGTATGTGTTACAGCTGTTTAGATCCTAATCCTATTTATATTTCCGGAACAGAATCATGTGCCACAGTTTGTTCCAATCGAGTAGCAAGCGGAAGGGCTAATTTATACTGCTCTATACCTTGTCCAGAGGGAACATTTACAGGTTATTATGGAGATTGTTATTCTTGTGATGAAGAACAGAATATAGATGTTTCCAGTCTTACTCACGATGGCTGTGAACGTTGCCCCGATACTCGTAATAAATACAATAACTACTGTGTTCCAAAATGTCCGGCAGATGCGCCGTTGCGCGGTGCTGATAATAAATGCTATCCGTGCGATACCGAAGAACGCGTGAATGTTGCCAATATAACAGACGCTTGTATGGAATGCTATGAAGAACGCACGTTGGATGGCAATTATTGTGTGCTCAAATAATACGACAATTATTTGAGAGTACTCTATATATCTTTTGGAAATAAAATTACCCGATTTTTATTTCGTTGGGTAATATATGTTTGATGCTTGAATAATAGTCTCTTCTGAGAATTAAATAAAAAACAGAATACGTGTTCAACTGCGCAACACAGGCCGTTACAGCCGAAAATTGCAGTAAAGCCTGTCCAAACAGAGAGATAGACGGACAATATTGTGTGCGTAAAACGTGTCCGAAAGGCATGTTTGAGGATTCTCTCGGAACATGTTATAAGTGTAATATTACATCTCCTTTTGATACAACTGAGGAAGAATGCAAAAAATGTATTAACCGTATGTATGAAAACGGGCAGTGCAAGTATAATGGTAGTTGATTTGCAGACGGGGGTGTATACGAGCGTTGTTGCTTATTAAGTTAAAAAGACTCAATTAAAAAAGCAAGATATTCTGTTCGGTATCTTGCTTTTTAGTTGCTTCTTGAATCAATCGTTACTCAAAAAATTGATCTAATTTAATCGGATATTTCTTAACATGCTCAACCGGCACTTCATAATCGTGAATTAAACTCTTTTCCTTGTAGTTAATCTCGGTAATAAAAGCTTTATTTGCCGTTTGCAACATTTCTTGAATTTCACTGTTCAGATAATCTAAAATAACAATACGTTGCTTATCTCGCATTAAAAGCGCATGATCTTTTCCGTCATACATTAAAAAAGGTTCACAAGGATTATTTTCTTTAACCGAAATCGCAAATACCACATCATCCTCAATCGTCGGCATGGCGATATAAGCGTCTTCTTTCTCAACGATCAGATGATCTTTTTTTAGCATGTTAGTTAACGTCCGTGTCCGTGTTGTTCCTGTTGCTCCATAATCATATCCGTGCCAGCGCGCGTATTATCACGAACGGGATCCATTACCTTAAACGGCTCAATCATATCCAGACTTTCACCGCACGGATAAGCAACACCCGTTAAAAGATATGATGACCGCAAAATCGGCCCCGCCGTAAATCCTAATCCCATCGCTAACTCAACCAAGCCGTTCCGAGATCCCTCTGCCAGCCGTTCAAGTATCGTTGATACCGGTTTTTGCTGATTTGCTTCTTTCTTCATCATCATACCGACACTCCTTTTCTCTTAATGAAACCAGTATACCATATTTTTTACGTGTCGTCAAATTTTTTTTATCTTGATTTATTCTAAATTATTTAACGCCTCGTTTTGCCCGACTATCCGAGCGCTTTTGCTGTGTGCTGACCGATTGATTTTTTAAGTGAGCCCTCGGGTGCGCATGCTCGTATACGCGAATGAGTTGCTCGCGATCAATTTCCGTATAGCGTTGTGTGGCGGAAAGGGAGGCGTGCCCCAATAATTCTTGAACAGTGCGCAAGTCTCCGCCCCCTTGTAAAAGATGAGTGGCAAAGCTATGTCGCAAAGCGTGCGGCGTGACGGTATCGGGCAAGTTCAAATACCGTCGGATAGCGCGCACGTTTCGTTGCACAACACCGGGATTGAGCCTATCGCCACGGGCTCCCGTAAATAAAGGTGCATTCGGTTCGGGATTGGTGTGCACTTTTAGATAAGACCCCAAGGCGCGTCGCACAACGGGCAGAATCGGCACTAATCGCTCTTTGTTGCCTTTTCCGCGAATCACAAATGCCTCCGCCCCCGCCGGAATGGAGCCGACGTTTAAAGATAATGCCTCGGCAATTCGCAAACCGCACCCGTAGAGAAGTAAATAAAGAGCCTTATCGCGCTTTGTCTGCCATGAATCTTTTACAACTTTCGAAACAGCCTCTAAAAATCGCCCGGCATCGGCAACCGATAACGGATGCGGGAGAATTTTAGCGCCACGTCCCGTTCTGATAGACATAACCGCTGAATTTTCAAATAAGTTTTCACGTTCTCCGTATTTGAAAAAATTACGTAAGGTTGACATTTCGCGTGCGATGCTTGACCGAACAACCCGTTGCTCCGTTCGCCAAACCAGAAAAGCACGAAAATCGGCAACTTTCATCTTTTTTAAATCCGAAATTTCAACCTTTCGCCCGAAATAGTCGGCAAGAAAGTGCATAAATTCCTTTATGTCAATCAGATAAGACGAGGCTGTTTTGGGGGATAAGCGTCTATCCAGTTCCAAATTTTTTTGCCATTCGTCAATAACTTGTAATAATTTCGGCTCGCAAGAGAGTGAAAGGGGGTTGTATTCTTCCGTCATTTTTGGTATCCTCACTTTTCGTGAGTATAAGATTTTAATGATGACAATGCAACGATTATCTGTTTTATTTCCGAATCCGCTCGGATGTTATGATTATTTATCCGATTCGCCTGTTGAGGTGGGGCGGTTTGTGGTGGCTCCGTTCGGGCGTAAAAATATAACGGGTATTGTGTGGCACCGCTCGGCAGATGAAAATTTCCCCGAATCGAAGATGAAAAAAATAATCGGGGTGGCGGAAAATTTGCCCCTTTTTTCCCGAGAGAATATGAAATTTGTTGATTGGGTGGCAAATTACACGTTGACACCGCCGGGGGCCGTTTTAAAAATGGCAATATGCGCGGATTTGGGAAAAACAAGTAAAAAGCCGATTCATTTTGATATACCACAAACGCAAAACACCTTGATTCGCTTTTCGGATGCCCAACAAAAAGCGGTTGACGAACTCAATGAAATTTGTGCCGAGGGATTCGCCGTTTCTTTGCTGGACGGTGTGACGGGTTCGGGAAAAACGGAAGTTTATTTTGAAATGGTGGCTCGAGCGTTGGAAAAAGGCGGGCAAGTATTGGTATTACTGCCTGAAATAACCTTAACATCGGCATGGCTCGGCCGATTCCAAAAGCGATTCGGTGTAATGCCCGCCGTTTGGCATTCGGGAATTACGCAAAAGCAACGCCGTGATACATGGTTTGCCGTTGTATCGGGGGAAGCACGGGTTGTGGTCGGTGCGCGTTCGGCACTCTTTTTGCCGTACCGAAATTTGGGGCTGATTGTGGTAGATGAAGAGCACGATTCTTCTTTTAAGCAAGAAGACGGTGTTTTATATCAGGCAAGAGATATGGCGGTTGTGCGCGCAAAATTGGCTGATTGCCCGATTATTTTGGCGTCAGCAACGCCGAGCGTGGAAACGTATTGCAATGTTTTGAGCGGGAAATATGCGCATGTGGTATTGCCCGAGCGATTCGCGGGTGCCTCTATGCCGGATATTTTGCTTGCCGATATGCGCGTGAAAGAAAAGCGGGAAAAAAATGATGTTCGGTTTATTTCTCCGCTGTTGCGTGAGAAAATGTCTGAACGATTACAGGCGGGTGAACAAACACTTTTATTCTTGAACAGACGCGGATATGCACCGCTTGTGTTGTGTCGGGCGTGTGGGGAGAGGCTGAAATGTCCGCACTGTTCGGCGTGGTTGGTGGAGCATAAGCAACGGAAATGTTTGCAATGTCATCACTGCGGATATACAAGGCGGTTGCCGAAAGAATGTCCGGCCTGCGGTGCGGTTGAATCGTTTGTATCGTGCGGACCGGGAGTGGAACGTATTTTGGAAGAGGCTCATACGCTGTTTCCCGAGGCCGTGATAGAGATGATTACATCGGATACACTCGGTAATCCCAAACAATTTGCCGATATTACGGACCGCATGAACCAAAATAAAATAGATATTTTAATCGGTACGCAAATTTTGGCAAAAGGACACCATTTCGGTAATTTAACTTTGGTGGGTATAATTGATGCGGACATGGGATTATCCGGCGGTGATTTGCGGGCGGGCGAACGCACGTTTCAACTTTTACAACAAGTAATGGGTCGAGCCGGTCGTGAACAAAAAAAAGGAACGGCCGTTATTCAAACGTATGCGCCCGATAATTTAATCATTCAAGCGCTTAAAAATAATAATCGTTCCTTGTTTATGGAAGAAGAAATCAATTCCAGAAGAGCCTTAAATATGCCCCCGTTCGGTAAATTGGCTGCATTTATCATCAGCGGGAAAAAACAAGACCTTGTGGCCGAAACGGCCGGGCAAATTGCCAAAAATGCCCCGTATATGAGCGGATTGGATGTGTTGGGCCCCGTGCCGGCACCGATTGCCGTTTTGCGGGATAAATATCGGTATCGGTTGTTGATTAAAAGTAAACGAGAGATTAAATTACAGGCTGTTATTCATCAATGGCTATCCAAGATAAAAATACCGTCCGGCGTTGATTTGCGCATTGATATTGACCCTTACAGTTTTTTTTAATTTTAGTTTTCTTTTTAACTTGACAAAAATTTTATCTGCTTGTATACTGCCAGATAAGAGTATGGCGAACTATGGACAAGGCGCGCCTTAACGGAGCAGATTGTGCAACGATAACGGGGCGTTGTGTGGCAAAACGGCTTAAACCGTATGATGCGCAAAAAACAGCCGAAACAGTGTGAGCCAAACAAGTAAAGCGGAAGGAAAAAGGCAAGATGAAGCAACAAAAATATATGATAACCGTGAGCCCGTGTGATGAAAATTTGGGTTTCTTTTCTTTGATTAAAGTTTCTGCGGGCAAAAAGGAGCAAATCGGATACACAACGGCTGCGGAATTATTCGGAAGAACACCGGAATATGAAAAAGATATGGATAAAGCCGAACATATTTTGTTGCAAAAGAAAAAGAATCGGGCAGGTGATAAGTCGCTGATTTATATGCTCCCGATTGAATCGGCGCAAGATAAGTTAATTGGCGGATTTTTGTTTCAAAAAACGCTTTCGGGGAATGCGGAAGAAATTAAGTTTATGGGCACGGTGGGCCCGACGCGTTTCAATGAATTAAAGCAACGCCGAATCTCACTTGATGAATCGCCGACAGTGCCGTTTGAACCGGAAGAAAAGGCGGAACCGATTACGCCGGATACCGAAGTAGCCGTATTATTTCATCACTATGCCAAGCCGATTCATCAACAGGCCGTTGTAGCACGACATATCATCGCAGAACATATAGCTACTCGGAATCATCACATTGCAAGCCAAAACAATCAAAATATGCGTGCATAACACAGAAGGTAGAGTTGATGGGTTTTAAAGAAGCCGTATGTGAATGTGGAAAAAGATGGGTGGTTGCCGTTTGTTGGCAAATACCGTGGTTTGCCCTGTTTTCGGGCGGTATATGGCATTTAAAAGAACGTGTGAATGGTTATCTGATGCAAGCATTTGACTTATCTTTTTATGCACAAAATGCGAAACTTTGGCAAAAAAGAACGGCGTGGATTTATGAAAATTTATCTCTCTCAAATCCAAGCAGTTATGCCGATTATATAAAGGCGCTTTCCGCAAATGCGTTTGCGTCGGCCAAAGAATCCATCACGCGCCAAACGGTTTCGCTGTTAACGGATTTTGCGCAGGGGCTGTTTGATGTTATTTTTGTTATCGGGTGCGTTTATGCGGTGATGCGTGTAATCCGATTATATAAGGAGCAAACGCGTAATGATGAAATTGCCGATGCAGTGGTAGCAAAACTGCGCCCGCTTTTAGAACGGCAGAATCTGCCCGACGTTAAGTAGAATGCGTTGCGCCAAAGGAATACGCGGAAATAACCAAAAAACAAATTATTCGTATGATGTGCAGATATGATGATGCCGTGTTGTAGGGTGCCGTGTTGTATGGTTAAACAAAAGACGTTAATAAAAAATGCACCGATAATAGACGGGCGTCAGCAGGTGCGTGCGCTGGCATAAAACGGTGCGTGGTTGTTATTTTTGAACTGCTATATGATCGGTTGCGGTTGTTGCGTATCCGATGGGAATATCGTATCGGCACATACCGAACACACTTAACAGACCGAATAGGGCGATTGTAATCCATTTGCGCATTGATAAACCTCCGAACGGGTATCAGTGTGGCATGCGTTGCCGGTGTTGTCAAGCAAAATAAGTGCTGTCGGCAATAATCGGAAATGCGGGATAACGCAGAGGCGGAAGATGATTATCGGAACGGATGATAAAATTTCGGGATTGCTAAAAAAGTGCTTGACTTTTGAAAATAAAAAAGATATAAATAGGAACCTTTTATATAAAAACAGGTTCGTTAATCAGATTTTAAGGTAAGGAGAAAAACAATGAAACGTACATATCAACCCAGCAAATTGGTTCGGACACGTCGTCACGGTTTCCGTGCCAGAATGGCTACGCTCGGCGGTCGCAAAGTGTTAAATGCACGTCGTCGTAAAGGTCGCAAAGTATTAAGCGCTTAATAAAACGTGCTTAAATTTTGAGTTATATTTTAAAAAGAGGGCGCGTGCAATCCGTCCTTTTTTTATTATGTGGCATGGTATCGGCGCAGAGTTTTCTTGCATCAATCGGCAAAATTATATTTGTCAGACGATGAGCGGAGTTCCTTTGAAAAAAACGTATTCATTACCAGAGCGCATCCGAAATCGGAAACATTTTCTGTTGGCAGCCCATAACGGGCGTAAATTTGTTGCCAAGGGAATGATTGTGCAAGTTATTCAAAATAAATATCCCGAAAAAAAACGGGTTGGTTTTACAACAACCAAAAAACTCGGCTGTGCCGTTGTGCGCAATCGTGTCAGGCGGAGATTGCGCGAGATTTGCCGTTTGGTGTTTACGGATGTGCCTGTCGGATACGATTATGTTTTTATCGGTCGGCAAGCAACGATTGATCGTCCGTTTGGTATGTTGCAAAAAGATGCGAAATATATCGTAGCGCAAATTATGCAGATGGTGGCGGAAAAAGAGAAAAAAGAACAGGGGAGAAAGCTATTTCATTCAGAGGGCGACTGTTTGGCGAAAACAGATGAAATGTCGGAAAAGTCATCGGATAATTCAATCACGGATTCGGAAAGCGGGGAATGAGATATGTGCGATAAAATAAGTCACGGTATCGGACAATCAGCTGAAAATACATATCCGTCAATTACCGCACAATGTATGTGTCAACAGCCGGTATGTTTGAATAAAGAAAACAAGACGTCGGCAAGCTATACGACACAAGGAAATAAAATAAGAAATTTTTGTCTGATCGGCATAACAAAGATTGCTCTTTTGCTCATTCGGATATATCAGCTTTTTATTTCACCGTTGAAACCGAACTGTTGCCGTTATGTGCCGACTTGCTCCGCGTATGCCAAAGAAGCTTTTTTGTTGCATGGGCCGATAAAAGGTGCTATCTTAACGCTCAAACGTTTATTGAGATGTCATCCGTGGGGTGGATATGGATATGATCCCGTTCCGCCACGCATTGGGAATACACTTGGAAATACACAGGGTGTTGAGACCCCTTGTGCAAGAAAGTAATTTTTATAATTTAACGAAAAAAGGGAAAGAGATGAGTCAAAAACTGTCAGAAGAAAAAGCAGAACAAAAAAATATGATATGGGCGTTATTTTTCGTCACGTTAATTTTGTTCGGAATGAATGCGTTTTTTCCAAACGAGCAGAAAAAGGCGGTTTCCGTATCACCGACGGCTCAAAATGCGGTATCGGAAGAGGGCGGACAGGTTGTTGCGGGGCAAAAGATTCTTGCACAAGGAGGCGAGAATCAATTAACGCAACAAGTGCAGATTCAGGTGCCGACGATTCATCGCGTTACCGTGGAAAATGATTCCGTGCGCGGGGAATATAACGTTTTAACGGGCGGTATTGATTCGCTTTCCTTAAAAAAGTATAAAGAAACGGTTGAGCCGGATAGCGAAAACGTTGTTTTATTGTCAGATGATTATAAAACAGCTTCAAAATGGACAAGCCCCGATACAACGGTTCCCGTTCCCGTGTTGGTTTCACCGAATGAGAAGATGGTTTTAACAACCGAAACGCCGTTAATCTTAAAAGGCAATAACGGTGTCTTAAATGTGGACCGCAAAGTTGAAATTGATGATAAGTATTTAATTTCAACAACCGATAAAATTACGAACTTAACAAATCAACCGATTCGGGTTGTATTTAACAGTGATTTAACGCGTCGGCTGGAAAAAGAGCCGGCAACTTCCGCCGTTCATCAAGGGTTTGTTGCCGTTTTGAAAGATAAGTTGATTGAAGAGAAGTATCAGGACGTTCAAGATGAGGCATTTGATGAGCCGACAAAAGGCGGTTGGTATGGTATAACGGATAAGTATTGGCAAACGGCTTTTGTGTTTGACGGACGCGAGAGAGGTCAGGTGCGGTTTGAAAAGACGGGTGATAAATCTTATCGGGCATCATTTGAAGGTGAAGCAATTACCATTCCGGCGGGCGAAACATATACGCACACTTCGCGCATATTTGCCGGCGCCAAAGAAATTAATTTGTTGACGGATTATCAAAATAAATACCAAATCCCGAAATTTGATTTAACAATAGATTTCGGTTGGTTTTATTTCTTAACAAAGCCGTTTTTATATTTATTAAATTGGTTATACGGTTTAATCGGAAACATGGGTGTGGCCATTTTGGTGTTTGCAACTTTAATTCGGTTAGCCTTATTGCCGATTGCTACCAGATCGTATGAAAGTATGGCCAGAATGCGTAAAGTGCAACCGAAAATGGTTGAGTTGCAAAAACGGTTTAAGGATGATCGTCAGCGCTTGCAAATAGAGATGATGAATTTATACAAGCGGGAAAAAGTGAATCCAATGGCGGGTTGTTTACCGTTATTATTGCAAATTCCCGTGTTTTATGCGTTGTATAAAGTGTTGTCGGTAGCAATCAATATGCGTCAAGCGCCGTTCTTCGGGTGGATTACGGATTTATCGGTTCCCGATCCTGCTTCGGTGTTTACGGCATTCGGGTATTTGGATTGGCCGATTCCGGCGATTATCAATATCGGTGTTTGGCCTGTGTTAATGGGAATTACCATGTATATTCAGCAAAAACTTTCGCCGGCGCCAACTGATCCCACTCAAGCCAAAGTGATGAAGTGGTTGCCGATTATCTTTACGTTTATGCTGGGCGGATTTGCGGCAGGACTGGTGATTTACTGGACATGGAGTAATTTACTCTCCATTTTGCAACAAAAATACATTATGCGCAAAGTGGGGGTCAAATGATATTATTAACGCCCGAGGAATGGACGGAAAAATTAATTCCCGAAGCCAATACGTTATTTACGGTAAAACCCGTATATCGGTTGAGCGTGAATCGTGTGGATGAGTTGCCCGTTGGCGGGTTGAAGGAATTTGCCTTTGCGGGGCGATCCAATGTGGGGAAATCAAGTCTTATCAATGCGGTAACGGGTGTCAAAGGGTTGGCAAGAGCCTCCAATACGCCCGGGCGGACGCAATCGCTCAACTATTTTGAAATGCCCGAGCAATTTTATATTGTGGATTTACCGGGATACGGATATGCATCGGCGCCCGAAAAAACGGTGCAGGCATGGACGCGCTTAATTCACGATTATTTGCGTGGGCGCGTGCAGTTGGCACGGGTATTCTTGTTGATTGATTCACGGCATGGGATTAAAGAAGTTGATGCAAAAATTATGAAAATGCTGGATTCGGCTGCGGTGAGTTATCAAATTATTTTAACGAAAACGGATAAAATTTCGCAAAAGCAGTTAGAAGAAGTAATGCGTCAGACAAAAGAAACGGCGCAAAAGCATGTGGCTTGTTATCCCGAAATTTTAGCGACGAGTGCCGAAAAGAATCGGGGCATAGAGTCTGTTCGGGCGCAGTTTGTCAAAGTGTTGACGGGTGTATAGGTTTTTATAAAAATCAAAAGAAAACAGAAGAAATAAAGAAATCAAAAGAAGACGAAAACGTTTGAACGGGAGCGAATTAGAATGTATTGTTTAACGGATACGATTTATGCGTTGTCATCGGGTGCCGGAAAAGGCGGGGTTGCCGTTATTCGGGTATCGGGGAAAGAGGTTAAGACAATTTGTCGTGTGATGGCGGGGTTAGAAAATCCCAAGCCCCGATATGCGTATTTTCGTCCGCTTAAAGCGCAAGACGGGCAAACGATTGACCATGCACTCGTTCTCTTTTTTGAAGGGCCGAACAGTTTTACGGGCGAAGATGTGGTTGAATTTCAAGTCCATGGCGGGCAGAGCGTTATTACGGCGGTTTATGAAGCGTTATCGTCTTTTGAAAATGTGCGACCGGCGGAAGCGGGCGAGTTTTCAAGGCGAGCGGTTGTGTATGGGAAAATGGATTTAACGCAAGCCGAGGGCATTATGGATTTGGTTGACGCACAAACGGAGCAACAACGGCGTCAGGCACTCACGCAAACCGAGGGAAAATTAGGGCAATTATACGAAAGTTGGCGAACGATGCTCGTGCGCAATATGGCTTATTTAGAGGCGTTTATTGATTTCCCCGAGGAGGAAATTCCGCCCGAAAAAATGGCGGTGATTGATGAACAGACAAGTCAGTTGATAGCGGAGATTGAGCAACATTTAAATGATAACGAACGTGGGCAACGGTTGCGCGAGGGTTTTCAAATTGCGTTAATCGGTGTGCCGAATGTCGGGAAGTCCAGTTTGATGAATGCGTTGACGCATAAAGATATTGCTATTGTGTCGCAAATAGCGGGGACAACGCGTGATGTTGTGGAAGCGCATTTAGATGTAGCGGGATTTCCGGTTATTTTAGCGGACACGGCAGGGTTACGCGAGGAAGCGGGCGAAATTGAGAGCGAGGGTATCCGCCGAGCCGTGCGCAAAGCGGAGAAATCGGATTTAATTTTATATGTGCAAGATATGGTGCATTATCCCGAGATTGAGCCACTACCTGAGGCATTGGAACATATCCCGACATATATTGTATGGAATAAACAAGATATGTATCCATCAACCACCGTTCAAGGGGGATATGCCGTGAGTGCCAAAACGGGGGCGGGTATTCATGCTTTGTGGAGCGATATTACGAATTATTTAAAAGAGACATTTGCACCGCGGGGAAACGGGGCGATTACGCGGGAGCGGTATCGTGTTGCATTAACGGCATGCGTAAAGAGTTTAAGAAGTGCGATGGTAGCAGAGGAATTAGAGTTAAAGGCGGAAGATTTACGCCTTGCCGCGCGGGCACTGGGACGGATAACGGGGCGTATAGAAACCGACGAGTTATTAGACGTTATTTTCCGCGACTTTTGCATTGGAAAGTAAGTAGGCAATTTTATCGGGAAGAATTGGATTTAGTCATTCTAAAGATGAACAATTTCGCATTGGTTTGATTTCCTAAATGTATAATGTTTACCGATACAAAAAAACCGCCCTTGCGGACGGTTTCTTTTGTTGTGAGGATAGTAGAGAATTATTCTCTGCTTCTGCCCTCGCGTTGTTGCGCCATCAGGTTGATTTGATGAGGTGCTGTCTTTTTTTGCTTTTCAAGAAGACGTTGCATAATTTTTGAATAATCTTCAGCATCTATTCTCTTTTCTTGTTTGCATTTTTCCAGTAAATCAAATACAGTCTCTCCTTGTTTATTTTTAATGCTAACGTCGCAATCTCCGTTGAGGATGAACATGGCATTGATAGAATCATGTTCTTTTAATGCAAAATGAAGTGGTGTGTCACCGTTATTATCCTGTATATTAACGTTAGCACCGTACTTCACCAGTAATTCTACACCGCAACGGTGTGATGGGTCAGAACATCCTATAGCATAATGCAGAGGTGTTTGCCCTTTATTATTTTGAGCGTTAATATCAGCCTTTTTAGCCAGTAAAAGTTGAATGGCCTTTTTAACCTTATCAGTTCTGTTGTTGGGAACGGCAAAAGAAGAAACACGATGAAAAACCGTATTCCCATCGTTATTTTTTAGCGTAACGTCAGCCCCTTTTTCCAACAATGTTTCAAACAGCTGTATATTTCTAGCAGGTATGGACGAGTGAAGTGGGGTATCTCCATTTCTATCTTGTGCATTCACATTTGCTCCGTGATCACATAAGAAAGTGACGGCATCTTGCCAACCATACAGTGCAGCATCATGTAAAGGCGTTTTTCCCATATCATCTCTGGCGTTGATATCTACGCCATTCTCGTATAAGAATTTAATTGCACCTACATTCCCATGTTCTGCAGCTTCATGCATAGGTGTACTTCCATATTTGTCTTTTGCATGGATATCTGCACCGTTTTCATATAAGAATTTAATTGCATCTACATTCCCATTTTTTGCGGCAACATGCATAGGTGTGCTTTCGTCATTGTCTTTAGCGTGGATATCTGCGCCGTTCTTGTATAAGAATTTAATTGCATCTACATTCCCATTTTCTGCGGCGCAATGCATAGGTGTGCTTCCATATTTGTCTTTAGCGTGGATATCGGCGCCGTTCTCATACAAGAATTTAATTGCACCTACATTCCCATTTTCTGCGGCGTAATGCATAGGTGTGCTTCCATATTTGTCCTTAGCGTGGATATCTGCACCGTTCTCATATAAGAATTTAACTAAATCTACATTTCCAGATGCTGTGGCGGAGTGCATAGGTACTCCTCCGAAATCATCTTTGGTATGGATATCTGCACCATGCCCATATAAGAATTTAACTAAATCTACATATCTAAATACTATGGCGTAGTGCAGAGGTGTTTGCCCAATCCAGTTTTTAGCGTTAATATCGGCTCCTTTTGCTAATAATTGTTCAATAAGTGCCATATTATTAGTCTCAACCGCATTCAATAAAGATTGATTTAAAATTGTTTGTGCATCTGACATATTGCCCTCCTTTTAATGCAAATAAAAGAAAATCACTCCTTGCATTTTACCATTATGGAAGAGGGTCGTCAATAAAAAAATAAACAAATTTTTCTTGTATGATGTTTTAAGGGGAATGAAAATGGGTGTTGATTATGGTTTTTGAGGAATGGAAATGTTTTTTATTTGCGTATTATTATAGGTTAGAGGCGAAGCGGGTGGGGTGGGATTTATTCGCCCCCAAGGGCTCACCCCTCAAAAGTGCATTTTTCGGGGCTGGCTCGCTCGTTGAGAGAAGAGCAGGGCGTCAAAAGTAAATCAGGCTCGCCATTACCTGCGCTACGCTACGGTCGAACCTCACGAGAGGTCGTTCGGTTCTGCATCCCACCCATGCAAGCCATACAAAAAAACCGCCCTTGCGGACGGTTTCTTTTGTTGGTTGCGGGGGTGGGATTTATTCGCCCCAAGGGCTCACCCCTCAAAAGTGCATTTTTCGGGGCTGGCTCGCTCGTTGAGAGAAGAGCAGGGCGTCAAAAGT
>CALXVP010000021.1 GCA_944392125.1 uncultured Alphaproteobacteria bacterium | reverse complement strand
TTTAAAAATCCGCTGTCGGAGGTATGCTGTTGTGTGTCGGTAATGTGCAAATCGGGCGCAGATACGGCAACGCCGTCCACCGTTGCAACGGCGGGCGATGGGATATTCGGCATAATATCTTGATTTCTGACGGGCGGAATGCTCATCGGAGGCGTTATGCGTGCTGTTGCATTCACATCATCGGTATATGTTGCCAACACGCTCGGTTCCGGTTGATATTTTTGCAACATCGGCCAATGAAACAAGTTGTCATCCAAGAGTGTAAAGGGGATTTCTATATGCTCTCTTGATAAAAACTGATCCCATTGAACATTATCCAAGTCGGCTTTTGTTATAACACCCGTTTTTTCGGCAAGTAAAACACCGGCAATATAGCGTGATAGATTCCGCGAAGTTAGATTGCTCATTATTTCTTGCCGAAAGGCTTCCTGTTGCGCTGGTGTTAGTGATGAAATCGGGCGAAGAGATAGGGCATCAAGTGAAGGTAATAATAGATTGAAAGCTGCATTATATTCGTTTGATGCAAAGCGTGGCTGAATAGAGGTAGATTCATCATTTGACAAATCAGGAAAAAGTGGATTTTCTCGATGAAGGTTGAGAATACGATCTATCTCCGCTCGAACAATTTGGGGAGAAATCGTTCCGATTAACACATTTTTAGTTTGAATTGGGCCGGTATATCCCATCTCGGATGTCGGCTCATGCGGGGTGTTATCTAAAAAAGTGTTGTCGGGAGTTGAAAAACGCTCACCCGCTTGTAGCACGGTGGGTTGAATTTGCGTAGCAGATTGGGAGGCGCTTTCCGAACTAAAATTAAATTTTTCACTTGGGAATGGCTCATATTCGGCTTGCCCGAGTCTATCAGCCAAATCTGTTAACGAAACATTTTCGAAGCCTGGGGCTTTTAGCAATACAGCCAATACATCGGCAGCTAAGCGTTGCTCTAAAATTTGCGAACTACCCATTTCACGCAGTTGTGCGCTGATTTCTGCTGCTGACTGCGCGTCTAATTGTTGATACGTTTTGATTTTGTATTGTTGCAAAAATTGAAGTGGGGTTTCTCCCGTTCCGTAATTAATTGAGTTAGGGGACAAAAGTAAATGATGATCAATCAAAAAGTTGTCAACCCCGGAAGAAAAAGCTAAAAGACGTTTATCCCAGGCGGGATTATCTGAAGATATGGATAAAATTAATGTGTCGGCATCATCATTCGAATTAGAATTATAATTAAAATCAGCCATCTGTTTAACTCCGTCTGTTTATGTCTTCTCTTTTGCTTAAAACAAAGAGATAGTTAATTTTATCGGATTTTGATAAAACAACTATCTCTTTCCTTTCAAAGTCTATGGATTCTTTTTACACGCGTGTATTATCGTTGCCGGATAAAATGGTGTTTGTAGAATCCAAAGAAGCGTTAGTAATGTTAGTTGCCACGCTATCCAAAGAAGTCGGTTTTGTCAACCCATCATCAATACCCGTTGTAATGCCGTTTCCGGAATCGGTATTGCCCTTCAAATCATCAACCTGCGATTGTAAATCATTCACGGTTGATTGCAGTGAAGAAGTTTCTTTTTTGGCATCATCCGCTTTCTTCTTATATCTGATAATAAAGTAAGCGCCAATTCCGAGCGTGCCGACAACTGCTAAAATCAAGAGAATATTCTTCCATGTCCAGAAACTTTCCTCTTCGGGTTGTTGCACAATCGCTTCGGGAGGGAGATTCCTCATCTCTTTTTGCTTCTTTATATCTTCAGGTGAAAGAGCCTGTTGAGAACCGCCACGTGCAAGTGTTGCCGGTGCAGCGCCTTGAAGCAATGCGGGGTTGAGATTAGTGCCTTGAACCGCCTTAGGTGTTGCGGGTGCTTTTCCGGCTTTGGCAGTTGAAGGTGCCGGTTTTTCTTTATTGTCAAGTCCGTCTTCTGCTTGTTTTCCGCCATCTAAGTCATTAAGCTTTTTTTGGAGCATTTGTAAATTTTCATAATCATCTATAAAAGGTTTGATTTTTGCCTTTTCTTCCTCTGTGAGTTCTTCATTATTCAGATACTTCTGAAGAAGGGGCTTTAATCCCTCATTTTCTTGAATCCATTTCTGAAGTCGTATGGTGGTATCTGCCACTTCTTGTTCAAGAACTTCTTTTTCAGACTTCGGCGTTGAATCAATAGGTTGCAAATCACCCGTTGCAAGCTCATCACCGGAAGAGGTTTCTAATTGATTCTCTTTTAAATTAGCTTTCTTGGCAAGATCTCCGAAAAATTGAGCGTTAATGCCATTCGTAATATTATCATCATTTTGTTGAATCCATTCTTTTGTTATCGGGCCGTCGTCATCATCCTCTTTAATGTTTATGTGTTGTTTTATTTGCCCGGTTGATTCCAAATATTTGCGCACATCATACCCATTATTCTTAATACCTTCTAATACGGCTCGTTCGGCAGGATCCGTGGTGTGCGCCAAAGCCCATTCAATTAAGCGTTGCCTTTCTTCCAGTGATACGGGATTATAAGCTTTGTCTCCCGTGCTCGTGTCCATGAGCTTTGAGAGTTTTTCAATTTGCATTTTTTGACTAAGATCAAATTTTTCTTGCACAACGTTTACTGCCGCATCGGTTGCTGCAAGGACAACTATGGCCGGACCGGCAAGAGCTCTTGCCCCGGATTTCGCTGCTTTCCAAAAATTGGAAAATGGTCTGGGTGGTTTTGCTTGAGATGCTGCAGCAAAGACAGATTTAAGACCGCTATTATAGTGTTTGCTTAAATTCAATTTTTCGGCCGCATCCTTCAAGATCGGATGTCCTTTAATCACATTTGGCAGGTTCATTGCGCCACGACCGTTTAAAAGATCGGCACATCCTTTACATGTTGCCAAGGCTTTTCCTCCGGCTTTCCCTATTTTAATATCAAGTTCTTTTACTGCCGTTTCTACCTGGGCGTTTAAATTTAATAAGTTTCGTATATGTCTGCCACGAGATACTGCACCCGTTTTTGGATCATTAAGGGCTTTGAGCGATTTCTCCATTTTCTGCTGAATTTCGGTTAATTCGGTTTTTGTCGCGGGGTTTAATCCCTTTGTAGTTGCTAATTTTTCTACAGCCTGTGCCTGGATGGTTGCAACGTCTTTTATGGCAGAACGCATATGTTTGATATAATTTCTGGTGAGAATGACACCAATAGCAATAGCACCCGCATCACCCAGTGCACGAGTGACGCTTACCTCATTTGTGTATAAATTGGTCGCAGCATCATTGATTTGTCCAATTCTGTTATTGGCTTGATCTGATAATCCGCTCAATGTTGTAGAAATCTGTAAATTTGACATCTCTTCCTCCTTTAATTACATTAATTGCTGTGTATATCCGTTTTGTTGATAAGTTTGATCTATTTCTAACGGAGCATCTGCAGAAATTTGAGAACCGTTTGCTGCAAGCGATTTTGAAAGATTCCCAGAATCTCTTTGCTTGTTATCTGCAGAATATAAGCTTTCTTGCTCCGTTTCTTTGGGTGATCCGGCATTCTTCCAATAAGCAATCAGCTCTGATCGGACATCTGCCTCGTATTCGGCATCGACCCGTGCGCTCATAATGGTAGATAATCCGGATAACAAATCCGATTCGGATGCTCTGAATTGGCTCAGATGCTTTTTTTGCTGATCACCCAATACACCATTTACATATTTCAGCCCACGTCGTGCTACGGCAAAATACATGCCGCTTTTTGCACATTCAAATGCAATTTGCTCCTGTGCTAAAAAGTATTCTTCGGCAACTGCGGATTCATCTCCTGCCGCTTTGCGTTGTTCAATATCTGCTTTTTCGCGGTTAAATGCTTCTTCACGCTTTTTAAATTCTTCAGGGCTCAGTTTTGCCAATTCGCGACCAGCTTTTACAATTTCTAAAAGATCTCTGTCAGAAAAAGAGGCGTTTGATAAGGCATAATCCAATGCAGAGTCAAAATCGTCAATCGGCGTTTTGTAAATTCGTTTCATTGCTCGTTTTAAGGCGGTTTCCTCCCCATCAACAACATTTTGAATTTGATCTATCACATGCGAGTTTTTAACAGATAAAAAGCCATTTGTAACCCACGTGTCGCGTAACCAGGCTGCCGCCTTATTTTGTACATTGGGGCCTTCTGCTGTGCTGTTTTCATCCGGAAAACACGTGCCGTATTTATCGTAATTGTCTGCTACACCGACAGCTGCCCCGGCCGTAACGCCGACAGCGCATGTTACCAAAAGGCCTCCGGGAACTAAAAAAGAACCGGCAGTTACAGCTCCCCATTTTGTCGCTTCCACCGCCCGTTTTGTGAGCACATCTTCAGATAAGAGTAAATCCGATAACCCCATAACCGTAGTGCAGGCGCTCATCTCTTTTTCCGATGGATCAGTCTTTATGGAAAATACATCACTCGGTAAAGGTTCGGAATCGTGCAGTATTGCTAATTCTTGTGGATGTGTTTTAACGTATTCATTAAATTCATTCATCTTCTGGCTTAAAAAAGCATACCGAGTTTCTGCTATATTTAAATCCGTTAAAGCAGGAATAACGAGATTATCTAATATAGGAGAAAGTTCTCCGTCCGAACCAAACAATCCCGTTGCATTTATATCCGGTATCAATTTATGCTTGGATAAATAAAAATCTATTTTCGCATCATGCCCTGTTTCCAAAGCGTCAATCAATGCGTAATCAGGATTCCTTTTCTCTTTTTCTTTCTTCAAAAAGTATTGACGCATTAAATCGTATTTCGGTGAATTTTTAATAGCCGTTAAGGCATCATCATAAGCTTGCGCGGTCCCTTTTGCTTGGTGTGCATATTTTCTGATATTTTGGAATGACAGATTGTTCTTCCATTCTGTTCTGCCATCTTCCGTTGCATATACCCCGTCTTCTTTCTGCCGTTCGTATTCTTCAATGCCTTGCGCAATTTTATCCCGATAAGACTTCGCCCGAGCCATTTGTAATGGTAGCATAGCTCCGTCTTCTGTGGCAAAAGCAAGGCTTTGTGCCATAGCATATCGGGTGTTAATTGTTGAACGCAATCGGCCCAATGTCCAATTTACCTGTTTACGATTATCTTCATTATTCGTAAACATATCAATATCACGCTTGTATTTATCAAAGTTTGCATCAATTTCATAGTCCTTAAAAGAGCCAACCTTTGAACCGTATGAAACATAATCGCTTGAGGTTTCAAGCAATTGATACCGCCTTTCTAACTCTTCTTTCTCTTTTTTTGCACGGGCATCAGTTTGAGCTTGATTTTCCAATAACTCTATGCGTTGACGAAGAATTTCTGAATAGCGTTGCTTGTATGTAGCAAAATTATCACGGGACAGACTTTTGGCCGTTTCTTCGTATGATGCTAATGATTCGCGCAAACCGCCAATTCGGTCATCCTTCCAAGCATCATAAAAATCATCATACCAAAAGTTATCTTTCCAAACACTAAGGTATTCGCGTATTCTCGAACCACAATAATCAGCAATTGTTTGATTTTCGGCAATGTGAATCAAATCGGGATGTTTTTTGTCCATTTAGCGCTCCTTATTTGCCAAATTTTATGTATATAAAATACCTTCTTATACTATACCATAGAAAATTTTTTTTTGCAAAGGTTTTGTTGAATTTTTCTTCCTTTTTGTCGTGTTCAGACTTTATATCGCTTGGCATTGCGTTCATTGTTATGGGCATTTATTGCTAAATCGTTTGCTTGCATTTTGTCAGAACGGTAATTCGTATGTTTCGGATACTGTCCTTTCGCGCATTACGGGCGGTTTTAGGCGTATAAAAAGGCGTATGAAAAATTGTCCTCTTCTTCGCGGAAAAGGACAATTTTAACATCTCCGTCCCTAGGCACTTTTTTATGGACGTGTGTCGTGTGATGCAAATTTTTTGCTACATATCTCGTGTGCGTTCGGTATATATATAGCCACTTTCTTGCGCGCTATCATCACGGTAGGGTTGCGCGTTTTGGGATAATGTTTGACGCGCCATCGGTTGTTGCGCTTCATCTTGCATGCCCTGCGTCTGCCTGTCCGCTTGATTTTGCTCCATCTCTCTTTCTGCCTCCCGTTGCTGACAGCTCGTTTCTAATTCCGAAAAGAATCTCTCATTGGCATAGTCTTTCAACATCGCATTGAAATAGGGCGATACTTTTTGAGCCAGTAAAGAGGAGGGCGTGGCTTTTTCACCCGATAAAATACGTGAAAACATACCATCTTGTTGCGTTGAAGCGGTTATCCCGCTATCGGTTTGATCGGTCGGCACAACGGCGTATAATTCAAGATTACCCGTTTCAATCAGATAATTTCCGTAATCATATCCGCATTTTTCAATGGCTTCAAGCAGTTCCAGTTCGTCGGGCGAGGCGTATTTTTTCGCTCGCGCCAATAAGTCTTTCTTGGCTTGCATATCGTAGGAATCAACGTGTGGATTGTAGCCCGTTATATATTTTTCCGTTTTATCAAATGTATCGGCAACTAGTTGATCCACTAGTGCTTTTTCGGGAAAAGCCCGCTGGTTCGTTGAGTGAATGGCACTGATTAACAAGGCCCCCGAGGCCGTATAACCCGCAACGCCGATGGCCAATCTTTTGGGGCTGATTTTGCGCATGGCTGTTTCGCTCCTTATTGCTTGCCCGCTTCTTGTTTGTTCGGCTTGCACCGCTTCGGCAGTTGTTTTTTTGCGCGGGCTGAGTAAGTCTTGTATTGTGCCACTGTTTTTAGCGGGTTTTTTAGCTTCAAGCGGTGTGCTTTCAGCTACCCGAAATTCATCGCATACCCGTTGGACGTTTGCCGGTAAGTCTTTCACACCCATTAACGGCTCTAAATTGGCGCGTTTGACGGCTTCATTCAGCGGACGCAATAAGTGCAAATCACGATAAGTTGCTTGAATACCGCTCACGTGGCTTGACATTTTTGATGATAATGCCTGTATCGGTTTTTTGACTTGCTCCGGAATTGGTTTATAATCAAAAATCTGATTCAATTCGGGAATTGACGTTGCGTGCATCATTTCGGCTTTCTGCCAGAGTAATTGTCTGCGCAGATGATCCGGACTTTGATTGAAAACTTTTCGCTCTTCGGGCGTCAGTTCAAAAGAACCTTCCGTAATATCAATTAAATCTTGACCTTTAAATCCGCATTCACGCGCTGTTTTATAACGCTTTTCGGCCAGTTCATCCGTCACAATAATATCTTCCCCGTTCAGAATGCTTTCTTTTTGTTCAATCGTCAGCGGATAATCTGCATTCTGCAAGCGCATACCTTCAAATATCTCTTGCGGATTGTTTATCATTCTGTCCATATTGCGAATCAGCGTATCCGCACGTAATTGTCTCAGCGTATCTATTGAGGTTAGCTCCGGTGGATTCAATAAGTCCAGTTTGCCTTGCAGGTAACTTTTATACGCACTGATATCGCCGTATGTGTTCATTTCATATTTTGATGGCTTAAAATCTCCCTCCGTTATCCGCACTAATGCCTCACCCGAAATGCCTGCCTTGCGTGCAGTTTCGTATCGTTCTGCGACGGAAGGATTATCAATTTCGATAACCGCGCCTTGCGAAATGGCTGCTTTTTGACTCTTTGAAAGCGTAAAGTCCTTCGTGTTCATCGCTTTCGTTATTTCTTTTTCCGTTAAGGGAGTCCCCTCGGTAGCTTTTTGCGTTGCTTCGGCTTCTATGCGCGTAATTCGTTCCGCTAAGGTCTTGCAACGGATACGCTCTTCCGTTAAAACCGGATTCAATGTTTCTTGCAGTTTTATCAAATCGGGTATTACATCCATGGCAAAGCGCGCATCAACGGTTCTTAATTCTTGCAATGGTTGTGTAACGGAAAGTGGATTTTCCGCTAATCGTGCGCTAATATCGGACAAGGTCTTTGAGGTTGCTTTTTCATCGTTCATCAAAGTGGCTACACCCGGATTTTCACGGAGAAAACTATCTTGGTATTTTAATAAATCCCCCAAGTAACTATCCGCTGCCGCATTTGATATATGCCCCTTTCGGCAGGCCTGCAATGTTTGTAAATCAACAACCGAAGCGCCGACACCACGTTGCACTAATCGGGCGAGTGTCGCATTGCGCTCGCGCGTAATAATGGTATAGGCTTCATGATTTTTTAACAGGTGATTTGTGAGCAATGTTGTTGCTCCCGATAAAACGGAACCGGTGTAGGCAAGAATTTCACCATCTTGCATGGCCGTTTGCCTCAGCAAGTCTTTCTCTTGCGTTTGAATATCTTGCATAATGGTTTCTATTTGAGTTGCATTATTTAAGATATCCGCTTGCGTAACTTCTTGAATATCTTCCAAATCCAGTGATTGCGTTTCTGTTGTAGCCATTGTATTTCTCCTGTTTTCTATGAATTATAACTTGTTTTTGCGTTATCGTATGCCGTTCGCGCGGGGTAAGATTCCGCCTCCGTATATTTCTGTGCATGTTGATTGAGTGTTGCCATCTTGCCTCTTTTTGAAAGTATCCCGTCGTTTTGCGGTGTGCTTAACGGGGTGTTTCGTGTCGGTTGATGATTTATTCCCCTGTTATCAGTTTGCTGATGTTGGCGGTTTCTCTCTATCGTATTAAGTCCCTCATTTAATGTAGCGTAAAATAAATAGTCCGCATTGTCCAGTATAATTTTGTTCACGGCTACCGTGATTTCTTTCGGGAAGATAATGCCGTTTTCCGAAGAACGAGAACCGCATAATTTCAGTTGCCCTAATTTAACTTCCGAAATCGCATAGTTGTAAGCCGTTGCTTGGGTGGAAGCAAGTAGTTCTTGTTGCCGTAATAGTTGGCTTTGCACGTTCAATAAGTTTTGTTGCTCGCGAATGAGCGCCACTCTGTCCGGTGATGTATCGGTTGCTTTTGCAAATGATTCCAATAAGTCTTGCTGTAACGCAAGTAATTCTTTTTGCTTTGGTATATCCGTTGCCTCGCCGGAAGTTAAGGATTGCTGTGTTCTGATGGCTTCTCTTTGCTGTGCCAAAATACGTGTGGCTTCGTCGGACAGAGGCGGTAATTCCGATGATTCGTGTGCATAGAAAAGATTTTGTTGCTCGGTTAATAAGGCTTGTCGCGTTTCGGAAAGATAAGTTAACCCGCGCGAAATTAAGTCTTTTTTCTCATCAAGCGTAAATGTGTGAATACCATACGGATTTGCATTGCTTTGTGTGGGTTTATCCGAAACACTCAGATACGGTGCGGCCGCTCCCGAAAGGAAAATACCCGCATTTTGCGTTTGAATGGTGCGGATATCCTGATACGCTTGATGCTCATTCGGATTGTATTCAAAATTTTGAATGCCGTTTATAAATTCATAACCCGTGTAAAGCAACGCGGCACGGTTCAGAACGGAAAAAGTTTTGGCGGTTATTTTTTTTGCTTTTGCTAATCCGGGATGATGCTGTGTGGCTTGCATTGTTTTTTCAATTTGCTGATACTTAACGTTCCCTGCTTTATCCAAATAAGCGGAAAACCCCGCATGCCCTTGATTGCGATAAAGAGTAGAAAGTGTTTTCCCCGCATTTGTTTCGGGAGAGATTTTACTTAATATCTCCCCGTTATATTTATCAAGTGCGTTCAATTCATTACGGATACTTTGTAATTCGGCCTCTATTTTACGCATATCACTCGGGACATTTGCCACACGTGCTCTTTGCGCCAATAATTCCTGATTTCTTTTCAAAAGTGATACTTTTGTTTCAACCGTCCGTTGTAGATGGGGGTGTTTTTGTAATGATTGTAAAATTTCTTTTGAATGCTTTGTTAAAAATTCGTTGATGACTTGATTGGATTTCTTTTTAAGGTGCGATGTATAATACTGTGTCCCCGCAATAAAGGCCCCGCTGAAAAAGACGGTTAACCCGTTTTCAAGACGCGCTTGCTCCTTTAACATATCCACATTATCATTGACAAACCCAAGTAGAGAACTTGTTTCTTGGCGGACTTGTTGGCGTAAATCGGTTTGATTGATGAGTGTATATTTTTCTTGATTCATAACGTGCCTCCCGATTTACTCTTTTATATGAACTGCCGTAGGCGGAAATAATGAATCATGATTTCCTCTGTCGGTATATACTTGAGCGTGTTGTCGGAGTGTTTCACTTCCGAAACGGCTTGCCGTAAGCGCTTTATTGCTGGTCGGCCCCTGCGATTGTACAGATTTCTGCTGTTGCGTTATTTCTCGCGATTGCGCGGGTTGTGGTGATTGTGTCGTTATCGGCTGAAGCGAACGGACATCGCTGTGCGCTAGTGATGACTCATCGTATTTTCTTTGATATGCCATTACCGCTTCACGGCAAAGCGTTTCCGTCTGCACGGCTTTTACCTTTGTCAGAGAATCCGAAAAATCGCGGAATAAGCGTTGCTGTTCGGGTGTATAGTCAGCCAGATGGTCCGTTAATCTTTTTTCTAATGCTTGATCAGGTGAAAGCATGCCGGATGTATTTGTTGCTCCTTGCTTTTTTGCTTCTAAATAATTCATGGCATGATAGAACCAGCATCCATCTTGACAGGCTTCCAGCAGTTTCGGATCAACGCTTTTGGGATTATCCCATATATCTCGCACCAGCGATAATGTTGCTCGGGTTTCATCGGAGCAGGGGGAGTTTAACGCAAATTCCAAGGCATCACGCATCTCCTGCTTTGGCGGTAAATGGTCTTTGGCTTGTGTATACAGATTATTTTGGATACGCGTAATCTGTTCTAATTTTTGCGGTGTTACTTTTTCAAAAAAATCGTTCCAGACCGTATTGATAAAATTATTTGTTTGTTTATTTAACGCACTGCCTTCAATATATTCGCTGACGGGTTGCTCGGCTCCGAAAAATTTGGCGCCGGCGGAAACACCGATACCTCCCAACCCTGCCACATACATATAGCGCGGAAATGCTTTGCATAATAAGGCGCCTACACCGCCGATGGTGGCATAGTCCGACATATTAAACCAAAACCGTGCCGTTGTGCCGGGTTGAGTGAATGCGTCGCTGATTGAGCCGACGGCCGAGATAACATCTTGTTGTTTGTTGCCGGATAAAGTGGGCAATGTTTGCAAAGTAAAGGGTTCTTGTTGCGGACGCTCGGTTACCTGAATCGGCTCGGCTTGTATAAAATGATTATATAATTGAACCAGCGTGGTATATTTCGCTTGCGCCTGACTTAACCGACGCAAAGCCTCTTCCGCCTGAATCAGATTTTGATAATCCGCACTCGTTTGCGGAATCGGGAAATCTGCGAAATTCGGTTGGATATCTGCCACTAAACCGGTTTGTTTGCCGTAAGCAATAACATCCGGATTATCCGAAAAAAACATTGCTCGTGCCAGTGTATACTGATCACCCTTTTGAACGGTTGAACGCAGTTTGCGAGAGACTAAAAAGTAATCGGCACGGTGTTTGCCATAGGTATCCCGTTTGGATTCATCGTTTGATAGCCCGATGGTTTCCCCGATACCGATGAAATAATCACCTGCTTGCAGTAATTTTGATACTGCTTCCTCGTTAGGTGTTATCACTCTTTTATAGGCTTTTTCGGCTTGCGCGTATTGTTCGGAAGCCGTGCGAAATGCTTGATAAGCCTCTGATAATTGATGATAGCTCTCAATTTCGGCGTCGTAAGCCTCTTTTTCTTGACGATATTGCTCGACCAAAGTAGCATATTCTTTAACCTGTTCCGCTACCAGCGCCGTTTGTGTCGCGTCTTGCGCTTGCAGGGCTTCATGTGCGCTTCGGGCGGCTTCATCATATTGCGCCAGTGCCACGCGATATTTGGCCTCGGCTTCGGGTTGCTGACGCACGGCTTGTTTATATTTTTCCTCTTTTTCTGCCAAAAAATCGGTTGCCACTGCCGTATAATCGCTCATGATACGGCGATATTTTTCAAAAATCTGTTTGCGCTCTCTGCGCGCCTCTTTTCGTTCCGCCGTGGCTTGTGTCAGGTAAAAAGCGCGCATTTTTGGATACATCGGGGATTTTTGAATCAAATTGACGGCACTTTCGTAAACAAGCGCTCGACCAAGGGCTTCGCTTGTGTATTGGCGAATATGTGCCAATGAAAGCGCGCTTTTATGCGCATTGCGACCGGCGGTGGTTAAATAAATACCGTCATCGCCATGTGCATTGGCGGTTTGTATGCCTTCGCGCAGGCTGTTTTCAAGTTGCGTTAAAACGGCGTGCTCCGTTTCGGGATTTTCTACTCGTATCGGCTCAGCCACAGAGAGGGATTGATCGATTCCCTTTAACATGTTGTAGTAGGCACAAGTGGCAGTCTTAACTTGTTGCTCAATCGCTTTTTCTTGCTCGGTTGGATTATCTGACCCGAAAGCGGGTGCGAGTGTGGGTTGAAATATCCCCATAGCAATGGCGTATTCGGCATAAGTTTGCGCTTTTTCCAAATCGGCTAATTCTTGCCGATGGTGCATGCTTTCGGGCGAGGGTGTATCTGTTTGCCTGTTTGATTGTGATTGCAAAAAGGATAATTGATCTTGTTTGAATGCCGGAAAATTATTGATTCCCAAGGCCTCGGCTTGCTTTTGCATGCCCGATAACCAATACGGCAATACTGCCCCGTTAGTCGTATGTTGACTAGCCTCATCATCCGACAAAGAGGCTAATGCAACCTGTGCGTTGCACTCGGTTAAAAAATACCGAACCAACGCATCTGCCGAAATTGTTTCCGTATAAGATACCCGAGGCATTAAAAACTCCTTAAATGTTGCTTGATTATATCATAAAAATACTGATTTTGCAAGCACTATCCATATAACTTGTGCGCATTGAAGAGTATATCTGTTCGCGCTTGAATTGAAATAGCAAAATTGAGAAAGCATTGATTACTTATTTAGCGATTGTTATGCGTTTCATCGGTTGCTTTTTGTGTGATAAATGCCTCATCATTCGGAATCACTTCGGTATACGGTTGCCCAAATTGACGCATTTTATCATTGACTCCTGGAACGGGTGATGCTTCGGCACTCTCTTCATGTGTTTTTGTATATGCGTCCGAAAGGGGTTCTGATGGCTGAGCCGACAAACGGGAATTTGTATCTTCCGAAACGAACGGGGTATTCTCATCATTGCTTGCCGGTTGGAATTGATTCGTTGGGCGTTGAAAGCCCTGTTGCAATAAGAGGCCTTGATAGTCAAGCAATAATGCATGGCATTGCAGTTCTGTTTGGAATTGCCGTGTGCGCTCCGTTGCAGAAACCAATTCAAATAGCAGGTCATAATTTTGAGCGCATTGTGTTTGTAAATGTTGTATTTCTTTTTGATGCATCTGTGGCACTACGGCTCCTGCATCCCACACGTCCGCTTCACGCAGGCATGCCATATCTTGCCGATAGTGGTAAGAAAGTTCTCTGTGGGCCGTTGAACCCGTATCGTGCATCACATAGCGCAAGGCATGGCAAAAATAGTTGCCTGTTTCGGCACCGTTCAACACCGCATTTTCGCGTTGATAGTTTTTCTTTTCTTGCTCAAATTCTTGCTTTGTTATTTCTTTTCGTTTAAAACGTTGGGCGCTTGCTTTATAACGTTCGGTGTTTTCCCGACGCCTGTTCGTTAATTCCTCTTCGGAAGCCGTTGATAATTGCGTAGCCTGCATAACAATGCTTAAAATCTCTTTCGTTTGTGGATGGGTTGCCACTGAGGCAACTTGTGTCAACGCCTTTTGAAATCGTTGTTGCTCTGTCGGGTTGTTTCGCAATTCGGTTAGATTTAGAAGAAAGCGATTGCCCAGATTGGTTTCGTCTTGTATACGCTTTTTAATGTCGGCTTCGGCTACTTGATAACTTTCTGCTTGATTGACTGCTTGACCTAATCTATATCGCTCATTATGCGGATTAAAACGGTTGTTGAGCGAATAAATGCGTTCAAAATTCGGTTGAATTGCTTGTTGCTGTTCGGTAAGCAGAGCGCGCACGGCTTGCGGATGATGCGTGTATTCCTCAATAAATTCGTTATAAAGTTCGGCTAAATAAAAATAATTATTTTCAAAGGATTTTAATTGCGCCAAACTTTCGCTTGCCGATAAATTTGTTTGAATAGGTTTAAGGGCGGTTAAATCGTCCCAACGAGCCCGCGTCTCTTTTTGTTGCTCGGAAAGGCGCTTTTGCCACGCTTCTTTGGCTAGTTGATATGCCGGTGAATCGGTGCCGTATTGCGTGCGGGCACGTTCTATATCTTGCCGTAATGCTTCTTCCGATTGATGAAGTTTCCCGATGGCATAGGCTTGTAAAAGTTTGCCGTTCGGTGAGGATAAAATGGCTTCAACAGCATCATGATACGCTTCGGCGTATCCGACGGCACGATGCCCATAGCGTGATACATACTGATACCATAATCCGGCTTTGTAATCTTCACCCGCATAATCATCTTGATGTGCGCCGTAATATTGCACGCCCTTTTGTAGGAGTGTTTGCATTTCAGGATATTTTGCCTGCGATGTATCGGCTTTGATTCGTTGCCCTGTTTGGAGTGCATAAGCAACACTTTGAATAATTTCATAACGTTGGTGCTGTGTCGGAGCAAATAGAGCCGTTGCATAAGAAACTTGCTCCTTGTTATCATCATTCGGTAAGATAATCGTTTCTTTTGCCACACGATAATCCCCTTGCGCCGTTGCAAACGATGTATAGTCTTTGGCATGCAAAAGCCGATTGCGCGTTGCTTCCGCCTCCGTGCGTGCGTGTATATCTGTTGCCGTGGATATGGATTGCTGTAAATCGGCGGATAGGCGTTGTTGATAATCATTAAAGTTATCTTCCGTCAACAAAGTAGCGACTTCTGCACGAGCCGTCAGCTCTTCTCTCAATCCGGCTACGTTGGCATGTCGCCAGGCATCGGGCAGGGTATCCCCTCTCTTTTCGCTGTAATAGTGCCGAATGCGGTATTCCCATTCATCCGTTAATGCTTGATTATCGGTTGCGGGCGTCCAAAGAAAATCGGTGCCGGCATTCGGGTTCGTAAACACTTGCCGTTCCGATTGTGCGGGAATTTGCGAATCGGTATGCGGTTGCGTGTTTGTTTTGGCGGAAACTTCTGCGTTGGCTTGCGTTGGCGTGATGACTTGCAAATCGGTATCCGTTTGTTTGGGTGATTGAATCTGCTCATTTGGTTGCAAAAATAATTCTTGCGCGTGCGTATTGTTTTGATAGGCGCATACCAGTTGCTCTCGATAATATAATTCGGCGGTAGAGTCGGTTAATTGTTGCAAGGAATCGGCTAATGCGTGCAGTTGTGTTTGCTCTTTTTCGGGATAGAGTTTGGCAAATGCCGTCATGTCAGATATTGTCGAATCGTTTTGTCCGGATAAATATGAAATGACATTTTTAAAATAACAGTTCTGACGCAAACACCGAACGGCTAATTCGCTTTGTGCTTTTTCAGCGGATAGACTATTTATTCTTGCCTGTATTTGTGCCTGCTCTTGCAGTAAAGCCACCCATGCCGGATTTGCTTGCTCCGTTTCTTGAATCTGATCGGTAATAACTTGCAGTTCCGCTTGCTTTTGATTTAAATTGTTTTGTAGCGTGATATATTCATCCAAGCGTGCCGAACTATCCGGTTCGGCCAAAAAAGCATCAGCATCTTGTTGCGCTTGACGAATTTCTTTTGATAACGTATCGCGTCGGTTTAGTAATGTTTGATATGCCGCCCCGTCTGATTCCGAACAGTGTTGTAATTCCTGTTGTATTTTTTCCAGCCGTTTCGTTTCTTGTTCATAGATATTCGTTTGTTCTTTTAATTTTTCTTCCCATGTTTGCAACGGGTATTGCCGAATCTCTTTGATAACACTCAGAATTTCACGCGTAATATTATCCCCATGCACTAATCCGTATTCAATAGCGTCAGTAAAATCGGCATCGTCGGGAAAAGATTTTTTAATCTGATTGGATGCCGTTTCGTTTCGGAGAAGAATATCGGCCGTTTTTTGATGCTCCGATACGTTCATGGCTTCGGTGAGCCATTGTAAGGCACTTGTTTCCGAAAGAAAACGCGCGGTTTCGTATTTCGCATTTTGGTAAGTTTGGTTTTGATCCAACCACGATTCCGCCCCCACAATAACAGGCAATGCCGCACCGCGTGTTTGCATAAGAGCAACCGTTTCCGGCAAAAATAACGCTCCGCGCTCAATTAAATCCGTGGAACTGCGGGCAAATCCGTAGGGTTGCACCATTTGATTCGTTATTGATTTAAAAACGGCTTCCCCGTTTTGAATCTGCGACAGGGCACGTTGCGATATATCCCAATTCAGTGAAACGGTGGGTGCGGTGATTTGAATTTTGGAAAGCGATTGAAGAAGATGCGGATTTTGTTGCCGTTGTTGTTCAAATTCAGTTTGTAAGCCAACTAAATACCGATATTCCGATTCGGCATTTTTGAGCCGTTGTAATGCCGGAACGGCTAATTTATCCAGCGAAGGATGTGTATATTTAAAATGAAAGGAGTGAGTATCCGTATCTTCAATTAAACCGACTTGTCGGGCGTGTAAGATAATCTCGTCATACGATTTTTCTCTCCAAAGCGATACGTTATTTTCATAATGTTCTTGCGCAACGGCATATTGCTTTTCTGCCGTTGCCATTTCCGCACTTTCGGGGGCATATTGTTCTTGCGCTTGTCGGTAAGCCTCCGTTGCCACTTCTAATGCTCGTGTTTCTTTTTCTATCTGGTATTGACGTAACGTATTAAAATAAGGTGAATTTTTGGTTACTTCAATCAAATCTTCCAACGCTTGCGCTTGCCCGAGAGCCTTGTAGGCATGTTTGCGAATACAGGTAAAATCAAGCCCGTCCGTATAATCCGTGCGTCCTTGCTCTGAAAAATAAACGCCATCATCTTTTCGGCGCATATATTCTTCCAACCCGCGCACAATATCTTCATAAATTGCTTGTGTTGAAAAAGTCGGCAATTTGAGTGGCTGACCGATTCGTAAGCCAAACGCCACACTCTGCGTTGCATTATAAACGGCAGTTGCCGTCGGTATCAGTTGATCCGAGGTTTGAAGATATCGCTGAATATCATCCGTATTTGTCTCTTCTGCTTGGGGCAATGATACAAATCCCGAAAGCGGTGCAAGTTGTTTCGTCTGCCACGCAAAATCAAAATAAGTAGTGGCGGAAGTGTTTGACGTTATCAAATCAGCCGAGTTCGATTGGCCTAACTCAGATTGATTCGTTTGCGAGCGAGTGTTGCCTTCCTCCGATTCGGAAAGTGATGTTTGATTTTGGATAGCGGGGGACAAAATATCCGCCTGTGCTTGGGCACGTTTCAAACTTTCTTTATATTGTTCAAAATTATCCAACGTTAATGCTTGCGCCATGCGTTTTTGCTCGGCCAGCATGATACTCAATCCCTGCACCGAATCGTTGCGCCACGCATTGCCTGCGCTTGTATTGGTTGTTGCATACAAACTCAGAAATTCACTCCACTGGGTGATGAGTGAATGTATCGGTATATCGGTAAGATGGATTGATTCTGTCATCAAAAACTCCGCCGTCATTAAATATGCCTTTCATTCTATCATAAAATCGGTTTAATTGCAACCGATTTAGGGCATTGTTTTTATTTGTTGATATTTTCGGTAGTTATAAAAAATATGCGCGTATTATTTCCTTTAAACGGTGTTTGATAAAAGCCGAAATTGCGTAACGGTATGGCGGTGATTGGATATATCTTTAAAACACAACAGGGGGTTATACCGTATGATTGATTGGATGATTGCAGGGGGAGAAATAGAAAAAGCGCATTCGGGATGAATGCGCTTTTTGTGGTTGATTTTGCCTTTGGCGTTTACTTCAATAACATTTTGAAATCAACGACAACGGCTCTATCTTTCGTTACCAAAACAGGGTTTCCGTCAATAGACGTAATTTCCGGAATTTCCAACACCACTTGTTGAATCTTCTTCAATGTTTCGGCTAACGGTTTAACGGCTTTCGGCTCTTCTCCGCGCACGCCGTTTAAAATAACGCCGACTTTTGTTTCTTTAATCATATCGTCGAAATCATTAGCCGGCAAGATACGTAACGTGGTATCTTTCATCACTTCGGTATAAATACCGCCCGTGCCGAAGACCATAATCCGTCCGAAATTTTTATCGGAATTGACGCCGATAATCGTTTCGGTTGCCTTGACAATCATTTCTTGAATCAACACGCTGGCGCCTTTAAGTTGGAACTTGGTGATAGAACCGTTTAATCCTTCCCATGCTTCATTAAAGGTGGCTTCATCGTGCACATTCAAATAAATTCCCTTCATTTCCGTTTTATGCAAAGCATCCGGTGCCGATAATTTCAATACAACGGGAGCAGGGAAGATTTTTTGGCAGAACGCATAGGCTTGCGCTTTATCCGTAAAGTTACCGCTCTTCGGATAGTCAATCCCGTAATGATCCATAATCATATTCACAACGCTTTGCGGTAAGGAAGCCAATTTTTCTTCTTTGGCCTTGGCAATAGCCTCTTTGATGGCTTGTGGCACTTCTGTTGTTTCGCAAGATACATCTTGAACGCCCCGATAAGCCATTTGCGCTTTTAATAAACCGAGCAAGCGAATAATATCAATCGGATATTCGTAGTTCAAAATGTGCGCATCGTCTAAAATTTTACGGCCCTCTTTAACTTTAACACCGCCGACAAATACGGCAAATACGTTAACGTTTTTATATTGCGGAGCAATGCGCACAATGGCTTCTGCCGTTCCCGTCGGATCCGTCACCATTTGGGGCGTTAACAATACGAGAATGTTTTTATATTCTCCGCTTTCGCACAAGATTTTTAAAGCCGTTTCGTAGCGGTCTGCCCGTGCATCGCCGATAACGTCAATCGGGTTGCCGAGAGCGGCTTCCGCCGGCAAAGAGGCTTTTAGAATTTCAATCGTTTTTTCGCTCGGGCGAGCCAAATCCAATCCGTTATCTTCACACAAATCGCTGGATAACACACCGACACCGCCGGCATTTGTTAAAATGGCAACCGACCCGTCAAATTCATGATGATGAGCATATTGCAAAATTTCCAACAGACCGAACAATTCGCGTGTTGTGTAAGCTTGAATGGCTCCCGAACCTTTTAAGGCAATTTCCAAAACGCGATAGTTCGGAGCCAATGAGCCTGTATGCGATAAACTGGCAGCCTGCGCCTTTTGAGATTTCCCCGGTTCCATAATCACAACGGGCTTTGTTTTTGAAACTTCTTTTAATACGCGCAAAAAGGCTTTTCCGTTTTTAAGCGATTCCAAATAGAAAACAAATGCCGTTGTATTTTTATCGTTTTTCAAGGCATCCAGCAATCTGTCTTCTGCCAACAAGGCTTTGTTTCCGATAGAAATGAAGTGCGAGAATCCGATTCCCTTTTCACGCGCCCAGTCCATTAAAGCCGAGCAGTAAGCACCGGATTGCGAAATAAAGGCTACATTACCTTGTGCAGGGAAACCGTCAGCGAAACTTGCGTTCAGTTTGTCAAAAGTGGAAATGTGTCCGAGACAGTTCGGTCCCAATAAATTGATACCGTTTTCCATACATTTTTGAGCAATGCCGTCTTCTAATTCGTGATTACCGATTTCGCCGAAACCTGCCGTGATAATGCTGATATTTTTTGTTTTGTTTGCAATGGCGTCATCAATAACGGGCATCGTGAATTTTGCGGGGACAACTACCACAACCAAATCCATGGCTTCGGGCAAATCGCGCACGGAAGCATAGCATGGTTTTCCATATAATTCCTGACCGGCGCATTTTGGGTTAATGGCGTATAAATTACCCTCAAATCCGGCATCAATCACGTTATTAAAGACAACAGCTCCCAGTTTTGCGGGGTCATTTGATACGCCGACAACGGCAATACTTTTCGGATTAAAAAATGAATCTAATGACATATAATCTCCTTCCTTGTAAAATTAAATTCATAATGCGGACTATACAAAAATCAGTATTCCTTGTCAACGGCAAAAATAAAATTACCGCCGTGGAACGATTATTTCATCTTGCCAAAGCAGTGCAATCGTGATTCTCAATGAATAACTTTGTGTTATAGGTGTGCAACAGGTTGTTAGCGGAATTGTGCCATCCTTATCTGATTTCCCGGCCGTGCGATAAACCATAACCGCAGAACGCGCATAACAAAATGGTGAATCCGTGGATAAACAGGCTGTTAAACCACACGCCCAAATCGTCTTTGCCGTTTTGCGTAGGCATCCAGTGCCACATCAAATTCTTTTTCATCAAAATCGGGCCAGTAGACGGGTGTGAAATACAATTCTGCATACGCCAGTTCCCATAAGAGAAAATTACTGATTCGTTCTTCTCCGCTTGTGCGAATCACAAGGTCTGGGTCAGGCGTGCCGTTTGTGGAAAGGTGTGTCGCAAAAAGAGCGGCATCAATCGCTTCGGGCGCAATTTTGCCGGATTTCACTTCTCCTGCGATTCGTTTTGTTGCATCAATAATATCATCGCGTGCGCCGTAGCTCAAAGCCAGCACAACGTGAAAATCAGTTAAATTTTGCGTTTCTTTTTCGAGCGAATCCATTTTTTCGCGAATATCGTCGGCAAATTTCATCCGATTCCCGATAAAAGAAACGCGCACGCCTTTTTTAGTTAATTCGGCAATATCGTTTTTTAGATACGTGCGAAATAACTCCATCAATGTATTGACTTCTTCTGCGGGACGATTCCAATTTTCGGAAGAAAATGCGAAAAGAGTAACGGTTTGAATACCGCGCTTTTGTGCGTGCGCCAAAATTTTTTTCAGCGTTTCTGCGCCGGCTTTATGTCCGGCAGTGCGAGGCAATCCGCGCTGTTTGGCCCAACGACCGTTTCCGTCCATAATGATTGCAACGTGTTTAGGTATCATGCTTTCCTCATTTTGTTGAATACATTGCTCCATACTATAAGAGGCGGGAACAAATTGCAACTTTTTTATTTTGTGTGCCTATGCAATTATAATGCTTGTAAAAAAAATATATGTTTTTTCGTTTATTAAACGGGATATTGATTAAGGAGTTGAATAACACACTCTTGTGCAAAAGGGCTATTATGCTTTAAAAATAATAATTCTGATTCTAATGGTAATCGGATTCGATTTATGCCCTCGTTTACTCGCTTAACTATATCTCTAAAAAAGACTTTATTTTTTAAAAAAATTAAACTACATTGTATCAGCTAATCTGATATGATTGATAAAATATCGAAGAGGAACATGAATACAAAATCTTATTGCCATGTCGGGTGATAGCCGGTGAAACACTTTGAAAAAAGAGGGTTTTGAATGAAAAAATTTTATCCCATAATAGTTTTATACGCTCTTTCATATTGTATTAGCGGATGTTCGGATATGTGTGTAGATTCGCGCGTTATAAAGAAGGTAAAAGAAGATGAAGTTTATTATTCGGGCTGGAATAAACGGTTCATTTTGAAACGGCAAGATAAAGAGGAAGAGCGAATCGGTTGGGAATCACGATTAAGGCGTTTGCTAAGGGGACGAATCGAATATAGTCGGGTATTTTAAGTGTTAATAAAGAGTTAGAACGGTATTCGGAAGGCAAAATGATGAAAAATTCCGAACAAAAGACGAATCTAAAAATAGAAAAAAGGATTCTGATACGAAAGAAGACTTGCGAATCATAAAATTTTATGATATAAACAATAAATATGTCACGAAAAAGGGGCTTGATTTGAGCTAAAAAAGGTCACAAAACCCGTCAAGAGGAAAAATATCCCTTCAAAACATCAATAAAAACAGCAAGAAGTAAAAAAGATGGAAAAAAGGTAAAAAAGATATTGACAGTGGTGTAGGGAAGTGATATAGTGACACTCACCGCGACGGAGGAACGAGTTAATGAAGAGT
>CALXVP010000020.1 GCA_944392125.1 uncultured Alphaproteobacteria bacterium | reverse complement strand
GAAGTGAACGGTGTTTGTGAACTGAAAACAACATGCGGTGCAAATGAAGTTTATGATGAAGAAACGAATACATGCTCTTGCGCGAGCGGTTATGTAGAAGTGAACGGTGTTTGTGAACTGAAAACAACCTGCGGAACGAACGAAGTTTACGATGAGGCAACAAATACCTGCTCTTGCGCGAGCGGTTACGTGGAAGTAAACGGTTCATGCGAAGCACAAATTACTTGCGGAGAAAATGCAGATTATGATCTCGCAACAAATACATGTCGATGCAGAAGCGGATACGAAATGGTCGGTGAGGCCTGCTTGCCAGCTTGTACCGGTGGTAAAATACGGGTTGGAACGGAATGTAAATGTCCGAATGGGCAGGTAGACGTAAATGGTGTTTGCCAAACCAAAACGGATACAACCGATTATTGCCCCGGGTGCGATGAAAATGAAAAAGCAACGGCAAACGGTTGGTTGCAGGGAACGGAAATGACTGGTAACGAATTGGCGCAAAAAATTCAAAACGATTTGTTTGAAAAATTCCAAGAGGAAGGCGCATCAATGAGTTATCGTGAGGCGTTGGACGGTTTGGCCCCCGATGTGACGCCGTTAATTGAAGCGCATGCTACTGAAATCACGCGCCGATTATCAGCCATTGTCAGCGAGCGATTCTATAATTCAAATGCTTATACAGGGTATCAGCATAACGGTTATCGTTTCTACAATTTCCCGCGGAAACAATCAAATTTGTGGGCTCAAGGACTTTACGGTAAATCAAAATATGATAATCGGAAAGGATTTGATATGGATTCACATGGGATTGCCATGGGATTTGACGGGCATGTCTCCGAGGCCTTAAAATTAGGTGCTGCGTATGCTTATACACAATTTGACGGCGATTCCGTCGGGCGCGATACGGAGATTGATTCGCATTCGGCCATGGTGTATGCCACATATAATCCGAATAAGTTTTATGCAAACTGGATGGGTATGTATACACGTTCTACATTTGATGAAGAAAAGAAAGTGTTATCACATATCGTTGACGCAGATTACGATGTAGATGTATTGGCAACACAATTAATGTTGGGTTACAAGATTGATCCGATTGTTGTCGGTAATTGGGCCAGCGGGGTCTTTAAGCCGGAAATCGGTGCGCGTTATATTTGGACAAGGCAACATGCCTACACGGATACGGCCGGCCAACATGTCAGCTCGGCGGATGGATCAACGCTCACGGGTATTTTGGGAACACAGTATAGTATTTCTTATAAGTTGACACCGAGTGTTTCATGGTATCCGGCATTTAGGGCTGCCGTAACATACGATTTCGTGCAACCGGATACGGAAATGTTAGTCGGATTGGTAAACGGTTCCTCATACCGGGTAACAACGGAAAAGAATACCGAACGTGTCGGGATTGAACTCGGTGCAAAAATCGGGTTGAATGTCGGAGAAAAAACGGAAGTCGGATTAGAATATGAGGGCTTATTCAAAGGGGATTACACAAATCATACCGGAATGGCAAACTTAAAGTATAAATTCTAATCTTGGTAACGACAAAATCGGATTATTCACATAAAACTCCCCGATATGGGGAGTTTTTTTGTTTAAAAAAGTTTTTAAAACGAAGTGATTTTTTACGAGAGAAATTTGCGAACAATAAAACGTGAAAAGAAAATTGCGAGATTGAAAAAGAGAAAAAAGGATGATATAATACAAAAAATTTTGTTGGAGAGGTTATTATGGCACAAAATCACCCTGTTAATTTATTAAATGAAAAAGATTTAAATCAATTTATTGCGGATATTATTTATTTTGGGGAGGAACCGGATTTCTTTGAAACGGCAGAATTACGGGATTTATCTTATGTGAAAGAACATAAAGATGCCGTTATCAGAGCGATGGTTTATCAGTGGGTTAAAACACGGTTAAGAACTTTCTTAATAACCGATACCGAACAAAATCAGGCATTTTTGGAGCCTTTGAATCCATGGAACACAAGTTATCATAAAATACTTGAACAATATACCCCCGATGGGCATGAGCCGATAGGGTTGCGTTCCTGTTATGAACAAGGGCGAAAGGTTAATGTGTTTAACCAAGAAAAGATGCCGTCGGAGATAAAAGACGAAATCACAAACTTGCGTGATTTTCTGTATGACGAGGCCGGCAAGAAAGTGGAAAGAGCTATTACGGTAGCAGAAGAATCGCAACAAGGGAAAAATCAAAAAGGTGGTTTTCGGTTAAGATTGGACGCATTGAAAACAGACAACAAGTATAAGGAATATGAGCAAGCCAAGAAAGCAAGCGAGATATGGCATTATAAACTTGTGGTGCAGTCGGCAAAGCTGAAAAATGTGTATCGGGACGAACGCGGAGAAGAAGAGCTCATTCAATTTGCGGACGGGATGAAAATTGTGCGGTTACTCACGCCGGAAGCATTGGATTATGAGAGTGCAAAAATGGGACACTGTGTTGGAAAAGGGGGTTATGACAAAGGTGTTACGGAAGGGCGTATTCAAATTTATTCGCTCAGAGATAAACAAGATAATCCGCATGTAACGTTTGAAGTGCGAGGGAAAGATATAAGGCAATGCAAAGGGAAAGAGAACTGCCATCCTGTTCGGAAGTATGCGCCGTATTGCCGATTTTTTGTGAATCACAGCGGGTTAAATTTGTGTAAAGATATGCGACAATTAGGGCTGATAAGTCAAGACGGAATTTGTTATGATTTATATGATTTGCCGGAAAATTTTGTGATAAAAGGCAACTTGGATTTAAGAAAAATGGATTTGAATGCATTGCCGGATTTATCGCATGTTATTGTAGAAGGAAATTTTGATTGTTCATATAATAAATTAACAAGTTTAAGCGGAGCCCCCCAAAAAGTAGGAGGGAACTTCGATTGTGTATATAATGGATTAACAAGTTTAAGCGGAGCCCCCCAAAAAGTAGGAGGGAACTTCGATTGCAGCGAGAATCGCTTGAAAAATTTAAAAGGATGTCCAAAGGTTAAGGGAAAGATAAAGGGAAATGGAAATAAGATTGAATCATTGGAAGGTTATTATATTAGTCAAGATGGGAAATGGTATGATATATGCCACTTGCCGGAAAATTTTGTGATAAAAGGTGATTTGAAGTTAAGCGCAATGGGTTTGGTTGCGTTGTCGGATTTATCGCATGTTGTTGTAGAGGGGGATTTTGATTGTAGCGAGAATAGCTTGAAAAATTTAAAAGGATGTCCAAAGGTTAAGGGAAAGATAAAGGGAAATGGAAATAAGATTGAATCATTGGAAGGTTATTATATTAGTCAAGATGGGAAATGGTATGATATATGCCACTTGCCGGAAAATTTTGTGATAAAAGGTGATTTGAAGTTAAGCGCAATGGGTTTGGTTGCGTTGTCGGATTTATCGCATGTTGTTGTAGAGGGGGATTTTGATTGTAGCGAGAATAGCTTGAAAAATTTAAAAGGATGTCCAAAGGTTAAGGGAAAAACAACAGCAAGTTGGAATGATCTTAACTCATTAGAAGGATATCGTATTTGTCAAGATGGGAAATGGTATGATATATACCACTTACCTGAAAATTTTGTAATAAAAGGTGGTTTAGATTTAAGCAGAATGAGTTTAGGGGCATTACCAGATTTGTCGCATGTTGTCGTAGAAGGAAGTTTCAATTGTTCATTTAACAAATTAACAAGTTTAAGTGGAGCCCCTCAAAAAGTAGAAGGAAGTTTCAATTGTTCATTTAATAAATTAAAAAGTTTAAGTGGAGCCCCTCAAAAAGTAGGAGAAAATTTTGATTGTTCAGATAATGAATTAACAAGTTTAAGTGGAGCCCCTCAAAAAGTAGAAGGAAGTTTCAATTGTTCATATAATCGATTAACAAGTTTAAGCGGAGCCCCTCAAAAAGTAGGAGAAAATTTCAATTGTGTATATAATGGATTAACAAGTTTAAGCGGAGCCCCCCAAGAAGTAGGAGGAAATTTTGATTGTAGTTGGAATGATTTTGTCAGTTTGCAGGGTGCTCCCGAACAAGTAGGCGGAGATTTTAAATGTCTTGACTGTTGCTCTTTGAAATCTAGTAAAGGAGCGCCCAGATTGCTGGGTGGAATATTTATATGTCACGATAGGCAATTTGAAAGTAAGCCTGTGTATGAAAATGGCAAACTTAAAAATTCTGCCGTCGTAAAAATAACATCTCCCTTATCCCATGTGCGTTAAGTATCGTTAAGGGCATATTTCTTTATGAAAAAAGCAGATTGTATTCTTTTTGATACAAATAAAATATAGATACCTTTCTTTGTGAAAAAGTCTATAGTGATGCCGTAATCTTACTTTTTATTTGTTTTTTTTAAGATGATTTTAAACTACAAAAAACCATATCGATACTTTTGGATACATCAAAATACCGATATGGTTCGTTTTTAGCAATAAGTCGACTTAACCTATTTTATCTGCCACTACTTTTTTGAGATTGCTTTATTGTTGATGCACTTGCTTTTTTCTCTTGAGATTCGCTTTGTTCTTCGCTTTTTGTGCCTTCTCTTGTTAAAAGTACTGTCTTCCCATCTTCGTCGTAGTATGTTCTTTTTATCAAATTCTTCTGATCATCAACAATCGTTGTATGAAATAAGGTTTCATTTTCACGAAAACATTTGATTTCGGTGTTTCCATCAGAAAGCAATGTTTCGATTCGAGAAAGAGAACCATCTTGTCTGTAAGACACCATTCCCTTGAGATCTCTACATCTATCATACACGCTGGCACTGCGAGTTGTTCCATTATCCCAATGTGAATGTACTTCTATGTCCTCATATTGATTCCATGCTTTTGCGTCCTCTTTTGTATCCTCATCTTGATAGTCTTCTTTATATCTTATGAGCTGATGCATATGACCATTATGAAAGGTAAAAACTTCGCTTGGTTTTCCATTTTCGCCAAACACTGTTATTGAAGAAACCTCTCCGTTAGATCCAATGGAAATTTCCTGCTGTTTGTTCAGATTTTCATCAATCATACTAATTAGTTTTGAGCCATCTACTTGGACGACTTCTCTCAATAGATGCTTTGTCATTACTGCCTCCGTTGTTTAACTTATAATTTCACAAATGAAATTACTCTGATGAATAGAATAACTAATAATTATAATTTTGTCAACTAAAAAATTCCTTCTTTAAAAGTCGCCCTGGAAACAGAGTGACTGATTGAAATTAAATTGTTGGCGTATAATTAAAAGGTAATGCCATATTTTTTTTGCCTTACTTAAAAAAAGTGCTTGACTTAGAGTCAACTCTAAAATTTATGCTGGCTCTTGTCGGATAAATCTGAAATAGATATTAAGACAAGGAGAGAAAATCATGCATTGCAAATTAACAAAATATGTTATGGTACTTTTATTAGCAATATCTTGCTTCAATGCTTACGGAAAGGAGACGGAAATGACTGTATTAACCCCAAAACAAGAAAATATTGTGCGTGTATCCGCTACGGCGGCACAAGGCAATCAAACGAGCTTAAAGTCGGCATTATCGGATAGTTTGGATGCCCGTATTTCGCCGACTGAGTTAAAAGAAATTTTAGTGCAGGCTTATGCATATTGCGGTTTCCCGCGCAGTTTAAATGCCTTAAATACTTTGATGACGGTTTTGAAAGAAAAAGGATATCAAGAAACCGAAAATAATCATGAGTCTGCCGTATTGGCGACAAATAGTTTAGAACGTGGCACTCAAAATCAAACAAAACTTGTCGGACAAGAAGTTAAAGGCGAATTGTTTGAATTTGCGCCTGCAATTGATGCTTTTTTAAAAGCCCATTTGTTCGGTGATATTTTTGAACGGGATACGCTTGATTGGCAAACGCGCGAAGTAGCAACAATCGCTATGCTTGCGGCAATGAACGGCGTTGAAAGTCAGTTAAATTCTCATGTTGCCATCGGGCAACATAACGGTTTGACGCCGGCTCAAACGGACGCCATTATCGCGTTGGCACGCCAAACAATCACTCCGCTACAACTCAGCGCATTTCCGTTGGGTAAACCGAACGATGCGTATGCACAATACTTTTCAGGACGCTCTTGGCTTGCGCCGTTGAGTCAAAATAAAGAACTGAATGTGCCCGTTGCGAATGTAACATTCGAACCCGGGTGCCGAAATAATTGGCATAGCCATACCGGCGGACAAGTGTTGATTGCCGTGGGCGGTGTCGGTTATTATCAAGAACGCGGGCAGAAAGCGCGTCGGTTAATGGCGGGCGATGTTGTGGAAATTCCGGCAAATGTGGAACATTGGCATGGAGCGGCTCCCGATAGTTGGTTTGCGCATTTAGCCGTAGAGGCCAATCCGCAGACAAATAAAAATACATGGTTGGAACCGGTTTCCAATGCCGAATATGCGAAGGCAACTGCTCAAAAATAATACCGATTTGTTTTGTATATCTTCTCAAAAACCCCGCTGTTTTAGCGGGGTTTCCCATCGAAAATAATTCTTTCCGATTATAAAATATGATTATTCATTCGGATAAAATGAAAAATCTTCCGCGCGATAATACCATGTTTCACCGCCCCGGTAGACACTTGCCTGAAACAAAATATCGTGCGAATCTAAATCAAAGCGTGTGAGTAACCCATAAGAAATACCGATTTGATTTTTATCGGGGGCATCGGAAACATAAACAAGTACTTCTCCTTGATCCGGCCGATAGAAAACAGATGAAGCAGAGAATGATTGCACCCCTAAATCTTGTTTCCATATTTGTTTAACCGTCTTTTTTTGTTCATTCACAAAGAAAACTGATGCATTGGCATTAACGGATGAGATAACTTTGGGATCATAAATCGGCCCGGAGTTATCAAAAATGCTGAATATACCATTCCCGACAACGGCCGCATGATGAGTCTTTGTCGGCCACTTAAACGAATCATTAGCTTCCTCTCCTTTTTGGAATAGCGGAGAATAGGGCTTATCATCTTTATCAACCGCAACCAAAACTTTATCGGAAATTGCGGGACCTTTTCCATCTCGACCCGAACGATCATAACCTTTATTCGGGCCGAACACCCAAACCAATTTGTTTGTTTTTTCATCAATTTTAACCATGCCCGTGTGACGGCAAGAAACAATAATACTTTCATCGGAGGCATCATAATCAACGGCGTTAACATGGCACCAATCATTTGCCCCATAGTCTTTTTGATCAGCAGGAACAATAACTGATCTGTTCGGATTTAAAATTTCGGCAAGATCAATCTTATTAACCATTTCCCCCGTGTTATAATCCAATTCAATCACAAAATCACGGTGCGTCTTTTCTTCTTTGCCGTTTATGATAGCTGTTGTTCCGGAAAAACTTCCGCTGACTAAAAGGTTCCCATTCGGTTTTTGTCCGATACCATGGGTAAATGATACAAATCCTTCGGGGAACTTATAGTACTGTAATTCTTCACCGAGCATGGAATACCGCGTAATTCCGCCGGTGCGGGATTCGGCAATCAGCTCGTTTTTCATCCAATAAAGTATTCTGCCTTTTGCATTAAAATTAAATCTGAACCAGCCTTGTTCGTCAATAACAAGACCATCGTAAAGAAAATAATATCTTGTTTTAGTGTCGTTCTTCTTTAAGACAGATACCAGTGCCGTTTTGTTGGTTTTGCTTGTTTCAATATGAACGTCCTTTGTCTTGGTGGAGCCATTCTCAAAACGCACGGTTAATGAAACAAGATTCTTATAATCGGGATACAAACCTAACACGGGAATATTATGAACTGTTTTAAATTCTGAAAAAGTATGAACAATATCCGACGCGCCGTCCCTGCCGTGAATGCGAATGGTTACGTTTGCCGGTTGCGTGGTATTGAACGTAATGAGAGCTGAAAGCGGATTAAGTTTATAGGGATTTACGGTTGTGACAAAGTTTTGAATAAACCCTGTTTGTTTCTGCACCGGGAAAAAATAAGTTAAAGCAGTAACACTTGCGACAAATGTAGCACCATAAACGCAAAGCGCTATTAAAAATAATTTATATTTTTTTTTCATTTTTTCTCCATTTTTATACATAATGCTTGATTTGTTGCATTATTATTTTTGGATGTGTAATAAACAGTTCCATCGTTTAAATCAGCGTAATAGGCTTGGTCGGTGTCTTCCTTTGCATCCAACCAAAAAAATAATTTATATCCAAATGTCTCTTGCAGGATACCCAACATTTCTGTATCTAAACACCCGATGCCCGTATCCGTACATTTAAAGTCTTGTCGGGATATTAGACGATACCCTTCTCCGATGGCTTGGCAAAAAGAAACGGCATTTGCATGCGTTAACAGGGAGTCAGATAAAATAAATGACTTATCTTGGCTTACGGCCGGCCCGCGCCCGATAAGCGGGAAGCAATTTTTAATATTGGCTTTGGGAAAGACGGCACAAAACTCATCTTTGGGACAAGTATTATCGTCGGCACATTTTCCACTCGGCAAAACAGAACAATATCTGCCGGATACCTGCTGTGGATTGTAACAGGTACATGCCCCCATATAGGTTCCGGCTTTTCCGTTGTAGCATAAATCGGGATCATAAGGTGTATTATCAAATAAGCAGTTACCTTGCGCCGAAAATGGATTGAATAGACAGATAAGACATCCCATCAGTAAGGCATATTTTGCAAAAAACATCCGATTCCCCTCTATTATTATGAGAATGGTTGTATCACTGTCAACCAAAAAAGTCAAACCAAAAATACTAAAAAGAATACCTTTTTATTTTTTGAAAAACATTTTTGTTCGTTCTTGTTGGCAACCCGAATCATCCGCACTGTTATTCGGCACGCAGAGGTCTATCCAGCAGTTTTTTCATCGCTTCTTTAATCGGTTGCTCATGATAAATAATCGATTCCACTGCCGAACATATCGGTAATTCTACTTGTAATTGCCGTGCCCGTTTCATAATGGAAGAAGCCGTTGCCACGCCCTCAACCGTTTTCGTGCAGTGCTCTAACACAGGTTTTGCCCAGCCGGCTTGACCTACCTCATACCCGAATGAATAATTGCGGGATTGATGACTGTTTGCCGTCAGCATTAAGTCGCCGATGCCGGAAAGACCCAACACGCTGTCTTTCTTCCCGCCGATGGCCATGGCAAAACGCGACATTTCGGCCAACCCGCGCGTTAATAAAGCCGCACGAGCATTATCGCCGAAATTGCAACCGTCGGAAATGCCGGAAGCAATCGCTAATACGTTTTTCATAGCACCGCATACTTGCGGTGTGATTAAATCCGTTGCCGAGTAGGGGCGGAAATAATCTGTTTTCATAAATCGGCAAACGCGTTCCGCCAACATGTGCGAATCCGAAGCAATCGTAACGGCGGTCGGATGTTCTTTGGCAACTTCCGCGGCAAATCCCGGACCCGATAAAACAACCAGCGGTGTTTGCGGACGGATTTCTTTGACGATTTCACTCATTAAAAGCCCTGTGCTGAGTTCAATGCCCTTGGCGCACAAAACAACGGGAGTAACGGTTTTTAAGTGTGGCGCCATTTGTTCAAAAACGGAGCGCGTAAATTGAGCAGGCGCAACGAGCAAAACACAATCAGCCCATTCTAAAACCGACTTCATATCATTAGTTGCTTCAATGGCTTCGGGTAATTGAGCAATCGGCAAAAAAGCAGTGCGGTGTTCCGTGTTGATTTCTTGCACCGTTTCTGCCTCACGAGCCCATAAACGAACATTGTTGCCGGCTTTGGATGCCGTCATGGCAAGCGCCGTCCCCCAGGCTCCCGCACCGATTACGCCGATATTTGTTTTTAGCATGCTTTGTCTCCTTTTATTCTAATTGTTTCTTCTTTCCTTTTTCGTGGCGTTTGGGGTTTATTTGCCGGTTTCTTTCACCGCGATTTCTTTGGCAGAAACATAGTCAAATTTACCCGTTCCCAGCAACGGCGGTTGATCCGTTATGATAATATGCGCCGGTAATCCGAGTTCCGTTACGCCGGCTGCCTTGAAGGCTGAAACCAATTCTTCTTTCGTTACATCTTTGCAAGTTGTAAACAGAACGATTTTTTCGCCTTTCTTGGCATCGGGAATATTAACAGCCCCGTAAATAAAGCCGGGCCACCGTTTTTCGGCCACCATCTCAACCGCCATCAGCGATACCATTTCTCCGCCGATTTTGGCAAACCGTTTGCAACGCCCTTTAATTGTAATATAGCCGTTCTCATCAATAGATACAATATCCCCCGTGTCATACCAACCGTCTTGCGGTGGATCCAGGTGTTGCGGATCGGTGTGGCGCATGTAGCCTTGCATAATATTCGGCCCTTTAACCCACAATTCTTGACCTTCCGTAATACCCTCTACCGGTTTTAATTGATATGAAATGCCCGGCAATAAGCGCCCGACAGACCCTTTCTTTGAATGCAGGAATGTATTAACGGCTATAAACGGCGAGCATTCCGTTGCCCCATAACCTTCCAATATACGCACGCCGAATTTTTCGGACCAAATTTTGCGTGTTTCATCTTTTACTTTTTCGGCACCGGAAGCCACAATGCGCAAACTGTTAAAGTCATAAGGATTCGCACATTTTGCATAACCCGCCAAGAACGTATCCGTTCCGAAAAAGACGGTTGCTTTTGTTGAGGCACAAATTTCCGGAATAATCCGATAATGCAATGGTGTCGGATACAAAAAGGTTTTGACACCCAACAATAACGGAACAAATGTGCCCGCGCCCAAACCGAAAGAGTGGAACATCGGCAGGCAGTTCAAAAAGACATCGTTCGGCGTTACATCAAATCGTGCCGGAAGTTGATAACAGTTGGAAAGTAAATTCCGATGACTTAAAAAAACGGCTTTCGGCATACCCTCCGACCCGGACGTAAATAACACAACGGCCGTGTCATCCGGTTTCACCGTGCCACCGCTTGTTTTTTTATAAGCCGTTTTCGGGAACAAGGCACCGAATACGCCGAATAATTTATCTTTAAAAGTGAGCGTCGGTTTTAAGTCTTCCAAATACACAATGCGAATACCTGCTTCGGTTAATGCGGAAATCAGGTTGTCCAGCTTAGCCATGGATACAACTTTTTTCGCCGTTATAATCGTCTTTAATCCGATGGTTTCGCAAGTTGAAATCACTTGTTTCGGCCCGGATGTAAAGTTAATCATGGCCGGCACTTTGCCATAGGCATGCAAGCCGAATACCGAAAGCGCACAAGCATTTGACGTGGGAATCATTAAGCCGACGTATTTTTCGTCTTGAACGGCTTTTTGAATTAAACTGCCCAACACGAATGATTTTAAAAACACACCGCAAAATTTAATCGGTTTACGTGCCGTATCTTCCATAATCGGCTTTAAATATCCCGCCATACACATGGAATCGGCGATTGATTCAAAAATCGTGCGGTTTGTGTTATAGCTTTCAAATGTCATATTCGCCAGAATGTCATACAACCGCGAGCTGGATTTTTCGCGAATTTCACGTGTTGTCATTTCCTCTTTAAATGAAAAATTAACCGGTTCCAAAATGTTAATCGTAATTTTCGGAAACAATTTAAACGCCGTTTTCTTGCCGAGGACGCGCGAGAAAATCGTTTGCTCCGCCCCGTCAATCCGTATCGGCAGAATCGGCGCTTTCCCTTTGACTGCCATCATGGACGGACCTTCATAAATTTTCATGCGGGTATTTCCACCTTCAATAATACCCTCCGTGAAAATCATGCACAATCTATCTTCATTCAAACGTTCTGCCATATATTTGACGGCAAACGGACTATGCGGGTCCAGCGGACGCACATCGGTTAAATTCGTCATAAATTTAACGAGTGTTTTCTCAATCAGTTGATCGCTGACGGCAAATGTAATTTCGCGGTCAATAAAGGCAGAAATCAATAATACATCCATATAGGAAGTATGATTTGTCATAATTAATGCCCGATTGCCGGCTTTATATAAGTTTTCCATTCCGTTGACTTCTACTTTATAAAGCGTGCGGAAAATGGTGCGAAAGACATTTTTGCGTGAACTGATCGGCAACAGCCGGACCATATAGATGGCCACAAAAATGTTGATGACGGCATAGATACCTAAAATTTCCAGTAAATCAAAAGAAAGTAACTTCAAACCCAAAATAAACAAGAAGGAGCAAATAACGGCCAATGCATTCACCATATTTGAAAAAGCCATCATGCGCCCCATCATAAAAGCGGGTGTTTTGAGTTGCAACAAGGTGTAAAACGGAATCACATAAAAGGCCGAAAGAGCGCCTAAAACGCATACATCAATAATAATACACCAGTAATTAAAATTGGTTGTGAGCATTTCAAAAACGGTGAGCCCTTTTTCGCCCGAGAAACTCATGAGCGTGCTACTTGCAAAAACAAAGTTTAATAAAAATAAGGAAATTAAAAGCCCGACAACCGAAGTATATGCGCCCATATTATTTCTGCGAGACAGGCGCGCATATAAAAATCCGCCGACGAGGTAGCCTACCGCAAATACGCCCGATGATAAAAACATCACAACCGACCAACGGGCATTAAGCACCGTTCGGCCGTATTCTCCCGAGAAGAAAAAGACAACGCTGGCAATCATCCAAAACCACGCAATGCCCACTAAATAAGCCCACATATCAAATTTATACTTTAACTTTTCGGAGACAAACCCAAATGCCCGATACGGATTTTTATAGATAACAGTTTCTTTATCAGCGGGTTCGGCCATTGGAATTTTAAGTGTGAGCAGATAGCTGATAACGGATAAAACAAGACCCAACAGACAGACGGCCAAATAGGCAACATCAAATTTTAAAATGCTTGTTAATAATAAACAAGATAATCCGCTTGCAAAAGTAACGCCCATTTTCATCAATGTATTACCGGCATTTAATTTCGGCTCTGCAATTAATTCCGTGATTAAAGAAGTATCCAATACACGCAGGCAGGCGTTTGTTAATCCCATGGAAATCAAAATCAAAAGCAATAAAAGGCGCGAGTCAATCATGACGCTGACTACGCCTATAACCATAATGCCGATTTCGCATAACCGCAAAATTTTAAGACATTTTGTTTTTGGAAATTTATCGGCAATTTGCCCGATATAAATTGTGGCAAAACAGAAGGTTAACGCATATAAAATCACAGCCGAGACCATAAAAACGGGGCTGGGTTGCGTCATCTTATAAGTCACGAAAAACAGAAAAACGGTTCGGATAAATCCTTCATTGACAGCCGATAAAAATCGTGAAGTGAAAAAAGGAAGAAATTTATTGTTTTTAAGCAGTTGTGAAAACATAGATACTCCTTGTTTTAAATAAAACATACTCTTCTATATCACAATCGTTTTTAAAAAACAAGCAAAAACGGCATTTATCTGTTGATGAAAATATATAAAAGATAAAAAAAATGACAAAAGTATAATTTCGGAAGGGCATAATGGTAAGCGTATAACCGAAAAAATGGTGTTTTACTATCTGTTCGGCATTTTTTTATTGATTTTAGTTTATTAAAAAAGTTTCATCGCTTCATTATAAGATAATAATGCAAAATTTTGACAATTTTATTGCAAACAGAATCGTTTTGTGATATAATAAACAAACGCGAAAGAGAGGAATAGATGAATTTAAGCGAAACCGTTTTATCGGTGCAGGGATATCCGCTAAAATTGTATCACGGCACGTGTGCGGAGTTTAAGTATTTTCGTCCGCTCTCGCATTTTGGCACAAAGAATGCGGCAAAGATGATTTTGCAGGGCAAAAGAGATGCCGAAACGCGAGAGGAAGATCCTATTAGTCTGATTATGAAGGAAGATGAGATATTTTTCGGCGGAATAGAAAATGATGCACCCGCCTCAAAGGATAAAATTATTCCCGTTTATTTAAGAATGAAACACCCGTTTATGTTAGCCGATTTGCCTTCTCATTCTGCGCACTGGTATAAAACCGGTTTATTTTACGGATTATTGTCGGATGAATGGCATACAGATGTTCCGCTTAATCGCGCGCGTGAGTTGTTTACAAAATCAAAGGGTTCTTTGAAAGATGAAAGTGCTTTTCAATTTTTTGCTCAAATATGCAATATGGCCGATTTTTTGCCACAGTTGCAATTTATTTTTGATGAGCCGTTTGCATTGCCGATAGAACAAGTGCGATATGAGTTATCGCTTGAAAAATTGTATCAGCCGTGTGCGGATGGGTCTCAACAAGTATCACAAAAAACAGATAGATACCATTTAGTGTTTCAACGTATGATTCGGTTCTTTGAATCGCTGGGATATGATGGTTTTGTGTATCGGAATGAAGTGGAAGATCAGGGAAGTTTTTCATACATTATTTTTCGTCCGGATCAAGTTAAACGACTGGATTATGAGTTGTTGCATGTGCCTGATTGTCGTCCGTCGGCACTCAATGAGGCCTTATTGAATGCAATAATGCAAGAAACGTTAAAGTGCAAAAAAACGCAACCGCTGGAGGAAGATGAAATTGTGTGCCAGAGTCTTTTTCAGGCAGATGTGCAAGAAACAAAACGTTTTTTTGCGATGAAACCTGATTTTGAAGATTCAAAAATGTTTTGGATGAAATTCGGTTTACATTATGTTGTTCCGCAAGTTATGGATTTTGCACGGCAGAAAAATTATCGGTTAAAAGTAAGAGAGGTGTGTCAGTCCATATTACTCGGGATTGATTGTGCCGTATCCAATCATGTAAATCCGTTGCCTGTTATTTTATGCTGTGCACTTTATGATTACACGCAAATTTCCGATGATAAAGAAAAGGAAAATTTGTATCCCAACTATGGTTTTGCAAGGGGATTCCTATTGCAACAAAACTTTAATTTAACTCCGAGCGAGAGGCGTCAAATTGCCCAGATACTAACACGGTTTTCAGATGAAACGGCCAAACAAAATTCCGTGTATGCTTGTGCGCATGATGCGATTTGCGTTTGGAAAAAATGGAAAGGTTTGCCGGAACAAAACGCTTGCATTACACGGACGGGACAATGGCTTGCAGATTGTTCGGTAAGCGAAAAAGAAACGTATCTTAAAGCGCAACAACAAGATTTGGCGACCTTAAATATTGCCTCACTTTTGCAGTTGCCGAAATATTATCAGTATCGGCGGTTTTTGAATGTGCATGAGCGTGCGTAATTGATAACCGATATTTGCATGGCAAAAGTTTCCTTTTTTGCTTAAAATTTTTTTTGTATATATGGTGTGGCAACCGTTAACGGAAGTTCCTTAAAGATATTTTATTGTTGATAAGGCACGTTTCTGCGTATGCAATCATTTTAGAAATAAATAAAGGGACGCAATAAATCGGATGATGCAGTTTGCTTCATTTATGCAAACGGCGATTCGTATAAAAAAAGACGTTCGGAAAATCCGAACGCCTTTCTTTTATCAGATTCAAAAAGTTATTTAACGTTTTGAGATTCTTTAATGGCCGCATCCAAGCGTTCGCCGAGTAAGGCGCCCGGATTGATTTTGCCGTTCACAATCAACATCGGCACACCGCTGATGTTCAAAGCACGGGCATATTTTTGGTTTGCTTCCATTTTAGCCTTGATTTCGTCGCTTTCGGCGTCAGCAGCTAATTTATTTGTATCTAAGCCGAGTTTTTTGGCGATTTCAAGCAAGCTATCTTTATCGGTTTTTGTGGCGGAAGCAACGGCTTCATGCATCTCGGCATACTTGCCTTGTTTACCGGCAGCCAAAACGTAGCGTGAAATTCTTTCGGAATCTTCACCGAAAATCGGTGTATCAATCGGAATCCAGCGAATGTTCTTTGCGTCGCCTTTTGCCAATGCTTCACGTAAGGCGGCGTTTGTGCGTTTGCACCAACCGCATCTGTGATCAAAGAATTCAATAATAACAAATTTGCCGTTCGGATTACCCAATGAGTAGTTGGATTTATCCGCAACAATTTCATCAATGATTTCTTGCGGAGCCACTTGCGGTTCGGCTTGTTGGGCGGCAGCTTCTGCTTTTTGTTGATCGGCAAGATATTTGTTGACGGCGTCTAAAATGACTTTCGGATTCGATTCAATGTATTTTTGAATGGCCGTATCGGAAACGCCTGCCGTTTTTTGCGGTAATTGTTTTTGGAACGGCGGTAATTTCGGATTAGAAACCAAAATGGCTCCCGAAATTAACATGGCGCTACCCCAGATAGAGCCGAGCAACAACGTCATTTTCAAGGCGCATGTTGTTTTTCTGCATGAGCATGAAACCGATTCCCCTTCTTGAACGGAAACTTGTTCTTGCTTTGCAGCAGGTGTATTTTTCATGTGTTTCATTTTTCCTCTCCTTATTTTGTTTTAGTTTCTTTTTTGGTTTTTTCTTGGTTAATAAATTGCGTTAATTTGTTTTGATTTTCCGCTGTCCACCCCATAAGATAATTATCTCCGACAACAATCAGCGGTGTTCCGATTCTGTCGCCGAGTTGGAATCGCCGTGCCGTGTGGGCGAACAATTCATAATTATGACGATTTTCGTTAATATCATATTCCGCAACGCTTATATCGGGAAACGTTTTCTTTAAATCGCCGTTGATAAATGCCATGGCATGAATGCAATGCGGACATCCTTTTTGCGAGAAAATAACAACATCTGCATCCATATTATCTTTTTCGGAACAAGCAGTTATCCCCGCTATTAACAAAATTCCCGTTAAAAGGGTTAATAAAAATTTTTTCATCTTCTTTCCTTTGTTGTTCCCTATTATTTGTTCCTAACGCACAAATTATATTACATACCCTTTTACAGTGATTTGAATCGATATGCAAGAAAAAAAGTGAAAAAAAGAGCGTTTTTTTAAAAAAATTTTAAAGGTGTTGTCATTTGCTTTTTTGTGGCGTATAGTATCACCGATTTATGATTGTATGGAGATGATATTGAAAAATAATGAAAGGAAAAAAAGATGTATAATCCGAAATCGATGAAGGCAGAAGAATTTATTGATGATGAAGAAATTCAAGAGTCTCTGCGGTTTGCCGATGCCCATAAGAACGACTTGGCAATGATTGATGACATTTTAAACAAAGCAAGACAGTATAAAGGTCTTTCTCATCGGGAAGCCTTGCTTTTGCTGGATTGTGAAGATGCCGAAAAAAATAAAGAAATTTTTGCGTTGGCCGAACAAATCAAAAAGGAGTTTTACGGCAACCGAATCGTTTTATTCGCACCGCTTTATTTATCGAATTATTGTATCAATGAGTGTGTGTATTGCCCGTTTCACGGTAAAAACAAGCATATTCGTCGGAAAAAATTAACGCAAGAAGAAGTGCGTAACGAGGTGATTGCCTTACAGGATATGGGGCATAAACGGCTTGCCATCGAGTCGGGCGAGGATCCGGAAAACAATCCGATTGAATATATTTTGGATTGCATTAAAACCATTTATTCCGTAAAACATAAAAACGGAGCCATTCGGCGTGTCAATGTTAATATCGCCGCCACAACCGTAGAAAATTATCGGAAGTTAAAAGAAGCCGGAATCGGCACCTATATTTTATTTCAAGAAACGTATAATAAAAAGAGTTATGAAGAATTGCACCCCGCCGGTCCGAAACATGATTACGCGTATCACACGGAAGCAATGGATCGTGCCATGGAGGGAGGAATTGATGATGTCGGACTCGGTGTTTTATTCGGCTTGGAGCGGTATCGGTATGAGTTGACGGGGTTGTTGATGCATGCCGAACACTTAGAGGCCGTGCACGGAGTCGGCCCGCATACAATCAGTGTGCCGCGGGTGCGCCATGCGGATGATATTGATCCCTCTGCTTTTGATAACGGCATTGATGATGAGACATTTGCAAAAATCGTTGCCGTCATTCGGATTGCCGTGCCGTATACGGGGCTTATTATGTCTACACGGGAAACAAAAGAATGTCGTGAACGGGTTATTCATTACGGCATTTCGCAAATCAGTGGCGGATCCAAAACAAGTGTGGGCGGATATGCTGTGCCGGAAATGCCCGATGAGTGTTCCGAACAATTTGATGTGAGCGATTCACGCACGTTGGACGAAGTGGTTTGCTGGCTGATGGAAATGGGATATATCCCGAGTTTTTGCACGGCGTGTTATCGCGAAGGCAGAACGGGCGATCGATTTATGGCGCTATGTAAGAATCGGCAAATTCATAACTGCTGTTTGCCGAATGCGTTGATGACGTTAAAAGAGTATTTAATGGATTATGCTTCACCGAAAACACACGCCGTCGGCGATTCGTTAATTCAAAAAGAAATGCTCAACATTCCGAACGAAAAAGTGCGCGCGATTGTTGCGGAACGTTTAAAAGAAATTGCTGACGGAAAGCGCGATTTTCGTTTTTAATTTGTCTTTTAAGATAGAGCAAAGATCGGCAAGCCGTAAATGTTAATTTTTTGTTAATCAGAGTAAAAATTTTATTGACAAAAAATAATATCTGATATATAAACAAGCATACTGCTCGGCAGGATTCAAAAATAAGGAGGCAGCATGCGTGATATGGAGTTGGCGCAATATGAAAAGCGTCGTGTATATTTTGGATTATCGGGCAGGCTTGCCGATCGGAGCATTTTACAGGTAGATTTAAAATATGCTGCTTTAAAGGATAGATTGTTGCATGGTGAAGCGGTGGCGGAAGAGATGTCATCGGCCGGTGCTTTTACAACGGTAACGGGTGTGCAACGGTTAATTATGGAATCCGAATATCCGGCCGCCGTGATTGAGGAATATGAAAATAAAGAAGAGGTTGAAAAGCTGATTGCCCGGTATCCGAATTGGAAGCCGGTTGTTCTTTATTTTTCGTTTAATCCGCAGTTGCAGGATAAATATCCGGTATTAACGCCACAATCAGCGTATGAGTTTATGCGTAAACATAAACTCGGTATGTGCGTTTTTGCCATGACGGATCATGAAGCGGATAACTTTGTTGCAAAATACCCCGCAACGCATGTTGCACGGCATTTGTCGGCCAGAACACAGGTAGAAGAACGTATTCAAGAATTTGTTGCCATGCGGGTTTCAAACGTATCGGATTGCCCCGCCATGTTTCACTATTTAACGCCGGAGCGGTTAAGCGAGCTTAAACGAAATTTCGGGCAGAATAAACAGATGCTCGGGTTATATGATTTAACGCCCCGCGAGAAGAAAGAAGCAACTTTGTTTATGGATTATATGATTAGTTGTCTGGACGGCAGAAATGTTTTGCATGAGATGCAAATGGTGAAAATGTCCCATAAAATCAACCAGAATACCGTTGACCATAATCAACGGCCGTCTTCTTTGGTGGAGCGGGCAAAAGTAGCGGGTAAAATATCCGATAAAGATCGGAAAGAAAACTTATTAACGAAAACAATCGATTTATATGATGAAATTTGTCGGGGAGCAAACTGTCCCGAAACGGAAAAATCAATTCAAATCGTTTCACAAGCCATGCAGGAAATGCGCGCACTGATTCCTGCCATGAAGCAATTATCCCGTCGTTCACGGAAAAAAGTATATCCGCATTTGATGAAAGCGATTGATGTGTTGACACAAATCGGAACTGCGGAGCGTAAAGACAATCGTTTTACCGATTTATGCCGAACGGGAGCGGAAACATTAAAATGGGATGCCATGTCAAACGGAGAGCGGGCGGCGTATTTGGCGGAAGCGAAAGAAAATCGCCGTATGGCGCAAACGCAAGAAGAACGGCAGATGATGGCATCAGCCGAACGGCGCGAGGCCAAAAAGCGGGAAGAACGATTGGCACAAATACGCAATAATGCGCGCAAAGTTTCTGAAATGAGCCCGCAAGAGAAAGAAATGCGTCGGGCCGAAAAAGAGCAACGACGGATGACGGCCAAAGAACATAAAGTGGCAAAAGCAGCCGTTAAAGCACGCTTGCGCCACAAGAAGGAGTCGTATCGGGAAATGTTGTCTACCGTGAAGCCGGTAGATACAAAGAAACGACAACTCGTGTCGCCTTCGGAGTTGTTGGTTGAGCAAGGGGTCGTGGCAGAGAAAAACATTGTGTATATCATCGGGCATACAGGTATCAATACGGAAGACGTTAAAACAGGGGTATCGGTATTGAATACCGGAAAGACAACCGGCGTGCCCTTTCACCAAAAGGCGATGAAAGAAGATTTTGCGCGCGTGCCACGTAAAGTGAGTTACAAAAAAACATTTGTCAATACCTCATTTATCGGAGCAATCAATACGCGTTCGCGCGGGCGTTCATAAAAAACCATTGGTTTATGCGCTCATATCCGAGACATAAAGTGCATATATCGGATAGAATAAGTCAGAAAAACGGCCTTTGAAAGCAAAGCGCCGTTTTTGTTTTTTTCTTGACAAGAAATGCCGATAAACGATATAAAAGAGAAAAATCAAGGAGAATAAAATGGAAAAAGGAATTTAAGATGAAACGCTTTTTTGTGATTTTCGCTTTGGCGACATTTTTGCTCGGCACGGGTATTTCTCCAATGGCAGCGGCACAAATCAGTCAAGTGTCGGATATGGTGGATTCGGATGCGACTGAGGTTGTTGCAACACCGATGATTGATGTAACACTTATCAGCAATGAAATTGCCGACATTGAAAAGAATGTGCGCCAAAACACGCAATCTTTAAAAGGGACTCAGGAATACATCAAAAAATTAAGTGATTATCATGATCAATTAACGGTTGCCAAGCAAAGAGGCGAAAGCCGATTGGATACGCTATCTCAAAAAACGGAATCCTTAAAAGCCTTAACGGCGGAAGGCGAAGATGAACCGGAAGAAATTACCAAACAGCGAACGGAAATTTCAAAAGAAGCCGATGAAATTAAATCGCGGATTGCCGTCGCTGATTTGGCTATTGGAAAAATAGAGGAATTAAATCAGTTGATTATGACATTGCGTAACCGCAAACTCATTGATCAAATCATGGTTAAAAGCAGCTCCATTTTAAATTGGCAAACGTTTATGGATTCCATCAAAAATTTTGCCGTTTTCCTGTATGGTGTTGTTACGTATCCGAAAGCTTGGTATGACGGATTATCTGCCGAACAGCAAGGGGCGGTTATGTCCGAGTTGGAGAAAATCGGCACATGGGCCATTATCGGGTTAGCGTTTATCTGGTTTATCAGCTGGTTTATCAGTAAAAAATTCGGGTATCGGATAAACATTGAAAAGCCGACATATCCGCAAAAAGTAACAGCTGCTTTATTTATGTTGGTTGCGCGCGGAATTATTCCGGCCGCGATTGCTTGTGCTTGTTGGTTTTGGTTAAAAGATCATCAAAATTTATTTCCCGGCGCGTTTGGAACGGTTTTGCGGATTGGTATTGTGTATGCGTTGTATCTTTTCTTATCTTGTGCTTTGGTAACGGTTTTATTCACACCGATACGTCCGCAATGGCGCCTTATTGAAGTAAACGATCAAAAAGCAAAATACCTTTCATCGGCATTATTGCTATCTATTTTGTTGATTTGTGTCTTTTCGTATTTTCAAGTTGTTGCGTTGCAGTTGGAATATTCTGATGATACGATTTTTGCGCTGAAAACATTGGCCAACATTGTAAAAGGCGGGTGTATTATTTTAGTGGCACGGCGATTTTTGTATAACGACAGACGGTTGTCGGATGAAGAGTTGAAAAGTGAAGGAGATGATATTCAAAAATTAAGCACATCCTCAAAAATCAGTTGGCTGGTTGTGTTGCTGACGCTGATTGTGCTTTCGCTTTCACTGTTTGGCTATGTTATGTTGACGGAATATATTTACAATCGCTTTATTGCTTCTGTTTTGATTGTGGGTATTTTTTATATCATACAAAAACTTTTAACGGTTTTATTTCACCAATTTATGACGCGTAAATTTTGGATGCGTGATTTCCGTATCAATCGCAAACAAACGGAAAAATATGAGTTTTGGTTCGGCTTTTTCCTCATGCCGATATTAGTTGTCTTTTGCTCAATTATTTTATTGGCCATGTGGGGTGTATCGGTTGATATTTTATTGCAAAAAGCCAAACAGTTTTTAACCGGATTTAATATCGGTGATATGCACGTATCCATTACTTCCATTATTTTGGGTATTCTTGCGTTTTTTATTGTTTTATTTAGTGTGCGTGCTATTAAAAATAGTTTGTTGACGGGGAAACTCAGCAAAATTGAAATGGATACAAGCATTCGCAATTCCGTTGCCGCCGGAACGGGATTTTTGGGTGTCGTGTTAGCTTGTTTAGTCGGAATCAGTGTGATGGGCGGTAGCTTAAAGGGACTAGCATTGATGGCCGGTGCATTATCTTTGGGTGCCGGTCTTGGTTTGCAAAACATTGTAAACAATTTCGTTTCGGGTATCATCTTATTATTTGAACGCCCCGTTAAAATCGGCGATTGGGTGATTGTTAAGGGCGAAGAGGGCATTGTTAAGCAAGTGAACATTCGCTCAACGGTTATTGAAACATTCAGCAAGTCAAACGTGATTATTCCAAATGCCGATATTTTATCCAACAGTTTGACGAATTTAACGTATAAAAACAAACTCGGACGATATGATGTGGCTGTCGGTGTCAGTTATGACAGTGATGTTGATAAAGTAAAGGAAATTTTGCTGGATATTGCCAAAAAAACGAAGGGCGTTGTTGCCGTGCCGGCACCGTTTGTCTTGTTTATGGAATTGGCAGACAGCAGTTTGAACTTTAAGTTGTATTTTTATACAAATGACATTACGAGTCGTTTAAGTATATCCAGTGCCATTCGGATGGAAATAATCAAGCGGTTCCGCGAGGAAAATATTAATATCCCGTTCCCGCAACAAGATGTTTATTTGCATACGGATACCGGAGTGCAGGTGTCGGAAAAGTCGGCGGAGGAGATGGCTGAATCGGCGGATGCGGATACCGATTCACGCGCCGAAGCACCGACGGATGCAACTTCTTCGGAAGAGGATACAAAAAAGACCGACGGTAAAAAGTAAGAAAGAACTTGCATTTTAAATCAAAATCCGATAGAATAAAAACTGTCGGGCAACCGACTATGATACTAAACGAGGAGCGGAATAGATGTCTGTGGACTCGGGGGCAGTACCCGACACCTCCACCAAAATCACCAGCGGGGGTGAAACAGGATCGACACGCATAATAAAGGCTTTATCTTGTATTCGGCATTGTACCGCCGTTATCGGGCTAAAATAAATAAATGCAAATGATAATTTTGCGCCGGCCAGAATGGCAGCCTAATTTAGGCACCAAGGCCACCAATTCCGCTTTCACATAGCGCAAAGCGGTGGGGTTTGGAGGTTCCCAGCAACAGAATACCTCCTTTTTTATCTCGAAAAATTTAAATAATAATTTTTTTATTGACATTTTTAAATATGTGTTTAAAATTCTAATTAAAATCGTTTATCCGTAAGTATTGAGTAAAATCATGGACAAGTTATTTCGACAGGTGCGAACCATTTTAAATTTAAATTTTTTTACGTGTTTAGTATGCGTTTTATTAGGTGCATTGATATGTGCTATAACACGTTTTAATTTTGGATGGGATTTTACAAATTATCACTATTATAACGCATTTGCCTTTTTGAACAATCGGATGAACTACGATATTGTTCCCGCATCGGTGAACACGTTTTTTAACCCGTTGATTGACCTGCCGTTTTATTTTTTAGTAGAGTATTTCAATAATTATCCGATAATCATTTATGGATTGCAAGGTGTTTGGTTCGGCTTGCTGATATTTGCTTTTTTTAAAATCACGACACTTTTCTTTGCAATAACCGATTGGAAAAATCTTTTAAGTGTTTTTTTAGTGTTGATTGTCGGAATCACGACATATACCGTTTGGTTTCAGGCCGGTTCTACATCAAACGAAATTCAAGTTGGTTTTTTGAGTCTTACGGCATTATACTTTTTATTTAAAATGATTCAGTATCCTTCAAAACAAAACGGATTCATTTTTTTGGGTGCAGGATTGATATTGGGTTGCACCTTAGGGTTAAAACCAACGGTTATTTATATTTGTTTGGCTTCCGGATTTAGTTTGATTTTTTGTTATAAATATCTGACTCGCCCTTTTTTATACGTTGTGGCTTTTGGTGCTGGTGGGCTTATCGGATATTTAATCACAAACGGATGGTGGATGTGGCGTTTATGGGAATTTTATCAAAATCCCTTCTTCCCGTTTTTAAACGGTGTGTTTCATTCTCCTTATTTTGATGATTTTAATTACACGGATACACGGTTTATTCCGCCCTTTCTTATCAAATTTATTTTTCCGTATGTATGGATGAAAGGGGCATTTGCTTCGGCAGAAGTGAATTTTTATGATTTGAGAGGAATTGTTTATTATACGGTCGCTCTTGGGTTTGGCCTGTGGCTTTTGTTTTCACCGCAAAAAATGAAATGTTTTTTTAAAGAAAACAAACTTTGGGGATTTTATTTTGTTTTTATGGTATGTGCGTATGTGCTATGGCTTAATATTTTCTCCATTCAGCGTTATTTAATCGTTGTTTTATTATTAAGTGCAATCTTTTTTATCAAATTAGTGTTTGTCTGCTATCCGAAAAAGAACGTTGCGCAATGGATATATATAGGTTGCACTATTTTGATAATTGATGTGCTTGTAAGCGTTCCGTTGACAAATGATGGCTTTGGAGATATCAGAAAGAGCGAGCAAACGGTCTATGTAGAACCGATACGGTTACCGGAAAACACGTTATTAAAATTATATAGTTTTCCGACGGCAGGCGTTATTCCTGTTTTAGATAAACAGTCTGATTTTCGGGCGCTGGGGTATATTCATCTAAATGCAAAAAAGATGGAGGGCTCCGATTTTGTTGAACGCGGGAGATTCAGGGAAATCAGAGATAAAATTGAGGCTGCACATGAAGGTCCCGTTGTGTTAATCGGGAGACATAATTTAGCCCCACAAATGAATAATCTTATTTTATCACACATGGAAAAAGATTTGGATGGAAAGTGTTGTGAGGTATTGGACAATAATTTGGATAGATGGTTGTACATTTGTGTTCCGCAAGAGTTAAAACAACAGATTTTTGCGCATAGAAAGGATGATGGAAAATGCAGAAAAGTGAACGAATTGCAATTTTAATTCCATGTTATAATGAAGCGTTGACGATTGCACGTGTGATTCAGGATTTTCAGCAATATGTGCCGAAAGCAAAGGTGTTTGTGTATGATAATAATTCAACGGATGAAACGGCGATGATCGCAACAAAAGAAGGCGCTGTTGTCAGGCACGAACCGTTGCAAGGGAAAGGAAATGTTGTGCGACGGATGTTTGCCGATATTGATGCCGATATTTATGTATTGATTGACGGTGATTCAACGTATGATGTTAAAAGTGTTCCTTTGCTGATAGAAATACTGAAACGTGAACAGTTGGATATGGTTGTCGGCACACGCAAAGAAAGTGATTTAAATTGCTACCGTTCGGGGCATCGGGGCGGAAATAAAGTATTAACAAAAATTGTTGAGCTATTTTTTAATCAAAAATTAACGGATATGCTTTCGGGATTGCGTGTTTTTTCAAAGCGATATGTCAAAACATTCCCGGCGCAAAGCAAGGGATTTGAGATTGAAACGGAATTGACGGTTTACGCCCTTTCCAGGCGATTACCGATGAAAGAGGTTGAAACGGATTATTTTGCGCGACCGAGCGGTTCCGTTTCAAAATTATCCACATATCGGGACGGGATTCGCATTTTGCAAACCATTATTTTATTGATAAAAGAAGAACGCCCGCTTTTATTTTTCGGTATTATTGCCGGGATACTCGGCATTTTAGGATTCGTTACGGGGATTCCCGTTGTGATTCACTTTGTGCAAACGGGGCTTGTGCCGAGATTGCCGACGGCTGTTTTAGCGAGTAGTTTGTTCATCTGTGCGTTAATCAGTGCGTTGATCGGGTTGGTATTGGATAGTTTATCATCCGTTAAAAAAGAAATTGCCCGCCAACACTATCTTGCTTTTTCAGAGGATTTTGATTTTAAGTGCCACCACGTGATTCAAAATAGAAAGAGACAATTAAAAGCGATCAGTCGGATACGGTTTTGATAAAAAAATAAGCTATTTTGTTTAGCGATTAATAACTAAAAAGCCGATTGATTCGAGATAATAAGTTTTTTGAATTTATTTTTGATTTTCTTCTTGAATTAAACGTCAGGTCTTGTTATAACCAAAGCGAGTTGTTCAATTTTAGGAGCAAAAAATGGATTATATGCCGTATATTCAAAAAGCATACAGAATGATTGTTCATGATGTATTAAAAGATGTTGCCGATAACGGTATTGATGGAACAAGCGCTTATTATATCTCGTTTCAAACAAATCGTGCCGATGTGATTATTCCCGATTTTGTGCGGGCGCGTTATCCCGAAGAAATGACGATTGTGTTGGAAAATCAGTTTTCTGATTTAGTTGTCTCTGAAACAGCGTTTTCCGTTGAGTTGGCATTCGGCGGTGTTTCGGCAACCGTTCGTGTGCCCTTTGATGCGTTGACGCAATTTGCCGATGTGAATCATCAATTCGGACTGGCCCTGACTCCTGTTCCCGAGCAAAAACAAACTTCTGCCGAGAAATCAACCCCTGCCAAAATTATGAGTATGGATGAAATCAGAAAAGCGCATCAAACGGATAATCAATAATGCAAAAAAAATCTGTGCAGTTAATGGGGCATAAAACAAGCGTTTCCTTGGAGTCTGAGTTTTGGATAGCCTTGGCGCTGATTGCCGAGAATCGGAAAACATCCGTGCGTCAACTGATTATATCGGTGGATATTGCCGAACACCGCATGACAAATTTATCCGCGGCATTGCGTGTGTTCGTGTTAATGCACAAAGATGAATTTGAAACGGCGCAATTACGCGCGTGTATGTCTACCAAAAATAAATAAGCAAGAAAATACCGAGCAGAATCCGATAAACGGCGAAAATGCCGAATGAAGCGTTTTTCAACCATTTCATTAAAAACCAAACAGCTAACAATCCGAAAATGCCTGAAAAGAAAATCCCGAAGATAATTTGCATAAGCGTTCCATCGGTTAATGTTCCCTCTTGACTTCCTTTCCAAAACATATATATCGCACCGAGCGCAATAACGGGAATAGACATCAACATGGAATAACGCGCACTTTCCACCCGCGTGTAGCCAAGGAAGCGCGCGCATGTCATCGTAATCCCCGAACGGCTCGTGCCGGGAATGAGCGCCAAAGATTGCGCGATACCGATGTATAACGCATTCAGATATGTCATTTGGTTAATCGTTTTCGTTTTAGGCGCATAAAAATCAACCGCCCAAAGCAGTATACCGAAGAAAATGGCATTAAAAGCAATAATAATCGGCGAGCGGAGCGTTGTTTCAATAATATCGTTCAAAAAGTAGCCGACAATCAAGGCGGGAATAGTGGCAATAATCAAAGAAAAATCAATTTTTTGCTCCGTGCCACGATGCCAAAAGCCGAGGAATAATCGCTTAATATCTTTTGCAAAAAAAGCGCAAACAGCCAGTAAGGTTCCCAAATGAAGAGCAATATCCATTAGAAGCGTTTGGTTGGAAAACCCGAACTTTTCCATTAAAATTAAATGCCCCGAGGAACTGACGGGTAAAAATTCCGTAGCGCTTTGCACAACGGAAAGCCAAAATGTTGAATCGAATGCCGACATGATTTTTCTCCTTTTGTGAGGGGTATTATACGGAGGGAACACGCGTGTGTCAATCTAAAAAGAAAGATTGGTTATTTTGGTGGCATGATTGAGCACCAAGGTTATTTCCTGTGAATGTTTATCATATTGATATAAACACGAACTGCCGTGTTTATGGGTTGCAAAGAAAAGGTATTGCCCCGTTTCGTCAAACCCGAGAGCCGTTACGTCAAATGCAATAAATTGACGCAACTGCCCGATTTTAAAATCAATCCAACGGATTGTTTCATCGGCATAAACCGCATATTCCTGCTCGGTGGGATTGAGGGCAAAGTAGCTGACGGGGCGAAAGAGCGGTGTTTCTTCTCCGGCAATACGTTTCACGAGTGTTTGTGTGGGGCTGATATAATAAAGCGCACCCGATTTACCGAAAAACGGCGGATACATGGCTCCCGGAATTTTCTCAATTAAATGATAACGCGTTCTGGCTTTGCGATAAACGAATAAATCGCCCATGCCGTGCGGGCTTAATAAGTCGGCTCGCAGAAAAGCAAACAGCGCATGCGGGGTATTCCATAACGTTGGATAGTAGCAGTATCCCGATTCGCTCATAATTGGTGGAAAGGTTTGTTTTTGAAAGTTTGCAAATACCCAATGAAAATGTGTTTGTGTGCCGTCAATTTCAACGCCGGTCAGAATGGTGCGGTCGGATGAAAACGTGCAAAACGGTGGAATGCGTTTCATTAAAACCAACCGTCCGTCCCGCATAACGGCCCAGAGTTGATGATTATCATCCGTAAAAAACACCCGATATAGGGACAAAATTGAATTTGTCATTTGCAATCCTTATAAAAGCAGTATATATTATTTTGCATAAAATGCAACACTTGAATAATGGAGTAAGAAATGGCATTGTATGAAAACTTTCAAAAGCTGGAAGCTTATATGAATTCGTGTATCGTCGGGCAAGCAGATTTGGTGCACAAGTTAATTGTGGCATTACTTTGCAATGGTCATTTATTGGTAGAAGGTACACCGGGTTTGGCAAAGACAAAAGCAATTAAAACATTATCGGGTGCTATTGATGCGTATGAACAGCGTATACAATTTACACCCGATTTATTGCCCTCGGATATTACGGGAAGTGATGTGTATCGGCCGGAAACGCATTCATTCCATTTTCAAAAGGGGCCGATTTTTAACAATTTAATTCTTGCCGATGAAATTAACCGAGCCCCTGCCAAAGTGCAATCGGCCATGTTGGAGGCTATGGGTGAACGCCAAATTACGGTGGGTAATACCACATACCGTTTGCCGGATTTATTTATGGTGATGGCCACCCAAAACCCGATTGAACAAGAAGGAACTTATAATTTGCCCGAAGCGCAATTGGATCGGTTTTTATTCTATGTCAAGATAAAATACCCCGATGCACAGGCCGAACGCAAAATTTTGAAAATCGTGCGCCGTGAAGAAAAGCAAGAAGCTGCCCCTGAGTTTAAAAAATTGAATGAAAAAGTGATTTTCGCGGCGCGGGAAGAAGTTTCGGATGTATATATGTCGCCCGAAATAGAGGAGTATCTGATTCAACTGGTTATGGCAACGCGTGAACCGCAACGATACAGTGCCGATTTAGCTAAATATATTGCTTACGGGGTAAGTCCGCGCGGAACGATTGCGCTGGATATTTGTTCACGCGGATCAGCTTGGCTGGCCGGGCGCGATTATGTGATGCCAGAAGATGTGCATTCGGTTGTATATGATGTGTTGAGACATAGATTGTTGCCCTCATTTGAAGCAAAAGCAGCCGGTATCACTTCTGATAAAATTATTAAAGAACTTTTGCAACGTGTGCCGATGGTGTAGAGGAAAGGAATGAGATGAAAACAGGGAAAATGAATCCGGTTCGCGCTGATTTTGATGACCTGTTATCATTGAAACGTCGCGCCGTTTTGCCAATGATGAAAACGAATAAAAAAGCGTATACGGGTTTTGGAGAAACAAAATCCCCGTTCAAAACAAAAGGGTTGGATTTTCAAGAAGTGCGTGCTTATCAGCCGGGGGACGATATTCGGTTGATTGATTGGCGGGTAACGGCAAAATACGGCAAGCCGTTTACGAAACTTTATACCGACGAAAAGGAGCGACAAGTTTATTTTATCTGCGATATGCGCACACGGATGAAATTTGCATCGCGCGGTGCTTTTAAATCCGTATGGAGTGCCAGATTGGCGGTATTTTTGGCGTATATGGCTCAAAATCGGGGTGATAAAACGGCCTACACGATTTTATCTGCCGATATGATTGAAACAAGTTATGCCATGCGTGGAAATGATGCGGTTTTATCGTTAATACGGGCTGTTGAAGTTGCTTCAAACCCTGATCATATTGCGGAAGATAAATTACCGTTATCGCAGGCGTTGGCAGAATCGGAGCTCTTGATAAAAAGCGGCAGTATTGTTTTTATTCTCAGCGATTTTTCGGATTGGGATGATAAATGCGATGGGATTGTCGGTCGGCTCAGTCGCAAAAATACGGTTGCCTTAATTCACATTTATGATCAGCTGGAGGAATCGTTGCCGAAAGGCGTTTTCCCGATTTCCGACGGCTACCGCATTTCTTTTTTGAATACGGAAAAAGCATCATTTGTGCGCACATATACGCAAGCATTTCAAAACGTTCGGCAAAAGTTAAAAGAATCGGTTCAGTCTTATCAACTGGGATTTATGCCGATGCGGACGGATTTGGACGGTATTGAACTTGTGAATGCTTTTTGCAGGGGAGGGCAGTCGTGAATTTTTCGGGCGAACAAACAATTGATTTATCCGGCTTGCGGGATGTGCATGATGTGATACAGCCGTCATTTTTCCCGCCGGCGGTCGGGTGGTGGATTTTGTTAATCGGGATAATCGGTATTATCCTCATCGGTTGGGGATGGTATCGGCTTTATTATATGTCGTCAAAGAAATATGCACAACGCGTATTGCGAGGTATTTTTCGGAAACGGTTGCCGACAACGGCGTTGGGTGTTGAACTCGGAAAATTATTGAAACGCGTGGCGTTAATCCGATTCCCGCGAGAAGATGTTGCAAAGTTGAGCGGGGAGGCATGGGCAGATTTTTTATGTCGCACCGGTGGGCGGGTCATTACGCCGGAACAGGCGAAATTTATTGCCGAATCGGCTTATATGCCGGCGCAAAAAACCGTTGCAATAAATGAAAAAAAATTATATACTGCCGTTCATCAGTGGATTAACAACGTATTCAAAAAGGTTAAAAATGGAAATTAAAGAACAAGATATTTTAAGAACAATTCAAGGCGTTAAAGGTGTATCGGAACGCGTTGCTCCGGCAGATATATCGCAAGCGCCCGTAATTGTTCAAGAAGCGTTAAAAAAGGCTGATGAGCAACGGGCCGGTGTTTCGGTGATGACGAGTATCGGGTATGAATCCGTGAGCGGTAATATTAAAAATCGTGATTTTTTAATCCGACGCGTCATTCAAAATAAGGGAGATTATTTCCTGGACGGTGTGGCTATGGATATTAAAGCCCCGAGATTGGTGAAAGTTTCGCAAATTTCATATATTCAGGATAAAGTATCCGGGCAAACGTATAGCAATCCGTATAAGTTTTTGCA
>CALXVP010000019.1 GCA_944392125.1 uncultured Alphaproteobacteria bacterium | reverse complement strand
ATAAACGCCTTCATTATACGGGATCTGCGGTTGATACGGATAGCCGTTTTCATCATACATCGGTTGCTCTGTTTGCGACATATTGCCCGCATAAGCGTTTTCATTGTAGAGGGCCTGCGGTTGATACGGATAGCCGTTTTCATCATTCATTGGTTGCCCCGATTGCGACATATTTTCCACAGAAGCGCTTTCGTTATATGTTGGTTGCTCCACCTGATTTACATTTCCCGTATATCCATAACCCTCAGCCGTTTCATCTGCGCCACTTTCAAAAGGAACGGTCGGAACAGCCGGAATACTCGGGAAAGATGAATCTTCCTCCGTTGTGTGAACGGTTTCCGAGGCAGAGCCATCTTTTTTTTTCAAAGCCTCTGGTTGTTGCGGAATAGTCGGCATAGTTGGGATCGTTGGGATTGAAGGCAAATCCGACGAAACGTTTTCCGTGTTTTCTTCTTGATTGTTTGATTGTGAAAACGCGGGAAATTCGTTTGGGCTCTCCGTTTCCCTCACCGCTTTTTGCGCCGAAATTGATGATGAATTTTCAGTATTGTAAGAATTTGATTGAAGCGCCTCATCCACCGCTTTTTGTTGATGATTTGGCTCTGAAATTTCCGTTGGTTCAACCTGGCTTATCGGCGTATTTGTTTCTGCAGATACCGCTTTGGTTTCCGTGGCAGTTTCAATCTGCGAGTCAGGGATTGTCTCCCTCTCGGACGCTTCCGTTGTCTGTGTTTCTTCAATCGGTTCTTCCGCCTCCCATTCTTCCGACGGCATTTGATCCATATCAAAAATTTCGCTTTCGTCCGCCATCGTCATCGGCATTTCATCAGATTCGGGGGCCGTATCCGCCACAGACATATCGGACATTGCTTCTGCCTGTTTTGTCGGCATAGTCATTGTTGTGTCCACCGCTTCGGTTTCTTTTGTGGGTTCAATCTGCGAGTCAGGGATTGTTTCCGTCTCGGACGCTTCCGTTGTCTGTATTTCTTCAACCGGTTCTTCCGCCTCCCATCCTTCCGACGGCATTTGATCCATATCAAAAATTTCGCTTTCGTCCGCCATCGTCATCGGCATTTCATCAGATTCGGGGGCCGTATCCGCCACAGACATATCGGACATTGCTTCCGTTTGTCTTGTCGGCATATCCATTTCTGTTGTTGCGGTTTCGGATTCCGAAGCCGTCTCAGGCGTTTTTGACGATTCCTCAGCAGGTGTCGACTGCATACTGGTAGCGAGTTTGGCTGACTCTTTGCGAATATTATCAATTTTATACACCTCATCCATTAAGGCTTGTTGGCGCATTTTATCTTGCAACTCATTAACGATTTTAAGCCCTTGATCTCCAAAAAAATTAAGCCAGTATTCCAGCGTCGGAATCCGCTCGGATAATTCAGCTAAATCCAAAGGTTCTTCTTGCTCCAAATATCCCTGCACTTCTCCCCAAGCAAGTGTAGCGCCGTAATAATGATAAACGTGATCTAATTTTTCTTTTTGTGTCTCATCTTCCGGTGTGATCACATCGTAAATAACATTCGTCCAATTCTCGCCCAATTCTTCTTCGGCAACTTTGGCAAATGCCATTAAGGAATCTTGTTCCCCCGTATAAGCATTAAGAGCTTCTGTTAAACGCTGTATATTTGCCATTTTTGCCTCCGCTAAATCTCTATATCATTTAGAATTTCAATATCATCACTTGCGTTTTCCGATGGGTCCTTTTCGGGTGTGCTCATATTTTCTCTTTGCTTGCGCTCTTCTGTTTGCTGAGTTGGTTGTGTGGCTTTTCGCCATGCAGGGCCCGGTGCTTTGGGCATTCCGAACGGTTTAGGCGCCGTTTGCGCAGTTCCCTTATGCAAGAATGAAGCAAAGAATTTACCCCCATTAGGTATTTCGGGAATAGGCGGAATCACGAAACCGCTATGCGTTGGATGTTCATGTTGAGCGACGGAATTTGATGTTTCCAATTTTTGCGTTGATTCGGTTTTCCCGAGCCGATTTTCGGAATAATCGGATTGAGATACGGCTCCAGACGAATCATGCTCTTCGGATTTTGATGAGGTTGTTTTCTCTTGGTCGGGATAAAGAGAAAACGGCAATTTCGGGATAGGGGGCAGTTCATAGCTATCAACCGGTTTAAGTTCTTCTCCTGTCCCGTCTTGAGAGTGCTGTTCCTCTGTTTGCGCATTCAGCTCCACAGGTTCCGATAACGATTCTGTCTCGTTTTCGTCATCGGGTGCTGACATTTCTACGGGCGTTTCCGTTTCGTCCGACTCATCGGGTTCGAACACTTCTACGGGCACTGCCGTTTCATCCGCTTCATCGGGTTCTGACATTTCTGCGGGCGTTTCCGTTTCGTCCGACTCATCGGGTGCCGACATTTCTGCGGGCGTTTCCGTTTCGTCCGACTCATCGGGTGCCGACATTTCTGCGAGCGTTTCCGTTTCGTCCGCCTCGTCGGGTGCTGACATTTCTGCGGGCGTTTCCGTTTCATCCGCTTCATCGGGTTCAGACACTTCTACAGGCGTTTCCGTTTCGTCTGCCTCGTCGGGTGCCGACATTTCTGCGGGCGTTTCCGTTTCGTCCGCCTCGTCGGGTGCTGACATTTCTACGGGCGTTTCCGTTTCGTCCGACTCATCGGGTTCTGACATTTCTACGGGCGTTTCCGCTTCATCCGCCTCGTCGGGTGCTGGCATTTCTACGGGTGTTTCCGTTTCGTCCGCCTCGTCGGGTGCTGGCATTTCTACGGGTGTTTCCGTTTCGTCCGCCTTGTTCAGCTTCTCGGATTGCATCATATCATCCGTTACCGACTTTTTACGCCCCGCATTTTCCTCGACAGCTATCTGCGATAATTTATCCGTTAATGCGGAAATCATCTCCGTTTGCGCTCGGATAAATTGCTCAAAAGCAGTTTGTTGCGTTTCTTGAAATTGAATCAATTTTTGAACGGCAACATGCTCTTGTGAATCAGTCGATGTCGGCTGTGAAACATTCGCGCCCTTTTTAAGCTGATTTTTTAACTCCTTTAAAACATCTGTTAAAATTTCGGTTTGCTTTCGATTTGCTTCCTGATACCCGTTTAATACCTGCATAAAGGCTTCCGATTGCGAAAAATCCGGCACAATTTCGGGAACAGTCTGGTCTGCATGGCTTTGCATCGGCCTAAAAGCAAACGGTGTATCTTCTTCCGGATCCGGCAAATATCCCGTGTTAATACTCAACTCGGATTTCATCTCCGCATGTTCATTTTCTTCATCCTCCGATACTTGCTCTGATTTTGCCTGCAAAAAATCTAAATACTGACGCACGGTCGGCCCGCCGACAATGTCTTTCATCATCATCCGCACTTCATCCGACGCACTCAATAGCATTCGGTTATATTCCGCCACAAATTCAGGCTTGAATACACTTAATTGCCGAAACAAATTAACCAAACGTTGCGCGGTAATTGCCGTTGTATTATCGTGCGTTTTTTTACGATGCACGAAAGCATTTAAAAGCTGATTGGCAGAATCAATCGGTGTATCGGCCATATCCTCTCCTTTATGCAAACGCGATTAAAACAACCCGTTGCAATCTTGAAAATTCACTTTTCGGAAGCGTAAACGTTTCCGCCCGCATCGGATTAACCACACTGATTTGCTCCGAATTTTCATCAACCACCGACACCGGTAAAACATCCGTTTCATCTAACCGCAAGACGGCTATATCGCCTTTCTTCGGTTGCGTATTCGGCGAAACAACCAACACCGAATCAACCGGAATCACGGGGCCCAAAACCGGCACCTTAATCCGAACGGCATACATATCCGCATCGTTTGATAAATTTGACGGGCACAAAATAGATCCAACGGATTCATCTTTATTCACTGCAATCACGCCGTTTTCTTTCGGGAATCCGTAAATCGGAACGGTAAATTCCCGCGCCTCGGCACCGCGTAACATAAACCGACTCACCGGCAAATCATTATATCCGCCCTTGCTGGTAAAAATACCGCTCTTGCCTTCCGCTTGCTTTAATTCATCCAACGCGCCCGACATATCCAATTCGTAAATCTTCATCTGCAAATCGGTTTCGGAATAACCCAGCGCATGCGCAATATCACGGAATGTTTTTTCCTCAACCTCCCGTTGACCCATCTCAATACGATGATAAACGGATAATGTCATCTTCGCACCCTTGGCAACGCCCTGCAATGTTAAGCCCTTTTGCCCGCGCAAATATCTGAGCCCGGCACCCAATGTTTTTAAGCCACTGCCCGAATTAATCTTGCGCCGACGCTCTTGCTCGCGCTTCCACGCTTTGATAACTTCGGGTTGCGATGACTTTTCAGATACAAACAATGCCTCGGGCGGACAATCTAAAAATTTTGAAATTTTTGCCAGCTGGTCCTCATCTATCCGACGATACCCTTTTTCTATTTTGCTGATCGCCGATAAACTTAAATTCAAAACATCCGCCAAACTTTTCATCGTTTTACCGCGAACGCGCCGAAACATTCTTATTTGATTCGGAAAAATAATTTCTTCCATTTTGTTGCTCCTTTTTTCTCTGTCATACTGCGTCTACTATATACTTCTTTTTTTTATATGAAAATAGACAAAATCAAAAAAAGGACGTTTTTTAGTCAAATTTTGAAAAATTTTGCCTTTTTTGTCAAAAAAAGTTATTCCTTTGTAGGCACATTTTTATTAAATCACACGTTTTTCACTCGGAGCAATCCTTAAATCAACCGCGTTTTAAGTTTTGATAAGGTTCGTTCCAGCCCTTCATAAATTCGGTTAACGCCGTATCCGGTTTTTCGGGCAATACCACTTGCAAGGAAACCAACAAGTCACCCTTACCCTTAACGCCTTTTCCTTTCAGCCTCAACGTTTTATTACTGCCCGAATAAGCGGGAATCGTCATCATCACAACGCCGGACGGTGTCGGAACGGGAATTTTGCCACCCAACACGGCCTCCTTCAACGTAATCGGCACCGTTACGCTGACATTATCCCCTTCTCGTTTAAATGTCGGCGACTCTTGCACCTTGATTTTAATTAACGCATCGCCAGCCCGACCGCCGGCACCGGTCGCGCCTTGGCCTTTCAGTCGCAAGGTAGAATCCGTTGATACTCCGGCCGGAATTTTTACTTTCAGGCGTTTTCCGTTGCCGAGGGCAATCGTTGTTTCACCGCCCGTTACGGATAAATCAAACGGAATTGTCAATTCATAATTCGTATCACGGCTACCGGCATTTTCATACGCTTCATACGCATTCCCTCTGCCGGAACGCCCGCCCATGCCGAATAAATCCGAAAAATCAAATCCGCCACCCGCACCCGTGAAGCGACTGCCCGATGTGCGAAATCCGCCGAATCCGCCCCCGAACATGGCGGCCAAATCTTCGGGATTGATGTTGTGGGTTGAATAGCGTGTTCCGCCCGAAAAGCCACTGCCGGCATCATACGCCCCGGCACCGAACGGCGTCGGATTCCCCTCGGCATCAATTTCACCCGCATCAAAACGTTTGCGTTTCTCGGGGTCGGATAATAATTCATACGCCGCCGTAACCGATTTAAATTTTTCGGCGGCGTTTTTATCGGGGTTCACATCCGGATGCAACGTGCGCGCCAATTTGTGATACGCTTTTTTAATATCCGCCGCACCGGCTGTTTTTGAAACACCTAATAAATCATAAGGATTTTCCATATTTCCTCCATAAACCCTCTGCCGATTACGGATACCGTTGCTTCGGCATATCGGCTTTCATAAACAAATTTATAACATAAGATTATATATAATATAGACCGTTTTTGCAAAAAATCTATGGGAAAAGCGAAAAAAAACGATTTTTTTTATTCTTCGGTTGATCCTTTTCTCTCCGAAAGAACTATCCTGTTTGAATGCTCCGATACCTATTATAACACTATGCCTCAATTTACCGTCAATCAAACCAAACAGAAAAATCAACTGATGCAACGCACGGCTTTGCTGGCCGTTGTAACAACGGCTTTTTTGATTTTCATAAAAGGCATTGCTTTTTTACAAACGGAATCGGTTGCCGTTTTATCCAGCTTTTTTGATTCCGTTCAGGATTTATTAACATCCGGTGTCGGCTGGATTGCCGTTTCACAATCTATGGCTCCGCCCGATAAAAAACACCGATTCGGCTATGGGAAAGCCCAAGCCGTCGGCGCTTTACTGCAATCTTTTATTATTTTGAGTGCCGGTCTTATTTTGCTTAAAGAATCAATATACAGGCTGTTTAATCCGCAACCTGTCGAACACATTTTATGGGGCGTTCTCATCATCGGAATAACCTTGCTTTTAACTTTAATTTTGGTATGGGTTCAATATAGAACGATTCAGCGCACACACGCCCTTTCCATTCGGGCGGATATGGCGCATTACAGCGGGGATATTTTAATGAATATCGGCGTTATTTGCACACTAATCGGAGAGACAACTCTCGGCTGGTATTGGTTGGACGGTTTTTTCGGTATTTTGGTTGCCGGATATTTGTTTCTCAGTATGTATCACATTATTTGCGACTCTTTTGCCATGTTGACAGATGCCGAAATGCCCCGCCCTTTTCGGCGCGACATCAAAAAAATTGCGTTATCTTTTCAGCAGGTGCGAAAAATAACGGATTTACGCACACGACTTTCCGGTTCATGCGTATTTATTCAGGCATGTATCTATCTGGATTCGGCTTGTTCGCTAAAAAAAGCAGATGAATTAACGGAAATGATTGAAAAAGAGATTAAAAAGAAGTATCCTGATACACAGATATTGATTCATACGAAACCGGAGGTTTTGAAAAAGAAAAATGATAGTGGATGATCAATCTGAAATTATTGAGGCTTTACGCAATCCGCGTATTTATCCGGTCGGATGGCATGTGCGGGAAGTGGAAATGCGTCAATCGCATATTGCGGTTTTATTTTTGGCCGGCGACTATGCGTTTAAATTAAAACGCGCCGTTTTAACACCCGAAATTGATTTTTCTACCCCGCAAAAAAGAAGAATTGCCTGCGTGCGTGAAATGCGCCGTAGCACGGTTTATGCCCCGCACCTTGTGCGAGGTGTCAAATCCGTGCGTCGCTTGCCGAACGGGCGAATCACCATCGGCGGAAAAGCCGGCGTTGAAATTGATACGGTCTTGGTTATGCGACGGTTAAAAGACGAAGATATATTGGAAAAACAAGTGCCGAGCCCTGCGTTTGACAGATTTGAAGTCATGGACCTGGCAGAACAACTGGGCGATTTACATTGCAAAGCCAAAATGTTTCGCACAAAATGGAATTTTGAAGATATCCAAAAAGTCATTGCCGAAAACGAATCCGTGCTTTCCTGCTTCTGTCCGGATATATTTAACCGACGTAAACTGCGCACATTGACGCAAAAAAGTTTATCTTTATTAACCCACAATGCCAGGTTGATTGCCCTGCGCCAAAAAAGCGGGCATATTCGCAAATGTCACGGGGATTTGCTTTTAAGCAATATTGCGCGCGAGGGAAACAAATATTTATTTTTCAGTCCGATAGAATATAATGATGCCTTGGATTGCATTGATACGTTATACGATTTATCTTATTTGTTGATGGATATGGAAGTGCATGGCATTCGCCGACTTTCAAACATTTTATTCAATCACTATTTGGCTTATACCAATGATATGACGGGGTATCCGCTTTTACCGCTGTATCAATCCATGCGGGCGGCAACGCGGGCGGGAGTTTGTGCCAAAAAATCAGCACTGTTAAGCGGAAAAGAAAAAGAGCAATCCATTGCCGACGCGCGCAAGTATTTTGATTTGGCTTGTCATTTTTTAATCGGGAATAAACCCGTGTTGATTGCATGCGGGGGATTATCCGGCAGTGGCAAATCCCGCATTGCGCGCGAAATCGGCGGGAAACTCAATCCTGCCCCCGGTGCCGTTATTTTACGCGACGACATTGTGAAAAAACAAATGCGCGGTTGTGCGTTGGACAGACACACGGAAGAAATTCCGGATTCACCCGCGTATGAAAAAGTGGTCTACGATTTATTACGGCAACAGGCTCGAACGGCGTTAACCATCGGTTCTTGCGTTATTGTTGAAGCCTTATTTTATAACCAAGCGGAACGCGAAGCCATAGAAGCATTGGCAAAAGAAATGCGTATACCATTCGTCGGGATATGGGTTGATGCCCCGCTGGATGTGCGCACCAAGCGCGTGATGACACGGAAGCGCAATCCTTCCGATGTGCATAACCGTGCAGAATTGGAAAAGCAACTTCTTTTAGATACCGGCACAATTACATGGGAACAAATCAATTCCGATGGCCCGCGAGAGGCGACTATCGGTGCCACCGTTCAGGTTTTGCGTCGCCACGGAGTTGATGTTTGTGATTAGGCTGACACCACTGTGCGTAAAGAATATAGCAAGCCATTTCTTGATTGTTTTTTTGTGAATGAATGAACTTTTCAAAAAATAATTCGTTCTTATAGGCACGGAGCGCGATAAAAAAAAGAAAGAATGCATCATCAATTATCCGCTCCGACGAAACAACGCAAGGAAAGAAAGCAGGCAATTCCTTGCAAAGCAAAAGCGGTTTACCACCGCATACGAGAAAGAAACAAGTATACCCCGCAAAGCAGGGAAAGAAGGAATTGAAAGGATACATTATGCAACAGAGCCACAAATTAAAATGCTTTATTTTAACGGCCGTTTGTATCGGTTTAACAACGCCGGTGTATGCCGGGTATCAAACCGTTTATGTGCCGGATAATCAAACATACGTCGGCGGAGCAAACGGGCAGACGATTATTGTGCAGGGAACAGCCCCGACACAGACAATCATTATAAAAGAAACCGCACCGCAAACCGTTGTCGTGCAAGATTCTTCACCGACTTATGTGCAAGAAACAACCACATATATTCCGCAAACGGCGTATGTGTCGGATGCTTCTTTGGTTGCTGCCGGGGTCACGGGTCTTGTCGGCGGTATTTTAATCGGTTCATCCATCAAACATCACGACAAACCGCATTTCCGCCCGACACCGCCACTAAGACATCACCCAAAACCGATGCCTCACCACGGTCGGCGTTGATATCGGTTCGGGATGCATAAATGCCGTTCGCTGTTTTCAGTGCAGAAAATCAAGCCAATGATTCGCGCAACTTCAAACAGCCGAAACTTAAAAAAAGCAGATGATTCTTTTTTTTCTTTACATTTGATTCAAAATTATTAAAATACCACGTATGTGAATTGAGCATTTTCAGAGATTTCAGGAGACTTGATTATGATGAAATCCGTTTTTTACTGTTGCACCGTTCTGGCCGTTTTCGGCTTATGCGCCTGCACGCATCAAACACCATTGCCGGCGAAAGAACCTACTTCAACCGTTCAATATAAGGCGCTGGAACTATCCGAACAACAAAAAGCCGTTATGGCGGAAGAAAAAGAACGTTTGGCAGAGGAGAAAAAAGTGTCTCGTCAACTTAAAACGCATTCGCTCGGCATTATCGGCGCCGTGGAACCGATTTACTTTTTGCCGATGAAAGGGGCTTTTTTGGCGCGCATAGATACGGGCGCACAAGGATCTTCCGTTGATGTTGAAAATTTGCAGGAATTTGAACGCGAGGGCAAAAAGTGGGTTTCTTTTGATTTAATCAACCAACGAACGGGCGAAAAACATCACTATGAAAAGCGCTTTCATAAACAAGTAACAATTAAGCGCGCCGAAGACTCGGAAGAAAGACCCGTTGTGTTAATGACGGTTAAAATCGGCAAAGAAAAGCTAACGGTTCCGTTTTCGCTGGCCGATAGGAGTAAATTTGAATATCAGGCACTCGTGGGGCGCAATATTCTCAAAGGCCGAGCCATTGTGGACGTATCTGTCTCAAAAACACTTTACTAATCGTTTATTGAAGAAAAATCACAGAGGTTTTCATGCTTAAAAAATTTTTATCCGTTCGCTTTTGGCTTACCGTCGGACTGATTTGCTCCGTTCTCTTTGCGGGATGGAGCATTTATTATAAGGTGAAAGATTGGGATTTTAACCTGACACCGAATCAAACAACGCCCGTTTGGGCGATTGAATCACATTTAACGTTTAAACCGACGAATAAGCCGATTCAAATTACCCTCTATCGACCCGACGGAAGCCGGATTTATAAAATTTTAGATGAATCCGTTGTAGCCAAAAACTATACCGTTCGTGAAGAAAAAGATAAGTTCATTTTAACGGCCGATCCGCAAAAAAAAGACCAAAGCATTTATTACCGTGTATCAGTGTATGATAATAAGGAAAGTCGCGGAAAAATTAAGGATACACAAGTCCCGACGATTAAAGCCCCCGATTTTGATGACACGCTGTTACCGATTGCCCAACAAATTTTAACCTTATCGGAAGAGCAGTCGGGCGATAGCGTGCAAAAATTAATTCGGTTAATAAATCAACCCATGCCTGATGAAACGGTTATCACTTTTATGCCCGAACGGCAAGATATTCGTGCAACAGCGCACGTTTTAACCAAACTGCTGGCGCTCAAACAAATTCCGGCGCGCGTTATTCGCGGTATTACCTTGGAAGAAGGGAAAAAAACAAGTGTGCCCGATGTGATGCTGGAAGCATACGATATGCAGGGGAAACGCTGGCTGACTTATGATTTACAAACGGGAGCCATCGGCATTCCCGAGAATTTCATCGTTTTGCAACGGGGCGGTAAATCGTTGGTAGATGTAGCGGGCGGAGTTGATTCCGCCATGAAATACTCTGTTTTAAAATCCGTTAATTCCTCTTTCGGTATGGCAAAGTATCGCGCGAAATCGGCCCGTCAGGAAAATTTATTTACTTATTCAATTTATAATTTACCGATTAGTCAACAAAATGCCTTAAAGTGGTTAACGATTTTCCCGTTGGCGATTTTAATTGTCGTCGTTCTGCGGAATGTTGTCGGGTTGAAAACGATGGGCACGTTTACGCCGATGTTGATTGCGCTGGCGCTGGTGCAAACGGGTTTGATTTCCGGGCTTATCGGATTTGGACTTATTGTCGGCATCGGCTTGGCCATTCGCACGGGATTATCTAAATTAAATCTTCTGCTTGTGCCACGTATTTCGGCCGTTGTGATTTTCGTTATCTTAATCATACAGGTTTGCGCCGTTCTCGGGTATGTATATGATTGGCGCGTGGCAACATCCGTTTTATTTTTCCCGATTATTATTATGGCGTGGATTATTGAACGCGCCTCTATTATCTGGGAAGAAGAAGGCTTTAAAAATGCCGCCAAAGAAGTTATTAACAGTGTGATTGTTGCCGTTATTACGTATTTTATCGTTGTAAATCCCACAATCCGCCATATTATGTTCGTATTTAACGAATTAAACGTTGTGATTTTGTTTATCGTGATGTTGCTCGGCACATATACGGGTTATCGCTTAACGGAATTAAAGCGCTTTGCACCGTTAGTCAAGAAAACGGATACAAACGGGAGAAAGTAATATGTCGTGGTTTTCAAAATTTGCCTTTCCGTGGCAATTAAAAAAAGCCGGTGTCTTAAATATGAATAAACGCAATTACACCATCATTGCGCATCATAATAAACGTAATTTATATCCGCTGGTTGATGATAAAGTTAAAACGAAACAACTGGCAAACGATATCGGTATTCAAACACCGCGTTTAATCGGTTCAATCAGCGCCCAATATGAAGTTAAAAACTTTTTGAATTTAGTTCAGGGGTATCAAAATTTTGTGATTAAACCGGCACACGGCAGTGGCGGAAAAGGCGTGCTGGTCATCAAAAAATACACGCAGAATCATTTTCGGACGGCTTCGGAACGCGTGTTACGGTATCGGGAAGTATATCAACATATTTCCAACATTTTAAGCGGACTATACAGTTTGGGTGGCCGTTATGATACCGCTGTTTTTGAAGAAATGGTTGATTTCAGCACGGAATTTAAAAATTTCAGTTATCAGGGCGTGCCGGACGTTCGGATTATCGTATTTGAGGGATATCCCGCTTTGGCGATGATGCGTTTGGCAACAAAAGAATCTGCCGGCCGAGCCAATTTGCATCAAGGCGCTGTCGGTGTCGGTATTGATATTCAAACAGGGAAAGCCATCGCAGCCGTTCAACATAATCAGCCCATTTCTTTTCATCCCGATACGGGGGCTGATTTAATGACGCTTGCCGTTCCGTTTTGGCGCGAACATTTAACAATGGCCGCCAAGGGCTATGAGATGACGGGTTTAGGTTATCTGGGTGCGGATATTGTATTGGATAAAGAGCGCGGGCCGATGGTATTGGAATTAAATGCGCGCCCGGGGCTTGCCATTCAAATTGCAAATCAATGCGGACTAGCCACCATATTGGATAATATTGAGCACACTTATCCGAAAAATTTATCGGTTGACGAACGCATTGATTATATTTTAAACAAAACAAATAAGACAAACGAAAAATAGTCAAGTCTAGTCTGGACAATTTTAATTTTTTTGAGCTCAAAAATCACACTGATTATTTCGTTCAACCTTATTTTTATCAATAGAATCTAACATATTGATTTTATTAAAAACTATATCTTTTTCATAAATCAAGAAAAAATGTATTCAATCAATATATAGATTCACCGTTTTTTGACTAACCTTTTATAATAAAAGCAAAAAAAAGCATTACTTTCTCAAAAAAACGTTCCTTTTTGTAGAGTGTAACTTTAATGTATTCTTTTGTCAATATAAAAAATCAATTAATTGATTTTTATTATTTTTTTATATAGCATTTTATATTATAAATCACTCTACAAAAAGGAACGTTTTTTTGACACGTTAAATTTTGGGGAGTCCTCTTATGAAAATCAATAAATTTTTCAGATTTTGCTATCTTTTTTCAGGAATCAGTTTCCTAGTTCTGGCCTACCCTGTTTCTGCTCAAAAGCTTAGACTGGTGCTCGGAACATATGAGTGCACAACGAATGCAGAATGTGATAGTGATACGGAGTATTGCGATATTGACGAACATAAATGTATTTCTCTTTCGAATTGCCCTGTTTGTGAAGTCTGTGAGGAATGCCCAGTATGTCCCACACTTGAATGCCCAGATGGATTTAAAAATATTAACAATCGCTGTGTGGAATGTTCCCAACATAATGATTGTCCTGTGGATAGGCCATTTTGCGATCCGAATTCCTTTAGTTGTTTTTCTTGCGCTAATATCAGTACTGACAAACCTGTGTGGAATGGGACTTCTTGCGTTGCTTGTCCGAAAAATACTCCAATGTGGAACGGAAGTTCTTGTGTTGCTTGCCCATCGATGGTGCCTGTGTGGAACGAGGATCTCAAAGTATGTGTTCCATGTAGCAACATAAACATAACAAAACCTTACTGGAATGGTAGTCAATGTACAGCTTGCCCTTCCTCTAAACCCGTTTGGAATACCTCAAAGAACCAATGTGTAACTTGTTATGAATCTAATACTTCCAAGCCTTACTGGAATGGTAGCCAATGTACGGCTTGTCCGTCCTCTAAACCCGTTTGGAATACCTCTAAGAACCAGTGTGTATCTTGCTATCAATCCAACGCTTCCAAACCTTACTGGAACGGTAGTCAATGTACGGCTTGTCCGTCCTCTAAACCTGTTTGGAATACCGCTAAGAACCAATGTGTATCTTGCTATCAATCCAACGCTTCCAAACCTTACTGGAACGGTAGTCAATGTACGGCTTGTCCGTCCTCTAAACCTGTTTGGAATACCGCTAAGAACCAATGTGTAACTTGTTATGAATCTAACTCTTCCAAGCCTGCTTGGAACAGTAGTAAAGGCGTTTGCGAAGCGTGTCCTTTAGGACAAATTTGGAATACAAACCAAAATAAGTGCATAGAAACAAATGCTTGCAGTAGTAATTCACAATGTGATACACGAATCGAATATTGTAAAATTACAAGTTGGACAACCCACTGTATTGTTGGTTCCAGTGGATTAAGTGGCACTTGCACTGATAAAGGCTCATTAGGTTCCGGATATAATGTTCGTATGTTAGATGGAACAGTTAAGGTGTATCATAGTCCACAATATATGAATTGGTGGAGTGCAAAATATTGGTGTCAAGCTCATGGAAAAAAACTTATTGATGTGAGTGGAACAAGACTTGGATGTTATCTACCTTGGACAACAACGCGCATGTCAATCAATCGCGGCAGCGGGAACAATCTCAATTGCTGTAATTATAATGATTGCTCAATGAATAATCGCGGACAGGGAATGCAAGATATGCTAAATTGGTTCAATTATAGTTATTATTGGGGCTGGGCTGCTACTGATAATGACGATTGTGAGGCTTATCGCCTACGATTTAACAATGGTTGGTTAGATTTGGGCTGGCGCTCAGATGAACTCTATGCTGTGTGTGAATAATAGATCTATTTCTTTGTATATGAAGAATCTCTTGTTATTTCTTTCTATTTCCAAGATATAATTCATCTAAAAAGGAGCCTTAATTTTCATTAAGACTCTTTTTTTATTTCTATAATATTTGCTTACTTATACGTGAGCACTTCGTCATTCACATAGTCTATTTGAATGCCCGCTTCGCGCATCATTTCCTCTGCTTCTCCGCCCGAATGATACTTAAACTCCGCCACAACGCGCTTAATCCCGCAAGCAATCAACAGCATCGCACATGTGCGACACGGTGCTAATTTGCAATAAATTGTTGCCCCCTCTATGGAAACACCACGCCGTGCAGCCTGACATATTGCATTTTGCTCGGCATGAATGGTGCGCACACAGTGGTCAGAAATGGAGCCGTCCTCATTCACCATTTTTTTCATCAAGTGTCCCACCTCGTCGCAATGTGGCAATCCCGGCGGGGATCCGACATAGCCCGATGCAATAAGTTGATTATCTTTGACGATTACACATGCCGTCCGCCCACGCGAGCAAGTTGCCCGTTTCGCAAGCGCATGCATAACTTCCAAAAAGTATTCGTCCCATGTAGGGCGGATATATTTTTCTTCGTTCATGTCTTTCCTCCGTTTGCTCTTTTAAGATACCCCGTTTTTAACTTCTCCGCAAGCGTTTTTCTTTTCCGATACGCGGGTTATTGGAAAAACGCACTTTTGGGTGAGTTAAAACTGAATTGGCTGTGCTGAAAAACATGGGTAGCATATCGGCATATACGCCCTATTCGTGTGCTATCGGATAGCGCATATAACAAACCTATACCCACTCGCAAGAAAAACAAAAACGAGCATAGCCAAAGTAAAAAACCCCACAAAAAACGGCATGAAAAAACTGAATGAAAAATCAAGGCAAAAAGCCAAAGCGAAAAACAAAATCAAAAAGCCGAATGAACTAAACCGAATGCGTTGCCTAATGCCCGTTCAAATATCAATCCGTTAAACCACGCGCCCCGATTCATTCGTTTCTTCAATCACAACAAATGCAACCGCATTCGCATCATCGGAAACCGATACATGTATTTTGGGCCGACGCCCCTTCTTTAAAAGCGTTGCCAGTGCGTTCCCCGATAACACCACATACGGCGCACCCGATTCATCATTTTTCACTTCTATATCCAGCCAACTCGCTTGCGCACCGATTCCGCTTCCAAGCGCTTTTACAACCGCTTCTTTAATCGCATACCTTTTGGCTAAATACGCTGATTGTTGCTTCGCCGATAAACTATTAAAACGCTCTTGCTCCGATAACGTTAATATCCGATGAATAAATTTATCTCCATAATGTTTTTGTGCCTCGGCTATGCGTTGTATTTGCACAATATCCGTTCCGATTCCGATAATCATAAGACCCTCTGCTATGCTTTCAATCTATGAACGGAAGCAATATGTTTATGCGCCCGCAGTGCCTGCATTAAAATATCTATCTGATTACTGTTTTTAACTTCAATATCCACAATCACATCCGAAAATCCGTTGCTACGATTTTGCGTGCTGAAATTCGTCATCGGAATATTATGTTGTGCAATAATGTTTGTCATCTCGGTAATCACGCTCGGGCGATCTTCCAACACAACTTTAATCCGCGCGGGCAAAACCTTATCTTTCACGATATCCGGGTTCCAATCAACATCCAGCCAACGTTCGGGTTCGTCTGCCAATTTGGTTAACATCGGACAATCCATCGTATGAATCGTTACATCTTTTCCCGTCGTTACAATGCCGACAATCGGATCTCCCGGCACCGGATGACAACACTTTCCAAACTTTAACGCGATACCCGAAATCAAACCCGTTACGGGCATTTTTTTATCCAGCCCGGTATCCACTTTGCTCTTCTTAAAAAGCGAAATGGCGCGTTTGAATCCCGATGGGGTGCATTCCGGGTGCATTTGCGAAAAAATCTCACGGAATGAAACAATGCCGGCGCCGATTGCTGCCAGCAAATCATTCGGCGTCTCTTGCTTATACTGCGCCAAATACGGCTGTAATTCCTTTTCATTCCAAGTAATCCCGTATTCTTTGGCGGCATTATTGAAGTAATCACGACCGATGGATAAATTCTTTTCATACTGCTGATTGCGAATGAATCGGCGAATACACGCTTTTGCTTTGGCCGTAACCGCTAAATGTTCCCACTCGGGCGACGGCGTTTGATTCTTATTCGTTAAAATTTCAACCTGATCACCGTTTTCCAGCACCGTGCGCAACGGTTTAATTTTTCCGTTAATTTTAACCCCGACGCACGTATCTCCCACCCGCGAGTGAACGGCATACGCAAAATCAAGCGGGCCGGCGCCCTTCGGCAATGTAATCAAATCTCCTTTCGGGGAGAAGCAAAAAACTTGATCTTGATACATCGCGATTTTCGTATGTTCCAAAAATTCGTTCGGTGTTGAGGAATGATTCATCAAATCCAATAAATCCCGCAACCAGCGATACTGCGTTCCCTCTTTGTGAGCGCCTTGCTTATATTCCCAATGCGCCGCCACACCGTATTCCGCCACCTCGTGCATTTCTTTGGTGCGAATCTGCACTTCAATCCGTCGGTTAAGCGGACCGATAACGCCCGTATGCAACGACCGATAGCCGTTTTGCTTCGGCGTGGAAATATAATCTTTATACCGCCCCGGAATCATCGGATATTTGGTGTGAATAATACCCAAAACCTGATAACATTCGGCAATATCGTCCACAATAATCCGAAAAGCAATCACATCAAAAATTTGCTCAAACGATATATTTTGTTTTTGCATTTTGCGCCAAATGGAATACGGCCGTTTCTCGCGACCGGTGATTTCGGCTTTAATTCCGTTTTCCTCTAAATCTTTATGTAATTGCTCAATCACTTTGGCAACGTCTTCCTTGCCGGATTCGCTTAAAAAACTTAACCGTGATTGAATACTCTTATATGCTTCTGGATATAAATTTTGAAAAGCGTAGTCTTCCAACTCGTCTTTCAGCGCCTGCATACCGATGCGTTCGGCCAAGGGCACATAAATTTCCAACGTTTCTTTTGCAATACGTTGCCGTTTTTCTAACTTCTTGCAAAAATGCAACGTGCGCATATTGTGCAAACGATCGGCCAGTTTTATTAACAAAACACGAATGTCCGTGCTGATTGCCAACACGAGTTTTTGAAAATTCTCGGCCTGTTTGGATTCTTCCGAATGGATTTGAACCTTGGATAATTTAGTTACGCCCCGCACCAGATTGGCCACATCTTCGCCGAACAACTCCTTAATATCCATATAAGAAGCCGGCGTATCTTCCACGGTATCATGCAAAAGCGCGGCAATAATCGTTGCACAATCCAGCCGATATTGCGTTAAAATACCGGCCACTTCCAGCGGATGCGAAAAATACGGATCACCCGATTCGCGCACCTGCGCCGTGTGCATTTTCATGGCAAAAACATAAGCGCGATTCAATGCTTCTTCATCAGCATTCGGGTCATAAGATTTAACACATTCCACCAGTTCGTATTGACGCATGATCGGCGCTCCGTTTTAACGGTTGATTATGCTTCCGTTCCGTCAACAACCTGGAATGAATCGGATTCAACAAACTCCGCATCACTATATAATTGTTCCGTGGGATTTTCAGCTTCCAGCATAGGAGATTCCGGTTTTTCGGCCGGAGTTTCCCGATGAGCGAAGCGTTGCATTCCCGCGATAATATTTTCACGCGTTTGATCAATGTTAATCGTTTGTTCCTCTATTTCGCGTAATGCGACAATCGTATTTTTATCATTATCACGATCCACGGTTAACGGGGCACCCGAATCAAGCGATTTTGCCCGACCCGCCGCCGTTAAAATTAAATCAAAGCGATTAGGAATCACTTTCACACAGTCTTCCACTGTTACACGAGCCATTTTCTTGTCCTTTCATCAAAAAAAGATAATCCGAATAAGGATACTATACACTTCTTTTTCCTAAAAAGCAAGACTCTTTTAAAAGAAGTTCTTGCGCTTTGGCAGATTTTTTTATATACTGAGGCAATCATTTTACCATAAAGAGAGGATGAACGATGAAAAAATACTTGATTACAAGCGCATTACTTTACGTGAACGGATTGCCCCATTTAGGGCATTTAATCGGCTGTTTGTTGCCGGCGGATGTGTATGCCCGTTATTTACGGAGCAAAGGAGAAGAAACTTTATTCATTGGCGGAACGGATGAACACGGCACACCTTCCGAAGTCGGCGCGGCAAAAGAGCACATGGATGTTGAAGAATATTGCAAAAAATATCATGATTTGCATGCGCAAATGTATCGGGGATTTGATCTTTCATTTGATTATGTCGGACGCACGAGTTCCGAACAAAATAAAGAAATCGTTTACCGTATTTTCAACGAGTTGGATAAAAACGGATATATCACCGAAAGAACAACAAAACAAGTTTATTCGCCTGATGATAACCGCTATTTACCGGATAGTTATGTAATGGGAACTTGCCCGTATTGCGGGTATGATAGAGCCAAGGGCGACCAGTGCGAAAACTGCACCAAGGTGCTGGACCCTACGGATTTAATTAAACCGCGCAGTGTGCTTTCGGGCAGTGAAAATTTAGAAATTCGCGAAACAAAACACCTCTTTTTACAATTACCGAAAATGGAAAAAGAGTTATCGGAATGGATTGAAACCCGCAAAGGGATTTGGCCGGATATTGCCTACTCCATTGCCAAAAAATGGTTAAAAGAGGGCTTGCAGGAACGCGGTATTACCCGCGATTTAAAGTGGGGCTTTGCCGTTCCGAAAGAAGGATTTGAAAACAAAGTATTTTATGTGTGGTTTGATGCCCCCATCGGTTATATCGGCATTACGAAACAGTGGGCAGATGAAAAGCCGGCAACCCGCTCTTTTGAAGATTGGTGGCTTAACCCCGAAAATGTTATCCATACGGAATTTATGGGAAAAGATAACATTCCGTTCCATACAATCACATTCCCCGCAACACTCCGCGGAACGGGTGAAAAATGGACGCAAGTGAGCATGCTTAAAGGGATGAACTATCTCAATTTCGCGGGCGGGAAATTTTCAAAATCGGCGCACAGAGGCATTTTTATGGACGATGCCATCAAAGAATTTCCGGCCGACTATTGGCGGTATTGGCTTATTGCCAACGCGCCGGAATCGGATGACGCGAATTTTAGTTTTGACCAATTCGCCGCAACCGTCAATAAGGATTTAAACGATGTGCTCGGCAACTTCATCAACCGCGTTCTGAAAATGACGGTTAATAATTTCGGGCAACAAGTGCCTGTTTTGGGCAATATCACGAATGCCGAAAAAGAACTCTATGATTCATTGGATGCCTTAACGGAACAATACACCGCCTACATGGATAAATTAGAATTTCGTAAAGCCATGAGTACGTTGCGCGAAATTTGGGTATCGGGTAATAACTATTTAGCGCGCACGGAGCCATGGAAAGTGGTTAAAACCGATATGGATTATGCCGGCACGATTTTAAATACGGCATTGAACTTGATTCGGTTATATGCGAATTTAAGCGCACCCGTTATGCCACAAACGGCGCGTCGGATGTTGGATTTATTTGAAGTTAACGAACAAATTGAATTTCCGGTCGGCAAAATGGTTTCTTACCTCACGGGATTAAAACCGGGGACGCCGTTTAAATTAAGCGATCCGCTGTTTCAAAAGATATTACCTGAACGTATTGCTCAATTAAAAGAAACGTATCATGAGGAGGATTAACATCCTCCCCGTCTGGCATTAACGAAAGGGGAAGAAGATGAATACAACACCGTTTTTATATAGACTGTTTTGGAACATTTTAGGAATAATAAAACCAAACAGTCAACGCGGGATGTTTGAATGGGGCATTCAAAAGCATATTTTTGCGGATGAAACCAAAATTTACGAAAATCTTCGAACGGAACTGTTGGGCGGAGATTTAACTTCTCCGATCGGAATTACCTCTGATTTGGGCGTGGATGAATCCACAATCGATTTGTTAATTCAGCATGGGGCCGGCTTCGGCACGCTGGGCGGTTATACATTCCGAGAGAATGCCGACCATTATCGCTCCCTCTATTATATAAACGAAAAAAAGAAGGGTGTTGTTAAAGACGATTTCAGGAAAAAAAGCATTGACACCATCGGGAAAAAATTAAGCCAACGCAGACATTTACCGCATTTTGTCGGTATCAGCCTGCTTTCATTTAATGAAGATGATGTTAAAATAGGGAATGGAGAAGAAGTTCCGGGTTATTTAAACGAATTAGAATTAATTACGCAAAAAGTGGCACCGTATGCCGATTTTTTGGTGATAGACGTTTCTCAACCGAACGTTCCGCTTTATCACTTATTATCTGACGAATCTTCCATGATTCCGTTGATTCAAAACATCCGTCAAACAGCCGAAATTGCCGCGCCCATCAGCACGCCGAAAATTTTGCTTAAAGTACCTTATGATATTTCGGCACTGGAAGTTAAATCCATTTCGCAGATTGCGTTAAAAACGGGGGTAGATGCTATTATCGTTGCCGGATTTGCAACTGTTGAAAAGCATAAAGAATGGATAAAAAATTGTGGATTGGAAGCATTAAGCCCAACGGCATTTATTGCGGGCAAACCGCTTAAATCCGATTTAATCAATTTAGTTCGGGCATTTCGCAAACGCACAAACGGATTGATTCCGCTTATCGCTTCGGGAGCAGTTTTATCCGGACAAGATGCCTTTGATTTGTTGGCAGCGGGCGCCAGTGCCGTGGAAGCGGATTGCATTTTCTTTACCGACGGTCCCTGCGCCATCCATCAAATGAATGCGGATTTATCACGCATTTTAAGAAAAAAAGGCATTCGGCGCATTGCCGACGTTATCGGAATGAACACCCCGCTGGATCCGAATGTTGAATTAAGAGACTTGTTTGATTAGTCGCAACGGAGAAAACAAAACGTGCATCCGAAAGTGAATTATTTTTTAAAAAGGTTATTATTGATACCGATAACGCTTTTCGGAATAATGGTTCTCAATTTTTTGTTTGTGCAGATGGCACCCGGCGGGCCGGTGGAGCAGATGCTGATGAAAGTAGAACAATCGGCACCGAGCGGGTTATCGGCACGTATCGGTGGTGTCGGCGGAGATGTGATGAATGCGGGATTTTCAGGGCAATCCGGCACCGGTTCATCACTTTATCGGGGCACACAGGGCATGAAAGAGCAACTGCGCAAAGAATTGGAAAAACAATTCGGGTTTGATAAACCGGCATACGAACGCTTTTTTTTCATGATGTGGAATTATCTGCGGTTTGACTTCGGCAAAAGTTTTTATCAAGATAAAACGGTTCTGCAACTTATTCGCGAAAAAATGCCCGTATCCATTTCCCTTGGCGTTTTCAGCACCTTACTGATTTATTTAATTGCCATTCCGCTCGGTATTCGCAAAGCGGCTAAGAAAGGAAGTTTTTTTGATGTTTCCACCAGCGGGCTATTAACAATCGGCTATGCCGTTCCCGCCTTTTTACTGGCCATTTTTTTAATTGTGCTCTTTGCCGGCGGGCGTTATTTGGATTGGTTTCCGCTTAAAGGCTTAACCTCGGATGGGTTTGAAACATTCCCATGGTATCGCCAAATTCTTGATTACTTATGGCATATTACGCTTCCCGTTACGGCTATGACTGTCGGCGGGCTTGCGGGATTGACGTTTTTAACCAAAAACGCTTTTCTGGAAGAGCTGGGGAAACAATATGTTATAACGGCCAAAGCAAAAGGCGCCTCCGATAAGCGCATTTTATACGGACATGTTTTCCGAAATGCGATGCTGATTGTGATTGCCGGGTTTCCCGCCATGCTTATCGGCATGTTATTTACGGGCTCCGTATTGATTGAAGTGATTTTTTCATTGGACGGGTTGGGACTCCTCGGATTTGAGGCCGTTCAAAACAGAGATTACCCCGTTGTGTTCGGCACACTGTATTTATTTGCGCTGTTGGGGCTTATCTTAAATCTCATCAGCGATTTTGTTTATACGCTCGTTGATCCGCGCATACACTTTGATAAAAGGATGGTATAAAGCGGATGACGAAAACAAATCAAAAATGGCAAAAATTCAAAGCAAATAAAAGAGCCTACTACTCTTTTTGGCTACTCATTATCATAACGATCATTTCGCTGTCCGCGCCGATTTTGGCGGATAGTAAACCGCTGGTATTGATGTATCGGCATCAATTATATTTTCCCACACTGCAATTTGTTTCCGATGATATGGTCGGCGGCAATTTGCCAACGGAAGCCGTTTATACCGATGCGCTGACACGTAGCAAAATTCGCGCGGAAGGCTGGGCACTCTATCCGCCGATACCCTATAAATACGATACCGTTGACTATTTCAGCAATCAACCTTTTCCCGCCTCCCCCGATCAAAATCACTGGCTCGGCACGGATGATCAGGGGCGCGATATTTTAGCGCGTTTGCTGTATGCGTTAAGATTAAGTTTGTTCTTTACGGTTGTGCTGACGTTTTTTTCTGCCGTTATCGGAATCGGCGTCGGAGCCGTGCAAGGGTATTTCGGCGGACGAACGGATTTATTCATCGGCCGATTTCTTGAAATATGGAGTTCTCTGCCACAATTATTTATTTTAATTATTATTTCCAGTTTAATTGAACCGAGTTTTACCTCACTTCTGATTATTTTATTACTGTTTGGCTGGACAAGTTTAACGGGTGTTGTGCGCGCCGAATTTTTAAAGACGCGCGGATTGGATTATGTTAAAGCCGCCAAAGTATTGGGTGTGGGGGATTTTAAAATTATGACACGGCACATTCTCCCCAACGCTCTTGTGGCAACTATCACGTATGTGCCGTTTTTACTGGCAGGGGGTATTGTGGCTTTATCGGCACTGGATTTTCTCGGGTTGGGCTTACCGGCAGGCACACCCAGCCTCGGCGAGTTAATTCGCCAAGGAAAAGAAAATTTATCGGCGCCTTGGATTGGGCTGACGGCTTTTTTTGTGATGACGCTCATTTTATCGCTTTTATTATTCGTCGGCGAAGGTGTGCGAGATGCGTTTGATCCGCATCGGGAGGGGAAATGAATATACTGGAAATCAAAAACCTCTGGGTGCGTTATCAAAAATATGCCGTTGTTCGCGGGGTATCTCTGGCCGTTAAACCGGGAGAATTCGTGGCGCTCATCGGCAACAGCGGTTCCGGCAAATCAACCGTGGCACAAACAATTTTAAGATTAAACGAGCACGCCGTTACGGAAGGACAAATTTTTTATAAACGGCGCAATTTGCCGGCGTTGGACGAATCCGAATTGCGCAAAATACGCGGTTCCAAAATCGCTATGATTTTTCAAGAGCCGATGACAAGTTTAAATCCGTTGCATACCGTCGGCAAACAAATTGCGGAAGTATTTAAATTGCATAACGGCAAAGCGAGCAAAAAAAGAATCATTGAATTACTTAAATTGGTAGAATTGAAAGATTGCGAGCGAATCTTTCATTCTTTTCCGCATGAATTGTCAGGCGGGCAACGGCAACGCGTGATGATTGCCATGGCATTGGCCGGCAAGCCCGACATTCTGATTGCCGATGAACCGACAACGGCATTGGATGTTTGCGTGCAGGCACAAATTTTAGAACTTTTAAAGATATTGCAACAAAAATTAGGATTAGCTATTTTATTTATCACGCACGACTTGGATATTGTGCGTAAAATGGCCGACCGACTCTATGTAATGCGGAGCGGACAAATTATTTCCACACATTTACCGCCCGCAAAAACGGATACAATCCACCCATTTACCGAACCGCAAGGCAAGCCGGTCATTGATGTGAAAGCATTAACCGTTCAATACGGTTCTTTTAAAGCGGTTGATAAAGCAACTTTTCAATTATATCAAGGGCAAACGCTCGGCATTATCGGAGAAAGCGGTTCAGGCAAATCTTCTTTGGCTTACGGATTGATGCGGTTAATTCCGGCCAAAGGGAAAGTTTTATTAAACGGAGAAGATTTTTTTGCGCTCAAAGGCAAAGACCTCACTTCTGCCCGTGCGAATATCCAGATGGTCATGCAAGATCCGGCCGGTTCCCTTAATCCGCGCCTGACGATAGAGGAAATCATTGAAGAAGGATTATCCGTTCATTTTCCGAAATTAACGAAAGAAGAGCGCGCGCAAAAAGTTAAAGGTATTCTGAAAGCCGTTGATTTGCGCCCCAACATATTGGATAGATATCCGCATGAAATTTCGGGCGGACAAAAAACGCGAGTGGCACTGGCGCGTGTTTTAATTTTAAATCCGCGCGTGTTGGTATTAGATGAAGTAACGGCTTCTTTGGATATCAATACGCAAAAGCAACTGATTGATTTACTGTTGCGATTACAAAAAAGATATAAACTCGTTTATATCTTTATCACGCACGATATAAAATTGATGCGGTTAATTGCGGATGATTTACTCGTGATGAAATCCGGACGTATCGTGGAGCAAGGGCCTGCACAAGCGCTGATTGAGCATCCGAAACAAGCCTACACAAGTAAACTGATGAAAGCCGGTTTATTACATATTAACCTCTACCGCGTGCCACTGTAAATGGCCATAACGAGCCTTTTAAAAACACCTAACCCCAAAAAAACAAAAAAATAAAAGTAACAAAAATACAGATACGCTCATCATAAAAAATTTTCACTGCAAGAAAATGCTTGATTCCGCGGAGAAAACAGTTTAAATTGAAGAAAACTGAAAAATGTAAGGGGACAAAAATGCACTTTATGAATCGTCAAGTAAATCATCAACGAAAGGATCAATCCGGCCGTTCTATGGTTGAGATGTTGGGCGTATTGGCAATTATCGGCGTGATATCCGTCGGCGGATTATCGGCCTATAAATACACCATGAAGCGCTACCGCATTACAAAAACAATCAATCAAGTTGCGTTGGCCATGCAATCGGCGCGAGGGTTAGAACTCAAAAAAATTGATGTCGATGATTTAGATGATTCGGGTTGTTTAAGAAATATCAACTGGGTCATGCAAGGAGTTGATACCGGCACTTGCAACGGGGAATCTTCCGCATTTCAAACGGCAATCGGGGCTTGTGTTTCCGTTTGCCGAGACGATAGAAATATCTGGTATATGGATATTTCTTTTGATGATCGCCAAAATCCCGATAATATCATTACCAAATCAGATTGCGAAAACATTTTAGATTCCGAAATTGCAAAAGACGGATTCTTGGATTTGAACGACAGTATTAAAAATCGTGAAAATACGGCCGATGTAGAAGCGATATGCAATTTATTTGTTCCTTCCGACGCAACAGATGATGAATCGGATAGCGGAAGCGATGAAGGAGCATAGTATTTTTCGCATTCCGAAGAAATAACAATCGCTTGCTTTTTGGTCTGTTGCCTCAAAAAAGCAAGCGATTGTTTTATGTGTTTAAACAGTGCGGTATATCGGCAACGCCGTAAAATTTTCAGATAAAACGGCGTCGGCCCGTTGCTTTTTTTTTCAAAAGGGATTATGATATGACAAATTTTTACGACTGATTAAAGGAGTTGAAATATGACAATCGGTATTATTGATATGATTGTTTTGGGTATTTTGGTTTTTTCCGTTTTATTTGCTTTATACCGCGGATTGGTCAGTGAATTACTCGGTATTTCCTCTTGGATACTGGCAGGATTCGGCGCTTTATACAGCTATACGCCCATGCAACCGCTGATGGGAAAATTGATTGAAAACGAAAAAATTGCCGGCATTTGCGGGGCGTTATTGGTTGCTTTAATTATTTTAATCGTTGCAACGATTATCAATTCGCATATTAACCGAAAATTGCGCGAAAGTTCTTTAAGCGGATTAGATAGATTGCTGGGATTGATGTTTGGATTATTGCGCGGGATATTAGTGATTGCATTATTATATATCGGTGTATCCATGCTTCTTTCCGAAAAACAGATGGCGGAACTCGGCAAAGAAAACATTTCCGTTCCGTATATTCAAAAAACAGTGCAATTTCTAGGTAAATTCGTGCCGGAAAACGTGCAAACGGATTTAGGTATGTTGGCGCATACGTCCGGTGAAACCCCACATAAAATCGGCACCGATTTAAAGCGCGAACATAAATTGCCGGCAAAATCACATAAAAAGGCGGTTGACAGAATGGTAAATACCGTTAAAAAAGATGTGAAAGCCAAAGTAACGAAAAAAGTAACGAATACTGCCGTTCAAAAAGTGAAAGATGTTGCCCCGCAGTATGATAATGCCGAACGAGAATCGTTGGATAATATGGTTGAAGAGTTAATGGAAACAGGTGAATAAATATGACGAAGGTAACTCCCGAAGAATTAATTGAAACGGCGCGTACACTCTTGAAAGCGCGCTATCAACGTGGCGGACACCATACCGTCGTTGCTGCGGCACTCGTAACAAAAAGCGGGAATGTTTACAGCGGTCTTCATGTCGGCACAACGCAACCTTCCGTTGCTACGTGTGCCGAAATTATTACCATCGGTATGGCTCTGACGGCTGAAAAAGATATGGAAATTGATATGATTGTTGCCGTGCGAGATGCGTGCGGATATGTGATTTCTCCTTGCGGAAAGTGTCGGGAATATATTGCGGATTACAGTCATGAAGAAGCCAAAGTAATTGTTCCCGTGGGGGATTCGGATGAGTGGGAAGTTGTTTCCATTCGTGATTTGCTACCGAACAAATATCATAAACGGGTCTGCGAATGCAAATAATCATTGGCGCCATCGGAAAACTGAAAAAGAACACACCGGAAGATTTACTCATTCAATCTTACCTTGAAAAAACGCGTTGGCATATTACCGTTAAAGAAGCGGAAGAGAAAAAAGCCTTGTCGGGCGATGCGTTAAAAGAGGCGGAATCGCATTTGTTACTGGGGCTTGTGCCATCCGGCGCCAAAATCATTGCTCTGGATGAAACAGGCAAAACGCCCTCTTCGCGCGAGTTTGCCTCATTATTGCAGGGGTGGATTGATTCGGGAGCACCATGCATTGCTTTTTTAATCGGTGGAGCAAACGGGCATGCTCCCTTTTTAAAAGAAAAAGCTGATTATAAATTATCGTTCGGCAGAATGACTTTACCGCACATGTTGGCGCGCGTTGTGTTGGCAGAACAAATCTATCGAGCCAAAACAATTATTGACGGGCACCCTTATCACCGAGATTAACCAAAGGAGCAATTTGTGATAACACCGTTTGACAGTTGGGCTTGTCCGTTAGATGCCTTACCGATGAAGCGGGTCGGCAATTCGTTGATTTGTCCCAATCATCACACATACGATTATACCCGAGCAGGGTATGTTCATTTATTACCCGTTCAACTCAAAAAATCACATGCGCCGGGAGATAATAAAGAAATGGTGCAGGCACGGCGCACATTTTTAAATACGGGTCTGTATACACCGATTTTAAATGCGGTGGCACAAGTAACCAAAACATATATTGCACAACATCCGATGAATCATCGGTTTGTTTTTATTGATGCCGGTTGCGGGGAGGGTTATTACACGGTAGGATTGATTGAGCGCTTAAAAATGTTTGTAGATAAAAACATTTCGGTTTTGGGATTTGATATTTCCCGAGAGGCCGTTATGTCCGCCTCCAAAAGAAATAAAAAATTTGATTGGGCCGTTGCCACAAATAAAAAGATTCCCGTCATCGGTAGCGGAGCCGACGGGCTGTTTAGTTTATTCGGATTTCCCGTTTGGTCAGAATTTGAGCGAGTCGTTCAAACGGGCGGATTTGTAGCCGTTGCCGATACGGGCAAAAATCATTTAACTGAATTACGCCGTTGCGTTTATGAACGGGTTATCATCAAAGAATCAGCAACGCATCCGATTCCGAACGGCTTTACGCTGTTAAAAGAAGTGCCTGTTTGTTATCAGCTCTCGGATATGTCTTTACCCGTTGCCGATGCATTACTGAAAATGACTCCGCATTATTATCGTATGTCTGCCGATAAATACGCTTCATTTACGGCGAATCCACCGCATACCGTAACCATTGATACCGTATTGCGTATTTATAAGCGACTTTAAAAACAACATAATCCGATAAGTAAGCCGGCCTGTTAACATCCGATTTATCAGAAAACGAGGCTAACAGGATTAACGCTTGCAACTTGCGCAAAAATGTGATAAAATAATCACACGATTGGTTTGAAAGAATTAAGGAGATAACCATGGCGGATACGGGATTAAATTTTACTGAACGGTTGAAAGAGCTCCAAAAAGAGCGCCAAAGTTTAGATTATCGCAAAAGCATTGCCGAACGTTTTTTAAAAACGGCACAAGAAAAAATCAATGAAATTGATGAAGAAATAACGTTGATTAACGAATTTATCGGTGAAGCGGATATCAATGATCCGAAAGCGTTTCGCGAAATAACGGCTGAAGATATTGCCATGCTGGAAATGCACCCCGGCAAGGGCGATCGCGTGCATCGCGGAGCCATGACTGCCAAAGAAAAAGTCCAACGCGCCAAAGAATGGGAAGAAGAAGCGGAAGAAAAAGCCAAACAAGAGGCGGAAGAAATTCGCCCCAACGATAAATCACGCCCGCAACAACCCAAACGAGCAGGCGAGAAAACAGAACCCGAGCAACCGATAAAAACACCGGAAGAACGCCAGGCAAGCATTACCGAAAAGTTAAAGCAAAAAGATCCGCGCAAACAAAAAGAGGGATTGGAAGAATTAAAGAAACCCGAAAATAAAGACTTGGGAAAAGATGATCCGGAGTTTCAAAAGTTGGTGAAAGAATCGGGCAAACGCGTTGCACGATTCGATAAAATCAGAGAGTCGTTGCGGAAAAATTTAAAAGAATTGATGCAGTCGGATTCGGAAGTCGTGAAGAAAAACATGGCGGAATTACGGGCCGGAAGAATTGGTTCGGGGGTCGCCGGTTTCCAAGAAATTGCGCGCTCAACGGATACGCGTTTTAATTCCGTTGCGCAAGCTGCCAAAGGACTGTGCCAAAATGTTGCCGCACTTTATAAAGAATTTGATATTAAGCCCGAGGAAGCGCTATCACGCGAAGCACTCAATGAAGCCCGTCCGATATTTACACGTCAAACGGGGAATAAAACAAACGATGATAAAGCCGTTGATCGCAATTCTCGCCAAAACAGATACATGGGTGAATCAAATGAATTAAGCGAAGAGGAACGCTTAGCCTACGCAAAAGTGAAAAAGTTGTTCGGTATTGATGCCGATAAACTCCCGCCGATTGACGCCAAAACGAAAGAAGAAATGGCGATTGTGCGTGCCATTATTCATGAAGATGCGCAAAAGCCGAACGGGAAACTTAAACCGGCGATGATTATTCAATCAACCAATGAAGGCAGATAACCTTTTCTTTATCTCCGTTTCATTTTTTAAGATAAAGGGGCAACTTGATTGACGGGCGTAAGAACCGTATCGCGCGTATCGGGAAATTCCCTTGTTCCGTAGTGCGCCCGAGGGGTTGATTGCGTTAACAGAAAGTTATTACAAAAACGGCGGTTTATTGCTTATGGGCACACTCTTTCGCAAACAAAGCACAGAAAAACGCTCTTAATAGAGTCTTTCTTTTCACATACCCGAAAATCTGATATAACCGATACGGCTTTTAACGACAAGCAAAATGCGGAAATGTTTTTTGCAGTGTGTGTATTAAATGTTCATTCTCAAAAAACGAATTTATCTCAACAAGTGAGGGTGGATTTTTATCGGTATCAAACGTGCGGTATTTTTGCAATGTGTAGGTTTGAACACCTTTATGTTGCAAAATATCGGCAATTTCAAACACATCGTCAATCGTTAAATAACGCGGGTCCAGTGTGGTGCGCACCTCATACGCCACGCCCGATTCAATCAATAAATCCAAACTTTTTTCAATAGATGCCGTCAACCCCTCACGTCCACACAACAACGGATATTTTTGCCATGGCGCTTTCACATCAAACCCCACCCAATCCAATAAAGGCAAGAGGTCTTTCAACCTGTCGGGATAAGCCCCCGACGTATGAACGGCAACTTGAAATCCCATATCTTTCAACGTGCGGGCAACCGAAACAATATCCGGTTGCATTAACGGCTCTCCACCGCTTAACACAACACCGTCCAAACGTTTCCGTCGTTGGGATAAAAAGGCCATTATTTCCTCAAAGGACATAGACTCGCCAACACCCTCATACGGTTGTAAATTCGGATTATGGCAAAACGGGCACCTTAACGGACACCCCTGAAAAAAAATCACTGCCGCCAGCCGATTAGGAAAATCAATCGTTGTAAATGGGACGAGTCCCGCCGGTTTTACCATTTCAAATTCTCCTTTATTGATTCTTGATTATGCGCGTGATATATTCGGGCGAGGAAAGCAATATCCGAGGATACATAGTTACCCTGCTTATGCCATTCTCAGCTTATCTGCGCGTTGCTCAATCCTACACCTTTTTAACCCCCAACAGACAGATAGAAAAAAAATACCCGCCTGCACGTGCGCAACTTTATTCTAAAAAACCCGTCAATCCGTTTCGGGCTTGACGGGCTTTCGCGTTAGGCCGCTTTTGCGCCTTGTTCGTAACAAGCACAATTCTTTTCCAAAAACCACTTCCGTTCGTTAAATTCCGATTTCTTCCCTTTGTTGAATTGGCTATACGGGCGGAAATAACCCATAACCCGTGTCCAGCATTCAACCGGTTGGCGCGATTGTTCGTTTTGTGCTAAAATTTCCTGATCTGTCATTATTATTCTCCTCTCTCGTGTTGTTGTTTTAAATAATCACCGAACGTCATCTGATGAATTTGATGTTGCAAACTCGGTGCCGTATAAGGCCAGCGAAAAGTTGCTTTGACTACCACGTTTTTTTGTGCTTCCCGAGGGGCCTTCTGCGCACCGTTATTTGATGTAACACATTCTTGCTTCATCATCTTGCATTTCCTCTAAAAATTGCCTGCCGCTTCCATTTCTTTGCGTTTTTGAGCAATCAATTCTTGATCGCATTTCGGGCAATACTTATGCTCTCCCGAAATATAT
>CALXVP010000018.1 GCA_944392125.1 uncultured Alphaproteobacteria bacterium | reverse complement strand
ATAACCCTCTACCGACGGCAAACCCCCTCTCAACGCAAAATCCCACGCCAACGATAACCCTCTACCGACGGCAAACCCCCTCTCAACGCAAAATCCCACGCCAACGATAACCCTCTACCAACGGCAAACTCCCTGTCAATACAAAATCCCACGCCAACGATAACCCCTCTATCAACGCAAAACCCCCTGCCGATGAAAAAACGGCAGGAGGTTTTTTGTTCTGATTTTTAACTTGGATTAAAATTTGTATTTCAAGTTAGCCAAACCGGTGTGGTTCGTGTAGTCGCCTTTGAACAATCCTTCGTATTCAAGTGCCAATTCCACTTTCCGATTGATATCCAACCCAACTTTTGCACCAAGTTCAATTCCGAAACGATCCATGTTCTCCGTTTCTACTTCATACGTTGAACCGTTCAACAAGTTCACACGCACTTTCGTATCCGGCTCAACAAAATCGTATGTTAAAGCCGCCCGGAATTCCGGATACCATGACAATGTCGGCGACAAGGCATAGGCAATCGTATATTGCGCACCTAAAATACCCGTTAACGTTTGACCATCAGCCGAGCCGACTCTTTGTCCGACCGAATCCGTGTATCCATGTTGTTTCGTATAAATGTAGCGCAACCCAAGTTCAGGTTTAATGACACCGCTGGCCCAGTGACCGGATACATACGGTCCCATCTTGCGACCCAACATCACTTGCGCGCCAATCGCATCAACATCATAGTTGGCACTGATACGGTGATTATATACTTTCTTCTCTTCATCATACTCTGACCGCGTATACATTGCTAACCAGTTTGCATAGAAGCGATTCGGATTGTATTCACCGTAAATCATACCCGTATGCGAATCAATCGTTGTATCACGTTGCACGGAGTTGCCATCTGCTTTCGTATAGGCATAAGAAATACCCATCCGCAACGCTTCGGAAACATGCCCGTCAAACCCGACGGCGATTCCGGTTGTATCTAAATCCCAACCTTTACGCACATCGTATTTTGATTTACCGTATAATCCTTGCACCCATAAATTTGAATCATGGCGCGGGAAACGATAGAACCGCTTGCCGTTATGCACATAACCCGTCCGCTCCATGGAGTTATAGAACCGTTCGCTGACAATAGCAGACAACCGTCTCGTAATTTCCGTCGCATGGGCTTGAATGAGCGGAGAAACATCCGGCGCCAACCCATCCAACGCTTCACGATAACCGGGTTTATCCCAGCCTTCCCAGAGTTCTTGTTGAATTTCAGAAGCTTCCGTTCCTTCCGGCATCAGCTTATCTGCATCCGGCGTATCATAGATTTCCCAACCCTCAGCCGTGCTTTCTTCATTCTTATCACAGCCCGGGCAAAGCAAATTCTTATCCGATGTATCCGAGGAATCTGAAGAATCCGAAGAGTCGGAAGAATCAGAGGAATCACCCGGATAAGAAACTTTATATTGACCGTCTCCTAATTTTTCCACGGTATACAAGCTCTGATTTGCCATTGCATTTTCAAATTCGCCGGCAACCGTTCCATCCAAAATCGTATAGATTTGTGATTCGCCTTTTTTCAAGGCATCAGCCATACTGTAATACAAATTCAATGCCGTATTTGTCGTATCAACATTAATCGTATTGGCCGAAACTTTACCGTATGCATCCGTTTCACGATTCACGTGTGTTTTAATCGTTGAACCTTCTTCAATGTTCACGGTATCACCGTAAATCGTGCCGTCTCCGGCCACACCATAACCGCCCAAATCAATCGTGCTGTTTTGGATATTCACCGTTCCGACTTTGCGCGCAGTCGTATCACTGAGCGACGCTCCCGTGTTAATACCGTTATGTAATTGAATGGCACTGTTCACAAAGTTCATCGTGCCGGCATTGTAAATATCTCCCGATTGATCAAATAACGTTGTCATACTGCTCGGAGCCGCTGTTTCCGTAAACGGGGCATAGTCCAAGTCAATATCATCTTGAATATCACTGAACGTCAATGTGCCACCGGTTGCATTATAAGCATTACTGCCTAATTCTGCTTTATTTCCGGATAACACCGTTTCACCCGTTACAAGCATTGTTCCGGCATTATATAAGCCACCGCCGTTTCCGCTTGCCGTGTTGTTTGCAATGCTGACATCGGAAACCGTCATATTCCCCGAAGCATTATAAATACCGGCACCGCTATCGGCCGTATTGCCGGAAATAGTTGCCCCCGTCACACTCGTTGTGCCGGCGCTGTAAATAGCACCGCCTTGACCACTCGCCTTATTGCCTGTAAACGATCCACCGCTGATGGTTGCCGTACCACCCGTGTTGTATAACGCGCCACCGTTTACGGCACTATTGTTCGTAAATGTTGTGTTCGTTAACGTGGCAGAACCGGCTTGTGCACTCGGAGACACACCGTCACCCGTATCTACACCCACATAGACGGCACCGCCGTTACCCGTTGCCTTATTGTTTTGGAAGACGTTTTCCGAACCGTTGATAGAACCGCCGTCAACATATATCGCACCGCCATCTACGGAGGTGTTGCCGTAAAAGTAGTTGTCGCGCATATTTTGTATTACGCCATCCACATCCAATGCACCACCGTGTATCGCCGCGCTGTTTCCTATAAAATCATTCGTTGTCATACTCGTAATGACTGCACTATCGTTATCAACGTCTATTGCGCCACCGTATTTTTGCGTCTTATTATTATAAAACAGTGATTGTTGAATATCGGCTGTTGTATTCTCATTCATTTTAATGGCACCGCCATTACCGTATACCGTGCCAGTCGTTATATTATTAGAATTTGCGAAAACAACACCTGTTATACTTAAATCGGCATTTGTTGCCAACAAAGCCGGATCCGTTGCCGTGCTCTGTCCGTTTTGAACATTGGTCCAATAACTGTTCACATTGCTGACTGTCCCCGCACCTCGGTTGACATCAGCAGCGCCGATTCCGTATAAGGTTAACGATACCTTATTGGCCGAAGACGCACCGTCTGCACCCAATGATCCGTAAACAATTCCCCGATCGTTTATATTCTGTGCAATTGTTAAATCACCTTGCGTCAAGCGATAACCGTCCGGCGTATCGCTATCGTATGTCTCCGCATCTCCGGATAACACAACCGTTTCTTCCCGGGTTGTTCCTTTATCCAAATTATTGATTGCATCTTTCAGTGTATCCGAGGTCGGGTTAATCGTTTGTGCAATCGCACCCACGGACATCCCAACCGCAGTAAATACGGTTGTACTCAGCAAAATCGCGTATAAACCTGCACGCATACTCATAATTGCCTCCGTTTCAGACTCTGAGTCACTTTCGGCCTCATACCGAAATTCTGCTTTTATTGTATCATTGAACAAAATAAAAATCCAGCAAAAAATACAACCCCATTTACTTTTTTTTTACTTTTTCCGTTTTTATCCATCCGAGATTCTATTTATCCATTTGTTTTATATAGCTTATTTCAAGATGTTTCTTTTTTAGCGATTCTTTCCTTTCGCTTTATTGAATTATTTGAAATTCCGTAATTTTTACCTACGACATATCATCTATTCCCTTGTGCCTTACTCAAGCATATATAACATTATTTTATATAGGCATTAAAATAATTATAAAAAATAAGGATTCTTGAATAAACAAGAATCCTTTTTATCATTCAATAATTGCGGTCGATTATTTATTTAATCACGACCCCCAACATTCGATCTGGTAATACCGATGCCGATTTCATACCCGCCCGTATTAACCGTTCCACCGGAATTTGAGGCAATCGTATCCGTCAAACTACTGCCGGTGTTAATAGCCGGCGCCGATATGTTCGTGGATGTATTGGTGTTGGTATTCGTTGTCGTATTAGAAGTCGTATTTGAATCCGTGTTTGTTGACGTATTCGTTGTTGAATTTGTCGTATTATTTGTTGTATTCGTCGTATTTGATTTTTTATCTTTTTTACGAAACAAGAAATAAGCGCCGATTCCGGCACCGACAATGGCTAAACCGCCCAGAAGCCATTTCCACCAGGAAGAACCACCTTTCTTCTCTCCCTCTGTCGCCTCTTTTTCAGCTTTTTCTTTGGCTGCGGCCTTTTCTTTTTGCTCCTTGCTCGGCACAAAAGTAAAAACATGATCTCCGTTCTTATCCGTCCAACGCACACCCTTTCCTTGCTCATTGGCTGCTTGAACAAACTTTCGTTCTTCGGGTGAAAGTTCCCCTAAATATGTCGATCGATCACCCGGCTTATGCGCCAATCCGGCCTCCATATCTTTGTGGTTGTTTTCCGCACCTTGGCTCATTACCTTAAATGTACCGCCCCGACTGCTTTTTACCTGATAAACATCGTCTTTTATCGTTTCATCTTTTTGTGTATCCGTTATTTTTTTCTCTTCCGCCATGGCTATCCTCCTCACCGTTTACTGATATGAACATCCATATCTTTTTTTACAATACCATACTTTAAGATAAAAATCAATTCGAAAATTAATAAATTGTTAGGATTTTCTCAATTTAAAATTTTTACTGCGTTTTCAAACAAACGATTCTCACTTTTGATGATTCGTCCTACATCTCTTGCACCGCTTTGCTTAACCCGAGATATTTTCCAGCATAACCGTCCCGCGACTATCGCGCGCTGCCACATAATACTGTCTTAATGAATCCCTCACGGCATGCGGATTCTTTATCTTATGCAACCGCAAAAAACCCGTTTTATCGGTTGAGCTCACAAAAATATCTCCTAAATCAGCCCACAAATCAATCATGGATTGCGAAGAAGAACTATCTACAATCCGAAACAACTCTATTTCATCAACATCTTTTGTAAAAATTCCCGAGATGATAATTAACCGCTGACTGGTGAGCACATAACTGTGGTAAATACGATTATAATACAATGCAATTAAAAAGATACCACAAGTCATAACCGCTAAAATCCAATAGAACGGATTGTATTTCACATCAGCAATTGATCCCGTCACTTCCCAAATGAAGTTTTCATCCGAATGAATCATATTTGCAATAATTTTATCATTAATACGCATTATCTGTTTCCTTATTTCTGCTAAACGAATCGTGCTATCCATATTTTAAAGTATCATATTTTACACCAAAGAACAAGCATTTTGTTCATTAAAATAACCTATTGAAACATATAAGATTATGCCTTTTGCATACAGTTCTATTTATTTTTATGTTTTTCTCTTTTTTTACTGGACAACCCACTTTTGCAACCCTAGTTTTAGAGTGCTTCGTGATATTTTTAAGAAAGGAGAATATGAAATGAAGAAGTATTTATTATCAGGTTTGGCTATTGCCGGTTTAATGATGGCAGCCGCTCATGCACAAGCCATGGATTTCAGCAAGCCGTATGTGTTGGGTGAAGCAGGTTATTCTTTCGGAACAAGCGATACGGGTGATGCCGGAATTTTAGGCGTCGGTGTTGGTTATCACTTGAATCAATACTTGCGCACGGATTTGACAGTCGGTTATCGCGGATGGAGTGATGTGGATATGAAAACAACATCAGGCAAGAAAAAAGCTGATTTGTGGTCTGTCCCCGTATTAGCTAACATTTACGCCACAATGCCGATTAACCAGATGTTCAGCGTTTACGGTATGGGCGGTATCGGTATGGCTTGGAATAAAACAGACAGCTTGCCCGATGCAAAAGGTGCTACAAAAACGAACTTTGCATGGACGGCCGGTGTCGGTATTGACTATATGGTCAACGAATGTATGTCTCTTGACTTAGGTTATCGGTATACAGACCTCGGTCAAGCACGTGTTAAAGCACGCGACGGATACACGGGAAAGAGCAAACAAGATGTTCGTTCCAACGATGTTAAGTTGACTGCCAGATATTATTTTTAAGGACATTCTCTTAAAAATATAGAGGCGTGCGTGGTGTTTTTTCCTTGGGCACCACGCACTTTTTTATCTCACGCCAAGCTAAATTTTTCATATCACTTTGTTCGGTATGGCGTGAATCAAGGATTATTTTTTAGCAAGCAGACACATTGCGCAGAAGGGCACATATTATATTGCTCCCTTCTATATTATAATGTAAAAGCGCCTCACACACTGTTTTTTGAAAAACATTGTTTGAAAAAACTTGTTTTTTAATTCACTTTAAAGTATCATATCCGAAAAAAGAGGAACTATATGAAGAAATTTTTGCGTATCTTATTCGGATTACTTTTGTTTTTAGGCAGTCTTTATCTGTTACTTGCCTGCTTTTCATATCACACAACCGATGCTTCCTGGAATACGGCTTCCGCAGGACCCGTTCAAAATTGGATGGGAACAAGTGGCGCCGTATCGGCTGATATATTAGTTCAATTGTTCGGGAAATTAAATTATTTGATTCCCGTTGCTTTTTTGATTTTCGGATTCTTTTTACTGCGCAATGCACGCCTCATCGGTCTTCGGATTATACTGTTTACGCTGGCCTTGCTGACGGCTTGTTGGTTAACGGGCGGTTCTGCCGTCATAAAAAATTTAACGGGGACAGAAGTATGGACGAAGATTGAAGCCGGCGGATTTATCGGATTTTATTTACGGCAATGGCTCCCGGAACCATCAAATCTGATTAAAGTTGTCGGTTGGATTTGCGTTTTATTGCTTATGATTTTCAGTTTAAAAGTGCCCGTATTTCTCATTTGTCGCAAATGCTCTGCAACGGCCAATGCCGGTGCGACTTTTATGAAATCCGCAAAAGTGCCATCACCGAAAGCAGCTGCTTTGCGATTCCGCTCAAAGTTTTTAACGCGAGAAAAGGCCATGTCCGCCGAAGCGGAACCCACGCAATCTGTTGCCGACAACAACTCGGTTACCAACGATTCACCGGTGCAAAGAAAAGAGAAAAAATCTTTTCTTTCAGCATTCAAACGCCAAAAGAAACCGCATACACCGCACCCGCATATTGAGCCGACATTCAGCGCATTTGCTCCGTTTGATTCAGCCTCGGACGATGATACGGTTACACCTTCGCGTGAAACAAAGCAAACGACCTCGATTCGCAAAAGCAATTCAACATCCGGCAAACCGAAAGAGTCTTCGGGTATCACGGCCGATAAAAACAATATGGTCTTACCTTCTTCCGATTTGTTGGGAAAAGTTGTTGCCAGCACGGCGCCGGCACTCTCCAAAGATAAAATGGAAAAAACATCTCGCGAGTTGGAACAAGTATTATCGCAATTCGGTGTTAATGGAAAAGTCATCGGGGCCCAATGCGGACCGGTTGTTACACTCTATGAATTTGAACCGGCACCGGGCATTAAAACCTCTCGGATTATTGCATTGGCAGACGATGTGGCCATGAAGATGCGCGTGCCGTCCGTTCGTATTGCCGTTATCCCCGGCATGAATGCGCTGGGCATAGAAATGCCGAATCCGAAACGCGAAACCGTTTATATTCGCGAGTTGATAGAAAGCGTTAAATTTCAAGGGAACAACGGGTTATTACCCCTTATTTTGGGCAAAGATATCGGCGGTTCTCCCGTTTTTGCCGATTTGGCAAAAATGCCTCACTTATTGGTTGCGGGAACAACGGGCTCCGGTAAATCCGTTGCCATTAACACAATGATTCTTTCATTATTATATCGGTTTACGCCGGCCGAATGCCGTTTGATTATGGTGGATCCGAAAATGGTTGAACTTTCGGTTTATAATCGTATACCGCATCTGTTAACGCCGGTTGTTATTGAGCCGGAAAAAGCCGTTGTCGCGCTGAAATGGGCCGTGCGTGAAATGGAAGACAGATACCGCTCAATGATGCACCTTGGCACACGCAACATTGAAAGCTATAATCAAAAGGTGTTGCAAGCCGCACGAGACGGGAAAACAATCACCCGCCGTGTTCAAACGGGATTTGATCCCGAAACGGGCAAACCGATTTTTGAAGAACAAAATTTTGATTTAACGCCGTTTCCCTTTATCGTTATTATTGTAGATGAAATGGCTGACTTAATGGGACAATGCGGTAAAGAAGTTGATCCTTTGATTCAGCGGTTGGCACAAAAATCGCGGGCCGTCGGCATTCACTTAATTTTGGCAACACAACGGCCGTCGGTTGACGTGGTTACGGGAACAATTAAATCCAACTTCCCGTCACGCATTTCTTTCCAAGTGCGCAGTAAAATTGACTCTCGCACGATTTTGGATGAACCGGGAGCAGAGCAATTACTCGGCCGTGGCGATATGCTGTATATGCCGGCCGGACAAAAGCCACAACGGGTGCATGGGCCGTTTGTATCGGATGATGATGTGCAAGCCGTTGTTAATCATTGGGAGAGTCAGGCAGAGCCTGAGTATCTGGATGCCGTTATTACCGATGTGGACGCAGACGCAAGCGGATCAGCGTGCAACGGTGTCGGAAACGGTAACGGTGACGGCGTCGGTAGCGGAGACTTATATGATCAAGCCGTTGCCATCGTCTTGCGCGATAAAAAACCGACTATCAGTTATATTCAACGACAACTGCGTATCGGGTATAATAAAGCCGCCGATTTAATTGACCGAATGGAAGCCGAAGGCATTGTATCCAAAACAAACATTGCCGGCAAACGCGAAATTTTAGTGCCGACCGATAATGCATCGTAGCACACAACTGAAAACACGAAATGAGGTAAACAGATGAAAGGCATTCTTTTAAGTTTAATAAGCGCCGTTTTACTCGGCTTTGCAACAACCGCTCACGCCGATATTGATAAGCGCATAGATACACCGCAAAATCGTGCCATTTTGCAAAAAGTGGAAACTGCCTATAATAAAATAAAGACATTAAAAGCAAAATTTGCGCAATTTAACTCCCAAACACAAAATGATTTACAAACGGGAGAACTTTATTTATCCCGTCCGGGCGAAATGCGGTTGGTTTACGAAAAAGGCTCCCCGTTGGAATTTTACGCGCATAACGGCTATTTGATTTACCACGATAAAGATTTAAAGGAAGTGAATTATTTTCATTTAAAACAAACACCCGTCAGTCTTATTTTAAAAGAACAGTTACATTTTGATGATCCGGAATTTTTAGTAACCGATGTCAAGGATATTTTAGATGAGTATTATGTAACAGCCATTAAAAAAGATGCACGCGAACTCGGTAGCTTAACCCTGATTATCGATAAGGAAACATTGCAATTAAAGCAATGGGATATTGTGGATATTGAGGGAGTTAAATCAACGGTTTCTTTATATGAAACACAATTCAATATTCCACTTGACAAAAAGATTTTTTTATTCCAAAATCCATATAAGAAAAAATAACATAAGGAGAGACAATGAAAAAATTATTACCCGCCGTTTTGGTAGCCACACTGATGATGAGCAACGGAGTTTATGCCGGTCCGAAAGATGACTGTTCTTATTCGCCGTTACAACAAGTTATCCGCAACGCACGTGATGCGGAAGACATTAATAAATTGATTGCCGATAATATCAATTTAAATATCAAACCCCGTTGCGGTGGCAATGTTTTACAGTTGGCGACTCTGCGCGGCAATGTGAATATATTTACAGCCTTAATAAACAGTGGCAAATTGCCATTGGATGAAAAAGTTTCAAACAGCGATTACCCCATTCCCGGTGCACCGCGTGAGATTCCGTTGGGCTTTTTCATTGCTTATTATACTCCGTCCGTCGGAATTATGCAAACATTTATCAACTCGGGCGCCAACCTGCTCGTAACGGATGATAAAGGGGAAACAATTTTATGGTATATGAATCAAAACCCCGTATTGATGAATACCGAAGTCACGGATTATATGATGCGCCAGCTATTACTCTCCAATACTGCAGCGGGGCAAGTCGAAAAAGAACAAGTTGTAAAAAAAGCCGAAAAGGCAAAAAAAGAAAGCCGTAGAACACGCACCAAAAAATCATCTGACGAGGAGGAAGATGTTGGCTTGATTGAAGCAGAGCCGGATAATCCCTATCGCGAGGAAGATTTTTAATACTGCTTAATTGGTATTACTACAAAAAGCCGAGCAAATTTTGTTCGGTTTTTTTACTTAGGTGTCAGACACGTTATCACTCATTACTGAAAGAGAAAGGTTCATACTTCCTGATTAACCCCCCTACTCGGTTATTCAAAACAATTTTCTCCCTGACAGTAACTGATATATCATAAATTCTGCGAATAAAAAACGCTGTTTTAACAACCAAAACAGCGTTTCTTTTTTAAGAGAGCACAAACACACGATATCTAAAATAAGAATTTTTGTGCCTCTGCCAATTCTTCCGGTGTGTTGATATCTGCGGGCGCCTCTTCTATTAACTTAACGGACGGCACAACTAATGCAAAAATACTCATGCCGTTTTCCAACGCGCGCAGTTGCTCCAATTTTTCAATATTCTCCAACACACCGACCGGATATGAAATAATTTGTTGCAACGCTTTTGCCCGATAGACATAAATACCGATATGCCAATAGGCAAAATCATACGCCGGAACATTATCACGATTATACGGCACAGGAGACCGCGAAAAATATAGGGCACGGCCAAAATTTTCCCCATCTCGCAAGCCCATGGCTATCTTAACATGTGAGGGATCTTCTATTTCTTTTTTATCCGTTATTTTCATACCGACGGTTACAATATCCGCCCCTGTTTTTTCCATTACGTCAACCAAAGCCAAATTCAATTTCGGGTCAACATTAATCCCGTCGCCTTGAAAACTGATGGCAATGTCATATTTTGTGCCATTCGGATCAATTTCTTTCAACGCTGCGGCAATCCGATCCGTTCCCGAGGGTAATGACGGATCCGTCAAAATACATTTGGCACCGAATTTTTCGGCTTCCGCAACGATTTCTTTATCCCCCGCGGCAATATATACATCTTCTTTCGGATGCACGGCAATAGCGTGCTCGTAGACATGCTGTATCAATGTTTTCCCGTTGATAACCGATAACGGTTTATTCGGCAAGCGCGTTGATTTTAAACGTGTCGGAATTAAAACGGCTACTTTTGACATTTTTCAAACTCCTTCTTAATACGATTGATAACTTCTTCCTTAGCAGTGGCGGGATAAGGTTTTCCCGGTTGATTCCAAACCGTTCCCGGCCAATAAGGATCTGTGTCATACCGGCAAATAACATGCACATGCAGTTGTGGCGTTAAATTGCCGATCATGGCGACATTTGTTTGCGTCGGATGAAACAGACGATTCATAATTTTCTCGGCAATTTCAATCTCTTTCATCAAAGTCAATCGCTCATCGGTTGTTAAATCCAACATATTGCGCACATTTTCCTTGCGTGGCACCAGAAATATCCACGGGAAAAGCGCATTATCTTCAAATAACACCGTGCAAAACGGCAAATCGCATACAAAATCTTTCTTTTTTAAAGCCGGATGTAATTCAAACATTTTCTCTCCTTATTGTTTTTTTATGATTTTAAATGATTCTTATTTCACACGGGAAAGCAAATAAGTTGGAGTCAAGTCGGCAACCTCGCATTTATTCTGCCGTGCCTGTTGTGCAATAAAATCTGCCGTTGACTGTTTCTGCGTTTGTAAATCATAAAACGTCACGCCGGTTTCAGTCAACAAAACGGAGCGAATGCCCGCCCGATTTGCACCCCATATATCCGTTGTCAACATATCTCCGACCATAACGCTTTTTTTGGCTGAACTGTCTGATATCTTCAAAGCATATTCGTAAATTTCTTTAAACGGTTTACCGAACCAAACAACTTTTCCGCCAATTTCCTCATAAAAGCGACCCGCAGCCCCTTGCGCCAATTTTCTTTCCGCACCGTCTATCCAAAAAACATCCGGATTGGCGCACACAGCCGGTAATTGATACGCTTTTGCTTCATGGAGCAACTGCTGAATTTCCTTATCCAACAAAGCCCCGCCTTCTTTTCCGAACGCACCGATATAAACAATATCCGCCTCTTTTAAAACAAGGGTTTCATGTTGCCGAATTGGCTCAAACAACGCCGGATTTTGCTTGCCGACAACATAAAAACGAAAATCTTGCTTCTTGGTTATTTTTTCAAACAATCCGTTTTTTATCTCTTGCAAACACAAGGCGCCCGATGTTGCCACGTCATCATAATCTCTGCCACGCACAAGCCCTTGTTGCTCACGCAACCGAATAAACGTTTCTTCTACTAATGTTTGATTGGATAAAATGCAAATTTTCTTACCCTTGGCGCGTAGCGTTTGTAAAATATCTTTAACGCCCGAATACCAATCTTGTCCGCTCCAAAGCACGCCATACATATCAAAGAAAAATGTATCAACCGCTTCTAAATCAAATAAACTTTCAATCGGAATCAATTTATTATCTATCCGTTCATCCATCATCTTGCGTTATATCCTGCTAATTCGGTTTTTTTCTGTTCGTAATAAACGCGTGCCTCTTCAATCAACTTAATCGCCTCATCGGGGCCCAAAAACTTTTCAATATGAACTTCTTTTTGCTCCAACACCTTATAATCTTCAAAAAAGCGTTGCAATGTTTTCAATAAGTGCGGAGGCAACTGGTTAATATGGTCATAACAATTATAAAGCGGATCATCTTCATGAACGGCGATAATTTTATCATCCGACTCCCCGCCGTCTACCATTTTCATCACGCCGATCGGACGCGCCCGCATAATGCAAAGCGGACAAACCGGATACTGGCTTAACACCAAAATATCCAACGGGTCGTTATCGTCACCGTAAGTTTGCGGAATAAACCCATAATTTGCGGGATAGTGAACGGCACTATATAAGATACGATCCACTTTAACCAATCCGCTTTTTTTATCTAATTCATACTTAATTTGAGATCCTTTCGGAACTTCTATAATAGACGGAATTATTTTCGGGAATTCCGCGTAATGTTGCACTTGGTGCCACGGATGCATATTTTATCCTTTCAGCAATAATCATATCATAATTTTTTTACTTTACCATTCATAACCGTTTTGTCAAGGCAAAAAAACGATTTGTAATTTATTTTATTTCCTGCTAAAATAAATTCACTGAGGTAACGGAAAGGATATTTTATGATTGCTTACATTCTTCTAATCATTTTACTTTTAATAAGTGCGTATGTAACCGGTGTTTACAATACGGTTTTAACCACACAAATCCATTCACACGAAAAATGGATTTTATCGGAAAATCTTTTAAAGCAACGCCATCAACTGGTCACACGCTTGCTCACATTGATTCACCAAAAAAATAAGCCCGTCAATTCGGTGCAGACAGCGCGTAATTTGGCGGCCGGCGCAAGTGGCAACACTGTTCAAAAAGAGCAATATGAAAACACGTTAAGCGGTGCGCTCGGTATTTTAATCGACTACTACAACGAAACGCCTCTGTCCGAAAATGAAGCGTATTGCGCACTGAAAGCAGATCTGGCTCAAACCGAAAAGAAAATTCAAGAAGCGATCATGGCACACAATCGCCTGGTGGCGCAGTTTAATCAATCTATTGAAAAAATGCCTAATCGCTGGATTGTAAAACATACGCATATTCAACCGGAACGCACGTTTTTGTTTGAAAAATCAATCAATTAATATATTATTTGCGTGTAAAAACATTTTGATATGCGAAATAATTTCTATGCGCTGATTCATTCACGGATAAAATCAATCAATGGTTTCATCCCGTGCGCTTTTTTTCATTGTTCGCAAGATGTGAATGCAAGCGTTCCGACAAGGCATAATTAACCCATTTCATGCGAGCATAACGTCATGTTTGCGTTTCGCTCCTTTTTGATGTATCCCCGTTTACCCAATACAATATCATTTAATAGAGTTGCATTTATTTTACGCTCTGTTTCAGACATTTTTAATGCGTTATCATTCACGGCTCAGGAGTAGTGTTTTCTTGTGTATACATCATCATTTCGGGATGATTATAACCGGATATAAATTCAAACAAATAGGCTTCCAGCGATGTTTTATCGGGATACGGCGCCTGTTGCATTAACTTACTGTAAAACAGGCTTTCAAAGCGCCTCATTTTAATATCAACATGATTTTGCGTAATATGTTTAATTCTAAACTCTTTTAACAGCCGTTCAAAAGCATGTAAATTGCGATTTTCCGGGGCATAAAAACCGGGCTTGGTATCCGTTACAACCGTTTTAATTTTCATTTCGTAAATGTTCATAAATACTTGAAAAATACGCATGGTTGCAAACAAAATCGTTAATGGTTGCGTATCACGCATCAGCTCAACCCAAGCAAAGCGTTTATTTTCGCTTAATGCTATTAAAATACGAGCGGTTTTTTGAGTTCCTTTATTTAAAATTTCGGTTTGCGTTTCAATCCAATCTATATAGATTTGCTCCGACACACTGCCTAACCTTTCGCCAACCGATTCTTTCGATTTATGTCAATTCCCATAAATTCAGATTATATGTATTCAGATAAGTATTGTTTTAAATCAGTTAATTCTGTCCGAATTTTATCGGCATCAACATTGCTTGTTTCCGCTTCTGTTTCCGGAAACAACGATCCTTGCTCACTCGGGGATTTCAAGCGTTTTTGAACACCTTTAATCGTAAACCCCTCTTTATATAAGTAATCCCGTATGCGGGCAAGCAAGACAACATCTTCCGCCTGATAATACCGACGCCCCATGCGCTTAATCGGCTTTATCTGGTGGAATTGCGTTTCCCAAAAACGCAAAACGGACGCCGGAACTTGCAACAAATCTGCAACTTCCGTAATCGTCCGATATGCGTTTTCAGCTTTTAGCATTATTTTTCAGATCCCTTTAAAGCATCTTTTAACGTATTGGACGCTTTAAACGATACCACAGTCCGTGGCGTAATGGCATACGTTTCACCCGTTTTCGGATTACGACCCACCCGCTCTCTTTTGGCATGCGGAATAAAAGTAGCGAATTTTGAAATTTTAACCGTTTCACCTTTTTCAAGGGCGCCGATAATGTTTGATAAAATCTGCTCAATTAACTTGAACGAATCGGCATGCGAAAACCCGAGTTCGGTGTAAATTGAATCTGCAATATCTGCTCTGGTAATTGTTCTTTGTGTCATAATCTTCTTCCTTTGCTCGTTTTTTTTCTCTCTCCAAATGATGCCATATTCTCACAATAACATCAAGTTTTTTTTAAAGCCGTATCAACGCTCCGGCCCATGTAAAACCGCCACCCATGGCGTCCAGCAATATCAGTTGACCCCGTTGCAACTGACCGCTCTTAATCCCTTCATATAATGCCAACGGAATTGATGCTGCCGATGTATTTCCCTGTTGCGGTAAAGTTAAAATCACTTTATCCATCCCAATGCCTAATTTCTTCGCCGTGCCCTCAATGATTCTGACATTGGCTTGATGCGGCACCAGATAATCCACATCTTTCACATCTACCCGTGCACGCTTTAAAACCTCATCGGCCACATCGGCCAAATTTGTTACGGCATGGCGGAAAACTTCCCGCCCTTCCATTAAAACATATCCGGCCGTTTGCGTGCGCGAGACACCGCCCGTTGTTGTCAACAAGTGGCGGAATCGGCCGTCGGAATGGATAATCACGTCTAAAATACCGGCACCCGAGGCTTCCTCTTCTTTCGTCGCCACTCCTAATACGGCTGCACCGGCACCGTCGCCGAATAAAACACACGTATTTCTGTCTTTCCAATCAACGATTCGTGAAAGCGTTTCCGCGCCGATAATCAAAACATTACGTGCACTGCCCGAGATGATATATTGATTGGCAACACTCATCGCATACATAAAGCCCGAGCATGCCGCTTGCACATCAAAGGCACAGCCGTGCATCATGTTAATTGCTTCCTGCACTTTGACTGCCGTTGCGGGTGTTGTATCGTCCGGGGTGGTCGTCGCAAGAATAATCATATCAATATCTTCACCCGTCATTTCGGCATCGGCTAACGCCTCCTTTGCCGCATTGATGGCAAGGGTTGATGTATATTCATCCTCCGCCGCAATATGGCGCGTTTGAATACCTGTTCTCTCACGAATCCATGTATCGCTCGTCTCCACCATTTTTTCCAAATCAAAGTTTGTTAAAACGCGTTTGGGCAAATAGTGTCCGACTCCCCGAATAACTGCTTTCATTATCCTTCTCCCGCCTTAAATTTCTCTTGACATATCCGGCACATCAACATCCATCACATGTTTCAATTCGTGCTTAATTTTATCGCACAAATTACTGCGTGCCATGTGAATGGCCGATTCGACGGCACACGCAAATGCAAACGCATCTGCTCCGCCGTGACTCTTAACGGATACACCGTTCAAGCCCAAAAACATTGCACCGTTATACATACGCGGATCAATCTTTTTGCGCAATTTTAATAATGCCGGTCGTGCAATTAAAAAGCCGAGAGCGGCAAGGAACGATTTATGCGCCGTTTGCCTCAAAATTCCCGTAATAAATTTTGAGGTTCCCTCTATCGTTTTAAGGGCAACATTGCCGGAAAATCCATCGGAAACAAATACATTTGCTTTTCCCATGCAAATATCGTTTCCTTCCACAAAGCCGATAAAATTCACTTTATCGTTCAGTCCGCGCAACACACTGGCTGCTTCGCGGATTTCATCACGCCCTTTTGTTTCTTCGGAGCCGATATTAAGTAATCCGATGGACGGATGTTCCGTCTTATACAAAATATGGTGCAACACATGCCCCATAATGGCAAATTCAACCAGATTCTGGGAATTGCACTCGGCATTTGCACCCAAGTCCAACGCCACAATCGGACCGTTCATGGAAGGCAACACCGCTGCAATAGCAGGTCTGTCTATTCCCGAAAGTGTGCCGAGACAAATCTTGCTCATCGCCATTAAGGCACCCGTATTTCCGGCCGAAACAACCGCACTCGCATAGCCGTTGCGAACCGACATAATTGCCTTCCACATACTGCTTTCACGCCCGGATCGGACGGCTACGGACGGTTTTGCATCTCCCTTGACAACATCGGTTGTATGATGAATTTTATAGCGATCATCCGGCAAATGATATGTTTCAGCCAGTTTCTTAATTTGTTCTTCATCTCCGAACAAAAAGAAGAAAACGTCTTTATCTTTTGCCGCAACACGACTGACACCCTCAATCACCGATTCAGGCGCATTGTCGCCACCCATGGCATCAACCGAAATCACTAAGGTATTACTCAATGCGATATTCCTTATTATTTTGTTTCTTTCTCGGCCTTAACGATAATTTCTTTTTTATTGTATGTGCCGCATGATTCGCAAACGTGGTGCGGACGAACCAATTCACCGCATTTCGGGCATTCGTTAACCGCATTCGCTTCTAACGCCAAATGCGAACGACGCATGTTCTTTTTTGATTTTGATGTTTTTTTCTTAGGTACTGCCATTGTATTTCTCTCTTTTGATAAAATTGACGGAACACCACCATTGATGTCCCCGATTAAACATAACGGATTTCCTTATACACAAAATTCTTTTATTTTGCAAGCATTTTTTTGCATTATCTGCAAAAAATCGTTTTTTATTCCTGCTTCTTTAAAATCGTTTTTACCAACTCTTGCCGTTTAGTAATTAACGCCGGAACAGGCTCTTGCCGTGCAACATTCAAAATATCATTCGGATTTATCCGAATTGTATCGCTGTAATTCGTCTTGATTTGATCCGGTAGCATTCGGCCTTCAAAATTCAAATAAGCGTTGATAGCATTATCTTTACCTTGCGTTAATTGAACCGTTCCCGAGCGCAATAAATATTCATTACTATTCTTAAACAGAGCATTACGAATACGCCGGTTATTTCCGTTATAGCCGAGCGTTGCATTAAAGATGCGAATCTCGCCGTTATTAAGTGAAAGTTGTCCATCTTTTAAATCTATGGGCAACGTGATATCCCCTTCTCCGTTAACTGAAAAATCTTTCATCTTCCAGTAACCGTTCAAGTTTGATAAATCCGCTTGTCCGTTCTTTAAATATACCGTTGTTGCATTACTTCTATACGGCACAATCAAGTTATCCACATTTAATTGTATACCGCCAACATCCGTATTCATACGCGCAATACGCATCATTTGATTATCAAACTTCAAAACGGCGTTAATGTTGCGGAACGGTAAAATGCTATCCAATCCTCCGATAAACACTTCCTGACCGGCCGGCGTTATGAAAGGCACCAACGATTGCACCACCAATAAGGCGTTCAGATTCTTGATTTCCATATTGCCCGTTTTAAATCCAACGTTTTCTGCCATTAAATAGAAGGGCCCTGAAACTTGCTTTTCGTTCCGCCAGAGGATTCGGCCGTATGCCGCCAGCTTGCCCGTTGCTTTTTGAGCAAAGCCCGGGAAAATATCCGATACATCTTGCAAATTCCCCGGAATATCCTTTAAATCAAACGGTAAAACAGCTATATTCCCCTGGAATGCACCGGATAAAAGATTTGCCGTTCCCGCATACCGAATCTGTATTTTATTATCCAGCAAGCCTAATGAGGCTCCGAGCATTCCCTTTTCACGGCGCATATCAATTGCAAACGGCACTTTCATCAGCTGATTATTTTTTAATAATACGCTCGGAGAGGCAAACCGCAAAGAAGTATTGCTATCCCAAACGTTATCTACCTCAAAATCGGCATTTGAGAAAGATGTATCGTTTGAAGAATAATTGGCGCCCTTTGCAGCAATTTGCAAATTTGACTGACGGTTCTTATCACTGAGCATTCCTAACAATTCCACCGACGTTGCACTTGCCGTTATCGGATTATTACTTGTATTTTTTGTTCCTTTATAAGTGGCGTCAGACAAGGATAAATCAAATTTCAGTTGAGAGCCATCCCATACGATATTCTTTCGGTTATTTGCATTCAAGGTGAAAGTTGACCCCTCCGTTGAATTATAAGTATTTCCGGCATGCGCTAAACGGGTGCTTTGAATAGATACGGGAATAGGCGATTTAATATGATAGGAACACACGAAATCCGTGCAATCCATCTCTCCGCGTAAGGTTGCGGAAGCATTTGTCACACCGAAATCCTGCGTATAGAGCGATTGGATATTGACGCGCACGGATTGATTTGTCGTCATCCGAGACAGATTTTTAACATCCAATCCGTCAAAAATAATTTGCATTTCCGTCTTTGTTTCGTCCGCTTTATCCCGCACTTCCAAATTCAATAACGTTAAGCCGATTGAACCGCGATATGTTCCCTTATTATCTCTGAAATCCAATTTAATTTTTTTGGTATTCTTACCATAGACCATATCCAGCGTTCCGTTGAGCGAAGTCAAAGACAATTCCTTCATCTTAATTTTAAATTTTCCGGAGATATTCTCGGGTTGACGATTAGGAAACGATAATGTCCCCGACAAAATATCCAACGTCCACTCCAAATCGCGTCCGCCACCGCCCAATGAAAGCAGGGCCGATATGTTCATATAATCTTGTTTAATCGTAATCGGGATACTGACATTCGGCGTATTTTCATAAACGCCGTTGACGGATAAGTGAAGCGGTAATTTAAAACTTTTTCCCTCTATGTTCAAAACGGCGTTCGGAATGGAAATAGAACCGATTTTATGCCCCGTGGCAGCTGACTGATTCATCTTCGCCAACACACCGATTAACTTGCTGATTTCTATTTTATCTCCGCGTTCACGAATCGTTAAAGTCGTCCCCTCTAAATTAACCGACTTAATCCGTCCGCGCAAGAAATCGGAAAACGGCGAACGAATCACAACGCGCTTGATGGTATATAAGCCGTCTTTACTCTTTAAGTTGGAAAGTTCAATCCGCGATAATGTATAACTATCCATATCCCATGAGGCTAACTCTATACCGCTTTTACGGAAATAATCGGCAACATAGCGCGGATAATTCGCGTAAGCATAAACCAAAATACCCAAAGAAATGAGCCCGCCGATATAAATCAACACAATCAATACGCACCAAACCAACTCAAACATCCGAAATGTGGACGCATATTTATGGCGTATTTCGTCAATCATCAGCGTAGCGCGCATAATAAAGATGGCAAATAATTTTGAAAAAGAGATTTGCTTTTTCTTTTTTTTCTTTTCTTCTTCTTCATTTTTAATATCTTCGGCGGCAATTTGGCTTAACAAATCACCTTTCATAATCGGATCAATTTCTTCTTCAGGTTCCTCGGGCATTGCCGATTGTGCTGACGCACCGCCGGTTGATGACGCGCTTTGATTATTTGCAGCCAAATAATCTGCCAGTTCATCTTCAATACTTTTTTCCGCATTATTTTGCATTTGATTCGGATCAGCCATCTTACTCCCCTTACACTATCAATCGGTTAAGCATACCCCGTTTTTTTTCACACGTCAAGCATTTGCTTAAATTCTTTTTCACTTATTTGCATGATATTTAATTTTTCCGCCTCCGTTTGCTTACTGCCCGGGTTAGCCCCGACAACCACATAATCCGTTTTAGCCGAAACACTGCTGATAACTTTTGCGCCCGCCGCCTGCGCTTTTGCTTTGGCTTCCGGGCGTGTCATTGTTTCCAATGTGCCCGTAAATACAATATGTTTTCCGAATAACGGACCTTGCTTTTGTATCGGCGCCACATAATCTTTAATCTTCATTATATTTTCCAGTTGTGTCAACAAAATGCGATTATGCTCTTCTTGAAAAAAGTCTGTAATAAACTGCGCCATAACAGGGCCGATGCCTTCTATATGCGTTAACTGCTCATACGCTTCGGCAGATTCCATTGCCGAACGAAATGCCTGCCATGAATGGTAATTATGCGCCAATAATCGTGCTGTTGCCTCGCCGACTTCCCGTATCCCGATAGCATAAATAAATCGCTCCAACGGCACGCCTTGTCGCGCCTTTTCAATGGCCTCAAATAAATTATGTGCCGATTTTAAGCCCCAGCCGTCCAGACCGATCAATTCCAATTCATGATTTGCCTTAAAATTCATTAAATCAACGGCATTTTTAATCCAGCCTTTTTCAAAAAACAATTCAATGTTTTTGTTGCCCAACCCCTCAATATCCAAAGCATCTTTTGAAACAAAATGTTTTAATGCCTCAATTTGTTGCGCCGGACAAAATAATTCACCCGTACAATAAATCACGGCATCATCGCCTTCCCGCACGGCTCGCGAACCGCAAACGGGGCATACGCTCGGAAACACATACGGCTTTGAATCGGGCAATCTTTTTTCGGGCAATACCCGCACGATTTGCGGAATCACATCGCCCGCCCGTTGCACCACAACCATATCGCCCTCGCGAATATCTTTGCGCATAATTTCGTCGGCATTGTGCAATGTGGCATGTCGCACGATAACACCGCCCACATTCACGGGCTCCAAATCGGCAACCGGTGTCAAGGCCCCCGTTCGCCCGACTTGAATGCGTATATGATTTAAACGTGTTATCGCCTGTTCTGCCGGAAATTTATGCGCAATAGCCCATCGCGGTGAACGCGCAATAAACCCTAACCTGTTTTGCAATTCCAAACTGTTCACTTTATAAACAACGCCGTCAATATCATACGGCAAAGAACTGCGTTTTTCCGTTATTTGATGAAAGAAATCAAGCATTTCTTTGATATTATGGCATAGTTTAATTTCGGGGTTGACGGGGAATCCCCATTTTTTAAGTTGCTGTAAATAATCATAATGTGTTTTCCAGGTAATCGGATCAGCCTCCCCGCACGCATACGCAAAAATACTTAACCGTCGCTCCGCCGTCACTTGAGCATCTAGCTGTCTGAGTGAGCCGGCTGCCGCATTTCGCGGGTTGGCAAAGATTTTTTTATGGGCTTCTTCCTGCATGCGGTTGAGTTCAAAAAAATCTTCTTTTGCCATATAAACTTCACCGCGAATATCAATCAAATCGGGCACGGTTTCAAATAAATCCGTTCCTTTTCGCAAGGAAAGAGGCACTTGGCGAATTGTCTTCAAATTCGCGGTAATATCTTCACCCGTTGTTCCATCGCCCCGCGTAGCACCACTGACAAGTTGTCCGTTCCGATAGACGGCCGAAAAAGAAAGCCCGTCAATTTTCGGTTCAGCCACAACTTCAATGTCTTCCGAATCAGCCATACCGAGAAACCGTTTGACTTTTGCCAAAAATGCCACAACATCTTCATCCGAAAAAATATCTTCCAATGATAACATCGGAACGGTATGCGTAATTTTATTAAAATCCGTTGCAATCGGGGCACCCACGCGGAGCGACGGACTATCCGCCCGAATTAACGCGGGAAAATTTTGTTCAATTTCCTGATTACGGCGTTTAAGCGCATCATATTCCGCATCGTCCAGCAACGGCGCATCGTCCCGATAATAAGCCACGTCCAACTCGGCAATACGATTCGCAAGCGATGCCAATTCTTCTTTGGCTTCATCTATCGTCAAGTCCTCAACACGTTTTATCATTTCTCACCCCTTTATGCCTCTTTCAGCTTGTATCTGCCGTGCCGATTGAGGACTTTTATGTTGACTCTTTCAATCCTTAACGGTTTGCGTTACATCTGCTTTAAAGCAACCGCGGTTTTTGCGCATTTTCCAAAAGCTCGCGCGCCATAATATGCGCCGTTTGCGTTGTTTCTTCGCCCGACATCATCCGCGCGATTTCCGCCAACCGCTCTGCTTGCGTTAACTGTTTCACTTGTGTAACGGCCTGCAACCCTTTTGTTTGTTTGGAAACCGTCCAATGCATGGAACCATATACCGCTACTTGCGGAGAATGTGTTACAACCATAACTTGGCAATGTTCCGCCAATCGCGCCAACCGTTCGCCGACGGCACTGGCCGTTGCTCCGCCGACACCGCTGTCCAATTCATCAAACACAAGCGTATCCGTTGTTTCCGCTTGCGCCAGATTCACTTTTAACGCGAGCATAAACCGCGCCAGTTCACCGCCCGATGCAATTTTATGCAACGGTGCGGGCGGAACACCCGGATTCGTTGCCACCATAAATGTTACCGTATCAATACCGGTTGGCGATTCCTGATGATCATCCGAAACAATTTGCGTTTGAAAAACGGCTTTTCCCAATTTTAATGTCGGCAATTCTTTCATCACGGATTTATCCAGCTTTTTGGCAACTTGGCGCCGATTATCGGATAATAAATGCGCCTCGCTTAAATACTTCTGACGCGCTTCATCCGTTTTTTGGCGACATGCACGCAGATATTCTTCCCCTTTTTCCAAAGTTGACAGTTGTTCTTGAAACGCACTTAAACGCGCCGGCAATTCATCAATGCCGACATGATAGCGACGCGACGCATCTCGCAACGCAAATAAGCGATTATCAATGCTTTCCAACTCGGATACATCTCCGAACGATTCGCCGATATTTTCCAATTCGCCCGATACGTCTGCCAATACCGCTTGCGCCTCGTCGACCGATTTTATGAGTGAATCAAACGACTCGGGCAAATACGTGCCGGCTTTTTCAACTTGACGATACACGCTTGCCAACTGTGTCATCACGCCGTTTTCTTCGGCCGTCAACAGGGTATAGGCGGTGTTGACGCATGTCATAATCTTCTCGCTGTTCATTAACTGCGTCCGCCGTTGCGTCAAAGTTTCCTCTTCACCCGCATGCGGATTTAATTTTTCAAGGTCGTCTATCGATTCGCGCAAATAGGCTTCCTGATTTTCCGCATCGGCTAATTGCGTTTCAGCCTCTTTTAAGTTTTTTTGAGCTGTGCGATACGATTGAAAAGCCGTCATCACACGCGTTTTTAACGCATCCAGACGTCCGTATGTGTCCAACACACCGATATGCGTGGCGGGATTCAATAACCCGTGCGTTGCAAATTGTCCGTGAATTTCAACCAACAGTTCCCCAACGGTTTTTAAAAAAGAAACACTGACGGGTTCATGATTGATAAAAGCCTTGCTTTTCCCGTCTTGGGTTACCACACGGCGCAAAAACAATTCTTCTTTTTCCGCGCAATCAATGCCCTGCTCCGCCAATAAATCCCAAACAGGATGCGTTGGATTCAGCGTAAACACGGCGCCCACGCTCAACTGCGTTTCGTCATGTCGAATAAGCCCCGTATCGGCGCGTGCGCCCAAAACAAGCGACAGCGAATCAAGCAACACCGATTTGCCCGCGCCCGTTTCCCCCGTAAACACGCATAAGCCTTTGCCGAAATTTAAATCCAGCTCATCAATCAGCACCACATTTCGTATTGACAGGGAAGACAGCATATTTTACCTCTTAACTTCCTTTTTTCGTTCGCTTTTATCAACCTTATCGGCTTTTCCATATAATCAACGCCGTTTTTCTTTTCATACACCGTTGCTTTAATATTTTACTTTATTGACTTACTTCTTTTTACTTCTTTGGTTGATATTTTTGAATTAATTTTTCCGCTTTTTTCGTCCATTCGTCTTGTGCATAGTATCTACGCATAATTTCTACCATTTCAACGGCTTGTTTATGCATACCGAGCGATTCATAACACACCGTCAATCGATAAATCGCCTCCGGCGTTTGATTGGTATACGGATGCTCCAATAAAACAGATTGGAATCTGTTCATGGCCGGAATAAACTCATCGTGCTTTAAATAATACCGCCCCACGGCCATTTCTTTTCCCGCCAAATGGGCTTCAATCTCTTTTAATTTCACGTTAATATCCGGCACGTATACGGAATTCGGGAACCTTGCCAACACTTCTTTGAATGTGGAAAGTGCATCTTCCGTCATTTTCTGTTCGCGTGATACGTCCGACATTTGCTCATAATAACACAACCCTTTCAGATAATATGCATACGCGATGTTGCGATTACCGGGGTGGAGTTGAATAAATCGCTCCAACGCCAAAAGCGCATCATCATACTTGCCGGCACTGTAAAAAGAATAAGCCGTCATAATTTGTGCGCGCGGAGCCCAAACGGAATACGGGTATTGGCGTTCCACCTCATCAAAATAGCGAGCAGCTTCTTCATATTCTTTATCTTGGAAATCGTTATAAGCGTGCATATACAATTCTTCAACGGGCATATCGGGGATTGTTTCATCCGAGGCGGCACACGCCGTCAACAACAATCCGGACAAGCCCAAACAGATAACATTACGAAATAACTTATTCATTTTTCATCCTCACTTTTCTTGCGTATCTTATCAACAAACAAAAAATAGTTCAAGCATTTTATTTATTTTTGCTCATTCCTCTTAAATATGGGATGCCCGAAACAAAAGAAAAGAGAAAATAACTGACTTTCCGTGTTGACATTTTAAAATCCGACTTTTAAAATACTTCCCGTATGTATTGAAATTCAGTATTGATAAAAAAGGGGGCATTTGATGAAAACACAAACGATACCGACAACAAATACAAAAGTTATTGACTGGGTCAATGAAATTGCCGACTTAACGGAACCCGATGCCGTTTATTGGTGCGACGGATCGGCAAAAGAAGCAACCGCCATCAACAATTTGCTTGTTGAAAACGGCACGTTTATTCCGCTCAATCCGAAAAAACGTCCGAACAGTTTCTTGGCACGCTCTAATCCGAAAGACGTTGCACGTGTTGAATCGCGCACATTTATTTGTTGCGAAAAAGAAATTGATGCGGGGCCCACAAATAATTGGGCAGACCCGAAAAAAATGAAAAAAACACTTACGAAATTACTCAAAGGTTGCATGCACGGGCGCACCATGTATATCATTCCGTTTTCCATGGGCCCGCTCGGTTCGGATATCGCGCAAATCGGGATTGAAATTACCGATTCGCCCTATGTGGTTGCCAATATGCGAATCATGACGCGTATGGGTAAAAAAGTCTGGCCGATTTTGGGCGATAACGATTTCGTGAAATGTTTGCACTCCGTAGGGGCACCGTTGAAAAAAGGCGAACAAGACGTTGCTTGGCCGTGCAATCCCGAAAATACCTATATTACGCACTTCCCCGAAACGCGCGAAATTATCTCATTCGGTAGCGGATACGGCGGGAATGCCTTGCTCGGCAAGAAGTGTTTGGCTTTGCGTATTGCCAGCACCATGGCACGCGATGAGGGGTGGCTTGCCGAACACATGTTAATTGTCGGCTTGGAAAACAAGAAATTAAAAATCAAATCGTATGTAACGGCGGCATTTCCGAGTGCCTGCGGGAAAACAAACATGGCCATGTTAATTCCGCCCAAGGAAATGAGCGATTGGAAAGTTTCCACCGTGGGCGACGATATTGCATGGATTAAACCGAAAGCCGACGGGCGGTTATACGCCATTAACCCCGAAGCGGGCTTTTTCGGCGTTGCACCGGGGACTTCCGTTAAAACAAACAAAAACGCGATTGAATCGTGCCGTGCGAACACCATTTTCACAAACGTGGCGTTAACCGATGACGGCGATGTTTGGTGGGAAGGTATGACGGACGAAAAACCGGCGCATTTGATTGACTGGCAGGGAAATGATTGGACACCCGATTCTCCCACACCGGCAGCCCACCCGAACTCACGGTTTACCGCACCGGCAGGACAATGTCCGATTATTGATAAAAACTGGGAAAATCCGGCCGGCGTGCCGATTGATGCCTTTATTGTCGGCGGTCGGTTAGCAACGAATGCACCGCTTGTGTATCAAGCATTCAACTGGCAACACGGTGTTTATCTGGCTAGCACGATGGGTTCCGAAAAAACGGCTGCCGCCGAGGGAACGGCAGGCGAAATTCGGCGCGACCCGATGGCAATGTTGCCGTTTTGCGGATACAATATGGGTAATTATTGGAAACACTGGCTGGAACTCGGCGCTAAAATTAAACATAAACCGCTGGTGTTCCGCGTCAACTGGTTCCGGAAAGATGAAAACGGACACTTTATGTGGCCCGGTTTCGGCGATAATATGCGCGTATTGGAATGGATTGTTAAACGCACGCAAGGGAAAGCCAACGCGATTGAAACCGTATTCGGTTGGTCGCCCGCATACGGCGATTTAACATGGAAAGGCTTAAAAATGTCGGAAACGGCATTCAATGCGCTCATGCACATTGATACCGCAACCGCTCTAAAAGATGTGGAATCGCAAGCTACTCATTTTGAGCCGTTCCGCAAACAAAAAACGTTACCCGTTGAGTTTGATGCCGAACTGACGTTGCTAAAATGTCGTTTGGAGAAAACGGCCTAATCAGGCGCATTGAAGAACCCAAAAATCCGGGGCAATGCACTTCGTTATCGGAAGAGAGGATAAAACAACCGCTCTTCCGATTTTTTATTGCCGATGTTTTTAATTGACTTTTCCGTAAAAACGGCCTACACTTTTTAATTGATAGCGTTCCTGCCTCAAAAGACAACATATTGAAAAGACGAAACGCAAAAAAATGAGGCTTTAAAAATGTTAAGTATCATCAGCGTATTTATCGGTGGCGGTATCGGCTCACTTTTGCGATACGGGTGTTCGGTTATTTTTCCCTCCCACTGGGGAACATTTTGTATCAATGTGCTCGGCGCGTTTTTTATCGGTCTGGCATTTGCGTATTTTGAAAGCAACACCCTTTTATCGCCTCACTTAAAAAGTTTTATTATGGCCGGATTGTTGGGTGGATTTACAACCTTTTCCACTTATTTACTTAATTTTACGAATCTTGCCAACAGCAGTCATCTGGGGGAAGCGTTTTTATATCTTTCGGCCTCCATTATCGTCGGTTGCATTTTTTTGCTCATCGGTATCAAAACTTACGGATGGCTGTAATCGGTTTACAAATCCGATAGAAACCGTGATATTCAATCGTGGCAGAATGTTCCGCTTATCGGATTGTTCGGGGGTTGTTCGGCAAATTCAGCGAACAGTTTAACCGCTTCACATTTGCACAAGCTAAGCCGACTGCCTTATGACCGCCTTACAATCAGACATACAATAATATGCACGAAAAGATAGATTGCGTAGCGATATTTTCTTTGTTAGACTCATCAATCTGAACAGGTAGTTTCATAAATATCTGCTTCAACGGCTCTTCCCTCTTCCGAAACGAACGGGGAAGAGTTGCTTTTACCCGCAACATCTTCCCCGGCGATCTATTTTAACAGGCTGTTTGAACAATATACCTACTGCAAGGAGTTAATCCATGTAGCAATTTTATTATCAACGGCTTGATTATATTTTTCGGGCAAATTGTTAAATGAGGCACTCGGTTGCAAATCAGCATTACGCACCGCCCGATTAAAATAATCAAAATATGTGCCGTAATTACTGCCTTGTGTTGTAAACGGCACAACTTTTTTCCCTTGGAAATTCATTTGTTGCAAGAAAGCGCGCATCGGGGTAGACACCGTATACCACCAAACAGGACCGCCGACAAAAATCGTTTCATACTTTGATATATCAGGCAACGGTTCTTTCAATTTGGGATACACACCGTCGTCCAGTTGTTTTTTCAATATCAAATAAAACCACGGCCAACGATTCAATTTTTCAACCGTTTGAATTCGATACATATCGGCACCCGTCATTTTTTGGATTCTCTCGGCAATATCTTGCGTATGTCCCGATAAAGAATAATAAATCACCAGCGTTTTGCCGGATAACTGTTTCGGCGTAATTTCTTTTCCCTCATATTGAGCCATTTCAGAAGCATTTCTTTTTGACACACGGTATAAATGCACTCCTCCGCTCACCAAAGCAACCGCAATGCCGAGCAATATAATATAGATAACAATTTTAAGCATTTTCCCCTCTCTTTCATTCCATACGCAGAGGATATACTTCTTTTTTACAAAAAATCAAGAGAAAGATGTTAAATTCATTTCTCAAATCAATTTTGCGAACACAAAACAAGGCGGGATTTCTCCCGCCTCGCCAGTTTGCATATTTTGCAACAATCTCTTCAATTTCCTATGCAACGATGAATGCACCTTAAAACAAACTTTATCGTTGATGTGACTCATCTCTTATCAATGGGGCAACATTTATCTTTTGGGAAGTGCTTATATACTGCCTAAAACAAGAAATCGGAATACTTCTTTTCAATAAGACTGCAAAAGCATTTTGCGCCGACTGCAACTGCTCTCTTAAAGCATCATTTTTATCTATCCGAGCGCACAAAACGGCATGAAACGGCTGATTTCCCTGATGGATTCCGATAATTAAATTCTTACCGTTATTAGTTAAAATCATCGGTGTCGGCAATAATATTTTCTCATCCGGAATAACCCGAATATCTACCCCGTTGCGCCTGACATGAACTGCTGACTCAAATGACGGTGCCGTAATAAATATCTTTAATCGTCCGACAATCGGAGCCTTTGAACTAAGCATCGGTTTCAGCAGGTTAAAATCTCCTTGTCTTAAAAATAAAAAATGTTTGTCATTCTCCGTCGCATGAGCGGGAGAGAGTAAAAAAGATACCGCAAACCTCAATGTTTTGCGTCCCTGAATGGAATGTTGAAAAGGTTTTGCGCTTTCCAGTTTTTGACCAAGTTGTTGCATATAGTCGCGAATTATAGCTTCTTTAAGTGTTTCTTGAAAAACGTCTTTTTTCATATTCGTCCTTTTCTTTCGATTACAAACAAATTCAAGTTCATTTTAATCCTTTTCGGATTAAGCTGTTTGATGTGCCCTATATTACTTCAATTTTAAAAAATTGTCAAATTATTTTATAAAGTAATATATATACATGAGCATTTACATTTTATACAATTTCTATATGGTTTTTTAAATCGTAATATAACGGTGCTGATATTAAAATAAAAGATAACAATGCAAAACGGCGTTTGATTATGCAAAAGACAATTCTAAAACATATAAAACAAAAGCTTACCAAAAGATAATTGAGCCACAACATCCGTAAGTAAAGAATACCGCTTGCACCATATTGTTCGGATTTTCTTAAATGACTCTTTGATGGAAAGAGAAGAAAGAATGTTGGTTGAATGAAATTTATTAAAAATAAAAAGGAAGATAAATTTATCTTCCTTTTTATCCTGTTCGTTATGAAACAAATAAGTCTGTTTAAATTATATAATCTTTCCGAAAAGACAATAAAAACCGCCCAAATACAAAATATACCAAATGCCGAAATAAGCAATCGGATGTTTTAATAATGGGCTTGTTGAAGTAAACGTTCTGTCTTTCTTCCCGGGGAATAAAAGCAAAAATAAGTATACACACGCTCCTAACGTTGATATCCATTTAATAGCAGGAATATCCAGTGAAATTGAGGTGGATAAGTTATGTTCTTCAGCATATAATGACCAATTGTAAATCATTTCATCCAACGAACCTACCAAAACAAAAAATGTTCCCTTGCAATGGAAATCACGGCATCTTCTTTGAGTTATAAGGATAATGGAAATACATGCCAAGAGAGCACCCACATGTAATAACGGCAATATATCTATACTGACAGCACCACGGATAATCATACCCCAAAAAGCTAAAAGTGCCATATAAGCAAATCGTCCGGATCTGCCCGACAAAGCAAAAAATTGTGCTTCTTCTCTAATAACATCATCCCAATTCACTTCTTGAATTATTTTCTTTGATGGCTTATTTGAATGTGATTGTTTCGTGGATGTATTCTTTTTGAACATTTATTTTTCCTTTATTAAAACAGCGATGGTATTTTAACAAAATTTCATTATTTAATCAAGTTATTTAATATTTTTTAAACGTAAATTTTTATTTGCTTCACCAAGCAATTTGGTTATCGGCATGTTTCCCGCAGTTTTATCAATTAACAGTTTTGAATAGAGTAATTACCAATGATAAATGGGAATAGACGGAATATATAATTGAGTTTCTTTTTGGTGAGCGCGGAGGGATTGCTCGGCGCTCTACGCCTCGTCCTCGTTCCTCGGACCGTCCTTGCGGACGTCTACTTCGCTTCCGCTTCGTGAACGAACCCTCGGCCACCTGATTAAAAGAAGATTATCATAAGTGTCATAAAAAATCACAAATGATAATGAATGACTTGATTTTATTAAATAATTATATTATTATACCGTTATACATCATAACAAAAAAGCCCGTAAAATCATCTGAAAAAGCGGGACAGGAGCGGGACAAAATGGTTTGTTGGTTGAAAACAAAATACACGGGTGTGCGATACCTTGGCGCATATTTTTTCCATGAGTCAATCGCTTTTTGTGCACTGAGAGGAAGAGGGTTTCTCCCAACCCAGACATAATGAATTCGGTGTGGAATCGGAGTGGGGCGAATGAGAAATACTCCTGATACAAGTGTTATGATGATCATTAAAAACAGTGTTAATTTCTTCATTTCTTACTCTGAATCATAAAGTTTATAATAAGGGTTACATATTTCTATCATACCTATTGAGTGTTGTTATATACTACAACTTCCTTGATAAAGTCAAAAAATAATACCACTGTTTCTAATCCCCAAAGATTGCCCAAATTGGTAGGGTAAAAAGATTTGTATGGAAAATGGAAATTGATGTATGCTATACAAACGATGCTATCACAGTGATGACTAATTGGCAATCGTTTTTTGAATTTTATTTGAATGAGTTGAAAAATCAAAAATGGTAAATGCCTTTGATTGAACCGACATAATTTTGGTAGCGGTGGCGAAAGGCTGCATCTGCCTCTAATCGACATTCAAATTGAGACCCAAAGCGAGCGGTTAATCCCAGTGATAAATCGGCTTGCCACGGAGATAGCTTTTGGCCGGAAAGGGTATAGGTCAGTGCATTATTTAAAATAACACGGCTGTTGTCTTTGTCAGAGGATAAATCGTAAGAGGCTCCGACTTCAAAAGACGGAATAATGGTCGTGTCCGATGTGGGTTTCCAACTTCTTTCAATGGAAAGTTTTGTAAAACCTGTTAAAAAATGAAGGTTGTTGGCAAGAATCTTTTGAGTCGCACTATCGGTTGATGTTCGGCGACGAATGAACGCATATTGTAGTCCGATTTTCGGCGTTACCATCCATTGTGATGGCGTGAAAACATATCCGATATCACTACGAATACCGGTTGTATAGGCTGATGGACGATTTATGACTTGATATCCTCCGACATCTTTATTTTCTTTTAGGCGGCTATAAAAGAAAGAAAGCTTTGTGTTCCAGATGAAATTATTGGGTGTGTAAGATGTGTAAAAACCAAAACCATGTGTCGGTGTTTGAATACTTCTTAAGTGATCTTTTAGTCGATTGAATTGGTATAAATAGGCGGCTCCTACTGTCCAGTCATTTTTAATGTACTCTGCCCCGAATCCAATGCCGTATCCATAGATATGAAGTTCAGGGTAGGCCGTCGTTGCATCCAGACGGGATCCTGAACCAAAGGTGTCAGCCCACAAAATTCCTTGACCGCTACGGTATTCTTTGCGATTAGATCTATCCGTCATTTTTTGAAAATGATCAAGATAGGAAAGACCGAGAACTTGTAAAAGCGGAGCCGCAGAGGGAGCTAATGCCGTTAAAGCTTGAACATACTCATCACCGTTGTTTTGGACTAACATATCCAACTCTTCATAGATTGCATGCGCTGTTCCGGATTGCGTGGGAGAGGGATCTGTTTGCCAGGCTGTTGCCGTGTTCTGGTTGTTTTGTGTGCCTCCGGATTTTTCAATTACATCTCGATAGGTCTGGCTTTGCTTTACTTCGTACCAGCCGTCTCCCAGTTGTGTGAATGTGTAGAGATTATTGTCTATATTGGGCGAAAAGGCATCAATAAAACTCTGTGTGCTTTGTAATAAATGAAAAGAAAGAGAAGAATTTGATCCTAATACCGTGTTGGAGAGAGTCACTTTTAGCTTTGCTCCGGGTGTAATCGAAATCGAATCGGCGGTTAAAAATCCATAAGATGTACTGTCTTGAATGGTTAATGCTAAAACAGAGTTGGCGTCAAAAACTGCGCTTCCAACGGTGGCTTTTGTGCTTCCGATGTCCAGTGTCCCGTTTTCTACCGTTAATGAAGAGGCATTGAAAAAAGTGCCGTTGTCTTGAACTTGAGTAAGGCCGTCTGCAATAACGACCGAGCCGGTATAACCGCTCATATCGGCGTTGAGTGAAATTGTTCCTCCGGTCGGAACATTCTCGCCGTTAATGACGTAGGGGCGATTGATAAATATATTGCCGGATCCGGTAATCGGGTCATTAAATATCACGGCTTGATCGGGAGAGGCATTTAAATTTAAAACGCCGTTTGTGGAAATCGCATTCGGTGTTCCGTTGGCGGTATTTCCAGAAAATAAAACATCACTGTTTTCGGCCAGAATTGTCAAAACACCAGAATTAAAAATAGCGCCTCCATCCCCGCCTGCCGTGTTCTGTGTGAGGACACTATCTACAAGATACAAAACATCATTATTATAAATGGCTCCACCATAGAAAATGGCTGAATTATTCGTAAAAGAGGCATTCTTGACAAGCGCATACATATCATCGCCCAACATACCGACATTGCCAATTGCTCCGCCATCAAACCCACTGCTGCTTATAAAAGTGGCATTATCAATCTCTAGTGTACCACTGTTATAGATGGCTCCGATATCGGTCGAAGAGGAGTTGTTTTCAAAATAGACATTTTTCAATGTTGCCGTCGTCGCACTGTAAAGAGCCGAACCACTGGAGCCTGTGTTTGAAATAAAACTAGCCGTATCAATCGATACCGTTCCATCGTTAAAAATAGCTCCGCCGTAACGATAAGCTGTGTTGTTCTCGAAAAAAACATTGCTTAATGAGGCTGTCGTCCCAAAGTCACTGCTTAAAACACCGCCATTTCCAAAAGATGCTTTATTCCCTTGACAAGCACTATCCGATACACTTAATGTAGCATTGTTTGTCAGAGAAAAGACACCGCCGCGGCGGGAGGCTGTGTTGTTTGTAAAGGCTGAACTTGAAATTGATAGAGCTCCGCCACCATTTTGAAAAACGCCGCCACTTGGCGATTGGACAAATCCGGTATAGGCCGTGTTGATAGAGGCTGTTTTATCCAAAACGGAAAAACTTCCTCCGTTTGTGAGAGAAAGGGTTTGATCAGACAAAAGAATAAATCCGTTCATGCTGTTTCCTAAAAAACCGAAAGATGAACCGTCTATGTTTGTAACAGATGAGCCGGGACGTCCGATGGTTGTGTCGGCACTTAAAGTACCTGTGATTGTCAGATTATTTTCGGGTGCTTCGTATGACTTATATGCGGCGTAAAAGGAGTCATAATCAGAAACGTCTGTTGCTGC
>CALXVP010000017.1 GCA_944392125.1 uncultured Alphaproteobacteria bacterium | reverse complement strand
TGCAGGCAAGATATTTTAACGGGGAGTCAAGTCTGTTGCACGAGCGACAGGTGGGCGGGGCCGTATTGTTGCCCGTCCACGATGAACGGCTATTGTTGCAATGTGGCAGGTGACCAATGTTGCCCCTGGTTTAAGCCACTGATTGATAAAAACGGTAAGTGCTATACGTGTGAGGAAGCAAACGGTGTAGACGTCACGGGCGTCAATGAAAACTGCAACGCTTGCCCAAACAGAGAAATATGGAATAATAAATGCGTGCTTCCTTGTGGAGAAAATGAAATCCGTGGAGATGACGGAAAATGTTATGATTGCGAGTATCCAGATCCGATAGGAATGAGAGATGCTGTGAATAGATGCACACAAACGTGTCCAAATCGAGTGGCAAATGGGAATGATAAGTTTTGCTCAATTCCGTGTGAAGATGTTTTTTTTACAGGCTCGTTTGGAAATTGTTATAGTTGCAATGAACCGAAAAATGTTAGTGTGAATGGGGTGACTCATGATGGTTGTGAGCGCTGTAAAAATAGAACAAAATATGTCGATATATGTATATTAGATTGTCCAAAAGGACAAATTCGGGGCGCAGACGGTGTTTGTTATGATTGCGAATACCCCTATCCAATAAGATTGGATGGGGCAAAGTATGTTTGTACTCAAACTTGCCAAAATCGCGTAGCAAATGGGCAATATGACATATATTGTTCATTGCCTTGTCAAGAGGGTACATTTACATCTAATAAAGGTGATTGTTATTCTTGTGATGAACCAAAAAATATTATTATTGAGGGAGTCCAGCATAACGGCTGTGAACAGTGTATTGATCGAGAAAAACAAGGTAACTATTGCATATTGAATTGCCCAGATGAACAAATTCGTGGGGATGATGGAAAGTGTTATGATTGTGAGTATCCTGATCCGATATCCGTTGGAAGCGCAACAGAAATTTGTAGTCAGAAATGTTCGAATCGTGTAGCGAATGGGATAGGAGATGAATATTGCTCAATTTCATGTGGAGAAAATACGTTTACCAGTCAAAATGGGAAATGTCATCCTTGTGAGGAGGAAAAAAATATAAATGTATCTGGTATAACTCATGATGGTTGCGAAAAATGCCCGGATACACGCAATAGATACAACGACATGTGTGTCCCCAAATGCCCCGCAGATGCCCCGTTACGTGGTAGAGATAATAAATGTTATCCCTGTGATACCGAAGAACGCGTGAATGTTCAAAATATGACCGATGCTTGTATGGAATGTTATGAAGAACGCACGTTGGATGGCAATTATTGCGTCCTGAAAGAATAAGCGAAAATGCATTGCAAGATTGCATCGATTCGTTTTGAGATATGCTTCTCTTATTTTTTATCTTTAAATAGCCTTAACCCGTATGTGGTATGTAGGGTATATAAAAAATTTGAGGAGCTTCTATCTAAAATTCAACACAAAAAAATTTTAAAAACGCTGTTTTTGGGTGACATCATCATATTTTTAACATGAAAAATGGCTATTTTGTAAAAAAATGTTTTCTTTTTTTGAGAAATTTGTTATATTGGGCTCGTTCGAGTGTATTTTTGTAGAGGGTAACATGAAATATCAGGGTCTTCTGTTTGTTTCTTTTTGTTTGTTGACGGGATGCTATTATCAAGATGCCGAACAAGGTGGTTCATCGGATAGTTTGCGTGCGCCCATTTATCAGTCTTATCGGGAAGGTAGTGCGAATTATACAGGTTCAAACAGACCTCAATCCGTTACTACACCGATGAATATTAATCCTGTCCCGACGCAAGCCCCAACCCAAACAACTCAACCGCAGGCGACACAACCGCTTGTGCAGACAATCGTTATCCCGCAATATACACCGCAACCGACGGTTTTGCCGTATGCTCAGTATGGTGCACAGGTTCAACCTTTTAATAATGCGCAACAGATAACCATTCCTGCGCAGAGTGTTGTTGCTCCGAGCACACCGATTGTTCAACCGCAACAAATTTCAACGGCTTATTCGGCAACACCGGCGCCGGTTTCCGTGCCGAAGCCGACGATTAAAAAAGAGGTTGCCTTGCCTCAAAAAGCCACGCCTGTTCAACAAAAAGAGCGCGTTTATCCTTCTTGGGCGGCTCCTGATTTTACACCCGCTCAATCAAATAGTAATAATGATGTGGTTTACTTTAAAAATCCGAATCGCAATGAAACGGTTCAATGTGCCGCAGTAGATGTGATGTGTATCGCTTCCTATCAACAGCAAGGATATACACAAACGCAGGGTAATACGGCTGTGAAACCCGTTCCCGTTCGCGCCGAGAAAAATACATCCGGCTATCCCGATACGGAATGGGATGATAATACAATTCCACGGTGGTAATCCAAAAAGGAAAATAAATTGATTTATAACAGGGAGAGAAATGCTTGCAACAACGTATACGGTTGCCTTTTCGGGCGTTGATGTTTTAAAAATCAGTACGGAAGTTCAATTAACAAACGGTTTGCCTTCTTTTACGATTGTCGGCTTAGCGGATAAAGCCATTGCCGAAAGTCGGGAACGGGTGCGTGCGGCACTTCATTCGCTCGGTATGATGTTGCCTGCGCAACATATCACCGTCAATTTAGCGCCGGCCGATGTTGTCAAGGAAGGGACGCATTATGATTTGCCGATTGCCGTTGCGCTTTTGGCGGCAATGGGTGTTATTGAGCCTGCCACCATTTCTTCATTCATTATGATGGGAGAGCTGGGGTTAGATGGTTCTATTCGTGCCGTTTCGGGTGTTTTGCCGGCTGCCATGGCTGCGATGCGCGCCGGAATGGGAATTGTTTGTCCGGCCGAGCAGGGAAAAGAAGCCGGATGGGCGGAAGCGACCCCCTTGCTGGCTCCGCAAAATTTAATTCAGTTGATTAACTATTTTAAAAATAATACGCCGATTCCCATGCCTTCCGCTACGGACGAGTTATTTCAAGAAAATACTTTTATGGATTTGAGCGAAATAAAAGGTCAGGAAATTGCCAAACGTGCTTTGGAGGTTGCTGCCGTCGGCGGACATAATATGTTAATGATTGGGCCTCCGGGGTCGGGTAAATCTATGTTGGCGTCACGATTGGCAACGATTTTACCGCCCATGACAAAAAATGAAATGCTGGAAGTGAGTCAAATTCATTCTATCGCAGGCAAATTGCGCGACGGGCATTTGATTACAACACGCCCGTTTCGCGCACCGCACCATTCGGCAACAACGCCGGCGCTCGTCGGTGGTGGATCGTCGGCAAAACCGGGCGAAATTTCATTGGCACATCGCGGAATTTTGTTTTTAGACGAATTGCCCGAGTTTAGTCGGGCTACTTTGGAATCGTTGCGTCAACCCTTGGAAACAGGCAGTATTTCCGTTTCAAGAGCCAATGCGCATGTGAGTTATCCGGCGCGTTTTCAGTTAATAGCGGCGATGAACCCTTGCCGATGCGGGTATTTGGGTGTGAGCGGACATGAATGCGCTCGGGCACCAAAATGCGGTGCCGAATATCTGGCAAAATTATCCGGACCGCTTTTAGATAGAATTGATTTACAAGTAGAAGTGCCGGCTGTTAATCCGTGGGAGTTGACCTTTATTCCAAAGGGCGAAACGTCCGCCGTTGTACGTGAGCGTGTTCAAAAAGCCCGTGCATTTGCAGGTGAGCGCTTCAAAAATACGCCCTATACAAATAATGCGCAGGCAGATGGGGCTTTTTTGGAAAAAATTGCGCCGATGGAGGCTGATGCTTTGAAATTATTGCAACAGGCAGCGGAGAAATTAAATTTATCGGCACGCGGGTATCACCGCATTATTCGGGTGGCGCGAACGATTGCAGATATGACCGAATCCGAACAAATTACAAAAATCCATATTTCGGAAGCACTTTCTTTCAGAACCCCCTTGCAAAGAAATTAAAAAAACGGTATCCTGAACGAAATATTTTGAATAAGGTTCGCGAATGGATTTATTGACAATCGTATTTTTATGGTTTGCGTTTTTCATGCTTTCGGGCGTGGTGTTTGCCGTATCGGTTGTTTCTCATTTGAGAAAAAAAGCGCGCAAAAGTATGGAAACGGCTAATCAAATGGAGGATATTCTCGAATCGGCTCCCGATGGGTATTTCTGTATGACGCGATTGAACGGAAAGGAGTATACAAGGTGTTCCCGTCGACTCTGCTTATTATTGGATATTGTTGAAACGGATGCTTCATTAAGCACGGTTTTGGCGCGTTTGGATATTCAAGATGCTAAATTATTATCGGAATCGTTTCAAAATTTAGTGCAAAAGGGAATGCCGTTTGAGTTGACCGTGGCAACGGAAAATAAACGCTTGTTTTTGGCTGTTATCGGGCGAGTTTTGTTTGTATCGGATACACGGCAAAATTCTTACGTTATGTGGTTTAAGGATATGACGCGGAAAACCGCCCTGTTGATAGAAGAAAGACAAGCCTATACGCGTTTATTGCAACAGCGCGAGATTTTAACGAAAACACTTAATACGCTCCCTTTCCCTATTTATGTGGAAGATAAAGAGGGCACGGTTTGCTTTGCGAATAAAGCCTACGCCGATTCGCAGGAAGATTTTGCGGATATGCATTGGGTGGAACTGGGTTTATCGCTGGGCAAAGATTTGCCGTATGTGCTGAAATACGGGCAAGATAAAACAACGGAAGAGGGCTTATCTGCTTTGCTGGCCGATGCCGAGAGAGCGCATAAAGCCGTTTTGAAAGAAATACCGTTCGGGGTTGTGTTGTTTGATTCAACCGCGCATTTAACGTTTTTCAACAATGCGTTCTGCGAACTTTGGGGCATTGATTCGCATTGGTTGAAAAAAGAGCCCCTCTATTCGGCATTTTTAGATAAAATTCAGGAAAAAGGTTTGTTGCCTCAGGTGAAAGATTTTGCGCAATATAAAAAAGTGCAGTTAAGTATGTTCGCACAGCTGACGCGGACAACAGAGGAATTCCTGTATTTACCGGGAGGGCAAATTATTCGTCGGCTGATGATACCGCATGCCAACGGCGGTGTTTTGATTTTGGATGAGCGCAAAACAGCGCCGGAGGATCATCGGTAGACACAAAATTTTATAAAAAGATGTTGACAGAGGCGTGAATTTATGATACGCTCACTTTTGAAAAGTTTATAGAAAAGGAAGGAGCATTTCCAGATGAACAACATTTTAACAGGACACGGTGATAATATTACGGCAAGTGTGTATCGTGCAAGTTTTAAAGACGGTATGTCATTTGCGTGTGGAATGGTTGCTAAGCAAAACGGCTATACCTCAAAACCGGTTGAGCAAACCGAATGGCGGAATATGTGTTCGTCCGAAAAAACGGCTAATACGTGGGATAACTCAGCCACACGCTAGTTATTTTCCAAAAAAGCCCCTGTTTCGGGGGCTTTTTTGTTTGTTATAAACGGGTGACGCCGGTATCTGTAAAAAAAGTGAATAAGAATGTTTTTTTTCTTGCTTTTTTGTAAAAGATGCGCTATACATACTCATACGCCGATTTAGCTCAGTTGGTAGAGCAACGCATTCGTAAGGCATCGCCAATCAAAAAACTTTTCTTATTTTTCAATAGCCTGTTTTTGTAAACTCTCAATTTAGGACTTTTTTGGGTTCTTTTTGCCCTATTTTTAAATTTTATTTTTTAAAAAATTTTGCATAGACTATTGACCTTACCGGAGTCTTTTCAAAAGTAAATAACCTTGTCATTTTTGTTCCCTTTCCACCCTCAAATCTTTTTCTGTCATTAGAGTGTTATTGTCAGATTTTACCTCTTTTGCAATATATGAGCCCCACGCTATATTATACAGCGGTTCAACATGCACTTTGGCTGATTTGACAATTTTTTGAACACCTTTATTCAGGTAAACAATCAACCTGCAAAGTGTGCAAAAATTAACAGATTCAACCTTTAACATAAAATGATAGTGCCTGTTCATTCCTGATTTTCCCATCTCTTGAAAACCAATAAAAGGATATTGTTCCGATTGCTTTAGATACCATTTTCTGCCTAATATCTTCCGGTAAAGCGTTCCGAAAGCAACCTTAATTGCTTTTTTAGCCTCATTTTCCGTAATATCATCCTTATTAAATTGAAAGGTTAAGCAGACATTGTAATTTTGGGCCAAATCAAGCATCCACTTTTGCATTTCCTCTTTAAACTTTTCATCTTGCCGGTTCATATAGCCTCCTATTGAAAAATACTCTGATTCATATTTTCAACGAACTTTTGTTTATAATCCGTCATAACATGTGCATAGCGTTTAAACATATCCATTGTGTGATGTCCTAAAATCTCAGAAAGCGGAATCAAGCCAATACCTGTCCGAAGTAAATAAGTGGCGGCCGTATGCCTTAAATCATGAAATCTGAAATCTTGAATACCGGCTGTTTTAAGTGCTGTTTTCCATGCTTTTTTAAAATCAAAAGTTTTTCCTTTTATTCGTCCTTGAAACACAAAGTCAAAATCATGACTTTTATCTGTTGCATTTTTAATCTGCACCAGAATATCATAAGCAGTCCCGCATAAAGGCACGCTGCGTGTATCTCCGTTTTTTGTGTCTTCAAAAATCAACCGATGTTCATCCAGCATCACATTTTTCCACTTTAATTTTAAAATTTCAGATCTGCGTGCGCCTGTGCTTAAAGCAATCACAACAATCGGATACAAGTAAGGCATTTTAGATTTTTGACAGGCATTCAACAATAATTTGATTTCGTCATGAGTCAAATAACGCGTGCGTCCTCTGGGTTCTTTTAATTTTTTAATCTGTTGACAAGGATTAGAAGAAATAATTTGCCATTCTTTCATGGCCGTCGTCATCAAGCCACTTAAAACGATAACATATTTGTTGATTGTTGCCGGTTGTCTTGATCTGAATTGATGACCGACTTGATATTCTGTCGTCATCAGTTCTGAACGACAGGCCACAATATCTGTCGTGGTAATAGCTGTCAATAATTTATATCCCAGTTTTGCTTTCCACCAATTCAAAATAGACATAGATAATGATTTGATTTTATGCTCTTTGATATACTTATCAATCGCCTGTGCCAATGTGGCTTTACTGGACCCATAACCATGTGCCCTTGTAAAATTGTCAATATCGGCCATTTGCTGATGATACCATCTGGCCGCATCATCATAATAAGCAAATGTCTTTGATTTATCAATTAAATTTTTAATCCTGATTCTGGCTCGATAGTGTGGTGTTGATCTTCGTTTGCTTTCAATTTTCTCTATCATTTTTTACCTTTCATTTAAGTGTTAGGTATATATTTATCTAAAAATAAAAAATATAATTTTTAATAACAGGATGATTGTAAAAAATTTTACATCTTATTGAAAAACAAGAAGTTATGGATAATAACGCCTTTTGTTTATAAAAAACACTTCGGCTCAAAAATGTGCTATAATCCGATTCAGAAAGGATAAAAGTATGCTGATTACAGAGCCGAACACAATTTTGCTTGCAAAGCCCAATAAGAAAATAGAAAAAATATATGAAGGATGCTATTCGGATATTTTTCAACGCCTGAAAAACACATTAGAAAAGTATCATGAAGTTCATATATTGGATTTACCTGACATTTGGATAAGAGATTTTGCCCCCTTTTTTACCGATAAAAACGCTATTCCGTTGTTATATAAACCGCCCTATCAATCATTTTCCAAAAGTGAGCAGATTCAATCAGAATGTCTGAAACATTTTCATGATTTTCCGATTCAATCAGAATGTCTGAAACATTTTCATGATTTTCCGATCCCTTTGCCTATCCGATTTGATGGCGGTAATTTAATTGCAAACAGGCAAGGTATAGGTATTGCAACGAAAAAACCGTTAGAACTGAATAACATCAGTCAAAAAGAAATGAATCTGTTGATGGCAGAATTATTTGGCATTCAACAGATGATATGGCTTCCCTATGAAACTGGCGACACGATTGCCCATATTGATGGTATGATGCAATTTTTAGATGATACAACGCTCATCATCAATGAACCCAACAGCAAAGAATTAAAGAAATGTCATCAAATTTTGCAACAGGCATGTCCCCATATCAAATTAGTAGATATTCCGTGTAAGCCAACTTATGAAAAATATTATGGGTGGGAAAGCGTTAAAGGTGTCTATGTCAATTTCTTACAGACAAGCAAAATCATTTTACTTCCCATTTATGATATGCCGACAGATGAGGAGGTATTGAACATTATTCAAAACCATACTCATAAGCCGGTCATCCCCATCAATGCACGTAAAATTTCAAAATTTGGTGGTAGTATCCATTGTCTAACCAATGGATACTAACCCAATTCAGCTACCTTGGATTCGTTGTTCAAATTCACATTGCGAAATGCGATATTCCAACAATTTTTTCAGAACCACAACCACGATTTTATTTAAATAAAGGTGAAAAATCCACTCTTTGGGCGGTCTTTTCTCATTTTTAGGCCTTTTCAATTCTTGAGAAACAAAAGCATAAAGATAAGGAGTAATGCGATCACCTTTTTCCAGTTGTTCAAAAAACATAGATACATTTTTTAAATCGCAGTCAATTTGAAGCGGAAGAGTATTTGCATATTGATTAACTGTTAGAGATTGATCAAGTTGATCTCTCTTAAACAGATTCCACCAAATTTTATTTAATGCTCTTGTTCTCTCTTTTGACTCATGCCACTTATAAGAAAAAGATCTGTTAAAAATGTCAACCAATCCTTTAACATCAGCCGGCAATTCATTTGAGATATTCATAATGAAATTGTTTGAAGGCACAATTTCTAAAGCCATATTTTTTAAATTTATCATTTTTTATTCCTTTTACTTTGATAACAAAACACACCATTGTGTTTTGTAAAAAGAAGCTACGACATTATTAAATAATGTCAATTTAAATAAATTTATTATAACATACAGAATAACTATTTGAAAATAATAGTTTTATTTGATTTTTGATTTATATAATTTTTATTTTAAATTTATTTATCCCAAATTTTATCCTTTTTGAAGGTTAAATTTTTGATTTTTTATCCCGATTCGTTTTATCCAAAAGACAATTTATTATTTTAATTTATAAATATCTTATGACACTATGAGTAGGTTCCATCCAGAACCTAGCCACTTTAAAAATTTTCATTTTTAATTAGTTATTTTTCCTTTGTTTTGCTGTTTCTTCAAAAAGAACATGATATACCCAACCAGGACAACACTGATATTTCTTTAACAAAGAAAGCAACATAATAACCACTTCTGTGGTATAAAACAAAATTCTTTTATGAATGAAGCAGTTAATCCTATATTCTTTTGGTATGAATCGGTATTCCTTTTTTCTGATAATGCTGCTTTTTCGTCGTTTAAAGTAAGACGCATCCTGCATCATTTTATAGCATGCAAACAAATCAGATGGCAGCGGTCCATTATAAATACACCTCAGACGCCATTTGACACTGTTTTCTGATGTCATCTTTTCCTTACAGTTCAGCATGTAATTCCAAAATCTTTTTAGATTTTGCAACCACTCTTCCGCGTCATCTTTTGCATCGAAACAAGCCTCTAAATAAGACCATTCAAAATGAAAATCATCATTTTTAATGAAGTCAATCAATTTTTGGGCATGCCATTCAGCTGTTTCCAAATAATAATCATTAAAGGCAGGTCTCTCTAAAATTACTCTTTTATAACCGCCATCGTCTTTTTGTTCATACCATTTGTTATTTGCATATATGTAGATTCCATCTTTTTGAATAAATCCCATAGTTGCCATTTTTAAGCCTAACCACACCATTGAATCCATTTGATATTGCTTTGCTAAATTTTCCGCATCTTCATATTGAACCTGATCGTCAATTTCTTTTACAAATAAAAAACCTGGTTGTTGCTTATTTTCCTTTTTTGAATCCAATACCTTTTTAAAATCTGGTGAATTTATCAAAAAATCATCGTATTTTTCCAAAAAACTTTGATAATCCATTGGCGTAAAATCATCCAATTTTTTATTTTGATCACATTTGCCCAAACTAATGCCAACTGTATTTTGAACTATTAATATAGTCATATTTTATCCTTTTTTTAATAAGTTATAAAAATCAAAATAACAATCCTATCATTTTGATACCAAAACCAACAACTAATCCAATTAAATTCAAATAAATAATAATAATCAATTACCACTCGTAAGCAGTTTCAAAATAAACAAATCTGTCGGTAGATGTATGCCATTATGAAAGACACGATGACATGGCATCTATATCTATATATCGTTTATTTTTATTTTTTAATTTATATATATATAAAAAAAAGTGAAAAATTTTAAAAAAATTTTATTTCCAAAGCTCAATAATTAACTTTAATGCCTTGATTTGATTACTATTTTACAAATAAATCTGTTCTAAAATGGTGTTTAAATTTTGAAAGTCTTCTACACTTAGTTTTTGTTTGAGGGCCTCACGTTTGACAAGAGCGCTATCTTCCACCCCGGATGAAACTTTGTGTGTTCCCAAATCCAACAGAGTGTCCAAACTTAAATCCAAAACATCACATATATTGACAAGTTGTTTTAATTCAGGAGGCTTATCATTTTCGATATTGCTGATTGTTTTACAAGAACATCCTATCATCTCGGCTAATTGTGCCTGAGAGAGTTTTTTTGTATTCCGAGCAGCCCGAATTTGTTTGCCAATTTGAATATTTTCTCTCATATTATACCTGCAAGATATTATCCTTTTATTAAAAGATTGGATTTTTATTTCTTTTTATAAACCCAATAAATTACTTAATTTTATTAAAATAAGAAATAAACTGCTTGACATTGGTATCAAACAGAGCTAGGCTACCTCCATAAAAAGATATGAAAGGAAAGACTGTATGAAAGATTTAGTTATTCAGTGGCAAAATGATATAAAGGATTGGTGTCATTTTAATTCAAAGCAAAAAATAGTACCGGATCCTTTTGATAGTAACGGGAGAAAGTTTATTAAAAACATAGCCACAAAAGATATAAGTGATTTAGAATACATTGTTGTTGGAGATAATCCGGGTAAAACGGAATTTGACAAGCAATATTATTTTGCAGGGCGAACACAATATATCAGAGACATTTTGATAGATGCGTTAAAACAAGGGCCGGAACGGTGGCCAGAAAGAGTTCTTTTTCTGAACAAAAGCTTTATTTCTACGCCACGAACCAAAAATTTACAAAAAAGTCAGCAAGATCAAGAAATCATGGCTAACTTCATCGCAAATATTTGTAATAAGAATCCTAAAATAAAATTATGGATACTTGGCAAAGAGTTCGAAAAATTTTCATATTTTTGGGCGGTTATTCAAAAAAAATTAAACGATAAATCCAATCTTTTTGTATTTGGTCATCCATCAAATAATTGGTTTTGCGTGGATTTTATGCAAGCAATGCATAAAGCCTGTTCTAAAACAGAATTTGAAAAACTGATTGGTTATTTCCATGATTTTGGGAAAAAACAGGCAGAAAACTTAATTAAAAATACGAAATGAACGGAAAAACAAAATTAAAACATCGTTAAAAACATTTTTACTATTCGGTTGCCTCTCTTTTTTTGTCGATGCCGGCATGGGCTATTAAAGGTGTCTATTCATTAAAACATGATGAGTTGGTTCAAAAAGGGATTGGGTTTTTGATTGATGAAGAAGTGTTGCCCGAGAAAGAAGCAAAATGCCTTGTTACATCATTGAATAAGGCAATGGCAGAATCCACTTTTGATTCAACGTTTCGATATGCGTTAACTTACGAAGATCCCTTCGATATTTTAAAGGCACCTAAAAGTGATTCTCGTTTACCCACAGCAAAGAAAAAGCGCATTTATCAAGAATCCTATGATTCTTGTATGAAAGGGGAAGAGGGTAAATCTGATTCAGAACAAAAAGAAGATGCAAAATCCCAAACACAAGGTGATTTAATTCAAAAGGCTATAGATTTATGTGTTGCTACAGATAAAAGTGGTCCGGTTTATTGCCGTTGTCAAATGGAAGCACTAAAAAAGAGAGGACTATTTGAATATTTTCTCTCATATTATACCTGAAAGATATTATCCTTTTATTAAAGAATAGGATTTTTATTTCTTTTTATAAACCCAACAAATTACTTAATTTTGTTAAAGTAAGAAACAAATTAATTGACATTGGTATCAAACAGAGCTAGGCTACCTCCATAAAAAGGTATGAAAGGGAGTATTACATGAATACAAAAGGCAAATTATACGAATTTTTTAGTAAATATAAAGATGAGGAAATCATTCCTAAAATATCAGAACCCAAAGGAGATAATTTTTTGAAGGAATTAGAAGATAAAATTAAAAATGCCGACAAATTTAGGTATATTATTGTTGGTGATAATCCCGGGGAAGATGAATATAACGGTAAATATGGTCGACAAGGCTATTTTATCGGACAGACGTCTTACATCCGTAACTTTATGAATAAATGGGCCAAAGAAAAGGAGGTTTTTTACTTTAATAAAACACCTTTTTACACAAAAAATACAGAGAAATTAAAAGAATTTAGAAAAAAAGACAACTTTATTACCAGTCAAAAAGAAACGGCTGAATTATTAGTTGACATTGCCTTAAAATCAGATGCAGAAATATGGATTGTAGGTTACTATCATTTTGTTGAAAAAGAGAAATTACGTAATAATTCTTTTCCCCAAGATAAATTTTTTACATATTTCCAAATAGCATTTAATGATTTAATCAATAAAAATCCTAAACTCAAAAATTGTATATATGTATTTAGACAGCCATCCCGTAATGGGTTTGCAGCAGATGTCTTTGATACTATTGTAGCACAAAATGGTGTTTTTGACCTTGATAAATTTAAAGAATTAGGCAGGGAAAGAGCACAAAAATATTTTGATATTTAGGGAGGAAATATCTAATATAGACTCCTTTCATTCAGCAATAACGCTTGATCCCTGCTATTTTATTGATGTTGTTAGATAAACTATATGTAAGGAATTATGTATTTTGATAAGTGGGGATAGAACTTTATCCCCACAATTTTTGTCTTGTCTAAAATTGCAAACAAACCTATTATAGCACCTTTCAAAACGAAAGTGTTTTTATATAAACTTTGGGTGATGATCCTGTTTCGGGGGCTTTTTTGTTTGTTATAAACGGGTGACGCCGGTATCTGTAAAAAAAGTGAATAAGAATGTTTTTTTTTCTTGCTTTTTTGTAAAAGATGCGCTATACATACTCATGCGCCGATTTAGCTCAGTTGGTAGAGCAACGCATTCGTAATGCGTGGGTCGGGTGTTCGAGTCACCCAATCGGCACCATCTTTTTGATGTTTTGAAGGGCTACCGATTTTTATCGGTGGTTTTTTTATATTTAAATCGCCATTAAAAGATATATCAGAAATAGTTTAATAGGTTGGGGAGAGTATCCTTCTTCCTTTTTTATGTTATCGTGTTTGAAAAATTTTTAAATCGGTGGATTAAACGGCGTTGCGCAACAGAAATTTTTATGTGCATTGCATGGTAGATGTATCAATGTGTTAAGGCGCGCACAAATAAAAAAGGTTGCAATCTGGATGATTGCAACCTGATGAAATACGATATATTTATTACGGATTATTGTGCAGGCAAAAAGTCTTTAACATACGAATCGAAATTCTTTGCTTCGCTTTCCGACCAGCCCAAAATATAATGTTGACCCATGCAAATAAGCGGTGTGCCGAGCTGGCGCTTATTCAACTTGAATTTATCGGCACAGGCAATCATCAACTCCATATTTTCTTCCGTGGTAATATCTTTAAATTCTACATTTAATTTCGGATAGTGCGTAGCAATGTAAGTTGCCGCATGGTTGCAATACGGACACATATCTTTGGTAAAAAAATAAATTGTTTCATCGTTTATTTTGTCCGATTGATAAACGGGTGTCATTTCTTGCGCAACGGCTAAATGAGAAATACATAACCCGCCGAATAAAAGAGATAAAATTCTTTTCATGAGAGCCTCCTTTCTTTATTCAATACAACAATCAACCGCTTTTTTCACAAATGCTTTCATTTTGCCAAAGGCATTTGTTTCTTCCTGTGTGGATTTATCTGTCGGTAAAGGGGATAGATTTTTTTCCGCTTTTTCAGAAAGCGTTTTGATATCACCTTCTTTATCTTCAATCCACTTAACATCGGAAACGTTGAGCATATTCATATTTAAGCCCCAGAATAAGCAATATAAATCATACGCCTGGTTGAATAATTTATAGGCTTCTTCGCGATTGTCGAGGCTTTGTTGCTTCGTTCCGACTTCCATCAAGCGCATGGAAGAGGCCAGCAAGTGCTTTGAAATGCACCAGACTTCTCCTTCATAAGCGGGAATCACTTTTTGCATTAAGTTTTTGCGTAATTCGCGAATATTTTGAATCAGCGCATAAAAAGAATCTTTGCCCGTTTTGGCTCCCGAAAAAACCAGATGCTCTTCAATGGAAATTAAATTCATAATGCCGATTGTCAAATCTTGATCGGAAGATAAATCTTTCGGATTGAGTTTTTTGGCAGAATCGATTTTTTCCACAAATTCTTTAATGTTATCAATTTTTTTCATGTTTGTCTCCTTTCTTAATAATAAAGTGGGAAGTAGGTGAAGTATAAGCTGGCAATACCCAACAGTGCCATTGGTAAAACTACTTTCTCAAAAGGGAAGTGGGCATGTCCGCCATTTTTTTGTTTTAGATAGTCATACAACTTTTCCGCGAAAATAAAAATGAACGCGCCCAAAATGGCTGAAAAGAGGAATGTATCCATATATAAAATCCAGCCGATAACGCGTGGTGTATACACCAAATCTTTTATGTAAATGGCGCCGACTAAGGAAAACGAGAGCAAAAGTAAAAAAATATCCCGTCCCCAGAAATTCCAGTGCTTTTTATTAAACCAAAAAATTGTCCAGTATCCGAGCAGTGTTAAGAGTGCTCCTAACCAGAGGCCGACAATGTTATCATCAATGCCGAGTTCTCGCGCAACGGATAACGAGGCACCGATGGCAACCGTGCAGACAACGCATGCCGGATTCGCAACGGCTTCTTTTGTTGCCAGTAGAAGTATCAGTAGAGATTGTAAAAATGTTTTTTTCATATTTGTCTCCTATATATCCAAAACAATATCTATTGTAAACACTATATATAGAAAAGTCAATATGTTTTTTTTCAAAAAATAATCAATCAAGAAATTTCCGTTGAAAAGGGAAAAAATATGATAAAATTCAATATTGTTTTATCGTAAAAATTGATAAAGTCAAGAAAAGTTCAGGTTGACGTTAAAGAAAATAATATTTATACTGTTAATATAAAAACAGTACGGAGAGGGAAAAATGATTTATCCTAAAAAACTGACAAAGGGTTCTCATATTCGAGTTATAGCGCCTGCAAGAAGTTTCGCGATTATTTCAGAAAATTGTCGTCAAATAGCTAAAGATAGATTTGCAGAACTTGAAATTTCTGTTTCTTATTCTAAGAATATTGATATTATCGATGATTTTTGTTCATCTTCTATTCAGCAACGTTTGGATGATATACATGAAGCCTTTAGAGATCCAAATGTAGATGCTGTTTTAACTGCAATTGGTGGCTTTAACACAAATCAATTAATTGATAAATTAGATTATGAGTTAATTAGTAAAAACCCAAAAATTCTGTGTGGTTTTTCTGATATAACTTGCCTAGCTCACGCTATCACTTCACAAACAGGAATGGTAACGTATTCGGGTCCTCACTTTTCAAGTTTTGGTATGATTAAGGGATTTGAGTATACCTTTGATTATTTTAAAAAGTGCTTATTAAATGATATGCCCTATCAAATATCTCCTTCCCCTGTTTTTAGTGATGATCCTTGGTTTTTAGATCAAGAAAAAAGAGATTTTAGAAAAAACGATCCATTTTGGATTTTGAATCGTGGGTCGAAGGGTAATATATCTGGAAAATTAGTTGGAGGACATGTGCGATGTATAGCATCGCTCCAAGGGACAAAATTTTGGCCGGGTTTAGAAGGTAGTATTTTGTTTTTAGAAGAAGATGAAGAGGTATCGCCGGAAGTTTTTGATCGTATGTTGCAATCACTAATACAGCAAAAAGATTTTTCTGGTGTTAGGGCCATTTTAATTGGACGTTTTCAAGATAAAACAAAGATGACAAGAAAATTGCTGGAACAAATTATCGCAAAAAATGAGTTGTCATGTCTTCCTATAATTGGGAATTTAGACATAGGACATACAACTCCCATTGCCACATATCCGATAGGTGGTGAAATTGAAGTTGATGTATCGAAAGATGCTCCTATAATAAGAATTGTTAAGCACTAGCATCTTTCTTTGCCTCTTTTGACAAGCAGTAGTAGGATTGTCAAAGAGGGGGTTCTCTGAGAATATTTTTTTAAATACGAAATCATTTGCGGAGTATAAATGGGATTTGTGTGACCATATTCTTATACCCATATCGGTTTAAAATACATTCAAATGTATCAGAGGAAATCTCTGTTTTAGGTAATAAGCTTGCCAAAACGTCCATATACTTTTTCATTAAATGATTTGTAATATGGGTAGTTGAAGGCAATAAACCATCATGATATGAGAACAGAAAACATCATGTTCTCACGTGACTTTTTCCTTTGCGCCGAACATGTTTCTTTTGTATGTTCTTCTTATGTAGTCCATAACAAAAAAAGACGACATTAACATCGTCTTTCTATCAATGGTCGGAATGAAGGGATTCGAACCCTTGGCCCCTACGTCCCGAACGTAGTACTCTACCAGGCTGAGCTACATTCCGTTTGTCCCACTCTTATATGCTCTTTCTTTCACTTTGTCAAGCACTTTTTTCGCTTTTCCTAACCTTTTTTTATTTTTCGCAATTTCGCGTTTAGCCTTTTCGCTCATTTCAATGCGCGTGATGCTCTTCTTTCCCTTTGAATTGTGCCGAGTGAAGCGCATAGTAGGCGCCGTGTTTCGCAAGCAATTCGTCATGTGTGCCCGCTTCTACAATTTCGCCACTGTTGATGACGACAATCTGATCGGCACTTTGTATCGTTGATAGCCTGTGAGCAATAACAAATACCGTCCTATCTTGCATTAAGTTATCAATAGCCTGTTGTACGATTGCTTCCGATTTATTATCCAAAGCTGATGTTGCTTCATCTAAAATCACAATCGGTGCGTTCTTTAAAAACGCTCTGGCTATGGCAACGCGTTGCTTTTGCCCGCCGGATAATAAAACACCGCGTTCCCCGATTTCCGTATCCAGCCCTTCGGGGAGTGTGCCGATAAATTCATCCAGACAGGCTGATTTAAGCGCACGCTCCACTTCTTCTTTTGTGGCTTGCGGTCGCCCAAGCATAATATTTTCGCGAATTGTGCCGTTAAATAAGAAGTTATCTTGAAAAACAACGGCGATATTATCACGCAATGATGATAATTTCATATCGTCGATATTAACACCATCAATCAAAATGGCACCGCTTGTTAATTCATAAAAACGAGGTAACAAATTGACAATAGTGGTTTTCCCACCACCTGAATTACCGACAAGTGCAATCTTTTCCCCTTTACGAATGGTTAAATTGATATTTTTTAAAACTAACCTGTCGGGCGTATAGCCAAAATTAACCCCTTTATATTCAATGGCGTTTTGAATTTTCGGACATTCAACCGCCCCTCTTTTTTCGGCAATACTCATTTTCATTTCCAAAAATTCAAAAATACGCTCAATGGCTAAAAATGAATTTTGAACGGAGGCGAAATTTTTTCCGATATTTTTTATCGGAGTATAAAGCATTAACAATGCCGTCATAAACGCTACAAAATCACCGGGAGTAATCATTTTGGAATGAATTAAATAGCTACCAAACCAAATTGTTCCCGCTATACCGATTGAAATAATAATGTGCATCATCGGCGAAAGCCATGCCGTTTTTTGCGTCAATTTAATTTGCAGGCGGAAAATTTGTCGCAATACATCCGAAAAGCGATTATTCTGTGCGTTTTCCAAGTTATAAGATGCAATTGTTTTTAAACCGGAAAATGTTTCGTTCAATGCTGTTAAAACGGCCCCGCCTGCCACAACGGATTGACTGGCTACTTCTTTGATTTTCTTTCGAATCAACGTTAATGGCCATAATGCCGTTCCGAGAACGATAATTGCAATAATGGCTAATTGCCATGATGTGTAAAGCAAAACAAATAATAATGAGATGGATGAAAATAGGCGCGTTGTAAAAACTTTTAGATTTGTTAATAATCCGGAACACGCCAACGTAGGATCCGAATCGCATCTGAATGCAATAAATCCCGATGAATTTTTATCCACAAAAGCCGGTTCGCATCGAACTAATTTGCCGTAAACTTTCTGCTTGACCGCATTCGTAATTTTTCCGCCGACCCAAGCATTTAAATAAGATGATGTATAATCTAATGCGCTTTGTATAATCGTAAATAAAACAATGAATGCGGGAATTGTATACAATGGTAGATTAAAAGGAGTGCTTCCTCCTTTATCCATAATAACCGTATCCATAAACGGTTTTAGCGAGAGGGCAATAATTGCATCTAACGAACCGATTGGAATGGTAATCAGTGTGGCAATCAATGCTCTTCCCCAATACGGGCGGACAAACGGCCACATGCGCGTATAGTTTAAAATGAAAGAATTTTGTTTGATTCGTTGTGTGCACTTTTTAAGCATATAAATCCTTTTGTTAATTGAGTGCATTCTAGTGTGTTTCAGAGGAAATGTCAACTAAAATTCTTCCGTTCCGGTGAGGGCATAAAGAAGGTCAAAACAAACCGTGACGGCATTCATTGAGGAAAAAATAAATCGTTTTGTAAAAAAAATAATAAAAAATGAAAAAAATGCTTGCATTCTTCAAAAAAAAGGTGTATTAAATATCTCGTTGTTCCAGCGTAGCTCAGTGGTAGAGCAATCGGCTGTTAACCGATCGGTCGTAGGTTCGAGCCCTACCGCTGGAGCCATTTAAAAACCCTTGATTTTATCAGGGGCTTTATTTTTTACCTGAAATGGGGTATGTCCCAAATTATGTGTTGTAATGTTTGTCGGCGTATCTGATACAATGTGAAGTATCAGTTGTTTTTTATACTGAATTTTTAGGACGTTTTACAGTTTTTTTATTCCGTTAATCCCATGAGTATACTTCATTACGCTAGCAAACAGGAGGGATTTTTAGAACCAAACAGAGTATTCCTATCGTAAGAGAATAGACTAGACTATCCGTTTGTGTGTTGCGAATTGCGGATAAGCGTTTGGGTCGACTCAGATTCGTTTAAGGTTACAGGTGTCCCCAGCCGTGCCGTTGCGTTTTGAGATGTATTTGATTGTATGGCGAGGGAGGCGGAACTTGTATTTAAGGTTGTGTTTGAATTGGTTGCAGTTGCTGTTGTGGCGGAGCTTGTCGTAGTTGCGGAATTTGTTGTATCGGATTTCCCCCACCAACCGAATTGCTTGCCGAGGGCATAAACGCCGACGGTTGTTCCACCCACAATAGCCGTATCTTTGAGCCAACTTAAACCTGTTTTGCCGGCATTACTCCAATTCCCGTCAAAAAGATGTCCGACTGTTTTTAATAAACCCGTAAACACATTGCCCACCATCTTTACGGCTTTCCCTAAAATACCGATGGGCATCCAATCGCCGACACGATCGAAAATGTTGCGTTGAATCCAGTCTCCCGTTCGGACTAACAGATTGCTTTTTTGTTGTTGCGCTTGCTGTTGTGCCTGTTGCGCCTGTTGCAATGCAATTCCGCTTTGAGAAGCGCTTTGTTGTAAACTCATAGCCGGCGTTTTGGGATTCTTGGCAGAGAGATTTGTTATCTTTTTTTGTTGTTCGGCAGAGGCGGTTAATTTGCCCGATTCATTTGACAAAACGGTGGTTGGTTGAGTATTCGTCTTTGTCATAACGGTATTTTCTACCGTATTCTCGGCTTGAACAGGCATTATTTGAGAACGCGCTCGTATATCTATATCAGTAGGCACATTTACGGACAATAGCTCACTTACTTCGGAAAGTGCTATTTCTGTATTTGGATCGGCTTGCTCTGCTTGTATTTCCGCTGATTTGAGCGACTCTTGTAATGAGGTTGTTTCCGCCATTTCATCCATGGTGTCAGACTGTTGATTCTCTGCTGAAAGCGTATCATTCTCGACAGGAAGTGTTGCCAACATAAAAGTATCATCCGGCAGATAATTAAAGGCCGAGAGTTGTTCTTGCGGTTCTTCGGATAAAGCGTTTGGTGTGTCGGTTGTTTCGGGTATATCAACCTCTTGATGATGGTTTGTATTTGATATGGATTCGGATTCGCTTGAAAGCGCCGTCGTCATATCACTCATCGGTAAAGGAGATATGAGCGGTGATAATGCATCGGAAGCGGTAACGTCATAGATATACGGAGAGACGACTGGATTGGTTAAAATGAGTTGCGATGCGCTAAATCCCGAATACACCGGCGTTGCATTTGAAACGTCCGTTACCTCTATCGGTAAGGTTTGCAACGGGAGGTAAGTCGGAGTGGCTATGTATGTAAAGCCATCAAGCGAAGCTGTGCCTGTTCCGCTATCGTCCGCCATATAAAACAGAGGGGTGCTTGTTGAATAGGGTATGGTATAATTCGGCACACACAAAGCGGTTGATGAAAGCAAACCGCTCGTGTTGAAACCGTTTCGGAAATCTGTTACTTTCCGCGCGATGGCGTCATAAACCGCATCCGTCTGCTGTTGTGTTAAATCCATTTAGCGCACTCCGTTATCGTTGCTTTCCATTTTAACAAAAATTTATGGATTTGTCAAACGAAAAGGGATTGCGGAATTTCCCAAAATAACGCAATGAAAATTGTGCTTTTTCTATGCGATTATTTTTGCTCACTGAATTGAAAGTTTTTACTCTTTTGTTCCAGTTCTTTCGTCAAGGCGCTTAAATTACCGTTATTCTTTTGCAAAAAGGAGCTGTATTCATTCCGATAACTTAATGCCATACTGACGCCTTCCACAACAATATCAACAATTTTATAAGTGCCGTCTTTCTCGCGCACGCGCCAAATCACTTCTGCCGGAGGGTTGTTTTCAATGAGGCTGTCAACATAAAATTGCCCTTTTTGAGCGGGACGTGTGCCCGTAAACGTAATTTTTTGCCCAGTATACAAGTTAAATTTATCAGCCCATGATTTTGTGGCAAAATCCATAAACGCCGTTAAAAATGCTTCCCGTTCGGCCGGCGTTGCTTTTCGCCAATAAGTGCCGATTACAAACTGCCCCACAAATTTTAAATCAATGGCGGCTTGAAATTTCGTGCGAAATAAATCCAATTTCTCCGTCATCGGTTTCTCGGTGGCTAATACATCTACAATCATTTCGTTTGCTAATTTGCTCACAAATGCCGTTGCTTCATCCGGACCGGCAACGGCTGTTCGCGCAAACATCAATGCACCGAGCAAAAAGAGTGATAGTTTTTTCATTTTGGTTCTCCTTATTCAAAATCATCAAATTCCATATCAAATTCGTATTGTTTGGGTGTTTCTTGATCAACATGACCCAAGGCATCGTTAATTACCTTTTGCCGATTTTGTTGACTCATTGTGCGAATGGTTGCATAGTAATCGGCAGAGGAGTTATGTAAATTATCCAAAAATTCTATGGCGCGTTCCCGCATTTGCACGTAATTGACGCCGTTTAACGGATAAGATGTCCACGGTGTCATACACGTAATCAAAATGGATGGCGGCGTGATGAAGTTTCCCATTGTGCCGAAAATATCCCGCGGATTTGAGGGGCCGAAAAACGGCAATACTAAGTATGTATCGCTTGTGTGCCAACCCCAGACGGCCAGCGTTTGCCCGAAATCGTTATCATATTTGGGAATGCCCATGTCGGAGGCAACATCCATCAGACCGAAAAATCCCCAAAACGTGTTGGCTAAAAATCGTTTGGTTGCGTTGGCTGTTTTTGTGCCGTTTACTTGCAGTGCGCCGTTGACAATGTTGCGCATTTCGCTCATGTTATCGTAAAAATTCGTAACGCCTGTGCGGATTGTTTGTGTTGTCACGGCACGATAACCGTAGGCAACCGGCTCCAAAATAACGGCATCAAACATATTATTGAATGCAAAGATACCCCGATTCATCGGCTCTAACGGATCGTGATTCGCTTCGTATACTCTTAATTGTTCGGGATCCGTCGGCTTTGTGGCACAGGCACCGCATGCCAAACAAATCGTTACAATCATAAATGCCAATAAAGTGTGCTTCATGATTTTCATTTACAATACCTCGCCTTTGTTGATGGCTTCCATTTGCTTTGTGATTTCAGGCAATACTTCATCAACCGAATGCACAAAGGTGAGGAGTTTTAATTGATACGGTTTTGCAAATCCTTCGCCGATCATTTCATAAATAAATTGCTCCAAGGTGTTATAAAATCCATCAATGTTAACAACAATAATCGGGGCTTTGATAATGTTTAGTTGGCGCAATGTTAACACTTCAAACAGTTCATCCATCGTGCCGAAACCGCCGGGTAAAATACAGATGGCATCCGATTGGCTGACCATGGAAACTTTACGTTCGGCCATTAAATCCCATACTTCAAACTTGTTGGCGCGTTCCGCCACGTTTTCGGGTTTTTCAATATCGTATAATTCGCGAATGGTTGCGCCGATAACATAGCCGTTCTCGGAAAAGGCGCCGTCGGCAACGGCTCCCATCAGTCCGGTTGTGCCGGCTCCGTAGATTAATTTTATTTCGTTCTGCGCCAAAATCTCCCCAAGGCGATGCGCTTCCTGCATATATATGGCCTTTCTTCCCGGACTGCCTCCGCAGAAAACTGCAACAGAATTAAGTGTACTCATCATTTTTTCCTTGCTTTTCCGAATAAATTATTTAATACTGTTCATAAATGTAGTATATAATACCGTATATTGCAAAAAGGTCAAGATAAATTTTACAAGGATATAACATGAAAAAGAGTATTATCGCCTTGATTTTTGTTTTTTTAACGCAAAATGTGTCGGCACAGGAAAGTGTGCCTCTGTTTGAGGATATTCCGGCATACGAATCGGCTCCGACCGTTTCGGCCCCGACGGCATCGTCTACTCCTTCAAGCACGGGCAGACGCATTGACTTAACCCCGAAAGCCCCGCAAACTGCCGAAACGGAGCAAACGCAGGTATCAAAAACGGGCGGAACCATACAAAGACCGAAATTGGGCAGGGATGCTGAGCCGTTATCTTCCTTGGTGATTGCGCCGTTCCCGAATACAACGATTGAAATTGATCCGTCGTCCAAAAAAGTAAAGGAAACGTTGGAAGAAGAAAAATATACGGAATCAAAAATTAAAGATGAAGATTTGATTAAGCGCAGCACGCCGTTAACAATGACCGAATCCGATAAAGCCGGTGCACAAAAGGTAATGGAGCAAAAAGCGCGCGCCATGAGTTTAAATCGGCATGATGTTTCAAAATTTAAATTGGCGGGTATCGGTTTCGGATGGGATAGCGAAAGCGTTTATGATGAATTAAGCGAACTCGGGTATACATTGCAACGCGTGGAAAAATCCATTCCGCTGTTCAGAACATCTTATTACGAAAATGTATGCCGGCAACAACATGGATTAACGATTGTTGATGATATTCGCAGATGTATTTTGGAATATGCCGAATCGGATGAGGTGCATTATGTTTTCCGCGAAACGTATGTGCGCCCGCAATCGCGCGAAACGATTCAAGTTTCTTATTCTTCGCCCGAAACGATGAATGTTGTTTACAAAATCGTTTATCGGAATTTAGGGGATAATTCACTGAATACAAGTCGCAAAAATATGGCAAAGAAAATGCAACGCCAAGAAGATTTTTGGAATATGATTTTTGATACATACGGTTTGCCGGACGAAAACGATAAATTGATTTGGGGCAATCCCGATACCGTATATATGCAGGTTTTAATGCGCGGTTCGGCATACGATGCCTACATTATTATGGAGGATCGTTTAATCCAAGATAAAGATTACGAAGCGGCACAATCGGATTTTGCCACGTTGCGTCGGCCGACGGCATTTACGATTAACGGTGAATTACCGCAAGCAGATGAGGAAGATTAACGGGGAATCGGGGGTTTGTGATGATGGACGATTTTAACATCAATCGGTATTTAATCAATTATACGCAACTTTCCAAGGCGCGTCGGTTGACGAATGTGGTGGGCAGGCAAGAAGAGCTGGAAAGGTTGATTCACATTTTAATGCGTAGCACGAAATGCAATCCGGCAGTTATCGGCGCAAGCGGAATCGGTAAGACGGCGTTGATTGAGGGTTTAATTAACTTTTTGGCTTCGGAGGGCGTGCCCGATTCGTTAAACGGCAGAGAAGTTGTGGGTATTGATATTCCGAAAGTGATGCTTGATACAAAGTCGGAAGCCGAATACAGTGAATTGCTTAAACAAATCATGCAAGCGGTTGTGGATAGCGATAAACAGAAAATTTTATATTTAAAAGATGTCAGCCTTTTGGTGAATATGGATACGAATCCCGAAAATAAAGAGGCGGCAAAATTTTTAAAATTGTGTCTTTCAACCGATTCGATTATGTGCATTTTAGAGGCAAATACCATCACTTATGTTTCTTCCGTTGAAAAAGATAATACGGTAATGGCTCATATTCAACCGGTTATGATTGATGAGCCGAGTTTAGATGAAAGCATTGCCATTACGCGGGCGCGTAAAAGATTTTATGAGTTGCATTATGATGTTTCCATTCCGGAAGAAAGTGTGCGCACGGCGTGTCAGTTGGCGCATCGGTATGTGAAGCAACGGGCATTTCCCTCAAAAGCGTTGGATTTATTGGACGATGCGTGCAGTTTGCTGAAAATGGATTATGAAAAAGGCGTGCCGGAAGCAGCGAATATGATTTTAACGACAGATTACTGCTATCGCACGGTGGCGGATTGGACGGGTATTCCCGTAGAAAAAGTAGACGCCGAAGATAAACAACGGTTGGCAAATGCCGAAGTGTATTTGAAACGACGGGTTATCGGACAAGACAGTGCCGTAACGGTTGTGGCCAACGCCTTGCGTCGGGCGCGTTCCGGATTGCAAGATCCGAATCGTCCGATTGGGTCATTCCTGTTTATCGGAACGACGGGTGTCGGTAAAACGGAATTGGCTAAATCGTTGGCGGAATTTATGTTTAACGATGAAACGGCTTTGCTCAGATTAGATATGTCGGAATATATGGAGCGCACATCGGTTGCGCGCATGATCGGCCCGGCTCCCGGCACACCCGGATTCGAAGCCGGTGGTTTATTAACGGAATCCGTGCGCTTAAAGCCGTTCCAGGTTGTGTTATTTGATGAAATTGAAAAAGCCCATTTGGATATTTTAAACTTAATGTTGCAGTTGCTTGATGAAGGGCGTTTGACGGATAGCAAAGGCGTAACGGTTGATTTCAGAAACACGATTATCATTTTAACATCAAACGTGGGTGCCAACTTGCCGAGTTATCAACGTGTTGAAAAATTAGGAGAGTATTTCCGGCCTGAGTTTTTAAACCGGTTGGATGATATTGTTTCATTCCACCAGTTAGGCGAAGAAGATTTGCGCAAGATTGTGGATATCCACTTGAACAAACTTTTGAAACGGGCGCAACAAGTCGGCTATACGATAACGATTGCCGATTCGGCAAAGGATTGGTTTGTGGACGAAGTATTTACATCTAAATTCGGTGTGCGTGCATTGAAACGACTCATTCAAAATCAGGTTGAAAATCCGTTATCGTTTTTAATTATGCAAGAAAAAGTAAAGCCCGGGCATGAAGTTTTCTTGAATGTAGATAAATCGGGCAGAAAGTTGCAAATTTATGCACGCAGTGCGTTGGCGGGGTTAAAGTCGGAAGAGGGGCAAAAAGAAAAACCGCTGGATGTGCCGGCAGAAGTGCATCAGCCTGAAACGGATGAGCCCGCACCCACTAAACAATCTCCGACTCCTCCCAAGCAGGCAACAAAATTAAAAGCCCCCGACGTAGCGCAGACGGCTAAAAAAGCCCCGCGTCAACCGGTTAAAAAGTAAGAGCCCGATTTATGACGCACGAGTTTTCGCAAAGCGACGCAGCCGAAAAGTTATTGCGTTGGTTTTCAACAAACGGGCGCGATATGCCGTGGCGTGTGAAAGGGCGCGCACATGGAAATCCGTATGCCGTGTGGATATCCGAAATTATGTTGCAACAGACAACGGTTAAAACGGTTGTTGATTATTTTAATCGGTGGATGAAACGATTCCCGACGATTGATTCTTTGGCTAAGGCGGATTTACAGGAAGTTCTTCTTTATTGGCAAGGGTTGGGATATTACACCCGCGCGAAAAAAATTTATGAATGTGCACACGTCTTGATGAAAGAATATGGCGGGAAAATCCCGAACAATCGTGAGTTATTACTTAAATTGCCGGGCATAGGCCCATACAGTGCGTCCAGTATCTGCGCCTTTGCATTTAATCAACCCGAAACGGTGGTAGACGGTAATGTTATTCGGGTAATTGCCAGATTATATGGCTTGACGCATGCCGTGACCAAGGAAGAAATTTACCGCCTCTCGCAACCGATGACGCCGAAAGAACACGGTGCGGATTATGCGTCGGCCATTATGGATTTGGGGGCAACGGTTTGCACGCCGAATAAGCCGAATTGTTTGCATTGTCCATGGCGGGAAATTTGCAAGGCTCACGCATTGAATATTGCCGAATCTATTCCGCTTATTCATAAACCGGCCAAAAAAATAAAAAGGGGCTATGTTTACCTTATTCAAAATGATTCCGGTGCTTTTTATATTGAAAAGCGGGCAGGGAAGGGGTTGCTTTCGGGATTGTTTGAGTTTCCGTGGCAGGCAGATGAATCTCATTATCCGCTTTTTGAACATCCGCACTGGCATCAAACACCGCAAACCGTATCGCATACGTTTACGCATTTTCAGTTGACACTTCAAATTGTGCGCCTGCAAGTTTCGGAAAATGAATCTATTCCGCTTTCAAACGGGATATTCGTTTTGCCGGAACATTTTTCGGATTATCCTTTTTCTACTTTAATGAAAAAAGTGATGAAACGGTTGGTTGAAAAAGAACCGCGCCTCTTGTAAGGTTTGTAAAGTAATGGCTGTTGATAATAGCCATATCACTGCCGTGGGCAAGCGAGAATAAAGCGCATTAAAGCGATGTTATCGGTATAAGATTTTATCGGTATAAAAAGAATGGTTATGCTTAATCGCATAACCATTCTTTCGCAGATGAGAATTGAGTAAACATATATTCTGATATGTTTTATACGGCTTTTCCCATATCATAAGCTTCTTGTATGGCGCCTGTTTGTTGAATATCCCCCATTTGCCATGCGCCCAAGCCGTAGATGATACCGCGTTCGCGGGCATTGGGTAAACAGTCCAATGTAAAGCCACGGAATGAGTTGATAACTTTATCCATGATTTCTTTATCCGTATCTGCTGCGGTAATGATATAATAAACATCTTTGTTCGCAATTTCTTGATACCGCGGAACCGTGCGATCAATCAGTGTTTTCATTTGCCCGTTCATGGCATAGAAATAAACGGGTGTTGCAAAAACCAAAACATCGGCTTGAACCATTTTATCTAAAATGTCGGCCATATCGTCTTCTTGCACGCATGAATGCGTGGTATTGCACACACCGCAACCCAAACAAAAATGAATATTCTTTTCTGCCAGACGAATTTTTTCAACCTGATGTCCCGCCTCACGTGCTCCTTTGGCAAATGAATCGCATAAGGTATCGGAATTACCGCCTAAACGGGCGCTTGCCGAGAGAATGAGAACTTTTTTCATTTTATGCTCCTTTCAAAACGGTTTGAATATCTTTGATAATGAGTTCGGGTGTTAAATGGTAGCGGATAAAGAGTTCATCTAACGGTACGCGATCGGTAAATTCTTTTTGTCCGCCAAAGCAAAGCACTTTCATATCGGATGCGCCATAGAACCGCGCAATTTTTTCACCGAATCCGCCGTCTAACACGCCGTCTTCCAACGTAACAACCAGTTGATGCGTTTTTTTGAGGCTGTTTAATAAATCCGCATCAACCCCCGTTAAAAATTTCGGGTTAATCAGTGTAGCTGAAATGCCTGCTTTTTCTTTTAGTAACTGCTTGACTTCACGTGCGCGTTCAAAGAAGTTGCCGACGCCGATCAATGCAACCTTACTGCCCTCTTCAACAACTTGATAACGATTTAGAATACCATAATCGGTTGTATCCGGAATGCCGGTTGTGATAAACGGTCCGAACGGCACACGAATGGCAACGGAATGTTGCGTTTGTTTTGCCGACCAATCCAACATGGCGCGATATTCTTCAGCATTTGTAGGCGCCAGATAAATCATATTCGGAATGTTTGCAATCAACGGAATATCAAAAGCGCCGACATGTGTGGCATCCATACCCGAAAGACCGCCCCAGTAAACCAGAATGGTTGCCGGGCTGTTATTTAATGCCAAATCTTGCGCCAGTTGGTCATACGAGCGTTGAATAAAAGTGCTTAATACGGCAAACATGGGCTTTGCCCCACCTTTTGCCATACCCGAAACCGTGGCAACGGCATGTTGCTCGCAAATGCCCACATCTAAAAACTGCGCGCCCATTTCTTTGCGGAAATCAGGGAAAAATCCCGTTGCGCCGGGTGTTCCCGCCGTGACGGCAATAACGGTAGAATCCGTTTTCTTTTGTTGCAAAAACCAATCAACCGTCAGCGATGTATAATCGGGGGATTGAACAGCAGGCGTTGATGAAGGATGTTGCATTTGGGTGACCGTTCCCGGCATAATCCAGTGGAACAGTTCTTTATTTTCTTCCGCTACTTTCAGCCCATGTCCTTTCAAGGTGTGAATGTGAACAATGGTAGGAACATTTGTATCCTTGACTTTTTCAAACATTTCCGTTAAATCGGCAATGTTGTTTCCGTTGGCTACATAGTGATATTCAAATCCCATGGCTTTGAAAAAGTTATTTTCAGCCGTGCCGTTTGTTTCGCGCAACAAGCGTAGATTTTGATATAATCCACCGTGATTTTCGGCAATGGACATCTCATTATCATTGACGATAATAATGATATTGCTACCCAAAACAGAGGCATTATCCAAGCCTTCCAAAGCCTCTCCGCCCGTGAGCGAGCCATCACCCACAACAGCGATTACATTAAATTTTTGGTGCTGTAAATCGCGCGCTTTGGCAAGCCCCGTTGCTAAACTGACGCCGGTGGATGTATGCCCGATTTGAAACAAATCATGCACACTTTCTTTCGGTGCGGTAAAACCGGATATTTCTTCATAAAGCGATTCGTCCGTAAAATACTTTTTACGCCCCGTTAACATTTTATGGGCATAGCATTGATGCGAAACATCAAAAACGATTTTGTCTTGCGGAGAGTTAAAAACCGTATGCAAGGCAATGGTTGCCTCCAAAAAGCCGAGATTCGGGCCGACATGACCGCCCGTTATATCTATTTTATGCACTAATATCTCGCGCATTTCATCGGCCAGTTGATTGCGTTCCGCCAATGTCAGTTTTTTTAAATCACTCGGATTGTTAATTTTTTCCAGTATCATTTTGAGTCTCCTTTTTGTTGTGGTTGAAGTTGAATTACCGTAATTTCCGACGGCGCTAAAAAGCGCATCTGTGGCCCCCACTGTCCCGACCCGCGGGAAACATATAATTTGGCATTGTTTTGCAACTTATAAAGGCCGTTTAAAAAGCCGTTGTAGTTTTTGGCCAAAAAGTGAAACGGAAAAATTTGCCCGCCATGGGTATGCCCCGAAAGAGCTAAATCAAAAGGGTTTTTTACGCCGAAGTCGGCAGGTGTATGCGAAACAAGAATCCGAAATTGCGTCGGTAAAGCATTTTTAAACGTATCCGAAAGGCGAAGGGGTGTGGGGCTGTGTCTTAAATCGGGAATGCCTGCAATATATAAATTGCCGATTGATTCTCCGCTGTTTTCCAAAAAGGTATAGCCCAAACTTTTCAGATAGTTGACACTTGCCTGAAATCCGCGATAAAATTCATGATTGCCGGCTACGAAAAAACGCCCTTGCGATGCTTGAATCTTTTTAAGTTTATCGGCAATATCTTGTGTTTTTTGAATCGAATCGTCAATGGTATCTCCGCCTAAAATCACAATATCGGGTTGCAGAGCATTCACTTGCTCAATAATGCCTTCAATTTTGCGTGGATTGAGGGTGCGATGAATATGTAAATCACTCAAAAAAACAAGCGTTGTCGGCTTTGTGATTTTATCGGACGTAATCGTAACGGTTTTAACGGCCGGAACTTTCATTCCTTCATATAACGACCAGCCGGATAAGATAAAAGCAAGCCCGATTAGAACAAAAACGGAAGGTAGCGGTATCATTTTGGATTTCAAAATCAAAATCCCGATTCCCCAGATAATATCCGTTATGATGGTTAAGGTTAACAGCATAACCAACGTGATTAAAATAAAATAAACCGTATGAACATAAAACGGATAACATTTTCCCATCAATAAAGCCACCCTTTCCGTCATGAGTAACGGGAGCGCACCGATAATTAACACTCCCAAAAATAATAAAATACGCCAACGTATTGTCAACTTTCTAAAACAAGCGTATCTGATATATAAAATCAAAGAAATCAGTCCGCCGAAAATAGATGTAAATATCATTTTCCCTTCTTTCAATCCGTTTATGAGAAACACTTTTAGCGGTAGTGTAGGATATAGAGTTTACTCAAAGTCAAGCACTTTTTTGAAGATATTTTGTTTTTTTATAAGTTTATTGATTTCAAAAGGAAAAATCAATCCGTTGCGAGAGAAATTCCAAAAAATTTTACTTATCCCAGCATTTTACAGATAGAAATAACGCGCCCGATAACTTCAATTTTATCCGTCTCATTCGCTTGAATGGGCGGATATTTCGGATTATCGCTCACGATAACGGCACTTTGGTGAATAAAATCAATCCGCACACGTTTGGCAATAATCCCCGAGCCGATACAAAAAACGTAAATTCCATCGGATTGCGCTTGCTTGCACGAAATATCTACCCAAATGTAATCCGCATCGTTAATGGTGGGTTCCATACTGTCTCCGCGCGCGCGCAATATCTTAATGTTTTCGGGCGTAGAAAATGTTAAATCCCGTAAACTCGGGTATGAAATCAGCTGTTTGCCGATGACAACGGGATTAAAATTTTCGGCTCCGTTCCCACAACTGGCTTGCGCATCAATAATATCTATAACCGCATAATTCAAAATATCATCCGCAATTTCGTGATGACCCGATACGGCCGAGACGGGCACATTATAATGCTTGGCAATTAAACTTGCTTCTTCATATTTCAATACTTGTTTATTTTCCCACTTGGAAATCGTGGATTGCGATTTTCCGATGGCTTTGCCGAGTGTATCGGCACTTTCTTTGAATTTTTCACGTAATTGCTTGATATTGTTCATTTCGTTTACCCTCTCTATTCGCAATATAATCATTTTTCAGCAACCTGTCAACACTTTTTTGATTATTTTACTTGACATTTACTATTTTTAATAATAATTTTTATTCACAAAACGAATAAAATAATCATAAAGAGAGAGCAATGGCTAAGATTATGAAACTGGATAAGGCAAGAGAAGCGATGATTATCAAAGAAGTTTTAAAGTTAATGGAAGAGGAACTTTTTGAAAACGGCACAATGTATGGACTAACGACACATCAAATCAATGCACTCGGCGAGCAAACAACGTTTTATGCGGAAAAGGATAAAGTTTCCGTCAGAAGTTATTTGCCGATGAATACGACTCGTCATTAACGATAGTGTTTCAACCTTCTTTAAGCATATCAATCAAAAATAAGAAGCACTGAATATAAAATTCAATGCTTCTTGCAGGCTTTTTGATAAGTTTATCAAAATTATTTCAGATTTTCCCGAAAGAATGAAGTGATTTTATCAAACGGGATTTTATCTGTTTGATCATATAAATCCGTATGATTTGCATTCGGTATAATCATCAATTCTTTATTATCTCCCGTAAGCTTTTTGAAAGCATCTTCGCTGAAATAACGGCTGTGAGCTTTTTCGCCGTGAATCATCAATACGGGATTTTTAATTTCATTGCTACGCGTTAAAATCGGCATATTGATGAAAGAGAGGGCGTATGTCATATTCCAACCGGTATTAGAGTTTTTAGAGCGTTTATGATACCCGCGCGGTGTTTTATAATAGTTGTAATAATCTTTTACGAATTGCGGTTCATTGCCGGTCAGTTGATCGGGTAAGCCGGCTTCGGGAGCGTAAGTTCCCGTTGCAAAGTCTTGCGTGCGTTGTGCATTGAGTTTTTCTTTGAGCTTGTAGCGATCTTCTTCACTCATAACATCAAAATAACCGTTTGCATTCACGCGACTCATATCATACATCGTAGAAGTAACGGTTGCTTTGATTCGCGTATCCATGGCGGCTGCGTTCAATGCGAAACCACCGAATCCGCAAATGCCGATAACGCCGATTTTATCGGCATCAACTTCAGGTTGCACGCTTAAAAAGTCAACGGCCGCACTCATATCTTCCGTGTTAATATCGGGAGAGGCAACCAAGCGAGGCTCGCCACCGCTTTCCCCCGTGTAAGAGGGATCAAATGCCAAAGTAATGAATCCGCGTTCGGCCATTGTTTGGGCATATAGACCGGAAGATTGTTCTTTTACGGCGCCGAACGGACCGCTGACGGCAATCGCCGGTAATTTTTCGCTTGACTTTTTCTTCGGAATGTATAAATCTCCGACGAGTTTAATACCGTATCTGTTTTTAAAACTGACTTTTTTAACATCAATAAGTTCGCTTTTCGGAAACGTTTTATCCCAACCGTTACGACAAAAAAACAAGCCGGCAAGCGCCCCGACAACCAAAATAACTGCTATAATAACGAATTTCATCAATCCCTCCCGTGGTTATACATTAAAATAAAGAACGAATCGAGTGTAGGGGCTAGAGCGGACTCTAAGTCAAGCATTATTTTTATATCTTATCCCTAAATTTGATAATATACGGTATAAATTGGATTTTGCTCAAAATAAAAATTGCTTTTTAAAGCGATATTTGCTTTAATGTTTTTCATTGAATGAATTAATTTTATTCAAAAATGATTTTAAATAAAATGATTTCGGATTCCGTTATCAAAATAAAATAAAGGATAGAATATGAAAAAAGAGGGCTTCGGAACACGTTGGGGATTTATCTTGGCCGCCGCCGGATCCGCTATCGGTTTGGGAAATATATGGCGGTTTCCGTATCTTGTGGGTCAGTATGGCGGATTGAGTTTTATTTTGGTTTATCTGTTGATTATTTTATTTATTTGCAATCCGTTAATGGTTTCCGAAATTGCGCTGGGGCGAACTTCTAAAAGTAATTTTGTAGATGCGTATCGGGTTATCGGGGCAAAAATCGGTATGAAATATCTGGGCGTGTGGTCCTTTTTCGGCGGATGGATGGCATTTATCGGGCTCAGTATGATTATTTCTTTTTATTTTCTGGTAGCGGGATGGGTGTTATATTACTTATTGGAAGCGCTCTCGGGCAACTTATTGCAAATTGCTCCCGATAAATTATCGGATACGTTTACGGCATTAACGCACAGTTTTTCCATCCAATACGTTTGCGGATTGATTTTTATGTTTGTTACGGCACTGATTGTGATTGCAGGCGTGAAAAAGGGTATTGAAAAAGCGGGGATTGTTTTAATGCCGATTTTGTTCGGCATTATGCTGATTCTCTGCGTGCAATCCGTTTCTTTGGATGGAGCGGAAAAAGGCGTCAAATTTTTATTAACGCCCGATTGGCATTATCTGGGTTTTACGGATGAGGGATTTAAGTGGAGTGTATTGTTTGATACGTTTTTGGCAGCGTTGGGGCAAGCGTTTATTTCTCTTTCACTGGGTTTCGGCACATTGCTTGTTTACGGCTCCTATTTTTCACCGAAAGAAAATTTATTTAAATCTGTTCACAATATTGAAGTTTTTGATACGTTGGCTGCGGTATTAAGCGCCGTTATTATTTTACCGGCCGTGTTTGCGGCGGGCTTATCTTCCACTTCCGGTCCGGGGTTAACGTTTATTTCATTACCGTTTGTTTTTCAGCAATTATCGGGGAGTTTATTCTGGTCGGTCGCTTTTTATTTATTGCTGACACTGGCAACCATTACATCTACGATTTCTATTTTTGAAGCCATGACGAATTTATTTATGGATAAACTGCATTTAAATCGTTTCAACGGTGTATTGGCTGTCATGTGCCTATCGTGTTTAGGCTTTACGGCGGTAACGGCATCTTATTCGGGTGTTTGGGATATTCAAATCGCACAACGAAACATTTTTGAATTGTTTGATTGGATTTCATCTACCTTTACAACGGCAATCGTTTCCATGACAATGGCTTTATTTGTCGGCTACTCGGCGATGAAAGCCATTATTCACAATATTCGCAAATCGGCCGTTGTTTCATCGGCATTTACGCGCTATTTTTTGGTAACACTCCGTATCTTTGCGCCATTAAGTTTAGGGTTATTGCTGTGTGTAGCCCTTTATAATGCATTTAGCGTGTATTTGTTTCAAAGTTAGGTTATCGTTTTAATATACTGAATAAACAGCGTAGTGAGTTATCTGGTTAGAGATGTTTCATTGTGCGTGGAGAAGGGGGATAAATTTCATTATCCGATTGCTTGGTTACGGTGTTTGAAAGCCGACGGTGATTTTTTCAGAAATGATAATGCGCCCCAAATAACGGCATAAAAAAAACAGCCTTAAAATCGGCTGTCTTAACTTGGCGACCCCAGCGAGATTCGAAACCGTTAGGATATAAAATAATTATCTGTTTTTATTGTAGTTTTTTGTTTTTACG
>CALXVP010000016.1 GCA_944392125.1 uncultured Alphaproteobacteria bacterium | reverse complement strand
GTTGCGACTTGACATCTAATACCAATATGCTACAATATGCTTTGTTCGTGTCCAGCAGGTGTTGCGGTTGCGACTTGACATCTAATACCAATATGCTACAATCGCGTTACTTCAAAAAATTATGGGAGCGGGGTTGCGACTTGACATCTAATACCAATATGCTACAATAAGGGCGTGGATTGACCACCCGAGTTTTACGTTGCGACTTGACATCTAATACCAATATGCTACAATGTGTCTGGAACAAAGTAACATTTAATTTTAGTTGCGACTTGACATCTAATACCAATATGCTACAATGAAAGGAAAGGAAATGGAACCAAGTAGCAGTTGCGACTTGACATCTAATACCAATATGCTACAATGCAACATTAAAGCCCCATAAGGGGCAACATGTTGCGACTTGACATCTAATACCAATATGCTACAATATTGATAGAATGAATAACCGTGTCTTAGTGGTTGCGACTTGACATCTAATACCAATATGCTACAATGCTTTTAGGTATTCAAAGCCATTTTTGACGTTGCGACTTGACATCTAATACCAATATGCTACAATAGCGCCAATAATAGCGCCGTTCGAAACTCTGTTGCGACTTGACATCTAATACCAATATGCTACAATCACTCCTACAATTAACGTAACAACTGCATAGTTGCGACTTGACATCTAATACCAATATGCTACAATTGCTGAATGGTTTTACCAACCGGCGACGGGTTGCGACTTGACATCTAATACCAATATGCTACAATAGATGAGCCTAATTCCCTTTAAAATAAAGGAGTTAGGCTTGTTTCTTGTTTAAAAAAATGATATTTTATACCCTCTTTTTAATCCAAAAATCGTATTTTTTTTGACTCCGAATCTCCCGAAATTCAGAATAATTCAAACTGCGATGGCTCTTCTTTGAGTGTTTTTTCCACGCGATTCGCTATGTGAATAATGCTTGAAAATTGCTTGTCCGTGAAAAAAAGAATGTTTACATCCCCATAACTCGGATTATTTTTTTTGATGGCGCGCACATATTTTTGCGAATTTTCCCATGTCCCCGTAAATTGAACGTAAACCGAAAATTGCACCATCTCAAAACCCTCATCCAGCAAAAATTTTCTAAATTTGGTTGCCGATTTGCGTTCGGCAGGAGTCTCAGTCGGCAAATCGAACATCACCATCATCCACATCAGTTTTCTCCCATTGATATAATTAGTTTTTTCTTTTGTCAAAATAATGTGTCCTCAAATAACCAGTTGTTAAAATGAAATTTAATTTCCTTTGTTTTATAAATAGTTACTAAATCCCATACAATTTGTTGCAATATCATATAAAGCGGTGATACACCTTTCCCGTTATGAAATTCTTTCGTTAAAAGGCCCGACATTTCGGCTTTTCGTTCGGTTGTGAGTTCCGTAAAATCAATCTTTTTTTCACAAAGCCGATAGACGTGTGCGTCTATCAGCGGGCGGAACGGTTCAATTAAATCATCAACCAAACAAAAGGGATTCAGTTTATTATTATGCCCTACGCCGTAACAGGGATTTAAGCCCGAAGCTACAACATATCTCGCCAGAGCCGAACGCAAAATGGCATAGCCGTAATTTAAATAAGAATTGATACCGATGATATCTTTGTTTCGCACAAAATCTTCCCCGAACAGGGCTTTAAAATAGAGCTTGGCTGCGTAGGCTTCGCGGTTTGTCGTATCTCCCGATAAGACTGTTTTATGCATATCTTCCAATTTGTTTTCTTTGTGAAAGAGCGTTAACACGCGCGATTGATTCTTGATTTTTTCTTTAATCAGCAACTGCCAAAGCCTCTTTTCCAACGGCTTTTTGTTTTCTATTTGCAGATATTGAATTTCGGTTTGTTTACTTTGCCCCACATACGAAAGTAACATTCCGCTCGGTGCATAATTTTTGCCGAGAATAAGAAGCGGAATATTTTCTTCACAAAGGCGCTGTAAAAGATTGTTGGTATAAACAACGCTATACGCCGTTACAAATACCGCATGAATAGAATGAAAGGGAATATCCTTGCGGATATCCCCTTCCTCTATGCGTAAGAAACCTCTATACACACTTAATCGTTTATTATTACCGGCAATTTCAATAAGTCTGTTTGGCATTATAAATTCTCCCCATCGGTGAAACATAAACTTTCCGCGCGCGATACGTTTTAAGTGAACCGGCGGAGGCTTTCCAAGATTTTGTATCTCCCTCTTCTTTTGCGATATTGTGTGGGGTTAAGTAAATAGCGCCGTCGCTCAGCTTCTTAACCCGAAACAACACGTCTACCGTTTCAATCAGCGGATTTTGATTGAATTTATCGCGCACATATTCGGCAATTCCTTTCGGAAACTTCTCGGCAAACGCTTGTTCTTTCGTAAATGTTGCCAGCACCATATCATTCCGCCGTAACCGCATAATCCGTTTGGCATTCGGATATTTATACCGCCAATAGGCAATATCTTCCCCGCGCGATTGACGAATCGTTGCATTGTAATTTGAAACGATTTCCGTTTTCCATTCTCCGCGATCATTTGTCGGCACGCCGTTGATTTTATTTTGCGGGTTGATTTCGTAAACATCGGCACAGAAATTTCCGCCACCGATAAACCATTTAAACGCTTTTTCCGATTTTTCGCGCAGATTTTGAACGGCTTGCTTTTCTTGCTCGGCAATTTGTTGCTTTTGAAGTTTTTGCTCCTTATCGGTTGCTTTCATGGTAGAGGCTTTTCTATCCAATATATACCACGTTTTATACGCATCATAATAGGCCTCTTTATCTGCTTTATCATAAAACATCGGGATATATTCATTTACGCCTTTTTCCATTGTCTTGTCTTGAAATTTAAAGACGGCTGTTAACCCCTCGTTCGGATTCACAAAGTGTTGCAACCCATAGGCACTATCTTCATGAAGTTGCCCGATGGTGCTATTGGGTGCGGTTATATCCTTTAAATTCGGTTTGTGCGAGATGTTGATTTGTTTGACTTGATTTATCAACTCGTTACCTTTAAGATTCTCGGGAAGTTTAAAGTATTCGTTGACGAGTGCATTTGTGCGATTACTCTCAAAATCTTTAATCCGTTTTTTGAGGTCTTTTTTCTCCTCGGCGGAAACGGCAGGGTCGCGAAATTTCGGCAACTCGTTTTTAAATTCTTCCCGCACGCTTTTTTTCACGTTTTGCAACAATTTAGATACGTTGGCAATTTGCCCGCGCTCAATAACGGAAACAATAATGGCGTCTATGGCGTGATGATTATGGAATGCTCTGTATGCCTCCATATCTGATTTATCTTTCAGGTGATTTAATTTCCATGCGTTGCGAATCAGCGCCGTTAATGCGCCCACAACGGCTTGCACGGTTTGTTTGCCGTCTTCTCGCACAATGGGCTGTAAATAATCATGCAATAAGCGCGTCATATAACGCGTGTCGTTCAGTGAACGAGCAATCGGCCCGGCCTGTTGCTCAAATTTTTGCATCGCATCGGGAGCAAAACGCCATTGTTGCCCGGCGGGCAGGCGTTTGGCTCGCTTCATAATATCCGCCCAGTTATAGCCGGCAGGACTCTTCCCGAATGCTTCATACGGCGTGCAATTCCCTTTAAAGCGGTTAGCGTCTACATACGCCAGCACTTTATTATCCAGCGAATCGTCCAGACTGCGTGAGAAGGGAATTAAATGCTCAATTTGCACTTTCTGTCCATCCATTAAATCGCTGACGGAAATCGGTCTGCCCGTGAACGGACATTCCTTTGTTAACGGTTCTTTTGACAATGTGCCCAACCTTTTCCAAATTTTATATTTTGTGATATCGCGTTTGGTATAAGGTCTATCCCCGCACTTCGCTTTTAATTCGGCTTCTATGCGTTGATTTTCGCGTTCGTTGGCATCGCGGGTATCCGTCATCTTTAACCGCTCCTTAGCCGAGGCCGGCAAATCTCTCGCATATTCAACGGCTATATCGTATGGTTTTCCGTATCGGCTAATCATCTCGTTGATGAGGTGGCGTGCTTGATTTAAGGCAACATGCACGGTGGCGTTATTGATTTTGCCGTATTTTTCTTCCGGCGTTTGCGGATTTTCTTTCTTGCCCAAACAGTTTTGCGATAAAATAACGCCGTAATAGGGCAGGGTATCTAAATGTTCTTTATTCTCGGCAGGGTAAAGGGCTTGCCAAGCATCAACATACATCATCCCCTCTTTCATCAAACTCAAAATTTTGCGAATAGCTTTTTCCGAAAGTGCGCCGAAATCCGGTTCAAAATTGATTTCCGAAAAAACTTCGTTTGCCGCCTCGGCCGACAGATTAAATTCTTTCGTAAGATAATTTAAAATCAGCCGATTTTCATCTTCTATGGAAATTTTGGTGCGCGGATATTCAATATACGCATGCGGTCGTGCCAATACATTGATGAGTTTCCCGCGCTGTTCCACCGTCATTTTTTCCCAATACGGCAGGAGAAATTTTGATTGGTTGACGGCGTGTTGCGTTGTGTTGACAAGCAAGCCTTTATCCAATCCCGAATCGCTTTCTTCTTTTCTTTCAAAATTAAACAATCCCTTTTTATCCAAGCCAAGTGCTTTTTTGATATTGCCGTATGCCACGATGCCTTTGGCAGTTGGTTTAATTGAAACGGGATTATTCAGAAGTTCAATCAGGGATACTGTTTGTTCTTTGGATAAGCCGTGATAATCGGTTTCTGTTTCGGCGCTGAATGTTAGATTCATCACGTTTTGCCAAATCCGAAACTCTTGAAACAGCGGGTGCGCGCGCGGGATTCGTTTCTCGCCTTTTTCAAACAAACATTCTCCTTCATCTGCTTCTTTGAGCGGGCGTTGGAAAAACATAATGTTTTTTAATTTGTCGCGATTTTCATCCGTCAAGATACCCGCATAAAAGGCCCTTTGGCTTTCCGTGGCTTTGCCTGATTCTTGCAACAATGCTTTTTGTCTTTCCCAAATCGTATTAAATTCTTTAATATAAACTTCTCTGAACGGGAATAGTCCGCCCAAATACTTACCGCTTGCATCAAACAAATTTTTTAACCGAATTGGTTGATTTTCCTTTTGGCGCATTACTAAAAATTCGCCGTAAGTTCTTGCGCCTTTTTCTGCCATGGCGTCCAATAACTCTTGATAGCCGGCCTTTAATTTTCCGCCCTCTGCTTTATCGTCCTTGCGATTGGAAAGAAATCCTTTACGTTTGGAAAGTTGCAATAAAACGCGCCCGAACTCATAAGGCAAAAGAACCCTGTCCAACGCATTTTGACGTAACTCATAAGGATTCATGCTTTTTAACGCTTCTTTTTCGGCTTTATCCGTCGGGAATAAATGAAGGTTGGTTAAAATTTTTAATAATTCCTGTGTTTTAATGTGTCTGCGATTCACAAGGCGTCTTGCTCCGCGAGCGCTCCGTCGCTTGACGCACAGCGAGGCTTTGCTTTTATCATCTCGTCCGTCATCAAAAATCCGAACGCCAAAATCCAGCAATTTTTGATTATCTATATCAAAAGCCGACCAGCCGATAGATGTTGCACCCATATCAAGACCAATTCTGTATTTCATTTTATACTCCCTAAATAGTTTATTATGCGTTGTATTTTTCAATTTAAAATACATCTGATTCGCAGAATATAACATTTTTTTTCAAAAAACAAGTTGACTTTACATTTTTTTGCGTGTATATTCAACATATCGGATAAATTTCGTAGCATATTGGTATTAGATGTGAGTCGCTAATAAGAAATTTATTTCGATATTAAGCCCGACTACTTCGGTAGTCGGGCTTTCATTTTGGGCGTTGTTTGTTTTTTAGAAGAAATTAAGCGTCGGCAGGCTGTTCGGATTGTGCGGTATCCGCATTTGAATCGGCCAACTTCTTAAATAAATCCTGATAAACAAGACGTGCATGGATATAGTTGACAAGCGTTATCTGGTGATTGCTTGTGTTGTATTGATATGAAAGATTATCGTTAATCTTGGGGCAGTTGATTTGAGATACTTCAAACCATGTTTCATTGATTAAATACGCAATCACGCTGATATCCCAAATCACGCGTCTGTCACGGTAGGAATGATAGCCGTCTTTGCAGAAAATATCGCAGAGGTAATCACATAATGCACTTTTCCCTTGCAGGTGATGTCGCAATTCGTAAATAGATGTCATTAAATTGGAGGCAACACCCTTTGCCGGAATAATGGTTAAGCGAACGCCTGATTCAAATACGGCTTTAACGGCCTGAACATCTTGCTTGAAGTTAAATTCGTTATTGTCGCTCAATCCGAACCCGTTACCGCCTAACCAGACAATTTCAATTCTCTCAATAATCTTGGGTTCTTTTAAAATTGCCATGGCTACATTTGTAATGGCTCCGATGGCCATAATATAAGTTTTTTCGTTTTTGAGAGCAACTTCAATAATTTTGTTGACGGCATCATTATCTATTATCCCGTCTTTCAAGTAATTTGTTGCTCCTTTAAAAACTTTCCCTTCTGGATTAAAATTCAACCACCGGCAAATTTTACAAGCCTCTTGATAACTTTTTTCCGTCCCTTCGGCAATTGTCTCACCGCTTTTTGAATGATGATACGGGGCAATCGTAATCGCTTCAATATCAAATTTGTTTTGCGATTTTAACATATACGCAAGGGCAAACTGATCATCACATTCGTTAAAAGTATCCGTATCTAAAATCACTTTTTTCTTTTGTGCATTGCGGGAAATAATTTTGTAAATATCCTCCCAATCGTATGCCATGCTCAAGCCTTTTTTATATACTTCGTTTTGCATTGTTTTAACAACATAACAGGGAATACCGCTTTTGATGAGCTGGTTGCAATTTGAAATTGAGTCGTCAAACATAATTTCTACATTGTTTTCTATACATTCCGGGCTCTTATTCGTGGTTTTCGTAAAAACCAATTTATCATAAGGTATCTGATATCGTTTTAGCCACTTTTTTGTAATTGTTTCAGGATTTTTCCAATACATATTTTTGCGATGTGTTAAAAGGCAAACGGTGTGACCATCTTGTTTCAGTTGCCCGATAAATTCTTTTGCCCCACGGAGTGGTTTCATCTTTTTTCCCATTTCATCCATCTTCTCGCAGAGAAAAGCATCTTTTTCTGCATCGCTCCAATCAAACATATCCTTTGTTGCGTCTTTTGCGTCGGGATTGATGATTCCGTTGTTTCTTTTTTTTCTGTCTTCTTTCTTAAAATAGGCCAAACAAACATTTTCCCAGTCGGAAATAACATTGTCAATATCTAAACCGATAATCATTGCTACTCTCTTTTGAATTTTTGATTGAAAAAGGTGTATACAGTTTACTGATGGGTAGTTAATTTTTTATGAATGTATAATCTTTTATCGCTAAAAATAATTTCTTGCAAATCTTATATGGCGGTGTGTGTAGTTGCTTAATGCCAACATAAAATAACTTGCATAAATGAAAGAAGTTGTGTAAAATGAAAATGTATGTGATTTTTATCGGTTAATATGGATTGAATATGTCGGATTTTACGGTTACGGAATTATTACTTTTTCAACTGATTTTAATTGTTTTTAATGCTGTTTTTGCGTGTGCGGAAATTGCCGTTATTTCCATTAACGATGTTAAATTGAAAAAAATGGCGGAAGCCGGCGATAAACGCGCATCTCGCTTGGTTTCTTTAACTGCTCAACCGGCTAAGTTTTTAGCTACCATTCAGGTTGGTATTACATTGGCGGGCTTTTTGGGCAGTGCTTTCGCAGCCGATAACTTCTCGGATCGTATTGTTGACTGGTTGGTGGCAGAGGGCGTTACAATTTCACCGCATAAATTAGATGTGATGGTTGTTATCGGTATTACGTTTGTGTTATCTTATGTAACGCTTATTTGGGGAGAGTTGGTCCCGAAAAGAATTGCCATGCAGTATGCCGAAAAAATCGGCTTGTTTATGTCGGGTATGATTTACGGCGTTGCTAAATTGTTTTCGCCGATTGTGTGGTTCTTAACGTTTTCAACAAATCTTTCTTTGCGCTTGCTCGGTGTTAATCCCGAAGAAAAAAGCGAAAAAGTAACGGAAGAAGAAATTCGGATTATGATTGATGTCGGCACCGAAAATGGCACGATTGATGATACCGAAAAGAAAATGTTGCATAACGTGTTTGAATTTGATGATAAGTTTGTATCGGAAGTGATGACACACCGCACCGAAGTTGAATTTTTAGATGTGGATGATGATACGGGTGATTGGGAACGCATTATGGTTAAAACGCGCCATACCGTCTATCCCGTTTATAAAGAAGATACGGATCATATTGTCGGTATTTTAAATATTAAAGACTACTTTAAGTATCGACCGAAAGGAAAATCGGCGATTGTTAATGAAGCGATTAAGCCGGCGTTGTTTATTGCGAAGACGCAACATATTAACGACTTATTTCATCACATGCAAAAAAGTCGCATTCACTTTGCAATTGTGGTAGATGAATACGGCGGTATTTCGGGTATTGTGACGATGAATGATTTATTGGAAGAAATTGTGGGCGATTTGGAAGATGATACGAGTGCTCCGCCGGCAACGCCGGATATTAAGCAAGTCAATAAAAATTCATGGGTCATTCAGGGGGATACGCCGTTAGATGAAGTGGCTGAAACATTGGGGCTGGATTTTGCGGAATTTGAGTGTGAAACGTTTGCGGGATTTGTGCTGTCGCTCATGGATGAAATTCCGTTAAATAAGAAAAACATTAAACTAAAGTATCAAAATTTACGTTTAAAACTTTTGGAAACAAGCGGACACAAAATAGAGCGGGTATTACTTCAAAAAACGGATATGCCGGAAGAGGGCGTCTCTTGTGATAAATAAATTACGGTAAAAAAGATAATATGAAATGCCATAACATTTTTCAAAATAACATATTGTGTTTAACCGGGGTATTTGCATTGATTTGTGCAATCGCTTCGCAGGCGACGGCTGAAGAAACACCATACGATTTTATGCGTGTCGAACTGGCAAAAATAAATTCATCCGAAGCAACGTATATTCAATCGGATAATCCGTTTGCTCCGTTAGTGAATGCGTTTGTTGCGAATGCCCGAGGTGATCAAGCCTTGGAAACACGCTATTTAAATCAATTTAACCAAACGCTCCAACCGTATTTGAAACAGAAAATGTTGCAAAGTTCTTCTCCCGCAAAATCCGTAAAGTTAAATTCCGCCGGCAACATTTGTAAAAATTGGTTGATGGCAACATTATCTTGCATCCGAACAATCACTTCTTGATGATTAAAACTGACTTTAATTTTCATAGGCATTTTCTCCATATTATTTGCGCCGAAAGCGGTTGTTGCACATAAAACGGCAGTAACCAGCCATCCGATAAACATTTTCTTCATAGGACTATTCCTCATAAATCGGTTTATAATTATTTATATCGGCTTCTTTAATGAGGTTGATGGCCGTCATCGCATTAGCAAATCCGATATAAGGAATTAACTGAACCATCGTTGCCAAAAGCGTTTCTTTATCGTTCCCGGCTTTCATTGCGCCCACAATATGCGCACTCAACTGTTTTTCGGCTCCGAGCGCCGTCAAAATAACAAGCGCAAACAGCTCGCGTTGTTTGATCGTTAAACCGTCACGGGTATAAAAATCACCGAAGCAAAAATCGGTTAACATATCGGGAACAACATCTTTATATTCTCCGGGGAGAGATTGCATGGCTTTTTTAACTTCATTGCCATACAGCATTGTTTGTATTTCCAACCCTTTTTCGTGGCGATTTTCTTCGGTTACCGTAGTGGCATTTCGGAGTGGTAGTTGAATATTTTTTTCATGCATCACTTCATTAAAAACCGCAACGGCGTTCAGCGTTTTCGGAAAACCGATATACGGGGCGCATTGATAAATGGCTTCGCGAACGGATAAAGGCGTATTCCCTACATGAAGTGCGGCGCCGATATGGGCTTTCAGTTGCGGTAATGTTTGCAAAGTTGTTAAGGCAACAACGGTTATCAATTCGCGTTCTTGATGATTTAATTGCCCGACAGAGAATACATCTGCAAAGATATTTTTTTGCAAAATATCCATCAATTCGGGATCTGTTAAATCCGCGATACGTTTATGAGCAAAAAGGTCTTCGTATGTTTGATCGGCACGAGCGGTTCTGGTCATTGTTTGAGCCTCCTGAGTATAAGCAAAAGTGGTGTGAAGTAAAGTGATTCCAAACAAAATATATCGCATAAAATACATCGTTATCTCCATCATCAAAATTAACAACTTAAAACAAGTATACATAATCGTTAAGTCGGAACGCAACAATTTTTATCAAAAATACAAGTAAGCATAAAAATTCCCCGACAAAAGGTTATGATAGGATAAATGAGGTAAATAAAAGGATACAAAGTGTAATATGTAAGCATTATACGGTAGTCAGGAAACAAACTCATATCGGAAGTTTCTTGAAGAACTTATTAAGTAATAGCTAAATGCTAAAAGTCTTTTTTAATAATTGAACTATTTCTTCGGCCATCTCTTTATCTATTTGTATAGATTGACTGATTTTCCCTGATATCTGTCTATCGCTTTTCCCATACGTATCAATTTGAAAGAGCCTTTTCCCATCATAATCGAATGATGTATACGTCGCAGATGCTACATCGTGAACAGTATTTCTATTTTTCGTTATTGGATTAAAATTGTTTTTATCAAGTAAGGCCATAAATGGTCTCTCCCATAAAGAACCCCGCATTAAGCGGGGAACCTGGTGGGTCCGGAGGGACTCGAACCCCCGACCAGACCGTTATGAGCGGCCAGCTCTAACCAACTGCGCTACAGACCCATACCAATTGCTCGTCATTTTAGCATACTCCCTTCTTGATTGCAAGTGTTTTTTGTAAAATTCTGCTTTTTCGTCATATCGGGGGCGTTTTACGTAAAAAAGTTGGGAAAATGTGTTTTTTGTTTTGAAATTTGCTGAAAAATATGATACACTCATCTCCGTAAGTGTTAGAAAGGAGTTTTTAATGGCAAAAGACGAGTATTTGTTTAACCCCGGTGATTTCGTTGTTTACCCCGCTCGCGGTGTCGGACAGGTAACCGGTATCCAATCGGAAGATGTCTGTGGTCAAAAATTGGATTTTATCTCCGTGAGTTTTAATAAAGATAAGGCAACCGTTAAAATTCCTTTGTCAAAAATTAAAAAAGAAGCGTCATCTTTGCGTCGCATTTCTTCGGGCGATATGATGGATTCTGCCGTGCGCGTTTTGAAAAGTAAAGCAAAAATTAAACGCGTTCAATGGAGCCGGCGCTCTCAGGAATACATGGAAAAGATTAAATTCGGCAATCCGATTATGTTGGCGGAGGTTTTGCGTGATTTATATAAGGATCCCGAAAAAAGCGAGCAGACATATAGCGAACGTCAAATCTATGATCAAGCTATGGGATTGCTTGTGCCCGAATATGCGCTTGTTCATAAAATAAAAGAAGATGAAGCTGTGATGAAACTTTCTTCCATCTTAAAAAATCGTTCATCGGATGCTGAAGAAAAATAATCGCAAAACAAGGTATCGTGCCATGCGTCAAACAGCCTATATCATTGTTGGTTGCGGACTCCTTTTTCTTTCGGGATGCTCGGCTTTCGCGCCGTTTGTAGATGCGCGCAGAGAGGCGGGGCAGGTGCAACCCGTTGGCTCATCTACGGATGATAATCCCGTTATTTGCTATGGGTTTGCCGAAAGGGAAGAAATTGAGCGTTTGGCGCAGAATGAATGCGCAAAAACAGGGCGCGTGGCGGTATTTGTGCGAAAAGAAAATTTCAGTTGCTCTTTATTTATGCCACAAAAGGCGGTCTATCGGTGCGAAAAAACAGATAAACCCGTTCCGCCGTATCAGGGAACGTGCCCTGTGGCGGACGAGTCAAAGTAGGGTTTTTTATCTTCTTGGGTATTGTTCTTGGCGTAATGACTTCATAAAAGTGCAAATGTCCCGATACGGGCACAATGATGTAGGGCTTTTTGCGTTTTTTTACATAACCCCGTTTTTTGTTATAGAGTTGCAAAAAGGGGAAGAAGTTGAACACTTGGTGCAGAATGAGCGCGCAAAAACAGGGCGCGTAGCGGTATTTGTGCGAAAAGAACATTTCAGTTGCTCTTTATTTATAACATAAGAGATTTTGCAACGATGCAACCGTGCGCAAAAACAGAGTGTGCAATGTGTTTGAGTGAATAGAAACTGTTTGTTTTAGCCTGTCGGTATCGCAAAAAGCCATTTCATTGCGCAAAACAGAATGCAAAACTTTATTCGTGCGAAAAAAAGTTTCATCTACGCGTAAAGAAAAACAAAAAACTTTTTTGCGCAATTTGGGTTGCAAAATGTGGTAGGGCGTATTGAATTACCCTTTCCCATAAAGACAATCCCCCCACATTTCTGATTAACGTGTTCTGCCACCCCTTTTGAAGATTTCTTTCTTCCCCGAGCGAATTTTGAGCGTTTTGGGCGAAGACGTTGTTTCATTCATTTCAGAGGGATATCGATGGATGGCTTCAACCAGTTTATTATAGTATTGTGTTACATCTTTTCGTTTGATGGAGGCGACAACTTCTCCCAATACGGCCAATGAACGCACAATAGCCGTTGTTGCTTGCCGTTTTGCTTCTTCGGCTTTTGTAACGATAATTAACCGTTTGGCGCGCGAAACGGCTCCGAGTGTTGCCATATCGCGATAAAGTGAGGCCGAAAATGAAACGGTTTTCATAGCGTCCGTCATACCGGCGCGGAAAATAAATTGACGCTTAAATTCTGCCGACTTTTCTAATTGTGCAATCACCCAATCGCTTGCCATTAACCCTCCGCAAAAGAAGATTTTTTGCGTTTTTGTCGTGGCTGCCAATGTCCCGGCATGCGCCCCCAGGTACGCATTGAAAAATTTAAATGTTTTTAAGGCAATCGGATCACCGTTTTTGGCCAATTCTTCAATTTTTTCAGAGGGAACGCGTTGGCTTTTTTCGGATGGAATAATGCCGTCTTTAAACGCATGATAAACATTTGTAATCCCTGTGCCCGACACAATGTGTTCCGTAACGGGCGCTTGCCCTTTTTTTGCGTAGTATTCTTTTAAAGCGGTCAACAGAATTTGATTATCCCGATTATCTTTTTCCGCTTGTTTAATAGCCGTAACGGTTGATACTTCCCCGGGTTTAAGGCTAAAATCAACATGCGGGATTGTGCTATGCCCGGCTTCGGAAGTGTAAATCGTGCGCGGGTGTTTTCTATCTTGCAAAATTAAACATGTTCCCAAACCGGTTCCCGGCCCGATCAGCACCAGCGAACCCGTTTTAAGATTCGGTTGTTCATTTTGAGAAAAAACGGCGCGATATTGGTCTTTTGTTAATTCGTCAACGGCCCAACCTTGCAGTGCAAAATCGTTCACCAAACGAATATGTTTGAAAAACGGACAGCGTTGTTGTAATTGAGATGTGCTGGCTTTCCAGGGGGTATTGGTTGTTAAAACTTCCCCGTTATATTCATCTATGTTGCCTGCTGCGCCGATAACACACAGCGTCGGTTGTTGAGACTTTGTGCTTAAATAAGTTGAAACAGCTTCTTCAAATGAGGTAAATTCGCTACATTTATACTTTGCATCAAAATCAACATTACCCGTTTGCCCTTCTTCATAAAGGCCGAAGCGGACGTTTGTGCCACCGATATCGCAGATTAAAACAATTTCCTTATTTAATGATTGTTTCATATTATCTCCTGTTATTATATATGATATTTAAGGTGTTACCCCTTTTTTGAATGGGTTGTATTTTACACCAAAAACGCAACTTCGTCAATGTTTTTTTGTCATATAAATCTTTATCTGCTTGACAGATTGGTATTCGTTCGCTACATTCAAACCGAGGCTTGATGATGTTTACACAAAAAGAAACAGGTATTTGTTTATCCGTTCGGGTTACGCCGAATGCCAAGCGCAGTAAAATAGAGGGTGTGTGGCAGGGGGATACATTAAAAATTGCACTGCACGCACCGCCTGTTGACGGAAAGGCAAACGCGGAATTAATTGATTTTTTGGCAGGTTTATTTCGAATAAAGAAAAAAAACGTTTCCCTGTTGCGTGGCGAAACAGCTCGCGAAAAATGTATTTTACTTCAAGGTATTACACTTGAAGAAGTGCAAACGATTTTAAAACCGTTTTTGACGGCGTAATACTTTTTTAGATAAAAATCACCGTTTGCTTGATAACGAATAATTTAAAATCATGCCTCTTGCAGTTCACAAAAGACGGGGGCATGATCGGAGGGCTTGGGTTTGTATCGGTAATCCTTATAAACGCCGGCAGCCGTTAAACGCGCCTGCATACGTGATGAGATAAAAATATAGTCCAACAACATACCGAGGTTTCGTTGAGCCGCACCCATCTGGAAATCCCAAAATGAATAAATAATTTCCGTCGGGTGCAAAAACCGCAATGTGTTGATAAGCGGTAAATTCGTTATCTCTGCAAACTGACGACGCACCGTCGGATCTATCAGGGCATTTCCTTGAAACGCGTTGATATTATAGACATCTTCATCGCGCGCGATAACATTAAAATCTCCGCCGATAATAATTTGCTTATTGCTTAAAGAGAGGGTGTTTAAATGTTGCAAGAATAAATTCAACCAGGCTTGTTTGTAATGTAAGCGCGTTGTATCCGTTGGGTTATTCATCGGAGCATTACCGTTGGGCACATAAACACTGATATAAATTGTTTTGTCATCTTCCGCCTGTATAAAACGGGCCTGTTCATCCGTATCATTTTGCGGTATGGCGGTTTGTATATTACGTAAAGGCATGCGAGATAAGATAGCCACACCGTTAAAGCCTTTTTGTCCGCTTATATAGGCCTGATAGCCGAGTGCTTCTATATTCTTAAAAGGGAAGGTTGCCGGCAGTGCTTTAATTTCCTGCAAAAAGAGAATATCGGGCTTTTTTTCTAAGAGAAGCGTTGTTAAAAGCGGTAATCTGGCGCGAACGGAAGCGACATTCCATGAAATAATTTGCATTTTGATTCCTTTCTTGCTATACTCCCTCATAACGCATGGGGGAAATATGAAAAAACTTTTACTTTTGGTAGTATGCTGTTTTTGGGCGCAAAATGCAAATGCTTTGTGCGATAATCATCCGATTAAAATGAATATTGAGTTGGAACCCGGGGAAGTTGTTTATCATCACGACTTATCGCGCAAAGAGTTTGCTCGATTTGCCGGAGGGTCTTTAAGTCCGAACACATTGGGATTAACGGTTGCCAAATCGCAATTAAGAATGAGCGGTAAACCGTATCTGACACAAGAAAGGAACGGGCAACTTTGTGTGGGCTTGGATGAGGTGAATTTCTATATCGGATACGATAAAATTGATGTGTATATTGATAAAAAATATAAGAAAAATTCATGTAATTATAGAGTTATTAAAGAGCATGAAAATTATCATGTGGGCGTTTTTCAACAAGCCATGACGTTTTTTCGCCCCGATATTGAGCGTGAGCTGAAAGAGGCCGTTGCCGATATTCGTCCGGAATCTGCGTATTCCTCGGAACGGGCCGAACAAATTATGAATAAGTTATTTGCGCGAATCCGCAAACGTATGCAACCGCTGTTAGATCACATTGATAAAAAAATCGCCGAGAAAAATAATGCGATAGATACTCCGGAATCCTATCGAAAAACAACAGCCCGTTGCCCAAAATGGTAAGCGATTTCCTGCTTGCTCCGTTGAGTGGAAAAATCACATTTCTTTTGTTTACCCTGTGCGTTGCTTTGAACGGTAACCGCGTTAGAACCAGCGCATTTTCTTCAAGACGGATAATTGCAATAGGGCTACGAAGAACAGAAATACAGCCACAATGAAAAATCCGCGTGAATCATCTCCGAACGGAATACCGCCGATATTGGCACCGAGCAGACCCGTAATAAATGTCAACGGCGTGAAGATAACAATCACGATTGACATAATATACATCGTTTGGTTTAAACTCACGTTTGTTTTGGAATCCAACTCTTCCTGCGTAACGGTAGAGTGATCGCGCGCCGAGTTTAAATCTTCCACGGCTTTGGCCATATCCAAATAAATTTCTCGCAGTTGGTTGGTGTTTTCTTCTGTCAGAACAGGATGCGTTACACTGCGTAAGACTTTTGCCACATCACGTTGCGGGACCAAATAACGTCGCAACCCGACGATTTTGTGCCGTAGTTGTCCGAGTTCTTTGCGCACGTCTTTATTGCGAAAACTTTCCGGTTCAATTACTTTTTCTTCCAGCTCATCTACTTCATCGCCGATTTTGGTAATGGTGCGCTCAATATGCTCCGTCATAATTTTCGCCAGTGCAATAAAGCAATCGGAGGGAGAGACCGGCCCTTGCCCTTTACTCAACATGGAGCGGACTTTACGAACAGCAGGAATAGGGCGGTGCGAAAGCGTTAGAATGCGCTTTTTTTCTATCCACATGTGTAAAGCCACCATGTCATCTATCTCGGCAGATTTTTGCGTGTTGATACCGCGCATGACAACCAAAATCCCGCGCTTTTTTTGAAAATAACGAGGGGAGGTATCCTCATCCAGCAGATTTTCTATAACACGGCTATCTAAGTGCATTTCGTTCAGCCATTCCTGATTTTCGGGATCTTTATAGTCTAAGTGAATCCACATAAGCCGTTCCGACTTATTCGGAATTTCCTCTAAATCAAGTACTTTCGCTCCGCCTTTCCCGTCAAAGGCTAATCCGAATTCCGGAGTAATTGCCATTTTGTCCTCCCTGATAACAGGTTAATCGTTTCTGTTTATCCGGTGCCGATAGGTGCACCTTTTTTTCTCTCGCTCCTTTCCGACCGTATATATCATATATGTCGGGATATGGTGTTTTTTATAACATCGTCAATTCAATGCCGATTGCATTTGTTCGGCATCGAATAATAATTATCAATCAAGCTATCATTTGACTTATTCAACAATATAATTATTATTCAATGCAACAATCAACCGCTTTGCGCACAAACGCTTTCATTTTGCCGAAAACGGAAGACGTATCTCCTGCCGAGACATCTTCGGCTGATGCGACAGAAGTTTCCGAATGGCTTGCCGTCGGTATAATGGCTGCTGCCGATGCTTTCACCTCTTCCAAAGAATCCGGCTTCCATGAAATTTCTTTGGCGTTAATTAAGTTCATGTTCAAGCCCCAGAACAAACAATATAAGTCATACGCCTGATTAAACAGTTGGTAGGCTTCTTCCTTATTATTCATGGATTGTTGCTTAGTGCCGACTTCCATCAATCGCATGGCTGTTGCCAATAAATGCTTTGAAATGCACCAGACCTCTCCTTCGTATGACGGAATAACTTTCATCATTAAGTTTTTGCGCATTTCGCGAATATCTTGAACCATATCGTAAAAAGAATTTTTCCCTGTTTTTGCCCCCGAGAAAACCAAGTGTTCTTCAATCGAAATTAAATTCATAAGCGCAATCGTTAAATCTTGATCGGAAGATAAATCTTTGGGATTTTTCTTCTTCATATTATCCATGCGTTCTACAAACTCTTTTACGTTTTTTGCTTTTTCCATGTTAAGCCTCCTTTTTACATCTTATTCAAAAACGGATATTTCTTCCGTCGGTGCTGTTGTAAGTTGCGTATTGCAATCGCAGAGCGGATAGTAATAAAATAAAGCACTGAGCAACCCCGTCAACAAAACGGGAATCACAACTTTTTCAAAAGGAAAATGTGCGTGTCCGCCGTTTTTCGCTTTAAGCCAGGCATAAAAATGCACGCCGAAGATAAATATGAGTGCACCGACCAAATTGCTGAATAAAAATGAATCAATATATAAAAAACCGATGATGATGGGTGTGTATGTTAATTGCCCCAGATACATAAATCCGATTGAGCCGACCGATAACGCCATTAAAATAAAATCGCGTCCGGCGAAATTCCAATGTTTTTTATTAAACCAGCGAATTAAAAAATATCCGAAAATAGCCAGTAATGCGCCCGACCAAACACCGATAACGCATTTATCAAGACCGGATTTTTCGGCAATATAAAGCGAAGCTCCAACCGTAACCATGCAGACGGGACAAGCGGGATTCGCCATAGATTTTAAACTGAACAATAAAGCAGAAACGAACGTTGCTATTTGAAACATATTTCCCTCTTTTGGCTTATTATAACGAATTGATTTGTTCTTTCTGAAATCATCACCCTTATAACTGCTTTTTTTGCAAAAATCAACACAAAAAAGCACGCGTATTCGTATAATTATAAAAAAAGAAAATTATAAAACAAAGAAACGGCCCGAATTTTCGGACCGTTTCTCCTCTTATGCTTCTCGTTTCTTTTGCGGGTATCAGTATTCGCGTCCCGGCTTAGGGTTTAAAATACTTTCATTAACGTTCACAATCGTTCCGTTTGCCGCCAGCGTGGAATCGTTTGTATTATCGTTTGATCCCGTATTGGTGTTCCCGTTTGAAAGATCGTTGATTTGATTTTGTAAATCGGAGGCTTGAGCTGATAATGTGCTTGCCGTATTGTTGGCTGATTTTTTATCCTTATTATATTTTCTGACGAATAGGAATGTTGCCAGTCCGCCGATGGCAACCGTTGCCACCGCTACCACAACCTTCCACCATCTGGCCCACCATGAGCGATTATCGGCATCTTCGGCTTCTCCTTGATCGGAGGTTTTAAACTTTCCTTGCCCTTTTTTCTGCATGCCGTTGGCAACCGCCGTAAATTCTGTTTCCGTTAAGGCAACGGCTGTTGGGGTTTTAACACCGTTTTTCTCTTCGTAATTAAATTTTACGGGTGTTTGCGTGCCCTTCAAAACTAATCCGTTCGGTGTTTGATCGTAAACGTTCGGCGAAGGATTCCCGTTAGCATCCACCACGATAACATTATTGCATTCTCCCGAACCGTTCATCATGTTGACAATGCTTTCATAAGCGCCTTTACCCAAAAACCTGTCTTGCCCCGTTAAACTGTATGCCGCAGGAATGATAATGCAAGTACCGCTCGGAATGATTGACGCGCCGGATTGAACTTGCGCCGATGCAGTCGCTGCGCCGGTAGCCTGACGTGCGCTTGCAGAATTACCGCTACCGCCACCCGTTACCAAATCGCCGACCTTCATTGCCGCTTTCCCGGTAGACCTTACCTTGTTGATTGTTAAAGTTGCTTTGTTTGCGGTGGAAGAAATATCACTCATCGTGTCAAATAAATCAGCCATGGTTTGCTCCTTAAATTTAAATCGCTTTTACTCATTATACCAAGAAACAACGCGTAAGTCAACAAGAAATATTTTTTTGATAAAAAGATGACAAAACGAAAATGTCTTCTTTGCAAGTTTCGTAAAAAAAGTAAAAAAAACACAAGATAAAAGATATTATTCTTTTCTTTTTGTTTGACAAAACGTTAAAAATGCTTTTAACTAAATCCATATTTTTTGTATGTGGGACAAGAGTGTTAGTCAGTAAAAGAGGAAATACGGTTATGTTTTATAAAAAGACGGTGTTATTTTTATGTTTAAGCTTGGTGAGCGCTTTGCCTGTTTCGGCTGAAACGCAATCGGATATCTTATATGATAAGGTGGAGCGGTTGGAAAAAGACGTTATGACCATTCAACGCAAAATTTATCGCGGTGAAGTCGGCTCGTCCACGGGATCTTCGGCAACCGTAACGGGGAGTGCGGGTTCGCTGGATGATTTGTATGCGCAAATTGATGAGCAAAAAAACGTGATTCAAACATTAACGGCCAAAGTGGATACATTGGAATATAATCAAAAGCAACTGGAAGAGCGTTTAAATAAAATGAATACCGATATTGATGTGCGCTTTAATATGGTAGGGCAAAAAACATCGGCCGGGGCAACGGCTTCGGCAACATCGGGAAACGGTGATTCAAAATTATCGGCAAAAGAAGCGTATAACCGCGCATATAAGATTATGGAAAAAGGCGATTATCAAACGGCAGAAAAAGAATTTACGGCGTTTATGCGCGATTATCCGAAATCGGATTTGGTAGGAAACGCAAACTATTGGCTCGGCGAAACGTATTATGCGCGTCAATTATATGAACAGGCTGCGGGTATTTTTGCCGACGGGTTTACGAAATATAAAAATAATACGAAAGCACCGGATAATTTGTTGAAACTCGGATTAACGATGAATAACCTCGGCAAAAAACAAGATGCCTGCACGGCGTTTAAATCGTTGCCGACGGAATTCCCGAAAGCATCGCAAACGTTGAAAAATCGCGCTAAAGCCGAGGCCAAAAAATTAAATTGTAAATAAGCCAATCGCAAAGAAACGGTTGCCGGTAAAAAAAATCCGATATGACGATTTTAACGCAAGAAAATTTTGAAGCATTGATGGAGCCGTTTTGCCTGACGGCCGATTCGCAAATAGCCGTCGGCGTATCGGGCGGAGCAGATAGCTTGTGTCTAATGTGGCTGTTATCAAAATGGGCAATGACACATCAGATTAAATTAACGGCCTTAACGGTTAATCACAATCTGCGCACCGAAGCCGAGCAAGAGGCGCAAATGGTAAAAATGTATGCGCAACAATGGGGAATTGAACACGTTACTTTGAAAAACGAAACGCCGATTCCGCAAACAGGCTTGGAAGAATATGCGCGCAAGATTCGGTATCGGTTGTTAACGGATTTTTGTCGCGAGCAAAAAATTAAGGCGTTATTTTTGGCGCACCACGCAGGGGATCAAGCCGAAACGTTTTTACTCCGACTTTCCAAAAAAAGCGGTTTGACGGGTCTCAAAGCCATGACGCCCGAAACAAGGGTAAACGGGATTTGCGTGTGTCGCCCTTTTTTAAAGGTATCCAAAGCCGTTTTAGCGGAAACATTATCCGAACAAGGCATTTCTTGGGCGGAAGATAAAATGAATCAAGATACGCACTATACACGCGTTAAATTCAGGAAATTTTTGCCTGAACTTCAAACCGTCGGGATTACGGCCGAGACAATCGGAGCCGTTGTCGAGCGATTGGCGCGAGCCGATACGGCGTTAGAGACATGGACGGATTTTGTTATCAGACAATTTGTGTGGATAGATTTTCGCGGATTTGCGCGTATTCCTTTTTCGGTGTTTGAAAAATACCCCGGGGAGGTAAAAATTCGGGTTTTGCAAAAAATGATTGCCGTTATCGGGCAAGGAAAGAAACCCGTTTCGCTTCAATCGGTTGAAGCATTGTGTGCCAAATTACCGTGTTATGCCACGCTGGGGGAATGTGTGTTGGTACCGCATAAAACGGGGTTATACGTTGCAAAAGAGAGAAAATATCAGGCGAAAGCGCAAAAATTACAACCTGATGTGCCGACACGCTGGGATAGATTTTTAATTACGGCAAAAGAGCCTTGCTTTGTGCGTGCCGGTTCGCCCGAACGCAAAATTGAAAATATCCCGAGTATCGTTCAAAAAACTTTTCCCGCCGTCTTTATGCAAAAAGAACTTGAAAAAGAAATTCAAATTGATTATAAGATGAAAAATGATCCGCTCGTTCAGATTCGGTTTTTAACACAAACAGATTTTTAGTGAAAAAAGGGTATTTTTAGGTATGAAACAAAAAAAACAAACAGGACGTAATTTTCTCGTCTGGATGATTATTCTGTTCGTTGTAACGATGGTTGCGCAGTTAACCGTTCCGCCCCAACAGGCCGGAAATAAAACGGACTACGCTTATTCGGATTTTACAAAAGCCGTTGAGGCCGGGCAAGTGGAATCCGTTGAAATTAAAGGACAAGCCCTTTCGGGTAAGTTAAAAGACGGAAATTCATTTACGAGTTATGCGCCGGACGACACGGGGTTAATTCCGCTGTTGCAGAAAAATAACATTGCCATAAAAGCGGTGCCGTTGGATGCAGGCAGTTCCGGTTGGTTGATGAGTTTGGTTTCATGGGCGCCGATATTGTTGTTCGCAGGTTTGTGGATTGTGATGATGAAACAGATGATGTCAAGCAACGGCAAAGCAATGAGTTTCGGTAAGTCCAAGGCGAAATTGTTAGAGGGAAAAGAAAAAGTTACATTTAAAGATGTCGCCGGAATTGATGAGGCAAAACAAGAGTTGCAGGAAATTGTTGATTTCTTGAAAGCGCCGGTTAAGTTTCGTCGGTTAGGTGGTAAGATTCCGAAAGGAGCATTGCTTGTCGGCCCTCCGGGAACGGGTAAAACGTTGCTTGCGCGGGCAATTGCCGGGGAAGCCGGTGTGCCGTTTTTCAGCATTTCGGGGTCGGATTTCGTGGAAATGTTTGTCGGCGTCGGTGCATCGCGGGTGCGGGATATGTTTGAACAAGCTAAGAAATCGGCACCGTGCATTGTGTTTGTAGATGAAATTGATGCGGTCGGGCGTCATCGGGGAGCCGGTCTCGGCGGTGGGAATGATGAGCGGGAGCAAACCTTAAATCAGTTGCTTGTTGAAATGGACGGATTTGAGGAAAACTCGGGGATTATCTTGATTGCCGCAACGAACCGCCCTGATGTGTTGGACCCTGCGTTATTGCGACCGGGTCGGTTTGACAGACAGATTGTTGTTTCCAATCCGGATATTCACGGGCGGGAGGCCATTTTAAAAGTGCACGTCAAGAAAGTGCCGTTGGCGCCGAATGTGGATTTAGCCGTTATTGCGCGCGGGACACCGGGCTTTTCGGGGGCTGATTTGGCAAATTTGGTCAATGAATCGGCATTATTGGCAGCCCGACGGAATAAAACAATGGTAACGATGCAGGAATTTGAAGATGCCAAAGATAAAGTGATGATGGGTTCGGAACGCAAGTCTATGGTAATGGATGATTCTGAAAAGAAAATGACGGCGTATCATGAGGCGGGACATGCGATTGTATCCTTGCATTTGCCGGAATCGGATCCGTTGCATAAGGTGACGATTATTCCGCGCGGACGGGCATTGGGCGTTACGATGCAACTGCCCGAAAAAGATAAATACTCGCAAAGTATGACGTATTTAAAGAGCCGTTTAAGTATTTTATTTGCGGGGCGAATTGCGGAAGAAATGTTGTTCGGGAAAGAAGGCGTTTCAACGGGAGCGAGTAATGACATTCAAGTAGCCACAACGATTGCCCGTAAAATGGTGAGCGAGTGGGGGATGAGTGAGGAGATGGGCCCCGTTGCGTATGATGAACCGCAAGATGAAGTCTTTTTGGGATACAGTATTTCCAAACGGAAGAATATGGCGGACGCAACGGCCTTAAAAGTGGATATGGAAATTCGCCGCATTATTGACGAAGCCTATCAACGCACACGCTCTATTTTGAAAGAATATCGCCATGAACTTGATACGCTCGCCAACGGGTTGATTGAATTTGAAACGCTTTCAGGCGATGAAATCAAGGATTTGTTGGCAGGGAAAGAGATTCGTCAAAAGAAAAAAGCGGTAAAAATTGCCGGGCGTCAGACGGTGCCGAATGTGGGCGAACCGTATGCGGAAGATGTGTCGGAAAAAACGGTTGAGGGGGACGATAAAAAGAATCCCGAAGATGCCGATGAAACGTCCAAAGGCGCATTGTCCGACAAGACGAACGACAATACAGAGTCGCAAAAGACGAAAAAAAGTTCCATGACGGACAAAGTAAAAAAAGCGAAGTCGGACGGTATAAAAAAAGTGCAACAGTTAAAAGATGCTGTTCAGCAAAAAGTATCACGACAGGCAGAACATAAGGAACAAGAAAAAGAAAATACGAATGATAATCAAACAAAATAGTTGATTTGATTGTTAGCTTTTAAAAAATGAATAACCGCTTCATCGGGAGTTAATCTCGCCAGAAGCGGTTATTTGTTTTATGGAGGAGGATGTTTTTACGGGGTGTTGGGGATAGGCAGTTCGTGTAAGCAGATAAAGTGTTTTTTAATAGTAAATTTGATTTTGATAATACGAATTGACAAAATAAACCTATTTTGATATATTGGCGATATCGCGTGTAAGAAAAAATTACATCAAGTAAAGTAAGACCATATCAAGCAGGAGATAAAATGGAGTTCATCAAATTTTTAAAGTCAAAGTATTATGAATTGACGATGGGTAAAGCACAAGGTTTTGACAGGAATATATTGCTTCATAAAGCGATAGAGGCGGGGAATTTAGATAAAGCGAAATGGTTAATCAAAAAAGGTGCGGATATTGAAGCCAAAGATGAATGTGGGCATGCTCCGTTATATAACGCTATCGAAAGCGGTAATGAGGCTATGGTTCGGATGTTATTAGAAAACGGAGCACATGTTAATACGCAAGATAAATATGGAGAAACTCTATTACATGAAACCGTTGTCCTCGGTAGGGAAGCACTTGTGCAGTTATTATTAGACAACGGAGCGGATATTGATATTCGGAATCGGGAAGGATATACGCCGTTAATGTGGGCGATTTTTACAGATAGAAACGAAATGGTAAAGTTATTAGTAGAAAACGGAGCAGATGTTGATGCACCGGATAACTATGGAGAAACACCGTTATATAAAGCTGTCCGTATCGATAAGAAAGATGTGGTATTGTTTTTATTGAAAAACAAAGCGAATATCAATGCTCAGGAGAAGAACGGATATACCCCGCTCATGTGTGCCGTAAATATGCACAATTGGGCAATGGTGAAATTGTTAGTAGAAAAAGGCGCAGATATGACTATCAAAGATCAAACAGGTTGCACTGCTCTTGATTATGCTAAAGGTGAGATGAAATCATACTTAAAGCGGGAGATGAGAAAACAGCAATTAGAAAAAGCAAAAGAAGCTCACCAAGCAGAGGCTTGCGCAACTGCGGAACAAGATGTATCGGCAAACAAACAAGAACCGAAAGTCGTATGTGTGCAACAACAAAGAGTGAATGTAACAAAAACGCAAAATCAACACGAAAGAATGTAGTTTTTTATAACGAGATGATGGGGCGGTTTAGAAATGGATTTCTGTCGGCAAAAATTATCGCGTTGATAATGTCATCTCTTAATAAGATAAACGTATATTATTTTATGTGCGTGTATCAAAGTTATACCAATCATTAATCACTTTTAGCTCTAAGGCTCAAAAGTGATTTTTTTTGTTGTTGTGTAACAATTTGTTTGTGCCGATTACACTAAAAAAGGTTAATTCTAAACTCAATATCCGTAAGAGACCGCAACCAGCTGAGAGACTATTCCGTTCATGGTAATATATGCAATAAACCACCCCTCGGCCACAATCGCCCAGATAAAACTTCTGTCTTTAAGCTTCCACCCAATTAGTGCGGAAAGTCCAAACAAACAGGCATTGATGATATAGTCCCATAATGCGTCTTGCGGGTTATATGCCGATAAATCATTGTAAGCATAATGAGCAGTGCCCCATGGATAAGCGGGATTCATAAAGTCCGTTAATGTGCTGATTGAACAATAGGAAAGAGAAATTAAGTTGATACCGAAAAACAGCCAAAATAAAATAACTTTGAATAATTGTAAAATTGGTGATTGCATTCTTTTTCTCCCCCTCGTTTCGTCCTGCTTTGTGGAAGTATATTATTTTTATATGGCGCTGTCAAGATTTATCTGAAAAATCAATAAAAACAAAGTGTTGCTTGACGGATGATTTTATTTTTAAGAAAATGACTTGTGTGGGGCTTTTTTTCTGCGCGATATGGTTTCTCTACACGATATACGCTTTTACACTCGGCGCGTTCCGCTATATTAGCCAATAAAAACGCTCCTCTTTGCAGGGGAGCGTTTGGGGGAGACTTATTCTTGAATTAAAGAATAAATTAAAATTTATATTGGAAGCCCACGCTGAACATATCTGCGTCTGCGCTGTATTTTAAATGTGCATCCGAAATACCTTCCGCTTCGCCGTTCACTTCACCGCCGTGCGCAAAAATATGCGTGTAGCCTGCGTCAAATTGCCAGTTGTTGACTTTATAACTGGCCCCGAGTGATGTTAAAACACGGCGACCGTCCGGAATACGCGCTGTTTTGTATTCGGGCGCTTTAATCACGGTTTCATCGTAACCGAGACCTGTTCTGAACGTCCAATTCCGATTGTATCTGTAATCTAAACCGATGGTGTAAAACCATGTATTTTTCCAGTTTTCAAATGTATGTGAAACAAGGCTGTTATCGGCCGTTTTATAAATATCCAAGTTTTTGAAACGGCTCCAATGTGTCCACTTTGCCGTTGCCGAAACGGTGAAACATTTATTCAAGTCATACGCACCCGATAAAATCACAACTTCCGGTGTGGTTACTTTGGCTTTGATGTTCGACTTGCCGTTTAATGCCCCTGTCGGGATCATACCCATGCCCGGCACGTATGTTTGATTCGGCATGCCCGAAATTTTAAGATCGCCTTCCAATTCGTGCGAAATTTTGGAACGATATGAAACGCCGAGACGAATATCTTTTCTGGGTGTGAACGTTGTGCCCAATGTGTATCCGACACCGTAATCATCGCCCCGCAAATCATTGCTTCCCGTTTCAAAATATAACCCGTTGCTTTCCACGGAACCGGCCAAACGTGCCGTAATGTATTGAATATTCACAGCCGCACCCAAAGCAATCATATCCGTAATTTGATATGAAAATGAAGGGCTGACGTTTGTTGCCGATAATTGACTGATACCTGCGTGAGATTGCGCAAACCAATCGTTTTCATAATCGGTTGCCAATCCGTAAGGCACATAAACGCCTAAACCGATGGTGGCTTTCTCGTTTAATTTTTGTTGCGCAAAAATATGTGGCAAAACACGTGTCGGCCGTGTGTGTCCCGCACCGGAGCGCGCCCCCGGCGTCGGCATACCGTTTCCGTCAACCGAAGCTGCCGTATCAATACTGCCTTTATAATCAAAATGCAAACTCACAACGGATGCACCGGCTTGAAAACCGCTCTTTTCGTTATATTGCATACCGGCAGGGTTAAATGCAATGGCGGAATAGTCATCACCCACAACGCCTTGCCCCGCAAAGGAACGACCCATACCCGTTACCGAATATTCCGATAGGTGAAAACCGGCCGCAAGGGCTTGTCCCGCAGATAAACAAAAGGCACAAACGCCCGCCGTTAAAATCAGTTTTTTCATTTGATGACTCCTTTTTTGAAAATCGTTTTGATCATCGTTGTTCGATCAGGTGCCCTATTGATGAATGAGAATATCTTGTTATGCAACATTTTTTTATGAAAAAAACGACAAATGTCATAAATCTGTATTCAATCTGTCACAATAGTGTCATAAAAATATGTTTTTGAGGAACAAGCGGAAAAAATCTTGTATTTTTTTGAAAAAACGATTACGCTGATAATTATTCTAATAAAAAAAACAATAAAGGAAAAAATCATGGTTTACATTTTATTATGCGTGGGTTTGGGTTTGCTTGTTTACGGCGGTAATTTGCTGGTGGACGGTTCTGTTGCGGTGGCAAAAAAATTGCGCCTTTCTTCTTTGATTATCGGCCTTGTTTTGGTTGGGTTCGGCACGTCAACACCCGAATTGCTTGCCAGCATTGTTTCCGTATTTGAAAAATCGGAGGGTATTGCCGTGGGGAATGTGGTCGGCAGTAATATTGCCAATATCTTGTTGGTGTTGGGCATGGCCTCACTTATTCACCCCGTGCAAATTGAGATTAAGCCGTTTCGGCGCGACGGATTGATGTTGGTAATTGCAACGGCGTTGCTGATGTTAACGGGGTGGCTCGGTGTTATTACGCGCGTTTTCGGGATTATCTTTTTGGTGAGTATTACGGCTTATGTGGCATACTCATACTACTCGGATAAAAAAACGTATCATGAGGAAATAAACCCGCAGGAAAAATTGCCGAACACGTGGCTTGCTTTTTTGAAAGCCGTGTGCGGGATTGCTTTGACGATTGCCGGCGCCAAATTGCTGGTGGATAATGCGATTGAATTAGCAAGAGTGTGGGGTGTTTCGGAATCTGTGATCGGATTGACGGTTGTGGCCGTCGGCACTTCTTTGCCCGAATTATCGGCGTCGGTCATTGCCTCGTTTAAAAAAGAAAACGGCGTGGCTTTCGGAAACGTGGTGGGAAGCAACATTTATAACGCCTTGTTTATCTTGGGTGTTGTTGCCTTGTTTATGCCGGTGAATATTCCCGTCGGGATGGGTAAAGATATGGTGATGATGGGAGTGGCAACGGCGTTGTTATGCGGGTTTGCCGTTTGGCAAAAACGGTTTTCGCGTGGCGTCGGCATTTTATTCTTGATGATTTATGCCGGATATACATGGTATTTGTTTTAAATAGGTTTCAGCGGGCGGAGAAAAAAATGAGGCAAACGGTTGCAGTCGGTTTAAGCGGTGGGGTTGATTCAACATTGACGGCGCTTTTGTTGCAAGAGCAAGGATATGAGGTTATCGGCTTGACGATGTCGATTTATAATAAAGATATTCCGAATTTAAAACCGGCCGAAAATTCATGCTATGGGCCGACGGAAAAACAAGATATGCAAACCGTGCGTGTGTTGGGAGAAAAATACGGGTTTAAAGTGTATGTTTTTGATTGCTCGGAAGAATATAAACAATATGTGCTTTCTTATTTTAAAGAATCGTATCTTTCGGGCATAACGCCGAACCCATGCGTAAAATGCAACGAAGTGATGAAATTCGGTATGTTGTGGGATAAAGCCACGGCCGAGGGAGTATCGTTTGATTATTTCGCAACGGGGCATTATGCGCGTATCGGGCAACGAAACGGAAGATTTATTTTACAACGCGGAGCAGATGAAAAAAAAGATCAAAGTTATTTCCTCTATCGCCTGACACAAGAACGACTTTCCAAAACGCTTTTTCCCCTCGGGAATTATACGAAAGACGATGTGCGCAATATGGCGCGGGCACGTGGATTGGCAGTTGCCGATAAGGCGGATAGTCAAGATTTTTACAGCGGTGATTATGCGGATTTGTTGGAGCAAAAACCGCAAAAAGGCGAGATTGTGCATGTCAGCGGTCGCGTGTTGGGAACGCATCAGGGGTTTTGGAATTACACCATCGGACAACGGCGCGGATTGGGAATTGCGTATCCCGTGCCTTTGTTTGTGGTAGATATTGATGCCGAGCATAACCGAGTTATCGTGGGTGAGGCGGAAGCCACGTTCGTGAATGAAGCAACGGTTGTGCAGGTTGTATGGGGCGGATTGACGGATTCGTTGGTTGGCGAAAAGCGGGTGTGGGCAAAATATCGTTCGTCGGGGAAATTGGTTGGCGCAACCATGTATCCGAATGAAAGCGGTATGCGGGTTGTGTTTGATGAACCGCAACGGGCCGTTACGCGCGGACAGTCGCTCGTGTGCTATGATAGAACGGATAATATCTCCGTTTTATGCGGTGGCGTTATTGCGTGAGGGTTGCATACTCTTGGACAGACAGAATCATCAACAGATGGCGGAGAAAAAATGAAACAAGCGGAAATTCAAGAAATAGCAGCCTCTCTTTTGGAAACGATTGATGCCAAATCACAGTCGGCAAACGAAATCATCAATGCTTATACGAAATCTCACCGATTTATTGAGGCGGAAGACAGGCGCCTTTTGCTGGATATGATTTGGCGCGTTATACGGCAAAAAGCCAGACTGGGGTATCTATATCCGCAAGCCTCGTGGTTTGAAAAAATTGAATTGGCAACCCAGCCTCTTCCCGATTTGAGCCATGCGCCCGACTGGGTGCGTTGGGAAGTGCCCGAGTGGTTTATTCCGCACGTGCCCGAAGCGGAAAAAGAATTGCCGGCGATGTTAGGCTCTGCGCCGATTGTTTTACGTGCGAACGGGCAGAGAGATAAAATTATGGAAACCCTGCGCGCCGAGGGATTGAAAGTGCATGCTTGCGAAAAATCACCGCTCGGGATTATTTTGGAAGAGTATGTGAATTTGGCGGATAGTAAGGCGTATAAAAAAGGATTGATTGAAGTGCAAGACGAGGGGGCGCAACTTTTATCCATAGATATTGGCGTGAAACCGCATGACGATGTTTTTGACTTTTGCGCCGGCGCGGGCGGAAAATCCCTTATTTTTGCGCAGTTGATGCAAAATAAAGGATTTATTCAAGCGTATGATGCCTCATATAAGCGATTAAGTGAACTCGGGAAACGGGCGTTTCGTGCCAAGGCAACAATTATTAAAACGGTAACCCGCTTACCCGAAACGCATAAGAAATTTGATTTTGTGGTGGTAGATGCTCCGTGCACGGGAACGGGAACGTGGCGCCGAACTCCCGATATGCGTTGGAATATAACGGAAAATCAAATTCAAAGTATTGTGCAAACACAAGCCGAAATTTTGGAAACGGCGTCCGAATATGTGAAAAACGGACATTATTTGGTTTATATAACATGTTCGCTTACGCATGATGAAAATGAAGCGCAAACGGAGCGGTTTTTGGAGAAGCATCCGCGATTTGTCGGTGTGCGGGAAAAAAGATATTCTCCGTTTCGCACGCAAACCGATGGTTTTTATTTAAGCATGATGCAAAAGCGATAAAAAAATAAAAATCGTTCGGATTGATTCTCTCATCAGCGTATGAAAAGGGAAAAGTCAAATAAGAATAGATAAGAATACAAAAAGGAGCAAGAGGTATGACGCAAATCAAAAGTGCAATGGTTTCCGTGGCGGGATTAAAATTATCGGAGCAGGAAAAATATCTGCTGTCAACCCACCAACCGATAGGCGTTACACTCTTTAAACGCAACATTGAAACGCCCGAGCAAGTTCAAGCGCTCACGAAAGAAATTCGGGAAGTCATCGGGCGCACGGATGTGTTGATTGCCGTTGATCAGGAGGGCGGACGTGTGTGTCGTTTTGTACCACCGCATTTTGATTCTTATATATCTCAATACGGTATTGGTTCGTTGCCGAAAGCGGAACGGCTCCGATTGTGCGCTTTGCAGGGCATTTTGATTGCCGATGCGTTGCGCTCATTAGGCGTTAATGTAAATTATGCGCCGTGTTTGGATATCCGATATGCCGAAACGGCACCGGTTTTGAAAAGCAGATGTTTTTCAGATGATGCCAAAATCGTGGCCGATTGCGGGCGCATTTTAATCAATACGTATCTTGAAAACGGCATTATTCCGTGTATGAAACATTTGCCGGGGCATGGTCGGGCTACGGTTGACCCTCATTTGCATTTACCGCGTATCAATCAAACGATTGAAGAATTAAAAGCGGATTTTTTGCCGTTTCAAGTGAATGCGACACAGTGTCCGATGGGTATGACGGCGCATATTGTGATTCCGAGCGTTGATTCGGAATTGCCCGTTACGCAATCTGCCAAAGGAATACAAACGCTTATTCGGGGCATTATCGGCTTTGACGGATTTTTATTGAGCGATGCCATTGATATGCGCGCATTGCAAGGAACGCTTGCGGAAAAAACAAAATCGGTTTTAAGGGCAGGGTGTGATGCCGTTTGCTATTGCGGTGGCGAGGCAGAAGAGTTGCAAGCGGTATTGGAGGCAACCCCCGTTTTAACCGATGACGGACTTTGGCGATTGAACGAATGTCTGGATAGGGTGAACCAAAATCCGAAAGAGACGGATATTCTTGATTTATTGCGGGCGGAATACGATAGATTGGCTTCAAAAGCCCGAGTGCCGACGGATGATTATGATGCGGTTGAAGTGTTGAATCAAATGAAAAATAAGGATAAATAAACAAAACGTTCCATATAAGCCGAGGAAATACGGCAAAAGAACGGCATAAAGAAACGTAAAAGAAAGGATATGTAAAAAAGCCTTGATTTCTTCAAAAGATTCTTTTATGCTGATAAAAAACAAGGAAAGGGTGTCGCATGCGATTGATAACGGTTATTTCTTTGACAATGATGGTTTTCGGATTGACGGCGTGTCGGACAGAGAGTATTCAGCCCTCATTTAAATCCGAGAATACATTTGAAAACGGTGTGATGCAGTCAACGCCGAATTTTGCGCAGTTTCGGGAAATTCCCATTCCGGAAAACGCCACGATGAATTTGGAACAAACCTTGTTGTTCGGGAATGATCCGCTTGTGGGGCGTTTAGGCTTTAAAGTGCCGTATAATCAATCAAATATGTTTGATTTTTATATGCAGGAAATGCCGAAATTCGGCTGGCGTGAATTAACGAGTATTCGGGCAACGAATAGTTATTTAATGTATTCAAAAGATAACAGAATGGCGATTATACAATTAAGATCAACCTCATTGAACGGAACGGAAGTTTTGTTTGACGTGACGATGACGAAAAATCAATCCGGTTCTTCTTCCGGTTCCAAAAGTTATTACTGACAGGGCGTTGCAACGCAGGGGATAAAATGAAATTTTTAGGCTTTTTATTTGCACCGAAAAAAGATGATTCGCAAGATGTGCTCGGCGTTTATCCCGAATATATGCAGGTAAAGGCGCTCCCCGAACGCCGATATTTAAAAACGGCACGATTTTTGGCGGTGTTAATTCTTATCAATGTGGCGGTATTAACGGCGATTGCCGGTTTTTTTGTTTATGTGGCGGATCGGGTAGATACCACCATTGCCAATCGCAGAGTTGTGAATTTATATACGATTGATCCCTTGCGCAAGGTCATTATTCCGGCGGAATACGAAGAAAAAAACGTAGCGGCAACGGAGTTATATACCGAATCGTTATTGCGGGATTACATTATCAATCGGCACGAAATTATCTGGGATAATACGGCAATGCAACAGCGTTGGGATACGGGCGGGCCGGTTGCCGTTTTATCGCACTATCAGCGTGTTTATTCGCCGTTTCGGGTAGAAGCCGATACGATGTTCAGCGAATCACGCTCCTATAATTTTGTCAGAGATGTTCATTTATATGAATTGCGCAGAGTATCGGGCAGTTTGTGGGAGGGTGTGTTTGATACGTTTGATATGCCGATTCCCGATTCGTTTAATCCGCTTTGTAATTGTTCCGATAATTCGCTGGAATGTTTACAATGTAAAATTAAGAATACATCGAGGCATCAACGGTTTCGCGTTATTTTGCGGGTAGCCCCGGTGGGCACAAAATCAATCGCCAATCCGCTCGGATATCAGGTGCTAAGCTATAATGTTTTGTATGTGCCGATTAAAGCGGAAGAGAAGTACTGGGGCGTTCCTTCCGATTTGCGACCGGATTTATAAATTTCTTCTTGAAAAAAAAGATAAAAAAGAGTAAAATACACTTTCATTTGAAATAAAAGAATACAGAAATAAAAAAATAACGAGTAGAAAGGATTTTTATTATGCGTGTCAGTCGTTTAGTTTCCAGAAAACATAAAGAAAAGCCGGCCGAGGCTCAACTTGCGAGCCATATTTTCCTGTTACGAGGCGGATATGTGCGGCCGATTGCCAACGGTATCTATTCGTTGTTAATGCCGGCAAAGCGGATTCAGCAAAAAATTATCGGCATTATTCGGGAAGAAATGGATGCGATTGACGGGCAAGAAATTCAAATGCCGATTGTATTACCGCGCGAGTTATGGCAAGAGTCCGGCCGGTGGGATTCTGTTGAGGCGGAACTGTTGCGTTTTAAAGATAGAACAAATCACGATATGTTGCTGGCCATGACGCACGAGGAAGCCGTTGTGGCACTGGCAAGAACGGAGGTAACCAGTTATAAAGATTATCCGTTTATGCTGTATCAATTTCAAACAAAATTCCGCGATGAGGCACGTTCACGGGGTGGATTGGTGCGCGTGCGTGAATTCATTATGAAAGATGCGTATTCTTTCCATACCTCTCAGGCGGATTTGGATAATTATTACGATAAATGCGCAAAAGCTTACCATACGATTTTCCGCCGTTGCGGTATTCCGGAAGTTGTCTCCATTCAGTCGGATAGCGGAATGATGGGCGGTAAAGTGGCGCATGAATATCAACTTCTGACCGATTCAGGCGAAGATAAAGTTGTGGTTTGCGATAAATGCCATTTTTATGCCAATAACGAGGTAGCCGTCGGGATTTATCAATCCGAGCCGGAAGAATTATTGCCGATGGAGCAAATTGCCACGCCGAACGTGAAGACGATTGATGAGTTATCGGCCTTTACGGGAATGCCCGAAACGAAAATGGCAAAAAGCGTTTTCTATACAAGCGAAAAAGGGGAAACCTTTTGCGTGGTTGTGCGTGGCGATGTGGAAGTTAATGAATGCAAGTTGCAAAAAATCGTGCATGCGCTCTTTAATTTTGCAACGGATGAAGCGGTGCGTAAAACAGGGGCTGTGCCCGGATTTGCCTGCCCGATCGGATTGAAATGTCGTGTGTTTGTTGACCACTCGGTTGCAAACGGATATAATTTAATCTGCGGAGCCAATAAAGAAGGGTATCACACAAAGAACTTTAATATGAGCCGAGATTTACCGCATGCGGAAGTTGTGGATATTGCAACGGTTAAGACGGGTGATATTTGCCCGAGATGTGGTGGAAAATTAAGTATTAAACGCGGTATTGAAGTCGGCAACATTTTTAAGCTTGGCACACGCTATACCGAAGCGATGCAAATGACGTATACGGATGAAAAAGGTGAAGAACATCACCCGATTATGGGTTGTTACGGTATTGGTATCGGCCGATTGCTTGCCTCCATCTGCGAAGTGCGACATGATGATTACGGCCCGATTTGGCCTCTCTCCGTTGCGCCGTGGCAAATTCAAATTTGTGCGATGAAAATGGATAGAAAAGATATTTTTGAAACGGCCGAAACACTTTACGATGATTTGCAAAAAGCAGGTTATGAAGTGTTATTTGACGATCGGAACGTTTCGGCAGGTGTTCAATTTGCCGATGCGGATTTAACGGGTATTCCGTTGCGTTTGACGGTTGCTCCGCGTGCGTTGGCCGAGGGAATGATTGAGTATAAAGTTCGCGGGCGTGATGAAAGCGGTTTGGTTCCGATTCAAGAAATTTTACCGTTTGTGAAAAATTGGATTGAAACAGAAATGCAAAAATATCGCTAATAACGGTTTTTGTTTGCCGAATGATGAATCTTTGTGCTTAAATGTGCCCGTCAGCGGTGCCTTGTCCCTGAATCTTCTTGTCCAGCGATAATGTATTGGGCCGGTATCTCTTAGTGTTGCGTGAGGCGAGGAAGAGAACAGTGCCGAGGGGCTGGACTTTTGCTTTGTCTCGGCAAGCGAACAGGTGTGCTTATCTTTTGGGGAAAATGAGCGTGTTTGGTTCTTATTAAAATCTGTTAACGGTTTTATTTTGAAGATAAAATCGGGGAGATTTTCCTCTCAAATAAAAAGAAAGATGATTGATTTTGCGGGATAAATCAATCATCTTTTTAAGAGTATTGAAGATTCTTATATTGATTTCTACCCGCGCGTATTATTGTTACCGGATAAAATAGTGTTTGCAGAATCCAAAGAAGCGTTGGTAATGTTAGTTGCCATGCTATCTAAAGAAGTGGATTTTGTCAACCCGTCATCAATACCGGTTGTAATACCGTTTGCGGAATCGGTATTGCTCTTTAAATCATCAACCTGCGCTTGTAAATCATTAACGGTTGATTGCAAAGAAGAAGTTTCTTTTTTGGCATTATCGGCTTTTTTCTTATATCTGATGATGAAGTAAGCACCAATCCCCAGTGTGCCGACAACTGCTAAAATCAAGAGAATATTTTTCCATGTCCAGAAACTTTTTTCCTCAGATTCTTGCACGACGGCTTCGGGAGGAAGATTTTGCATTTCTTTTTTCTTTTTATCTTCGCCACTTGGTAAAGCAGAAGCAGAAACTTGTGCGGGCATGGTCATTGGGGCAGGTACTGCTTGGACAGCCTGTGCAGGCGTAACTGTCGGCGTAGGTGCTGTTTGAGTAGCCTGCGTGGGTGTGGCTGTCGCTGTCGGCTCCGGCGTTATAGGTGAAACTTGAGCGGGCGTTTTACTTTGTTTATCGGTTGCCTTAGTTGAAGATGACATGCGTTGCCGACCTCCTTCTTGCGTGTATCCCGTTTGAGATGCTGAAGACGCACCGGAATCTGATTTTGCCGAAGATTCTACTTCCGGCAGATGCGAGGCGGTTGCATTTCTGTCAGGAGTGCCGTAACGGCCACTTTGGCTCGGGGAAAAAGTGGTTTGAGACGATTGAGTGGCAAAAGTTGTTTGTGTCGTTTGTGTAGTCGGGTTCCCTGCGCCAGGTTTCGTATTTTGTGCAGGAGTTGATATGTGCGCTTGGAGTTCATTGATTTCATTATCAATCGCTTGTATGCGGGCTCGTTCTTCATCAGAAAGTTGTTCTAAATTTCTCCCCTGTAACAAGGCTTGCTTTTGGGCGCGTAAGTTGTCAAGTTGGGATTGTTTCTTCTCTGTATCCTTTGATTCTTGTCTTGCTTCTTCCGAAGATTTAGATTTTTTGCTTTTATCAATGTGTGCGGTGAGAGCTTGCATTTCAAAGTTCAGAGAAGAGGGAATGGCGTTTTCATTAAATACGATACTGGCTGATATGGGCAAATCTATGGGTTCAATTTGTTTTAAAGAAACGCCGTCAATCGTCGCAACGGCAGGCGATGGGATATTCGGCATAATATCTTGATTGCTGACGGGCGGAATGTTTGTCGGGATTGAAACGCTTGGCTGTTGCGCCAATTTTGGCATATCCATATTTAAAAATCCGCTGTCGGAGGTATGCTGTTGTGTGTCGGTAATGTGCAAATCGGGCGCAGATACGGCAACGCCGTCAATCGTCGCAACGGCAGGCGATGGGATATTCGGCATAATATCTTGATTGCTGACGGGCGGAATGTTTG
>CALXVP010000015.1 GCA_944392125.1 uncultured Alphaproteobacteria bacterium | reverse complement strand
ATCCCCGATAGCAATGATGCGCGGAATTTGTGCTTGAATTGCTCCGGTGCAAAACGCTCTGTTGTTGAAAAAGACGGACGCTTTTATTGCGAAAAAAGTTGATTTGGGAAGAATAATCATTGCTCATATCAAACACACCGCGCCGAAAGCCGGTTATGCTGAATATGTTGTTATATATGGGGCGAAAATTTTTAGTCGAAAACCCTGTGCCGTGTATTGAAGATCAGAGGTATCATGTTCACTTTCTACGGTATGATTGTTTTGTTATGGATTGAGGGAAAGTCGCATGTTATGCAAAGAGGCACCCTATTGACAGATTAAATATGTATCATTGATAGCATATCGGTACGGTAAGGTTTATTGCAATAGCATTTTTCAAATAGCCGAGAACGGACGCACAGTTCAAAAAATGCTTGACGCGCTTTAAAAGAAAACGTAAACTAACCATAAATAAGCGCAAATAAAAGGAATACAGAATTGTGTTAAGAATAAAAGAAAAAAAACAGTTGTCGCCGTTGTCCGATAAAGTCGTGCATGACCGACTGTTAAAAGGTATTCGTCGCACAATTCGCAAGTCCGGCATATCAGCCGATGAAAAAATTAAAATCATTGTTTCTTTAATTGTTGAAACGGGCGGTGTTGACGTTTGTTCTTGCTACGTGGCACGGCCGGGTGATGTGTTGGAATTATACGCAACAAAGGGTTTGGATGAGCGAGCCACGCATGAAACGTTTTTGCGGGTAGGGGAGGGTCTTGTCGGCGAAATAGCACTGAAACGCAAACCGCAGGCTTTTGAAGATATTTGGAATCACGCCAGCTTTGTGTATAAACCCGAAACGGGCGAAAAAGCGTTTCAATCGCTGGCTGGTGTGCCGATTATACAAGATAATGTGCTGTTGGGTGTATTATGCGTTCAAACGGTTGAACGCATTACGTATCCGCCCGCTTTTCTGGAATTGCTTTCGGTCATCGCCATGGCATTATCGGGCATTGTTGCCGCTATTGCAACGGGTAGCGTGGAAAAGAAAATGATTGGCGGACAGCAACATAAAAAATTTGAAGCGTCCAAAATAATCGCAGGCATCGCTTTGGGGCGGGCGTATGTCCATAAGCGTGTGGCGCTCGGCAAGGTGTTGGCCAGTAGCACATCGCGCGAAACAAAGCGTTTGGAATCCGCGATCAAAACGGTAGAAACGGAAATCAATCATTTGGTATCAAAGCCGAATATGTCGGACGAACAAAAAGGTATTTTGGAAACATACCTGATGTTTATGCGCGATAAAGGCTGGCAAAATAAAATGATTAAGTCAATCGGTGAGGGATTGACGGCCGAAGCCGCCGTGCAACGGGTGTGTGGCGAAATTGCCGAACGGATGCGCTTGATGACGGATACGTATATAAAAGAACGTATCCATGATTTTCAGGATTTATCTAATAGGCTTATGCGCCATCTACGGGGCGAGCAAATCGTTTCAACGGGGAAATTGCCGAAAAATACCGTGCTGGTAGCCAAAAGTTTAGGGCCGGCCGAATTGTTGGATTATGATATTACGCGTATTAAGGCGATTGTGTTGGAAGAGGGGTCTCAAACCATGCACGTCGTGATTGTGGCGCGTTCGTTTAATATCCCGGTTGTTGCGGGTATACGCAATATATCGGAAATCGTGCAAAATGATGATGTGTTGGGCGTTGATGCCGATAACGGATTTTTATATGTGAATCCCTCCGATGAAGTTTTGGACGATTTTGAAACCAAAATCAAAGTTCAACGCCGATTGCAAACCAGATTGGCGCAGTTAAGCGAATTACCGGCCGTTACAACGGATGGGGTTGAAATTTCCTTAAATATCAATGCCGGCTTGTCTTCGGATTTAATCAATGCCAAAGCCTCGCTGTTTGACGGTATCGGTTTATACCGAACGGAATTGCCGTTTATGTCGTCCGAGCAGTTGCCGGATATTCATGAGCAAACGCAAATTTATCGGCGCGTGATACAAGAAATGAAAGATAAACCCGTTGTATTCAGAACGTTGGATATCGGGTCGGATAAAGTGTTGCCGTATTTTGAAAACAAGGGCGAGAAGAATCCGGCAATGGGCTGGCGTTCCATTCGGATAACGTTGGATCGGCGCGCTATTTTACGCGGTCAGTTGCGCGCCTTTATTCGGGCGTCGGCACAGCGGGAATTAAGTATTATGTTCCCGATGATTGCAAATGTTGATGAATTCAGACAAGCCAAACAAACGCTTGATTTTGAATTGGCACGGGAAAAAGAAAAGGGAAACGCGTTGCCGAAAGCGGTTAAAGTCGGCACGATGTTGGAAGTTCCATCGTTATTATTTCAGTTGGAGGAATTAGTAAAGGAAGTTGATTTTATTTCAATCGGAACGAATGATTTGGCGCAGTTTTTATTTGCGACGGACAGGAGTAATCCGATAATTTGGACAAGGTATGATACGCTCTCGCCGGCATTTTTGAAAATGCTCAGATACGTGCATGAAGTTTGCGCGAAAGCAAATGTGCCTTGCTCCATTTGTGGGGAGATGGCATCAAGACCGCTCGAATGTGTGGCGTTGATTGGGCTTGGCTACAAGAAACTTTCAATGAATCCGAGCGCTCTCGGTATGGTTAAAGCCGTTGTGCGATCCATGAATCAAAAGCAAACGGAATCTTTTTTAATGCGTCATTTGTCGGACACGGTTGAAACATTAAGACCGCTCTTGCAATCATACGCGATTGATCACGATATATTTATATAAGGAATGAAAATGAAAACAAAAGCAATAATTTTAGGCGCCGGAATGGGCACACGTATGGGAGGCACATTTCCCAAAGTATTAAGTAAAATTTGCGGACAACCGATGATTTCCATTTTGTTGGACACGGTGAAAAAAACGGGTGTGGATGAAATTACGGTTGTAATCGGACCGGATATGGATAACGTGAAGCAAGTTGTTGCTCCGTGCAAAACGGTTATTCAATATGAACGCCTCGGGACGGCGCATGCGGTATTGGCGGCTGAAAGCGAAATTGAGCCGTTTGAAGGCTGTGTATTGATTTTATTCGGTGATCAACCGTTGTTTTTGCCCGAAACGATAGAAAAGATGAAAGAGAAATGTTTGGCGGGTGCCGATGTGGTTGTGTTGGGCTTTATCCCGACGGATGCACGCCGATACGGCCGGCTAGTGATGGGTGAAGACGGATTGGACGCCATTGTGGAATATAAAGATGCAACCGATGCGCAACGGGCAATTAAGTTATGTAATTCGGGCGTGATGTGTGTCAACGGCAAGTATTTGTTGCCGTTGTTGAAGCAAATCGGAAATAATAATGCGGCGCATGAATACTATTTGACGGATATTGTGGCGTTGGCAAAAAAAGCCGGTTTGAAACGTGATGTGGTGATCGGGGATGCCGATGAACTGCACGGTGTCAATACGCCGGAAGAGTTGGAGTTAGCGGAAGCTATCTACAAAAAGAGGATGAATATATGCTGAAAACAATCTGGACTGTTTTTTGGATAACGGTGCTGATAACGGGATTTTGCGTGCTGGCGGGATATTTTTCATCGGAGCGTATCACGGCGCGGTGCAGTGAGGGATTGATAGATTGTTTAACGGCTTCGGCAGGCGAGCCGTTTTGGGTGAAAATAAAAGATGGATTTGTTTGTGTTTACACGAATGTAATCTGTGTTTTTAAAGAGATCGGAGAATCATTTTGATGAGTAATGTATTTTTATTGGCAGATATCGGTGGCACGCATGTGCGATTTTCAACGTATGACGGAGCGAAAACATCGCAATCCGAAAAATACAGAACGCGCGAATTTTTCACGTTTGAAGATGCGGCAAAAGCGCATATTCAAAAACACGGCTTAACGGTTTCGGGCATGATTATCGGTGCGGCGGGTATACGGCAAAATAATATGATTAAATTAACGAATTGCCCGTGGGTTATTGATACGGCTGTTTTAAAGGAAGTTTTTAAAATAGATACGGTGATTTTATTAAATGATTTTACGTTACAGGGCTTGGGCATTTTAAGTTGCGCGCAAGAAGATTATATGCAAATCGGCGCACCGGAAGGGGCTCCCGCGTTTCAAGAAGCACCGAGCGGACCGCGTGCGGTTATCGGCGCCGGAACGGGATTGGGCGTTTGCTTTTTGGTTGCCGACAATAATAACCGGTATCAGGTGTTTGAATCGGAGGGCGGACATTTGACGATTTCCGGCAGTTCGGTTGCGTTGCGTGCCGTTATAGCTAAGGCAAACGAAAAATTACCGCATGTATCGTTTGAGCGATTGGTTTCGGGGACGGGACTTCTGCTGTTATATCAAGTTGTCGGCGAAAATTATGCCGAATGGGCGGAAAGTGTTTTCTCGGAAGAAATCGTGCAAATGCAACGGGCATGGGCTTACGTTCAGGCAACAGCGGACAGTGATAAATGGCAACCGGTTTCGGCCCCGCCCGAAATTACGGTTTTGGCAGAACAGGGAAATGAAGTTGCATTGATGACATATTGGCTTTTCTTTGAGTTTTTAGGGGTATTTTGCTCTGATATGGCGTTGACGATGAAAACAACCGGCGGGGTCTATTTGGTCGGCGACTTGTTGGCTCAGCCGTTTATTTCGCGTCTGTTGCGCGATTCGTTTATGCGTAAAACATTTGAAAGCAAAGGGCGTTTCAGAGACTTCTTGCATCGGATTCCGACGGTTCTTGTGATTCGCAAAGATATCCCGCTTTACGGATTAGAGCATATCGCGCAAAGCGTATGGAAATAATATCGGTTATTGTTTGAGGAATGACGGAGCGGTCTTTTTAGATTGCCGTTTCCGAGTTTTGTTTTAAAAGCAAGCAAGTATCAGCATCATGTTGAGGTATTTAAAGTAAAAACTGCCAATAAAGAACCCGTCTTCGGAAAAAAGACGGGTTCTTTAATTGCGTGAACGCACGCGCATTGTATCAGTATGCGTAGGCTGTTAGAAGGAATAACGCGCTTTCAGCATAAAGATATTTGTATGGAATTTAGAAGGCGAATCCCATTTCCCGCCCGTTTCATTTACTTTCATATAGCGGTATTCCGCACCGATTGTTAAGGGCAATACGGGAATTTCGTATTCAAGCCCGGCCATACCTTGCAGGGCAGGTGTATTGGTATGGTCAAATCGGGCGTATCCGATTCCGATGCCGACGTATGGGTCAACAATCGGTATCAACGGAATATCGGCATAGCCGTTAAGAAAAGCAGCGTCTATTTTACTATCGGAGCCATATTTGGCATTCGGGCGAATACGCAAATACTCAACCTCTCCGCGCACATCCAGCAACGGCAACGGTAATTCGTATCCGAGAGCCAATGCGTAAACGGGTGTATTTTTATACTCCGACATTACCGAATCATGAACGGCCGATCCGTCATTTAAACTGATACCGGCACCGATACTGCCGTAAATGCCGGCTTTTGCATTTGTGGCCGTCAACAAAACTAAAAGACAGGCTAATAATTTTTTCATTTTATTCTCCTTAATATACGTTAATCCCACCTCACCAGCATACGAATAAATGATTAACAAATTATTTACAAAAACTATTGCGTTTTGAAAATAAGTTTGGTATAGTAGGGCATTCGTTATTATTTTAGATGAAAGGATAAAACATGGCACTTCCTTTAATGCCGAAAGCAACGGCCGTATGGTTGGTAGAAAATACGGCGTTGACGTTTGAACAAATTGCAGATTTTTGCGGAATGCACACGCTTGAAGTGCAAGCGATTGCCGATGGTGATGTGGCCGCAAATATTATGGGGTATAATCCGATTACGAACGGGCAGTTAACGAAAGAAGAAATAGAACGGTGCGAAAAGGATTCAACAGCATCGTTGCAGTTATTGGAGCATCCCGAAATTGAACGATTGCTGAATAAGGGAGCGCGATATGTATCGCATGCCAAACGGGGTGACAGACCCGACGGTATTGCCTGGATTGTGAAAAATCATCCTGAAATATCCGACGCACAGATTGTGAAATTATTGCGCACAACGAAGGCAACCATTACGGCCATTCGGGAAAAGACGCATAAAAACATTCATAATATTCACCCGAAAAATCCGGTTACGTTGGGATTATGTTCCGAATCGGATTTAAATAAAGCGATAGCGGTATCTGTGAAACGGGTGGATAAATAAGGAGAAAGGCAATGGCTGAAGAATTAAAGGTTAATGAAGCAGACGGCGGGAAACTGGCTTCTTATATAGAACGGATAGAGCGGTTGGAAGAAGAACGCAAGGAATTGGGCGCCGACGTGCGCGAGATATTTGCCGAAGCCAAAGGCAATGGCTTTGATACGAAAGTAATGCGCCAGATATTGCGTTTACGTAAGATGAGCCCTGCCGATAGAGCCGAAGCAGAGTTTTTACGGGATTCATATAAAAAATTATTGGGAATAACGGAATAAATACTTGCTTTTTAATAATTTGAGGTGTAGACTTTATACGATAACCCACTTTGGAGGAATAAACATGAAACAAACAACCTTTTCTTTAATTGCTTTTACGGCATTATGCGGTGCCTTGTCGGTATCATTATCGGCAGTGGCGGCAGAGCAAGTTGTTTCACGCACGGAAACAACATATACCAGCCAAAACGAAAGAATTATGGATGGCTATACGGCTTTGGATCCGATTGATAATTCTGTTAAAACAAGCACGAATACAAAAACGTATAAAGTGCCGGCGGCCGATAACGGTGCTACGGCATCAGCAACGGCATCCGTGCAACAACCGGCTCCGCAACCGGTGGCTCAACAGCAAACCGCTTACATTCAACAACCGCCCGTTGTCGTTCAACAACCGGCAGGTCCGGTTCCCGCTGAAATATCGGCAAATCATGCCATTCCGGCAAATATTTGTGCCGGTGTGAACTGCCCGGGTTCCGTTACAAGCATTTCTTATACGCAAACACCGGTAAAAGTGCAATATCCGGTTGTGCGCCAATATCCGGTAACGGTTGAGCATCCGGTAACGGTTCAACGCGATATTACGGTTCGTCAACCGGTTGTGGTGCAACAACCCGTTGTTGTCCAAAAACCGGTTGTGGTGCAACAACCCGTTATGGTGGAGCGCGCTCCCGCTTATGTGCAACAACAACCCGTTGTGATGCAACAACAAGCTTCTTATGTGCAAGGAAAGCCCGTTGTCGTTCAAGCGCCGGCCGGGCAAGTTTTACCGCCGTGCACAACGGGAAATTGTCAATAAAAGTTATTTTTTGCTTGCAAAAGCAAAAGGAATCTGCTAAAAGAAAAACCGTTCGGATTAAAACGAACGGTTTTTTTACGGCTTCGGCTTTATCAAGGTGTTATAAAGAACGGAAGCCTTATGATTATCAGTGAAACAGTATTTTGAGGGTGCATGAAACCGAATCAAAAAAATCGCTACAACGGGCGATATAACAACCGGAATAAAAGAACGATGATTTTGCGCAATACGGCTTTGGAAAGTTCCGGGCCGAGCGGTAAATTACATGGAACGGCACTGCAGTTATTTGAAAAGTATCAAGCGGCGGCCAAAGATGCCGTTATTCAAAACGATTTGGTGCTGGCGCAAACGTGTTTGCAATATGCCGATCATTATATGCGTTTGCAAAATATCGCCATTGCCAATGAACAAATGCTGGCTACACAGGCCCAGCAAAATATTTTAAATAATCAGGCGCGGGCAAATAATAATGAAAATAAATCCGCTTGCCTTGCGAATGATGAAGAGAATATAACGGAAAGCATTGCGGAAGAAGCATGCGCGGGTGAAGATAAAGAAGTTTCAACAAGCGCTGTGGATGATGAGATATGCACGGATAAATCGGCGCAAACAAGTTGTGATTCGGAACAACAATCTGCCACCCCAAGTGCCCCGACACCACATGCACATCAAACCTCAGCGCGCGGGACGCGGGGAAAGCCTCAAAAAGTATCAGTTGCTCACGAAGAACAAAAGACTTCCGAAATAAAAGAAAATGCGGAAGAATCGGCAGAAATGCTCAAAGCAGAGACAGATACTGCCATGGCAGAAAATAAGCCTCAAAAAGGATTTCGGCGGGGAAATCGTCAGCGTTTAAAAATAAAAACGCAAGCTACCGTTCAGGTGGGTGAGGCGCCTGCAGTGTCTTAAAGGAACAGGACAGAAGAAAAAGGAGGGAATTTTCCCTCTTTTTTTTATTTGATAACGAGTTGTTAAGAAATAAAAGCGTATAATTTCGGAGAAGTGAAGGAGTGAAAAAGCCATGTCAATCATGCTGATACTGGATGTTGTGATTATTACTTTATTGGTGATTGCCATTATCTATGCGATTATTCTGGATAATCATTTATCCGCTACCAAAGAAAATTACCGAATGTTATCGCATTTGATTGATCAATTTTATCAGGCTTCGCAACGGATGCAAGATGAATTAAATGTTGTGCAACAATCGGAAAACGAAATGAAGCAATCGCTTTTAACGCAAATTGACAGGGCTGCCGTTTTAAAAGAAGAATTAACGGCATTACTTGCTAAAATTGAACAAAAAACCCATACGTTGGACGGATTAAAAATTCGTCGGCCGATTGCTTCGCAGTCAGCCGTTATGGATCATACGATGCCACAGGAAATGAATCTTTCCGATGCCGAAAAAGATTTGTTAAACGCTTTGAATGAGTTGAAATAATATGAAAAAAATAATTTCTTTTAAATCTGTTTTTCGTTTCCCGAGTTTATTTGTATTAACGGCGTTGCTGATGATCGGATTGAGATTAACGGATGTTGTCAGCGCGTTTTTGTAGAAACAAAAGCCACGATTTTATTCCGCGTATTTCGGCATAACAAAAAAATGCCATGTAAGAAAAACGGATTTTAACGGAAATAGCCGATTAGAAAGCAAAACTGAGTGTTAGGCCGTAACCCAGTTGTCCGTGTCGGGTAATCATCGGTTGCGAGCTGAGCGAAAAAGAATTATTCATCGGTTTATTATCATTCCAAAGATAATTGCTGATTTCCGTCATCGGATCCATAGCCATCAAGGCTGTTCTGCCCCAAAATTCAGAACCGCAGATTTCATAATTATTTTCAATTATTTCGCGTTTTGTCATATAGAACCATTCACCCAACAAGGCGCCGGCCGTCGGGGTAACGATTAAATCTTGAATGGACGGACGTTCGGCGAACGATTCCAGCCCGTATTCCCAGAAGAATGTGGATAGTGCAAAAGAATACAGAAAAGAATAGGTGGCATTGGCACCGGCAGAGCGTGCGCCCATATAGTAAATGGCGCCGGCGTAAGGATGTGTTACGTAATTTAAGAATAAATCATCGCTATCCCAAACAGGGGCACGTGATACATTATCCCACCATTTTTGAGCGGGACTGTCGCCATCATCTTCCCAATTTGTAAAACTGGACGGCATGGCATACAGAAAGGCCATGGTCGCAATACCCGTTCCGAATAAGGCCACCGTATTTTGTCCGAGCATTTTTTTATCAATCATATTTTCATCCAGCGAATAGGGGCGGTCATAGATATTGAGGGCAATTTGTTCTTCTGCAGAAGAGTCATCGGCAGGAGTTATGTTATCCGCCTTTTTTTCGGTCAGGATGGAAGTCGTTGTCGGGGCGTTCAGAGCAAAGACACAACTTTTGAAACGCGTTTGATAAGCGGTTGCACCGGTCTGATTTAAAACCAATAAATCTTGTGCGGGAATAGGCACATATTGAACGGTATTTGCCGAAACGGGGGAAGAAATCAGCGAAAAACAAACGATGGCAGGGAGCAGAAATTCCGAAACGGACAATTTGCGAAACAAAGACACTTTTTTATTCCTTAAAAATTTTAAAAATAATAAACAGGTATGTGGCAAATTACTCCTTTTTTCTTGAAAATGCAACAAAAAAATAATTGATGGATGCGATTAGCAAAAAAAATATAAGAAAGAGTCTAAAGATATTTTTAGGTTGAAAAAAGGTAAATTTTATGGTATAGTAAAATTGAATGGTAATGCTTTTACTTGTGGATTTGTATATCCAAAAAAAGTTATGTTCGGCAGGATGAAAATATGAATGAGAATAAAACAACAGATGAAAAAATAAAGCTCCTTTTGGATAATGATACGGACATCCTAATAAAAGCTGAGATATTTAATGCATTATCTGCCGAGGACAAGAAGAAGGCAATTCCGATGATCTCAAAGGAATTAAAAAGAGAATTGATTCATCAGCAGATTGCTTTAAAACAAAGTGAACGTCAAAAAAATTTAGAATCCTCAACGGTGTTGAATTCAGCACTATCGGATGCTACGCCACCGTCATCAAGTAAAGACAGAAAACGCATTCCCAGAAAAAATAAAGGAAATATGCAAATAAATATCCTAAAAAAGCGCATTAAATATAAAGCCAAAACGTTTTTGGAATTATATTATAATTGCTTTGAAATCGGCCGTTTTTGGAGCTGGATGCGTGAAGAAATTATTTATTCATACAGTGGATTGGAAATGGATATGAAATTAAAACGCGCATCATCCGATGCAGAAAGGAATCATATCCGCAAAATTTATCATCAGGAAATTTCAGCGCTTGGATTGGCTTTTGATGAAAGTTTAAGTTTTGCCTTATTAAATAAGGAATCACCGATGAGTGAAGAATTTATTAAATCACTTCATCAAAAGCTCTTGCCCACAGAGCCCGAGCATGCCGGTTCATACAGAGAAATCAAAGCGCGCTTTCCAAATACACAAACCGTTTTACCAAACTATATGAAAGTGCCTGCTTTGATGGCAGAGCTCATTGAAAAAGACAATCAGATTGACGACCCGATTGAGAAAGCATTTCGTTTTCATTATGACTTGGTTTCCATTCATCCTTTTACGGATGGGAACGGACGGGTATCGCGATTAGTGATGAACACCATTCTTATGCAAAATGATTTTCCTCCGATTATTATTCCGCCTGAGGAAAAAACAAAATATATCCAAGCATTGGAGACATATTCAGTAAAGGGTGATAGCGTTCCGTATCAAATTTTTCTACTTGAACAGATGGAAAGAGCTCTTAATTTCTCCATCAGTCGTTTAATGTTTTTGCCTCATGAATTGACCAGGCACGAAAAAGCTAAATTGAGGAAGTCTGCGAGACAAAGTTTAAGATTACAGCAAAAAGCAATCCAAAGAAAACAATCTGGTCGGTCAGAATGATTTTTTTGCTTGATTAAAAATCAAACGCCTCTGTTTAAAATCAACAGAAGCACTTAAATGATGCGTTAACTTATCTTGTTTGTATTTGATTAAGATATAGGATTTTGGCATTTTGCGCCGATGAACGAAAAATGCTCCCATGCTCACGATGAGGTAAAATCATTCCAGATTTTTTTGATTTGACACAGAAAATCCGAACAGGCTTCCTGATTATCCTCTTTGCTCTCATCGGCAAATTGACGCAATAATTCTTTTTGTTTGGCACTTAAATGCGTCGGTGTTTCAACGCGGAATGTTACATATAAATCCCCATACGAATCACTGCGCAGTTTCGGCATTCCTTTGCCTTTAATTTTAACTTGTGTCCCCGATTGTAAGCCCGCTTTTACCTCGTATGATTCAGGTGTTCCGCTCATCGTCGGAATTTTAACCGTTCCGCCCAGAGCGGCCGTAACCATCGGAACAGGCATCTCACAATATAAATCGGCTCCCTCCCTATCAAAAATACTATGCTTTTTGACGGTTAGAAAGACATATAAATCACCATTCGGTCCGCCGAATTGCCCGGCATCTCCTTCTCCGGCTAAACGCATCCGAACGCCCGTATCAACTCCTTTCGGAATGCTGATTTCCAATGTGCGTTTTTTGCGAATGCTTCCCCGTCCGCGACATTCCGAACACGGTTCTTTAACAATCTTGCCCGTTCCGCGACAATCCGGACAATCCGTATCCATCACAAAAAAGCCTTGCCGTTGCCGAATTCTGCCGTGCCCGCCACAAGTTGGGCAGGTTTCCACCTGTTTCCCGCCTTTGCCTTCGCAGGCTTCGCAGGCCACTGCCGTTTCCACCGTAATCGGCTTTTTTAATCCTTCATACGCTTCTTGTAACGTAATGGAAACATCTAACCGCACGTCGGCACCGCGTAATTTCCCGTCTGCCGATGCCGTGCGTCGTCCACCGCCGAAGCCGGAAAACATTTCTTCAAAAATACTTTCAAATCCGCTACTCGTGAAATCAAATCCACCGAAACCGGCTCCGCCGAAGCCGTTGCTCCCCATGCCGTTGACAAACGCAGCGTGTCCGTAACGATCGTAAGCTGCCCGCTTTTGATCATCTTTTAAGACTTCATACGCCTCGTTAATTGCTTTAAATTGCACTTCCGCCGCCGCATCCCCGGGATGAATATCCGGATGACATTCCTTGGCTTTTGTGCGAAAAGCGCGTTTTATCTCTGCCGCATCGGCATCTTTGCCAACTCCCAGTATTTCGTAATAATCTTTTTGTGCCACGTTCTTTATTCCTTGTTTTGTTTCCGTATTCGGCCGATTAAGCGACCCCGTTTATAAGGAAAAGTCTTTTTCGGACATACAGTTGTATGTAACCGAAAAAGACCCCCCTTTTTTTCTTACCGAAAAAAGATTATTTCTTTACCTCTTCAAAATCGGCATCTACAACCGTATCATCTGCCGGCTTGGAATCGCTTGCCGTTTCAGAAGAACCGGCGCTTGCTCCTGTCGCCGTAGCATCAGCTGATTGCTTATACATCGCTTCACCGAGTTTCAATGAGGCTTGTGTTAACGCATTCGTTTTATCCTTAATCTTATCGGCATCGTTGCTGTCCAACACGTCTTTCAACTCTTGAATCGCTTTTTCAATGCTTTCTTTTTCGGTTGAACCGATTTTATCGCCGTTTTCTTTTAAGAGTTTTTCCGTTTCATGAATGAGCGCATCCGCATGGTTGCGTGCTTCAATCGCTTCTTTTAACTTCTTATCTTCTTCGGCATGTTGCTCGGCTTCTTTCACCATCTTTTCAATATCTTCATCTTTTAATCCGCCCGAGGCTTGAATGCGAATGTTTTGCTCTTTACCCGTTGCTTTATCTTTTGCGGATACATTCACAATGCCGTTCGCATCAATATCAAACGTTACTTCAATTTGAGGCATACCGCGCGGTGCAGGCGGAATACCGATTAAATCAAATTGTCCGAGCAATTTATTATCGCGTGCCATTTCACGTTCCCCTTGGAACACGCGAATGGTAACGGCCGTTTGCCCGTCTTCTGCCGTTGAGAAGACTTGACTCTTCTTCGTCGGAATCGTGGTGTTACGGTCAATCAAACGCGTAAAGACACCGCCTAATGTTTCAATACCGAGTGATAACGGTGTCACATCAAGCAACAACACATCTTTCACATCGCCTTTTAACACACCGCCTTGAATAGCCGCACCCATGGCAACCACTTCATCCGGGTTAACACCTTTATGCGGTTCTTTACCGAAGAAATCTTTAACGATTTCTTGCACTTTCGGCATACGTGTCATACCGCCGACAAGGATAACTTCATCAATTTCCCCTTTGGATAATCCGGCATCTTTTAATGCTTTTTCCATCGGGCCTTTTGTGCGGTCAAGCAAATCTTCCACAAGGCTTTCCAATTTCGCCCGTGTGAGCGATACGTTCAAGTGTTTCGGGCCTGTGGCGTCTGCCGTAATAAACGGTAAGTTAATATCCGTTTGCGTGGCTGACGATAATTCAATCTTTGCTTTTTCGGCGGCTTCTTTTAACCGTTGTAAAGCCATTCTGTCTTGACGCAAGTCAATACCGTTTTCTTTCTTAAATTCATCGGCCAAATAGTCCATAATCCGTGCGTCAAAGTCTTCACCGCCCAAGAACGTATCACCGTTTGTTGATTTCACTTCAAACACGCCGTCGCCGATTTCCAAAATGGATACATCAAAAGTTCCGCCACCCAAGTCGTAAACCGCAATCGTGCCTGATTTTTTGCTATCCATACCGTAAGCTAAAGCAGCAGCCGTCGGTTCGTTGATAATCCGCAAAACTTCCAATCCGGCAATCTTACCGGCATCTTTTGTGGCTTGACGTTGTGAATCGTCAAAGTAAGCCGGAACGGTAATGATGGCTTGTGTTACTTTTTCGCCCAAATAGCTTTCGGCATCTTCTTTCAGCTTTTGCAAAACATAAGCCGAAATTTGACTCGGCGCATATTTCTTATCGGCAACTTCCACCCAAGCATCGCCGTTATCGCCCGAGATAATTTTATACGGCATCAACGCTTTATCGCGTTCAACCATTTTATCATTATACCGACGACCGATCAACCGTTTAATGGAAAACAATGTTCCCGTTGGGTTTGTGACGGCTTGCCGTTTTGCCGGCTGACCGACTAACCGTTCACCTTTACTCGTAAACGCAACCATGGACGGTGTTGTTCTGGCGCCTTCACGGTTCTCCAAAACTTTCGGATCTTTCCCATCCATAATGCACATACATGAGTTTGTTGTACCTAAATCAATTCCTAATATTTTTGACATGCTCTCTCTCCTTAAAGTTAATGTTTTATCATTGTTGAACGATATATAGGTCATAAAATTGTATTTCGCAACACCCCAACGTTATTTTTTTCTTCACATTTTGAATTTTTTATGAAAAAGTTATACTTTCAGAGCAGTTAAAGACTATTTTATCGGCATTCATTCGGGTGTAATCCCGCTAGATTAATAAATCCAGCCACTAAACAGATTGACAATGCTCTGATTGATATGGGATTCATAAAATTTTGTCCCGGTAACGATCGGAGAAACAAAGAAATAATACAAATCCAGTAATGAACGGTAATAACTTTGAATGATTGGATTGTATCCGTCAATATAGTTTTTGTATTTTTTATGATAAATATGCCATGGCATCGTTTGGATAAATTGCGTGAAAGTTAATTTATCTTGTTGCGTATTCCATGGTTTTGGGCGAGACATATAATGTATAACGACTGTATCTTTTGTAATCGGAGAACGTGTTGAGTGATTGTATTTTTGTTCTGCCGGGATAATTTTATCTTGCCATAAAATATTTATTATATCTTGATCGGGATATAAAAATTGATCAACTGATTGATTGGCTTTCAGAAATGATAAAATTTGCCGAGACGTGCCCTGTCGGCGCATTTGTTCTATGTTGAATAGTAAAACGCCTGAATTAACGTATTGCGAGATTCCTTTGTTTATATCGGGCGGTAACAGTTTATATGCCGTAATATTTTTAATTAACTTTTCTTCTTGCGGATCGCGAATACCAATCATAAATGCGTCTTGCATAGGTAAATTATAAAAATCAACAAGGGAGTCTTTTATGATAACATCGGCATCTAAATAGAGAACGCGATCTGTTGATGGGGGTAAGATATCAGTGATAAACAATCGCAGAAGTGTAGAAATCGGCCATGTTTCATTTGCCAGTTCGGTAAATTCATGAGGTACCGAGATCCGATGAAACGAGACCTGTGCATTTGGAAAAAATGATACCAAATTTTTTGTAGAATCCTGTAATCGCAATGGAGATGTATATAAAACATAAATATGAATGAGTTGATTTGTGTGATTTTCAAGCAGTGAGGTGATTGCCGTATTCATGGCTTCATGGTAATCATTGTCTACACCAAAAACAATATGCAACACACGGTTTGCTTTGGAAATGCGTGATTCCCCTTGCGCAAGAAAATGATAAAATATCAATCCGATAAAAAGAATCAGAAAAGAAATAACGCCTATAAATGATAATCGCAAAAGTTTTTTCATACCCGTCCTTTTATTATTTATTTTATGAAGACTACAATAATATTTTTTATTTTTCAATAAAAATAAAACCAATCCCTATATTTCTCTTCATATTTTTTAGAAAATATGTTTCCTTTTTACTTTACTTTTTCTGTTTTATTGTATACAAAAATAAATCGTATAAGAGGTTAGGCAATGAATTTTTCTATTTCACGCACATGGTTGATTCCGTTTATTTGTTTATTGATAACGGCTTATTTTGTATTCCACGCCATTCAGGGGAATCACGGAATCCGCCGAATGATACAAGTGCGTGCAGAAATTGAAACGGCCGATGAAATTAAACAAGAAAGCGCGCTGATTAAAGAAAGATTACAGGCGAAAGTAAATGCCCTTTCGCCTAAATCGCTTGACTTGGATCAACTTTCCGAATCGGCATTGAGAATCTTAAATATGGGCGATCAAGATATTAAGGTGATTTTTCCTTAATTCTCTGTCTTGAGATACGCGAGAATCCCAACAACATTCCTGCCGTTCGGAATAATGATTATTTAACGGCTCGTTGGTTTTTGCGCGCGTATGAGAGCATCTGATTGTATTGAGCGCATTTTTGCTCATATAACGATTGGCGAATGGCCTCTTCATCATTGCCGAATTTTGTTTGAATATATTTGAGTGCCAAAATTTTATCGGCCTTTTTGCGTGTTTCGTTCGTTCCGACAAACAAACACCCTGGTTTGCTTAAAAATTCCCATTTACCCGTCTTTTCATTATAATCAATGTTTCCGACCGAAGAAACGGCAGATTCATCAATATGATAATGTTGAACAAATTTCGGATGAGTCATTTCGCCCGCAAAATTCGGGTGAGGGGTGGCATTATCCCACGCGCGCACATCAAATTTTTGCACTTTCGGATGATCATTGAAAAATACAATAAAACGCATAATTCTTTCCTTTTGCTCTTATGATGATACTTTCTCTTTTTTAATGAGCCAGCCAAGCAGGCAAAGGGCGGGAAGCATTAAGATTCCCGTAAACATAAAGAATAACATCCACCCCATTTGCATGGCCCAAACACCGCTGTATACGGAAATAACGGAAACAGAGAACATCATTAAACTGCTGAGAAGCGCATATTGTGTGGCGGCATATTTTTTGGCGCACAGTCCGGATAAAAATGCCACAAAAACGGCACCACCCATACCGCCGACAATATTATCAAATAAAATAACGATTAAAAATAATGTAATTGAATGCGGAAACAGCGAAAAAATACCAAAAACAACAGAAGTTAAAATTTCCACGCATCCCAAAGCAAATAACAGTTTTAAAATCGGATACCGCATAACCAATATACCGCCGACAGCAACGCCCCCGATTGTAATCCACGGTCCGAGTGTGCCCGATACAAGAGCAATTTGATCATTTGAGAATCCCATTTCCCGATAAAACGGCAGAGCCATTCGGCCCAAAACAGCATTGCACAATTTATAAAGAATAATAAAAAGCAGAATCAGATACCAATGCGCGTGCGCCATGAAATCCCGAAACGGTGCAATAATCATCTCATACCAAAATTGGCGAGATGATTGTTTCTTTACTTCGTGGCTTGGGGCTTCCTTAACGCAAAGTGTAGCAAACAGCCCGACTAAAATCAAACACCCGACCCCGAAATAAGCACTCTGCCAAGAAATACGGCTCGCCAATGCCACAACGCCGGCGCTGGAAATCAACATCCCCATCCGATACCCGAATTGATACATGCTTGTTCCTTCGCCGTATTCTTCTTTTGATAACGTGTTAATTCGGAGCGCATCGACCACAATATCTTGACTGGCGGCAAAAAATGCCGTGAGCAAAGCAAATAGATATGTTTGCATCGGAATAAGCGCTTGAATCGGCGCATCATCACCGTTAGAAACCGTCCACGGCAAAAACCAACTGTTTGCATTCGGATCGCGACTTGCCAGTCCCCACACGCTTAAAATCAGCCCGATTTGAAAGCATAGCAACCACGCTTTTTTGCTTCCGAATCGTCGCGCCAATATCGGGAGTTGCACACGATCAACCAATGGCGCCCATAAGAATTTAAAATTATAAGGTAAAAGAACAAGTGCAAAAAAACCGATGGCTGCCAAAGAAATATGCGATGCCGCCAGCCAGAGCGCTAACGCATAGCCAATCAATCCGAACGGCAGTCCGCATGAAAAGCCAAGAAGAGCAAATACGGCAATGCGCGGGTTTGTATACCCTTTAAGCGCGGTGAGCCACGAGTGTCGTTTTAATTGCCTATTTTGTTTTTGCTTCATTTCATATCCTTTGCCCAATTCTAACAAAAAGAAACCGTAAGAGCAAATCTTTTTTCCCGTTTCGGCTTTTTTATGAAAAACGTTGCTTAAAAGTGCAAATCTCGCTGTCTGTTTTAGCGGAGATGCTCACTCTTAACGCAACGTTTTTCTTTTTCACATCTCAAAGATTCTTCGCTTAATCTTCTTTGCGCCGTTCATATTTGCGCCGTTCGTTGCTATCCAGATATTTCTTGCGCAGACGGATATTTTTGGGTGTTACCTCAACCAACTCATCGTCTTCAATATAAGAAAGTGCCACTTCCAACGGCATAATGCGTGGCGGATAAAGCAACACGTTATCATCTTTTCCGGCAGCCCGCATATTCGTGAGCTTTTTGCCTTTAATCGGATTGACTTCAATATCCCCCGGTTTGGCGTTGGCGCCGATAATCATACCGGCATAAACCATTGTGCCCGCGGGAATAAATAACGGCCCACGTTCTTGAATGTTCCAAAGCGCATACGGCACGGCTTTGCCTTGTTCCGTTGAAATCAAAACCCCGTTTCTGCGCCCCGTAATTACGCCCTTATAGGGGGCATAACTATGGAATAAACGGTTCATAACACCCGTTCCGCATGTATCGGTTAAAAACTCGCTGTAATAGCCAATCAATCCGCGTGAGGGCGCAACAAATGTCAGACGGGTTTTCCCGCCACCGCTCGGTGCCATTTCCGTCATTTCTCCTTTGCGCATACTCATTTTTTCAACAACGACGCCGGTGTATGCATCATCTACATCAATCACGACTTCTTCCATCGGTTCCAACTTATTGCCGTTTTCATCTTCTTTAAAGACCACGCGCGGACGGGAAACGGAAAGTTCATATCCTTCCCGACGCATTGTTTCAATCAAAACCCCGAGTTGTAATTCTCCGCGTCCGGCCACTTCAAAAGCATCGGTTGAATCGGTGCGAGAAACGCGCAAGGCAATGTTGCCCTCGGCTTCTTTGCACAATCTATCCCAAATCATACGGGAAGTAACTTTATCGCCCTCCGTTCCCGCTAACGGTGATGTGTTAATGGAAAATGTCATCGCCAAAGTCGGTGGGTCAATCGGTTCTGCATGCAATGCTTCCGTAACGGACGGATCGCACAATGTATCGGCAACGGTTGCTTCTTCCAAACCCGCAATGCTGACAATATCGCCCGCAACGCCTTCATCAATTGCTTGCCGTTTTAATCCGCGGAAGGCGATAATTTTAGAGGCTCTGGCATTTTCAACCACTTTCCCTTCGCGGGATAATGCTTTTATCATCTGATTTGTTTTGACTTTACCCGATAAAATTCGTCCGGTTAAAATCCGCCCGACAAACGGATCGGCTTCCAAGGTTGTTACCAGCATTTTAAACGGCCCGTTAATATCGCATTTTGGGGCAGGGACATGCTCTAAAATTTTATTAAACAGCGGTGTAATATCTTTTCGTTCATCGGCTAAATCATTAACGGCCCACCCCTCACGGCCGGAAGCATATAAAGTCGGGAAATCCAATTGTTCGTCCGTTGCGCCCAAATTGGCGAACAAATCAAAAATTTCGTTTAAAACTTCATTCGGGCGAGCATCGGCTCTGTCAATTTTATTGATGACCACGATTGGGCGTAAGCCGAGTTTTAAGGCTTTTGAGAGCACGAATTTCGTTTGCGGTAACGGACCCTCTGCCGCATCAACAAGCAAGATAACGCCGTCAACCATGGATAAAATACGTTCCACTTCACCGCCGAAGTCAGCGTGTCCCGGCGTATCAACAATGTTAATGCGTGTGCCGTGCCATTCAACGGAAGTGCATTTTGCGAAAATGGTAATTCCGCGTTCGCGTTCCAAATCGTTAGAGTCCATGGCACAGGTAACAACCTGTTGATTTTCGCGGTAAGCACCGCTTTGTTTTAAAAATGCGTCAACGAAGGTTGTTTTACCATGGTCAACGTGTGCGATAATCGCAATATTTCTCATATCTTGTGTCATTTGATTAGCCTTTTCAATACAGTAGATTTTATAAAAATTTTAAAGATGACACATTATAATCAATTCCAATCAAAAAGTCCAGTAAAATATGAGAGATTGACGAAAAATCTGATGAATTAAACGGGCTTTTCGTGTGATAGAAAGAAAAAATAATGATTTTAAAATATCAGATAATATTATATTAACGTGTTCAAATCGTTTTATGCGCCTGTGGGGATTGATATTTGCAAAAAAAGAGTTTTGTATATGAATAGATGAATCATTAACCTGATAATATTTTGGCATTCATATACCTATGGTTGAAATCTTAACACGCTATTTTGGGTAATGAGGGGGCATGTTTAATACCGTATGTTTTCAATAAGTGCGGGTAATCCGCCAGCGCCGTTTCAACCGATTCAATCATTTCTTTTATGTGTGAATCGGCAATACCGCCCAGACGCCCGACTTTTATCAAGTCTTCGTTTGTAATGTTGCGCCCTTTTCCGTTGACGGTTGCCGTATGTTCTCCGTTAATTCCTGCCGACGGCGTAATATCAAATGCCGGCGTCATGCGCCACTTGTAATCCGCCGTCATCATAAAGGCAAAGTTTTTCGTATGATCATCCCGATTGCCGGCTTTTACATTAAATATCATCAAACGAATCATTTTCTCAACTTCACGCATATCTTGCGTTAAGTGCGCCGTTAACCGAATTAAGTTTTCATAATCCATTGTGGGAATCCGATGTGAAGCATGTAATAATCCGCAGGCGCTGTGAATGTGAATCTTGCCGGCCGAAGTTCTGTCAAACCGGCGCACACCGAAATGCCCACTACTGTGCTTGGAGGGAAATAAATAGGTGTCCGGCATTTCAACGCCCGCTTTTTTCGCCATCAGGGAATAAATATATTCCAATGCCCCGAGATCAGGATTATCCACTTCCGATGAGAATTTAATAATCCATGGATTAAACCCTTTGAGGGCCATCCGTCCACTGATGATTTGCCTGTAATCATCCGAAACCAACGCCACAATCTTAGGGCGCGCCCCGGCTGCCGAACCGTTCAGTTGGCGCAAACTATCCAATAGTGCCGAACTCTCTCCTTGGATAATTTCGTCTGCGCCGTTTGCCAAAACGTCTAGATGTAATTCATCTACCCATTTGTTTTCGGGTGTTTGTGTCGGCTCATATTCCAGCGCTCCCATGGCTTCCGTTCCGATAATGGAAAGCCGGTGTAACGGATTGATGGCGTAATAAGAAAGACCTTGTTTTTGTAAATACCGATCTAACAGCAAACACCCCCAGCCGTCGGGCAGACTATCGTTAAATAATCCGAATAAGCCGTCAAAAGTTTGATGTTTATCTTCAAATATGCCGGGTTTTAACGGGAGCATAAACGGCGAAAGCTCAATCCCCGTTTTTAAAAACTCGGGCGCATATTCAAATAAGATCCTGTCTCTTAATGCTAATTTGCCGACAAACTGCCGTTTATGATACGCATTTAAAAAGACGTTAACCTGCATCATCTTATTATATCCCTTATTGCCGATAACTATCTGGTGTCTCTTATTTCTGCACTTTATTTCAGTAATCCGCGTTGACGCGTTTTAGCTTCTTTTGTTTCACTAAACAAGGAGCCACGTTGCGGTGTTTCGCAAAAAACTTCTTCAAAATCGTGCATGCAGTTTAACGACATGGCAATTTTTAACAGGGATTCCAGCGAAATTTGCCCCGTTGCTTCAAATCGTTTCAACGAGCCTAAACTGACGCCTGAACGGGCGGCCATTCCGCTTTGAGATAGATTTTGCGTTAATCTTTTGGCGCGTGCCTTCATTCCGAGTTCTTTCATAACTTCGGTGGGCGTTTTGAGCATAATAGACATTATTTTATCTCCAATCATCTTTTTTAATATCTAACGGATTATATATTATCTGCTATTAAAAGTCAAGCAAAAAATAAAGTAATCAGAATTAAAAATGCAAAAAGTAAATGAATCAGTAAAAAGAGACTTGTTTTTTTATGTCTTCTCGGGTAATGTATAGAAAAAAACGGAGAAAAAATATTATGAAACGCACAAAACTTTTTAGAAAACGCATTAAAGTATTATTGTTGGGAGTAATTTTGTTGTGTGTCGGCTGGTTGGGTGGTAACTACCATCAAACGATTACGCGCATGTATACACGTTTTTTTCACAAACCGACCGTCAGTGTTTTAATGTCAACCTACAATCGGGCACAGGCCCTGCCGTATGCGATTGAATCAATTCTGAATCAAACATATACGGATTTTGAGTTTATCATTGTGGATGATGGGTCAACGGATAATACGATGGAGCAACTGCGTTTTTATGCCCAAAAGGATCCTCGGCTTGTTATTATACAGAATAACGGCAATCACGGCCTTATTTATTCTTTAAATCGCGGACTTGACAGGGCGCGCGGGAAATATGTGGCTCGGATGGATGATGACGATAAAGCGCTTCCGTGGCGCTTGGAACGGCAAGTTTGGGCAATGGAGAGATACCCTGAAATAACCGTTTTGGGCGGTGGTATTATATGGGAAGAAACACCGGTAACGCCGCCTGCCGGCGTGCCGTCAATCAATAATCCGGATGAAGTTGAAATTAACACTTATTTTTCTTCGGGTCTTGCACACCCGACAATTATGATTCGCCGAGACTTTTTGGAGAAAAATAAAATCCGCTATGATATTCAATATACGTATGCCGAAGATTGCGGATTATATAAAGATATTTTGGCAAAGGGGGGTAAAGTTTCATCGTTGAAAGAAGTTGTATTGCACTTTGGGTATGTAACAGGGGTGGTAAAACCGAAAAAATATGCTTATATACAGGGTGAAACTTTTAAAAAAATCCAAAAAGAAAAGTTAGCGCCGTTTTTTGATGCGCCGCAAGAGTGGTTGGGTGCATTTACGGGAAATGAAATCAGATGCAATATTTTGAAAAAAATGGTGCCTGCAAACAAGGAAAATAAGATTTTAAATCAAGAAGCGTTGGAACAGAGAATGCAAACGGTGTGTCGCCCGTTTGAAGTGGTTAGTGATCCCATTAAAATAAAGCATCCGTTTTGGCAAGATTCAATTGTATTAGATAAAGGGGGCAAAAAGTTTTACCGCCAATCGGTTCCGGAAGAAACGGGTGAGATTGTTAAAGAAGATAAAACAACCGTGATTCTTTCTTGGGATAAATGGGATGAAGAGGTTTATCAGAAAACAACGAAAGATGAATGGCAGTATATGAACGATGTGAATGGAAACATAAAACAAGCGAGGTAAGACAAATCGGCAACGAGATACAAAGCCCAACGTAAGAAAGTGAATGGATAATTTTTTTATTCAATAATCGCGGATGAGGGGAAATCCATGAAAAAGTGATTGACGTTGCGCGTGATTTTTGATATTCTGAAAGAAGAGAGATGCATAAAATAAGGCATCCTTATGGCGGTTGGTAAATGCGGGGAGTAGAGGTGTCGGCAATGAAAAATAAATCGGCAATTGAAAATAAAGTAGAGGCACTGTTGCAACAAGGGCGATCAATGGTTGAAATGATCGGCGTGTTGGCAATTATGGGGGTGTTGGCTGTCGGTGGAATTGTCGGTATTAGATATGCATTACAGATTCGAGCGGAAAATGAAACGGTGAATGATTTTAATATAGCCGTTGCCGGTGCGCGCACGCTTGATTTGAAATATGCCGAAAAAGGGCCGGTCAACGTGCGGTTGATTACATCTGTTCCCGAGCAGAATATGAAGGGCGATTATTTTGTAACCAATACGATTTCGCCCGTGATGGTGAATGTTGAAAATAACGGTGGGTATACGGTGCGTATTGCCGGTATTTCAAAGCCTGTTTGCGAGCAAATTAAATACGGCACATACGGTGAAACGTGTGCCCTTATCGGACCCACATATACGGATTGCGGAGATACAAAACTGGAAGATATTGATTGCGATATCTTTGATGATATAAAAACGGAAGAAGAGAAAAACGAGCGCAAATCCGCTTTGCAGTTATCGGGGCAAACGGATATTGATTTTGAAACGGCGGCATTGAATTATGAGTCTTTAATTCTATATTTTGGTCCGCTGGGTTTGCTGGTATCGGAAGATGAAGAGGAAGAAAGCGGTGGAAACGGCGATGATGATAGCGATACCGAAGATCCGAATACCTCGGATACGCCGGATGATGATATTATGTGCGTAACATATACCCCGTTTATGGACGGACCGATTTTAGAGGAATGTGAATCTTGTTGTAAACAAGCCGGTGGCAGATGGAGCAGAGCCGGCGGATTGTGTTGCGTGGCAAGCAATAAAAAGTATACGGAGCAAGCAGATGATGGTGTTTGGGAAGCGCGGACGGGTGGAACGGTTGGCAATGCGTTTGTCGGGAATGCGGAGAATGCCGGGTGTTGCGATGCGACTTTGTTAAGTGAAAATTCCGGGTGTTGCCGAAATGCCGGGCATGAATGGGTTTCAGGCACTTGTTGCGAAATTTCGGGTGGTCAACGAACGGGATTGACGACGGACGGTAACCCCGCTGATGTTTGTATTCCGGCAGGAAGCGCGTGTTCCAATAGATGTTTTGACGGGCGTTGGCCGACGGAGATTAACGGTGTGTGCTGTTGCGGAGCGAAGGATAATAAAGGCGCAGTCAACGAAACATGCTGTGAAAATGCGGGCTTTATGTGGGTTTCGGGGGTCGACTCCGGCGGAACATGTTGTGAATTAAGTGGAAATGTGTTGACGGGTAAAGATTATGCCGGTAATGCTTCGGCAGCATGTGCATCATCTCCGAACCCTGACGGAAACTGCACGACGCCGTGCCCGGACGGTAGCCCCGCTCAGGCTGTTGACGGTGTGTGCTGTTGCGGAGAAACGGATGTTTCGGGTGAAGCAAATCAAACATGTTGTGAGAAAAACGGTAATAATGGTGAGTGGCGTGACGGCGTGTGTTGTATGAGCCCTTGTGCATGGAATGCGGGCGCACAACTCTGTTGCTCGAATAATTTGCAGTGCCCGGACGGGAAAAATCCCGATAGCGCAAAGGCTTGTTTAGGAACATGCCCGCAGGGGACGGAATCCGTTATTGTTGATTCCGTGCAAATTTGTTGTGGCGAAAATTCTTCTAAAGCGTATGGTTTGTTTGGAAATGAACTGGAAGAAGAAAAATACATGCGGGCCTGTTGCGAACGTTTGGACGGCACATTTTATTACAATGAAAACCCGCAGTATTTAGAAATTGATAAGTTATGCTGTAAAACGGGTAGCAGTTTCAATATAGATAAACAAAAGCGTGATTCGCTGTGTTGTAAGGTCAACGGCGGAACGTGGATGGGTTCATGGTGTTGTGCCGAATGGTCTTGGCAATTAGCCGGACAAGGTGGCGGTATGTGCCATAAGCCGTAGGTAGAGCGCGATTTTGAATGTGGTCTTGATAAGGGGCAATCTGATTTATTTCCACAACGTCTTTTAAGGTGTCCTGTATCGCAGATGATTATTCGCAAAGGCTTATCTGCGGGAATATGACGGCATTCCTGCGGTTAAGCAGAGATGGGCACGTGTTCGTTTCAAAATATCTGAGGATTAGCGTTGTTTGACTGCTACTGTAAATCGAGTGCGTCAGAAATATACATGCAAAGAATTATCTTGAAAAGAATCAATGTTTATGTTATACTAACGCTATATCCTGTTTGCGAAAAGCGGGGAAGTGAAGGGTAACGTGAATTTAAATCAAAATGCAAAAGGAACAAGCAACAGTATCACAAACGGTGCAAACGGTTAAAAAAATCGTTGCGGAGGTGATGGCTTTACAAAATAAAGCAGAAAGTTTATCGCCGGAAGAGAAACGGGCGTTAACGCAGATTCGTATTCGCCAGAAAAAAGCATTGGCGATTTTAGGCGAAATGGCAAAAGAGGGATCTGCCATTGCCGGTGCAGGGTATGTGAAAGCCTGTTGCGTTTGTGGGCAAGATACGGATTATATATTCCGATATCGTGATTATAGCGCGCAAACGGCAGGTTCGGCTTATTTAAAAGAGTTGTTTGAACCACAAGTGTTAATTCCGTTTTTATCAAAAGAAAATGCCGTTGAAAATGTGCACGCTATAACGGCATTTGCGCAGGACTTGCCGAATTTACGCAACAAACCGTTTACGCCACAATTATATGATGCATTGCAATGCCGAAATAATCGGGGAGAAACATTTGCGCAACAGGTTGCAAACCGCTTGCAAACCGCTCTTGATGACGCCTCAAATAAGAATGACGATATGGCGCGTTTAGAATCAAATGTGATTGTTCAAACCATTCAGCTATTGGCTCATCGCGGATATGCGCCTGTGCAAAATGTATATGGTGATGTCTTATATAGCCAACATCGTTTCAAAGAAGCCCGCGAGGCATACCAATCCGTTTTGCGGAATTGCTTTGCCACGCAAGAGGAAACGCAAGTTGCCAAAAGTAAGTTGCAGTTAATACAAGCGCACACGGCTTTCAATACATATACGGTTGCGGTAGCCAAACAACGGGTAAAATAGTTAAAATAAAAGTTGACAAATCGTTTCATTTGATGTAACATAAATCAAAAATGAAGAATCTTGCAATAGGAGTTAATGGAAATGAAAATACATTATGATGCAACGGCAAATCAAACGATGATTGTTGCCGAAGAAAAAGGCGGTGAAAAAGAGATTATGCGGTTGAACGGCGATGTTGTTTCGCTTGGGCAAAAGTTGGGTGACGGCTTTTTCATTACGCGCACACCGCGGACAGGTTTGGGTATGCGTATGACGGGTGATGACTTGTTGATGAGAGATGATACGGGAAAATATATTATCTGCGATGAATTATCATCTGTTCCGGGAGAAATAATGGTTGAAGCAAACGCCGATGAGAAATTAGTGGCCAGACGTGTTAGAAACGAGGCGGTTAATGATGATAAAGAGATTCCCGAAAAGGCAGATAAATACCGTTTTGTAAAATTTCTTTATGAAGGGAAAGGGTATGCCGGTGCTTATAAACTCATCGGCTCACGGGAAGAAAACGGATTTTCTTTTGATATTATGCAAGAGACGACACATCTGAAAGTATCAGCCAATCAAAAAGGAACGGTGCAAGCGAGCGAAATGATTTTATCAAGCGGGCGCAAAATGCCGTATACCCCGGAACAGGCGGATTTAATTTACGCTCAATTTTGCAACCGAGCGGGTGCAGAAAAAAGAAAGGCGTTGGCAAAAGAGGTTCAAGAGTATATTAACAGCCGGGGTATGCCGTCAGGTCAGAGGGCAGAGCAAGTAATTTCCGATTTCGGTAAAAATGAAACATTAACGGTGTGTGATGCCGAATCCAATGAAAGTGGTATCAATCTGCTGCCACAAGAGAATCATTTATTGCAATTTACTTATGAAATGCACGGGCAACAGGGTGATTTTAAAACCATCGGCCGGAGCCGTCAACACGGTTGCGATTATGCTGTATATCCTGCCAACGCACGGGTGCATTTATCGTTTGATGAAAAAGGTATTTTCCGCCAAGGTATGCAAGTGTTGCCTAACGGTATTGCCCTGCCTTTAACAGCCAAACAAGCAACGTTGATTTATAGTGAATTATGTTGCGGAGAGTTGTTAAAAAAGAATAACGTGCGGTTTAGTCCGTTAATCGGATTTGCCAAAGAAACGCCGAAATCGACAACAAACGGTGCTAAAAGAGTCGTGCAAAAAACAAATCGTCAACTTCCGATAGCAAACAAGATGCGGGAAGGTAAGGGGCTGGACTAAATCATCAATAACCGCCTTTATGCTTTAATGAGAGGTAATAAAAAAAGCGTCGGATGCGTATGAACTCCGACGCTTTTTCTTTTAATGAAACTTAATCATCTGTTTAATTATTTTAAAACTAAATTTGTGGCGCAGATTTTCCCGTTCTCTTCTTTTAAATCGTAAGAAATCGGTTGCTCATCTTTAACGGAGCGCAATTTTGAATCATGCAACGCCGTGATATGCACAAAAATATCTTTATCACCTTGATCCGGTTTAATAAAGCCGTAGCCCTTTTTGTAATTAAACCATTTAACTTTACCAGTAGCCATTATTTAACTCCATTGTTATGTTCCCATCGGGGAGTTATGCTTTCGGAAAATCATCGGCCGAATAGATACCCCGCTCCCGTATTCATCAGACCCCGAACAAATAAAGTATGGGGTGTTTTAAATGAAATATCAAGAGGATGAAGCAAAGTTTTCGCCGAGTATCGGCAAATCGGTAATATTTAAATAAACTGATATGTTAAAGCAAAAGCAAGTCCGTAAAAATCAAGTCGTTTATTTTTTAATGCACGCTCAACCCAATCAGCTCATTTTGATTGGCAACGGCAAAGGCAACTTCGCGACTGCCTGCATAGCCGACTTTTTCGCCCAAATAATTATAAATTGCCCAAACAATTTCATTATTCATCATTTCTTGTTTAATATAAGCGCGTTCCTCTTCAAGAGAAAAGGCATTTTTCATAAAATAAGGCGTTTCTTCCATTTCAGGTAATTGAATTTCTTTATTCATGATTATCCTCCTGTTTTGTTAAAAGAGGTGATGATTTTTTCTTTGTGCGAATAGTTATTTGACGCACGTTTTTAACTTTTTCGGGTTTAACCAAATCAATGTTTAAAAGCCCGTTTTCCAAAAAAGCCTCGGTTATCTTCAAGCCGTCTGCCAACACAAAAGACTTAATAAAGGAACGGCCGGCAATACCCCGATGTAAAAATCGGCGCGATTCGTCAACTCCTTGTCTACCGCGAATAACCAGCTGATTATCTTCTACAGAAACTTCCAAGTCTTCTTCGGCATAGCCGGCAACGGCGAGCGAAATACGCATTTTTTCATGCGAGAGGACTTCAATATTATAGGGCGGAAAATTTTCGGAACCTTTGGAAATGCGCAACAGCATATTTTCCAAATCATCAAAACCCAGCATAAACGATTGATTAAACGGATTGATATTTGCCATTAAATCCCCTCCTTCACGCGCATGATAATGGATTCTTTATCTGCCGAAAGTTGCGAATCACGCGCCAGTAAATCTTCCATGGTGCGAATAGCATGAATAATGGTGGTATGATCACGTTCAAATTGTGTGGCAATATCCAGCAGTGAAAGTGATGTCATTTCTTTTGCGAGATACATGGCCAACTGACGCGGACGAGCAATTTTCCTTTCGCGACGCGTTGACTTTAAATCCGATAATTTAATGCCGTAGTAAGAAGCCGTTTCCTGTTGAATTTCATACACGGAGAATTTGCGTTCATACACGTGTAAAATATCTTTCAGCACGTCGCGTGCCGTATCAAGATTGATGGGTGTGCCCATCAGTTCGGCATGCGCCGTCAACCGTTTTAAGGCGCCTTCCAGTTCACGCACACTGGCCGTTATGTTTTTTGCTAAAAACTCAATCACGTTTTCCGGAACGGGCAAAGCAGATTCCTGCACTTTTTTTTGTAAAATCCCCAGACGCAATTCATACGTTGTGGGCTGAATTTGCACCACAAGCCCTTGGGCAATGCGTGTTTTAATTCTATCTTCAATGCCTTGTAAATCCATCGGATTCGAATCGGCCGACAAAATAATTTTCTTTCCTTGCGCCTTTAATTGATTGAATGTGTGAAAAAACTCTTCTTGCGAGGCTTTTTTCCCGAAGATGAATTGCACATCATCAATCATCAGCACATCAACCGAACGGAATAATTGGCGAAACGAATCGGTTTTATTTTGTCGCAACGCTTTAATAAAGTGTTGGAAAAATTGTTCGGAAGATAAATATAAAACGTTTTGTTCCGGATATAACTCTTTCATTCGCCAGGCAATCGCGTGCATGAGGTGCGTTTTCCCGAGCCCGACGGACGCATGAATGTAAAGCGGGTTGAATGCAACCGTTTTATCTTCTGCCACACGGCGAGCCGCAGCATAGGCAAACTCGTTTGATGGGCCGACAACAAAAGAATCAAACGTGTGTGAGCGGTCTAAATAACAGGGTAAATTTTCCCCGTCAACGGTCAGATTTAATGCCGTATTATCGGCGACAAAATTTTGCAACGGTTGCACGGCGGTAACCGGTGCATGGGATACGCAAGAATGCAAATTATCGGCCGAAGCCATTTCGGGCTTGTTGGTATCTAAACGAAACACGATTTTATGAACGGCCGGATTTTTGCGTTGCCAAAAAGATAATATCTGGTCGGCATAGTTCCGTTTGACCAACTCTAAAATGCACGGAGACGGAACCGATAAATGCAGTTCTTCTTCTGCCACGTGATGCGGGGCAATGCGTTTTAACCAGCGAATGGCCAATTTATCGCCCAGTTCGCTTTCCAGTGAGGCACAGACATCGGCCCACATTGCCGTTAAATCGGCAGAATCAAAAGATTGATCCGCGGATAAACCGTCAGCTATTTCTTTTTGCCATTCACCGTTCAAGGTGGAGGCTTGATTGTAGGCGAGAGAGCCTGTCAGTTGAATTAATTGTTCATTCATTTTCCATCCCGTTCCAAATCCTTTTCTCCATAATAAAAGTTTCTGCAAAAAATGCAATTAACTTTTTGTTAATTTTTGAAAATAAATTCCTTGACGCAATATATGCTTTTTAGATTCTATATCTTGTGTTTTTACGCTAAAAAAAAGAAGAAAAAAGGATATAAACTGAGGCTTTTTTCTAAAAAAGAAGCAACGGCAAGAGTTAAAAGGTTAACAGAGTGTTTTTTGAGTTTAAATTTGATACATAAAAATGAATGAAAAACAAGGCTCTGTTTGAGCCGAAACGAGTCGTTTAGAGTCGTTTTATTGATGAGTTAAGGGGGTGTTTAGGTGGGTGTGTCGGGTGCGTGGGAGTAGGTAGAGTGTCGGGTTTGTGGCAGGGCGTGAGGTGGGCGTCGGGTGCGTGGGCGTGGGCAGAGTGCTGGGTGTGTGGTGTGTGTTGGGTGCGTGGGCGTGGGCAGAGTGCTGGGTGTGTGGTGTGTGTTGGGTGCGTGGGCGTGGGCAGAGTGCCGGGTTTGTGGCAGGGCGTGGGTATGTCGGGCGTGTGGCGTAATGAAACGACGTGGGTTGAGGCGGGGTGCAGGGTGAGTGGACGGTAATGAGGATTCGCATAATGCCGAATGGGACAGCGTATGTTGATTTGATAGAAAGTAATACGAATCGGCAGGGTAAACGCTTTGATTTTATGAATATGTTGTTTACGCTTTTCTTTTTCTCTAAGAGGTGCTGAAAGAATTTAGGATTGAAAAAATCCGTAAACCGATTGTCGGATTTATTTTGCTTCCTCTATAAATACGAGCAATTACATAACATACGTATTTCCGAGTAAAATTTTAACTGCTTTTGCCAAAAATCTTGCTCCCCTATACAATATTTATCAATCCGTTCTGAACATAAACGCCGTCAATGATGAATTGACAGCGTTTACTGTAACCTTTCTTCAAATTACATATTATCGTTCGGCGGAATTAACCAGATTTGTCATGCGCGGTAAAGGATACACTTGCTTAAATCCCTTGTCGGGATCCAACACGATTTCGCGCTTCGTTTTAATCGGATGAATAATACCGCGCCTGGAAATAACAAGGTGCGTTGTTTTATCTTGTTGCATTTTTTGCAACAGCGGAGCGATAATTTCATCTGCATTTTTCATGCCTTGCCCTTGCATTTTCTTGGCTTCTTCCATCAGCCCGTTTCTATCATAAACTTTGCCGATCCAATATGTCGGCGAATATTGTGTCCCCGCCGCATAGGATTTCTTTCCCTCCGCTTCCGTATACGCCCGAGAAAAGAAATAAAATCCTTCAATTCGTTGCGATTCTTTTGCATAGTTAATCCCTTCTTGTATCGGATCAACCCGTGCAGGGCGTCTTTTATTCAACGTTCCCGAGTATTCCGATCCTGCATAGATGAGATTAATGGTTGTTTCTGCTAATTCCGACATTTGCTTCTTCCCTCTTTCTATCTTGTTAACAATCTTTTATCACCGGTAATATCGGCTCTAATTTATGCATAAGCCGAATGGTGGGCGCAAGTTTATCTTGCCCGACGGTTTGCTGTTCTCCTTTTGCCATATCTTTTAAGACGGCCGTATTGGCAGCCACTTCGTTTTCTCCCAAAATAACAACGTATGGCACACCGATTTTATTTGCATAAGAAAGTTTATTCTTAAATTTTGTATCCACACCGTAAACTTCCGTTTTGATTCCTTCTTGACGGAGAATGGTGCCGACTTTTAATGCTGCCCGTGATTCGTTCGCACTCATCGGAATCACCAAAACGGCTGCCGGTGTTTTCGCCCCCTTATTTAAAAGGTTTTGTGATTTTAATACATCAAAAAACCGTGTCAGCCCGATACTCATACCCACCCCGGGTAATTTTCTGTCCGTGTAATATCCGGATAAGTTATCATATCGTCCGCCGGAGCAAATAGAACCCCACTTCGGGAAGTCATCGGCAAACGTTTCGTAAACGGTGCCCGTATAATAATCCAGTCCGCGCGTAATTCTTAAATCAATTTTCAAGTGCGATTCGGGAACACCCATATCATTTAAAGCATCGGTTACCGTTTTTAATTCGGATAACCCTTCTTTAAATAAGGCGTTTTGTATCCCAAACGAATCCAATTGCGCCAACACGTCGGCAATAGATCCCTTTAAGCCGGCCAACTCCAATACTTTTGCAATTTTATCGGCTTTCAGACCTAAATCCAATAAGCAAAGGCGCACGTTATCTTCGCCGATTTTATCGGTTTTATCAATGATGCGCAAAATTTCGGCAGATTGTTCCGTTAAGCCGATTTCTTCATAAAAGCCCTGCAATAATTTGCGATTATTCATACGAATGTGAAAGCGTTTTAAGCCGAGTTTCGTCAGCACCCGATAAATAATGCTCGGAATTTCGGCATCATATAAAATGGATAAATTTTCGCTACCGATAATATCAATATCTGCCTGATAAAACTCACGAAAGCGCCCGCGTTGCGGTCGTTCGCCACGATATGACTTCCCGATTTGATACCGACGGAACGGGAATGAAAGTTCATTTTGATGTTGTGCCACATAGCGGGAAAGCGGTACGGTTAAATCAAACCGCATACACATATCCGTATCTCCCTTTGTGAAGCGATAAATTTGCTTTTCCGTTTCTCCGCCGGCTTTGGCCAGTAAAATTTCGGAAAGTTCCAAAACGGGCGTATCCAGTTCAACAAAGCCGAAAGATTCATACGTTTCGGCAATGATTTTCCGCATCCGTTCAAATACCAATTGATCTTCGGGTAATAACTCCATGAAGCCGGATAAAATGCGAGGTGTTGTTTTCTGTGTCATGGGTTAAGCCTCCTTCCGGTTTGTTTCGGTTGCCGTTTGCGCGAGTTTCATTCGCGGGCACGTTCCGCGCGATTCGGCATAGCTGACAAGATTTTCGGCATTAAAATAAATCAACGTGGTGCATTTATTTTGGTGATATGCCCACAACTGATTCGGTGCCTCATTGCGAATAGCCGACGGTTTCCCGAAAAATTTTTGAACCGTTTTCATGGATCGCCCGTTCAGCGTTGTTTCTTGATGAACAGCCATGTGGGGTTTGCCCATAAAAATATCTTTTTCGGAGGCGCACGCCGAAACGAATAAACACGTTAATAAAATAAAAATTTTCCTCATACCGCGCATTGTAATCTACTTTTTTATGAAAAGCAAGCAAAATTTGATTTCCCAATCGGCAACGAAAGGGCTCACATATTTCGGTATTGCTTCGCATAATTATAGAAGGGAAAAATAAAATGTTGTTTTTTTATTTTTCTTTTTTAGGCTTGACACCGCCTCATTTTAAGATTAAAAACAAGAACAAATAAAGAACAAAACTTAAATGGAAGAAAATGCGCGTTATTTGTTTGGTTGATTGCGATTCGTTTTATGTTTCCTGTGAACGGCGGGATAATCCGCAGTATATAGGCAAGCCTGTTTGTGTGTTAACGGGAGCGGGCACGCGCGGAATTATTGTTTCGCGTTCAAAGGAGGCAAAGGAAGCCGGCATTTTAATGGGCAAACCGTTATTTATGGCGCAGAAAACGAATCCGTCGGCCATTTATTTGCCGGCCAGAATAGAGCGGTATCTTGAAATTTCAAAAGAAGTGATGCGTTGCTTAAAAACATTTTCGCCGACGGTGGAAGTAGTATCGGTAGATGAAGCATATATGGATTTAACGGGGTTGAATGAGATTTATCATCAAACGTATGTAGAGTTGATACGTGCAATTCGTCGGCAAATTGCGGAGAAAATAGGGATTCCCGTGTCTATCGGCCTTGCCACTTCCAAAACCCTTGCCAAGTTAGCCAGTGATAAGGCCAAGCAAACGGGCGGTATTTTTTGCATTTCGCCGAAGCGTGTGCAAGAAACAATCGGTTGTTTGGAAATTGAGGCGGTTTGCGGTGTCGGCAAGCAAACGGCATGTCGTTTAAAGCAGAACGGTATTTTTACGGTTGCGGATTTTTTGGCGCAACCGGATTCATGGGTTCGGCAATCGTTAGGCAAAAACGGCCTTTTATTGAAACACGAATTGGCAGGCGAATCCGTATCGGCGGTTTGCAGTGAAGAAACACCGCCGAAATCTATTTATCATACAGGCGTAATCGGTGATTTTTCAAGTAACATAAATTTGTTGCGAAACGAATTGCATTATCATATTCATCAGGCTTGTCGTAAACTGCGCGAAAAGGGCGGTTTTTGCGGGGTTATCGGCGTTATGTTGCGACAGAAAAATTTTCAAACGGATATGGAAAAGAAAAAACTATCAAGTTTTACGCAATCGGAGCAAGAGATAGGCAAAGTGGCGGAAGAGATGCTGGAAAAGTTGTTTCGGGAGCATATATTGTATCGCAGTATCGGGATAGAGTTGGAGAATTTAAAGTATCCCGACGGGCAGGAAGCGGATTTATTTTGCACGACAACTCTTTTGCCGGATAAACTGGGTCACGCCGTTGACGATTTGGAGCAAAAATTCGGAAAAAACATTGTGCAAATCGGGTGGTTCGGCAGACAAGGTAAGGTATTAAAACAAAAATGATTTAAAAATGCGAAAAAAGAAAAAAAGTCCTTGACTTTTAAATGCGATTGTGTTTTTTTATATAGCCGAAAGAAGGAGAGTGTTTGACTTCTTGAATACCAGAAAAAAGAAAAGGAATCATAACATGTTAAAAAAATTATTAGCAGTGATTTGCACGGTCTCATTATTGAGCGCTTGTGCTTCTCAAAAAGACGGTGCCGATTTATACGGCAACGGTAACGGCGGTTGGAACGATGATGTGAATATTGCCGATTTGCAAGATACGGCAAACACACAACGTTTCAAAGACGAAACAAACAATGTTGTTTATTTCGTATTAGACAGCTCGGATTTATCAGCCGAAGCGAAAGCGGATTTGGCAGGACAAGCCAAATGGTTGGCAGAAAATCCGCGCGTATTGGTTGTGATTGAAGGCCGTTGCGATGAACGCGGTACACGCGAATACAACTTGGCATTAGGTGAACGCCGTGCTATGGCTGCACGTAGCTATTTAATTGCACAAGGCATTTCACCGGATCGTATCCGTATTATTTCTTACGGAAAAGAAAAACCGGTTGTCTTGGGTTCGTCTGAAGAAGCATGGGCTCAAAACCGGAGTGCCACAACGGTTGCTTACTAATTTGTGAGTTATCGCTCTTAAAGAATACCGCCCCGAATGCAGGGCGGTATTTTTTTATCTGATTACAAAAAAAGGCACAAAAAAGCGGACTCTACAAAAAGGTCCGTTTAGATGATATAGTATAGAGATGATTATAAAGGTATTTTTAAAATAATCAAGTGAAAATTTAAATATGGATATCTACTTGTAAAATAATGATTTTTTAAGATTGATTTTTGTGGGGCATTTTTGTTTCGTTTCCTCTCTACATAAACGGACGTTTATGAAGAATAGGGAGAAGAAAAATGAAAATAAAACAAATAGTTAACTTGGCTTCTTTTTATGCAAAAAAAGTAAAAAACAGGGAATTTAAAGCGAATCGCGCAAAACGAGAGATAAAATCAGCGAATCAAAATAGCTTTACGCACTTGAAAAATAATCAAAAAGCGGAATTTTTAGCAGAATCACAAACGCAACACGGATTGGGTGGGGTGCACGGATTAAATGGATTAAAGGGTGTGCGAGGATTAAGAGGCGTACGCGGATTGTGTGGGTTAGACGGTCTGCACGGGTTGCGAGTAAATGGTGTGCGTGGATTAAGAAGTGTGCGTTTTGCCGAATACGGGCGAAGTATGGTAGAAATGCTGGGCGTGTTGGCGGTGATTGGTGTGTTATCGGTTGCGGGCATTGCAGGATATCGCTATGCGATGGATAAATATAGAGCCAACGATATTATCTATGAAGTGAATCTGCGCAATCGGGATACATGGCATAAATACCAGCTGGACGGGTTGCCCGAAAATGAAGATAGGCTGAATGAATGGGCAGAATATACGTCAACGGGATTTCCGATAGGGGTTTATTTGCGATCAACGGATATGTTTGATGTGCAGGTAGACGATGTGCCGAGTCGGGTGTGTTTAAATGTGTTAAATACAAATTTAGAGGGGCCGTTGCTGATATGGGTGCCGACGGGAGAAAACGGCAGACAGTTATATGACGGGACAAATGCCAAAGAATTATGCCAATACGGGGAAGAAGATGCCGAGAATGTGTCCATTGTATTTACAACGAGTTTAAGTCAATACGGAGCGGAACTCGGGGGCGGAGAAGCCGTAGATGAAAACGGGCGACCCGTGCGGTATTGTTTAGATGACGGGGATTGCACGGGAACATGTGAACGATGCGGAAGTGATTATAAATGTGAATCCACATGTCCTGACGCGACGCCGATATGCAGTGCCACGCAGGGGAAATGCGTGCGATGTGAAGTAAACGACGATTGCCCCATCAATCAAATCTGCAACGAAGCGACGAATGAATGCGAAGAAATCCCCGAGGCGTGTGCGGAAAACGAGTTTCGGAGCCGAAATGGGGCGTGTATTCCGTGTTCACATCCGTCTAACGTGATTATCAGTGCGGACGAGACGTTTGGGGAAGATAAAGCGACGGGAGCGGAGTTATGCGCGAACTGTGCGAACGAGGGAACGGCGCGCAAGTTAGAGACGGCAGGAAGCACAACATATTGTTCCTACACCTGCACAAAAGGAATCAGCGTGCAAGGAAAAGACGGTTCTTGCCAACCATGTTTCGATGAAAGTGGTAACCCGACAACGAATACCTTTTTTATTGATGCCGGAACAGAATCCAAGAGCCAATGTTTAGCCTGTGGTAATCGGGAATGGGCACAGTTTGAGAATAACTACTTTTGTTTTCCCAAATTGGAGTGTTCCGACAATCAATTTGCAGGATATGGAGAAACAAGGTATCAAAATACCGAGCCAAGATGTCGTGATTGTTCTGACCCCATCAAGCGCTCCAGCTTATTTTATCATGCCTTTTCAGGGCCAACCAGTTTGCAAAAATTAAAAGATATGTGCAATGCATGCCCGAATCGGTATGTGTGGGATAATGTTTGTTTTCAAAAATGTGAACAGCCTGATGAAAATAGTGAAGAAAGCACGATTTGTTTAACTGACCCAGGTAATGAAAAGTGCAAACGAAAGTGGCAAAATGCGTATGGTGATTGTTTTGATTGTGATGCTCTCGGCGTTAATACAACGTTGACTTATTATGTTTCAAGTGTCAATCCCGAATGGAAGGAACTATGCGAGAAGTGCGGTCGGCAAGTTGTAGACGGTGGCTATTGTGCGCCGAAGCAAAATACATGCGGTGCCGGGAAAATTATGGATGTCAGCGGTAATTGCGTTGCGTGTGATTCTGCAACCACGGCGACGATTGTATCAGATGAAGTTTCCGGTTGCACGGCCTG
>CALXVP010000014.1 GCA_944392125.1 uncultured Alphaproteobacteria bacterium | reverse complement strand
TGGCGACCCCAGCGAGATTCGAAACCGTTAGGATATAAAATAATTATCTGTTTTTATTGTAGTTTTTTGTTTTTACGAAAATTATTCTCACTTTTTTCGAAAATTATTCTTGCTTTTTGAGCCTCTTTTCAAGAGCATTTATTGCTTGCTCCGGTGTGTTTTGACGATAGATTGTCATATTTGTATTTATTTGTTTGTGCCCTAAAATTGTCATGCTTTCGGCTGCTGAACTGCCCGCTTCATAATAGGCCGTTGCCGCACTGTTTCGCAATGCTTTGAATGTGAGACGATTATCTATCCTTGATTGTGCTCGTACTTTGTTAAAATGTTCTAAAAATGTATACATCGATTTAAATTGTATCACTTGGCCTGTTCGCTCTTTTATCTCTTCGTAAATGTCTGGCGGTACAGGGGCATATGATGTGATTTGATGTTTTTCCGTCTTAGCGGGTATGATTTCAAAATAATGCATTCTCCCTTTTTCTTTTAATTGTTCCATGCTTAATTTCAAAAAATCGGCTGGTCGTTGCCCTAAATAAAAATTGAGACGAACAGCTAAGCCGATTTCATAATCATTGAGTTTTAAAGCTGTTGCGTTAAATTCTTCAACATCTTTCATTGTCCATAAATGCTGTACATTTTTTGTACGTTGTATACGCATGTTTTCAAATGGATTATTATTATGTAAAACGCCTAGTCTGTGTTTGCCATAATTAAATAAAAGACGCAGTAAGTCTCTACAACTTCGTGCCCATGCCTCTTTACATAAATCGAATAATCTTAAATAGATTCGTTCAGCGACTTGTGGTGTGATTAAATCGGCATTGATTGTAATTAATTTTCGCCCATGTTCATTTTTAATTTTTGAAATTAAATAAAACGCCCTTTGATAATCTTTTTTTGTGCGTTCAGATAACGGCTTATCAAGCAACCCGTTCCCGCAGGCTTCACATCCGATTCCGCGTCTTTCGCAAAACTTTTGCCAGATATACTCAAATGTATATTTATTCGCTGTTTCTTCATAACCCCGTTTTAAATACGGTTTTATCTTCTTTGCATAGATTTCTAAACACTCTTTAATGGCGTCATCTAAATCGTCGGACAACTTTTGTCCCGTTAATAAAATACCACGATTTGACTTGTTATATACCTGCTTCACAACATAAGCCGGCGGAGCAAAATAATAACTTGTTTTACCTTTTCCACGATATACTTTCAAATATGGTACCTTGAGTGAGACCATTTGTTTTTTCCTCTTTTGCTTGTGTGGGGCGGGCTTTCACCGCCCCTGTTGTAATTTAAAAATTAATTTTTTCCCATTTTTTCCGTTCTTTTTCATAACGACCGGATAAAATATAATCCTTTGCTTCCAGCACACCGATTGTCATCCCTTTGTCTTTCATGTGCTTGCCGTATGCCAGTATAGCATTATAGGCTTCCCGTTCAGCCGGCTCAAACCGTTCATCAAATACGGATATTTGCGGGGCATTTTTATCTAGCACCGATACCAATTCTTTTAATGCGTCTTTGATTGCAACCGCACAGCATTTTTTGACAATCCCACCGATTTCTGACCGGGCTTTTTCGGATAGCACGATTTCTCGTGGGGCAGAGGGCAGACGGCGTGTGTATGAGGATACCGGAATGAGGTCTGGTTGTTGAGGTGTGTTTAGTTTATCCAGCACATCCAACACCCATTTGCGAAACTCTTTTGCGACCGGTGTTTTACTAAACATGGCTATCAGATGACAGCCGCGGGAGCTAAAAACTCTTACTTTTTTTGTTAGATTACCCGAAACGGTCAATTCAACCGTCTGGGACATATCAGACGTAAATTCATCTTTATAACGATTATAAATTTTACCTACTTGATCGGCGTTTTTATATCCCAAAGCCGCCGAAATATCAGGTGCAGATAACCATATATGCCCATTTATATCTTTTACAGTTAATTTTTTGTCGTGGAATGTTATAATATTATTCATTTTTCTATGTCCTTTGTTTAGAAACCCTGAATCGGTCAGGTGCCGGGGGCTAAACACTCGACATAGAACGAGCGAGATTATTCGGACGAATCCTCTTGTATTCTCTGCACCCCCGACATAATCGGACATAAAAAAACTGTCAAATCTAACGGGGACAGATAAACCGTCTATGATAAGGTGTTTAGCCTTATCCCCATTATAAGCACAACCGAAAGTCATTGTCAACATGTTTTTTCCTCTTTTGCTTGTGTGGGGCGGGCTTTCACCGCCCCTGTTGTAATTTAAAAATTAATTTTTTCCCATTTTTTCCGTTCTTTTTCATAACGACCGGATAAAATATAATCCTTTGCTTCCAGCACACCGATTGTCATCCCTTTGTCTTTCATGTGCTTGCCGTATGCCAGTATAGCATTATAGGCTTCCCGTTCAGCCGGCTCAAACCGTTCATCAAATACGGATATTTGCGGGGCATTTTTATCTAGCACCGATACCAATTCTTTTAATGCGTCTTTGATTGCAACCGCACAGCATTTTTTGACAATCCCACCGATTTCTGACCGTGCCTTTTCGGATAATACAATCTCTCGCGGGGCAGATGGGGCTCGGCGGGTATATGAGGCAACTTCAACTGCACCCGGTGCCACATAGGCACCTGTCTTGCGAATCGATGGCAGGACTTCAGACGTCACAAACTTCTTAAACGCTTTTGCTTCCGGTTTACGCGACCGCAAAATAAGCGAATAAAGCCCGCTTTCGTTGATGATGGTAAGTTCTTGGTCGCCTTTAAGGGTACTCATAATGTGAGTATCCTTCTCGTCGTCGTCCAATACGCGAATAGCGTTCGGTGCATCCCGATATTCCAAAGCCTTTGCGACATCGGTTGCAACAAACCACGGCGAATCGTTTTTGATGAGTGTTCTGATTGAATTGTTTTTGAATGTGTATGAAATTAATTCTTGCATTTTATTTAGTCTTTCAGTTATACCGCCTAAAAATGAGTAGGTGGGGGACTCAACTGAAGTGACTAGACCTCGAGCCTTATTCAATATATTGGGGCTTCTCATCCCCCGCAATGCGGGTACAAAAAATTCGCCAATACTGACGGGGGCGGGTTTTCCGCTAGTCAACTCAGTAAGGCTAGTATAATCGAATAGCAAACACTCTGTCAAGAACTTTTTTAAAAAATCATCATCCGGTGCGGATGGTAGCCGGCGGGTATATGAAGCAACTTCAACCGCACCCGGTGCCACATAAGCACCCGTCTTGCGGATGGATGGGAGGACTTCTTCACATACCCAGTTTTCAAAATCACGGGCAATCGGCTTATCACTGCGAAAAATCACTTTGTATAAATTTGGTTCGTTGATAAAAAATGCTTTTTGTTTGCCCCCTTTTGTAAGGAGGTAAGTCTGACTTAGCCCCTTAGGATTAAGCCGTTGTTTTAACATAGTTAAACTTTTAACATCCAAAATATTACAAACATCTTTTAAACAAAACCAGATGTTGTTATCTATTAATTGTGTTCTAACTTGATTTTGGTTGAAATTATAAATTGAGATTTGATTTGTCATTTTCTTGTATCCTTTGTTTATAAGCCCTGAATCGGTCAGGTGCCGGGGGCTAAACACTCGATACAAGACGAGCGAGATTATTCGGACGAATCCTCTTTTATTCTCTGCACCCCCGACATTTATCGGATACAAAAATAACCGCAAATCTTTCGGGGCGGATAGTCCGCTTGTAATAAGGTGTTTAGCCTTATCCCCACTATACGCCCAAACAAACCGACTTGTCAACATGTTTTTTCACCTAAAATGCATTTGCTTCTATAAATTCACTCTCGCTATAGCCCGGCTTAATCCCGAATATGGCCGTGATTTCAGACGCCGGATACCGGATAGTCCGCTCAAATCGCAACGGGTTTAATTTGTGTTCTTTTTCCAGCCGGAGAATGATTGCGTCTGATTTGACTTTCAACAATTCCCTAATTTCCTTGCGTGTATAAAATTCTTCCATTTATGCCTCCTATTCTCTGTATTTCCTTAATGTTTTGTGATAATGTGTTTAATTTTTTGGTTAGCCCGTAAAACCGATATACCAATCATCTGACGGGGCTTCGATATATACCCCGATTTGAGAACCAAATCGCAATAATGAATCGATATAGCGACACACATCTTCTTTTTTGCCTGCCCCGAATGAAAGCCTTTTAGGCACCTTCTGCTCCCCTTTCTTCGTCAAAATCGTTTTGTAATAAAACATCTGACGCATCAAATAATCGAACTCATCCGCATCCAGGTTTTGCACGGTTTCATACCCGTCATCCAACAATCCCTGCCGGATATTCGGATATAACACCCCGAATATATACTTTTGCTGTTGCCGGCTAACCCTATCTTTAATCGCTTTGACCGTTAATACGAACGCGGGAAATTTAGCGTTTGCTTTGCGGGCGATTTCGCTGACCTTTGAGCGGTAAAATCGCTCAAAATCTGATAGCGTGTAGATTTCGATTTCAGTCATTTTTATTCTTCTTTCTTAAAACGGTATTTCATCATCAACTAATTCACCAGCACCGGCTTGTATATCCCCATTCTTAGCGGCTTGATACGCTTTTGCCGTTGCTGCCTGATACGCTTGCTGTTCAGCCGATACCGGCATATTTGACGTTTGTTCTTGTTTCTCTTCTTTGGCTTTTGGCGGATATAAGGATAAAAACACCTTATCATCATTCACATCTTTTTGCTTGACGGCCATTAAATTAAATGACTTATCCAGCAACAAAAAGTAATCATATTTACCCTCTTTGTTTTTTTCTTTCGACCGGTGAAACTCTCCCACCGTTTTATACCGGTTTTTAATCTGGCGGTCTTGCGTGGTATACTCACCAACAACCGCAACAACATCATATATCTTCATTTTTTTCTTCCTTTCAGTTAGTTTATTTGAAGATTTTGCTTTTCTTCCAACATAGCCCCTAACACCGGGATTCCGGCTTTTAAATCGGCTTTAATTTTTGTTTTGTCGATTTTGATTGTTTTTACCTCTTCCTGATAAAGCGGATTATCAAAATCATTTGTTAATTTCACAACGGTTGATTTGCGGACCGAAATATCAAACGTCCCGGCTTTAACATGCCCCTTTTTGTCTTTCTCTGTTTGGTTAAAAATAAGCAGCATGTAATTTAACAACCATTCTATTTGCTTACTTTCACGGCGTTTTGCCGCCGTTAATCTGTCAATTTCAGCAGAAACCCCATCAACAAAAGACTTCTTATTGGCAACGACTTTTGCACAGCGTTCCAGCCCGTTTTCTGTTAGTTCTTTTTTAAGCTCTTTATAGGCCTGTTCGTCTTCGGGCAGTATTTCACCCGTTTGCTCATTAAAACACTGGTTTATGAGTGTTTCTAACGTCTGTACATCCTCATATATGCTCATATTATGCTCCTTTCACTCTTTCATATTCCGCCCGCTTTTGTTCGAGCGGCATCATTTTAAATTGATTAACCAGTTCTTCAGAATAGAGGCCTTTAATCTGAAGAAGGGCCGCGTATTGTTGCTCCGGCGTTTGCTTTGACGGTGCGGGTTGTTGAATAGGTGTTTGTTTCGGCAACACCGGATCAGGCGTTGACGCATCCGGATCATTATCCCCTTCCGTTGGAATGCAAAACAACTGTAAACACATATATTTATACGCGGCAGACATGGCCTTATTTGTTGACTTATCACCACTATCCATGGCTTCGCCGTAAACAGACATGGTAAAAGATGAACCATCCTCAACAGCAACAACGTTATAATCAACGTTGACGGCCGTAAAAAACAATACACCGCCTTTACTTGTTTTGCGTTCTTCTTGACAACGGCTTTTGACAATCGGATAAATAACTAACCCGTGCTCTGCAAGCAAGGATGACAATGTGTTATACACATCATCAATTCCCCGAAATTTATATCCCTGGGTGTTGTTTGTTTTATCCTTAGAAATGCCTTTTTTGGCGAGGCATTTCATCACCTCATTTATACATGCAAAAACTTTCATTCTCTTCTCCTTTCATAAGTGTTTCTAAATACTCATCTGGGTTATCTGAATACGCCCAAGCCCTCGCCGCATTAAACAAATGTGGAAAAGCAAGTTCTAAACGCCTACGATTTTCTAAATCACCCAACTCCCAATCATGACAAAGTGCAGTTGCAAAAGAACCAGTTAAACCCTTTTTAAAAAAAGCCCAAGTTTTAGGCGTGTTTGTGAATGTTTCATTGTAAAAAATTTTATCGTAATCCATTTTATTCTCCTTTATTAATGTTTCAAAACGATGATCGCTGCTTCTATGACATCCCCATACCGCGCACAGATAACCAGCGCAACGATGAAGGCCGTAAAAAAAGCATAATTGAAAAATTCTTCTATTTGCTCACGCCTTGTCATTTCCTGCCTCCTTTTAAAAATTTTCTTCTAATACTTTCCAAATAACGGCATTCACTTTGTTATATAACCGCGGATTGCGCGTTGCTTTTTCCCATTTCTTGGCCGCTTTTGTGCCTAAACACAACACGTAATACCAGCCTTTAACGGCTAACTCGTCCTTGAAGGCGCTTAATTGATGCGGATAGGCTTCTGATTCATCATAATCGTATTCATAATCACCCTCTGTTCCCGTTGACCAGGAGCGATAACTGGCTAAACCCTTTACGTTGATTTCTGTGTCCCGGATGGCGTCATACAAGACGTCCTCCAGGCGACTCACATAATCACCAAAAGAATGGGTAAAAATATCGGTGTTTTTATTACTCATTGTTTTCTCCTATAAAACGAAATTTTTAACCCTGCGGTATTTATTCAAGGAGAAATCTTTTGCGAAAGTCGTTCCGTCCTTAAACTCTATTTTATTTCCTGCGTTGTTGATGACAGGATTTGTTCCTGTCTCCATATCCAAAACGCAAGCCTCGTCAACTTTGCAAAATGCAACTGGGAAACTTTCCCATTGTCTGCGTTTATGGCTATAAGATTGAAGTGCTGTTTTTTCCTTGTTAGCCCATATAGCGGAACAACTGTCTCCGTTTGGTGCTATTACAAAAAATCTTTTTCTCATAATCGTTTCTTCTCCTCTTATTTTCTTGATAATTATATTTAACCATATTGGATATACAATGTCAATATAAAATATCCAAATTGGATAATTTATTTTACAAATCAATGAAAACAAAAAGAAAAAAATAAAGAAATTTGGTTAAATTGAGTTAAATTATGCCAAATCGCGTCAAAAAGCGTCAAATTGCTTTATAATAACGAAATTGTGTTTTATCTATATTGGTGTTGACAATATGCTAAAATCGTTATAAAATTATAATTATGTGAGGGTGAGATGGCGAACGTGTTTGATGTAGCAGAATATATTTTGTCGCAAACTAAAGATTTAACTGCGATGAAATTACAAAAATTAGTGTATTATTCTCAAGCGTGGAATTTGGTATGGGAAGATGCACCTTTATTTAATGAAAAAATTGAAGCATGGGAAAAAGGTCCTGTTTGTCCTGATTTATATAAATGGCATGCAGGAGAGTTTCTTGTTAGTTCAAATGAGAATCTAAAGCGATTATGTGCACATACATTATCTCAAAATGACAAAGAAAATATTGATCGTGTTATTAATGCCTATAAAAAATATACGGCATATGAACTTAGTTATTTTACACATCAGGAATTCCCTTGGCGTGTCGCTTTTGCAAAAGGTCAAAATACAGCAATATCCTTAGCGGATATGCATGAATACTATGCTTCTTTAAAATAGACATGATTAAAAAAGTTATCAATAAGAATCATAAAATCACTAAAACCGTTGATATTCAAACAGAACGGTTAGATAATGCTGAATATTTTAAATGGGGCATTCGATCTGATAAATTCGATTGGATTGATACATATTGGGGATTCCCTCCACAAAAATATAAAAAATTTTTTAAAGAAATTAAAAAGCGACTTGATGATTATGCTTCAATGCGGTGGTCTGCTGTTGAACAAATGAAATCTTGTCATTCTATGGATTTTCAAAATTTATCAACCGATTTTCAAAAAAGAATTATCACGGTTTGTGGGAAAAATAACCCACCAGAAACATTATATCAAATAACCATGAATGCGAAACATCGTTTATGGGGTGAACGAGCCTCAGATAATCGTTTTTATCTCATGTTCGATGATTCGGAGCATCAGGGATATCCTGTGAGCAAAAAACATACTTAGCATTTTCTTTTTAATAACTCATATTTTACCATTAAATACGTTAAATTGATGTGTTTTTTTGCTTTAAAGGTGTCGAATCCGACACCTTTAAATATTAAAAAGCAGAGAAAGCAAGCATATTATCGGTTTGCCAACTCATATTTTACTATAAAATACGTTATTTTGCGTATTTTTTTATATGAATAATAATTATGTTTTTCTTTAAATTCAGTATGTAATTCAAAAACACCGATTCGCAACCGATTCGCTGTTTTAGCAAACAATCCTTTGAGATGATTTTGTTGGTCTATATCTATCTTAGAAAATAGAAAACCAAAAAAAAACAAGAAAACAAGCGGCAATTAAAACAAATACGATATGCCGGCTTTTGAAACCGTTATGTGCAACAATATTGATTTCATTAAAACTTTTATTAAAAACCTGAACAGATTCAGATTGCTTTTGCGATTCGTCAGGCAATGCCCGCGAAACAATATCTTTTATTGATTCATGATTCATGATAGCTTCCTTTTTATTCCTCTACAATAATAAGTATATCATGAAATTATAAAATCGTAAATATTTTTTAGGCCGATTTTTTATCCGCAAGATAATCGTTAATATACAGTATTTTGGCTGTATGTGTTTGCTTCTGGCTTAATTCATCATAAACAGCATACGCAAATTTAATTTTATCAATCGTGCTCATCTTTAAATGTCTCTCTGACAAAACCTCTTCGATAATTGAAATAATTTCTATTAAATCTTCTTGCTTTATTCCTAAAATAGGTTTTCCATTCCAATTTTCATCTAATAACTGAGAGGGCTTCACATTTAATGCCGTTGCAATTTTTTCAATCCAATCACCATTGAGTCGCCTTTCTCCGCTTTCAAGACGACTAATTTGTACCTGATTTGTGCCGATTTGGGCAGCAAGTTCGGCCAATTTTTTATTTCTAAACTCTCTTATTTCTTTAATATAATTCTTCATGTTTTATATAATAAACCAATCTGGTTTAAAAGTAAATATCCAAAATGGATTTTTTTATCTTGACATTATTATCCAATAAGGATATATACTCTTCTAAAGAGGTGGTTAAAAAATGACTTTAGAAGAATATATAAAGAGTAAAAACAAAAGAATAAACCAATGTGCCGTTGAAATGAACGTGTCATATATGGCACTGTCCAGATGGATAAGAGGGATTAGAATACCACGTACGGAAAACATGAGACGCATCGTCGAATGGTCGCAAGGGGAAGTGCAACCACAAGATTTTTATGACTTTGGGAAAGGCGAAAGATGAGTAATATCGAATTATTGTTATTGGCAATCGTTTTTTTGCTCGAAATCATCATTATACAAGGAGGATGGAAATGATACTTAAAATGATATTAGCCCTTATTATTTGGGACGTTATCAAACTGATATTAAAGATTATTATGGGTGTAATTGACCTGAATGGTTATATTGCAGGGGCTGAAAAAGCAAGAAAATCTTTAAAGAGGGATTAAAGATGATTCAAACAATTTTTTATAAATTCCTGATCGTCATATTCCCAGTTGCAAGATTGACATACAGCAATAAGCCTTTTTGTCGTAGAATAGATTTTTTTGCCAGTTTTCTGATTCGCATAACTCAAAACTTTATATTCTTTATTCGGGAAATACAAAGTCTTTTTATTGCAAGCAGGACAAATTCTACCAGTATGACTATTTTCTTCAATTTTTTCAGCCAGCAACTCAAGTTTTTTTTCCAATTCGGAAAATCGGTTATCCATAATGATATATTTATCATAAGCATCTTTGAAATTATTAAACATGTTTATTCCTCAATATTCTTGTTTGCAAAACTAAAACTATCAAACCTTTTTGATGTGGTCAAGATTTTATTTTTAAAAATTAGGCAACTGAAAGGCAAAAGATGACGCTTGTTTTTAATCAATCCATACCGGCCAAAAAAGCGAATAAATACCATGCAAAAAAAGTGGTAGTTGACGGGTTGACGTTTGATTCTCAAAAAGAGGCGAATCGGTGGCAACAACTCAAACTCATGCAACAGGCGGGATTGATTAAAAATTTAGAACGACAGGTACCGTATCCCCTCGCGAAAGTGATTGACGGCACGGATTACGTTGTGCGGACTCAGGGAGGCGGTTGTATGCGGTATTATGCCGATTTTCGGTATTATGACGTTGGCCGGAAAAAAGAAGTAGTTGAGGACGTTAAAGGGGTCGATACAGATGTATCGGCAATCAAAAGAGCAATCGTCAAGATGTTTTACAATATTGACGTTGAAATCATTTGAAAGGAGAAGAAAATGGCTGCAATTATCATTGACATCAAAGAATTGAGAAAAGAACAAGTACCCAACTTATCTAAAGCGTTTGAAAGGGCTTTAAATGCCGTTCAAAAAGCTGATGAGCATGAAGATGAATCAATTGGAGCACCCAGTGTTGATATTTGCAATGCGTGGCATGTTGTCATGCAAGCTGCCACAAATCGCCATCATGGGATTAAATTAAGAAAGGTGCAAAAGTGCGTGAATTTGGTGCAAGCATTTTTGACAAATAAAGGTGCTTTACGGGGATAATCCTCACTGCCGGGAGGACGGCATAACTGATGGGGATGTTCCTCCAGGCATCCCCGCCAAACTGGAGGTAAAAATGGAACAGTTAAAATTCGGGATAAATGACTGGCGAAACAGCGTTTTGGAAGCCTCATTAACGCCGGCGGCAAAACTGGTTGCAATGGTTCTGGCTATGTTTTATCGGGACGGAAAAGAGTGTTATCCGAGCGTTTCTACAATTATGGATTTTTCGGGTTATCGTGATAAAAAAACGGTTTTAAAAGCGATTAACGAGCTTCAAGAAAATAGATTTATTAAAATTACCAAAGGCAAGATTAAACGTCTTTCGGCAACAGGTAATTTCTATGAATTTGTCGGTGTCTCTGGTGGATTAAACGGTGGATTAGACGGTAGGCTAGTTGGTGGAATAATTCCACCGGAAAGTAAAACCGTTGGTGGGGTAGATGGTGGGGTAGTTGGTGGGGTAGATGGTGGAATAATTCCACCTAAAGTAAGTATAAGTATAAGAGAAAGTAATATACCCCCCTTATATTCCCCCCTAAAGGTGGGAAAACCCCCCGAAAAAGGATGTCGATTTGAAAAGAGCGAGTTTTATCGTGGTGATTTTCCGACAGACATACCGCCAGCCTATGCCGAGCATGCCACCCGAAAAGGGTTTAATCAGCAACAGGCATTGACTGAATTTGCCAAGTTTACAAGTCACTGGATTGGGAAAACCGGCAAAGACGCCGTCAAAACGAGGCGGGGATGGTTGACGGCCTGGGCGACTACTTGGCTTGGCAATGCCCGTAAATGGGGTGATTCGGGCGTGTCTAAAACGACACCGGCACAAACAGGTGATTGGCGTGCTTGGTTGAATGGAGAAGCGGCATGATGACGAATACGCAATTTAACGTAGCAATGGATATTTTGACGAGTTATTACGGCATGCCTCAATGGGATTTAAATCCCCGTGAAGGGCAAGATCGGGATAAAATCGCGAAAACGTGGTGTGATGAGTTGGCAAAATACTCGGTTGCTCAAATTCAAGAGGCTTGTTATTGGTTGACCCGCAAGAAAAAAACAATGACATTCCCCTCTCTGCCTGTTTTGCTGAATGAATTGTTCAGCAAAGAACCGGAAGTATTAAGTGCTGATGATAGGGAACCGAATCGCGTATATGTGGCATTAATGGCTCAAAAAAACATCAAAAAACATCCGGAAGCCATTAAACGGTTGATTTGCGGACGGACAATCTACCGGATTTACGGCGTAGAGGTGGATGGCTACAAACGTAAAGATGACAACGGATATGATAATGGAGCGATTCCCGAATATGTCAAAAAGGAGATAACATGATAACAGGAAAAAAATTGATTAACGCAATCGTTAAATGGCATACACAGAAATTCCCGGATTGCACGAAAGCGGAACAACTTTTGAAACTGGAAGAAGAATTGCGAGAGGTATGTGATTTTATGCGGGAAAATAAAAAACCGCAAGCGTATGAAGAATTGGCGGATAGTTATATTGCCGCCGTTGCATTGGCTGTTCGTTTTAAAAGCACAATCGGGAAATATTTTGTTAGCCTTATTGAAGAGCGGCCATCTCCGAAATTAATTGAAGAAGTTAATAAAAAACTGGCAATCAACAAAAAAAGAAAATGGCATAAAGTGGACGGTGTATATCGGCATGTCGATTGATGATTTTCGGGAGGGCGAATGACAGAAAAAGAAAAGCAGATTAAAGAATTGATTAGCCGGGCGTTTTGGGTTGATAAAAGATTGCCGGCGGTGTTCAAAAAATATTATGCCGGCTCACTGATTGGCAGATATTGCATATTGCCCGATGAACGCAACGTAAATGAAATTTTAGAAGAGTTAGAACTTTATGAACGGCCGACACATGAAGATTTAAAATTGTGGGAGACGGTGATGTTTAATTGGATTCCCAGTTTGCCCGACCCAACCCGACAAATTATTAAAATGCGGGGAATGGGTATGGGATGGAAAAGAATATCTAGAATGCTCATTGAAAAAAAGGTTGTTGATAGAATTTTACATCGGTCGACACTTTGGCGGATGTTTAAAGAGGGCTTGATGATTATTTCTCAAAAAAAGTAAAAATTATGTTGACAATCACGTCTTTTTTAGGATACAATATAATTGATGATGATAAGAATACAAAAAACAGATATATTTGACAGATGGCTTGAAGAATTACGCGATTTAAAAGGGCGTGATGCTATTTTAGCACGTATTCGACGTGTTTCGCTTGGAAATATGGGTGATTTTAAAGCAGTGGGAGAAGGCATTTATGAATTACGTGTTTTTGTTGGTCCCGGTTATCGAATTTATTTTGTAAAAAAATCAAATATCTGGATTATCTTATTATGTGGTGGGGATAAATCTTCACAAAGTAAAGATATTAAAAAGGCAGTTAAATTGTCAAAGGAGGTATAAAATGAGTAAAGTAAAAGTTTCAGAATTTGATGTGAGCGAATATTTGGAAACAGAAGAAGATATTGCAGGATATTTATCTGCTGTTATTGCCGAAAATGATACGGCTTTATTGCTGGCCGCTATCGGAGATATTGCCAAAGCCAAAGGCATGACGCGTTTAGCAAAAGAAACAGGCATGAGCCGAACAAGCCTTTATAAATCTCTTTCAATAAATGGCAATCCTGAATTTGCTACAATTATGACCGTGATGAAATCGCTGGGTGTGAAATTAAACGTTGTGCCTGATCGAAAATAGGAGGGAAAGTTGGCGATAATCGGTCAGCTTTTTTAGCAAGAGCAGCCGAAATGGCATTAGAGAGTATGCATTCTTAGAACGCAACACATTGCAACATTTTGCAACATCTTTTATGCAACACTTTTCCCAAAAATGTGCTATAAAATAATTATGATTGGATAGATTTATACTTCGAGTTGTTTCTTGTCTGGTCTTCCTAAAAAGAAGCCTATCCAATCATTCTCCTTTTTTGCCGGTTGATTTTACTCAAACGGCTTTTTTATTATAATAGATAAAAAGGATTATTGAAGATGGCCAAACCGGTAAAAATAAACGTACACAAAGTTATTGCTGATTTTGAAAAAGGCATGTCAATTACTAAGGCATGTCAAATTCAGAAAGTTTCGACAGCCTCTTTTTACAAAATTGTTGATAATAATGAAGAATTAAAAAATGAACTTGCACACGCACGCGAAAATCGCGGTGATTTGTGTTTAGACGTAATTGAGACTATTCAACAAAAATTAGCCGATGGGAAGATTGATGCGAATACAGCCCGTGTTTTGATTGACACGGAAAAATGGAAAGCGACGAAATTTTATCCGCGTCTATATGGTGATAAAAGCGAACAGAACATTACAACAACCGTGAATATTTTGCCGTCTGTTAAAATAAACGGGAAAGAAAAGGATTTTGATGTCGGATGAAATCGTTGTGCCGAGTTTACTGGTTTTGCCGCCAAAACTAATGCCGATTATCGAAAAATTTAATGATTATCGTTTTTTCTTAATTGAAGGTGGCCGCGGGTCTGGAAAAACACAGGGTATCGGCCGTTTTTTGCTTTATTTATGCGAAAAGAAAAAAATTAGAGTGGTTTGTGGCCGTGAAACACAATCAACGATTGAAGATTCGGTTTATAAAGTTTTTGTTGACTTAATTAAAACATATCAACTGAATTTTGAGATTATGAAAACGAAAATAATCAGTAATGTCTCGGGTTCGGAAATTGTTTTTAAAGGATTTCGCGAGCAAGGTAGTGTTAACATCAAAGGCCTTGAGGGTGTTGATGTTTTGTGGATTGATGAAGCAGAGGCCATCACAAAACAGACGCTTGATATTATTATACCAACGATTCGAAAATCAAAAAGCCGCGTGTTTTTTTCGATGAATCGTAAATTGCCAAATGACCCTGTTTATGATTTTGGCGTGGAAAATGACAAGTGTTTACATATCACAATTAATTATACGGATAATCCTTTTTGTTCTCAAGAATTAAATGATGAAGCCACTCGTTGCAAAGAGACGAATGAAATCGATTATCGGCATATTTGGTTGGGTGAACCGCTAGACATGTCGGATAATTTACTCTTTTCGGCAAAATCTGTTGCTGAAATGAGTCAAATTGAGCCGATGGGTGAGGTTTATCGGCATATTCGGGTTATCGGGATTGATTTTGCGGCACAAGGCGGGGATTTTTGTTGTGCGAGCATTTTGGATAAATGTAGCCCAACACAATGGAAACTTCACCCGCAAATAGCCTGGCAAGATGCGGATCCGATGTCGTCAATCGGCAGAATTGTGGAAATAATAGGTAAATATCATCCTGATTTTGCTATCCTGGATTGTGGCGGCATGGGGTTTGTTGTGCATGCTCGTTTGCAGGAAATGGGGGTTAGGATTGATGGCTTTGACGGGGCGACGAATAAAGGTGTTCCGTTTGAATATGCAAACGCTCGGGCATACGGATATTACACACTTGCTGAATATTTGCGTAATCATCAGATTCTTGCGGACAAAAACGATATACTTGAAAAAGAATTGCTATCGATTCGATTTAAGTATCAATCGAACGGGAAAAGAATTATCGAAAGTAAATCAGACATGCGTGCCAAAGGGATTAAAAGTCCGGATAGAGCGGACAGTTTAATGATGGCTGTTTATGCTATTAAAACAAATGTGCAAGACACAACCTTTTTAATGACAACAACGAATCCGTTTAAAAGGATAAACAATTCGAGATGGTAAAAGTAAGACGTTATCAGATTGGCGATGTGCAAAAAATTCGCCGAACTGCTGAATTTGAGCGAGATTTTTATGAAAATGGGGCTGTTATCATCCGCTTGCTTGAAAATGGTGACAGTTGGACGTTTGAGAAAAATAATCAGGTGATTTGTTGTGCAAATGCTTGTTATCAATATAATGGCTGGTTTGAATTGTTTGCCGTGTATCAAAAAGAGATGAGTCCGACCGATTTACGGGCCATCAAAAAGCATTTTGACAAGGTTATGCCGCAATATAAGAAAGTTTACACAATTAGCATAGATACGTATCGCAATAACAAATTGCATACATTTTTAGGCTTTCATTATGTTAAAACAATTAGAGGACACAATATATGGGAAAGGCAGCACAAAATATAGTTGGTTATGGATTAGCATTGCCGACAGGTGGATTAAGTTTGGGTTTAACGACAAAGGGACAACGGTATTTAAAAGGGGAAACGCCGAAAGTGGATGTTTCACAATCAACAGATTTAATAAATGGCGAATCACAGAAGAATAAAAATGCCCGGCTGAAGTTATTAATGACAAACGGCGGGATTTTGGGACAAGAGGTTTCGTCGGTTGGAAATACGGGCAGGAATTTGTTAGGAAATTAAGGATGAGTACAGATTTTAAGAATATTATTAAACTTTATTCTGAATTAAAAGCGGAACGAGATAAATATGCCGGCACATGGAATAAAATTTGTAAATATGCCGGCATTAAAAGTGTTTTGAGAAAAACGGTTGAAATCGGGGCTGAAGAAACACCGGCTGATGATGATTTTGATAAATATACTTATGACCCAACTGCCGCCTTATCTATTCAACAATCAGCTGATTATACAAAAGGAATTATATGGGGTAATGGCGATAATGTGATTACGCTCGAACCCAGCGATGACGTGCTTGAATTGATAGATATTGATGCCGTAAAAGACTGGTTTTCTTACGCGACGAAACAAGTGCTGGGACATATGAATCATCCGAAAGCCGGTCTGGATAGTGCATTGGCTGAATATTTTTATGACCAACGGTGTATCGGAACATCCGGTGTGGGGGTGTTCCCTGCTGGTGATTTTAAAAAAGGCTTATCAGATAATGCGTTAATTTTTCGTGGTTATGGCGTTGATACGATGTGTATCGATGAAGGGAAAAACGGGCTGGTTGAAGTGGTATTTAACACATATCATTGGCGAATTAACAGAATTATCGCGGAATTTTGTGTAAACACAAAAGACGGCACTTTTGATAAAGAGATGTTTAATAAACTGCCCGACAAAATGAAAGAGGCGTGGAATAATAAAAACATGAATGACTCGTTTAAAATTATTCATGGGGTTATTCCGTATGATTTATATACGCCTGGGGCTATCGGGAAACGCGGTTGTAAATATATCGGCTACTGGTTCGCAGATGGATTTGATAAGCCTTTTTACGAAGAGAATTATAAAGAAAAACCGATTTGTGTTGGCCGCGAAGAAAAAATACGCGGTGAGGTTTATGGCCGTTCATCGGGAACGATGCTGTTAAGTTCAATTCGTTGTATAAATGAGACGATGTCTGGTGTTATGCGGACGCTTGACAAAATGGTTGAACCGCCGATTGGGATTTTAAGTGGGGCACTGTTCGGAGATAATGTGGTTGACACATCAGCACGGGGATTGACAATTTTTAACGCTGAAAAATTAGCGGGTACAAATCCAGTTTTTCCGATGCAGGATGTATATGACCCTGCAAATTTAATTAATTTTTTATTGTCGTATTTAAATGAAAAAGTCTCTGCCGCGTTTAAAATTGATATTTTGCTGGATTTTAACGCAAAAGCAAAGATGTCAGCCACCGAATCTTTGCAGCGATATGCAATTCGGGCGAGGTCATTATCGGGCATAATCGTTCGCCATAAAACAGAAATGCTTGAACCACTAATCCAAAGATGTATTTCAATTTTATATGATAATAATTGTTTAGGCATTTTACCGTCAGACCGTGAACGGGCAGAACGGGCACATCAAAATGGGAGGGATAACCGGATTATACCAGACGCTGTGTTAGAATGTATTAAATCTGGCAAATCCTGGTATAAAATTAGATATAATAACGATATTGAAAAATTGACACGCGTTGAGATTTATGAAGATTTAATAAAAGAAATTAATACAATTACGGCGTTATTGAGTATTAATCCTGAACTATCAGGAGCGATAAACTGGCATAAGTTAATTGCGGACACTTCTAATTCGCTCGGATTCAAAGACTTAATTGTTTCAGAGCAAACATTTAAAGAACAACAACAAGCCCAGCAGGCAATGTTGGCACAAGCCCTGCAGGCTCAAATGCAACAGGTTCAATCACAAACAAACCGAAATAATGCGGGAGCCCTAAAGGAGGTGGCACAATTTGGACAACAACAAGCGTTATGAAAAAGCAGTTGACGCAATTAATGAATTGAAGGCCGTTGCAAATCGAATTTTCTCTACCGAAGACGGGAAAAAGTTTGCAACGGTTTTATTTCGAACCTGCCGACTTTTTAAAGATGATGATTATCGGTTATCAGCCGATATTATCCGATATTACAAAGCCCAGCAGGATTTAATCAATCGGTACATTACAAATTTAGTGGATAAAGATGTGCTGATTAATATTTTTAATTATGAGGACAAGAATGATAGAAAAAATAACAGATAATGTTGATGTTGAAACAGATGAGTCAAGTGAATCACCTGAAACAACAGCAACACCTGAATTTAATATCCCGGAAGAATACGCGAATAGTGGGTGGGCTAAAAATATTAAATCTGAGGCTGATTTATGGAAATCAATGGACAATGCGCAAAAACTCATCGGAAGAAAAACTATCGGGATTCCGGATTTTGATAAAGCGGATGAATCGGAAATTACGGCTTTTTATGAACACACGCGCCCTAAAGAACAAACGGCGTATGAATTGGGGGATGGTTTTTCCGAAGCAGAAAAAGAGACGATTCAAAAAGTGCTGTATGAAAACGGTATTAATAAACGCCAGGCTAAAAATATTGTGGCTCAATTTAAAGAGATGGTGAAAACAAACGCCGAAAATACATACGGTGAAGAGGGGCTGAAAAAAGTGATGGAACAGCGATTTGGAGCAGATTGGCAAGCCTCAACCAGTAAAATATCAGAAGTGCTGGGAGCCGTGATAACGCCTGAAACATTAAATGATATGACAGCGAATATGACAAATGAAGGCATTGGGGCTGTTTATCAAGTGGCAAAGGCGTTGATGGATAAGTTCGCCGTGAAAGATGGTGATTTTGCTGTGGCTAAAAATGGCGGAAATGCCGGTATGAGTTTTCAAGACTTTTACAAAAAAATGCAAGAAGCCGACAAGCAATACAATTCAAATGAACTCAAAAAATCAATTATGAAACAATATTACGGAGGTGAATATGCTTAAAATAAAAGTAAGTGGTGCTTATTTAAAAGATGGGTCGTCAACTGATTATGAGTTTGACGATATTTTTATCCCGGATTGCCCGGAAGAATGGCGGCAATTAAACGTGATGAAACGGGCTGTACCCATGCGATTAACGAAAGCCGGTAAGCAATTTGACTTTGTTCGCAGCTGTTATGTTGACGCTGTGAAGACATTAAAAGATGATACGAATAATGACGCATTAGCGTTTAAAGCGAAAAGTATTAAAGACTATACGCATGAGGATTGCCAAAATTGTGCTATTTCATTCCAATTGCTCAATGTGCCGATTTACCGCTCAGGCGATTTGCGAGAGGCTAGGCAGAAAACGTATGTGGCGTATTTGCAGACCGTTTTGGGTAAAAAAATAGAACAACCGTTCAATTACGCGGTTGCACCGGATGTTTATGTTGATTCCAAAAAACATACAAACATTAAAATGATGAGCAATACTGAATTATTAAATGAGATTTCTGAAAAATAGGGAAAAGCGTTTGCCCCCTAGAAACAAAAAGCCCGCCGGGCTAAAAACGGTAGAAGAATCCTATCGGACAACTCTTTGAAAAATAAATAATCAACTTATTTTTTGAAAGGAATTTTTATATGACGATAACTATTGATAATGGTGCGCGCATAAAATTTCAAGATACCTTTATGCAGCTCGCACAACAAGAGCGTTCCAAATTGGAATCCTCGCCGGCGGTTAAACATATAGACCCATCCGGCAAAATAACAAATATCGCTAGATTGCACGGGCTTGATTTAGTTGAAGACAATACCCGCAATCCGTTAAAGCATTTTGTTGACTATACCTTGGATAACCGACAATTTTCTAAACGCCGGTTTACGGTTTCGGTTTTGCTTGATAGAAAGCAAGACGTTGATGAACTGATTGCAGACCCGACATCGTCTTTAATGCAAGAGTTATTAAAAGCGAAGGGACGGGTTGTTGACCGCGTGATTTGCGAAGCGGCAGCCGGTGATGTGTGGATTGGACGGCCGGACCGGGCACCGACAATTCTAACGGCTGAAGAAGATGGTGTATTAACGGTTGATGCTAAACAAGGCTTGACGGCTGCAAAAATCAGTCAACTGATTGAAAACTCTATCAATAACGATATTGATATGAGTGATATTGCCAGGACAACATTATTGTTGACCGGTTCCGAAAATACGGCGTTGATGCAGGAAGACAAATTCATCAATAATAACTATATTTCGGGACACCCGATTGAAAGCGGCATTCAGAAAAATGTGAGTGGTTATAATATTGTGTTGTTTGCCGGGTCTGCGACAGGTATCGGAACGAAAAATAATCCGATTTTAGAAGAAAATGCCGGCACACGAACATGTTTAGCGCTTGCCCCTGAATCGGTATTGTTGATGATGAATTTAGATAGATTTGACGTGACAGAATCCGATAGACATGTCAACAGCAAGGTGTTGACAGTTGATTTGTGGATCGGCGCAATGCGACCGGAAGGCGTGCGCGTTCAAAAAATATTAACAACTATCTAAGGAGGAGAACAAGGAATGACGAAACTTGATACAAACGGCTATACGGCCGAACCGCTGAATCCCGTGTATTCCACCGGGAAACAGTTTAAAACGGTTGTTGCCGAAATCACAACGACAGCAACAGCAAAAGATGTGATTGTTTTAGCTCGGGGATTACAACCGACCGCTATTATTCGCGGGATTCGATTTCCACGCGGGACAGCCGCAACAAGTGGTTTAAGCGATGTGGATATTGGGTTTTATCGCAATAATGGGACAGTTGCATTAGACGCAGATGCATTGGCAGACGGCGTTTCTTTTGCGACAGCAAACGCAAATACGTATGATGTGCTCGGGAAAAACATATCAAATTATGACCACACAAAAACGATTGCGGATATGTTGGGCGTATCAAACACAGCTGCGCCGACAGGCGGATATGAGGTTTGCCTCACACAAAACACGTCTGCGGCGGCAACGCTGTATTTAGAATTAATTTATGAGGATTAGTTCAAATGGGCGGGGTGTTTGCCTCGCCCGCTTTTTTAATAACGACAATTTAAAGGTCAATTAAAAAATGACAACAAAGATAGAAATTTGCAATTTAGCGTTGAGTAGATTAGGAAATAAGGCAACGATTGAAACGCTGGACACACCGCGTTCACCGGAAGAAAAAATCTTGAAAAAATGGTATGACATAACCAGACAAACAACGTTGCGTCGGACAATGCCTTCATTCGCAATTCGGCGGGAAATTTGGGCCAAGGCTGATTTTGTACCTGAATTCGGATATCAAAATGCCTATCTCTATCGTCCTGATTGCTTGAAAATACTCGGCATCGGAAATCTTTGTCGTCAAAAAAACGATTATTCGGTGGAAGGCAAATATTTATGTTGCGATGCTTTCTTTGAGAAAGGCATCCCCGTTCGATATATCCGGGACGAACAAAATACAACGCTTTATCCGCCTGATTTTGTGGATTTACTCTCGTTTGAATTGGCATACAATATTTGTTCTGAAATATCAGACAATGTTGAGATGTTAAAATATATTCAACAAATCATTACGCAAAAACGAATTGAATTTTGTGGCATTGATTCGCAAGAAAATAAACCGATTCGTATCTCTCATACAAAATATGACCGGACAGGCTGGACATATCATTTTGGGGGCAAAAAGTAATGAATAAAGCAATCAGCGTGTGGAATAATTTTACGGTGGGACAAATTGACAGAGATATGGCTGGACGATTTGATTTACCTGTTTACCGTAAAGGATTCGCAAAGTGCCGTAATTTTTATACAAGCGTTAAAGGCTGTTTAAAAAACAGAACAGGGTTTGAATATATTGCAACGATTCAGCCCTCCGTATTAAAAGAGTTTCGGTTTAATAAAGACCAAACCTATTTAATGCTGTTGCAAGAAAATAAGGCGCAATTCTATACGTATGATTCAGCAGGGAAATTTGGCCCGGTTAATGGTTATACGGAAATAAATGACCCGACCGAATTTACAAGCAACACATCTGCAGACGGAATTGAAATATCCGATTCAAGGCAAAGCGATAATGCCTACCTTGTTTTTAATCAATCAGGTGAAAACCACTCGGCCTGGGCAACCTATTGGATACAACAAAAGAGAACAAGCCCAGTTTATTTATTTCAATATGATTTATATACGACCGCCTTTGAATCGATTGGGACAAAATATTTCCCGACCAAATGGGAAATTGCCGGTTCTAACGATGGGGTAAATTGGACATTTTTAGGTGTACAAACGCGTTCAGTTGACAATCAAAGCAGTGTTTATTCTGTTCGAATGGATAAAAACACAACACCATATCAATACTGGCGACTCTATATTTATGAATATAACACGCAAAAGGACGGATATAATACGCAAGGACGTGTTGGGTTGTTGCGGGCTCGGTTTCATATGACTGAATCGGTTGAAGAAAAAACATCTATAAAAACAGGCATATCTTACGATGACGCACAACAGATGATGTTTTGTCAGAATGCCGATGTGATGTATTTAACGAGTGAGTCAATAAAGCCGAAAACAATTACCCGTACATCTGCCGATAGTTTTACGGTGGCAGACGCGACAACAACCGGCATTGATTATGAGACATTTGGCAATCCGCGCGCCTGTGCTTTTTATGGTGGCCGACTTTGGCTGGGTGGGTTTAGTAAAAAACCAGTCACAGTTTGTGCGAGTGAAACAGCTAATTATCAGAACTTTACGATACCTGAATCAGATATTGATGATGATGACCCATTGCAACTCACGTTATCAGAGATTTCCGATCCGATTGTTTGGTTATATGGTGGCAAAAATACCTTAAATGCCGGTAATGCAGAGGGGATTTCAACAATCAACGGTTCCGGCGGGTCAATCAGCTCAACAAACGTTAATGCTGATTTGGCAGATAAATGTGGCACACGGGCTGTTTACCCCGAACTCAAAGACGGATTATTATTTTATGCGTCACTCGACGGCAGACGATTATATGCGTATAGTTATGATTTGCTTACTGAATCATTTATATCAAAAGACACAACATTAGTGGCACTCGACGTCACAAAAGGTATTATTAAGCGAATAACATACAAAAAAGATGATAACGATTTAATTTATATTTTGTTTGAAGATGGGACGCTTTGTTCTTATGTGCAAAACAAAAGCGAAAATATCAGCGGATTTTTCCCGATTGAAACAACGGGATTTGTGAATGATATGGAAACAATCACCCGCCCGGACGGGAAAAAAGACTTGTTTATATCGGTTCAAAAAGATGAGACTTATGTTTTATTACGTTTAACCGATGAAATTACTTTAACACAACCGGATAATCGTCGCTTAGTTGCCGAAGAATTGAAAGAGGCTTGTTATTTAGACAACGCCTCACGTTATCAGGATTTACGCACAGGCGGGATAAGCGTCTTCCCATCCCCGACAGCAGAAACAACGCCGGGATTTAATCAGGAAGTCCAGACAAATAATTTAACAATAAGCCAAACGAATCTTATTTTAAGCGGGGAAATTACAGTTGCATTCCCTGATTATCGTGGCGGATATGAATATCAGACACTTGATGAAGAGAGAACGCTATCTCTGAATATCGGGGTTAAGTTATGGCGACCGGTGGTTTGTGTGGCGAAAACAATCGATATGCAACTTTGTTTTGGTACGCCGGCTGTTGTTGAAAAACGACCGAATAAACCCGAAGAACACATCATTTATTATGTTTGTGATGAACAAAACATCTTATATTATGATGGGCAGCGATTTGTTGAATGCTCTTATCCGATTGCTGTTTTACGTGATTTATCAGCGGATGGGACAAGCGGTGTGGTTGATTACGTATTAAACCATCTAAATTATTTTAAAATACAAAGGTATGAGATAACTTTTGATACATTGAGACAACTCAAAAGCGAAGATGAAGGGAAACATATCATCATCAAAACGAACGGTTGGGAAAGAGGCACTTTTGAAATTAAAGCAATAAGCAATTCTTTTTGCATTGCAAACCGATGTTCTGATTTTATAACAGTTCACGGTACTTATACAGGGGAGTGGTATTTATCGTTTCAAAATATATCAGGATTAGATGATTTTGAGGGTGAATTTATCTCTGTGGTTGCCGACGGCGGATATATTGGCCAAAAACTTGTGCAAAACGGCACGATTGATTTAGGGCGTTTTGCAAGTGTTGTATGGATTGGATATGCATATGATTGTTATGCTTATACGTTTAATTTAGGAACGGATGCGCAAACACAAGTTGCAAACAAGAATGTTTGTACATTTACTATGCGATTTGTTGATTCAGCGGGTGGTTGCATAGGGACGGATAAACAGGATTTACACCCGATTCATGATTTTAAAACAACTGATTTATATGATTTACCGCCGGCATTGATGAATGAGGACATTCGGATTGTTTGCTTGGATAAATCATCAAAAACCAAACGAATTTATTTAGAACAGCCGATACCGGCGCCGTTTTGTTTAACAATGCTTCAATGTGAAGCAACCTATAGGAGTATGCCATGAGTGGATTGGGTGGATTATTTTCGGGGGTAGCAAGCGCGTTTTCTTCAATCGGCGGATATAATGCGGCTAAAAGCAATGCGCGTTGGACAGCGGCAGAAGGAGAACTGAAAGCCTTTAATCGGGCGAAACAAATTGTTCAATTAGGAGCGGCACAAAAAAATGCATATGTTCGTGCGGGATTAGAATTAGAGGGAACGCCGCAAGCCGTTATGCAAGATACATATAATACCGGATTAGAAGATATTGCAGCCATACAATCCGGTTATCAAAAACAAATCAAGAATCAAATGACACAAGCCCGTGCCCGATTATTGGGCGGATTGCTGGGAAGTGCGGCGAAAATCGGCAGCAGTTTATACGGCTTAGGGATTGGATCGGATAATTTAGGTTCTTAAAGGAGTATAGAATAATGGTACAAATACCAACAACAAACAGACAGTATTATGATACAGTGCATAAGCAAAGTTCTTTAGACGCTTATGCAAAAGGTGTTGGAAACGGATTGAGTCAAATTGGCAATGTGATGGATGACATTCAAAACGTGAAAATAACGGCGAGTTTGTCAGACGCCAAAAATAAAATTAAACTTAAAGAACTGGAATTACGCAACAAATATGAATCGAATCCGGATGACCCGGCATTTAAACAAGAATTTGACGCATATGTGAATACCGTTTATGATGAACAGCGAACAAATATTAATCCGTTTTATCGCGGCGCATTTAACCAAAAAGCCCGTGAATTGACAAAACTATTGAATACGGACAATGACGTCTGGCGATTCAAGCAGAATGGCGTTAATTTAGAAAACGACATGAAACGAATTGCAGACGGGCTGATGATGGACGCTTATGACGCCGGAAACACGGGTGATTATGCAACGGCTGAACAGGTATTTGAACAGAACATGGCATCATTGATTCCGGCGGCAAACAAATATCTCGGCACCGAAAAAGCCGGAGAAGCAATTGAAAAAATGAAAAAGATGTATCTGGCGCAGTTTGCCCAGGGTATGATAGACGATAACCCCGCCGGAGCAGAAGCTTTATTGAATGATAAAGTTTTTGAACAAAAAGTGGGCGGCGAAAAATTAATCGGACTTAAACGCAGTTTAAAAAAAGCCCAAAAAGCTGAACGAGAAAAAGCCCGTAAGGAGGCAATCCGGCAAGCTAAAGAGAATGCAACAGAAGCCAGGCGATTATTAACAGAAGCGCGCCGGGCGGAAAAAGAGCGTCAAAAGGAAGAGAAAAGTGCTGTTAAAGACGCCTTTGACAAAGAAAAGCAAGAGCAAGCTTACAGGGACAAAATCGAAGCAGAAACAGGGCGTCGATTCAAATACAATTTTGAAACGGGAAATTATTATTTGAGCGACGAAAAAACATCAAAGGTTTTAGCGCAAGAAGAAAAGGAACGCAAAGCCGAAGAAGAAAAACAGGCACAAAAAGAAGAAAAAGCCCGTATTAATAGAAGTATTAAAATGGCGGGTTTGATGGAGGATTTCCCGGATAGAGGAGCATTTGATGAAAATGCGCCTGTTTCAGGCGATAGTGAAACTATCGGCGAACTGGGGGAAACAGGCACGCTTGAATCAGGCGAACAAGAACTGAAAAGCATTATGGGTGATGAAGCCTATAATACTGATAAAGCCAAACGGGAAGAAGAAGCATCTGAACAAGAAGAATGGGATGAATTTATCCATGCCGCTCCTGAAGAGAACAATGAAGATGCTATTACGTATGTGAAAGATGAAATAAACAACTTAATAAATAGTTCTTATGATTTTGATACAGATAACGGACAAAATGATTTTAAAAATGCGACATTAAGAGCGATAGTGGCTATACATAATAATTCAGCGGAAAACGGCGGTTATTTAACCGATGAAGAACGAGACGATTATTTAAACCAGGTTCAAGAATATTATAACGACAATTATATTGATGGGCGTGTAAAAAAAATATATGATTCTATATTGGATGAACAGGGTTCGACATGGCTTGATAGATGGATAAGACTTGCATTTCGCAACCAACTGGAAGAAGCTCGCGAATCAAAACCAAAGAGAAAAATTACAATTCAGTTAGACGAACCAGGAAGTACAAAATTAATCGGGCGTGAAGAAAGAATCCCGACATATACCGGATTAACAGATAAACGAATCAGTGAAATCAGCGCAAAAACGTTTAATGCTGTTTATCAAGCGGCAAGAACCGGCGATAGAGAGGCGGCCTATAAAGCGATTGATGACGGCAATCGGGCTCTTTTAGAAATTAAGCATCCGGAAATACAAGGAAAGCAAGTGGGCGATATTATTATTACAAATGGCGGTATCCCGGCTCGATTGGTTGGGATTGGTGTTGATAATTATTATGCCGAAAAAATAAAATAAGGAAACATGAATGGTTATTTTTGTAAATGACGACAAAGATATTTTGCCGGGCGATATAAAAACATTTAGTTCCGCTGAAATGGGAACGATTTATAAAAGTGATTTTGATTACGAAAAAGGGCGGCCGAAACCAAAACCGTATGACGTGTCTCAAACCGGTTATGGTGGTGGTGCTGTTAATCGTATAATGCGAGCAGGGGAAGACTTTTATCAATCCTCGTATGAAGCAATGAAAGGGTTTGAAGTTGCATATGGGCAAGCAAAAGTAGCGTATGGAAAACATTTTGCCGATTCAGATTCTGCCGATGAATGGATAGAATCCGGGAAAGCATTGCAACAAGCCGCTTTAAGGGATTTAGAAATACGCCGTAAAGAATATGAAGAAAACAAAACATATTTACCCCCGCAAGTGGAAAACAGTACATCGCAAGGTATTATTAATGCCGCTGTGCAATATTTACCTCAAATTCCGATTGCTTATGCGACCGGCGGAGTTGGTCCCGTTATTATTGTGGGAGCTCAATCTTTTGGCGGGGCGGAAGCAGAGGGAATTATGACGGCGGCTAAACGCGGTCAATTAGAAGAATTTTTAGGACAACCGGAAAACGAACTTACTTTAAATGCTTTTCGGGGTGTGACAAACGCCGCTTTAGAAAAAGTGGGTGGTGTATTTGAACAGATTAAAATCGCTCAAAAATTAAAAAAATTGAATAGTCCGACAGCCTTTAATAAAGTGCTTGCAGCAGGTGAAGTCGGTTTAAAAGCCGGTGTTTCAGAGGGAATAACGGAAGCCTTACAAGGTGTTTCTGATATTTATTATGATTCATTACTGAATCGGTTTGAAAATGACGCAGAACTGAAAGACGCTTTTGAACAAAACATAAAAGGAGCGTTTTATGCCATGGCGATTGCTGCCCCTATTGGGACAGCCGGAAACATCTATTATCGGCGGAAAGCGAAACAAAATATTATTGATGGTTTATCCCAAACGGATATGACAGAAACCGAAAAAGAACGTTTTGCCGATGCATTTGTGCAAAAACAGATGATTGATGGGCAAACGGCGGCAGTAAAGGCTGTTGATTATTCGGAACAATTACGCAATAAGCACGGGGAAATCTATGATGCTTTATATGGGGCTATTGCAAAAGCCGCTGATGATGCCGGAGCCTATGTTGATTTAAATGAAACGCAGAAAGCACAACTGCTTTCAGATACAGCCCGTCGGTTTAGTGATGAGGCAATAGCCGAATCAGTGAAACGCAATACAAGTGTGGAAAACGTTATTAATGCCAAAGAAATAAAATATGTGGGCAATGGGGCGTTTCAACTGGAAGACACAAAAGGCTCATCCGATAACACAACGAAAGAAAGTGGTAATAAACTACCAGCCGGACAAACAGATGAGACAACAACATCAACAACAAACACCCCGAAAACAAATAATAATAGCGACCATGTCAATAAGGAAAATGAAAATATTTTATATCAGGAAGATATGGGACTGGGGAATCCAATAGATTTAACAGAAACGTTCAGCAACGTACGAGGCAAGACGCCGGAACAAACAGCACAACATGTTGAAGAATACTTGAACGACCTGATAAAAAAAGGGGGAATGGAGACAGCGACAAAACCCTTGCAGGTGCAAGTGACAAAAGAAAATAAGGCTCATGTGGTACGTTCGAATACCAAATTAAAAGGTCGGCAAAAAGAACAACATGATACAGCCTTACTCACACTTGAGAAAATTATCAATAATGCTGTTAAAAATAATAAAGATGGAACAGTTGATTTAAACCATAATACAAGAAAACAAACACTTGAACATAAATCAAAAGTTGAACAATATGTATATTTTGATTCGCCGGTACGGATTAATAATCAAGATTATAGGGTTTCTTTAACGACAGAACAAGTAAAAGGACAAGACCCGAACTTGCTTGATTTATATAATGTGCATGTAAAGAGAGGGATGCTGCCGGGCAAACGCACCTTTGCAGACCATCCCTCTCTTAATTTCAATATACCACAAGTCGGTGAGGATGTCAATAGGGAAAATGAAAATATTTTAGGACACAACCCCCGCTCCGTTAAGCGCGCCTTTTATGACCGGAATTCCCATGTAATAAAACTCTTGCAAGACGCGACACCGGCCTCTTTACCGCATGAGTTTGCACATTACTGGCTTGATAATATAACGGCATACGTGAACAGCGGGCAAGCCTCGGAAACTTATCTCAATACGTTTTATCAACCAATTGTTGATTATCTGGGAGAGCCCAAATGGTCAAACGGGTTTTCACGGGCGCAACATGAGAAATTCGCGGCCAGTTATGAGAAATATCTCTATAATGGCAATTTACCGACGCCACTGCTTGGTACCGTGTTTGATGATTATGATAAATGGCTCAAAGATGTATATGACTCGGCCGAAGCTATCACCATCAGCGGGACAACGAAGAAACCGGTTTTAACGCCTGAAATCATCGCCTTTTTCCGCAGTATGACAACGGGCAAACTGGAAACCGCCCCTGCTCTGAACGCAATCGCTAAACAAGCCGAGAATCAACAGATTGCCAAAGAAGCTGTTGAAACCGAAGCCGAAGCCCGAGCCTATGTGCAGGCAGAAACAGAGGCTTTCAACACAACAAGCGAATCTTCAACCGACCCGGCAATCGATGTGCAGAACGCGCTGAGAACGATTGACGCGCAAACACAAGCGGAAGCGAAAGCCGAAACGGAAACACAAGCAAAAGCCGAATTGCCCGCCCCGATTGAGACACAAGCCGAAACATCTTCTGAAAGCAAGCAAAAAGCGACCATACAACCGATACAAGGCCCAGGAGAAACAGCCGGCACGCGTTATTATGAACGGGTGAAGGAACGGCTCGGATTAACAGACAGCAATCCGGATAGTAACCCGACACGCAATCGTATGCGCAACGCCGACGAACAAGCGAAAGCGGCGGCTCTTTGGCGGACGAATCCCGAGCGGGCACAACAAATCCTTGACTCAGGCGATATGTCGAATGAGGTTTTACGCAATGCGCTTTACACCGAGTATCAAAAGATAATGTTGGCAAGCGGAAACATTAATGCGTGGCATGAATCCGTGCAACAGCAATCTTGGGAGGCAACGCGTGCCGGACAAGAAATGCAATATTTACGCGGTGCGGCAAACGATATTACAAATCCGGCGTATTGGGTGCGTCAAACAGAAAGCAATCTAACCGACGCTCTGGCCAACAAGATGTCGACTGTTTTATCTGGCGACCCGAACAAAAGCCGACCGCAACAACTGGCTCTTGAATTAGACAAAGACATACAAGTTTTAACGCAAAAAATATTAGATGTCGACCCCAAAGACAGAAACAAGTTGTTTCAAGAAGAACTCACACGGTTGCAGAAAAAATATGCCGGCAATCAACAAAACAAGGTGAAACAAGTGGTATTGCCTGAATTTTCAGCAGAAAAGCAAGGCCGAAAATATATTGAAAAGCAAGCGCAAAAATTGATTGAACGGAAAACCAAAGAAGCAATCGGGATTGCCTTAACCGCGGAACAAACGAACACAATTGTTCAAAAAGCGCAAACAATCGATAAGTTGTTCAAAAAAACCGATGCACTCGGGTTGCCGGATGTGGACTTCTTTAAAGCCGTGAAAGACTTAGAGAATTATGTGAACGGCATTATGCCGTCGGGCGCCATTAAAGTATTGACAAGCATTATCGGGCGTGCCGGGATGCTTTCGAGCCCGGCAACGTATGTGATGAACGGGGTGTCAAACGCCGTGAATCTGGTTGATACAACCTTGACACACCGGTTAAAGAACATCATGACGGGGCATACAAACGACACGATTGTGGATAAAAACCTGGTTGATGCCTACAAGCAAAAAATCAAAGATGTGTTTTGGGAAACCGGCCAAGATATTACGCTGATGGATTCATTTGTAGATGATATTCTGTATCGCGGGGAAAAGTTGCGAACACATGCACAAGGGGCTGGTTTTATTCGATGGTTAGGACGAGCGGCTGAAAAGTTGGTGTTTCAACGGATGATGAGCCATCCGGACACGGTGTTTCGGGCGCGGACGTATTTTACAAACATTTTAAACAACGAAGCCACCCAACAAGCCTATCAAGAGGGATTGACGGGTGATACGGCGAAACAGCGCGCGAACAGCCTGTTTATAGAGGCAACGCACCTGCAACCGCAAAGTGAAGAAGCCCGGATGATTCGCCAAAAAGCCCGAGCCGAATCGCTTTATGCGACATTCCAGCAAGACAGTTTATTATCGGAAACCCTACTCGGATTACGCGAAAAAATAAACAAAGGCTTAGACACAGTGGGGCTTGGTGGTGCGGCCGATGCGATGTTCCCCTTTGTTAAAACACCCGCGAATGTGATTGACAGCGGATTAGATGCGTTATTTGGCCCATTCAGAAACCCGAAAAACCTAATCGGGGCAATTCAAGACAAGCGAGCCGGTTTAACAGATCAAGAATCGAAACGAATTGATAAAGCCGTTCGGTCAACAGCTCACATGATTCCGGGTTGGATTTTGGCCATACTGGCCGTTTCTTTACTGGATGATGACGATTATATACCGGATTATTTATCGCTATCGGCCAAAGACAGAAAAATCATACAGGAAAAAGCCGGTGCATTTGGAGCGATTAAGGTAGGCAATTATTGGATGAACACCGATTATCTCGGGTCGCTGGAAATTCCATTGACGGCCTTTTTAGAATATAAAAATGCAAACGCTGTGTGGGACAATTTGCGGAGCATGGCCGGCGGGGTAATAACAAAGGCGATTGATACCCCGGTGATACGGGAAATTGCTGATACGATTGAGGCATTAAAACAAGTGCCCGGCGGGCGGGCGAAAATTGACGATGTGTTAACAAACTCACTCGGTAATTACATAACAGCGGCTGTGCCGAATATTTTGAATACGCTTGCAAAATCGCTGGATGATTACGAACGCGATACAGAGCGGGATGTTTGGAAAAAGATAGAAGCAAAAATACCGGGTTTCCGGGAATCACTCAAGCCGAAAACGTCTGAAATCACCGGCAAGCCGATTCAAACGCAACACTGGTTGATAACAACTCTATTCGGCTCGCGCGTACATACCGATTCAAAAGACCCGGCTGTTAATATGTATTATCAGCAATACAAAGCCGGCGAAACACCGACAACGAGCGATATAACGAAACGCGGGCAGTTATCGCTTTTATCCGAATCGGATAAGTCCAAAATTCGCAAACGCTTTACAAAAGAGTTTACGGCGGAACAAAGACGCATACAGCGCCTGAAACTGGATGCGGAAGATAAAAAAGAGGCCTTGAACAAAGCCAGGCAACAAATTATTGCCGGAATTAAAAAAGACTTCAAAAAGAAGATTGATGCGGCCAAAAAAAGGAAAGGAAAATAAAGATGACTTTGGAACATTTAATCCCGAAAACCATCAGTATGGCGGATGGAACGGTAAAACGCTTTTATTTTGCGTTTCAAGTGCTACAACCGGACTTTATTCGCGTTTTTAAAAAGACAGCTGATGAGACGTTTGCAACGCTTATTTCACCGGGCAATTATACCGTAACGAACTTATCGCGTGATGCCTATAATTATGGCGGGTATGTTGATTTTGAAATCGCCCCAACAGCCGGCACGCAAATCATTATCATGCGTGAAACGGCTGAAACACAAGAAAATCCGTTTGAAACGGCAAGCGGGTTTCAGGCGGATGTGGTGGAAGATGAGTTTGATAAACTGACGGCGATTGTGCAGGAACAAACGGAACATTTAAGCCATGTATATACATTAGATGTATCAGACAACCGGACGGATTTAAGGATTGAAAATCCGGTTGCGGGGATGTATTTGCAATACGATGATAACGGCAATATTATTAATGCCGAGCCCCCGAAAGATGGCAAAGACGGCGAAAAAGGGGCAGACGGGAAAGACGGCGCGCGTGAATTTATTACAAAAACACTTGCTTTAAATGAAGACGGGACAAGCCTTATCTTTACAACAGACAGCCCTTTACAAAACGGCGTGGAATATATTGTGAATCTTACATACGAGGGTGAACTGAACGGAAGCAGTGAAACCATTACAATGAAGTTTAATGATAATCATTACATTAAAACTTATCAACAAAGCTTAATGGATACGGTTTGTTTAAAAGACTTATCGCAATGTTATTGGACAGAAGAATCATCCACGGTTCATCGGTGGTGGTTTCGGGCAATTTACACAAGCAAGGACGGGTCTTTGAATATTATTCCGGGTGTGAATGTGATGACATCTTATGCCACAACGGATTATGTGGATGAGGTTTTAGGGGATATTGCGAACGCTTTAGATGCAATTAATGGGGAGGTGATATAATGGTTGATATAAGTGGTTCAACAGATTTTATAATAACAATAACAAACGGCTCTACGCTCAGTTTATCAAGTTCTATGACTGGCTCTTATACCTATCAAGCACAAGATTGCGATGCAATCGTTTATAGAGAGGATAATATAATCCATGCCGTTATTCCAAATGGGACGACATATACTTTGGAACTTAATGGAGTTGCTTATCAGATTGTGGGTGAACCGATCGGAACTGCCGGAACAATCTCTTTAAAATTAAAATATTTAAACGGTACTAAAACATTAATTAAAGACGCTATTCTTGAAAAAGGCGTGAGTGTCTCTGATACAGATACATTTAGGTCATACGCAGATAAGATTCAAAGCATTGAAGGTGGCTCTGCTGAGCCTGTTGTGAATATGCGGTTAAGCAATGGAGTGAAAGAAGATGAAATTGTTGACGGGCAAAAAGTAATTGCGGTAAAGACTGGAGAGATTCCTACAGAGGCTGATACACTTACAAAGATTACTGACTTTAGAAATACCAGTGGCAGTTATTATTGTTGGTTTTTTAAAAATTCTTATTATGATTTAATGGATTCAGGAACAAAGTTTGCATATAAAAAAGACTCAACAGGAAACTTTAAGGCTGTTTCTACTTTTGAAATTCCAAGAGGAAAAGAAAAATACGTGACGCGTAGCGGGGAGTTGCCCCTTTTATACGTGGGAACTGACGGAAGATACTCTGATGGAACTTATCAAGATAGAGAAGGTAACTTTGATGTTATTACTTTTGACATAGAACCAGAAATGCCAGATAACTGTAAAGTAGCAATACAAGAAAGTTATGATGGTCAATACATCTATGTTTTCCCAATGGACACAGGCAGTATCTCAGTATACCCAAAGGTGTATATATACGCTATTGACTATACAACTAAGATTAACGCAAACTTTGTGACATCTTGCGAGATTCCTATACTATACGGTTTATACTGGTCTTGTCCTAGTTGTAATGATTACTCGATAGCTATTCGTGATTTTAACAGCTATTCTTATACTTATTTGCTAGACTTTGATAAGACAACTAACACACTTTCGATAAAGAACCAATTAACCGAATTAGAAGGTGGAAGATATATTGTTATACTCACGAAAGACTGGTGTGTCTCATCAAAAGGGACTTTATATCATTTAAATTCAAACAAGACTGTAAAAGCCTCTTTTTCAGGGCTTGGTTATTTACAATCTTCATTCTATTCTAACCCAGTAGGAAACATATTTATTCAAATTTATGGGACAGAAAGTGGTTATTCAGGTCTTTATGTCAGGTCGTGTCCAAAAGACATAGCAGAACCCAGTATCGACGATTTTGGAGTAAATACGTCATTAGATACAAATGGGGGCTGTTTTTTCTTTTTAAGTGAAACGGAACTTGCTGTCCGTTGGAGTAATCCTGCATATCAAATATATAATTATTACACAGGGGAATACACTATTTTCCCGTTCTTTAATGGTGGATATATAGACTACATAACAGATGACGGAAATGTGTTTTGTGCTTGGTTTTACAACGAGACATACAAAGCATTATCGCCCGTTAATGGAATATATGATGGGACTATCAAGGAATCTTATTCAAACAGATATTCTACTAATGGTTCTTCTGGGCAGCCAAAATATTCAGTATTCTTAAAAGATGGAACAGTTGAATCAAACAACCCTACGGATGACATACCTTTTATATCGGGATTAACTATTACTGGTCCTACGAGTGTAAGTCAAAGCATCTATGGTGTTTCTGCATTTGAAGATGCTCTTTATTTAGATAATAATGGATATCCTCATTTTTATCTTTTAGCGGATGACTTATCATACCAACATCTAACGTCAGGCTCTCAAATTAAAACAGACGCATTTATGTTCAATGGAGAATACTATGGAATCCGAAGAGATACTGGTGATGTTGTGAAATTCATTCTTTCAGGAACGTCAGTGACAACGGAAGCAGTCTATACTGATTCAGAATTAAAGACTCAAAAATGGGTTGGCTCACTAGGCATTACAAAAGATTTTAAATACTTACTGTCTTTGAATAACGGAGCATATTTTGAAATTACAACAGAAGACGGTGTAACTCCAAAAGTATTAAAAAAAGAAATCCCGAGTGTCATCAGTACAAACTGTCCGAGGGGTAATGTTCAGCTTGTTCAGTGTTTTTATGACAAACACTTTGGCGTTCTTTTAAAGAATGGTTGGTATTATCTATTCAAGTATACGGAGTCTCTTGAAGACACAGAGTTAGTTGAAACGATACCTCCAAAAATTTCCAACACGCCTCAGTATTATTCATTTCTATATACGTCGCACAGGAATTACTGGATTATTAGAGGGGGTATATTTGCAACTTGTATAGGTAAATCTCAGACAGAGCCCGTTGGAGTAGACTGGACAGCATTTAGAAATACTGATACGTATTACAACAAAGGAATCATCACAGGTTTTTTAACAGGTGAGAAAGTCAGTGATGACGGTCAAGGCAATAGAGTTGTCAAAGTCAGAGCAGTTTTAGAATAGGAGCACAAAGTTGATAAAATAATGACAAATTATTTAATAAATGAACGGCCGACAGAACGATATTAAATTGACATGTACGATAACAATCAGAGGATACAAAATTGTATCCTCTGTTTTAACATACGGGAATCGAAATATGTGTGAACAAAGAGTAGCATTAGATATGATATTAGGACAACCCAAACGGGGAGGACTTTCAAAGAGTGCGATTATTTTACATGAAAAGCAATGTGAGGATTTTATTAAGTTGGAACACCGTATGACAGATTTAGAAAAGAAAGTGGATGCCGTTGAACGCAAAGTGGAAACGTTGGATGGCAAGATTGACCGCGTATTAGAATTATGTGCACGCAAAACAAGTATCTGGGGCGCGTTTAAAGAAGTTTTGAGCAACAAGGTATTTATTTATGTTTTAATCACACTGCTTTGTGCTGCATTTGGGGTATCTGTTGGTGAAGTGGGGACGTTTTTGTTTAAGTAGGGGATTGACAAATGTTTTCATTTGTATTATTATGAAAACATAAGAAAGGAGATAAACATGACAACACAAATTGTTAATGCTAGAATTGATGCCCAGTTAAAAAAAGAAGTTGATTATATTTTATCAAAAATCGGTTTAACTAGTGCAGAAGCCATTCGTCTATATTATACGCAAATCAAGAATAAAAAAGGAATTCCTTTTTCATTGACGTTAAATGAAGAACCAAATGAGGATGTTAAAGAAGCTATGAAACGGGTTGATGCATATATAGGCGGAAAAGATAAAAATCGCTTGCAATCGTTTTCATCTGTTCAAGATATGATGAACACAATATTGACAGAGGCAGACGAATGAAACGATTAATACCGGATAAATTATTTCAAAAACAGTTAAAGAAATTAAAACAAAAGCATTATTCAATGAATGAATTAGATGATGTCTTGTCTTTGTTAATAACAGGAAATATATTGCCGGGAAAATATAAAGACCATGCGTTAATAGGTAATTGGAAAAATTATCGAGAGTGTCATATTCGATCAAATTGGCTATTAATCTATCGGGCAACCGAAACTGAAATTATTTTAGTGGCCACTGGTACTCATGATGATTTGTTTAAATAAATAAGTCTATAATGATTGCAACAATAGCCCCGTTTTTGCGGGGCTTTTTAATTGAAAGGAAAATCAAATGAAAGAAGAACTCATCAATCGGATAATTAAGCATGAGGGTTTGCGTTTAAAACCGTATCGGTGTACAGCCGGTAAATTAACAATCGGTGTCGGGCGAAACTTGGATGACGTGGGTATCACGGAATCAGAAGCCCGCTATTTGCTTGAAAATGATTTAAGACATTGTCATATCGAATGCCTGAATGCGTTTGGCTGGTATGCCGGATTAGATGAAACGAGGCAAGGCGTGATATGCGAAATGTGTTTTAATTTAGGGTTAGCACGATTAAAAGGATTCAAGAAAATGCTGACAGCCGTTGAAACGGGCAATTATGCATTAGCGGCACAAGAGATGTTAGCGAGTCAATGGGCGAAACAAGTCGGACAACGAGCCCGAACACTGGCAGACATCATGAAACGAGGTGTATAATGCGATGGGTGGGCGTCGGTTGTATTCTGGCCGGCATGGTTGCTCTTTGCTTTTTATCGTATCGACTCGGCATGAGCAATGCAAAAATACAAGTAATCGAGAAACAGGTTGAGGTGATTAAATATGTTGAAAAGGAACGGGCAAAGATTCACAGCAAGCCTGCTGCTGGTCGGATTGAGTTGCTTAACCGCATGCGGGCAGGTCAATTGTAATTGTGTTTGCCCTGTTTGGCCGGTGGGCGGAGCGACAGTGGCTGATGAACTGGAAAAAGCCGGTGATTTACCGGCAACATGGGAATGGATAGGTCGCCTGGATAAATTACGGCAAGAGTTAGAATTATGTCAATAAAAAGGAAAACGATATGAAAGAGAAAAAACCTTATCAAAAAGTATTTAAAATTATCATGAAAGAATCAACAAACAAACGAGCCTTAAACAACACAAAAGCGAATCGGATTTTAATCGCAAAATTAAGGGCAGAAAGAGCGAGAATCAGGGACTAAAATTTTGCGAAAATTAAAATAAGTAATTGATTTAAATAGAGCGAATTTTGATAAAATTTCGCAAAAGAAATTAAAAAAAGCCTTTGAAAATCAAAGGCTTATGATGGCGACCCCAGCGAGATTCGAA
>CALXVP010000013.1 GCA_944392125.1 uncultured Alphaproteobacteria bacterium | reverse complement strand
TCTGATCTGTATTGTAGTCCATTGCGTTGTCCTGAAAAAACTTTTCATACGTATGTTGGTTCATGTGTTTCATGCGAAACGACAAGTATGCAGTATATTTATGGATTAACTGACGATCAGAGAGCAGAATGCGAAACCTGTGGTAATCGCATAAATATTAATAACAAATGCGTTTTTATTAATCCAGGCGTGAGCGGTGTGTGTAATAGTATTGAAAATGGAACGCATGAAAATTATCCGGCAGGTGATGGCGTCTTTTTCAGAGATTATTATGGTAGTTGTCAGCGTTGTGATGATCCGAAAACGTATAGTCCGAGTAGTATAGCACAATGCAAGAGTTGCGGAAACCGCCGAAATGATGGGTGGTGTGCATTGGGTCTTTGCACCGATGGCTCCACATTCTTGAATGTAAATAATCAATGTATCAGTTGCACAACCTCATCAAAAACCGAGATTGATAACACAATAACGTCCAAAGATTCTTGCACGTCGTGCGATAACAAACGCGTTATGACGGCTGAAGATTCCAGCGGTGCCACCAAAGCCTATTGCGTGAATGATTGCTTCGGACAACTCCAAAACGTGAACGGTCAATGCGGAGGTAGTTCGTGGGGTAATTTTGAAATCGGAAGTGATGAAACATCAAAAAGTATGTGTCGCAATTATGACCGTGTCGTATATAGCAAAGTAAACGGCAATCAGACGCGTTGGTATTGCTCTTCCGCGCCGAGAGACGGCTATTTTATCAATATCAACGGCGGATTAAGCAGTTGCACCAGCGGATCAACGGAAATCCCCGATAGCAACGATGCGCGAAATTTGTGCTTGGCTTGCTCCGGTGCAAAACGCTCTGTTGTTGAAAAAGACGGGCGCTTTTATTGCGAAAAAAGTTAGTCTTTTAGAATCCGTTATCATGACCATAAAAAAACACCGCAAGTGCGCGGTGTTTTTTTGAATCGTTCTCAACTTATTTTCCGATTCCTTCAACCAGTAACGTTACATTCGTCACAAATAATTTAATGGCGATTGCAAGCAGTAAGACACCGAAAAATTTTTGCATCATGTAAATAACGCCTTTGCCCAAGAGGGATTCAATCTTCTCAACATAACGCAATACAAATCCGACAATCACTAAATTACCGACCATGGCTAACAACACATTGATATCAAAAAATTGCGCCCGAATGGCAAGTAAAGTGGTTAAAACGCCGGCCCCCGTTAATAACGGAAAAATAATCGGAATGAATGTGGCATCTTTATTGTTTTTCGGCCCGCCCGATTTAAAAATTTCAACATCTAAAATCATTTCCATTCCGATGAAGAAAATAACGATGGAACCCGCAATGGCGAATGCCGATATATCCAAATTGAATAATGATAAAAAGGCTTCCCCGATATAGAAAAAGCTAAATAACATAATGGCAGCATAAAAAGTGCCGTATTTGGCATCAACAATACTGCCTTTGCGTTTCGTGTTTAAAATAACCGGAATCGCTCCTACCGGGTCAATCGCGGCAAATAAAACAAGAAATGCACTTAAAAATTGTTGAAAATCAAATTGCTGTAAAAAAGTCATATTCTCTCTCCTTAAAAAAGTGAGGCAAGAATATGACTCTTTTAAGCCCTTGTCAATAAAAATAATTAAATTTTATGGTTGCGGTTGTTTCGGTTGCTCTTTTTTATCAAATAACAACTCTTTTCCGTTTTCTAAAATCAATACCAAATAGTTATCCGCAATCCGATACGAACGCACCTGTGATAATTCTTCAAAGTATTTCATTTCTTCTTCCATTTGCTTCGGCGGACCCATCATCTTGGTTGAGCCTAAATGCGAAAATGTTATTTTACTTCCGTCCGTTTCATACGTGCCGAAATAACTGTTTAAGGCTTTTCCCCCGAATTGATTTTCGTCGGCCGAAAATAAAATGGAAATCGGCATATCTGCCGGGCTTGTGGATAAAACATAGTAATTGCCCTTGAATGTCGGCTTACCGCAGGCTGTTAAAAACAGCATCATGAGCATAATTCCCCATTTTTTCATCAGATACTCCTTCCTGTTGCTTTTTGAGTATAATAACATTTACTTTAAATTGCAAGAGATGAAAAAAATGCTTTTCATTTATTTATTTTCCTTTATACTGAGGATAATTTTTGAAAGGATAGTCATGATTATCGGATTAACGGGCGGTATTGCCGGCGGTAAATCAACCATAACGAAATTACTTCGTGCCGATGGCTTTTATGTGATTGATGCCGATGAGGTAACTGCTCAACTTTATCAAACGAATAAAACGGCTGTGCAGATTGTTCAAAATTTATGTGCCGATTGCGTGACGAATGATTGTGTTGACCGTGCGCGACTGGCTGAGTGTTTGACTCATCATCCGAATTTGTTGCTGGCGTTGGAAGCGGAAATTCATCCGCTTATTTTGCGCGAAATTCAAAAACGTATTGCCTCGTTTGCAACTGAAAAAAGAGCCGTTATCTTATCGGCGCCCATTTTATTTGAAACACAGGCGCATTTGATGTGCGATCGCGTGATTTGCCTGTATGCTTCCGTTCGTAAGCGTTGGGTGCGCGCTAAAATGCGTCCCGGTATGACACGTGAAAAATTTGAACTATTGCGTCAACGTCAGCTATCCGATAAACAACGCATTCGGCGATCCGATAAGGCGGTATCCACCCATACCTCTATTCAAAAAACATATCAAAAGGTTCGTCGTTCTATTTGCGATTGCATGGATCAAAAGTGAATACACCTGATTCAGACCGAAAGCGTATTAAGAGCGGGTGCCGTTGTGGCATAATCCGAAAGCGCTTTTTGCAATAAATGAATTGATTTTTCATCCATCAATAAATCCGAAACGAGGGTTCTATGCGGATGCGCCAATGTAATAAAGGCTTTGCCTTTGGGTTGAATGCGGAAAATATCGGCTTCCCCTTTATGCAAAATTTTGCAGACCTCATATCGCGTTAAATAAAACAATCCGCTGAGGAAGTAGGATTGCACATCATATTCATCTATTTCACGATTGACAACTTTAAAATCAAAATAATATGTTTTTAAATTGGCCATGTAAATACATAGTTTTATGTTTTTATTTATCAAAATATCCAGAAAATCATCCGTTGATAGATGATATTGTTTGCAAATATCACTCACTGAATGATAGTGAGAGGGAATCGTCATATTTATCTCCTTATGAAATAACTCACGTTCCAACATGGGGCGCGCTTTACTTAAAATCAAGAAACAAAAGAAATAAATTGACCATTGTTCATATTGTGATATAATACACCGAAGAAAGGATAAAAAATGAAAAAATATCTTTGTATGGTAAGTGTTTGCTTGGTGTGTTTAGGTGGGTGTCAATCAACGCCGGAACCGCAGGCAACCGAAGAGAATTATAGAATTTTGTTGGATGGTTGGTTGGGGCAGGATAAAGCCTCTTTATATCAAGTTTGGGGTGTTCCGATGAATGATTATTGGAAAGGAACAACAAACTATATTTTATATACCAAATCATCCGTAGAAGATGCCTCTGAGGGGGCCACGATTGAACGGATGCCTCGTATTGCACGCGAAATTTCGTTTTATGAAAAACCGCAAGGCTTGGTAACGCGTTCTTGCACAACTCTTTTTAAGTTGCAAGACGGTGTGATTGTTTCTTGGAAATTTGAAGGAAACCATTGCGTTGCTTTGCCTGAATAAGCGTTGAATTAGCTGGTTATCGGGCTGGGGCATTTGCCGATGAATGGGCTTTAGATTAAAATATATCCGCAAGTGATAAGATGTCCGTATGGGGTAATAAAAAAAGAGTCTCTTTCCGGAGACTCTTTTTTATTGATTTTATATGCCTGCGGCAGGGTGTTTTAACAACGTGTATGTTGATAATTTTCCCGCATAAAAGCCGTAAAATCCAGTCTTGTTTTGACGATACGTTCCGACGTTGGCGGTAATGAATCGCGAATATCATCTTTTGATGACCCTTTTGTTTCCGTGGGTACCGGATGATCCGGCGTCGGCGGTAAAGAATTATAGGCTCTGTAATCAGGCGTCGGCGGTAAAGAATTATAGGCTCTGTAATCGGGCGTCGGCGGTAAAGAATTATAAGCTCTGTAATCAGGCGTCGGCGGTAAAGAATTATAGGCTCTGTAATCAGGCGTCGGCGGTAAAGAATTATAGGCTCTGTATTCAGGCACCGGCGGTAAAGAATTGTTGGCTCTGTAATCGGGCGTCGGTGGCAGTGAATTACGCGTTTCCGCTTGCGTGCTTGTTTCTTCCTTTGCTTGAATAGATGTGCTCACCCCCATGAACAATAATCCAAGACCTAATACTTTTAAATAATTTTTCATGTTTCCCCTTCTTTTTCAGCGAAAAAAAGCCTTTGCCCGAGTAAATCGGGTTTTGCCCTCATATCGCTCTTTATTGATTGTTTTTTAACTTATCTCTTCATGACTGTTGCATATTTTATACGTTTAGACGCTTCTTTATTTCAGCATTTCATTTAGAAAGTTTCGCTAATATAATCCCTTTAATGGGGGGTGTCAAGCAAAAAAAATAAAAAATGCAAAAAAAATACGATTTGCCGTCAAACAGCGCTCTTTTTGCGCCAAGAGGTTAAATGTCATTTTGTTTTTATGCACACAATCACATTTTCTTTTGCCGTGCGTAAAGTGCCATTCGTTGCTTTTTAAGGAATGCGGGGCATAGAGATATGGTAATATACCGAACTTCTGTCCGCGCAGGAAGTAGGGCAGAGAATCCATTTTAAAACGTTACCGCCCCAATCGTTTGCTGAATAATCCAAGCAACGAATGATTGCTTCATACCAATACCGAGATGTGCAACCAACCACAACCCGATACCACAACCTGTTGCGGGGAAACGCAAAACGGCATCCGTTAAATACAACACCCGCTCGCGCGGATGTAACTAATCGTCTCGGCCGTTGCCGGCTGCGCGAACCCTTGATTGAATTTCGGCTTGGTCCTCATCAATAACTGCTTTTGAACCGCTTTGGCGTAGTGTTTGCGAGCAGTTCTCTTTTGATTGATCCACTACCTTGTCCATTGTATGATCTGCTTGTTTATCCGTCATAATTTTTTCTAATGTGCGATTAACGGATTCATACGTTTTTTCTTTGGCTTGTGAGGCCGCCGCATAAATCATATTGGCTTCCGATAAGGATAAATCTCCCTCCTGAACGGCTTGCCCTAAATCAAGAAGAGAAACGGCATGTCCATCAGGCGCCGTAAATAGAAGCGTTTGATTCAAACTTTGCCATTTGCGGTAGTCTGCACGGGCAGAGGCGGAAAAAAAGCGACGCAACCAGTTGGGTCTTTGCGCATAATAGGAATTCCCGACTGCTTGGCTTTTATCTTTTTCGGCTTGCATTGGCGGGCATACGCGACTTAATGTTTCCTCAAAGACGGAATCATCATAATACTTCATGGCTTGTGAACCGCCTTCGGCCAAGGTAATGGCTCTAAGCAGTTTTCCCATTGTTTCTCTGTCTTCCATATTTAATTTTGTATCGGCACTGACTCCTAATGCTTGGCATAACTGTTTTGTGTATCTACTGGTGTTATTCCCATCACTTTTGGGAGCATAGATCCTTACAATTTTTGAGGGGGTGTTATTCCCTTGCTTTTGATACCTTTTTAACAGAAGGGCCACAGCCATCATGCCATCTGTTTTTGAAGCGTATACGGCATATCCGTTATTTCCCCTCTTCGGAACAATCACCTTGATTTTGTTTTCCTTATAGTCAAAATACGGGCGTTTTTTTAAATCCCGAATGCAACCGGGGTTATTATATCTGATAGCTAAAGGAGTTTTTGATCTTTTTTTAGGCATGGCACACCTCTTTATGTAAATAATGACAAAACAATTCTTTTTTTATTCTATCACAAAATTTCTTGAATAACAACCTTTTTTGCATTTTTTTGATTGAATTAAAAATACCGATAAACGGTTGCTTTTAGCGTATTGTCAGAATGATATTTTTGATTTTCAAAACGATATGAAAGGCCGAGCGCCCATTCATTTGAGAGCGAATGAATGGTTTTTGCCTTGTATTCCAGTGTGTTCATCAAACGGTTATCCGAAAAATTGCGGGCAATTTCCGTTTGAATTTGGGTTTTCGGCAGATAATAGATGAGTCCCCCCGTCATACCGAGGCTTAATCCGAACGGATGCCGATAAAATCCACCGCCGTATTCCGCGCGCGTGTGAATTAACCCGTAGACGTAAAGGTTGTTTAAGGGGTTAAAGGTTAATCCCGAGCCTCCGCTCAATCGGTAAACAGTGCCCTCTTTATTTTTCTTTGCATCCCATTTGCGGAGAATGCCGGTATCTATTTGATAAGAAATCGGGTGAAACAGGGCATTATAGGGTGCCATGGATGAAATTTTAACCAGCGTTAAATCTTGTAAATGCAGTTGTTGTGTTTGCGGTGTATAGCGAATAACGGTATCTAAAAAATTAATTTCCGCCCCGCGGAGTAACCCATAGGGATTTTCAACCAACGCGTGATAAGCGGCGCGCCAGCCGATTTCTTCAAAAATTTGCCCCCGATTTGAGCCGAAAGAAAAAGATGTTCGCATGGAATCGTGCGCATTTATCGGATTTTCGCCGGGCACGATAACCTCGGACGAAGCTTGATTGATATTTCGGCGCGCTCGTAAAACTTCAAATGATTTTTGCCGATACTCTTTGAGCGGAATATCTTGTTTAATCCATTGGTATTGAATATATTCATACGCCGTATCCAAAACGGCTGCACGGCTTGATTCCGAAAGTGCTTCCAAACGGGCGGTATCATCTTCTTGTAAATAGGCTATCAGCGCTCGGCGTTCCGATGATGTCATCTGATCATAACGGTAGGCAATACGCCGTTGGCGCGATGGGCGATAATTGGCTTTTTTGACGAATGTCGGGCGTTTATTAACGGCTTTTACCGTATCAAGCGGAATGGTTTGCACGGGAAAATCATCCGATAATTTGAGGCTTGGACGAACGGCATCCATAACTTCCATCAGCAAATAAGAACAATTTTTCGTAAAGAAATAATAGCGCGTTTGCGTATGTCCCGCTTCCCATAAATGCGCCACGAAAAAATCCCGTTCGGCAGACGTGAAATTTAATGAATACTCCCAAATATCTCGGTTTTCCATATTGTTATACATGTTGATGATTTGATAATACGGCTTAACCGTAAATCCGCCCCAGTAGCCACCCGTCAGACCGTAGACGGCATAGAGTAATCCGGCCGTTTTTTCGTCAACGTAAGCGCCGTAGTTCATTCCGTGCGAAACAAGTTGCGTTTTTCCCTCGGGAATATCAATGCGCATTAACGTGTGCCCGAATAAAGAGGAGGGGTTATTCATGTAAGCATCCGTATAGATTAGTGTAACACCTGCCGGATTTAAATCTTTGCGAAATTGCTCATATTCGGTACAAACGGGAAAATCCGCCTGTATCAATCCACGCTGTTTTAAAAAGAGGTATCGGGCCGGAAAGAGGCATTTTTTTTCATTCTCACCCGCGGGGTTATTAAATAAATTGACCGTTGCGCGCAACTCGGCAAACGGATCTGTTTTACCGTTTTCCGCCAGAAAAAAAGTATCGGAATCAATGGAACTCTGATACCCGCCGAATACCCTCGGACGGTAATGCACAAGCGCTAACCAGGCACTCTCGCTCGCCGTTGATTCAATCGTTGTTTTAAGCGTCGTATCTTGCTGATGTGCCGTTGCCGATATGGCTGACGCATTCGGCGCAAAAAAATTCGGCACAAAAAAACAGAGAATCAAAAAGATTCCCGTTTTGATTCTCTGTTTAGTTCGTTTCATGCGACTTATGCCGTCTGAATGTTCAACAAGTGCAACATTTCTTCGGCAACGGCAACAACTTCCACGTTGTCCGACGGGAAAATTTCGTTAAAGTGTTCCTTTGAAACGCTTGCCACTTCCGATACGGGCACATTTAAAATACCGGCAATCGTGTAAAGTGTTTCACCTTCCCCGCGTGAGGCATCAAAGGCAAATTGCTCCATATTGTTTTCCAAAAATGTTAAGAACATTTTTTGTGTCCCGCCCGTAATCCGTCCGTTCGGATCGCAACCGGAAGTTCCCGTTGAAATACCGAATGTTTGAGAACCGAAGAGGCCGTTTGTTGTAACAGCCAACACTTGCGGAATCAAACCGGATTGCCCGCGCCATGCCATACTGCCGAGACCGCAACCCGTGCTGTCATGCGCTTGAGCCGTGGCAACAAACATCGTCAAACCGAAAGCGGCAACGGTAGCCAAAATCATTTTTTTCATAATAATCCCTTTCAATAAAAATAAATCACCCGCTCATCATACAAGAAGGCTTCCCGAAATGCAATACCTTTTTATGTTGCTCCTTCGTTTTTTAAAGTGTTTTTTATTTGTGATTGTATTTGATTGAAAAAAACTTGCATTTTAAAGAAAGAGCGTATAAAAAGAGCAATATGGGTATATTAAAACGAATTTTTGTTGTGATAAGTATGTGCTTATGGTTAAGTGCGTGCGGGGGTATCGGGTTGATACCCTCCTCTTATCATTCCGATGGCGAATACCTTTACGTTCATAAAGGCGATACCCTTTATTCCCTGGCGCGTAAAAATAATATCCCGATGCGTGATTTAATTAAAGAAAATCATTTGAGGGCACCTTATAACTTGTATGTGGGGCAAAAATTGCGCATTCCCAAACCGCAAACGCATACCGTTAAAAAGGGGGAAACATTATACAGTATTTCGCGCAGGTATGATATGAGTGTCAGTGCATTATCGCGTATGAATGCATTGAAAGAGCCGTATACCATTCATGTGGGGCAGGTGTTAAAAGTCAACAATGCTTCTTCGGGCAGTGTGAGTGCTTCAAAGAAAACGTCCGCCGTTAAAAAGACGGCTTCAACGCAAAAAAGCACACACGCCAAGATAAGTTCGGTATCAACGAAAAAAACGGTTTACGTGCCGAAATCACAAGCCAAAAAGCGCTTTATGTGGCCCGTTAAAGGCAAAGTTATTTCGTCATTCGGAACAACAACGAAGAATAAACAAAACGATGGCATTAACATTTCGGCGCCGAAAGGCACGAGCGTCAAAGCCGCCGATGCGGGCACGGTGGGATATGCCGGGAATCAGTTAAAGGGGTATGGTAATTTAATTTTAATTCGGCATAGCAACGGGTGGATGACGGCGTATGCGCATAATGATAAAATCACCGTGAAGAAAGGTCAAAAAGTGAAAAGAGGGCAAACGATTGCAACCGTCGGGAAAACGGGGAACGTTACGACACCTCAGTTGCACTTTGAAATTCGTTATAAAACAAAAGTGGTCAATCCGCGCACTTATTTGCCATAACTTATTTTGTCGGCAAAAGAAAAATGTTTGCAATCCGTTTTTTTTATGGTATAGTTATTTCAACGGTATTATTCAAATAAAGGTGGTTAGGTTATTAAGGAGCCAAGGAGAAAAAGATGAAAACGGTTTTATTCGGCACAATATGCGGTGCATTACTGATCAGCACGGCCGCTTTTGCGGGCCTCAGCGAGGCATTAACGGCGTTTGAAATTAAACGATATGATCAAGCGTTTTCCGAATTTTCGTATTTGGCAGATGAGGGTGATGCAACTGCTTATTATTATCTCGGAAAGATGTATGCGCAAGGGTTGGGCGTGGAAAAAGATGAGCAACGCGCCGTTGAGTATTATCAAAAAGCCGAAAAAGCGTATAATATTGATGCCGCGTATGAATTGGCGGAGATGTTGTTGGCTGAGGCAAAAGATAAAAATGATGAGCGCTTTCAAACCGGATTGAAATACTTAAAACGGGCTGCCTATGCCGGACAGGCAAATGCCCTCAATCAGTTGGGCGAAATGTATGAGCAGGGCAATAATGTAACGAAAGATTATAAAAGCGCGTTCGGATTTTATTTGATGGGGGCGTTAAAGGGTGATGCCAAATCGCAATTTAACGTGGCACGGCTTTATTTTTCGGGTAAAGGGGCTCCGCAAGATTATGAAAACGGTTTAAAGTGGATGTCGCGGGCGGCACGGCAAGGATACGTGTTGGCGCAAAAAGAATTGGCACTCGGTCGGATAAGTGAGCCGGCCATACGGAATTTGCCCGAAGCGTATGCGTGGTTAAGTATTATTGCGGCTTATAATTCCGATGATGTAGGCGAATGGGCGCGTGCCAAACGAAACGAAGTTGAAAAGAAAATTAAGAAAAGGGATGTGTTATTGGCCAAACAACGCAGTGCGCGTGAGTGGCGACCCGTTGCTCCCGAAAATTCCGTGCCGAAATCTGATTTATTGTTGATTCCCACACCGGTTATTCCGGGATTTAATGATCCGGAATCCGTGCAAGCCATGTTGGCGCAAGGCGAGGTTTTGTTAACCGACGGACGCAAATGGGGAATTACGCCGGATTTAATTGTAAAGGCCAGTATTACCAAAGATTTTGAGCCGATAGAAAAAGCCGTGAATACGGCTGTTGAAAAAGGCGATACACAAGTGTATGCATATTACGGCGACTTATTGCGTAGCCGGTTCCAAAACGAAAAGAGCGCTGTTGACTGGTATCGGAAAGGCGCGGAAGCAGGCGATGCGTATGCGCAGTATCAGTTGGCAAAAGCGTATTGCGAAGGGGAGGGGGTAGATGCCGCTCGTCCCGGACAATGCTATGCATGGCTTAAAATTGCGGAAGAAAATTCGGCAGATACTTTGAAGCTGACGATTCAAAATGCCTTGGAAGTGGTTGAGGCTTCATTGACACCTGAGGAAGAAAAACAAGGAAATGATTTGTTGACGGAATATAAAACAAAGAATGCCAAAGCCAACAAAAAAGAATTGATGAATTTCTTTTAAAACAAACGAAATACCTGCGTTTTCAAATCAACGTGCCGACTTGCATAGGGTGGTAGGTGTGGTGTGTATGGTGTGAGAGGTGGGTATAAAACGGTGGATATATGCTATGCCTTGTTTTGCGTTGCTATCGGTGGAGGTAAGCGGTGGGAGTGCTTGTGATATTGACTCTGCGTTGCCGTTGAAAGCATTGCGTCTTCGGGAGGCGGTGTTATATGGAATACGCACGACCATTCGGGTATTTCTCGCGATTGACAAAACACAGTGTTGTGGCTATCAAGGCAGAGGAGCGCGTATTTTTCGCTATTGATGAAAGCCAATATTGTGATACCCGCAAACGGTCGTGCTGATAGATGGCGCCGACGCACAGTCGTTTGTGCGGAGCGGTTATTCTTTCAAGACGCAATAATTTCCGTCCAGCGTGCGTTCTTCATAGCATTCCATACACGCATCTGTCATATTCTGAACATTCACACGTTCTTTGGTATCGCACGGATAACACTTATTATCAGCACCGCGTAGTGGCGCATCTGCCGGGCATTTCGGAACGCAGTAGTTATTGTATTTATCACGAGTATCCGGGCATCGTTCACAGCCATCGTGCAATACGTTTTCAACACTTATGTTTTTATCTATTTCACACTCATAACTATTACCATCAGCGCCAAAAAATGATCCATTAGGACATGGCAACGCACAATCGTAATTATGTGCACCATTAGCAATGCGATTCGGACATTCTGAAGAGCAATATTCGGGTTGCATATACCACGTGTCAATTGGGTCTTCTTCATCACAACTGTGGCATTTACCTTGCCTGTCACGTATTTGATTTTTTCCGCAGGATAAGACGCAAACGCCTGAAACATGTTTTCTGTTGGAGCAATTTTGTTCACAATCTGTTGTACTTTGGACAACATTTATGGCGCTTTCTTCTTTACAATCATGGCATTTACCATTATTATCTGTAAATGTTCCTTCTTTACATGGGATTGAGCAATAATATTTATGTGCACCATTAGCAATGCGATTCGGACATTCTGTAGAGCAATATTCGGGTTGCATATACCACGTGTCAATTGGGTCTTCTTCATCACAACTGTGGCATTTACCTTGCCTGTCACGTATTTGATTTTTTCCGCAAGATAAGACGCAAACGCCTGAAACATGCTTTCTATTCGGACAATTTTGTTCACAATCCGTTGTCTTTTGCACAACCTTAGTCGCACTTTCTTCACCACAATCGTGGCATTTCCCATCATCAGCAGTAAAAGTGCCTTCACCGCAGGGAAGTGAACAGTAGTAGTTAGCGAAACCGTTGGCAATGCGATTTGGACAGAACGAGGTGCAATATGTGGGAGGAAAATACCAGGTCAGAATTGGATCTTTTTCATAGCAACTATGGCATTTACCATTATGGTCTTTAATATCTCCCTCGCATTTTAATATACATTTATTATTCCATATTTCTCTGTTTGGGCAAGCATTGCAGTTCTCATTGACGCCCGTGACGTCTACACCGTTTTCTTCTTCACATGTGTAGCAGTTGCCATTCTTGTCAATCAGCGGTTTAAACCACGGGCAACATTGATCACCTGCCACATTGCAACAATAGCCGTTCATTGTTGACGGACAACAATACGGCCCTGCCCATCTATCGCTCGTGCAACAGACTTGACTCCCCGTCAATATGTCTTGCCTGCACCGTTCATTACTCCCGCAGATTGACACGCACACACCCTCTGCCGAACATCTTGCACATTTACTCGCACAATCGTCATCATTATAGCATTCTTGATATGGCAACATATCGTCTTCCAAGTGCGCCCCGTATTGGAAGACCATGATTGCCGTTGTTGTCGGCTCGCCTGCTTCCGTCAATCCATCGCAGATACTGGTGTTCCCGTCGTAGGCTAAATCCCCCACTTTCATAATAATCGGCAACGTCCATTCCGTCCGCAAAATCATCTTACATTCTTCTACCGGCACATTCTGCACTTCTATTTCAAAGTATTTCGGGTCTTCTAACCAATACGCCACTATCGGATACCCGAGATTCGTATATTCCCCCATTTCCATCACAATTTCGGGATTTTCGGGGTCGGTTGTGTTATTATCCGCAATCGGAGCGATTGCATACGCCCGCAAATTGATTTCATGCACCGTTTCATTCGCCCGATACATCGTCATCGCATACCGATATCCCCATATCGCCGTTATGGACAACACGCCGATAATCGCCAACACGCCCAGCATTTCTACCATACTCCGCCCGTATTCGGCGGATTGTGTCGCACGCCAATCAGGCGAATTTTGCCGATATGCGGTGTTAAATGAAAAATGATGTATTTTTTTGAAAAATTGATTGATTTTCATACGGTTCTCCCTTTCTTTCGTCTCAAAAAAACGGTCGTTTTTTTTGGGACGATTTTAAAGGTTTACCTAAATAAATGTATTTTATAAATAACTTCTTACTTTTCAAATTGTTATAAAATTTTACTTGACTTTCGTTCGAGCGTAAAATAATATATCAAATAAACGACCGTTTTTTTGAGACGTTAATTTGAATTACTGATTGATAAAATTAAAAAAATTTTGGGTGCATCTCCTTTGTTGAGAAAATGCACCCGTTTTAATTATGTATTGGTTGTCTGGCTTGGATAAAATTACAGCCCCGTTAAAATAAACCGATTGAGCTTCTCGGTAAATGCCCCCGGATCCGGCAATGCTTCGCCTTCCGCAATTAATGTTTGATCATATAATACACTAATGGCATCGCTGACTTGCGTTTCCTCTTTTCCCTCGCTGATTAAATCAGCCATTTTATGAATGAGCGGATGGCGCGGGTTCACTTCCAATATGCGTTCACTGTTAAATGCAATTTGTTGTCCGTTTGCTTTCATCAATCTTTCCAGATGCAAACTCATTTGCCCCTCGGGGGTAATCAACGCTATCGGACTCTTGGTCAGACGGTCGGTTAATTGCACCTTGCTGATTTTGTCACCTAATACGGTTTTAATGCGTTCCAATAACTTATCCGTTTTTTCCTTATCCAGATTGCTTTCTTCCAGCGGTTTTTCAAGCGCGATTTTTTCTAAATCGTTCTTTGCGTGCATTACCGATACAATCTTCTTATCTTTATAAGATGTATATGTTTGCACCCAAAATTCATCAATCGGGTCGGTCAACAATAAAACAGGAATTCCGCGCGCTTCAAATCCTTCTAATTGCGGATTGTTTTTCAATGTATTTAAATCGGCGCCCGAAAGATAATAAATGTTTTCTTGCCCGCTTTTCATCTTGGCAACATAATCGGCAAAACTGATTAAGTTTTCCGAGCCCGTCACATGGAAACGGCACAACTCTGCCACTTCTTCCCGTTCGTCGTTCGGCTCATAAAGTCCCTCTTTAAACACAATGCCGAAACTATCCCAGAATTTATTGTAATCCTCTTTTTTCTCACTGCGTTTCTTTAACTCCGATAAAATATGCTTTACAATCCCTTTCTTGATTTTGGCTAAAACAGGCGTCTTTTGCAACATTTCCCGACTCACGTTTAACGGTAAATCATTTGTATCAATAACCCCTGTTACAAACCGTAAATAAAACGGCATCAATTCGGGAATATCGTCCGAAATGAAAACGCGGTTGACATATAACTGTATCCCGGATTTGCGATCGGGTTGGAATAAATTAAACGGTGGTTTTGAGGGAATGAAAAGCAACGCAATATAATCAATAATGCCCTCCGCTTTATAATGCAGTGTGAGCCACGGATCATCAAAAGCGTGCGAAACGGATTGATAAAAGTCTTTATATTGCTCTAAGGTAATATCGGCTTTGTTGCGTGTCCACAAAGCACTTGCCGAGTTGATTGTTTCTTCTTTGGTGCCCTCTTTCAAAATAATCGGCCATGAAATATGGTCCGAGTATTGGCGGATTAAATGGCGAATCCGAATCGGTTCCAAATATTCCGCCGATTCTTTCTTTAAGTGCAAAATCACACTGGTGCCGAGTGGCAGAGAATCATCCTCCTTTAAGGTAAATGAACCGGCACCCGCCGACTCCCAAATATACCCCTTATCCGTTCCCGCCTTTTTGGTTTGAACCGTTACCTTATCAGCCACCATAAATGCTGAATAAAAGCCGACACCGAATTGCCCGATCAGTGCCATATCTTTTTGCCGATCACCCGTTAAATTTTTAATAAATTCGGCCGAGCCCGAGCGCGCTATCGTGCCGAGGTGATTGATTAAATCTTCTTTATCCATCCCGATACCGTTATCCGTAATCGTTAGCGTATCGGTTGCTTTGTCGGGGGTAATAATTATTTTAAATTCGCCCGTTTTTGAGGCAAGTTCGGGGTGCGTTAAAAGCGCATAACGGAGTTTATCACAGGCATCGGACGCATTGGAAACCAATTCCCGCAAAAAAATCTCGTTATTTGAATAAAGCGAGTGAATCACAATATCCAATACACGGCTGACTTCCGCTTTAAATTCCATCGTCTGCGTGGTCTCTTTCGCCGATGATTCAGTCGTTTTTTTATTCTCTGTTGACATATTCGTTTATATCCTTTCCGTTGATTTTATCGTTTCTGCATATTTATATAGGCAGACTTCCCGTAAATTCAAGTGGAAAAAGTGACAAACAATGTGTTTTTTGCCGTAAAATGATTTGACAAAAAGAATTTTTTGCTATATAATAACTTATCTTCAGAAATTTAAGGAATAAGGGGAATGAAATATGACAGCAAAAATTATCGTCTTTGCCAATGAAAAAGGCGGCACGGGAAAATCCACGCTTGCCATGCATGTAATTATCGGATTATTACGGATGGGCAAAAAAGTTGCCTCGTTTGATTTTGATTATCCGCAAGGAACGCTTACGCACTATATTGAAAACAGAAATGCGTTTGCAAAGTCTATGGGCGTGCCGTTGCCGATGCCGATTCATACGGCGTGGGATGAAGAAAAGGCGCGTATTTATACCCCGCGGGGGCAAATTGATAAAATCCGCACGGATGTGGATGTGATTGTAATTGATACGCCGGGGTCAACGAATCAACTGGCGCAGGAGGCCATGGTAATGGCTGATGTGTTAATCACGCCGATTAACGATAGTTTGGTTGATTTAGATGTGTTGGCACAAGTGGATACAAATACATTGAAGATTAAAGGCCCCAGCCATTTTGCGCAAGTGGTTTGGTCAACGCGTCAACAAAGAATGATTGAGCGCAAAAACCCGATGGAATGGTTTGTTGTGCGAAACAGATTAACTTACAGCAAAAGTAAAAACGCTCAACTTATGACGGTATTATTAAATGCACTTTCGCGCCGGATTCATTATACGTTATCGGGCGGTATTTCGGAACGCGTTATTTATCGTGAACTGTTTTTGAAAGGGTTGACGATGATGGATTTGAAAGAAAACGGTTTAAATATGCCGTCGTCCGTTTCTGCCAACACGGCCAAGCAGGAAGTGGTTGCCTTGTTGCAAAACATTTTCCATCAAGATGATTCCCAAAAGGCCGCGTAAAAAGGAAGCCCAAAAAAGGCGTGTATTGCTTTTTTCATCAAGCGGTGCGTAGATTTTGCGAACGGATAATTGAATAAAAAATGCTCGTGTAAAAGTGCGGGCATTTTTATTTTTGAAAACAAAATGATATAAAATCATTCAAATTATTTTCGTAAAAGTGCTTGATAAGCGATATAATCGGTGTTATAAATTTCTCATCGTATAATTTTTAACGGGGGAACAAATGGATATATCGACGGTTAAAACGGAACCTTTTTCGGATCAAAATTGCGGAACTTCCGGATTGAGAAAAAAAGTATCCGTTTTTAAACAAGAAAATTATTTGGAAAATTTTGTTCAATCTCTTTTTGATTCGTTAGAGGGATTTGAGGGGAAAACGCTTGTTATCGGTGGCGACGGACGGTATTTTAATGAAGAAGCCATCCAATCAATCATTCGGATAGCCGTTGCCAATCAATTCGGTCGTTTGATTATCGGACAAAACGGTATTTTATCAACGCCCGCCGCATCGCATTTAATCGTGAAGCGCAAAGCATTCGGCGGTATTATTTTGTCGGCCAGCCATAATCCCGGCGGTCCGAACGGCGATTTCGGAATTAAGTTTGATACGGCACAGGGTGCACCCGCACCTCAAACGCTGACGGATAAAATCTCCGCCCGTTCCAAAGTGATTGACCATTACTGGACATGCGATATGCCACCGGTTGATTTAAGCGCTATCGGCGAACAAATGGCAGGAACAACGGCTATTGAAATCGTGGATCCGATTGCGGATTACGCGGGCTATATGGCGGATATTTTTGATTTTGATGCCATTCGGCGTTTGTTTGCGAACGGATTTCAAATGCGCTATAATGCCATGAATGCCGTGACGGGACCTTATGCCAAATATATTTTTGAAGAAATATTGGGTGCCGAGCAGGGAACGGTGATTAACGGAAACCCTTTGCCGGATTTCGGCGGGTTGCATCCGGAGCCGAATCTGACGTATGCCAAAGATTTTGTTGAGTTGATGAATCGGGACGATGCTCCCGATTTGGGCGCCGCTTCGGATGGCGACGGAGATCGCTATATGATTTTGGGCAAAAAGTTTTTTACGTCGCCTGCCGATAGTTTGGCCATTATTGCCGAATATATGGATACCATTCCGTTTTACAAAGGAAAAGTTTACGGGGTGGCGCGGTCTATGCCGACGGCCAATGCCGTTGATTATGTGGCAAAAGCGAAAAATATGCCCGTATATGCCACGCCGACGGGTTGGAAATTTTTTAGTTCTCTTTTGGAATCGCATAAAATTGCATTGTGCGGGGAAGAAAGTTTCGGAACGGGCTCATTCCACTTATGCGAAAAAGACGGTATCTGGGCGATATTGTGTTGGTTGCATATTATCGCGCATACGGGTAAATCGGTGCGAGAATTAAACGAAGAGTTGTGGCAAAAATACGGCCGTGTTTATAACTCAACGCAAAGTTATGAAGGATTGGATTCGGAGCAGGCGCGCGTGATGCTGGATACCTTGGAAAAACGGTTGCCGGCATTGGTTGGGGAAACGTATAACGGCTTTACCGTTACGGAAACGGGTTTGTTTGAATACAAAGATCCGGTAACGGGCGAAGAAGCGCATCGGCAAGGGTATATGATTTTATTTGATCACGCGCGGATATTTATGCGTCTTTCGGGAACGGGGAGCAGTGGGGCAACATTGCGCATTTATTACATGATGCGAGAAACAAATCCGAGCAGACTCACGGAAAATGCGTTTGAGTATTTAAAGCCGTTGGTGGAAGTTGCCAAAGAAATAACGCGTATTCAAGAATATACGGGTCGGGAAAAACCGGATGTAATCACGTGATGCCTCTTTCGGGGTATGTAAATGAAGCGGTGTTGTTAAGTTGCAACACCGCTTTTTCTTTTATATCATGATGAATGCAACTTGTTGCCGTTATTGAATATATTGTTACCAAATCGGGTTAGATTTAATTCTTCGCATGAAATTTGCATGGGTGTGGTGGTTGATGAATTGAGCCGGCTTAAATTGCTTGCAATGTTCTTAACGAAAATAAGGGCGTCGGCGATAGGGTCGGTTGAAAGGAAAATCAGCCTACCCGAAGATGAGGAGTGCCGTGTTGCCACTGATAACGGCGCAGGCAAATAGCAAAAAAGCAATTTTAAATGTTTCTTTTAAAGAACGACTCATTTTCCAAAACACAAGTAAGCCGACACCGGCGTTGGCGGAAAGTCCGCCGATTAACGCGGATATCGGCAGGATGTTTTCAATATACAACTGCGTCAACCCGACGGAGACGGCGCAGTTCGGAATAAGCCCGACCAGCGAAGCCATAAAAATGCTTCCGATGGGATTTTGCGTGATAAACTCCTTCAGAAAAGAAGTGCCCGTTAAAGCAAATAACACGTTTAAAAAATACGAAATCAGAAAGATAAAAATCACCAGTTGCACCGTGTGAATCAACGCCGATTTAAAAATGCCGTGATGATGGCACCCGCATTGATGATTTTCGCACAATTCTTTAATGCCTAACGATTGATTTTTTTTGTGCGCATACATATCAATCAATAAACCGGCAAGTGTGGCAAAGCATACTTTAAACAGGATAATTTGAAAAATCACCGCCCCCGAAACACCGGCCGAAATCATAAGCGGTAACATTTCATCCGATGTGGCCAGATAAACGGTAATCAGTGTGCCGAGCGAGATAAGACGCGTTGCATAAAAATTGGCGCTTGCAACCGATAAACCGCATCCGCTGACGGGGGCTAAAACAGCGCCGACAAGCGGACCGAATCTTTTTGCCGATTGAACGGCGCGCCGTATTTTAGAACGCGTGTGATGTTCAATATATTCTAAAATTAAATAAGTAGCATATAGATACGGAATTAAATAAAGAATATCCAGTGCCGTATGAACGGCTAAATCCAATAAAAAATACATTTTCAAAACCTTGCTTTTTTCTTTTTTATTCACTCATCTATATGATTTTGAAAAAAAATGCAACATTTTCTTCCGATTTTCTTTTAAATCATACAAAAAAACGGTTTTGTTTTAACTTTTTTTAAGACTTTTTGACATACAAATAAGTATGGGTTGTTTTGAAAGAAAGGATGTGAAATTATGATATACGGATATATACGCGTAAGCACGGATAAACAACAAGTAGATAATCAATTTTTTGAAATACGGCGATTTGCAATGGAACGGCGAATCAGAATTGATTGCTGGGTTGAAGAAACCATCAGTTCAACCAAAGAGTTAAAGCGTCGCAAACTCGGTCCGCTGTTAAGTCATCTGCAAAAAGGCGATATTTTAATTACTTGCGAACTTTCCCGATTAGGGCGAAATTTGTTGCAAGTGATGGGGATTTTGCACCACTGTATGAATCGGGAATGTCAGGTATGGACCATTAAGGAAAATTATCGGCTGGGGGCGGATATTCAATCTAAAGTTTTGGCATTTGCTTTCGGATTATCGGCAGAAATTGAACGCAATCTCATTTCGCAACGCACGCGGGAAGCGTTGGCACGATTAAAGGATGAGGGTAAAAAATTGGGTCGTCCCTCCGGTTCGCGCAGTAAAGAGAAAAAACTGAAAAGTCAATTTATTCAAATTAAAAAAATGTTGCGTAGCAGAACGCAAAAAGAGCAAATTGCGCAGTTGATGGATGTGAGTAAATCAACACTTTATCGGTATATGAGTGAGCGTCAGTTAAATTACTATTATCGATCGGTAAAAAGATTGCAGTATCCCGCCGTATCTGCCGATAAAACGGAAGATACTATTTTTGCGGGGGATTCGTCTGACTGCGTAAAAATGATAAAACCCGCGGACTTGAAATAACATCTTCGGCATTCAAAGAATCCGTTAAATACATATCTTTTGCCGTGCGCGTGCGACTGAGGGCCACATAAAGTTGTCCGTGTGCAAAAGCCCCGCGATCCATATCAATCATCACACAGTCCAGCGTTTTCCCCTGCGCTTTATGAATGGTTAAAGCGTATCCGAGTTGCAACGGAAATTGCGTAAAAACGCCGTTCGGAATTTCCGTTACTTCATCGGTTTCTTTGTTATACTCATACGTAAAACTTTCCCATGTTTCGCGTTGCACGGGAACCAGTTTATTATTTTGTGTTAATTGCACCCATATAATATCTTGTTCCATTTGAACAATAATACCGGTGGAGCCGTTAATCCACAGTGGCGGATTATTTTTATTGAAAATAACCAATGCGCCTTCTTTCAGCGCTAAAACTTCCGGTGCGGGTGTTTCGGCTTTTTGGGTAAAAAAACCCGTTTTTTCGGCCAAAAAAGTCATAACTTTTCCCGGCAGAGCATCCAGTTTGGTGCGGTTGATTTGTTCGGCTGTTAATTTATAAGGCGTGATGGTTACGTAAGGTATTGTATCGTTAAAGGGTGCTGTTTTTAATCGGTTAAAAAATGAAAGTGTCTCATTCAGATGCCGTTGATGACGCAAATTAATCAGATTTTCCAGTAGCGATTGATCATTTTGGCGATAGACGGTTGTTAAAATAACCGTTGTGAAATTCCCCTTTTTAAAAGCAGGCGAATCAAAGAAGTAAGCATCGGTATGGCCGTATCGGGCGCGAAAAATCGGATACGCTGATTTTTTGATAACGGGTGGCAGTTGGCATAAATCCCCGATTAAAAGAATTTGTAACCCTCCGAACGGTAGGAGATTTCCGCGTGCCTGTTGCGCCAAAAGATGAACGGCATCCAGCATATCGGGTCTGATCATGGAGGCTTCATCAATAATCAAAATGTCCGTTTTTCGTAAAATATTGGCTGTTTTGCGAGAAAGTTCCAAATCTTCGGGAATAAAAAAATCTTTGGGCGGTAAACGAAAAAGCGAATGTAGCGTTACACCGCCGATATGCAGGGCTGCTAACGCTGTCGGAGAGGTAATTCGTATTCGTTTTTTAGAATGGGCTTGCAGGTAGCGAATAAATGTAGATTTTCCGGTTCCGGCTTGACCTTGAATAAAAAAAGAGTTTTGGGTTGTTTCAATTTGATGAAATAAATCAGCCTGCACGGCATCTAAGGCGAATTCGGGCAAAATGCGGGTGAGGGCATTTAAATTGGTTTGTTTGGATGTTTTATCAGATGCTTTCATGTGATTCAGTGTAGCGTTTTTTTATATAAGCGTCAAATAATTTCGGTTTTGAAAACAGATAAATGAAAAGTTTTGTTGAAACGCATTTTAAAATTGTGTAAAACAAAATGAACAATGTAGAAAAAGATTCGTTTTTAGTGAGTGAAGGAGATGACGAACGATGTCAGATATTTCTACACTTATTCGCGAGGCGAAGCCGTTATATTTTAGGCGAAAGAAGCGTCGGCAATGGTTAAAGGTTGTGAGCGCGATTGCCGGATGTTTTACGGTTACGTTATTATTGACGGGTATGCCGATTCAACACCGCGCAACGGTTGATGTGAATGAATTTTATTCCTATTTATATGATGATTCATCGTATCAGAAGTTTATGGGAGAGAATGATACGCTGACCGCCGAAAGTGATTGGATAGCAAAAGAATATATGTTGGCACAGGTGATGTAATGCAGGCACTTCTGGAAGAAAACCGTTCACGTATTCGCGCAATTATTCGCAAAATGACGGGATCTTATAATGAAGATCTTGAACAGGAAGTTTGTCTGAAAGTATGGGCAAATCGTGAGCGGTATACGGAAGAAGGAAAGTTTAAGGCATTTATTTCATTGTTGACGGCGAATATTTGTCGTGATTATTTTCGGGCGGGAGTGTTTAAGACAACGGCCTTATCCGTTTCGGCGGATAGTGTGGGTGAAGTGGTTGATGAACGGCGCTCGCAAGAAGAAATTGCCGATACGAAACTACGGCAAAAGATTATCTTAAAGGCGGTTGATTCATTGCCGGCAAAAATGCGTGATATTGTTGTGTATTATGAGTTTGAAGAAATGAGCTATGAAGAAATAGCCGCGCGTTTGAAAATCTCTGTCGGGACGGTGAAATCCCGATTATTTACGGCTCGGAATATTTTGAGCGAAAAATTATCTTATTTGAAAGGAGACTGAAATGAAAACATTATTAGGATTAACAATCGGAACAATGCTTTTATCATCCGTTGCGATGGCGCAAGAAGCCAAACCGGAAATGCCGAACGATATGCCGCCGCCTCCGCCGGTGGCAGACGGAATACAACCGAGAGCGCCCGAGGCAATGCCGAAAGCCGATGCGGAAAAATTTGAAAAGCGAATGAAAGCGCAAAAGGAACGGTTTGAAAAACGGTTAAATTTAACACCGGAGCAAAAAGAAAAAATTGAGGCGTTGCACGAAAAAACAAAAGCGGAAATGAAGCCGATTATGGACGAAATGAAAACATTGCGTGAAAAAGCCGATACCATTCGCGAAAACAGCAAGAAAGAATTTGAAGCCGTTTTAACGGATGAGCAAAGAGAAACATTAAAAACTATGCATAAAGAACGTATGGAAAGAAAAGGGCCGAAGCATGATAAAAAAATGAAAGACGATCGACGTCATGAAAGAAAACGCAGAGCACGTCCCGTTCCGCCAAAACCCGTTCAACCGGCTGAAGATGGCGAATAATTGCGCGTAAATCAAACGAAAAGTATATCGTTAAAAAAGAAGAGAAAGGATAGTTCCCTTTCTCTTCTTTTTACATTGACCCGAGAGACAATCGGCTTTTTTGAAAAAACGAATAAAAAATTCTTGCTCTTAATGAAAAAAAGGAATACTCTAAAATAAGAACAGGTGTTCAAAATAAATAAAGGAGGCGCGCATGGTAAAAGTCATCCGCAAAATAAAACGTAATACCGCACGCATGATTGTAAGGCACAGAATGTGTCGGAACGGGAAGTTAACGATTGCGCGCGATAAACTGCGCCGGAAAAGAATGAGCTGTTTTTTGCTGACGCTGGCTTTTCTGCTTTTGATAATTCCGGGATTTGTGATGTTGCGTCATCGTATATCAACCATTATGACAGAGCAGGAAACAACCGCACAAAATCAGGAGTTATACACGGTCGGCACGATTATTTATCGCCATTTACACGGATATCCGACGTATTGTCGCAAAAAGGGATATACGCTTAAAAACTACGTTAAAGTATTTATTGATACGTATGATGATGATTTGGTGGTGTTTGATTTGATTTCACGAGAATACGGATTGACGCCGAATACGGTTATCTCCGAAATTAAAAATGCTTTTTCTCCCGTTGTGCAAAAATCCATCGGAAAAGAATTTGGCAGACTTCGTCAACGCGGACTTGTAACGAAAGATAATAAGCCGATTAAAACGGATGAGCAAATATGCAGATATTTAGATGAAAATACGGCTGACTGGTTTAAAACAGAGAAAAAAGCCGATATAGAACAGATTCACACATTTGCAAAATCGTTTTCGCAAGACTAAATAAAATACCGAACGGTGAAAAAATAAAAAACGGGGGGATAGATGAAGAAAGTATTTTTTACTTTGGTGGTGTGCGTATGCGTTATGTGTGGCATACGAGCCGATGCGGCGGAAACATATCGGTTCATGGTATTCGGTGATAGTCTTTGTTCCGGGCACCGATTGAAAAAAGGGGAATCGTTCGCATCACAGTTGCAGGATGCTCTGGTAGAAAAAGGGTATACGCAAGTTGAAATTATCAATGAAAGTCGCAGTGGCGAAACAACGGGAGGCGGGTTACGTCGGCAGAATAGCGCTTTGAAAAAGAAACCGAATGCCGTTCTTTTAGAGTTGGGGAGCAATGATGTGCTACATGGCGAAAGTATTTCGCGGATCACGCAAAATCTATCCAAGTTAATTGAAAATTTTCAAAATGATGATATAGCTGTTTTGCTGGCAGGTATGAAAGCCCCGCCGATTACGGAACCGACTTATGCGCAACAATTTGAGAAAATGTATCAATCATTGGCACGTAAATACAAAATAAAATTATATCCGTTTTTTATGCAAGCCATTTTTCAAAATGCCGGTGGTTCGTATGAAAAAGCATTACCTTATCTACAAGCAGATAAAGCACATCCCACAAGCGAGGGCATCTCTTTAATGGTTGCTGATATTTTGCCGACGGTTATTTCGTTTTTAAATCAACAAGGTATTCGGCCTGCTGATTAAAGGAAAGCAAGTCAGAGGCTGATTATCTGTATGGGCAGAAAGAGAAAAAAGATAGCGCTTTATTGATGAAACAATAGCGGGGTATTTGGGTAGTTCGGATTTTTAAAATATGAAGTGGTGTGTTATAACCAAGTGTTTTTACCCATAATGAACGATTATAGAAAAGTGAAAAAATTTACCGAAAATAGTTGAAAAAACAAAATCTATGTGCTAATATAATGCTTGTGTTGGTAAATCAAATCTGAAAAAGGAGACCTTTTAATGAAAAAAATCGCTGTTTTAGCAGTTGCATGCTCTGTTTTGGCCGGTTGCTCATACCTGGGTGAGCCGGAATCATATACGGTTGTTGATGAAGTGGCAACACCGGTTGCCGAACCGGCACCGGCTCCTGCTCCGGCGCCTGTTGTTGCGCCGATGATGGTTCGTCCGATGGCAACATGCGGTTGTTGCACACGGACAAATGTCTGTGGCACAAGTGGTGCCTGTCAAATCAATCCGGGTGTTGCGGGTCCGTTAGTTATCACTATCCCGCCTCAAACGGTATGTGTGCAATAATATAAATTGATAATTTTAACCAATACTCTTTGGGTATTGGTTTAAAGAAATAGAAAGGCTTGCCTATCGGCAGGCCTTTTTTATGCGTTTTATAAAGTGATAGAGGCGTGTCAAATAACCTGCTTATCAGCGAATAAAACGAATACTATTGTGTCCATCATCAGTCAGATGAACGCCCTGTTTCATCTTGCAAACAGATGATATTTTATGAGTTATGCGCGGGTGTTCAGAAGTCTTTCGGAAATTTTAGCCGATAGAAACAGTTGCCTGTCAAAGGGGGAGGGTGTGTGTCGTTGAATAAGGTTTGCCTGTTGCGAGGTGGAATCGTTGGCAAAGATTTTGAGCAGTGCGGGGAGCTGATTATGCGTGGTCTGATACATTTTCCCGACGGAGGGTTTAATGGCGCTTGTGGGATTAAAGTCATCCAAAAAATAAATATCTTCAAATGAAACGCCGAATGTTTTGCTTAAAAGCCAAAGTGATTTCGGTGTATATTTTGCACAGAGTTTATTTCCCGATTGCAAAGTTCCGATATGGCATAAAGCGATTCCTTTGCAGTGGGTAACATCTTGCCCGAAAAGGCGTTGGAATACCGCATTCACATGGGGTTCGGCTTGATTGGTATAAATGCAAATTTCATTTTTTTCGCCGAGTGTATGTAAGGCTTCCAAGAGGGCAGGGTTGGGACGTATCGCAGAATAGTCGGTTCGTGCGGAGAGGTGCTCCGTTATCTCTTGATACGAAAGATGATACTTTGTTGCAACGCAAAATATTAAATTATACAGATGGTTAAACTTTTGTTGACGGATATAAAAATTTCCCCGATTTAGAACAGAATCGGGGAGTTGATAATCCCTTATCACAGAGTGAAATGCCTCCATCAATTTTTTGTCAGAAAGGCATTCGGGGGCATAAAGAACATGATCACAACCAATGGCAAATAATCTGGTTGCATTCATATTGTTTACTCTCCGCGGGTATGTGAACGCGTCAAACGGAGCCGTGCCAAAGTATTGGCTTGTTGCGTAGATACAACTTGCTCGGCTTTCGGGAGCAAAAGGCTGTAAAATGCTTCTCTGACGGGTTTAAAACTCGGCTCGTTTTTCAGACAATCGTATGCTTGTGCCAATACGGAACGTTGCGAATCATTCTGAAAGCGCAAGGTGGAGAAAACTTGCTCTTTTCCGGTATAAATAACGCATTCATCCAAATGTGTTTCATACGTGCCTTCATATCTGAAATCCTCATCGGTTGTGCCGGGGTTTTCGGCAACTTGTTGTTTAATCCAGGCTTCCTTTTGAGGCCCGTCGGGAATCAACGATTGATGAAAGTTAAGTTGAATTGTGTAAACATTAAAGGTATTTTCTTTTTTGCCCGGAATTAAAAAGTCAAACGTATGATAGCGATAGTGCATTTTAAAGGTTGATTTATCATCAAAAGACCCCTGAGATGTGAGCAAACGACAAGGCTTTTGTTGCCCGTTTTGAAAAGCATGAGCACTCGATTCGGACTCTTTGCGTTCTGCCGAATTGATTTGCATCAGATATTTTTTTAAGCGTTTGGCATCTGATATTGTTTTGGGATTAAAAATAATTTCGCCGTTTGTTAATGTGTGCATATTATATCCTCACTGTTTTTCGGAATAAAAAATCTCGCCGTGAAAGTGCGCCGATTTTTTGGCTCTTTCCCGTATTGATTTTTCCGCGTGTATGTTAAAATATGCGTATTATTATATCCTTTTTTTTGAAATAATGCAATGATTTTTTGATGAGATAACACAAATTTAGTATCAATTTAATTCAAATTACTTCTTTTCAAAAGTCCGGCAGTCATTACCTTTCCCTTCATTCAGGTTAACGCTGTCTCCTCCTAATCTGTTGACAAACGATTCCTTGCCTAACTCCCGCTAGGCACAAAGTCCAAATTCTTTCGTAAAAAAAATAATCGCATGCTAAATGATACCCATAATAAAATTACTAAAAATTACATTAAATGTATTGACATCTTCTTATAAATTACATAATATGTAAAAAGAAAGGAGAAACCATGCCGAAACAAACATCACAAAAAAAACATTCCCCGAAAGATTTTATTTATGCGTTGGAGGATTATATTGAACAACTTATTGAAGATACGGATATAAATTTTAAATCACTTGAAAGTTTTCAAGTTGTTTGCACACTGAACGGTATTGTTGATTACGATTATGATGCCTCTGAGGCGTATCCGATAAAGCGCGAAACATTCAAGCGAGAATTATTGCTGAAAGGCTGGTATTACATTTTATGTTATGGCACAAGAGCCGAACAAAAATGGCAAAAAGCAACACGTAATAGAAAATTATATAACCGAATCAGTGCTCTTATTTGGAATTTGATTGAAGAAGATTTTTAACGGAGGGAAAAATGACAGTCTCTGATATTTACAGTGGTATTGTTTTATCAGGTATTATTTTTGGATTATGTATTTTATTGTAATAAATTACATTGACTTTTGTTTCAGTATTTTAATTGGGTGGTAATGAGGGCATTAAGTGATTGCGATGAATTAAGCCCGTTTGTGTTGATAATGGGTATTGATAAAGCGTCTCTTTCGCAGGGTTGCCGTGTGGCATGCTTTGATTCTATTTGTTGTTTATCAGAGCGAGGCTCATTTTGAATAACGGATTGGTTGACATAGTAAGGGTTGTTTTGGTGCATGGCGCGGACGAGGAATTGCTTTTTGGCGGTAAGATGTTCATCGCTTTGAATAATAGGATATAAAATGACGGCTTTTACAGGTAAAATAGTTTGGAAAAATAAAAAAATAAGGCAGACTAAAAACATCATTATCCAAGATTCCCCGCGATTTGTTACAATGATATTCGTAATCGGAACAGAGTCGGGTTCGCGTTTGTTATCGGCTTTTTCCGTTGTAGTGGAGGAAATGGCTTCAGAGAGAATTTCGCGGGTATAATTTACAATTTGTTGTTTGTTCATTTTGTCCTCAATCTATGGTTGTAAAATATATACTATTGTATGACAAAATGCGCTTAAAAACAAGAATCAGGCAGAAATAACTTGATTTTGAGCTAAAATTTCGGCGATTGAAATAATCTCTGCCATGCGGTTTTGGCGGGGTGTATCTTTAATTTTATCATATAATGAAAATACGAGTTCAATTTCTTTTCGTGGCTTTAACTGTAAATTCCGTTCTTGTAAAAAGGTATGCACTGTTTCATAGATCAGAATAATGATTTCTTTATCATAATCCGTGCGATTCGATTCGTTTTCCGCTTCCGAAAAGCGCACAAAATCGCATCGGTCCTCATTATAGTCAAGCAAACTTTTGGCATCAATCCCCAGCTTTTCGGCAAAAACGGCAATCCGATTTGCCGGAATACGCCGTTGCTTCCCGCCGTTTACCGGTGAATTATGAATAAGCTCGGAAATACGTGTGCTCGGCCAATCAATAGCCTTCGCAAAGGCGGCATTTGTTTTATACCCCTTTTCCAAGATTCGCGATTCAAGCCAATCCCATTTCATATTCTTCTCCTTATCAGTCTTTTCAGTTTATCTTAAAAAATTACATTTGTCAAATCAAAAAATAAATACATTTTATTACATTTTTTGTATTGACAAATTACATTAAATGTAATATATATTCAAAAGGAAGGAGAAAAGCAATGAAACACATTTCATACACACGTGCCGTCGGGCAATTATATAAATTTGATATACCGGTATTATATGCGGATGTTCGATTCGGGAGAAACATTAATTCACAGGCGGAATTACAAAAAGCCTGTATTTCGTGGGCAACATGGAATATAGAAAACGCTCGGTATCGGATTCATTTTGCGGGGCATGAAAGCCCGAATATGCCCATACAAGCAGATACGGCAAAAAAGATGGGTATTCGCAACGGATTTCCCGATTTATGGATTTCGCTTAAAAACGGCGAAACGGGATACATTTTCTTTAAATTCGGCAAAGATAAATTAACGCGCGAACAATCTGAATTTCGCGATTTTTTGCAGGCAGAGGGGCATAAATGGGGTGTTTGCCACACAGTTGACGAGTTTATCAAAACATTAGCCGATTGGGGATTAAGCTCCAAACACAAAAAGAAAAATCCTTTTGAGCAACAGACTGTTAAATAATCAGACGGAGGGAGTCTATGAACAGAAAAGAATTAGAGAATGATTTAAGACGCGCCTTTTGGGTGGATAAGCAATTACCGCTTTCATCATTAAAACGGTTGCGGGCATCATTGGGAAAAATTGTTTTGTTGCCTGATGAGCGACCGATTGATGAAATTTTTAAGGAAAAAAGTATTCACGAATGTCCGACGCGAGAAGATTTATTCCTTTGGGAAAAGGTAATGTTTCGGTGGATTCCGATGTTGGCACCCGAAAAAAGACACATCGTTAAACGCCGTTCACAAGAATGGAGTTGGAAGAAAATTGCCTATGAGTTCGGCATCAGTGAACGCACGGCGCAACGCCGATATGTGTCTGCGTTGGATGCTTTGCTGAAAGTGATTTGAAATACAAAAACATTGGCTTTGGGGCGAACAATTTTAAAAACAGGAATCGGCTACTTGATAACTTGTTCGCTACCTAGGCCGAATCATTTTTATTTATCTAAAACGTTGCGCACGTAAAAATATAAAATATCGGCAAAATTCGGAAATTTTACAAAAACGGTGTAAGAGTGCCTGTCAATAATTTGATACTCTTTGCGCGTGGCATCATAAGCAATCAATTCTTCGGGAGCGATGCCTAAAATAATTTTCTTTTTTAACATCGGATTGGAAGAGAATGAAGCCTGCATCGGCACAATGGCACGATGAAAGTGTGCTCCGTTATTGCGTTCGTGCTCTTGCGTGGAAAAAAGTTCTAATCCATTCCAAAAAAGACCGTCCGTCATCATTAAAAATGTAGCATAATCCCCCGGCAATCTGCCATAACCGCCTTCTAACAATGCCGTATACACGTTGCTGATTTCTATGTTCTCGGCAGGGGGATATAAAATAGCGTAATCTTGATAAACTTTTTTGAGAACTTGAACGAGTGTGCGCATATTACCTCCCGGGCATAGACTTTAAAGCGATTTTTTCAAAAGCTGCTTTGGAAAAGCCGGCGTAGACACTTCTATCTTGTTTATTTTTCCCGCCGGAACCCGTAAACATTCCGAACGGCACGTAAATTTTTCCGACTGGGGCAGGCACATATAATAACGGCGGATATGAAATACCCGTTGCCGTGAGAATCTGCTCATCCATATAAGCATGAATCATATCATGAAAGGGTTTATCCTGCATAAATACCATATTATTAAAGTCAATCGTTCCACCATATTCGGGAGGATATTTTAAATGAACGGTATAGTTTTCGGGAATCTTCCCTTTTTTCATATAAAAAATACCTTCTTCCGAAACGCCTGCCGAGCGCAGTTCCATGGTGTAATTATAACTTAACAGACGCACAAAATCGCGCACAACGCGTTTTAAAAGTAAATGTTGTTCCAGCATATCATACGTGAATGAGCCGATATAGGAAACAGCCATTAAATCCATCCCCGGAAAATTCAGTTGATTAAACCGATTTGCCCAGTAATCTTGATTTTTAGTCAGCTGATCGCCGGTAATTATTTCTTGATTGACATTTTTCAGTGCATTATCAAGCCAACCCATATCCGACAGTTGCGTTTGTTCAGTGGATTTGGGCATTTGCGCGTTTGTTTCTGAGGCGTTCGCCTGTGCGTGGGGTGTTGACAATTGTTCGGCGAACCCGTGCGCCTGTGCGGGCGGTTTGGACGATTGTTCGGTGAAGCTGTGCGCCTGTGCGGGAGATGTGGACGATTGCTCGGCGAACCCGTGCGCCTGTGCGGGCGGTGTGGACGATTGTTCGGTGAAGCTGTGCGCCTGTGCGGGAGATGTGGACGATTGCTCATTGAAGCCGTGCGCTTGTGAGGGGGGCACGGACGGTTGCTCGTTGAAGCCGTGTGCCTGTGAGGGGGCGGTTGATTTTGCTTGTTCTTCGGGGATAACCGTTACAACATCGTCCAGTAAAGAGGGGGTATCGGGTAAGTCAGTCAGTGTCAAAACATCCATCTTGCGTTTTTCGGCAGAGGACGTTTCTTTATGGGTATTTCTCTCAGTGTGGGTATTGTTCTCCGTGAAAAATGCCGAATGCTTCCCAATAGTTACTTCGGAAGAAGCGGGTAAAGGCGATTGCGATCCCTCATACACAACGGCATTTGCCGGTCCTGATGAATGGGTGGTAATATCGGCTTGTGTGCTTGTTTGTTGAGAGGATGAGGATTTTTGATTTTGAGTATTAAATCCGGCAGAAAACGCAGATTCTCCGCTTTGAAATGTTTGCCCGCCGATAGCGTATTCCGGAAACAAATCCTCCCATGAGATAAGAGAATTATCTTCATTATTCAAGCGTGAAAAATCAAGTTTATCCGAGCTCTCCGTCAACGATATTACACTCCTTTAACCTTCTTTTCAATATCCTCAATCTGTCCTTGCATCATTGTTTTCAGCATTTGAATATCGGTATCTTCCCGTTGCGCCACAACCCAATACGGCACCCATGGCGAGGCTCCCATAGCGCACTTTTTCCGCATGCTTTTATCCAAATACCACCGCGGGGCATCCGCCAAAATCGGCCGATTTAAAAAGCCTTGGAATAAGACATATTGCTTTAAATAACTTAAACTCATCATATCGGAAGCGCCGACCACACTGGAACTTTGCAACGAACGGGAAACGTTTGCGGCAAACGGGTTTGTTTGTTGCGACACACCCTCTGTTCTGGATGAACTGGCTACTTCAATCGTTTTCGTTCCGATCATTTTACTGAACCGCTCTGCCGTTTGTTCGTTGTTTTGGGCCAAAATAACTTTGGCAGCGGTTGTTGTAATAATTGTTTCCAAATCGTCTTTCCCGTATTGTCCGGAAATTTGCCCTAAATCCTGCCCAATCAATAAGTAAGCCACTTTTTGTCCACGTCCGACGGCCGGTCCGTCTTTAACGGCGGCCAGTTTCGGCATTTGCGGGAACTCGTCAAGCACAAAAAGCGTTGGGAACGGTCCGGACTTAATCCCGTCCGTGCCGACAAAGTTGGGTGGATTTGAAATTAAGAAAGAACTCATCAACTCAACAAAAATACCCGTAATAACGTTCATACTGCGCGCATCTACCTGGTTTACCGATAAATAAACGGATACGGGTTTCATTTCGCCCGTAATCGGATCGCGCAATCCCCGTAAATCGCGGAACGTTAAATCGCTGAACTTTGTGCGCATACGCACGGCTGAGTTTTTGAAAATGTTAATACCGGCAAGTGCCGTTGATAAAATTGATCCGCGCTCTTTATCCGGTGTTCCCGATAGCTGGTTTAATTCCACAACGGCACGATGCGCATAAGCAAATCTATCTGCTTCTTTAACGGCCGAATCCAATAAATCGCGCATCGGATCCGCCATCATGGCCATCTGGTCGCCTTCGTCCGCACGGCGTTTAATATCGGCGGCTATTTTCATTTGCGATTCCGTTAACCAGTCAAAAATCATGGCAATACACGGTTCGCATCCCTGCCATTGCGTCGGCAAGCCTTCCCATGTGCCGATCGGTGCATAGTTATCAATCGTCAACTGTCCTTGTTGCAACGATTGCAAGGCAAGAGAGGCACTTTGATCTTTCATCCCGTCGTAATACGTTGCCAACACGGCGGCATCTTCTTGGTCAAAACTATTTTCCATTAACTTGTTAATGAAGTAGTCGTTTGCCCGCGCCCGTTCGCATTTGCTTGAAATAAATTGTAAAAAGCCCGACATCGCATTTCGCCCTGTTTTGGACCAGTGCGGATCGGCACCGCCTTTCGGTTCTTCCACCAACACGGCAACCATGGAGTCAATATATTTTTCCCGATCGGAGCCCAACGGCGGTAAACATGAGGCAGACAGCGGATTCCAACTGGGATAATAAATGCCTTTTTCGGGATCATCTTTTTCGCCCCAGTTAATCACGAATACCGGGCCGATTGTGGCGCGATACCCCGTTGTGTTAAAACATAATTCCGGCTTCGGGTCGTTAACAATCAGACTAAGCCCCGGAGATTCCAAAATTGTGGGAACCACGACGCCGACCGTTTTACCTGTTCCCGGAGGGGCAACAACCAAGCAAGAAAGTGTTTCGGGCATTTTCATCAACTTCCCTTTAAACCGCCCCAACACGATGCAAAACCCGTCAAATAATTTCATCTTTTTAATATCGGCATATTCTGCCATTCGTCCGCCACCGAAAATTTTAGGCATATAGTCATACGGGTTTTTGATAATGCCCACAATCAAAACGACCCAAAACATAACGAACGGTAAAAACGGTAAATACATAATCGGTTCCGGATTGGCCCGATTTAAAAATGCCGAAAACCATCTGCCGTAAACGGAAAATAAATAGCTCATATTCGGAATGGCTTTTTTCCAGAAAGTAATGGAGTCTTGTATGGAAAGAATGCTGAACCCGTTTACAATCCACGTTTGTAAAGGGATAATGAGCCACATTAAAACAAAAAATGTTAAAACGGCTGCCGTAAACGTCCAACACAGCCAAATAATAAATTTCCCTTGATCTTCGTAAGCACTGTCTCGTTTAAATCCCATGATAAAACTCCCCTTGCCTGACTAAATGTTGCCCGTATTTTCGGAATGAACGTGATACCTTGTTTTCCTTAATTGTAATTGTTTGCGATAAGGATTTAATTTAATTCCCACGTAAAGTGTATACCCTAAACAAATAAACGGAATAAACGGGATGAACCAATATCTATTATCCGCTAGTTGAATAATGCGCAAAAACCATTCTTTATAGGCTGAAAATAAGAAACCGACATCGGCCAGCGATTGCTGGATAAATTTTGTGAAAAAATCAACGGTTGCCAGATTGATGCCGTCTGTTAAAAATCGTTGTGTGGGGAATGCCGCCAACCCCGTTCCGATAACCAACACAAGCATCCAACCCAATGACTTGGCCAGCCAAAAGAAATATCTTTTCGGCGCTTGCTCATTTTCTTGATTTAATTCATCGCATTTCTTTTCCCAAAAATCAGGCGTAAAAACCATTTTTCGCTTCCCCCTTTATAATGATTTTTTCACTTGTTCAATCACTGCTTCCGAAGGTTTCTCCGTCGGCATAACGGATTGCTCTACACTGTTTAATTCATCGGGTCCGCCCATATCCGTTCGGCATACGATAACAGATAAATCTTTCCACGTTGTTTGCATATCTTCGGCATTGATAATCATACCGCTACGTTCAATAAACATCGGAACAACGCTCCCCTGAAACCCGTTTGAAACCAATCGTTCCATAAAGCCCTTAACGACTTCCAGTAATTGAAAAACGGGTGAAATACGGTGCGAACTCTCCGAAAACCACAGCGGATCTTCACCGTTAAAGCGTTCTTCATCTGCCAACCAGTCGCCGGATTGCGTATCTTCTACGGCTACGATAATGCGCGTTTCACCGATGGCAACATAATCAATCGGCTGATTATTGATAACCGTTTTTTGCAAAACAACATAACCTGCGTTATCAAAAATAGCGGGAATGTTTTCTTCCAGCTTTGTGCGCTCGGGCAATTTAATATCGGAAAGCAAAATGTTATCCATCGAATGATCCGAAAAATCGCTTTGCACCGGCATGCCCCATTCATTCGTGCCTGTATGAGAAGCACTCGGCGCCGGAGCAATAGAAAAGCCTTGTTGCATGGAGGGTAATGTAAATCCTTTATTGAACGGCGAATCGGCCGGCGGTGTGTAAGAAGGCGATGTAAAGGAGGAAGTGCCCGCGTGCGCTCCGCCGTATGATGCTTCTTTTGCTTTTGATTCGCCGGGGACCATCGGCTCATCCACCGGCACTTTTAGCTCGGATTCTTTTGTTGCCGGACGCGCAATATCGCCCATCGGCCGTGGCCGTGTTGTTTTGGAAGAATGTTTTTTCAGTTGAATCTGTTTAGGGGCTTGCGCATAAAAGGCACCGCCTCCCGTAAAGAATGCAATTAACCGTTTGATACCGATGCGCATCCATTTCAGCCATTCAATGCGCAGGCAATAGCGCCACCCGAGTAAGAAGAGCGGGAATGCGCCTAACGCAACAATGAAAAAGATAATATCGCTTGTGCTTTTAATAACCCAGCCTTTTTCAAACTCGTTAAGCAAAAATGACCAATGCGCCGGTTTAAAAAAGTCAAAATCCCAGTTGGCCAATAAAAAGCTTCGGATAAACCACCATAAAAATATATAGCCCCAAATAAAGCCGATTAAGAGCGTTCTTTGCCATTTTTTCATTGCTTGTCCTTAATAATGATATATCAATTTACCGTATTATAATCAAAAAAGATGAGTTTGACCAGTAAAAAATTCACCTTTTCCCAAAAAAAACGTAAAAAGGCACATTCGCAGTATCGGAACAAGCGATTATCGGGACACCCTTTTGGGGAATCGCTTGAATGCGGTAGAAAAAACGGGATAAAATCAAGCCGGCAAACTGCGGATAATTTCTTTAAAACGATGATATTGCAAAATGGAAAAGTAAAGTTGCCATAATTTTAATAATCGGTTGACTTTGTTTTTCTTATTTAGTTTTTGAAACAGTTTTTCGGTTCGGATAATAAAGTAAGTATCCAAGCCGTAAATCCATTCATCGGTTGAAAAATGAAAAGAGGCATTTGCCAAAACAAGCCATTCTTTAAAAACGGAAAACGGATTGATGAAAACGGGCAGACGCTGGACTAAACAAATAATATAGCGCACTAAATCCTGCGTTGGGTATCCATATCTGATTTCTTCAAAATCCAAAACGGCACTTAATTGATTATTATGAAAAAGTAAATTATTATTGTGAAAATCGCCGTGCAGAACGAATGATGTCGGAAAATCAGATTTATCGGCTTTTATCTGAAATAGGAAATTAAGGAGAGTCTTATGTAAAAATCCACCGTTAAACAGGCGAAAGAAAATTGTTTTCGGGGTATGTTCCGCTTTTTGAACAATTTGAATCAGATTGTTTATTTTGTCGGGAATGCGATAGGCCGGGAGAATATCGGGTGAATTGTGCCAGTTGATTTTTTGAAATGCCTCGTATGCTTTCAAAACTTCTTGAAAGTGATGTTTGGTCATCTTATAGGAGGGCAGGGCATGCCCGTTGCAGTAGGTCATCACAATACCGAAACGGTGATTGTAAGTAAAATAGGCGGATTGATTCAGATGAATGATACTTGTTGTGCGAAGAGCCTGATTTTGGCTTAAACAGTCATAAATCCGCACCAGTCTTTCCGTTTCGCTTTTTTGCTCGCGATGAATTAATTTGACGATATAGCGCGTATGATTAACCGTAATCAAAAAATTTTCGGAAGCCGATCCGTGCGCAAATTGACGCGCCGATTCAATCGGTTGATGAAAAACATTCGTTTCCAAAAATGCAATAAATTTTTTGCTTTCGGCGGGTAATTTTAATAAGTATACACACATACGTTTTCCTTTAACCATCTTTTATTTATAACGCATACTATCATATTTTGTTCACAAAAATCAAGCAGGAAAAAAGTATATGCGGTTTTATTTTAATAAATAATATCTTTCTTAAAACTAAATTTTTTAAGCTCAAAAGAAGCGCAAAAATATCGGAGTTTGGGTGAAATATCACGATTTAATTGTTGCAATTCATCCGATAATTTTTTATACTTTGTGCGGATACGAGTGTTTCTTGTATCTTGAGTGCCTATGATAGGTGCAAGAGGGCTGTCACAAGCTCAAATTTCCCGCGGGCAAGTCTATTTATTTTGCCCGATATTGGTCGGCTTGATAAAAAGCCGATTGATCATCCTTGACCATTATTTTGGTCGGGGAGCCTATGACGTATGTTCAGGGGCTGAAAGGTTCTAAAGGTTATGGGAATCATTTTCGGGAAATTTGATTTGTGAACTCTCCGACCACCTGTTTGGCAGGTGGTTTTTGGTATAATGAACAAGGATACAACATGGGAGAGTATTTAACCTATCAATACAGACTGTCGGAGATTTTTTAAGAATACATGGAGAGCAACGATAAAGAGGTTTTAAAAAAAGAAAAAAAGAAGTTTTGATTGACCTTATTGAGCTTATAAGCAAAAAATACCAAGAAGAACGGAAAAAAGGTATACGGTTGGTTGATTAAACTCGGATACTTTCTTTAAACCCGATGTGAGATTGCTTTATCAAACGCGACTCCGTGAGCCGTGAGCGGAAAATTATTATATGATTTCAAATTATTATTTTGGCTTTGAAAAGGAAGTAAAAAACAAATTTTATTTTTTTTATCTTGACAAAACAGAAATAATATTATATAAAAACAATCGAGGCTATTTATGCTCTACTTGTTGGCCTGATACAAAATAACTAAAGGAGAAACGGTATGAATTTACAAGATTATAAAAATCAATATCTATTATACAGCAATCAAATCAAACAAATAGAAAACGAGCGTGATTCTCTTACATATTATTCACGGGAAGAGTTTGCAAAACTATTTCAAGAAAAGCAAAAAAAAGATAGAGAATGGTTTATTCATCATTTTGATTATATATGGAAATATAAAGATTATTTTTATCGGCATGCGCCGTTTAAAGATATCATTTTAGATTTTTTGGAAGTTTATTATGAGAGTGGATATTGTGGTGGTGCTGCTTATTCAAGTTGTGAAGTATATATTTCATTATCAAATTTAATTCAGGCGTGGAATAAAGGGTTTATGTATCAAGGGTATCCGATTATTGAATATAGCGAATCAAATTATAAAGGCAAGATAACGCAAACGATTACATACATAAAAGATAATCAAGAAGTTACAAGTGAAATTAATAATATCGATGAAAATTTAAGCAAGGTTAGAAAATTATGTATTGAATTAAATAAATGGGAAAATTATAAAACGATTGATTTACTGATGAGAGCAAGGAGAAGTAAGAAGTGGAAATAATTGTAAGAAGTTTTACGAAGTTAGGTATAAAAAGGTACCTTGCAAAAAAATACGAAATGCCGATAAAACTTCAAAGAGATGGAACAGTTTTAATTGATAGTTTAAGGTGGGGTTACTATTGGAAAATGAGCTGGGGATTTTATATACTGTATTATAAACGGGATTAAGGCGGTATACTATCGCACTTACATGCATACCAATATGCTACAATTGTAGTAACTATAAAGAAAGGAAGAACCAGTTGCGACTTGACATCTAATACCAATATGCTACAATCCGTCCGGGATTTACAACGCGGAAAGTTACGTTGCGACTTGACATCTAATACCAATATGCTACAATAACGGCGGAATCCAGATCGTCGCATTCTTTGTTGCGACTTGACATCTAATACCAATATGCTACAATGATTGATCAAAACGAAATTGTTGAAAAATTGTTGCGACTTGACATCTAATACCAATATGCTACAATGATAATAATTATCATTTATATATAACCGTTGTTGCGACTTGACATCTAATACCAATATGCTACAATTATAAGAGTTGGCTTATTTACATCCGGGAAGTTGCGACTTGACATCTAATACCAATATGCTACAATGGACTTTCTTTCCGGTTCTTTGGATAAAGGTTGCGACTTGACATCTAATACCAATATGCTACAATCGGTTACACACTAGGATTGACAGACGGTGTGTTGCGACTTGACATCTAATACCAATATGCTACAATGGTGCATTCTCGGTTACAACAGACTGGAATGTTGCGACTTGACATCTAATACCAATATGCTACAATTAATGCCGGGGTATTGGTGCCTTTCTACGTGTTGCGACTTGACATCTAATACCAATATGCTACAAT
>CALXVP010000012.1 GCA_944392125.1 uncultured Alphaproteobacteria bacterium | reverse complement strand
CGCAAATAAACCCCTATCGGAAATCCCGTTGACGTGTATTCTGCCCATTCATTCAGCCTATCTTCATTTTCGGGCAACCCGTCCAGCTGGTATTTATGCCATGTATCCCGATTGCGTAAATTCACTTCATAGATAATATCGTTGGCTCTATATTTATCCATCGCATACCGATAGCCTGCAATTCCCGCAACCGATAAGACCCCAATCACCGCCAACACGCCCAGCATTTCTACCATACTCCGCCCGTATTCGGCCAAACGTGCGCTTCTTAATCCGCACAGCCCGCGCAATCCAGCTAATCCGCTCACACTGCGTTGCATTTGCAAATCTGCTGAAAATCTTGTTTTTTGATTATTTTTCAAGCGCATGAGGCGTGTTTGATTCGCTGATTTTATCTCTTGTTTTACGCGATTCGTATCAAACACCCTGTTTTTTGTTCTTTTCGCATAAAAAGAAGCCAAGTTAACTATTTGTTTTATATTCATTTTTCTTCTCCCCATTCTTCATAAACGTCCGTTTATGTAGAGAGAACAGCGCAAAATCGTCCCACAAAAATCAATCTTAAAAAATTGTTATTTTACAAGCAGATATTCATATTTAAATTTTTTCTTGATTATTTTAAAAATACCTTTATAATCTAATTTATACTATATCATCTAAACGGACCTTTTTGTAGAGTCCGTTTTTTTGTGCCTCGTTTCATTGCGTTCCTTATTATCTCAAAAGTAATAAATCATAAAAAAAACAGGGTGTAATCACACCCTGTTTCATTTATTGCTTTTTGTTGCTTATTTGTATGTAACAACAACTGCACGACGGTTTTGTTGACGTCCTGCGGCTGTTTCATTGGAAGCAACCGGATCAGCTTCACCAAATGCTTTTGTTGAAATACGATCCGTAGCAATGCCGTTATCTGCTAAATAAGCAGCTACCGCATCAGCACGACGTTGTGATAACTTCATATTGTATGCTTCCGGACCTGTGCTATCTGTATAACCGGAAATCCGAACTTTTTCTTCCGGTTCGGCTTTTAAACGTTCTACTACCGTTGCTAATGCTTGATCATCAGCCATTGTTAATTTGGCCGAATCAAAAGCAAATAACGCTGATGTGGGTAATACAACTTGTGACGTGACAACTTCGCAAGAACCGTCAGCACATTCATCACACCAATTGGCACAACCGGATAACAAAAGTGTTGAGGATAAGACAACTGTGAGTATTTGTTTTTTCATCATTCAACTCCTTAAAAAAAATGAAATACGTTTGTAGTATGGCGTTCTTTTTTCTAAAAATCAAGAGAAAAATATGCGAAAGTTCATCTTTTGTCATTTAATTGATAAAAATCTACTCAAAATAGGTTATTTTACGCTTTTTATCCCTTTTTCTTTTTAAAAATTTTTTATTCTTATCTACTTATGTATGATAAGAAAAATCCCCACCGAAGCAGGGATAATTCTTATGTTCTTTGGCGAATCTCTTTAACAACCTACCGCCACCGGCGCAAAGAATCCGATACCGTTTTAAATGCAGAGGCATAATTTCTGACCGCACGCGAATTAATTTCGTTTTCTCTGGCGGCATTCGTTGTGCTTTGGCGCACATAATTCGTCTGCGTAACACGTGAACTTCCGTTAAAATAAGACGTGGTTATCGCTGATCCCGTTGTAACACCCGTTCCCGCACAAGACGACATAACCGCCCCGATCGCCAAACAGGCAAACGGTTTCATAGAGCGTTTAACTCCTTCTTTGATTGCCTTGATTTTTCCTTTTGTATCCGAAAAAAAATCCATTTTTTCCTCCTCTTTTTCATTCCATACAGCCATTTTATCAGATGTTATATCTTTTGTCAAGCGTTTTTTAATATTTCACATAATTATCATTTCTCATTACGGAACGATATTGCCAACCAAAAATTACTTGTGGCTCCGTATCCGTGCGAAATTGCTCTTTTCCAATATTCTGCGCTGTGTGGTGGAGTATTCTGTCTTCGCTTGTTGTAAACAGCCTCGGATCCGCTTCTCCCGGTAAGTATTTTTGCAATAAATTCGGATCTTTTTCTATATCCAGTGCTATTTGTATTATTTTTCTTGAAAAGCACATTGTCGGACCGCTTAAATTGCTGAAGTTGCCGGAAAAATGCGTTGAGGAGATGTCTTCCGTCAAAATATAGGTATTGGTGGTATGCGTAATATCGATGCCGTCCGCTTTGTTCAGTGCATTATTTACGGTTTGAAGATAGGTTGGTGCATACCAGTCATCATCATCAATTTTGCAAAAATAGTCATATTTATTTAAATCAATATTACGGACGGTATCTAACAGATTGTGCAACTGCCCACGATTCTCGTCATACCGCACAAACAACCGTTTTTCTTTCTTTAAGTCTTGCCATTCTTTTTCAAAAGTTAAGCGCGACCATGCCTCGTCTACCCCCTTTAATGATAAGCTGATATCAAAATTTTGATACGTTTGATTCATTAAGCGGAAAATTTGGCCGGATGCAAAAATCGGGCGCTTAAAACTGCTCATACATAGCAAAAAGCGATTCTGCCGTTGCGTTAAATCCATTGAAGGCAAATAACTCGTAACAACTGCCACAGTTACAATAAACAAAAGAACCAAATACTTAATTATACGCATATCATATTATCCTTTAATAGTGCGGAGGCGGTGTTTCTTCGGACAAAGGCTTTACAGGACTTTCTTTTAGCGCTTCCATCAAAACTTTATTTTGAGCCAGCAGGTTATCCGTTAATTTGCTCAATCGTATCAATTCGCCGTTTAATTCATCCATCATTTTTTCTTGATTCGCGACAAACATTTCAAGGTTTGTTAATCGCTCACTTAATTCATCCATTCAAAAGTTCTCCTCTATTATGTAAAATCGTATCAAATCGGTTTTTTTTTTGCAAGTAAAAAAGTAAAATTTACTTGACATTTTTCTTTGTTTGGGATATAAAATAACCGTTTCGTCAAAAAGGCTTTGATACAGGCTGCCTTCCGACGTGTGTATAACCTAATTAAATAAAGGAAAATGAAATGCCTAAGTTGAAATCAAAAAGTGCCGTTAAAAAACGTTTTTCGTTAACGGCCAGTGGCAAAGTTAAAGGAACACAATCTTTTAAACGCCATAATTTGCTTTGTAAATCTCAAAAAATGAAACGCAACGCTCGCGGTTCTGCTGTTATGGGTGAAGTTGTTTCAAAAATCATTAAGAAATATTTAATCGGCTAGGAGGTCTACAATGGCAAGAGTTAAACGCGGCACGACTGTTCGTGCAAAACATAATAAAATCTTAAAGTTGGCAAAAGGTTATCGTGGACGCAATTCAAAAGTTTACACGGTTGCCAAAGAAAAAGTTGAAAAAGGTTTGCAATATGCTTACCGCGATCGTCGCAAGAAGAAAACGGAAATCCGTCAATTATGGATTGCCCGCATCAATGCGGCCGTTCGTGCAAACGGTATGGTATACTCCCGCTTTATGAACGGGTTATCAAAAGCCGGTATTGCTTTGGATCGCAAAGTGTTGGCCGATATCGCTTTGAATGATGCTCAAGCTTTTTCAGGCTTGATTGAAAAAGCCAAAGCCGCTTTATAATCATTCTTGATTAACACATAAACCCCATGCTTGCATGGGGTTTTTTGCTTTTTATCTTCTTGGGCTTTTGCCTTCTTGGGCTTTTTATCCTCTTTGACTCGCAACATTTTTGATAGCGCTGTTATGCGCAAAACCGCTCTTTTTGACATTCAAAAAATATGCAATTTATCTTAATTTGTTTTGAAAAGAAACCGTTGTCAACAGCAAGCATTATTACCTAACAGCATTTTCCTGTTTGGAAGAGTTAATCATTATTCCCGTTCCCGACTTCTTTCACGGGCCAATAATACCCCGTATTTTGCCGAGGTAATTCGAATCTTATCCACAAACAACATTTTCACTTTTGTGCCGATACGATCCCCTTGCGAATCAAGCAAAGGTTCTTCTCCCTCATTATAATAAGAATCCCCCATAATTTGCGCGTTTCTATCATCATACGGATTGATAACATTGACCAATACCGTTGTACTTGCCGGCACAATTCGCTGAAAAGGTTTATCGCATTTGGTATCATTCGACATGGCATTTAATGTGCTGATACGCCAATAATCATCGTTCGGAATGGGAGCAATTTCTTCCGGCCCAGTATAATTACAGGCATTCATTGCATTCTCGCCGATTTTGGTTGCGACCATTAAGCCACCGCGAATTGTTTTTCTATACCGATCTTCTTCTTTCCATGAAATATCTAAATGCGTAATGTTGGCATACGGTCTTAAAATCACTTCGTTGAAAAATGTATGATAAATAATTTTGTTGCGAAACGTTGTTTTAACCGATAATGGTTTGGCTAAAAGATACATTGCTTCTTCAAATCGCATCGGTAGTTCGTGAATATTGCCTACCGGATTTGAAAGTGCACCGATGTGCCCGCAATTTAATCCGAAAACGCTCGGGGCCGTTTCCGATTGCTTCATATTTGCAATTTCATACGCAATACGTAAGGCACGTAAACAAGTGCCGTCTCCGCCGACGGCAATAAAGCGGGAAATATCTTGGAACTTTTTAATATCTTCCACAACAGGCATATTCGCACAAAACCGCACGGATACATGTGTGGCAGAATAAAGTTGCAATAAAGCGGTTGCCGTATTTTTGGCTTTTAAATTATTGCTGACAATTAAACCGATTTTTTCATCCATATTTTTTCCTCGTGTTTGAAGTATAAACACAAAATCAATAATTGTCAAGTATTTTTAATATTTGCAAGTGAAGCAATACGCATAATAATTTTTTCAATTCCTTTGAGGCGATCTTCTGTTTTCCCCCACGGACGCATAACAACTAATTTTTGGTCCGGACGAATTCGGATTGTTCCCATTTGCGATGAGATGTAATCAATTAAGCCGGCCGGATTGGGGAATGTATTTTGCCAAAAAGCAATGGTGGCTCCTTTTTCGCCGGCATCCAACCGTTCAATACGTGCTGTTTTACATAGCAGTTTAAGATGAATGGTGATAAATAAGTTTTCAACTTCCTTTGGATAAGCCCCGAATCGGTCAATCAATTCAATTTTTAAATTTTCAATCTCTGCTTCGGTTTGCAGTTCGCTAATCCGATTATATAACTCCATACGCGTATCTAAATCGGGAATATATGTATCCGGAATAAGAACGGTTAACCCTACGGATATTTGCGGTGAAAAATCTTCCGTAAGTGGCGTCTTTCCTGCCTTTTGCATGCGAAGTGATTGAATGGCTTCTGCCAGCATCTTTTGATAAAGCGCAACCCCGACTTCACGAATATGTCCGGATTGTTCCTGCCCGAGCAAATTACCGGCTCCGCGAATATCTAAATCGTAGCTTGCCAACGTAAACCCTGCGCCCAAACTATCCAATCCCTGCATCACGCTTAACCGTTTTTGAGCCGTTGATGTTAATCGTGCATGTGGCGGAACCGTTAAATAAGCATACGCGCGCAATTTGCCACGGCCGACTCGTCCGCGCAGTTGATATAACGCCGCCAATCCGAACATATCCGCCCGATAAACGATAATCGTATTCACGGAGGGAATATCCAACCCGGATTCAATAATACTGGTTGCCAATAAAATATCGTATTTTTTGGCCTCAAAATCCATCATAATTTTTTCCAACTGCGTGGGCGACATTTGTCCATGCGCCTCTACCACGCGCAAGTCGGGCAACAAAGCGCGCAAAACATCATGCACCTGTGGCATATCCGAAATTCGCGGGCAGACAAAAAACACCTGTCCGCCACGGAAATGCTCCCTTAAAATAGCTTCTTTAATGATGACTTCATCAAAGGGCGACACAAATGTTTTAACGGCTAATCGATCAACCGGCGGTGTTGCAATAACGGATAAATCCCGCACGCCCGACAAAGAAAGTTGCAATGTTCTCGGAATGGGAGTTGCCGTTAACGTTAATACATGAACACCTTTTTGTAATTCCTTTAAACGCTCTTTATGCGCCACGCCGAAATGCTGTTCTTCATCAACAATCACCAGTCCGAGACGTTTAAAATGGATGTTTTTGGAAAGTAATGCATGCGTGCCGATAACAATATCCAATGTGCCGTCAGCCAATTCTTTTTTAACGGCTTTTGTTCTGTTAGCGCTCACTAAACGCGATAATGTATCCACGCGCAACGGAAATCCTCTGAATCTTTCCGCAAAAGTTTGGGCATGTTGCATGGCAAGCAAGGTTGTCGGCGCAATCACCGCCACTTGTTTCCCCGACATCGCCACTAAAAATGCCGTTCGCAAAGCCATTTCTGTTTTTCCGAACCCGACATCACCGCACACCAATCTATCCATCGGACGCCCGAGAGCCAAATCTGCCTCAATTTCCTGCATGGTGCGCAGTTGATCATCCGTTTCGGCATACGGAAACCGCATACAAAATTCTTGATACGTGCCGTGCGGGATTAAAATCCGCTCTGTTTGATTTAACGCACGTTCCGATGCAATACCGATTAACTTCTCTGCCATCACGAACAAATCTTTTTTCACTCTTTCGCGTCGTTGCGAAAAGACGGGTGAACCGAGGGTATCCGGTGTGGCATTTTGAGAGCCGTATTTTGAAAGCACATCGGCATTTTCTACGGGGACAAACAATTTATCTCCGCCGGCATAAACCAGTTCAATGCAATCGTGCGTCATATTCCCTGTTTTAATCGCTGTCAGACCGGCAAATTGACCGATACCGTGCGTGCGGTGGACAACCAAATCGCCGATATTTAAAGAATCAATGCTGGTGATAAAGTTTTTCTTTTTAACGCTTCTGCGCGTTTGCATCATGCGTTCGCCGAACATATCCGTTTCGGTAATTATACGGATAGCACTATCATAAAATCCGTTCGTGAACGGCGCGATTAAAACCGACGGGGATTTTTTAACTGCTTCTTGCCACGAATGTGCTTCATATAGCGGAAACCCATGTTCTCTGAAAACGCCCGTTAGTCTTTGCGCAGAACCGAATGTTGTTGCCGAAAAAATCAGCTTTCGCTTCTCGGTGCGAACGGAATCAATCACATATTCAAATATGTCTGCCGACTCTTGAACACGCACATCTACATAACTTTGTCCGATTCTACCGCCTTGATCAACGGCGTTTGGCTCCAAAAACGGAGAAAAGGTATAGACGGGCTTTCCCGATAATTGTGCCTCTATTTCATCATCGGTTATAAAAAATAATTCGGGCGGAATAGGATTATAATGTTCACTCGTCAGCGCCGAATCATTTTGCAATGCAAAGCACCGTGCTTCGTAATATTCCTGAATTTGCTCCGTCCGCGCTTTGATGGCTTCTTCCGCCTGATAATCAAATGAGAATGAGGCTTGCGGTAAGTAATCAAACAAGGTTGCCGTTTCTTCAAAAAAGAGTGGCAAAAAGTGCTCAACACCTTGCGCCGGAATTCCGTTTGAAATACTATCGTAAAAATAATCATCGCTTTGCTTATTAAACAGTGTGCGATAATTCGTGCGAAAACGGGCAATCGTTTCGGGTGTTAAACGATATTCCGCAACGGGTTTCAAAATAATTTTATCTACGGCAGAAAGTGTCCGTTGCGTAACGGCATCAAAGTATTTAATAGAATCAATTTCATCGCCGAAAAAGTCAATGCGAATCGGATTTGTCGCCCCTGCGGGAAAAACATCAATTAACCCACCGCGTACGGCATATTCTCCAACGCTCATAACCGTTGTCGCAACCGTATAATTATTTTGCGCCAAATAATGTTTAACTTGCTCAAACGGGATTGTTTTTCCCGTCGCCAATTCAAGCGTGCCTTCTTGAAAAAAAGTTTTGGGTGGGATTCGTTGTAAAATGGCCGATGCCGTTGTTAAAACAAGTATCGGCTTATGCAATGTATGACTGTTTTCCAAAGAAAGAAGCGCTGTTAACGTATCAATTCGTTCGCCCACAATATCCGATTTTGGCGAAACACGATCATAAGGAACGGTATCCCAATTCGGAAAACATAAAATTTGAATGTTCGGATTGATTAGCGCAACCGTTTCCCGCACAAAGGCTAACTGTCTATCGTTCGGCACAATATGGCAATGCACGGCAGATGCTCGTAACAATTTTCCTAAAACAAACCCCTGATAACCGTTCGGAATGCCACAAAAAGAAATTTTTTCCGTCATTTCTAATCAGCTTTGAATACGAGGAAACCGTTTTACCCCAAAACAAATGTATTTAATACAAATAAACTGCCGATAGTGCACAACACGCTTGCAACAAAGAAGAAATAATCGCCGACAAGTGTCAGCAACCGTCCTTTTAAATTATAAGTTGTTGCCTTATCGCTGAAAATCCATAAAATAAAATGAATAGCAGCCACAATCAAAAAAGCAATGCCATAAAGATTGCCTGCCGTGATAAAAGATGATAACGGATTTGATTCCGATTGTGAATTATAAAATGCAAACCCGAGAATCACACCCAAAATACTGATGGAATGGAAGTCAAAGAAGTATTTGAGAAAATTTTTCATTTATCCTCCTATCTGCGACGCCGGCGCAATGTGCGTCTTGACGAACCTGATCTTGATGACGAACCGGATGAGACGGAACTCGTCGGCGAAGAAGAACTCACGCCTGTATCCTCGCTTTTTGTTTCTGTCGGCGCCAAGGGTTCCAGAGGGGCATCCATCTTGCCCATTTCATTTTGTTGAACCAAAACAAGTTGTCGGCGTGCTTGTTCCAAGTCGGTTAGCGACATACCTTTGCTCAGCTGTTGCAACGCATCCGTTGCGATTGTAAAATTCTGATCCGATGCAACTTTAAGCCACGCATAGCCCTTATAAATATCACGCGTTACGCCTTCACCATTTGCATAGATAATACCCAACATATATTGAGCCGGCGGATAGTTTTCGGTTGCTGCATATTTGTAATAGTTAATGGCCGTTGTCATATCACGAGATGTTCCCAACCCTTTGCGATACATTTCACCCAATGCGAAATAAGAGCTTAAATCGCCTTGACGTGCCGAAAGTTCGTAATGATATAATGCCTTTGAATAATCCCGAAACGTAGCATTATTTAGATAGATACTTCCAAGATAACGGCTGACAATCGGTTTTTCATTCACCGGAACCCTGTTAAAATAATTGAGTGCTTTTTTATAATCACGCGGAGCACCGTCGCCGGTATAATACATAATGCCCAAATTTAAATTGGCTGAGATATTATTTTGTTCGGAAGCCTTTTGATATAACTGCAATGCTTTCTTTTTATCTTCTTTGACAACTGCACCCTCGGCATATAAGTATCCCAACAAAGCTTGCGCCATATCATAATTTTGGTCAGCCGAATCTTGCAGATAGCGCAATCCTTCTTGTGTATTTTGATTAACCCCGTATCCATAAACATAAAGATAACCGACATAGTATTGACTTCTGAAATCGCCCTCATTCGCAAGCGGTAAAAATTCCGAAAAAGCTTGAGAATAATGTTGTTGATTAAAGGCTTTCTCGCCCTCAACGAAACCGCAAAATGCAGGTAGTGAAACACAAGTTGTTAATAAAAAAAGCCATATTTTATTCATAGCAAAAACTCCCGACTTTCTTTATTATACCAATATTATTTTTAAAACACAACGTTTTTTACGATTATTTACAAAATTATTCGTAAAAAACATCCAGCATACTATTAAAAAACAGTTCTATGTAACAGATAACGGCTTGATTTACAGGCGTATCAAAAACAGACATAAAACAAATAAATCAAGCCGTTTTTTATGTGTTATGAACGGGTTAGCGTATTCACGGCTGCTTGATATAAGCTGTTTGCAACTTCGTTTTTGGATGCGATTCGGTTGTTGTGAGTAAACTTCAAATACAAATCGCCGATTGTTTCCAACGCGGAATCAAATCGTTCATCTTCATTCAAATGCGTATCTATTTGTTCTAAAATCGGCTGTAATTCATAAGGTGAAATCGGCATTGCTCCGTTTGTGCTGACAAACTGAAATGCCGGTTTTTCGGGATTTAACAAAATATAATAGACTTTTCCTCCTAACGAGCCATAGAAAAGCGGATAACCTTCTTTTTCCTCGGCAACGGGGTTTGTCTCGTGTTTTTGTAAATACTCAATGCGTTTTTCAAATAACCGCATTTTTTCTTTTTCCGCTTTAATTGCTTGTTGTTCTTGCATCATACGTAAATGTTCGGCGTGTTTTTGTTGTTTTTCTTCTTTTCTTTTTTGGCGTTCGGCTTCGCGTTTTTCTTTCAATGCCTTTGTTTTTTCTTCACGTTCTTTTGCCAGAGCGCGGTCTTTATCGGAAACACGGTATTTTGTTTCTTGGGGATTTTGAGTTGCTTCTTTGGGCAACCGATTCAATGTTTCAACATAAGTCCGATAATTTTTCAGATTATTTATCAATTCGGCATGTGCTTCATGATTACCCACTCTTTTAATTATCTCACCAATCAATTTATCAACCAGAACTTTCCCGATAGGAGCCGGTGTATAAAGAAGTCGCTTTGCCATCCATGCGCGTATATCGTTTTGCGTCTCCGGATGGTAATTCAGTAAAAAATACTTATTATTTAAATATCCGCCAACAAATGGTGGCGTTTGATAAATATATTCATTTGGACCACGATAAATTATTTTTTTTGCTGGTTGGTCCTTTCGCAAACAGAACCGGATCTGTGCTCGGCCTGATGATTCATCGGCAAAGTAGATGTCATTACATTTTCTCCTATTATTTTATGGCATTATAAAAAAATATGCGTTAGTATCTGGCTATTTTTTGTATATAATTATCTAATTATTTTGGAGTATACCACATTTTTTCAAGAAAGAAAAGAGGTAATTTAAATTTTTTCAAACTATTTGTTGAATTTCCTTACCATGTTTTCTGAGCCAAATTTGAGCGTCAGCTTGTGCCACGTTTAATGAGGCCACTGTTTTCCAAAATGCAGGTCCGTGATTCATCTCTTTTAAATGAGAGACTTCGTGTGCGACAATATAATCAATCACATATTGCGGGGCAAATGCCAGTTTCCAACAAAAGTTTAAATTTTTTTGAGAAGAGCAACTACCCCATCGGGAAGTGGTATTGCGTAATGTTATTTTATGCGGTTTCTCATTGAGTAAACCTGCAAATTCAATGGTTTTATTTTGAATATAAACATACAATATTTTTTTAGCATAGTCGGTAATTCTTCGGTGTAAAAAAGAATCCTCTCCGCCGACAATCAATTGATTTCCCAGCACGCAAACGCCACCTTTAAATGTTGGTTGATGGGCAATCGTATATTCTTTGCCGAGCAATAAAATCGTTTCCCCATCAATAAAATAATGTGGTTTTAAAAGGCGGTTCATTTGTTTCTCAATCCAATCTAAATTTTCCGTCACAAATGAAAGCGCCTGAGATTCACGGCAAAAAATCGGAGCCGTCAGTAAAAGATTTCCCGCGGGATCAATGCGCAAGCGGATATTTTTTGCGCGTGCTTTTTTTGTAAAGAAGACGGTATAATGATGAATTTGAAATTTTTTCATTGATTTGTATAAATGTTCTGATTATAATAAGTATGTTCTTTTTTAATTATAGCATAACGGAAAGGAAAAAGAAATGCTTTCACTCAAAAATATTTCCAAAGGGTGCGTTTGGTTAGTTGTTCATATTATTGCCTTTGTTTTGGTTGCCTGGATTTTCCTCGGCATGACACCGACGGAAACATACCAACGCTTTATTGCACGGATGCAAAGTTATCGTGCGGGGACTGTTTCATTTACATCGGACCTGGCCAAGACGGGATCTCGTATGGGACAAGTAGCCGATCATCACTTAAACGAGGCAGCCGAGCGAATTGACGGACATGATCCGTATGAACGGTATAATCAATCGCTTGATGAAAAAGTGCGCAACGATTTCTAACACATTAAAAAGGAAAGAGAAAAAAGATTCGGGTTGTAAAATAATCCGAATTTTTTTATTGGTATTTAAGTAAAAGGCACAAAAAAAGCGGACTCTACAAAAAGGTCCGTCTAGATGATATAGTATAAATCAGATTATAAAGGTATTTTTAGAATAATCAAGAGAAAATTTAAATGTGAATATCTACTTATAAAATAATGATTTTTTAAGATTGATTTTTGTGGGACGATTTTGCGCTGTTCTCCCTCTACATAAACGGACGTTTATGTAGAATGGGGATAAGAAAAATGAAAATAAAACAAATAGTTAATTTGGCTTCTTTTTATGCAAAAAAAGTAAAAAACGGGGAATTTAAAGCGAATCGCGCAAAACGAGAGATAAAATCAGCGCATCAAATAAGCCTCGCGCGCTTGAAAAATAATCAAAAAACAGGATGTTTAGCAGAATCACAAACGCAACACGGATTGGATGGATTGCGCGGGTTGAACGGATTAAAGGGTATGCGTGGATTTTGTGGCGTGCGAACAAGGGGAGTGCGCTTGGCCGAATACGGGCGGAGTATGGTAGAAATGCTGGGCGTGTTGGCGGTGATTGGGGTCTTATCGGTTGCGGGAATTGCAGGCTATCGGTATGCGATGACGATGTATCGGGCGAATGAAACGGTGCATGAAATCAATTTACGGGCGTATGCGATTGCCCCGATAGCTGACGGACAAACAACTGACCCCGAGAATCCCGAAATCGTCATGGAAATGGGAGAATATACGAGTCTTGGGTATCCGATAGCAGCGTATTGGTTAGAAGACCCGAAGTATTTTGAAATAGAAGTGCAGAACGTGCCGGTAGATGAATGTAAGATGATTTTGCGGACGGAATGGACATTGCCGATTATTATGAAAGTGGGCGATTTAGCCTACGATGGGAACATAAGTATCTGCGATGGATTGACGGAAGCAGGCGAGCCGACAACAACGGCAATCATGGTCTTCCAATACGGGGCGCACTTGGAAGACGATATGTTGCCATATCAAGAATGCTATAATGATGACGATTGTGCGAGCAAATGTGCAAGATGTTCGGCGGAGGGTGTATGTGTGTCAATCTGCGGGAGTAATGAACGGTGCAGACAAGACATATTAACGGGAAGTCAAGTCTGTTGCACGAGCGACAGGTGGGCAGGGCCGTATTGTTGTCCGTCCACAATGAACGGCTATTGTTGCAATGTGGCAGGTGACCAATGTTGCCCCTGGTTTAAACCACTCATAGATAAAAACGGCAACTGCTACACTTGCGAGGAAGAAAACGGGGTTGACGTTACGGGCGTCAATGAAAACTGCAACGCTTGCCCGAATAGAGAGGTGTGGAATAATAAATGCGTTCTGCCGTGTGGAGAAAATGAAATCCGCGGAACAAATGGAAAGTGTTATAGTTGTGATGAACCAAATCCAATAGAAATGGATGATGCCATAAATAGATGTGCCAGCACATGCCCCAGTAGAGTAGCGAACGGATGGTTTAATGAATACTGTTCTGTCCCTTGCGGGGAGGGAACATTTACGGGAAATAACGGCAAATGTTATTCATGTGATGAAGAAAAAACTATCAGTGTATACGGTGTTTCTCATGATGGGTGTGAAAAATGTAGCGATAGGACTATTGTTGGGTTATATTGTGTATTGGATTGTCCTACTGGTGAGTTCCGAGGGGACGATGGAAAATGCTATAATTGTACCGAGCCTAATGCAATAAAAATGGCAACAGCAATAAATAGTTGCTCGCAAAAATGCGTATATCGCGTAGCGAACGGATGGTTTAATGAATACTGTTCTCTCCCTTGCGGGGAGGGAACATTTACAGGTGCTGATGGAAAATGTTATTCATGTGATGAAGAAAAAACTATCAGTGTATACGGTGTTTCTCATGATGGGTGTGAAAAATGTAGCGATAGGACTATTGTTGGGTTATATTGTGTATTGGATTGTCCTACTGGTGAGTTCCGAGGGGACGATGGAAAATGCTATAATTGTACCGAGCCTAATGCAATAAAAATGACAACAGCTATAAATAGTTGCTCGCAAAAATGCGTATATCGCGTAGCGAATGGATGGAATGATAATTATTGTTCAATTCCTTGCGGGGAGGGAACATTTACCGGTAATGATGGGAAATGTTATTCTTGTGATGAAGAAAAAAATATCAGTGTATACGGTGTTTCTCATGATGGTTGTGAACGGTGCCCTGATACACGCAATAGATACAACGATATGTGCGTCCCGAAATGCCCCACAGATGCGCCGTTGCGCGGTGCGGATAATAAATGTTATCCGTGCGATACCGAAGAACGCGTGAATGTTCAGAATATAACCGACGCTTGTATGGAATGCTATGAAGAACGCACGTTGGATGGGAATTATTGTGTCTTGAAAGAATAATCTGCGGTATATAACCGTGCTCAATATAAAAACTCAATATAAAAACGGGTTTGCGTTTATTCGCTTAAACCCGTTTTTTATGGGCATCAAAAAATTTTTAATTCGTGATACAATAGTTAGTCTTCACCAATTGATAAAAATATTTCCTTTTTAGTCGTTATATTTTTTATATAGCGGAATGGCTTCTTTTAACATTTGCTCCACATCAAACCCTGTCATGGAATAATATAATTCTTTATCGCCATTTTCGTTGGGTGAAGTAAGTACCTTTTGAAACCGAACATTTATTTCTTCAATATTCCTGGTTTGACCGAGAGGCGTAAAGTCAACAATGAGTGTTGCCTTACAAATACGACTGTTTTTTATATCTTCGTATACTTTCTGTCCCAAAACTTCAGGAGAAGTGTTGTATTCAAGTATGCCTTTTATGTCAAGAACCGTTATTGGATTTTCTTGTTCTGTTTTGTTGGTGTTTTTAATGCCATTTGTTAACCAGTCTTGAAATGTTTGAATGACGTCTTCTTTATCGTATCCGCAAGGTGGTATGTTTTGATGTTCAAAATAATAATTTGCTGATAACCCACAAATAGCTAGTACTAAAACGCCGATAAGTATATTTTTCATTTTCCTCTCTCCGTTACTTTATTGATAACCTACAGGATAGTATGAGAAAATAATACAAAAGTCAAGATAAAATTATTATTCTTATTTGGATATATGTCAAAAATTATATTTATATATAAAAAAGGGATCAACTGAAAATTGACCCCTTTCTATCTTAATACCGAAATAAATCAAAAAATGATATTTATCTCAATTTGATGTGCAATTCGCGTAATTGCTGCTCGGTTACTTCCGTCGGTGCTTTCATCAATAAGTCTAATCCTTGTTGTGTCATCGGGAAAGCAATCACTTCACGAATATAACTTTCATCGGTTAACAACATAACCAAACGATCAATACCGAAAGCACAACCACCGTGCGGGGGTGCACCAAACTTAAAGGCACTCAAAAGTCCTGCAAATTTTTGCTCCACAACTTCCGGACCGTATCCCGCAATTTCAAACGCTTTATACATAACGTCCGGACGGTGATTACGAATAGCACCCGACAAAATCTCATATCCGTTGCATACCATATCAAATTGGTAGGCATAAATTTCTAACGGATGTTTCGTTGTCAACGCTTCCATTTCGCCTTGTGGCATTGAGAACGGGTTGTGCGAAAATTCAATGGCGCCCGTATCTTCATTTTCTTCATAGAACGGGAAATCGGTAATCCAGCAAAATTCAAAACGGGATTTATCAATCAAGTTTAATTCTTCGCCGAGTAATGTGCGAACTTGTCCCGCAAATTTTGCCGTCTTTTCGCCTTTACCGCATACAAAGAAAATACTGTCGCCCGTTTTGGCTCCCGTTTTTTCAATTAAGCGCGCAATGCGATCGGCATCTAAATTTTTAGCAATCGGCCCTTTATTTCCTTCGGTAGCCAATGTTATATAGCCTAATCCGCCGAAGCCCGATTCAACGGCAAATCCGTTCATCTTATCAAACCAACTGCGCGGTTTGGATGCCGTATCCGGCGTTTTGATGGCGCGCACAAATCCACCGCCAGCCACTTGATTGGCGAATAATCCGAAAGACGAACCGGCAAAAATTTCGGAAACATCTTCAATAATTAACGGGTTACGCAAATCCGGCTTATCCGTTCCGTATTTTACCATAGCGGTTTTATAGGGAATTTGAACAAACGGAGCAGGCGAAACAGTCGCATTTGGCGCAAACTCAACAAATACATCGTGAATAATCGGTTCTACCGTTGCGAAAATATCTTCCTGCGTGGCAAAAGACATTTCAATATCTAATTGATAAAATTCTCCCGGTGAGCGGTCGGCGCGGGCATCTTCATCGCGGAAACACGGCGCAATTTGGAAGTATCTATCAAAGCCCGATACCATTAACAGTTGCTTGAATTGTTGCGGGGCTTGCGGTAACGCGTAAAATTTTCCTTGGTGTAAACGCGAAGGAACCAAGAAGTCCCGAGCGCCCTCCGGTGATGAAGCCGTTAAAATCGGTGTTTGAAATTCACTGAATCCGGCAGCCCACATCCGTTTACGCAAAGAATAAATAAAACTGTTGCGCAGTAAAATATTGGCATGCGGTTTTTCGCGCCGTAAGTCCAAGAAACGATAGGTTAAGCGTTGCTCTTCCGATAAGTCTTTTGTTTCGGCAACAACTTGTATCGGCAAAACATCGGCTTGCGATAAAATTTCAACATCTTTGACTTCAATTTCAATTTCACCCGTCGGCATTTTGGGGTTGACTGTTTCAGGCGTTCTTAAAAGTACCGTGCCGTCAATCCGCACAACCGATTCCGGACGAATTTTTTCCAGCGTTGTAAAATGCGGGCTGGATGTATTCAATACGCACTGTGTAATACCGTAATTATCTCGTAAATCAACGAACAACAAATTGCCGTGATCGCGTTTGCGATGAACCCAACCGGCTAAACGAACTGTTTTTCCTTTATCTTCCGCGCGTAAGGCGCCACATGTATGTGTGCGATATTGATGCATAAAAAACTCCTTATAAAAATATAACGCAGACTAAAATACTTCATTTGTATCGCAAAATCAAGTATAATTATGTAGAATTATCTTATTTTTTTGATTTTTTTATCTCGTTTCGGGGATTGCTTGAGGGAGATTTTTTTTGTTTATATATGATATAATAATCCGTATCATATAACAGATTGAAGTGCCGGGCTTTTTCCAAATAACGCCGTTTATTCTGCGCCGTTTTGTATTTTATATCAGTTTATTATTTTGTATCATCAGAGATAACATGAAAATAACGCTCATATTAAAAAAACCGCTCAAAAAGCGGCTTTTTAATCATTCTAAAAAAATCGGGATTTTTATTTTTTGAATCCGGCGAATTTCTTGTTGAATTTTGCTAATTGACCACCGCTGTCAATCAAACGGTAAACGCCCGTCCAAGCCGGATGAGATAACGGATCAATATCCAAACGAACTACGGCTCCTTCTTTACCGAGCGTAGAGCGTGTTTTGAATTCCGTGCCGTCTGTCATCACAACCGTAATTTCATGGTAGTCCGGATGAATGTTTTTTTTCATTTTTATCTCCATAGAATTTGTTAAGGACTTCCTTATACACAATCTTTACACAAAAATCAAGTATTTTTTTTGCTTTTTGAAAAAAATATCCTTTTTTAATCAAATTCACGTTGCGTTAAGAGCATAATAACGCCTCTTCATTGCGTTATTCATCTTGACACAGCTCGTTTTTTCATCAAAAAATACTTTTTGCGTTCCATATCCTGAACACGCACCGCGTTGGTTGCATGTTGTTTCTCGGACGCGTCTTCTTTATCTTTCAATCCGATCAACTTTTTTGAGGAGTTGACGATTCTTGATAAACTCGTTATCCGCGCATCACTTTGGCGTATTTATCCAACATGGCATTCACGATTTTAATTTCGGGACCGTTAAAAAATGCCCGCGTCATATCCGTATATTCGTTAATGATAATCGGCGCATCTAATGTGGGGTTAACGCTAAACTCGGCCATGCCGACTTTTAAGATACACTTGATTAAAATTTCCAATCGGTTGAAATCCACTTTTTTGGAAATATTGTCTTGAATGGTTTGCGTTAAAATCTCATCATTTTCTTGAACGGCAGATACCAAACTTGTGAACAATTTAGCGTCGGCCGGTTCTAATTTAATAAATTCTTCACGACCTGCAATTCCATCTTGAATCACTTCTCCGCCCGTTTCGCCCATTAAAAAACGCGAAACGACTTTTTCCCAACTTTCTCCCGATAATTCTTTGGCGTAAACGGCTTGAACGGCCATTAAACGTGCATTCGTAAATTTTTGTGTTGCATTTGACATCGTTATTTTTCCTCTGTTAATCTGGCTGCAAATTCTTTAAAATCTTCCATTGAATTAAAATTCTTATAGACGGAGGCATATCTCACATACGCTACTTTGTCAACCCCTAAAAGTGCTTCCATCACTAATTCCCCAATATAAGATGATTGAATTTCGGATTCGCCACATTTTTCTAATCGCGAAATGATGGAATTGACCATTTGCTCTACTTTATCCGCATCAACCGACCGTTTTCGTAAGGCCAATAAAATAGACCGTTGCAATTTTTCACGCTCAAACGGAACCCGAATATCGTTTTTCTTAACGACAATTAAATCACGGCTTTGAATATACTCAAACGTCGTAAATCGTCCGCCACATTGCGGACACTGCCTCCTGCGCCGAATGGAAGAATAATCTTCACTCGGCCGTGAATCTTTTACTTGGCTGTCCGTGCAGCCGCAAAAAGGACATTTCATCGCTCTTCCTTACTTATCCGTTCTCTCACGATTCTATCACGTGTTACCCGATTGCGCGCGTATAAATCGGAAAATCCAAACAAAGTTGCTTGACCTCGGCTCTGACCGCGGTAATGGCTTTTTGCCTTGTTTCTTCATCCGATTGAAGCGAATCCAAAACACGCGTAATCATTAAGCCGATTTGTTCAAATTCTTTTTCTTTGAAACCGCGCGTTGTGCCCGCCGGACTGCCGACACGTAAACCCGATGTAACCGTCGGTTTTTGCGGATCGTTCGGCACGGCATTTTTATTGCAAATCAAGCCGGCTTTTGCCAGTGCGTCGCAGGCGTCTTTCCCCGTGATTCCCTTATCGCGTAAATCAATTAAAATCAAATGCGTATCCGTTCCGCCGGATACAAGGTTATACCCTTGCTTTTTAATCGTTTTCGCTAAGACGGCGGCATTTGAAACAACTTGACGGGTATACGCTTTAAACGAATCGTCCAATGCTTCGGCAAACGAAACGGCTTTGCCTGCAATCACGTGCATCAGCGGACCGCCTTGTAATCCGGGGAAAATGGCAGAGTTGATTTTTTTGGCAATTTCGGCATCGTTTGTCAGAATCATACCCCCGCGTGGACCGCGCAATGTTTTGTGCGTTGTTGTTGTCACAACATGAGCATAATCCAACGGATTTTGCAAAACTTTTCCGGCAACCAAACCCGCAAAATGCGCCATGTCCACCATCAAATAGGCGCCGACTTTATCGGCAATTTTACGAAAGGCCTCAAAATCAATTTCCCGCGGATAAGCCGACCCGCCGGCAATAATTAACTTCGCCTGATTTTCAACCGCCAATCGCTCAACCGATTCCATATCAATATATCCCGTATCGGGATTTAAACCGTAGGCAATGCTCTTATAGTATTTTCCCGATGAGGAAACTTTTGAACCGTGTGTGAGGTGTCCGCCGGCGTCCAATCCCATACCGAGAATCGTGTCGCCCGGTTGCAACAAGGCTAAATAAACGGCGCTGTTTGCTTGCGAACCCGAGTGCGGTTGCACATTCACAAATTGCGCATTAAATAATTTTTTGGCCCTGTCAATCGCGAGTTGTTCCACTTCATCCACAAATTCGCACCCGTGATAATAGCGGTGATTGGGATACCCCTCGGCATACTTATTTGTGAGAACACTGCCCATTGCCTGCATAACGGCGCGCGAAACAATGTTTTCCGACGCAATTAATTCGATGTGTTCTTGTTGACGCCATAATTCCCGCGTGATAATTCGGGCAATTTCTTCATCTTCCTCAACCAATGGTGCATGAAAGAAGTTATTTTTATTTTTCAAAGTCATGAGGCATCCTTTCAAGTTTGTTGACGCGAACCTGATGACGACCGCCCTCAAACGGTGTTGTTAAAAAGTTCTTAACGCATTCAATCGCAACGGCTTCATCCGTAAAACGTCCGCCAAAAATCAAAACGTTTGCATTGTTATGTTGACGAGCCAAGGTTGCGAGTTCCGGTGTCCAAACCAAAGCACCGCGGATAAAATCATACCGATTAACGGCAATACTCATGCCGATACCCGAACCGCATACTAAAATCCCGAACAGCGCTTCGCCACGCTCAATGCCTTCTGCCAATTTGGCGGCTTTATCTGGGTAATCAACGGGAATGTTCGGATCGTTCGTGCCGTAATTATGCACTTGAATACCATGCTCGATAAGCCATTTGCGAATGGCTTCTTTTAAGGGACAACCCGCATGATCTGCTGCTAAAATGACATTTTTTACTTGCATCTTTCTTATTTTCCTTTATAACATGAAACAATGATGACTGATGATAAACAATTTCAATCCGAATTACAAGGTTTTTTATCAACCGACCCGCATTTTCTTTCCGAAACAAGCGGACGGTTGTTGGGTGTTGATTACGGGAGTGTGCGAATCGGTTTGGCTCTTTCGGATAAAGAAAGGCAAATTTCTTCTCCCTTCAAAATTATTCATAAATTAAAAGAATTGGATGATATTGTGCCGGCAAAAGAAATTACGGGATTTGTGGTGGGATTGCCGTTGCAAACGGACGGAACGGAGGGATTTATCGCCGGTCAGGTAAGGCTGTTTTGCGCGCGATTAATTGAAAAATACCGGTTGCCCGTTTTGTTGGTTGACGAGCGTTATACATCTAAGTATGCTTCCGAGGCCATGAACGGACGCGGTGTGCGTTTAAAGCGACAAAAAGAAGTGTTGGATGCCGAAGCGGCGGCACGTATTTTGCAAAAGGCACTTGATGCCGTGCGAAAATAGGGCTTGCAATACAGCATAAAAAATCGTATGCTGACGCAGGTTGTATGCCGAATCGAAACGAAACAAGATAAATCGGTATAACGGGATTAAAGTAAAAGATGGGGTTATCACGGTATGAAAAAGAGAAAAATATTCGGAATGATGATTGTCGGCGCCGTTTTATGGAGTCAAACGGCATTTTCCGCCGTATTCAACTATCAAAACGTTATAGAAAAGGCTCAAAAGTTATCGGAAAAGCCGTATCACGCCGAAGAAGTTAACTTACCGCCGGAACTGGCAAATATGGATTATGATACGTTCCGTTCTTTGCGCTATGTGCGCGAGCACGGGCCGTGGTATCGCAAAAACATTCCGTTTGAAATCCAATTTTTTCACATGGGCTCCATTTATCAAAATTCCGTTCGTGTTAATCAGATTATTGCCGGCGAAGAATTATATATGCCGTATACGCCGAGTGCGTTTACGTTGAATGATAAGCCGATTGATAATATCAAAGGGAATATAGATTATGCGGGGTTTCGGTTGCATTATCCGCTGAATACGCCGGATTACTATGATGAATTGATTTCGTTTTTGGGCGCCAGTTATTTCCGTGCACTCGGGCAACATCAAAAATACGGTCTTTCGGCGCGCGGACTTGCCATTGATACGGGTGTGCAAACGGGTGAGGAATTTCCGATATTTAAAGAATTTTGGGTGAAACGGCCGGCTATGCGTCAGCGTAATATGACGATTTATGCCCTTTTGGACAGCCCGCGTATTACGGGCGCGTATTCCTTTTTTATTCAACCGGGGAAAGCAACGAAGATTGACGTAACGGCAACTCTTTTCCCGCGGGCGGATATTCAAAAAATCGGGATTGCGCCACTCACCAGTATGTATTTATTCGGTGAAAATACCAAAAATAAGTTTTTTGATTATCGGCCGGAAGTGCATGATAGCGACGGGTTGCTCATTCATAACGGCAATGATGAATGGCTATGGCGCCCGTTGGATAATTCAAGGCAGTTGCGGATGAGTTCTTTTTCAGATAAAGCGCCGAAGGGGTTTGGACTTTTCCAACGGGATAGAAACCCCGACCATTATCAAGATTTTGAAGCGCATTATCAGGAACGTCCGAGCGTATGGATTGAGCCTCTGGAAGGATTCGGTACGGGGCGTGTGCATTTGGTAGAAATTCCGTCCGATAAAGAAATTCATGATAACGTGGTGGCTTTTTGGTGGCCGGATGAGAAAATTCAAAAAGGAAAGTCTTATACATTTAAGTATCGGATGTATTGGACGAGTGAAGATCCCGAATCGGATAACAAGGGTAAAATTATTGCCACGCGGACGGGTGTCGGCGGTGTATCGGGAGTGCCGGAAGAATCAAAAATTAAATACGTGATTGATTTTAAAGGTGGTGTGTTGGATGAAATAACGGATGTTGCGCAACTGGTACCGGATGTATCCGTTGATGCCGGCAGTATTATGAATACCGTTGTTCAAAAAAACAGCATGGATGGCGGATACCGCTTGTTCTTTGATTTTAAACCAAACGGACGGACGGGTGAATTGCGGGCATCATTGAAATCGGCACGCGATTCGGATAAAGACGCTGTTTTAACGGAAGTATGGACTTATCAATATCTGCCGTAAAAAAGCGCAATGCACAAGAGCGGAAAATAAGAGCAAAGGAGTCGTGATGGGGAGTATTAAATTTTATACCATTGAAGACTGGGTGAACGCCTATTTAAAAGAGTGGGGTTATGATTCGCCCGCTTTGGCAAGTGCCATTGTTGAAAAATTGCAAAAAGAAAAAGGGAATCTGCACCCCGATGACGTCAGCAAATTATTGGATGGGCACATTCAATCGTATTTAGATAATATCTTACCCGAAACGGGCTTGCCGGCCACGCAACGCTTGAATTATTTTAAAATGGTTTTCTTGGCGCAAAAGTTATATAAAAAAATCAATTTGTTTGATGAAATTTCAAACGAAGACGAGAAAATGCTTATTGCTTGTTTTCATCAGCAACTCTTTCAGGCAGCGCCGGATTTAATTCGGGCGGATATGTTCCGTCAAAGCATTAAAACATTCCACCCCGTATGGAAAATAAAGAAAACGTTGGCTAAGGGGGTAAAATTGGTGGTAAAATCCGTCAGCGGGAAATGATGTGAGGTAAAATCAATCGCAAAGCGGGAAAAGGAAAATTTTTGCATTATCTGCCCAACAGTGAGTCAAGTAAAAATATTTTCAATCAATAATGGCAGATTTAAATAAAAAGGCAAGGAGTTGGATATGGAAAAGGAATATGTGGTGCTTTCAACCATCAGCAAACGACAAGTGATTTGGCGCAGAATAAAATTATTCGGGCTGGTGTTGATATGCGTTGTGCTTGCCACGATTAAGTGGGCAACGTTTATGCCGACGGATGTAGATATTTCTTTAAAAATCGGACTTGTTTTTCTGTTTTGTATTACCTTTGCTTGGATTTCACTGTTTTTTTGGTCGAGCCTTTTTGGCTTTTGGGAGATTTTACGACACCGCAAAATGCCGGGAATTAAGCGTGTGCCCGAGGATACGAAACTCTCAACGAAAACGGCTGTTTTAATGCCGGTTTATAATGAAGACCCAACTTCCGTATACGCTAATCTTTTAGCAATGGCACGGGATTTATCGGCAACGGGGCAGGGAGAAGCGTTTGATTTTTTTGTGTTGAGTGATACCACAAAACCGCAAGTTTGGGTGCAAGAAGAAGCACTTTGGTTGCAAACTAAAAAACTTTTTCCGAAAGAGATAAATCTTTATTATCGTCATCGCCCGAAAAATACCGCCCGTAAAAGCGGTAATATAGAAGATTTTTGCATGCGTTGGGGTGCAAAATATGATTATATGGTGGTGTTGGATGCCGATAGTTTAATGGCCGGTAAAACCGTTGTTAAAATGGCGCAATTTATGGAGGTTAATACCACAACGGGGATTATTCAGGCTCCGCCGATGATTATCAATCGGCATACGTTTTTTGCCCGTGTTCAGCAATTTGCGGGCAGGGTGTATGGTCCGATTGTTAGTGCGGGATTGGCTTACTGGCAGGTATGGGACAGCAATTATTGGGGACATAACGCCATTATTCGCACGCGGGCATTTATGGAATGTTGCGGATTGCCCGTATTCCCGGGACAAGCCCCGTTCGGTGGACATATATTGAGCCATGACTTTGTGGAAGCCGCTTTAATTCGTCGCGGTGGTTGGCTGGCTTGGATGTTGCCCGAATTGAAGGGAAGTTATGAGGAGTGTCCGCCGAGCATGTTGGATTTTGTGATTAGAGACAGGCGTTGGTGTCAGGGGAATTTACAACACCTGCGGATTTTGTTTTCGCGTAAACTGCATCCTGTTTCACGGATTCATTTCACGTTGGGGATTATGTCATATCTTTCTTCTCCGCTATGGTTTTTGTTTTTATTTTTAGGATTGGGCATTGCTTTATGGCGCGAGTTTTTCCCGCCCGAATACTTTACCGATACCAAAACATTATTTCCGACTTGGCCCGTGTTTGATTTAATCGGTACGTTGGTCTTATTTTTACTTTCAATGGGTATGTTGTTTATCCCGAAAATTTTGGGGGGATTGGTTGTGTTAATTCAGCATAAACCCCTTAAAGAGTTTGGCGGATTTTTCGGATTGATGAAAACGCTGATTGTTGAGTTTATATTCAGTGCGTTGATTGCGCCGATTATGATGTTGTTCCAAAGTAAAATCGTTTTGGATATTTTGCTCGGATTGGATGCCGGTTGGAATGCGCAAAATCGGGACGAAACAGGCACGCCGTGGCTGGTGGCCATCCGACGCCATTTTTGGCATACGGTTATCGGTATCGGCGTATCGGTGATTGTTTATTTATATGCGAACAGTTTATTTTACTGGACATTGCCGATTACGCTCGGATTGATTTTATCCATTCCGCTATCTGTATGGTCATCACGTGAAAGTGTGGGAGAATGGTCCAAACGGCATAAATTATTTATTATTCCGGAAGAATATCATAAACCCGATATTCTGGTGAAAGCCGAGCAGGCCGGAGCGGAATTACGGGAAGTTGCGCCCAAAGAAAAAGGGGTTGATTTATTAAAAATGAATCCCGTGTATCAGGCAATGCATGTATACATGTTGTCGGTCAACGGTCCGGAGCCTGATTTTGAGATGAAAACGATTCGCGGTGTGGCGCAAAAAATTCAAGGCTATGCGCAAAGCGGTGAATTGGAATTAACGCCGGATGAAGAAAAATACTGCTTATATCATCCTGAAATTTTGCATGAATTATCGTTGTTGTATATTATTAACACCCCGACGGCAACGGCGCAATAATGCGGTAGGCTGAACGAAAATAGGTATTTTAAGCGAAGATTCATTTTCTGCTTGTGATTTTTTTTAAATTCGGTTAAACTCGCCTTAATTTTTCATACAAACGAAAGGGAAACAACATGATGAAAAAATTAACAAATGAAACGTTTTATGTGGGTGTTGATGATAAAACGCTGGATTTGTTTGAGGGGCAATATATTATTCCGAACGGCATTTCGTATAATTCATACGTGATTATGGATGATAAAATTGCCGTGATGGATACGGTAGATAAGCGGGCAACGGCTGAATGGTTTGAAAATTTAACGCAGGTGTTGGGTAACAGAGAGCCGGATTATCTAATCGTGTTGCACATGGAGCCCGATCATGCCGCCAGTATCGAACTGTTTATGGATAAGTATCCGCATGCAAAGATTGTTTCCAATGCTAAAACATTCGGTATGATTCCGCAGTTTTTCCCGGGTCTTTCATTTGAAGATAGAAAAGTGGTTGTGAGTGAAACAACACCGCTTGAACTCGGTAAACATACGTTGCAATTTATTATGGCTCCGATGGTGCATTGGCCCGAAGTAATGGTTGCTTATGATTCGTATGATAAGGCGTTGTTTTCGGCGGATGCGTTCGGTAAATTCGGCGCATTGGATGTGGATGAAGAATGGGATTGTGAAGCGCGTCGGTATTATATCAACATTGTCGGGAAATACGGTGCACAAGTGCAAAACTTACTTAAAAAAGCGAGCACACTGGATATTCAAAAAATTTTCCCCTTGCATGGACCGATGTTAACGGAGAATTTAGCCCACTATATCGGTAAATATGATACATGGAGTTCTTATCGCCCGGAAGATAAAGGTATTTTTATTGCGTATGCTTCTGTTTACGGCCATACGAAAGCCGTTGCCGAACGGTTGAAAGAAATGATTGAAGCAAAAAGTGATATTAAAGTTTCTTTGGCTGATTTAGCGCGTGATGATATGGCAGAAGCCGTAGAAGATGCTTTCCGTTATGATAGATTGGTATTGGCATCCGTAACATACGACGGCGGATTGTTCCCTGTTATGGAAAGTTTTATCGCGCATTTAAAGAGCAAGAATTATCAAAATCGAAAAGTGGGATTTATTGAAAACGGCTCATGGGCGCCGATGGCGGCAAAGAAAATGAAAGCCGAATTTGAGAGCCTTAAAAATATCACACTTCTTGAACCGGTTGTGACGATTAAGTCGGCATATAAAGAGGCCGATAAGGTGCAATTAACCGCATTGGTAGATTCACTTTTAGCGGAATAAAAAATTGCGATAAAATAAACGATAAAGCAGGGTGTGATTGTGCCCTGCTTTTTTGTTATTTAAATATGTTGAGATATATTTTGTTAATCGGTTTTTACTTGTATAACAGGCTGTTTTTACATATAAAGTGTATGTAATAATTTTTAAGATGATACTATAAAGAGCCGGCCGAAAGGATATTGAGCACAAAGGCTGCCGGAATCCAAAAGATTGAGAACAGTTGCAGGATAATCAGAAAAATGCCCCAACCGTTGATGGGCGTCATTAACCGACCATTCCCTTCCGTTTTAACCGTTAGCATATCAATCACAATCCATATCCACAGAATAACCAGTGGAACCACCAAAAAGAAAAGTAAACACAAAATTAATTGCAGAATACCACGCGTTTTTCTGCCGATATAAAAATTATGAATACCGAAACACCCTAAGAAAAAAGCAATTAAAATATAAATATTGCGACTCTTTTCGGGAGATGCGGTAACCGGAGAAGGGTTTTGCTCAAAATCATTGGGATTTGCTAAAATTCGCTTCTTTTGTTCGTTATATTCTTCTTCGGTTAAAATGCCTTTTTCTTTAAGCTCGTAAAGTTTGTTTAATTCGGTTAATGCGTCCATTTTTTATTTCCTCCGTTTTGTAATTGTTTTTTAAGCCGATATAAAATGCATTTTACTAATAGTAAGATCCTTTTTCTTCCGGTAATGCCATAATATCTTGGGCATGTTGATAGGCGGGCGTGTTTTTCGGCAGGGTATTTAATGCTTTTTTGGCCATGCGTTTGGCACTTTTTAAATCACCTATCGTGCGATAATATTCTGCCATAGCATAAGGAATTTCGACTTGTTTCCCCGTTAAGTCATACGCTGTTGCGAGTAATTGCCAGGCGAGCGGTGTATCGTTTTCTTTCGCTAACACTGCCTTTAAATGCGGTATGGCACGAACGGCATCGCCTGCTTGACGCCGTTCCAATAAGGCTTGCGCCATGGATAAACGCATCAACGGTGCATTGGGCATTAAATTGATGGCTTTTTGGTAATTATCAATCGCATTGTTCAGATTGCCCGTTTCCAGATAAAACTGTCCTTTTAATTCGTAAAAATACGGATAATCGTTTTTTTGCCGAATTAAATTATCAATCATCTGTTGCGCTTGTTCAAATTGATGGGCCCGATACATCGCAATCGCGCGTGCATAATCCCCGGCCATGGAAGTATCGTTTTGGTAAAGTGAACGCGTCTGCGTCGGTTCGTATAAAAATCCGATGAGTTTTGCACGAATTAAATCATATCGAATATCATCACGAACGGCCGGAGCATTTTTCGTAAATCGTTCCAATGCGTTGACTCGTTCGCGGGTTAACGGGTGTGTGCGCAAATATGAAAAGTCATCGCTTGAACTGATGCGCTCTTGCGCTTGTATTAACTTCATCGTATTTTCAAATCCGCGCATGGAGTAATGCGTTTTTTGCATAATGTCAACAGCCGTTCTATCAGCCGAACTTTCTTCGGTCTGGCGATAAGCGGTAAACATTCCCGCAGCGGAAGTGGAACCGCCCATCATAACGGCCATGCCGGCATCCGGTCGGCCCGCAACGGCAACCAGTCCGCCCAAAATGGTGGAAATTAAAGCCGTGGTGCGTGCTTGTCCGTAGGCTCCGATACCGCGCACAATATGTCCACCCACGATATGCCCCGTTTCGTGCGATAAAACGAAAATAATATCATCTACGGATTGCGATTGCGTAATTAACCCCGTATGCACGAAAATAGTTTGTCCGCCGGCTACAAAGGCATTGATACTGTGGTCATTAACAAGAACGATTTGAGCATTATTCGGATTTAATCCGGCTGCCTTAAAAATTTTTCGGGCATAACTTGTCAGAACGGATTCGACTTCCGTATCCCGAATAACCGAAAGCGCATGCGCGGTAACGGAAAAAAATGTGATACAGGCGATAAGTACCCCGAAAACGCCACCCCGTAATTTATTATTCATCCTAAACACTCCCGAAAGAGAGTGTAATCAAAAAAACATTTCGCGTCAATTTTATTCTTTGAAAAAAGCGCAAAAAATGATAAAGATGCTTGACAAAACGTGCAAAATCGGGTGAAATACCGAAAAAAGGATAAAAAGGTATGAAGTTGAAAACCGAAAACAAAGAAATAATCGCCGGAACGGTATTAGTTGTTCTGCTGGGCGGATTGTTGGGATTCGTGCACGCAAAATCGGCTGTTGAAAACGATGAGCGGGCATTTTATTTATATGCACCCTTTTCAAAAGCAGACGGATTGATGAACGGTGCCGATGTGCGTATTGCGGGAATAAAAGTCGGCGAGGTGGAAGGGCAAAAACTCGGCAACGGGTATCAAGTGCTTGTTAAATTGGGCTTTGATAAGAAGATAGCGTTATCGGTTGATTCGTCTGCCGTGATTGAAACAGATGGCTTGCTCGGTTCTAAATATCTGGAAATTGTGCCGGGGGCGGATGAAGAAATGCTGGAATCGGGCGATGAAATTGCCTATACGCAAGATGCCGTGATTTTAACGGAGTTAATGGATAAAGTGAACGCGTATATGCGTGAGAAAAAACAAGTTAAGGAAGAAGAATTAACGGGAGCAAACGAACAGCCTTTATCCGCAATACAGTCGGAAACGGGCTCGGCGGACGGGCAACAAACGGTCAATGACATAAACGAAACAAACGAGGGTATCAAATGAAAAAAAATCCGGTAGAAACGATTTTAGGTTTTTTTGTGTTAATTTTTGCCGGGGTATTCCTATTCTTTGCGGCATCAAAGGTTGATACGAAAGAAATCAAAGGGTATAACTTAACTGCGAATTTTATGAAAATCGGCGGATTGGAAGTCGGTTCGGACGTGCGTATTGCAGGTATTAAAGTCGGTTCCGTATTATCAACGGTTTTAAATCAGGATACGTATACGGCGGATGTGGTATTAAGTATTGATAATGCCGTTCGGTTGCCGAAAGATACAACGGCTGCCATTGCCGATGTCGGCGTTATGGGTGGTAAATATGTGCGTTTGGAGCCGGGGAAAAGTGCGGAAATGTTGCAAAACGGCAATCGCATTATAAATACGGAAAATTATAAATCGCTGGAAGATAGTATTTCGGAGTTTATCTTCTTATCCACAAAGTAATGCGGTGCTAATGACGTAGGGCGTTCGGCAAAGACATTAACCAAGAAAATGATTTGTGTGAAGAAAACAAAAAAATGAGGGTAAAACAGATGACGGCGAAATGGATGACGGGTATGATGGCGGGCGTGTTGATGTATATCGGCACGGCCTCGGCGGCAGACATCGCTACACAAAAAATGGTGTTGCGCGGGGTGGATAAAATTACGGGCCGTGTCAAGACAATGGAAGCAACGGTCAATCAACCCTTAAAGTTCGGTACACTGACGATTATACCCGAACGTTGTTTGACGAAACCGCAGGAAGAAATGCCTGAAAATGCCGTTTATTTGCAAATTTTTGAAGCGGTTAAAGATGCCCCGCAAAAGCAAATTTTTAAAGGATGGATGTTTTCTTCCAATCCGGCATTGTCGCCGTTGGAGCATCCGATTTATGATGTGTGGCTGTTACAATGTATCAATCAAGATATTATGGAAGATTTGGTGCAACCGCTACCCGTTGAGCGCGAAAAAGATATGCACTTGATTGCCGATGACGATAATCCTGCATTGGCGCAAGAATCGGAAGAAAATGAAGCAAAAGCTCTTACTTTACCGGAGGGAACAATTTTGGAGGCCGGTAAAGAAGCCCTGATACAAGAACCAAAAGTGCAAACAAATCATGAATTGCAAGAGTGAGAGAATTTTTGAATTGGTAATGCGTTGCTTTGAATAAGTTGTTTTGAATAAATTTTGAATAAAAGAAAATCATATCCGAATAAGAGGTCTTTAATGAATGTGTTTAACTTAATTCCTTTAAGATATGCTCCGACGGCGCTAACGGTTGTCGGTGGATTAAAAGAAGCAATTTTTACCGTACCTGTTTTAATGTTGTTTTACGGATTTAAGGGCGTTGATATCGGCGATTTCTTTTTGATACAAGGTCTTTCATGGTTGTGTGTATTTGCTTTTGAAATACCGACGGGATATATCGGTGATGTTTTTTCCCGCAAAAATACAGTTATTCTCGGGATGATCGGACGAATTATCGGATACCTTTTTTGGATTTTCGGATACGGATTCTGGTGGCTTTTAGCCGGTGAAATGATGTTTGCTCTTTCTATTGCATTGACTTCCGGCACGATGGAGGCTTACCTCTATGATTTGTTGAAGAAACGCCATAAACAGCATGCGTTTCATAAAAAATTATCAAAAATAGAAACATGCTCCGGCATTGGTTTGTTGTTGGCAACGTTTTCAGGGGCCTTTCTCTATCAATTTATCGGACCGACAACCCCCCTTTGGTTTAGTATCGGCTGTTTGAGTATTGCGTCGGTTATTTTGCTCTTGATGCCCGATGTGCCTGAATCTCGGCGGAAAAAAGATAAGAATAAAAGCACAATGCAAGATGTTTTATCCATTGTAAAATTTTCCCTTAAAAATACCCAAATCAGGTGGTTAATTTTATATCCGGCCATGTATGGTATGTTGACGCTGATTTTAATGTGGGGTTTGCAATCGGTGATGATTGCGCGGGATATTCCGGTTTATATGTTCAGCATTATATTGGGCGGAAATGCGCTGTGCCGTATTTTCTGGTCATCTGTTTCAGGTAAGTTATTGGGCAGATTCGGATTAGACAAAGTGATTCGTTTGGCGGGTATTGTGATTGTCGTGTCAACAATCGGCGCTTGTGCAGCCGTATATGTGCCGTATGTCGGCGTGTATGCTTGTTTGATTTTAATGATGATTGGTAGCGGGTCCGTTTGCCTGACGGGAATTGTTACTTCAACCCTGATTCATCACCGTATCGAATCGGATGAACGTTCAACGATTATTTCCGTTAAATCAATGATCGGAACGGCTTTTTGCGGTGTGGGTATGATTGCGCTTAAACCGTTATTTGATACGCTTGGTGTCGGCGAAACATTTTTGATTTCCGCATTGCTGTTAATTCCGATTTTATTGTTTAGCGTTAAACTTTATCGGATGCACTTGCAAGTGATAGCCGAATCTTCTCATTCCTAACAGAGCGTGAGTGACTGATAAGATAGCAACTTTATGCCATTAACTGCATAAAAAAATGCGCTGTTGTTAATGTAGAACTCGTTGCTTTTTTGCAGTAGAATTATGCTTTGGCATTTTGCCAAAGCATTATGCCAAAACCCTATGCTCAATAGCAACAGAAAAGGATAACGAACCGAAATCGGTGCATACGTAGTTGCTTTGCCGACGTGCCCAAAATTGCTTCGTCATCATTTTCATGATTTTGATAGTGAGGCCGACTGCGTTAGCAATACGCTCATTATCTTACCGTGATGACCGATTGTTTTGCCGTCATTTGAGCTATTATGCTGATGTATCCGACTATTTGGCTAATGCGTCCAGGAATTTTTTAAAGAACAGCGTGGTATTTTCATCCGTCGGCAACCTGTTTTCATTCAGTAAAGTCGGCTTCCAAACCAGACACATTTCGGGATGACGAACCTGAACCATACCCAAACTGGGCAATAAAGCGCGCAGTTGCACTTGTGCGGCAGCCGTACCGGCACCGCCCAGCGATACGCCGGCTATAGCGGCTTCTTTGCCGGACAAGGCGCCTTTTCCATAAGGCCGAGAGGCCCAATCCAACGCATTCTTCAACACGCCCGGAATGGCGCGATTATATTCGGGAGTCATGATTAAAATTAAATCATTTGCGCGAATAGATTCACAAAATTCGGTAACCGATTGCGGTAAATTTTGCTCTAAATCTTCCGAAAAAAGAGGTAAGGCGGAAATATCTATAAACGAAAAAGATAAATCGGGATGTCCGATTTGAACGAAAGATTGAGCGATTTTGCGATTGATTGATTCTTGATGCCGACTGCCTACGAGAATACCGATTTTTTTCATTCTTTTGCTCCTTTTAAAATTGCTTTCTTTCTTTCTTTCTTTATTTATTTATTTATTTCTTTCACGTATAGAGATAAAACACAAAAATATGTTTGTCAAGTCGCGTAATTAAAATACACTTTTTGCCATATTGCAATTACCGAGAAAAAACTTATCTACCAAAATGCAGATAAATCACAATATTTTTTAAAGGAGAAAAAAATGCCTGAATTTGCACAAATTAAAAGCGTATATTCACCCAAGCATACGTTATCGGAAGTAGAGATTTTAAGAGCTATCAAATTTGCGATTGCCTCGGAATTTGAGGCCATTCAAATCTATCAGCAAATTATGGAAAGCACTACAAATAAATCCGTTCATAACGTGTTGGATGAGATTATAGAAGATGAAAAAAAACATGCGGGCGGACTTTATAAATTGCTTGAAATTTTATGCCCGGAAGATGAAAAAATTTATCAAGAAGGTGTTCGGGAAACACTGGAAAATATTGAACGATAAATTTCCCATGAATGTTAAAAAACGGCTTGATGATATGTCCGGCCGTTTTTTTATTGTCAATAAAAGAATGTTCGAATAAATTTATCTTGAATTATCCCGATAATTTATCTGAACGATATTTTGAAAGCAATCCATTGCTTTTTTTTGAAAGTCTAATCCGCGTTCTTCAAAATTCTTGTAAAGATTATAACTCGGTGCGGCAGGAGAAAGAAGTACCGTGCCGTTTTTCGGTGTCTGCCGATAAGCGGTTAAGACGGCTTCCTGCATTGTTGAAACCGCCCGAACGGATAGTCCGGACTGTTGCGCCAATTCAAAGATACGTTGACCCGTATCGGGCATGGTAATTAAGCAAATGCGGGGTTGATACGGCTTTAAAAATTCAATGAGCGCATGATAGTCTTGTCCACGATCAAATCCGCCGAGTAACAGTGTGATAAATTGTCCCTTATCATACGCTTTAAAGGCGGCAATCGCCGTTTCGGGAGTTGTGGAAATGCTGTCATCAACAAATGTGATGCCGTTAAATACACCGACATTTTGCAGACGATGCGGTAAGGGTTGGAATGTTTGAAACGCTTGTTGAACGGTTGCCAAATCCATATTCAGTTGAGTTGTTATGCTTAAAACGGCGCATGCGTTTTCGGCATTATGCGTGCCGACCAGATGTAATGTTTCTTGCGGGAATAACCGTTGAGAGGCATTGAAAAAAGCGCCGTCGCGTAAATGAAATGTGTCGACCGTGTTAAAAAAACGGGCGTTCGTCAACCGGGGCAGATAAGATAAAACGGTTTGATTCGCTCCGTTGACGAAAGCGAGTTTTGCTTGCGCAATCAGATGGCATTTATCCAGATAGTATTGTTGGTGGGATTGATGCCATTGCAAATGTTCGGGGAAGAGATTCGTTAAAATACACATATCGCAAGCGCCGGTAAAATCAGCGCATTGATAACTGGATAGTTCGGCAACAACAAAATCATGTGGCTCATCTTGTAAAATATCTAATAACGGGTTACCGATGTTTCCGCCGAACGCCACATTCAGTCCGGCCGTTTTCAGTGTATGATATAATAGCGAACCGGTTGTGCTTTTCCCCTTTGTTCCCGTAATGCCGATTACTTTTGTTTGTTGCGGTTTATTTGCCATAAATAATGACGAACCGGAAAGAAATTGAACACCATGCTTCTTTGCTTGCAAAATTTCAGGACGATATAAACTCACTCCCGGCGATTTAATCACAAATTCACATTCATTTAAACGTGTGATGTTTTCTTCATCAATCGCAATGATATTGGGGTTTTTCACAAATGATTGCACCGCATGCAGGGCGCTCTGACCTTCTTTTCCGGATATGCCCCATATCCCTATTTTTTTAGCATTTAAATTGTGCCATAACATCAGATAAAATCTCCTGTGGAATAAGATGTGTTTCAGACGGTGTTAACAGTTTTTGATAAGTTTCTTTTACCTCAAAATGTTGCAATCTCGGTGCTAACCTGCGAATCACAATATCTTCTTGCCATTCCGGCTTGTTTGCCAATAACGCAAGCGCAACGCGTGATTCGGCAATTTCGCCGACACATTCAAACGGTTTATGATTTTTAAATCCTAAAAGTTCCTCGTATCCGAGCAGTTGGGTTGAATCGTTTAACGGATTACTTCCAATCAGATTGATAAGCGTTTCGCGGTCCATAAACGGCGCCAAAATTAAAAAGACAAAGCGACATTTATCGCAAGCACCGCACCACCTATCCAACCGCTTGGATTCATCTAATTTAAACGCTTTGTTGCAACTGGTAAAGACGGGAAAATAGTCCCGACAATTTTGGGCAAATAAACGAGCAATATGCAATTCGCTGAGCGGACGCAATAAGGAAAAATACCGAAAATTCGGTGTAACGGTTTGGGTTAATTTATAAAAATCGGTTTCAAATTCAAAAGACTTGCTGTATTGATGATTGATGGATAATTCCCCTTGCATCAGATTCCCGCTGTTGGCCGAGCGCTCGCAAGATAATGCCACATATTGATAGTTATACATCAACCCGTATGCCCAGAGTAAAAAGGCAAGCATGCCCGTAATCGGCACATGTCCGTTCAAAACGGTTCCCGTTTGATTTAATTCAATCAAATGCGGATCAATCACTCTTTTTAAAACAAGATGAGGCTGTTGGCTTTTCTCGGCGCATTCCTGAATGGGGCGCGGATTCCCAACGGAAATACCGCAATATTCAACGCCGATTTTTTTTAAAATATCAAGCGATACGCAAGAATCCTTGCCTCCGCCTATCGGCACGAGAAAACGCTTTTGAAAGTTTATCGGAAATGAAACGGTTTGCAAATCTTTTTTATAAGGGAAAGAAATTTTTCCTTGTAAATTCAAATGATTGCGCACGGCAAATTCGCCTAATCCCGCTACAAAAAAACGATTAAAAAAGAAGGCTTGTTCGGCTGTGAGTTCACCGCTTTCAATTTTAATTTCTTCGGGGCAAAATGCTTTATAATAACTAATGCCGAAAGCAATATGCGTTAAGAAAAAAACGGTTTTTAATGCTTCTGCTCGTTCGTGCGAAAGCGGTATCGGTATGGGCGGGAAAATAATTTGCTCATGAAAGGTATGCAGGCAAGTTTTTCCCCCTTGAACGGCGTATGAAAGTGTTAAGGTATTTGTATCCGTATCAAAATCGTATTTTTTATAATAAAAAGCCTTGCACAAAACAAATTTTCCTTTTACAATACATTTTATATTTATTTTCGGTTAGTATATACCTAAATCAAAAAAGATGTAAAGGATTATTTGAAATGAAAAAGTTAAAAAAAATACCGTATCTGACGCATTCTTTATTTATCTTGATTATTATTTCTTTATTCGGCATTATTTATTTCTCGTTTAAAGATTTTATGCTCTCTCCGGCCGAACAGTTTGAAATGGCGCAAACGGCGGAACGTGACGGTTCTTTGCGCAAAGCGGAGCGCTATTATTTAATGGCAACCAACAGCGATGATGCCAATGTTTCCAAAATTGCTTCTTACTATCTGGGGCGGTTATATAAAACGGGCGGTGACGGATTTGAAGTTAACGGTCGCCGTGCCGAAATGTTTTTGGAACAGGCGGCATTGAAAGGCTTGCCACAGGCTCAATATGAATTGGCATTGTTATATGATGTGGGCGATAAAATCCCTGAAAATCGGGAAAAAGCCATCAAATGGATGAATGCATCGGCGCAACAAGGATATGCCGATGCCTTATATGGCTTAGGCGTTTGGGCAGAACGCGGGTATTTGGGCAAACCGAATATGGCAAAAGTGGTTATTTTATACGAACAAGCGGCCGAGCAGAATCATATATATGCCATAACGAGTTTGATTGCGCTTTATTCCGGCGGATTCAACGGATTCCCCGAGAATAAAGAAAAGGCCGTATATTGGATGAATAAACTTACCGAGTTGAAAAAAGCGCAGAAATAATCAGACTGCATGCACGCAAACGATGAATGATAATATCGTTTACTGCCTTGCTCTTGTTTGCTTATGCGCACATATTAAAAAGCAAAATATGAAAAATAAAAAAATATGATTAAATGAAAGAGGAAAGAAAATGACATTAAAATATCGTAAAGATTATGTGGCTCCGCACTATCAACTGCCGTTGACGGAGTTGGAATTTACCTTGGACCCGACGAAAACGATTGTATCCGCCAAATTGCATTTTGAAAATTGCGATACATCTAAACCGCTCGTTTTAAACGGGCAATATATGGAGTTAAAGTCCATAGCGGTTAACGGACGCCCGTTGACGGAATTTGAATACGCTTTAACGGATGAAACGTTGACGTTGAATCCCGAAAAGCCGAATTTTGTGTTGGAAACAACGGTTGTTATTAACCCGGCGGAAAATACGCGGTTGATGGGATTATATGTGTCGGACGGGATTTTTTGCACGCAATGCGAACCGGAAGGATTCCGCAATATTACGTATTATCCCGATCATTCCGATGTGCCGAGCAAATTTATCGTAACGATTCACGCCGAGCGCGGTAAGTATCCCGTTTTGCTTTCAAACGGAAATAAAATTAAGGATACGGGCGATACGGTTGTTTATGAAGACCCGTATAACAAGCCGTGTTATTTATTTGCCTTGGTGGCCGGCGATTTGGCGAGCATTGAAGATACGTATACAACCGGTTCGGGCAAAAAAGTGGATTTGCATTTATATTGCGAAAAAGGGAAGGGCGAACGCTTGACGTTTGCCATGGAGGCCTTGAAACGCGCGATGGCATGGGATGAAAAAGTATTCGGATTGGAATATGATTTGAATAGATTTAGTATTGTGGCCGTTTCGCATTTTAACGCGGGAGCAATGGAAAATAAATCATTAAATATCTTTAATGATGCGGCGTTGCTTGCCTCTCCCGATACGGCAACGGATGCGACATACGAGTATATTGAACATGTGATTGCGCATGAATATTTCCATAATTACAGCGGTGACAGAGTCACATTGCGCAGTTGGTTTGAATTATCCTTAAAAGAAGGGTTTACGGTTTTTCGGGATTCGGAATACGGATATGATACGTTTTCGCGCGCCGTCAGTCGGATTGATGACGTTGTTCAATTACGCACATATCAATTCCCGGAAGATGACGGCCCGTTGGCGCACCCCGTTCGCCCTGATTCGTATCATGAAATTGATAATTTCTATACCACAACCATTTATGAAAAAGGTGCGGAAGTTATTCGGATGCAACGCGCGATTGTGGGCAAGGATGCCTTTATGCGCGGGTGCGATATTTACTTCAAGCGTCATGACGGACAAGCCGTAACGATTGATGATTTCGTGCGCGCGATTGAAGATGGCTCCGGCCAAGATTTAACGCAATTTAAGCAATGGTATTCGGTGGCCGGGCGTCCGACGGTGAAAGTTAAAACGAATTATGCCGACGGTGTTTATACCGTCACCTTAAAGCAAACGCATAAAACGTGCAAAAAGCCGTTTGTGATTCCGTTGCATTACGGGCTTGTAGGTAAAGACGGCAGAGATATTAAAACGGGAACGTTTATTTTAAGCAAGAAAGAGCAAACGTTTACGTTTAAAAATATGCCTTATAAGCCGGTTTTATCCATCAATCGGTTCTTCACTTCCCCGATTGACGTGGATATTAAATACACGAAAGACGAGCGTTTACATTTAATGAAGTATGATTCGGATTTGTTTAACAGATACGATGTCGGCCATCAATATGCGCTTGAATCAATGGCAAAAATGGTGATGAAAAAAGCACAAAAGCCGGATATGAATGTTATTCGGGCATTGGGCGGTTATCTCACGCAACGCGGTTTGGATAAGGCGTTTATTGCGCGCGCCATTGTCTTGCCGAGCGAAGAAGAATTATTTGAAAAATTAGATACGGTATCTATGCCTGAAATTAAGCGTGTCAGAAAAATGATGCGTGAGGCATTTGCAACAAAATACGAAAAAGAATTATTGCGTATTTATAAGCAAAATCAAATTACGGGGCCGTATATGCCGGATAACGAATCTTTTGCCAAACGGGCGATTAAAAATGTGGCGCTCGGGTATTTGGCGTTGACAAAGAATAAAGATTTAGTCTACGAACAATTTGAAAGTTCCAATAACTTAACGGATAGATTATCCGCATTGAATATCTTGGTCAATAATGATTTGCCACAAGCCCAAAAGGCGTTGGATTCATTCTATGAACGGTATCAAGATGATGATTTGGTTTTGAATAAATGGTTTGCCGTGCAAGCGCGCAACGGGTCAAAGAATGCGTTGCCGATTGTGAAAGAATTGGTCAAACATCCGAAATTTGATATTAAAAATCCGAATAAAGTCAGAGCCGTTATCGGTGCATTCGGCGGCAATTTGGGTTCATTCCACACAAAAGAGGGGTATGAATTTTTTGCAGAGCAGGTCATGCCGATTGATAAAATCAATCCACATTTGGCAGCCAGATTGTTTACCGTGTTTGCCAAGTATCGGAAGTTTGATGAGGCAACAAAAGCGTTGGCAAGAGAAGTGTTGACGCGTGTCAAAGAAAATCCGGATTTATCGGGCACATCGCGTGAAACGGTGGAACGTTTGCTGAACAACGTTGCATAATGCAGAGTGCAAGGTGTAACCGATAAAGAAAGTTTGCCCGATGAAACACGCGGGCAAACTTTTTGACGGCGGTGAATTTTTAGGAGTCGAAGATATGTTCGGTTTGACGTGTCGTGAAAGCGACAATAACGATTTCTTGCACATGAGGCGGATATTTTTTGAAAAAAGAATCAATAAAGTGTGAAAACCCCTTGCAAAAGAGAGAACAATGTGATAAACAACGGACATATTTTTTTTATTGAAGGACTGAAATAAGATGACAGCTGAAAATCAAACGGAAAATTTATTTACAATCAATGAACCGCGCCATGTTGAAGTGGAATCGGCCGTGGCGTTAACGGAAAAACAATCGGATACATTGCGTAAACGGTTGGAAAAAGTGTTGGGAACGGATAAATTTATTTTGCAAATCAAAGTCAATCCGGCTCTGCTCGGCGGGTTATCAATGAAAGTTGATTCCATGTTGATTGATGCTTCCGTGAAAGGGCAGTTACAAAATTTTGAAAAAGAAATTGCAAGAAAAGTATCGTCGGCAGTTGATATGTCGCAGATTGCGGGCATTTTTCAAGAGGAAGTAAAAGCATTTAAGGAAAAAACGCCTGTTTCGGAAGTGGGAACGGTGTTGTCCGTTTCGGATGGGGTTGCCAAAGTAGAGGGGCTTAAATCCATAGCGTCGGGTGAACGGGTTATTTTTGAATCGGGCGCACAAGGTATGGCGTTAAACTTAAATCCGGACGGAGTTGACGTGGTTATTTTTAACGGTGCCACGCGGATTCGCGAACATGAATCCGTATCGCGCACAGGTATGATGAATACGGTTCCCGTCGGGAAAGAATTGTTGGGGCGTGTTGTGAATCCTTTGGGCGAACCGTTGGATGGGAAAAAAGGTTTTGAGGGTTTACCGCAACATCCCGTTAATGCGCCGGCACCGGGGATTATTGCTCGTTCGCCCGTGAATGTGCCGATTCAAACGGGTATTAAAGGAATTGATGCGTTGGTGCCGATTGGTCGCGGACAGCGCGAATTGATTATCGGTGACCGTCAAACGGGTAAAACGGCGATTATTCTGGATACGATTTTAAGTCAAAAAGAAATAAATGCCCGTTTGGATGATAAAGATAAACTCTTTTGTATTTATGTTGCCGTTGGACAGAAGCAATCCACCGTTCGCGATATTATGCGCGTGTTGGAAGAACGGGGCGCTATGGATTATACGGTTATCGTGTCGGCAACGGCAGCCGATAGCGCTGCCATGCAGTATTTGGCTCCGTATGCCGGTTGCACAATCGGGGAATACTTCCGCGATAACGGTATGAACGCCATTGTGTTTTATGATGATTTATCCAAACACGCCGTGGCGTATCGTGAAATGTCGCTGTTATTGAAGCGTCCGGCCGGACGTGAAGCCTATCCGGGCGATGTGTTCTACTTGCATTCAAAATTATTGGAACGCGCCGCGCAGTTGAGTGAAGAAAACGGTGGCGGTTCCTTAACGGCTCTGCCGGTTATTGAAACGCAAGAAGGCGATGTTTCGGCTTATATTCCGACGAATGTTATTTCTATTACCGATGGTCAGATTTTCTTGGAAACAAGTTTATTCCACCAAGGTGTTCGTCCGGCCATTAACGTTGGTTTATCGGTGAGCCGTGTGGGTTCGGCAGCGCAAAGCAAAGCGATGAAGAAAGTAGCCGGCTCGTTAAAATTGGATTTGGCGCAGTATCGGGAAGTGATGTCGTTCTCGCAATTTGCATCCGATTTGGATCCCGCAACACAATCCTTATTAAATCGTGGGGCACGGTTGACGGAAATTATGAAGCAAAAGCAATATCAACCGTATTCCATGGCACAGGAAGTTGTTTCCATTTATGCGGGTGTGAGCGGTGAGCTAGATGAAGTTGCATTAGATAAAATTTCACTGTTTGAGCAAAAATTGCAAAAGAAAGTGGCGGAAGAGTATCCTGAAATTTTAGAGTCCATTACAAAAACGCGTGAATTAAAAGATGAAACCAAAGAAAAACTGAATGAAGTGTTACGGATTTTAGTTGAAGAAATGTCTGAAAGTGCCAGTAAATGAGTTCATTAAAAAAAATATCGGAACGCATTAAAACCATTAAGTCAACGTATCAAGTTACGTCGTCAATGAAAGTGGTTGCCGTTTCACGGCTCAGAAAATTGCATGAAGCATTTTTGAAAACAACACCGTATATTGACGAAATGAATCGCATGATTCGGCGACTTATTCGCAGTGCAACCGTGCGTCAGGAAAATTTAATGTGGTCCGGCAGTAATGAAATTTTGCCGTTGCCTCCTTTGTTGAAAGGAAACGGGAAAGACGAACGATATATCGTTGTCGTGATTACATCGGATGACGGGTTAAGCGGTTCATCAAACGTGCAGGTTGTGAAAAAAGCACAGGAGTTGATTAAACATTTAAAGCACGAACAAAAGAAAATTACGGTGCTCGGTTTCGGCACAAAAGGCGCGGAAATGTTAAAGCGCTTGTATGCTCCCGATGAAACAATTCGTGTGGTAACGCTGAAACGTAAGATAGCCGTTAAAGGTGAAACGTATTTAGATGCGGAACGGTTATCCGTTGATTTGGTGGAAGCGTTTAATCAGGATAAATTTGATGTTTGTTTAATGGTATATAATGAGTTTCGGTCTGTTGTGTCCCAGCGTCCGACGATTGATCAGTTGATACCGAGTAAAATGTTTTCGGGCGCGAATCCGTGGCAATTTATTATTGATACGAATGATTTGGATTATATTTCGCGCGACGTATTGGGGCAGAAGAAATATGCCCTTAAACAATCGGCATTTTTAAAAGCATACGGCGGTGTGGAAATGTTATCCCCGCTCGGCGCATTGGATGCGGATTTATTGAAGCCGGCAACGCGTTCGGTAGATGCCTATGATTACGAAGGTGGCGATTTAACGATTTTAGAGCGTATTTTACCGCAGTATTTAACGGCTTATATGCACAGGATTTTGTTGGAAACGGATGTTGCGGATAACGCGGCGCGATTGATGGCCATGGATAATGCAACGCGCAATGCGGAAGATATGTTAAAGATGATGCAAAAGATTTACAGTAGAACACGCCAGTCAAAGATTACGACGGATATTACCGAGGTCGTTTCGGGTGCAATGGCGCAACAGCAATAGGAAAAGGACGAAAAAATGAGCAAAACAGAGAAATATATTGCAGAAGGAAAAATCAACCGCGTAACGGGTTCGGTTGTTGACGTTGTGTTTGCGGAGAAAGATTTACCGAAAATTTACGATGCACTTGAAACCTCAATCGGTGATAAAAAGTTGGTTTTGGAAGTGGAACAGTTATTGGCGGATAATACGGCCAGATGTTTATCCATGTCGGATACGGACGGGTTGGAAAGAAGCACACCTGTGTATAATACGGGAAAACCGATTTCCGTTCCGGTCGGCACGGGAACATTGGGGCGGATTATGAATGTAACGGGGGACCCCATGGATAATCGCGGGCCGATAAAGGCCGATGTGCACGAAGGGATTCATAAAGCCCCGCCGTCGTTTATGGAACAAGCTCCGAATACGGAAATTTTGGAAACGGGTATTAAGGTGATTGACTTGTTGTGTCCCTATCCGAAAGGCGGTAAAATCGGGTTGTTCGGCGGTGCCGGTGTGGGTAAAACCGTTATTATTATGGAATTGATTAACAACATTGCAAAAATGCACGGCGGATATTCCGTATTTACGGGTGTGGGTGAACGTTCCCGTGAAGGAAACGATTTGTATCGTGAGATGGTGGAATCGGGCGTTATTGATTTGAAAGGCGATAAATCCAAAGCCGCTTTGGTTTACGGACAGATGAATGAGGCACCGGGGGCACGCGCGCGGGTTGCGTTGACGGGTTTGACGGTTGCCGAATACTTCCGTGATAATATGGCGCAGGACGTGTTACTTTTTATTGATAACATCTTCCGTTTTACGCAAGCGGGTTCAGAGGTTTCTTCATTGTTGGGTCGTATGCCGTCAGCCGTGGGTTACCAACCGACATTGGCAACGGATATGGGTGCATTGCAAGAGCGTATTACGTCAACGCGGAAAGGATCTATTACGTCCATTCAAGCGGTTTATGTCCCGGCGGACGATTTGACGGATCCGGCTCCGGCGACTACATTCTCCCACTTGGATGCCACAACCGTTTTATCGCGCCGTATTGCGGAGCAGGGGTTATATCCGGCAGTTGATCCGTTGGATTCAACTTCACGGTTGCTTGACCCGCAATTAGTGGGCGAACGGCATTATGAAGTTGCGTCGGAAGTTGTGCGGATTTTGCAAGTTTATAAATCGTTACAAGATATTATTGCCATTTTGGGTATGGATGAATTATCGGATGAAGATAAATTAACGGTAGCACGGGCTCGTAAATTACAACGTTTCTTAACGCAACCGTTTGCCGTGGGTGAAGTGTTCACGGGCCGTAAGGGTGTAACGGTTGATTTAAAAGATACGATTGAGGGCTGTGCCGGCATTATTGAAGGGAAATATGATGATATTCCCGAACAAGCATTCTTTATGATTGGTAAGATTGATGAAGCCGTTCAAAAAGCAAAAGAAATGCAAGCCACGGAAGGACGCGTAAAAAATGCTTAGTCAGCAAGAATCCCCAAAAACAATGCAACCGATGCCCGAGGTCTCGCCGAAAAACGGGAAAGTGCGGGTTAAGTTGATTTGCCCGTTATATCCGGTGGCGACGATGGAAGCGGATAGTGTCTTGTTGCCTGCGGTAGACGGCGATATTCTGATATTGCCCGAGCGGGCGCCGATTTTCTTTAACCTGAAAGCCGGTCGGATGATTGTGTATAACAAGGGGGAGAAGCCGATTAGCTTTTTGGTATCAAGCGGGATTTGCGAAGTGAGGCGGAATTTGTGTCCGGTATTGGCATGGGGTGGCTATGAAGAAAAGATTGATGCCGAACAAATAGCTAAACAGCTGGAAAAAGCGGAGCAAGTTTTTGCATCGTATCGATCGGGATTAGGAAAAACGGAAGCGGCTTCACGGATTGATTTCTTTAAAAAAGTGTTAGAAGAGTTGCATTACGAACAAAAGAAAACCGATTCCGGCAAGAAAAAAGGATAAAGGATACCGATAAAGCCAACAGTTAAAGCCTCGCTTTTGTGACGAGGCTTTTTTTGTATATGCGTGATGCGTTTTGTTAAAAAAACGGCTTGTAATACGATAATTAAAAGAAGCAATAAA
>CALXVP010000011.1 GCA_944392125.1 uncultured Alphaproteobacteria bacterium | reverse complement strand
ACTCTTCATTAACTCGTTCCTCCGTCGCGGTGAGTGTCACTATATCACTTCCCTACACCACTGTCAATATCTTTTTTTCCTTTTTTCCATCTTTTTTACTTCTTGCTGTTTTTATTGATGTTTTGAAGGGATATTTTTCGTGAAACGCCATTTTTATCGGGTTTTATACCTCAAAATCTCTTTTTCTACCTCGCAAAAATCATCAAAATCTATCCATTAAACCGCAAAAAAGATGCAAAACACCTCATTTTGACATATCTGGATTCGAATCCAGGGATGAATCCGTCTCTTTTGAGGACGAATCGCCCCGATTCTCATTGACGGATTCGGGTTGTTTGGGCATCATTTTCTTTTCCCCGCGCAGGCCGATTATCTTTTGACGCAGTAAATCTTTGAGCGCCGGTGAATTTTCTTTTTTAGCTGCCAATGCCTTCCGATATTGCGCTTCCGCTTCCAAATTTTGCCCTAATGCACGGTAAATATCGCCTAAGTGCGCATAGACGATCGCATTATCGTAGACACCCTCTGCGGCTTCCAATGCATATTTCAGCGCGCTTTCATACTCGCCCTTCTTATAATATCCCCAAGCAAGCGAATCGGTTATATACGGATCTTCCGGACTAAGTGCCTGCGCTTTTTGCACATAACGCAATCCCTCGTCCACATTCACTTCCTGATCAATTAATTCATATCCTAAATAATTTAAAACAAACACATTTTCATTATCATGCGCCAGCGCTTTGCGTAAAATCGGAATCACCTTTTCTTTTTGCCCCTCCGATTCGTAAACCTGCACAATGCGGACCAACGCTTCGGCCACACCGATTTTTTGATCGCTTAACCGCAATAACTCGGCCGACCGTTCATAGTGTTGAATCGCTAAATCCGATTCGTGCAAATTTTGATAAATATCGCCGAGCAACTCTTGAATTAAATAATTTTTTTGGTTTCGTTTTTCTAAATCCAAAAACACGTCCAACGCTGCCTGATATTCATGTGCCGATATTAAATTCAACCCGACTTTAAACCGAATAATATCCGATGACGGTTGAATGGATCTGTAAACATCATTCGCTAAATCATTTAACCCCATCTGCTGATAAACTTCCGCCAGACTGATTTTCAACAGCATGGACTCCTCATCCAAATAACACGCAATCCCGTTAAAAAGCAATGAATTATCTTCAAAATTTGCTCCTGCCAACGCCAGCGCGATTGTTTGATAAATATCGGCAACGGCTTGTTGCGGTGTGCGAATCGGGCGCAAACCGACTTGTCGCAACAAATCATATACCTGCGGATGCGTTTTTAAATACATCATATATCGCTCATAAACCGGTTGTCCGCGCGTCCATTCGGGCGTCCCTTGAAACATCTCCGCCATTGAAACAATCATATTGACGGATAAAATTTGATTCATATCCAAAGAACGATAAATTTCTTTGGCTTGTTCCCGATTACCGAAATATGTATGTAACAATGCTTTATGATATTGGCGTATGGCAAATAAGCGCTTATCTTTCATTGTATCCAACACGGCCAACGCTTTTTCTTGTTGATTTAATCCGGCATAACTCCACGCAACCACAATCGGTTGAATCACAATATCCGTTGCCGTTGCATTCTTCCCCTCATAGTAATCCAACACGGCTTGATAATCTTGATTTTTAAATGAATGCGCCGTTAAAATATGGGCCGATAAATTACGATTCAATCGCTCCTCGCGCGAGCTCTCGGCCACAGTCATCTTCTCCGTTATCCGCGGTTGCGCCGTTATTTCCTCCAATGGCGTTTTACTGATTTGACGCGCAAACGGCACGGCCTTTTCTACCTCTCCCGTAATCGTATATAAAACCATCAAATTAGAGGCAGCGACCATATTTTCGGGATCCGCCTCATACACTTTTTCAAAATAGGCAGCCGCATCGACATAATCACGCGCTTTGAGTGCCGCCATTCCCGCTAAATAAGCCCCCACATCGGCATCTTTCGGGATGGGACGCGTTGCCTTATAAATCGGTTGCTCCTTTTGGATTTCTTCTTCGGCATATTCCTGCATATATCCGGTTATTTTCTCTTGAAGATTGGCGCGCAACGTCGGATACCAATACCGATAACCGGCCCCCAAAATTAATAATCCGCAAACACTGCCGTATAGTAACGTTTTTTTATAGTTCATTTTTTATCCCCGTTTAAAAATACTTTACTTTTAGATTAAAAATATGTTATCATCTTTTCAATCAAAAAAGAAGAAAAAAATGAAACAAAATGAATCAAATTGATATTTTAAAATGGTTTTTAACGGCAGGTATTACCGATTGCGTGGGAGAAACGCCCGTTGACAGATTTCAGCAGAAACTTTCGCGGACGGCGGAAAAGGCAACACAGGTATTATCCCAAGCCACGCAACGATTACGTCGCAATCAGCCGATACAACCCGATAACGCACCCTTAACGGTTGAAACCTCTTTCACGGCGCAAGCCACCGCTCTTGCCACGCAGGCAACAACCTTATCCGCTTTGACGACGGCGCTCAACCAATTTGACGGCTGTTCCCTCAAAAAAACAGCCTCTTTCACGCTGGACGGCACGGGTATTTCGGAAAGTCCGACGGTTTTATGCATCATTGACGCCCCGAAAAGTGATGATGAGAAAGCCGGACATCTGGCCGGTGGCGATATCGGATTGCTATTAATCAAAATGCTGAAAGCCATTCAACTGGATTGCGCCGTTAATACATATTTAGCACCCGTCATTCCCTGGCGTCTGCCGGGCGACAGAAAACCGACGGATACGGAAATTGCCGTTTGTCTGCCGTTTTTAAAACAACGTATTGAATTATTGCAACCGCGTTTTATTTTGATTTTCGGCGCATTACCCGTCAAGGCCTTGCTTGGAGTTGATAGCATTGCCAAGGCCCGTCAACAAGAGTTATCTTACCGAACGGCAAGCGGAAAAAGTATTCCCGTGATTGCAACATTCGGTCCTGATTCGGTAAAAAAAGGGCAATCTTACAGAATTAATGCATGGGCCGATTTACAAAAGCTTCAAAAAATGCTAAACGAACCATTACAACAAGAATAAAAACATCATCAACAAAAAGAAAAGGAAAAAAGAAAATGCTTGATATAAAATTTATTCGCGAAAATACCGACATTGTTAAACAAGCCTTGATTGACAAGTGTATTGATTTGGATATTGATTTATTGTTATCGGTAGATAAACAAATCATTGCGCTGAAACAAGCCATGGAAGCCGAGTTGCAAAAGCGCAATGCTCTCAGCCGTGAAATGCCGACGGCCACACCCGAACGCAAAGCCGAAATTAAAGAACTTTCCAAAAAGTCGGGTCAGTTGGCGGCGCAGATTGCAGAAGAGCTCAAACCGCTGGAAGCCCAATTTCACGAATTGATTGAGCGCACACCGACCATTCCGGCACCGGACGTTCCGAAAGGCAAAAGCGATGAAGAAAACGTTGTGGTTCGCAAAGTCGGCACACCGCCCGTGTTTGACTTCCCGATTAAAGATCATGTTGACTTAATGGAAATGCACGGTTGGGGCGAATTTAAACGCATTCCGCAAATTTGCGGGACTCGTTCTTCCTCCATTCGGGGCGAATTATTGCAAGTGGAAATGGCTATGTGGCAATTTACACTGAATAAGTTGATGGAAAAAGGGTTCACGATTATGAGTGTACCCTCCATGGCATTTGAAGATGCTTTTTATAATATGGGTCAATTTCCGTTTGATGTGGAATCCGTATACGCGTTGCCGAAAGACAATTTATATTTAGCCGGCACGGCGGAAGCGATTTTAAACAGCATTCATTCGGGCGATATTTTAAAAGAATCGGATTTGCCGATTATGTATGCCGGATTCTCGCCGTGTTTCCGCAGAGAAGCGGGAGCGGCCGGAAAAGATACGCGCGGTATTTTCCGTGTCCACCAATTTATGAAAGTAGAACAATATGTGATTTGCAAAGCAGATGTTGCCGAGTCGGATAAATTCCACCAATTTTTATTAAACAATGCCGAAGAAATTATGCAGGCGTTGGAAATTCCGTATCAAGTTGTGGCTTGTTGCACAGGCGATATGGGCGCCGGAAAGTATCGGATGAATGATATTGAAGCCTGGTGTCCGGGACAAAACCGGTATCGCGAATCGCATAGTTGTTCATCATTGTTGGATTGGCAAGCGCACCGCACGAATATCCGTTATCGGGAAGCCGAAACAAACAAAGTGCGCTATGCTTATACGCTGAACAATACAGGCTTGGCAACACCGCGTATTTTGGTTTCGTTTATGGAAAATCATCAACAAGCCGATGGTTCCGTGCGGATTCCGAAAGCATTGCAACCGTATTTGGGCGGGAAAGAATTTATCGGTAAAGAATCGGCAGATAAAAAATAATCTCACCGATTCCGTCCGAATAATCCGATAACGGATTTCAAAGAACGTTATGAACAAACGGCAATCGGGTCTTTCCCCCGACTGCCGTTTTAATCAGTTCCGTCTCTTTGTATCGCGCAAAAGGGTATAATTGCCCACGAGGACAAAACGATTACCCAAAAACGGGAAAAACGGAAGAAACAGCAGAAAAAAGAAACAGAAGAAACAAAAGACACAAGCGACGAGAATCAGAAAAAAGGAATTCAAAATGCCTAAAAACAAAATAGACGGATGGTTGATTATTGATAAGCCGTATAAAATGGGCTCAACGAACGTTGTCGGTAAATTAAAATGGCTGTTAAAGCCCGAAAAAATCGGTCATGCCGGCACACTGGATCCCCTGGCAACAGGTGTTTTGCCGATTGCGCTCGGTTCGGCCACCAAAACGATTCCGTTTGTGATGGACGGGCAAAAAGAGTATGAATTTGAAGTGAGTTGGGGTGCGCAAACCACAACGGACGATCAAGAAGGAGAAATAGAATCGCAATCGGACAAACGCCCGACACAAGCCGAAATTGAAGCCATATTGCCACAATTTATCGGCACAATTTGGCAAACCCCACCCGTCTACAGTGCCCTTAAAATCAACGGCAAACGCGCGTATGATTTGGCACGTAGCGGACAAACGCCCGAAATGAAACCTCGTCCCGTTCAAATCGAGTCGTTGCGGATTTTGGCGCATACGCCCGAAAAAACGCGTTTTAAAGTTGTCTGCGGTAAAGGCACGTATGTGCGCTCCATCGGCAGGGAACTCGGGCAGAAACTCGGGTGTTTCGGGTATATTACAGCGCTTCGGCGCACAAAATGCGGACCTTTTACACTTAACATGTCGATTTTGCTTGAAAATTTGGAAAAAGATTGCTATACTGGCAAGGCTTTGAATTTGATTTCACCTTTAACCGCACTGGACGACATCTTGGTGCTGGCCGTAGGGGACGAACAAAAAGAAGCGCTGTTGCACGGGCAAGCCATTCCTTTTTCGCAAAGCGCCATTCGGCAATCGAAAGAAACGGAACGGCAAAATACGTGCATTGAGGCAACCGGACTTCCGAACGGAACGATTGTGGGGCTTCAATGGAATCAACAGTTATGTGCTCTGGCAAAATATGAAAACGCTTATTTAAAGCCGTTTCGCGTTTTTGCCGTAACAGGAATAAAAAATAAATAAAACAAAATTAAAGAAAGGAAAAAACGATGTCGCTTTCAAAAGCAGAAAAACAACAAACGATTAAAGAATTTGCAACAGGGGCTAACGATACGGGTTCACCGGAAGTTCAAATTGCGTTATTAACACGTAAAATTTCGTCGTTATCGGAACACATGAAAACACACGCAAAAGATTTTCACTCCCGTCGCGGATTGATGAAAATGGTTTCAAACCGTCGTCGTTTGTTAAACTATGTGAAGAAAGAAGATGAAAATCGCTACAGCGAGCTCATCCAAAAACTCGGCTTGCGCAAGTAAGTTGAAGCGAAAAAGGGGAGCGTCAAGGGATGTTCCCCTTTCATTGTATGTATGTAAGGAAAGAAAAAAATATGAGTATTTTTAAAACATTTAAAAAAGAGATAGAATGGGGAGGCAAAACACTCTCTATTGAAACAGGTAAAATTTCCCGTCAAGCGGATGGCGCCGTGATTGTGAAATACGGCGATACGGTTGTGCATGCGGCGGTTTGCGCCAGCAAGCAAACACCCGATACGTTTGAAGATTTTATTCCGTTGACGGTCAACTATATTGAAAAAAGTTATGCGGCAGGACGCATTCCCGGCGGATTTTTTAAGCGGGAAGGCAAACCCTCCGAAGAAGAGATTTTAATTTCGCGGTTGATTGACCGCCCGATTCGTCCGTTATTTGTCAAAGGATTTAATAATGAAACACAAGTAACGGTTACGTTATTAAGCCATGATTTAAAAACACAACCGGATATTGTTGCCATGATTGCCGCTTCGGCAGCGCTCACGATTTCCGGCTTACCGTTCTTGGGCCCGATTGCCGGCGCTCGTATCGGCTATATCAACGGTGAATACGTTTTAAATCCGGATTTAGATGCCATTAAACACAGCCAACTCAATTTAGTTGTGGCCGGCACGGCGGAAGGCGTTTTAATGGTGGAATCCGAAGCGCAAGAGTTATCGGAAGAAACCATGCTCGGCGCCGTTTCTTTCGGACATGATTGCATTAAACCGGTGATTGAAATGATTGTGGCTTTGGCGGAAGAATGCGCCAAAGAGCCCTGGGAAGTAAAAGAAGAGCCGGCAGAATATGCAACGGTTCGTTCCGAAATTTTGGAAAACCTCGGTAATGAAATCAAGGAAGCGTTCCACATTCATCAAAAATTGGTGCGTCAAGATACATTAGAGGCCATTCGTGAAAAAGCACACGCTTTGTTTGCCGACCGCGAAGCCGAAGATGCAATTTGCGATCAAGTATTCCATGAAATTGAAGCCCGTATTATGCGTGATATGGTGTTGGACACGGGTATGCGCATTGACGGACGGGATACAAAAACCATTCGTGTGATTGAAACGGAAGTCGGCGTATTGCCGAAAACACACGGTTCGGCTTTATTCACACGCGGGGAAACGCAAGCTCTGGTAACGGCAACACTCGGTACGGGTGAAGATGAACAATTAATTGATTCATTGGCCGGCGAATATAAAGAATCGTTCTTATTGCATTATAATTTCCCGCCGTATTCGGTCGGGGAAGTCGGCCGTATCGGCTCACCGGGACGGCGCGAAATCGGACACGGGAAACTCGCCTGGCGTGCCATTCATCCGATGTTGCCGTCAAAGGAAGAGTTCCCGTATACCATTCGGGTTGTATCCGAAATTATGGAATCAAACGGCTCCTCTTCCATGGCAACCGTATGCGGATCTACATTGGCGTTAATGGATGCCGGTGTGCCGATGAAAAAACCGGTTGCGGGTATTGCGATGGGATTGATTAAAGAAAAGGATAAATTTGTCGTTCTGTCCGATATTTTAGGGGATGAAGACCACTTGGGCGATATGGACTTTAAAGTGGCCGGCACGAAAGACGGCGTAACAGCCCTGCAAATGGATATTAAGATTACGTCTATCACAAAAGAAATTATGGCGATTGCGTTAAAGCAAGCACATGAAGGACGTTTACACATTTTGGGCAAGATGGCTGAATCATTGGCGACGCCGAGACCGGAAATCAGTCCGAATGCACCGAGAATGATTACATTCCAAATTGATAAAGATAAGATTCGGGATGTGATCGGCACGGGCGGAAAAGTGATTCGCGAAATTGTGGAAACAACGGGCGCGAAGATTGATATTGAGGAAGACGGAACAGTGCGTGTCGCCTCTTTATCAAGCGAAGCAGGCGAAAAAGCGAAGAACTGGATTTTAGGCATTGTCAGCGAACCGGAAGAAGGCATGATTTACGATGGGACAGTCGTTAAAATTATGGAATTCGGCGCTTTTGTAAACTTCCTCGGCACGCAGGACGGACTGGTCCACGTATCGGAAATTGCGCCGTATCGCGTTGAGAAAGTAACGGACGTTCTGAAAGAGGGCGACAAAGTCAAAGTCTTATGTTTAGGGATAGACAATCGCGGAAAAGTGAAACTATCCATGAAGCGTGTGAATCAAGAAACGGGAGAACCGATTGTTTTTGAGGAGCACGAAAAGGGTGAAAAGCCCAAAGGCAAGCACAAGCACCATCATTCACATGAAGAGCATGAAGAAGAGATTTCGGAATAATCTTTCATGTCAATAAGGATGCCGACAGGAGTAAAAATCCCGCAGATTGAACCATCTGCGGGGTTTTTATAATGGACGATTTTATCTTTCGGTTTATAAATAAAAATAGTTTAGCCGTCTTAAATAATCAACAACGCCACCGAAACAATTTATAAATATAAGATATTCAAACAATCAGTGCGAATACTACAAAACAAGCCGTAATTCTATTATCTGTGTGCAAGAATAATAACATACGTCAATGCACACGAACGGGAGTAAATCATTCGTGCGCATTACGAGCAGAACTGAAATAGCGTTTTTACACCACAAATGACCTTATATTTATTGGGTGATCTCTTGGCAATGGTACATATAATCTTCATAGACACACTTTGTACCGGTACCCCGCATTTGACAATCAATATCATCTCGGCATTCGTAAGAATCACATGTTCCATCAGCTCGGCAATAACGTGAGCTACCAGGTTGTCCGGGCAATGGGCAATCAGCATCACTTTGACAGCCGGTGGAGCATTTGCTACTTAAGCATACTATACCTTTACCGCGGGAAACACAATCCTCGTTAGAAGAACATTCATTCGCTGAACAAGTTCCGTTAGCCATGCAGTATTTACTAGAGTTGGGATAACTATCAAGCGGACAATCAACATCGCTTTTACATCTCTTATTAGAATAACACTTTCCATCCGTATGACAGTATCTATAGGAGCTAGACTGACCACTCATCGGACAATCAGCATCGCTTTTGCATGCATCATAGCATCTACTATTATTACATACCGTACCTTTGTTCAGTGCAACGCAATCTGTGTTAGAAGAACATTCAGAGTTGCGACATCCTCCATCAATCCAGCAGTATTTATAGTAGTCCGGCTGACCGGTTAGCGGGCAATCGTTATCACTTTTGCATTCTGCTGCGTAACATTTATAATTGTAACATACCGCGCCTCTACCAAAGATTTGACAATCAGCATCAATCCAGCATTCATACTCGGTACACTTTCCCGTAATTCCGCAATAAGTGCCTTCTGGGCAATCAGCATCACTTCGGCAAGAATCATTTTTACATTTTCCGTCACGGCAAAATTGTCCGTCTACGCAATCTGAATTATCGCTACAAATCTCATTGGGAGCAGTATAACAATTACCATTATAACAATATTCATTCTCTGCGCAATCAGAATTTAGGACGCATTCAACAGGCGAGCTACTACATGTACCTCTATTACAATAATTTCCCCATCTAGACTCTGCGCAATCTGCATCTTCCAAACATTCTATACATAACCCGTGGTAGCATATTGAATACGGAGCACGACACCCATCATCCGATTCACAATCAAAATTAACATACGTTGCCGGCATAAAAGGCCAATCTTCCGGAAATAGGCCACTACTTGATGTATCGTCATCCGAAGTATCCGAACCCTGTGAATCATTATTGCCATCCGATCCATCTCCGAAGTCACCCCCAGAGTCCTCTGTTTCATCGGGTAAACCAATGTCCGCATCTTCATCAACCGCAAACAACATCACAATTTCATTATTATCCCCACTGCAAGACGTCCCCATCGTATCCACTGTATCATTGACGCGTTGTTCTACTAAATACGATAAATTCTGCGTCAGTTGCGCTACCACCTTACATAAATCTTCCGGCAATCCGCTTAATGTTTCATAATAAGTTGTGTCATCTGCTAAACAACCTTCCATTGTCGTATCCGTTCCGCATCCGTACGTAAAGGCAAAGCCGGATGATAACGTCCCCTCATCATACGGTGAGCCCAGTGTTAAATCGTAATCTTCGCTATGTGGACGTGTTATTGCAAAAGCAATTTGATTCCCTGTCAAATTCAATTCGTTTGCAATTTGATTCGCGCGGTATTTATTCATAGCGTATTGATACCCCGCAATTCCCGCAACCGACAACACACCAATCACCGCCAACACGCCCAACATTTCCACCATACTCCGCCCGGATTCAATCAGTTGCGTTGCCTTTACTTCTCGTTTGTTTGTGGCTTCTTCCGAAATCCCTGCATTTTTGGCTGTTTTCTGCGGATTTTTGGCATTTTTCGGCAAACTGTTGCTTGCTTCATTTTTCCGATTCGTGCAAAATTCCGCCGTTTTGGCTGATTTTAATGTATTTTTAATTCTGATAACCGTTTGTTTTATATTCATTTTTCTTCTCCCCATTCTACAAAAACGTCCGTTTATGTAGAGGGAGAACAGCGCAAAATCGTCCCATAAAAATCAATCTTAAAAAATTATTATTTTACAATCAGATATTTTAATTTAAAATTTTTCTTGATTATTTTGAAAATACCTTTATAATCATCTTTATACTATATCATTTAAACGGACCTTTTTGTAGAGAGACCTAAAATGGTATCCGATTGTCTCTTGTTTTTTCTTAATGACAAATCTTCTCTCTCAACAGAAATCCAATCAAATCTCGGCTTGCGATTACGATTTATTCAATCCCAATCAAAATACGATATTTTATATAAAACAAGCGCCCTGCTGTTCGGCAGAGCGCTCCTTTGTGCATAAAACAAAGTTTAGAATGCTGCACGCAATCTTAAACCGAGTTTGTTCCCGTATAAATCCGTATCTTCTTCTGCTTTTCCGGCAAAATCAACTGATCCGAATGCACTGACGGCAACCTTGTCTGTCAAGAAGTATGAAACTTCCAAATCATACGCATAGACACGGGCTTCATACGTTTCGTCATAGTTCAAACGTAACCCTGTGTCAACCGCTGTTTTAATACGCGGGCAATAAGCATACAAACCTGCTTTTGCTTCGTATTTCGCATGGTTGTCTCCATCATCGTTTTGAGCAACCGGCAATTCAACATTACCAGCCAAATACGGTGTATAGATACCCATTGTGTAACCGGCTTTAACAGCACCTTTTACATATTTGTATGCACCCAGATTGTCATGGCTGTTGCTTTCGGCTTGACCGTAAGCACCGCTCACTTGAACTTTGGCCGGACCTGTTAAAACATTCCATGTTGAACCGAGTTCAAAATCAATGTTTTTATCATCACGATCCGTTAATCCGAAGGCTGTGTCTTTTTGGAATACATTAGAAACCGTAGCATCCAATGAAACGTTGTCCGTTAACCCATACGATAATTTTTCGGCAATCGTGTTATCATATTCTTTTTCACGAGCCAAATCATCTTTTGCCGTTTGTGTGGCAAATTCGTATGTTGTTGTTGAAGAAATCGTTCCCTTTGACGGAACATAGAACGGGTTTGTCAATTCCAAAGCCGAAGCAGCTGTTGCCAAAGACAAAACACCGGCGACCAATAAAGCTTGTTTAAACATATTGTATATCTCCTTTTTTATTTGATTGATACCAATCACAGCAGAATAACCTGCTATGTGATACATTAGAACACTTTACTTTTGAATGCAAGAAAAAAAAATACTTTTTAATATTTTTTAGCGATTGAAAAATAATAAAATTTTTTCTATTTATTTCTTTTTTAGCGAATCCGCGACTCGTTTAAAAACAATTTAATTCATTAAAAATAAAAGTTTTTTTCTCTTTTTCCTATAACAAAATCAGGCAACAGCCGGCTTTGAAATTTTGCTCGTTTTTATGCAAAATTTATTTTTTGATTATGATTCAATCTACTGTAAAAAAGTTCAAAAAAGTGTTTGACAGGAACTTTTTTTCTGCATACAGTGAATATCAGAAATACATTCCAAAACGGAGGTTGTCGCCCGACAAAAAAGGCGGTATACTGAAAGTAAGGGGGCCTGTCGAACGGTAAGGAGGTAAAAAATGACAGATCAAGAAATTTTAGCCATGAATGAAAAAGAACGTCAACCGGTTGAATGTTGGACACGCGTTATGGGTTATTTCCGCCCGTATAGCCAATTCAACAAAGGGAAAAAATCGGAATTTAATGAACGCAAATGGTTCTTGGAAGAACGTTGCTCTTGCACGGTTCAACGCGTTGAAAAAGCCGCCTAAGTGCTTTTTTTCACGAAACTCTGATACAAAACACCGTTTTGATAACGGTGTTTTTTTTCTTTACAAACATAATTTGTTTGATAAAATAAATGTATGTTTAAACGAGTCGCATTAGGAATTTTAGCATTGTATTTATTTGTGCCGATGGCGGTTTCGGCGCAACTCGGCGGTAAAGCCGTTTTTTTCGGGCTGACACTGCCCAATCAAAAACAAACAACCTCAACACAAGCCTCTTCCCGAGAACAATATGTTGCCGTTGATTCATACGCGCAATCAGCACCCGAATTTAATCAGGTATCCCGCTTGGTTGATTATTTGATTCGGCCGTATCAAAAAAGCGAACGCTTAAAAGCACGTGTTTTATTTGCTTGGATGGTTTATCATTTGAATTATGATCAATTTAAGGCTGATAATTTAGCCGGGAAAACACGCGATAGAAAACCCCGTGTGCTCAATAGTGGCGATGCGTTCAAAACCCGTATCGGCGTTTGCGGAGATTTCGCCGATTTATTCGTTAAGATGGCAAACCGCGCCGGATTAAAGGCCGTGCGCATTGACGGAGTCGCCGGAGAAAAATTAACACGCGCCACCGCGCCGGCTTCGGCTCACGCATGGAATGCCGTGCGGATTGATAAAGAGTGGTATTTATTGGATGTTACCTGGGCTATGGGTGAAGATTCTGCCATATTTCAGGATATGAAAGAAATTAACGATTACAAAAAAGCCGTGCGAGAACGCCGAAAACACACGGAGGAACTAACCATTTCCCCAAATCGTAAGATTAACAATAAATGGTTTTTAACACCGCCCGAAATTATGATTGAAACACATTTTCCCAACAATATCAAATGGCAGTTGTTAGATGATCCGATTACACCGCGCGATGTGTTTGAAAAAAACGAGGGCGAAACGGATACCCATAAAAATTTTAATACAACGCCGGTAAAAATGATAATCCCGACACCCTCTCCCACTTCTTCAACATCGTAATACGCAAATTGCTCCGCAATCTTCTTTACTTTCGGCGAAAATTTTGTTATAATGAATACAATCATTATTTTGTCGCTGTTTTAGCGCCAACAAAAAGGAGCGTTTATGATTATATTACCCTTTTTCTCACGGATTTCATCCTTTTTCGGCCACCGTAATGCCCCAACAAAAGGCGCCAGTTCATTCCATAAAGGCATTGATATTGCCGCTCCGGCGGGAACACCCGTCTACGCAGCGGCCGACGGGGTTATTACCGTTCGCGAATCGCAACGCGGCTACGGGAATGTTGTCTATATCAAACACCCCGACGGCACGGAAACCCGTTACGGCCATTTAAGCGGATTTGCCGATGTGCCGGCAGGGGCACAAGTCAGTGCCGGATCTCTAATCGGATATGTCGGTTCAACGGGTGTCAGCACGGGGAATCACCTGCATTTTGAAGTGCGCAATGCGCTGGGGCAAGCCGTTGACCCGCAGACCGTATTCGGCGCCGGATTGGATAACTATCGCGCCATGCCGGCCGTTAACGGATTTAATCCCACTTTATATACGGGCGCAACTGCCGGTATGGCGCAAAACGGCATTCATTTGCGTCATCCGCTGGCGGCAACCCAGCAAGAAAGCGACGATATTATCGCATTTGAGTATAAAAAGCGGATTCAGCCACAAGAAGAAGCCATGGCACAAAACAAAAATCGCTCGGCGCAAAAAAACATCTTTTCCTTTTTTAATTTAGGGAAAGAGGGTTTGCTTGGCTTTTTACTGGGTAATCGTTCAGAGAATACGGATAACACAAACAAAGATGAAGAAACAGCCGAAGAATTTTTTAATCGTCCCGAAGTGCAGTTTCGGCTTTCTAAAACGGATATGAAAAACAACGGATTTACCGATATTGAAATTTCGTTGATTGAGCGATTCGCGGCATTTAAAAAACAAGAAGGCTTAAACGGAACGTTGAGCGAGGCCGGGCAAGCAATTACCCCTGAAGAATTAGCACAAATCGGCTTGCAACCGGATAAAATTGATTTATTCAATCGGTTGGCCGATATGAAATTACAGGCACAATCAAATCAAAACCAAGCTTAATTGAATGTCGATAATTGAGCGTATCTGTCTTTGATTGTATTTACCCTAGCGCATCGGATTTCCGTATGAATAAAAGTTACGACGGGATTGACTGGTGAGCAATAACCGCGTTTTTTACGCATAAACAAACCAATCACCCATTCTCCGTGTATTTTATGTGCCCTGTTTTCTGCCTACCTTAATCGGGAAGTAAGGCTTTATCTGCCCACTCTTGCTATCAGGTTAAAGTGGTATGCGCGCGCAAAATCAGTGTGGCTTTTTTAAATCGGTCGGCTTTGTTTTAAGACTCGGTGCCGTTCTCAATTTTTGTTTTTTTAAAACCGTTTCTATTTTTTCAAGCGGTAACGGTTTTAATGATAAAAACCAGGCACCGCTCTCGGCTTCATTCTTCTTGGCGCATTGTTCAACTTGCGTCATGGTCTCGGGGGTTGAAACAATCACATCGTCCCCCGGTTGCCAGTTGGCAGGCGTTGCAATACCTAATGCTTCATTGAGCTGTAAACTGATGAGTATGCGTTTTAATTCATCAAAATTCCGCCCGAGCGACGCCGGATAATATAAAATCGTGCGAATAATACCGTTCGGATTTACAAAAAAAACGGCGCGCACTGTTTTCGTATGACTGGCATTCGGATGCAACATACCGAATTGACGCGCAATATCACCGCTTAAATCAGCAATCAACGGGAATGTAATCCGCGGTTGTTTAATGCCGTGAAAAACAATATCTTGTTGAATGGCATACAACCAAGCCAGATGACTGGATAAACTATCTATGGATAATCCGATCAGCCGTGTATTCAGAGATTCAAACTCTTTCATCATTTCGGCAAAATAGATAAATTCCGTTGTGCAGACCGGCGTGAAATCCGCCGGATGACTAAATAAAATAACCCATTCACCCCGAAAATCATCGGGAAAATGAATTTCGCCCTGCGTCGTTTGTGCTGTAAACGAGGGCACTTTATCACCCAATAATAAACACTGTTGCTCTTTTACTTCTTCACTCATTTGATAGACTCCTTTTCTCCCGAAAGATGCGTGCCGTGCCCACAATTTTCAAGCCGTCTTTTAGATGATACCGCTGTTAGGGAACTCCCGCTCCGAGCCCACCAAAAGGGTATGCAATTCTCTTCCATCTCCTTAAAAAATGTTTAAAACAAATAATCCATTTCCCTTTTGCAACATTCAACCCGAGCATTCAGGCCACACAAAAAAAGTCAGAGTAAAAATCACTCTGACTTTTTTAATACCCGAAAGAGGCACTGATTTAGCGCTCTTTTTTCTTGCGAGATTTTTTAAATTCCCACAATTTTTCGGTTCTGTTTCCTTTCCAAATACGCTCTACCAAAATTTGGAAAACAACGTATAAGGCCGGAATAAAGAAGATGCCGACAAATGATGACATTGCCAATCCGCCGAAAATAGACGTTCCGATAGATTGACGCGCCATTGCCCCCGGGCCTTGCGCAATCACAAGCGGTAAGAAACCGAGCAACGCTGCAATCGCCGTCATCATAATGGCGCGGAACCGCATGTGCGCCCCGTTAATGGCCGATTCTTTGACCGTTTCCCCCTTGGCATGTTCATCTTTTGCAAATTCCACAAGTAAAATTGCGTTCTTTGCCGCCAAAGCAATCAACACGATAATACCGGCTTGAGCATATAAGTCGTTCGTTACACCTCTGACCCACAAGTAAAGCATGGCACCGAATAACCCGACGATAATGGATACCATCACGGGAACCGGAATGACCCAGCTTTCATACAAGCCAACCAAGAATAAGTAAGCAAACAAGAATGCCATGGCAAAAATCAATGCCGTTTGATCACCCGCCGTTTGTTCTTGCAAACTCATACCCGTCCACTGGAATTGATACCCGGCCGGCAACACTCTTGCCGAGATTTCTTCCATGGCTTGCATGGCAGAACCCGAACTTAATCCCGCAGCCGGCGAAGCGTTAATTTTCACGGAACGATAGTTGTTATACCGTTGAATGGTTTGCGCACCGATTGTGCGTTTCACCGTTACCAACGACCGCAACGGCACCATTTCGCCTTTATTATTGCGAATGTTGATTTTATAAATATCGTCCAACGTGCGCCGATCCATCACATCGCCTTGCACGTTCACTTGCCACGTTCTGCCGTATAAGTTAAAATCGTTAATATACGTTCCGCCGAGCATTGTTTGCATCGTATTGAAAATTTCGGAAATTTCCACACCGAGCGCATACGCTTTTTGGCGATTGACCGTTACTTCCACACGGGGCGAATCAACCGTATAGAACGTCATCACCATGCCCAATCGCGGATCTTTATTTCCTTCTTGGATCAGCTGATTTGCAACGCCCAACAATTCTTCCGGCGATGCCCCTTGCGTGCTTTGCAACACGTATTCGGCATCCGATGTCATACTGATACCCATAATGGCCGGCAAGTTGAACGGGAACATCCGCGCTTCTTTAATATCCATCGTCAATCCGTATAACCGACCGATAATACTGCCAACATCTTGCCCTTTCTCCGTTCGTTCATCGTATGGCTTTAAACGAATAACGAAGAAACCGCTGGATGAAGATTGCACACCGCTCATAATACCGTAGCCCGTAATGGCCATATAGGAATCAATTTCCGGAATCTGCTTAAACCGTTCAGCCACTTGTTTCATCACTTTTTCCGTTCTGTTCCATGAGGCGCCCGAAGGTAATTGCACTTCCATCATGAAAGAGCCCTGGTCTTCGGCCGGCAAGAAACCCGACGGTGTGATTTTCATCACCGTATAAGCGCCGATACCGAACACAATCATGGCTAACACCGAAAATACGGCAAACGGCATTGTTTTACGCACAATGTTCGTATACCCTTTTCGGAACCAATCCACCACATCCATACATTTTTGAACAAATTTAAACGGTTTATCGTTTGCCCGCATCACAACGGCAGCCACGGCCGGACTTAACGTTAATGAGTTGATACCCGAAATAATCATGGCCGATGCAATGGCAATGGCAAATTGCCGATACAACAAGCCCGAAATACCCGGCGTGAATGCAACCGGCACAAACACCGCCAACAACACGAGCGTAATGGCAATAATCGGCGCGGTAATGCGTCCCATGGATTTAGAAACGGCTTCCTGCGGTGATAATTTCGGATTTTCATGCATCACCGTTTCCACATCTTCCACCACCACAATCGCGTCGTCCACCACAATACCGATTGCCAACACCAACGCCAACAAGGAAATCGTATTAGCCGTCACGCCGAAAATACTCATACCGATAAACGCACCGATGAGCGAAACCGGAATTGCCAACGTCGGAATAATGGTTGCGCGGAATGTGCCGAGGAATAAATACGTAACCAACACGATTAACAAAAAGGCTTCATAAATCGTTTGAAAAATCTCTGCCATTGAATCTTCCACGAATGAAGCGTTATCCATCATCGTGTTAAAAACAATATCTTTCGGCATTTTCTTTTTCAATTCTTCAATTTTCTGATTCACTGCCGTTGAAACTTCTACCGCGTTAGACCCCGGCGATTGGAAAATAGCAAACCCGACGGCGGGTTTCCCGTTATACATGGCCCGCATGGATTCGGATTCGGAACCCAGCTCAATGCGCGCAATATCTTTCAGGAACAAATAAGACCCGTCGGCATTGGCGCGAATAATGATTTGGCCGAACTCTTCGGGAGAGGTTAACCGCCCTTGGGTTGTTAAAGAGAATTGAAACTGTTGATCTTCCGTGGAGGGCATGACGCCGATACGCCCGATAGATCCTTGTAAATTCTGATTTTGAATAGCCGACAACACATCGTTCGTTGACAATTTCAAGCTTTTCAATTTATCGTTATTGAGCCAAATCCGCATGGAATAATCCAATGTGGAGAAGACTTGCACATCACCCACGCCCTGTGTCCGCGCCAATTCATCTTTAATGTTAATTAACACATAGTTGGTTAAAAACACATCATCGTAATCCGGATTTGTGGATGAAACCGTAAACACCTGCAACATGGACGACATTTTGGATTGCACGACAACGCCCATATTCAAAACTTCCGCCGGTAATTGGTTTTCTATCTGCTTAATTCTGTTTTGCACGTTCACGGAAGCAATGTTCGGATCCGTTCCAATATCAAACGTAACGCTTAAACTATACGAGCCGTCATCACTGCTGGTTGAGCTCATATAAAGCATATCTTCAACGCCGTTCACGGCCGATTCGATTTGTTGCGCAACGGTTGATTCAACTACATCAGCACTGGCGCCGGGATACGTTGCCGTTACGGAAACGGAAGGCGGAACAATATCCGGATATTGCTCCACCGGCATGGCACTCATACACAACAAACCGGCCAGAACAATCACAACCGAAATAACCGATGCCAACCGCGGTCTTTTAATAAACACATCTGAAATCATTTTCTTTCTCCTTTACCCGCAAAAAACTGCCTGCAACATTTTATATTTCATCCGAAAAGCACCTATTCTTCGGTTGATTTTGCAGTATCTTGCTCGGTTTCGTTTTCAAAAATCGGCTTGACGAGCATTTGCGGTGCAATTTTTTGGAATCCTTCCGTTACCACCACATCGCCGGCTTGCACACCTTCATCAATCACCACCATAAAGTTATCCAATTCTTCACCGCGCGTAACCGTTCGGCGTTCGATTTTATTATCATCATCCACCAGATAAACATAAGTTCCCGTCATATCTTGTTGAACGGCTTTCATCGGGATAACGATTTCCGAAACGGGCGTTAAACTTTTTAACACGATTCGGCCATATTGCCCGGAAATCAAGCGACCGTTTTCATTTGGGAAAGAGGCTTTGATTTTCAATGTGTTCATTGCTTCATCCAATGTTACGTCCACAAAATTAATCACGCCTTTTTGTTCATAAACCGATCCGTCGGAGCGCACAAAATCAACCGATACTTTATCGGATTGCTTAAAACTCTTTTGCAATTTTAACAAATCGTTTTCACTCACCGAAAACACGGCATCAATCGGATTAACACGCACCACCTGAGCCAACACATCGGAACTCGGGCCGATCAGCTCGCCGACGGAATATGTTGACTCACCGATTTTTCCGTCCATCGGGGAAACAATGGTTGTATATTCCAAATCTTTCTTGGCTAAATCCAGCTGAGCCTTTGCCTGATTAACGGTTGCAACGGCACTGTTATAAGTCGCCTCGGCTTCATCTAATTTCGATTCGGAAACGTCTTTTGTTTTAAACAATGTTTTTGTCCGTTCAAATTGGGCCTTTGCGTTTTTGGCTTGGGCTTCCGCTTTGGCAACATTTGCTTCTGCCTCGCGCACGCTGGCTTCAAAATTAACGGGTTCAATGATAAACAAGGGTTGGTTTTCCTTTACCATATCCCCTTCTTGAAATAAGCGTTCTTGCAAAAAGCCCTGCACACGCGCCCGTAAGCCGACTTTATCTTTCGATTCGATTTTAGCAACAAAACTTGTTTTCGGATAAATTTCCGAAGGCTCAACCTTTACGGCGGAAACGGCTTGCATCGGCATCTGAGCGGATTGGCTCATCTCAAATTTTTCATATCCGTAATATCCGAGCAAGCAAGCCAAAGCAACGGCGCTTACAATGATAATTTGTTTTTTATGTTTTTTCAGCTTTTCTATGGATACTTTCGTCATTTCAATCACTCCTTTTTGATAAAAATATAAAAATGTGTAGCATTCTTTCAAAAAAAAGTCTATGATTATTTTACGAAAAAAACAAAAAAAATCCAAAAAAGGAGTGATGATGAGAACAAAATCCGGGCCATCGGCCGATGCAAACAGTCTTTCCGTTGAACGCGGTTCGGCGTTATTACGTAAGCAAAAGCAATCAGCCGTGCAACAACCCTCTTCTGCGCAACAAGAAGCCGTCCGTGAATTTATTGAGCAAAACAAAAAAGGCGCAACGCGAGTATTTGTGGCCGGCGGGTCTCGTCCCGGAAATAATCCGCTATACGAAAAGCAAGCGTTTGAGCTTGGAAAAGTGATTGGCGAAAAGAAATTTCGGTTAGATTTCGGTTTATCCTCCAAAGGGATTATGGGTGCGGTTGCAAGAGGCGTTTTGCAATCATGGAGCCGATTGGAAGAGAGGGTTGAAACACCGATTCATGCGATTACCACCAAAGAATATCTTTCGCTCTATCAAAGTGATGACGTGATTGATTCGGTTTGCGAAATTATTGTGGCACACACACTGGAAGAACGTAAGCAACAACTTTTAGGGGCTGACTTCGTTATTTTTGCGCCGGGCGGTGTGGGCACATTGGATGAATTGGTTTACGATTGTGTTGCCATGCAAGACGGATTTTTAAATTTTAAACCGTTTGTTTTATTTAATGTGGATGGATTTTTTTATCATCTGTTGGAATACTTAAAGGAAATACAAATTAAAGGCTTTGCCGACCCGATACCGTTTATTGTGGTTGACGATAGTTTTGAAGCCGGCGTGGCGTTTGATATGTTGGGCGAATACTATACCAAACGAATGAAAGAAATCGGCTCTAAAAAGCGTGCACCGAAAATCACGGAACACTTAATTTATTTATTGCCCTATATGATTCATCAACGGCGATTACACCCTTCCAAAACCACAAAAGATATTTTAAAGGCTTGGGCGGATATTCATAAAAACGGATTACCGGCCGAAAAACAACAATTAAAAACGGATATTGAAACGGCTTATTTAAACAAAGAGATTGAGCGCATGTATGAACGATTGGCCAAAGCAGGGCGCGATACGGCCAACGTCAGCGATAAATTAAGCGAATTAAAGAAACGGTATCAAAAAGAGAAATTTATTTAAAAAAGGAAGAGTCGGCGGGAGTTATTTTTTCAAACGTTTTTTTGAATTTTGTTTTGCTTTTAGAAAACGTTTTCATTCCGAAAATCATTTATTAAATCCCCCGCTCCATTAGAAACAAACCGAAACAAAGTTTATTCAACGGAACGGGGGGATAAAAAGTTTTAAATATGGCCGTGGCCGAACTTAACGTTAATACGCGCCGTAATAGGAATATGTGCCGTTATTGAGGCGTGAACGAATTTTCGTTGTGCCGTTAATCCGATTGATAAGCACTTGATCACCCGGACGTAAGTTAAGTTCATTCGTTTGCACAACGGAAATCATCTGTCCGTTATTTTTCTGAATGATAAATTCGTATGCCGTATCTTGCGTAATGGCCTTTTCCGTTGCCGAGCCGACCACACCGCCGACAACCGCTCCGGCTACCCCGCCGATAATGTTAACAGCCGTGTTCCCGCCGATCATAGACCCCGCGGCGGCGCCCATACCGGCACCTGCCAATGTGCCGATGGCCGAATCGCCTTCAACCTTCACCGGCGTCATGGAAATAATACGCCCTGTTTCAACCACTCCCTGTGAGCCGACTTGATAACTTTGATACGTTGTATTTGTATTCCCGATACCGCAGGCACTCAAATAAAAAGCCGATAAAAGAACAATCCATATTTTTTTCATTGCGTTTTCCTTTCAAAACAGTTATGCTCTTGCCATATCATAATCTCAAAAAAAAGGAATGTCAAACAAATGCGTGCTCTTTGGAATAAAACAATGAAATCTATTTACGATTGGTGTATGAATCTGATGTATGGGAAATATGCGTTGCCAACGCTGTGCGCCATTTCATTCATAGAGAGTTCATTCTTTCCGATTCCGCCTGATTTATTTTTAATTCCTTTGATTTTGGCGCGTCGCACAGAAGCATTTAAAATTGCTTTATATACTACCATTGCCAGTGTGTTGGGGGGGTTGTTCGGGTATTTTATCGGTTATTTTTTATACGATACCGTAGGCATTACCATCTTAAATTTTTTCCATTATACACAAAAGTTTGAAGAGTTCCGTCATCTGTATAATGATTACGGTGCATGGATTGTATTTATTGCGGGATTAACGCCGTTCCCCTATAAAATCATTACGATTGCAAGCGGGGTTACGCATTTGAATTTAGTTGTCTTTACCGTTGCGTCCGTGATTGCACGCGGAATGCGGTTCTTTTTAATTGCCGTTTTGTTATGGAAATACGGCACACCGATGAAAACGTATATTGAAAAAAATCTCGGATGGCTTTCCGTTGCATTCGTCGTCTTACTCATCGGCGGTTTTGCCGTGCTCAAATTTATATAGCATTGTTTTTGAAGAAAAGGCATTTTTAAATTCGCCGATAAACCGCCTCAAAGTCTATCGCGCGGAAAGATCTCTTGCAATCCACGCCCCGAGATGATAATATATAAATAAGTGTATATCTTATCATAAGGAGACGAACGAATGACAAAAGAAAAATCGCCTCTTCCCAGTATGAGGGAATTAACCGACTATTTAAATGCCCAATCGGGTGGGGTATCCAAGCGTGATATTGCCCGAGTCTTTCATATTAAAGGCGATAACCGCGCCGAATTGCGGGATATGTTAAAAATACTGCAAAAAAACGGCACAATCGCGCGCGATCGTTCAGCCCGACACTACCGCGTTTGTGTGGCGGGCAGATTGCCCGAGCATTGCCAAATTGAAATCACGGGAGAAGATTCCATGGGCGATTTACTCGCGCGTCCGTTCGAATGGGAATCTACGGAGGTAATGCCCCAAATCGTGATTGTGAAAAACAAAATTAACCCCCCGGCAGGTATCGGCGATATTGTGCAGGCAAAAGTAAAATATGTGGGCAATCGGTTATATGAAGGAGAAGTTTTGCGGTTAATCACACACGGCGATAATCAGATGGTCGGTGTGTATGAAAACGGCAAAGTCTTTTCGGTTGACAGGCGAATTGCCAAACCGTTTGAAATGATAGATGTGCCACGCTCGGTTAAAAACAGAGATATTATTATTTTTGATGCCCCGATGCGTCGCACGCGCAATGCCGTTGCCAAATTTGTGGAGCGGATCGGCTCGGCAGACGAAAAATATGCACCAACGATTATGGCGATTTACATGCATAAAATTCCCGTGATGTTTTCGGAGCAAACAGAAAAACAAGCCACGCATCTCAGCGTGCCGTCAGCCGATGACAATCGGATTGATTTACAATCCGTTCCGTTTATCACGATTGACGGCGCCGATGCACGCGATTTTGACGATGCCGTTTGGGCAGAACCCGATACCGATTCAAAAAATGCAGGCGGATTTCATATCATGGTCGGAATTGCGGATGTGGCATGGTATGTGCGGGGTGGGACGGCGCTGGACAGAGATGCTTGGACACGCGGAAATTCCGTTTATTTCCCCGACCGTGTTATTCCGATGTTGCCGTTTGAATTATCCAACGGCGTTTGTTCACTCAATCCGAACGAACCGCGCGCCTCGCTTGTCTGCGAAGCATGGATAGATAAAAACGGCAAAAAAATCAAACACCGCTTTAAGCGGGCACTCATTCGTTCCGTCAGACGATTAACATACGACGAAGTGCAAGAGGCATTGGACGGGAAGCAACCGATTGTCGGCTTGGAAACGCAACTGGATGCGTTGAAAAACGCTTATACCCTCTTGAAGAAACAACGCGATAAACGAGGCGTTATGGAAATTGATGTGCCGGAGCCGGAAATTCGGTTAAATGAAAAAGGGGAAGTTGTGAGCATTCGTAATCGTGTGCAGACAACCAGCATGAAACTCATTGAAGAACTCATGATTTTAGCCAACGTATCGGCGGCGGAAACACTGGAAGAAAAAGGGTATCCGACAATGTATCGCGTGCATGATAAACCGTCGGCGGAAAAATTAACCTCCCTTAATTCATTTTTAGCCTCTATCGGTTTTGCGGGGAAACACCCGTTTACGGAAAATTCACGAGCAAAAGACTTTAACGCTGTTTTAACAAAAGCGGAAGGATCGGGGAAAGATTTTGCCATCAACGAATTTATTTTGCGTTCGCAATCACAAGCCATGTATTCACCTGAAAATATCGGACACTTCGGGCTTTCTTTGGAGCGATATGCACATTTTACCTCACCCATTCGCCGATATGCGGATATTATGGTTCATCGGGCACTTATCAGTGCGTTAAAGTTAGGCGACGGCGGATTGAGTGAGGAAGAACGCGCCACATTTGAACGCACGGCACAACATATCTCATATACCGAGCGACAAGCGGCGTCAGCCGAGCGCGATGCCGATGACCGTTATACGGCTCAATTTTTAAATAACAAAATCGGCAAAACTTTTGACGCACAAATTTCCTCCGTAACGGGGTTCGGACTCTTTTTGCGTTTAAGGCCCTACAATGCCGACGCTTTTTTACCCATGCGTTTTATCGGTGGCGACCATTATGAATATGACGACGAAAGCAAACAACTCATCGGGCGTGCGACGGGAAAAGTGTATAAAGTGGGCGATGAAATGCGTGTTTTATTGAAAGACTGCGATGCCGTTACGGGCAGTTTAGAAGTCCGCCCCGTTTCCAAAAGCCGAAAATATTGATCTCATCATTCAAAACACAAAAACCCTTCTCTATTCATTGGGCGTTATCAGGGAGCAAACGGATGTGTTTATCCGTTTTAAGAACACACCGTAGCGAAATTGGCAATTCCGTATCGTCAAAGCAACCGAAAAAGTAAGCTAAATCAATTAGCGCAGGCCAATAATCGGGAATTTCAAAAAGATTTTGAATAATCAATCTCATCAATCTATTATTGAGGATAGCAAAAAAGATTTGCAAAATAATCTGTTAGGACGTATATTTGGTCAGAATAATTCGGATAAAAGCTGTTTAGAACTGTTAGATTATTTAAGAACTCCAAATATGCGCAAGCAAAACATTTAGTAGTAAAAATTGGTTATGGCAAGAATTTTTCTATATCGTTGCCATAATTGAACAGGAGGTTTTATTGAAAAATTTTATAAAAAATATAATATCTATTATCTTGATAGGAATAATACTCCTGGGATGTCTCCTACTTGCTACATTTGCAATGTGGGCATATTCAAGGTATGAGTTTATGGATGATTGTGTTGCGGAAGGGCATTCCCAATCGTGGTGTTTGAAAACATGGCGAGAGGTTGACGATTTATAATTATTTAACATGACGAGCTAAATCTTATGCAGATAAATATAAACATGCTTTAATTAATAAAGAAAGCAAAGTTTATCCCTCTCGTTATTCTACTTTGCAAAAAATGGAAAGTCCTTCTTCTAATCGAGTTCTTGTCGGAAAGATCAAAGATGGAAATAATGTTTTTGTAAAGACGGGATATCATTATTAAAATAGTAAATGAAATTCCACCGGCATAAGACGGTGGAATTTCATTAAGCCTCTTGCTCCCATTGTTGTAAAGCTTGTTCCATAGCAGATACTGTTGTAAAAATTTCCATTCTCGGGTTATCAATATCATTACCAATGGCAATATAATGTTGGTTGTCCATAACCATAATAATTGCTAAAAGGCAAGTGCCATCGGCAGTCTTGTACGTATAAATATCTATAATTTTATGTGCGATAACCTCAGTATATAGAAAAGAAATATCAATATATGTTTCTTTTGTTAGGGATATTATATTTTTAAGCGGAATATTTTTGATATTATTAACTTTGGTAATGTGATGTGTATTTAAGCTGATTTTATAACAAAAATAACCATCAAATTGCATGAATAAGTTTTCTTTTCCAATTTGGAATACCAGAGGCCCTATCCACCCATATTTATCTTTGTTGGTTATTTGGACAACATCATTTTCATCATTATCAAAAAGGTCGCAATCTATTCCGGCAACTAATATTTTATCCAAATTATGGTTTATGATTATGGGCTTGATGCTTTTAATCAGTTCTATCGCACTATCTGCTGAGAAATTAGAGTATCCGTAGTTGGTTGTGGTGATATTCATAAAGTTGTTGAGCTTTCTAACTTAAACTTTTTATATAAGATTTGTCTTTATATAAAAACATATTAGATTGACAAATAATCTTTTTGATATGTGAATTTTATTTTAGTGTGTAAATAAAACAAAGTCAATCTTTAATTGTCAAGAAATAGAATGTCTAAAAAATAACCATATAGAAGATGATTTAAAACGTTTGGAACGGCATGTAGATAATCTTCATCATTATCTGCCTAAAATGGTCAATAAAATTGTAAATCGTCTCTATAATATCGGGTGGGGAACCTTCAAAAAATTAAATGTTATTCCAATATTAAATATAACTCCTCTCTCAGGTTAATAGCAAAACATGCTGATAGCTTGGGAAACGATATTAAAAATCAACAGCAAATAGGGAAATAAGTAATTGTAAGGATATAATCCGTTCCTGTCTATGTTAGTTACCCTAAAGATAATTGGTAAAATTATATTTAGAAAAGCAAGAATATTATCTTGCTTTTCTCTATTTTTTGTTGTAGGAGAGTTAAGGTTATATTGTAAGGTGAAAAATTGATTAAGAAAATAAAAAACTGTATCCTTGAAACGAGTAGACTACTTTGGCAATTTAAGTGGTATATTGCTATATATCCGTTGATTTTTGTATCATTAATCCACGAATATTTCTATCCGCCGTCTCAAGATAATCCGATATTTGGTTCAGAAGCAATGTCATCCGCCTGGAATTATGTAAGTCAAGAGGTTTACATTGGGAGTCTCAAAAATGACTTAATCTTTTGGTTATGTTATTTTCTTTTAGGCACAAGTAATATGCGAAATCATCCGTTGCTGGCTAAATTGATTTTTTTATTACCGTTGGTATGGGGGATATTTATCCTCATAATTGAATTTATAAAATCTTTCTTCTAAATATACAGATATTTGAGAGATATTAATCCATTAACAGAAATAAGTATTCAAAAAACTTTACAATGCGAGATGAAGTGGAATATCAGTTAGCCAGACAAGAAAAAGAAAACCAACTCATCAAGAACTATAACAAACAAGGGATAACCCAAAATTATCCGCAATACGGCACTCATTTTTGGGGAAAACCTGATAATAACTACGGCTTCGGGTTTTCAAACATTCATAATAATATTGACAAGCGGAATAATAATCCGTTTGAATATATGGTAGATGCTTTGTGTCAGAGACAAAGCGTTTGGAATAAAAACCAATACCAAACGCCGATGCCTAGGGCAAGGCAAATTTCCAGCTTTGAGAATGCTCAACCTGTTCAAGCCAAACCCGTTTATGAAAATCCTTATCCCAGACACTACTCTGCAGGAGAAATCCTTTGGGATGGTGTTAAAGATTTTACATCAACCATAATAGATGAAGCAATTTATCCCGCTACGACTGTCAGAGAACTTATTGCTGATGTAGTTATAGCTAAGGATTATTATGATTAAATGAACGAAACTGGTAAAAAATTAGTAAGTATCTATGGCTCAGGACAAGTTGCAAATATAGATAATTATTACCATCCATTATTACAATGTCAGTTATCAAAAATCAGTCCGGACAGTCAACGTAATGGAATTTTGTTGGGGTATGCCAAAGAAGATTGGGATTATTTCAAAAAGATTTTGAATAATCAATCTCATCAATCTATCATTGAGGATAGCAAAAAAGATTTGCAAAATAATCTGTTAGGAAGTATATTGGGTCAGAATAATTCAGATAAAAGCTGTTTAGATCTGTTAGATTATTTAAGAACTCCAAATATGCGCAAGCAAAACATTTGGTAGTAAAAATTGGTTATGGCAAGAATTTGTCTATATCGTTGCCATAATTGAACAGGAGGTTTTATTGAAAAATTTTATAAAAGATACAATATCTATTATCTTGATAGGACTAATACTCCTGGGATGTCTCCTACTTGCTACATTTGCAATGTGGGCATATTCAAGGTATGAGTTTATGGATGATTGTGTTGCGGAAGGGCATTCCCAATCGTGGTGTTTGAAAACATGGCAAGAGGTTGACGATTTATAATTATTTAACATGACGACCCAAATCTGATACAGATAAATATAACTATGCTTTAATTAATTGCAGTGCAACACAATTTGGTAAAGGCGGTTATGAGATTGTTAATCTATTTTTTTACTTCATTATTCCCTTTTTGAAATAATTGATAAGCCTCAACTTATCAATTAACGCATGCAAACAGGACACTCTTTAGAAACTTGCAACGGAAAATTTAATTAGTTGCCTATCATCTAAACGAGGGATTGAAATATAATCCCTCTCCCAGGTTGACAGCTGAAAATATTTTTGATGCCGAACTTATTATACAGCAATGCATTTGAAGTTGGAATAAAAAAATATAGAAAACAAATTTGATGGAAAACTCTACCTCTCTTCTTTCACGCTGTAATCGAAAATAACCCTGTTAATACAGCGTATTGTTTTTTATATTAGGCAGACATCGTGTTTGAGCAATACCACTGATAGAAAGAGGATATACCTTCTACTAAAGGGGTTTTCGGTTCCCACCCGAGCGCTTTTATTTTTGTGGCATCCAATACCTTTCTGGGTGTTCCGTTTGGTTTAGAAGTATCGTATTCAATTTTTCCTTCAAAACCAACAACATTTTGAATGATTATAAATAATTCTTTTAATTGAATATCGTTTTCTCTTGTGATGTTCACATATTCTCCGATATCTTTATAATCTTTATTTTCCATTAAATAGACGCACGCATCAGCTAAATCATCGGAACACATCAATTCACGATAAACAGACCCATCTCCCCATAAAACAACTTTATCACGGTATGCGCCAACTTTATTGAGCGCATTTTCAATACTGGCATGATCATCATAGTCAATTTCATCGTCGATATGCCATCCCAATTTATAGGCTTTTAAATCATGTATAATAGCATCAAAATTATTATTTCTGAGGAGTTTTGCTAAATGAAAACGACGCATAATCATGGGTAGCAAGTGAGCTGTTTCCATATTAAAATTATCACCGATTCCATATTGATTTGTTGGCATAACGGAAATATAGTTTGTGCCATATTGCTCATTATAATAACAACAAAGTTTAATCGCGGCAATTTTGGCAATAGCGTAAGCCTCATTTGTTTTTTCCAACTCAGAGGTTAATAAGTATTCTTCTTTTATCGGTTGGGGAGCCATTCGCGGATAAATACACGAAGATCCCAGGTTAAGAAGTTTTTTAACCCCGAAACGATAAGAGGCATGAATAATATTGGCACCAATCATCATATTAATATACATAAAATCAGCCGGATATGTTTGATTTGCCATAATCCCACCAACTTTTGCCGCTGCCAAAAAAACATATTCCGGTTTTTCTTGTTCAAAAAAAGCATTTGTCTGTGCTTGATTGGTCAAATCTAAATCTGTTGAATTACGCGTTATAATATTGGAATAACCCTTACTTTTTAATTTTCTGACGATGGCGGAACCAACCAATCCACAATGTCCGGCAACATATATTTTTGAATCTTTTTCCATTTTCCTCTCCTAATTAAACAAAATTTTTAAAGTGATTTTAATCTTAATCTTCATAAAGTGCAATATCTTTTCACTTATAAAGCGGATTACTTCAAACAGCCAGCCTCCGAAAGTGCGTTCTCGCATGACAATTATTTACATTCAATTTTAAAACGGCTTTCGATTCAAACAATGACTCATGATGAAGGTTTTGGCATAGTGAACTTATGCTATGCCAAATCATAACGCCCTTTATCTTCAAAAAAGCGGAGAGTTATGCCGGCTCTCCGTTACCACTGACCAAAGGCGCAAATTCCCATTTATCTTTTGAGTTAATCGTTGTTATCCGATTATTATTCAAAATGGCGGGTAATTCCACTGTTCGGAATGTGCTTTTCGGGTGCGACTTCTCAACAAAAGCCGTAACATTCCCGCTGGCTTCTTGAATAAGCCGTTGCGAGGCTATATGCCAAATCTCGTAAATTTCCGCTTCGCTTATTTGATCGGGATGTGCCGAAAGATTCATCTCTTCCAACTTTTTGCCACACGGCGTATGATCAATCATCTGCTTTTGCGGATGCTCTGCAATGTGTTTGAAAGCCTTTTCTTTATTCTCTTTGGTCGGTAAAAAACTAATGCTGAATAAAACCAAACAATTTTTTGGGGTCTTAACGTCATCATGTTCCGCAATGTATTTCGCTTTTTCGTATAATTCGCTTTTCATTCGTCGCGTTATCCTTTCTTTATCTCGCAAAGCATACATTGTTTGCCAAAAGAAAACAAGGGTAAGATGGCTCGTTTATAATATACCCATACCTTTGCGGTATACCGTAATGCGTTTCCCCTACCCTTGTTTAAACGGTATTATCAAAAAATGCGTGCCGTTTTATGCGTTATTCCTCGCAATACAGACGCCCGTTTTCATCTTCCGTCACACGTCGTTGTGCCGCATTACAAAGCGAAATAGATGTGGCATCCGTTCCGATTTCTTTTGCCGAAACAACGTCCGAATTGCCGTAACAATTTCCGTTGACATCCTGCCATTCGTCCGTATTACACCGCATGGCACAATAAGCAACCAAATCACCTTTATCTGAACTGCCAACCGTTAAAATACGCCGATTGCACGCAGTGCATAGCACGCTGGCATCATCTGTGTTTTGCGTTGACACAATTTTACGCATATCATTGCATGAAGCACATTTATTGCTACCATTGCTTCTTTCAAGGAAAGTGCTTCCCTCTTCACACAATCCGTAAATACACCGCTGATCGGATGCAGAATAGCGCCGATTGCCACACGTAGCACACTCTGCCTCGGATGTTATGTATGATGTTGTGCTGTCGCAAGGTTTACACGTGCCCGACGAAAAATCCAAAAATGTATTGCCGTCTCCGATCGGGTAGCCAGGATAGGCCGAGCTGATTGAATTGCTGTTGCATACACCCGTCACGCCGGGATTATACCTTGCACATAGGTTGTTATACGGGATGTGGACACGCGGGTTTGCTGATGATGGCCCGCATCCGCCTTCGCAATCACTTTTGCTTGCCTTTGTTACACGTTCCGGAGAGTAGATATATGTGCTTTCCGTTGCATTACATGATAAACACACATCATAAATCGTTCTGAAATAGCCGGAGGGACAACTCTTTGGCGTACAAGCCCAATTGTTCGGCCCGTTTGCATAATCAAATGAAGAACAATTCTCATTACATACTTGTCTGACCTCTGCTGGGGCATAAGTTGTTACATCCGGCAAACCTGTTATTTTTCCAAAATAATTGTTCCCGACAACTTGACTGCATGCCAAACATGAGCCACCCAACATTTGAAAATATCCGTTTTTGCATTTAGGATAACAATAGTTGCCAACAATATATCTTCCTTCTTGTGATTCCGCACCGTATCCTTCACAGTTAGCACTACATTTGGATTCTTCTTCAGACACAATAAGTTGTCTTGCGGGATCTGTGCAACTGTAGCATTTTTCATCCTTCCCTTTGAACTGCCCTTCCGGACATACTCCGTTTGCTAAAGATTCCAACATACAGTAGCCGTTTTTCACAACGCGATTCGGATTCCCATTCTCATCCTTGCAGTCCAAGCATAATTCTTGCAAGTGCGACCATCCTGAAACACTGATAGATGATTCCGTATCACAAGGATAACATGTTCCATTTTTATCTTGAAACATATTGTCGGCCGTGCATTTTCGGAAACAGTAGCGAGCGGAACCATTTACCAGTAAGTATCGCTCCAAATCGGTGCATGAAGCACAGGGATCTTGCGCATCAGCAAAGCCGGAATTTGCCGAGACTGTAATCGCTCCATATTGATCGCACGCCTGTGGCCATGCAGACCCAGAGCCGTAGTGTTTGCATGTTCGGCACGAGCCGGTATCATTTCTGAAATAATTTTCCGGACACTTTTTGACGACGCATCTTTTTTGGTTGTAATACGTAAACACCATGCGATTGGGGCAGGCTTCGCATTGGGCTAATGCTTGCGGATCATTCGGCAACTCTACTGATGAGTTTGCGTCCAAGTTGCTACTTGAAGTCGCATCGCATCTCACACATCCGTTATTAGCGCTCATAAAACTGATACCGCGCGAGCAAGCAAACGAACAATAGGCTGTTTCAACACCGTCTATGATACCTGTTTCATAGCGACGTCGATGTATGGAGGAGCATTGATTGCACATTTCTTGTCCGGTTTTATCGTCTTGAATTGTAATGCCTCCAACGGTTATACTATACGGTGTATCGCTTGGATCCACTTTGATTTCACCGGGGTAGTCGCAAGAAATACAAGCACCGGTTAGGGCTCGGAATTCATTTGGTGCGCATTTTTCGGGAATGGTAACACAGGTATAAGTATCCGTTGAACACACTTCTCCTTCGCGACAATCATCATTCGTTGCGCAATCAACACATCCCCATTCGTATCCCTTATCGGCACAAATCTTTCCTATTCTTGTACACATATCCGTGCATGTTAAGGTATTATTATCGCAACTGGCCATACCGCAATTGGAAGAGCAATCGGCATCATCCAAGCAATAGTCGCCCAATTCACCCGAATCTTCGCTGTTCATAAAAGAGGTAAATATCAAGGTGTTTTCATCTTGGCTTTCGCAAATGGAGACATTATCTCCCACAAATTTAACATCATTCACCTGAACAAATTTTAATCCTTTGACAACATCTATCAACGGCATATTAAGAACTTGCTTGCAAACGCCGGGAGATACATTGTCCACATATATTTTAAAGGCAACATCAGGATGAGATTCAATCTCAATCGGAAATCCGGCAGGTGTTATGGTTGGATATTCGGGGAAATCCGTTTCATCATCCGTATTATCGGGCAAGGGAATTTCTTGATACTTGTTCCAAATATCCGTTGCGCGTAAATTAACTTCATTTATAATATCGTTTGCCCGATATTTGTTCATCGCATACCGATATGTTGTAATCCCGCCGATAGCCAATACCCCTATGATTGCCAAGACGCCCAAAATTTCAACCATGGAACGCCCTGTTTCTTGTGTTTTGGTTACCTGTTTTTCATTTATGGATTTTTGCTTTGGATTTGTTTCCCGTTTAAAAAAGTGATGTAAACGCATTTTGCTTCCCCTTTGTTTATCCCCGATTTGTTAAAAGATGGCGTTATGCTAGCATAAAAAAAGCTAATAAATTGTTAATTTTAATATGTGAAAAAGGGTATTAAGTATTTAATTTAAATAAAACACGTAAATATTTAAATACAATCCGAAAGATATTATTATCTTAAAAGCTAAAAACACTAATCTCAATTTTCAAAAAATCGAGGTTGAAATTTCGCAAGCAAACAAAATATCCCCTTCCTTTAATTCATCTAAAATTTGATGTTCACACGTTTGTTTGTCCATTAAAACGCTGATATAGCCTATGGCAATCATATTGCGCCTTCTGATAAAAAGTTTAAAAAAGCGGTTCATTTAATGGAGTGGTTGTAATAATTCTAAATTTATTCAATTTAATCAAATTGTTATAAATATATTGAACTAATTTTTTTGTTTTATTTTTTATATTTTTTCAAAAAATATAATTAAAAATACAGAAAAATTAAAAAAATGGTTGATTTAATTATTGGTTTGTAGTTTAATGCGGGAGAAGAAAGTCTTCGTAATTTTAATTCATTACACAAAAGGAGCAAAAATGAAAAAATATTTAGCAATCGCTTTTATCCTTGCGATGACCGGAACAACAGCCGGCGCATTTTCTTTACCAAAAGTAGATATGGATAGCGATAAAGTTTTATTAAACAAGTGTTTACTGGAAGAAGGGACAAAAATGTTGAATGCCGGGAAATTGACAGAAGCAACAATTGACACAACTGCCACAGAAATTGCAACGACTTGTTCAACAAAATTAGCATTAAAAAATGTTGATGATACAACTGTAACATTGGCAGTAAATGTTTTGAAAACGTTGGTTAAATAGAATTAATAAGGAATGACATGACAACTACTTTTATAAAGTCAACAACGGCGTTGTCTCTTGTTTTATTGCTATCTGCTTGTGGTTTAAGCAATAAACAAAAATTTGAAACGTATACCCAATCATATCAACAGGCAAATTATTGTGAAGCTGCTGGTGCTGTATTGGATGATAAAGATATTTGTAATAAAACCGTAGAAGATATGGATTTAGAAGATTACAATATTGATGAAAAATTAAATGCAGGAACAGCTTTGTTTTTGGCAAAAAAAACTGAATTGTCAAATGCACTGTTTACAACAGCTTCAACTTCTATACAAGAAGGCTTTGCTTCATCCGGTATTGGTCGAGGAACAGCAGAAGTAGTTGCTAATGCCAGCCTTGTTGATTATAATCCCATGATTATGGATAGCATTTATTTGCACGCTTATTCTTTTATGAATGCCCTCTCTTTGAAAGATAAAGAAGAAGCAAAAATTCAAATCAATCGTGCTTATGCCGTGCAACAAAATGCCGTAAAAGAATTTAGCAGGGAAATTGAAAAGCAAAAGCAAGAAACCGCAAAAGAAACCGCAGAAATGGATACTGCTGTTAGACAAGGAAATAATCAAAACATTTCTTCGGTCATGTCTAATTATGCAGAATTTTCCAAATGGAAAGGTTATGCAGATTTTGTAAATCCGTATGTGACTTATTTAAGCGGTCTTTACTTTATGTTAAATGGGACGAGTAGCAGTGATTATGAAACAGCTTCAAATTATTTAAAACGTGTACGTGGTATGATGTATAACAACCCTTATGTTCAAGAAGATTTAGCTTTGGCCGATCGATTGGCTTCAGGTCAAAGGAATATTATTGAACCAACCGCTTGGGTTGTTTTTGAAAATGGGGAAATTACAAATTTAAAAGATTTTAAAATTGATTTACCTATTTTCTTAGTTACAAAAGATGTTAAAACTGTTTCTTTAGCATTACCGTATCCAAATGAACGAGCAGAAGCCTATCCAAACATTTCTGTTTCAAACGGCAAACAAAGTGCGCAAACATATTTATTGACAAATATGGATAATATTTTTATTTCCGAATTTAAAGAAAGATTACCGGGAATTGTTGCAAAAGCTGTTACAAAACTAACGATACAAACGGCGGCTCAAGTTGCTTTGCGTCAATCAACAAAAGGAACTGATGCAGAATTGATTGGTGAAATAGCCGGTTTTTCAGTAGGCGCTTATTCTGTAGCAACAACGACGGCAGATACAAGAAGTTGGTATGGGTTACCCAAAAATGTGCAATTAGCTAAAATTAAAAAGAACGGTAATAATTTAACATTACAGGTCGGTTCTCAAACATTAAATGTTTCCGTTCCCGAAGAAGGGCATTCTTTAATTTATGTTCGAGTACCTGTTAGCGGAACTACTCCTGCTATAAGTGTATTTGATTTGTAAGGAAGGAAACAATATGAAAAAAATACTTTTAGGAATTTCATTACTTTGGTTAGCAGGATGCGCAACACCATTAGAATATGATCGTTCCACATTTTCAATTAATTCCGATGTAGAGTTAGCATACATTAATGCGATTTCAACGGTAAGAGAACGAGATGGGCAAGTATTTGTTCAGGTAACGGGAATGTCTCCAAGCACACAAATGATATATTATAAAACAGAATGGTTTGATAAAAATGGAATGAAAATCTCAACTGATTTATCAAAATGGAAGACTGTCAAGCTTATAGAAAATATGGAGTTTACTTGGAAAATAACGTCTCCATCGAAACGAGCTGTTACTTATAAAATACACATCACCGATGACTTAGGCGATGGAATTATTCATTAAGGAAAGGATGTAATATGAAAAGATATATAACATTTTTGATGGCTGGATTTATGATGTTATCCGTTTGTGGGTGTGCAACAAAAACACAAATGATTGATACAGAAAACGACACAACGGAACGCGCTGCCGCTTTGGAAGGGCGTGATTTTGAAGATGCGGCCAATGCAATGATTGAAGATATGTTAGAAATGGGGACACTAACAAAATCTAATGGGCAACCATATATTTTAGTCATTTCACGTATTGAAAATGATACAATGCAACGTCTTGATACAGATGAACTGACAAAATCCATCAGAATTGCATTAATGAAAAGCGGTAAAGTCAGAGTTACAACTTTTCAAGAAGATTCAATGGTTATGAAATCAAGTCAACTTAGAAAATCCAAAGAATTTAATCAAGCAAATGTTCGTAAAGCAGGCTCTTTAGCTGCTCCTGAATTAAGTTTATCCGGAAAAATCACTCAAAGAGAATTTATTGTATCCGGAGATAAACGCATTGAATATAGATTTTCTTTATCGATGACTGATTTATCTAATGGTTTAACAATTTGGGAAGGTGAAAAGAAAATTAAAAAACTTGCAGATAAGAATGCCGTCACTTGGTAAGAAAGGATGATTAAATGAAAAAATTATTTGCATTATTGCTTTTTTTAACATCGTTCAGCGTTCAAGCCAAAGAAATAAGTGTTACTGCGATTGGTGAAGGTGAAAATTATGATTGGGCGGTTCTAAATGCTGTTGAAAATGCGGTTAGACAAACCAGTGAAATTTCCATTGAAGGAAACGGGCTTCATAAAATCGATGTCTCATCATCGATAACAAGAGAACAATCTCAAAGTGGTAGGAGTTCTTCAAACGCAGATGCAACTTTAAATGCCAAAGGAAATTTTGACAGAGAAAGTTTTTTGGATGCAAAAGGGAATGTTAACTCAAAAAATAGCTATGAAGAGCATAATACAGATACAATCACGGCAGGAGTTAAAGATAATTCTAAACATATTCCCGCAAAATATAAAGGGGTTGTATCTTCATACGAAGTTACTGAACACACTACCAAAAATGGTGTGCATCAAGTGAAGATTAAGGCCATTGTTGAAAAACATGATTCTAAGGATTATGAATCAAAAAATTTGATTAAAAAAGCTGAATATTCTTTAGCGGTTTTGCCATTCAAAGGCTTGAAACAGTTTAACTGTTTGGGACAAAAAGTATCTTTAGACGATTTAAATACATTGGTAACGAATGCTTTTATTGAAAATTTACTTCCCAGCAGAAAGTTCAATTTAGTCGACAGGAATAATTTTGATAACTATGCGGATGAGTTATCTTTAATTGCATCTGACTTGACTTTATCTGAAAATAAAATTCGTTTAAAAAATATCGTTCCTGCCGATTATATTTTAGTTGGAACAATCGAAAACTTTTCGGCAACAGAAACAAAGGAATTTATTGAGTTGACGGGTGAAACAAATTATAAAAGTTCTTCAAAACTAAAATTATCTTATCGGATTTTAGAAACAGCAACAATGGAAATCGTATCTTCAGGTTCTGTTGAAAAGAACTTCAGCAAAGAAAGTGCTTTTTCTTCTTGTTATAATGTAGAAGAATTACTGGTAAATCGTGCTGTAAAAGATGCTTCAAATAAACTTTTGACTGATATTTTCCCCGACTATAAAGTATCTAAAAGTACTGAAGCAACGCGACCTGCAAAAAAGAAAGTCGCACCGGCTCAACCGGTTGATTATTCGTTGATACTTGACTAATAAAACATCCTTTTCTTAGGTTTTGTTTTATAATTTAGCCTCGGTTTTAATGAAATCGAGGTTTTTTATCTAAAAAAATCCACAGCGCATTTAAATCAACCCTGGGACGTGTTTTTGAGTCGGCATAAAACCCGCGGTTAACGGCAAAGATCTTTACTTTCCGATGAAGATTTTAGATAGTTTTATGCTTGCATTTGTTTTAAGAGCAGATGTTTTGCTGAATAAGATTGAGATAAGGTTTTTTAAAAATTCGCGTACCAGATAAATTAGCTGATTGCAAAATAACAAAAAAGATTTAATTTCCAACAACTTATCAATTTTTACCGGGCTGGCTGGATTGTAAACCTCTCGGTTTATCCCTCGCTTCCCTCAGGACCATCCTGCGGACGTCTACTCTGTTTCCGCTTTGTGAACGAACCAACGCCATTCATTGACTCTCATCTCCTCAGCCCATACAAAAAAACACCCGCTTTTCGTAGATGTTTCTCTCTTTGTCCGGAGAAGTCTGGTAAAATGTCATATTAATATTTATCAAATATAGTTTTTTATTCAAAAATATGACTGTATTATTCTAAGATGTAAAATAGACATTTTTTATAACAATGCCAATATCCGTCGTATTACTTGTGTCGCAGTTTATGTGGGTGGTATTCGTACTCTATCTGAATGTAGCTATTTTTTCTCATTTTTTGATGACGATACGAGTCAATTTTTTATTGAGAAAAATGCATAGTGTTTTTCAGAAGAAAAGCGTCGTGTATTTCAATAAGATGATCTTATTTAATAAAACATTTTTTTAACCATGGAACCAGTTTTTTTTCAATAAGGTGATATTCTAAAATGCCGATGGAAATGGCCATTCCAAAGACAATAAAGAAAACTTTAAATTCACTTATATTTTTCTGAGAGAGAGAATCTAATAAACGAATAGGTATGATATGCGCTAGGAAAATAGAATATGTATAGCGTGATATATACTTAATATAAGATATGTTATTCAAAATAGTGGAGATATATCCATATGATGAATTAAATGAAATCATTAAGATTCCAAAAATAATTTGAATTTCTAAAAATGTAAAAGGCGTTGATTTCGGAAAAATTAGATATGAAAAAGTGGATATGATACACAAAACTTCAACAATGCTGCATAATATTTCGGTAATAGGTCCTTTTTTTAAAGAAAGTTGTGTGGCTATAAAAGCTGCCGTCATCCCGATTCCCATGCTACAAATTCCACGCGTAAATTGATTTCCGATAAATGTATAATATGTTTTCATCCAACCCAAATATGGAGCATTAAATTCTAAACATATAAGGATATACATGATAATACACAAAAACAAAAATGCTTGTTTTTTACAAGTCATAAATAAACCGATGAGCAGGCAACTGCTCCAAAAATAAACACCAACATACCAATCACCCCATCCGATTGTTACAGAAGGGATGGATAGTCCCGTAGTCAGAGCTAAAATTGAAGGAAGTTGATGAATCTTTGATCCCGTAAAAACAACACAAAGTAAAAAAATGAAAAGTAATGTTGGAACCAATCTGGCATATATTTTTTTGATAAGGCTGAATGCATTATCTGCTTGCTGAATTTTGTTATAAAGAAAAAATCCACCGATGATAAAAAAATATTCAACACCAAACCAACCTTTGAAAGTGCTTGTTCCGAAAAATTTTAGAATAAATCTATTTATGTACGGTAAAATTTCTCCTATATGTCCAATAATAATTAAAGACAAAAATGCTATTCTTAAAAATTCAACGGAGTATAAATAATTAGATTGATCCTTTTTCTCTATGATTTCAGTCATTATTTTTTTTATGTTCTTTTTAATTGTTTTGAGCCTTGTTATGATCTTTATTCTTGTATTCAAATTATAAAGAATATGATTTGAATTTAATACACGCTTTATTAATGATTATCTACTTTGGAATTAAGCTAAAAATGAACAATGGAAATAAATTTTACACTTTGTTCTTTTAAATGCTTAGTATCATATCGCCTATCCCTCCCGCATCGTCAGAGTTGATCTTTCCTTTTTTACAAAAACGCATAAAGTGTAACAAAAGTGCATGATGATTGTCAAGAGTGAATATTACATATATTATTGATTAAGTCGGTGTGTAGATATTTGGGAAAAATGTAATCCATACGTAGAATGTATCATATACAATTTTATATTTTAACACTTTCGTTTTAAATATTTTTTATTTTTTCCAAATGCGTTTCGTCTTTTTTAATTGAGTGAGTTGTCTTTCTTAAAACGGACATCGAGATAAAATGACTTCTTCAACGCATTTGGCAATGGTAATATTATTTCTGATATCAAACAATTTAATTTTGAGTTGTTGATTGGTTATGTTTTATTATTTCGTACCGGTTTTATATATAACATAACTTATCAATATATCTTTATTTATACTCAATAGCATATAATATATAAAAACAGATAAAATGAAAAAAAAGAGGTGGTAAGTAAAAAAATCGTTATAAAAAAATAGTGTGATGTTAAGGGGGAGATAAATTACTAATCTTCTTCACAATGATGAGACAGTAAATTACATTCAAAATATCAAACCGGGTGATACAAAGTCAAATTAAAGAAGTGAGGAATTGCAAACATTCATTATTTTGTTAAAAAAGACATCGAAAAAGACGACTTTTTTTATGGCTGAGCTGGCTGGATTGTAAACCTTTCGGTTTATCCCTCGCTTCTCTCGGGACCGTCCTGCGGACGTCTACTCCGCTTCCGCTTTGTGAACGAACCAACGCCATTCGTTGGCTCTTTTCCCCTCAGCCCATATCAAAAAAGCGCCCGCTCCTCGCAGACGCTTTTCTCTTTGGCTGGAGAAGTCTGGTAATACACGGACTTGTTTTACCAGAAATAACACAGCAGACCATTAAAATAATAATCGCTCTATTACACTTTTCCATACATGCAATTCTTCCTCATCTGTACAATTTACATCTCCATTTTTATCAACAAATTCTGCAAATAATTCATGATGTACTAGCATACTAGCAGAAGAAATAATATTTGGATCCATCCCGATTTTATAACAATTTAATTTTAACGCTCCAATTTCTCTTTTGGCATCTGTCAAACACAACCTCCTGCCCCTAGGGCAAGAAGTTAAAGAGAATGGATCCATCTTAAGCCCATCCTTGACGAGAGATAAAACGCCGAAGCGTTGTGCGTCCAACACCCATAACTTTAGCAATTTGAGCTTTTGAAACGCCTTTATCCAATAAATCTTTGACACGTTTTGAATTCTTTGACAGTTTTAATTTCTTACTTGTTGCAGCGAATGGACGCCCCAGTTTTTTACCGCTTGCTTTTATGTTTGCCAAAGATGATTTTGTCCGTTGTGATATTAAACTGCGTTCAATTTCGGCTGATATACCAAAAGCAAACGCCATTACTTTTGATTGAATATCTGCGCCTAGTTTAAAATTTTCTTTTATCGTCCAGACCTGACATTCTTTGTTTAAACAAGTTTCTAATATACGCATAACTTCTAACATTGAACGCCCCAGACGAGATATTTCACAAGAAATCAGGATATCTCCGGCTTTCATACTTTGAAGTAATTTTCCTAATTTTCTTTTATCTAAAGATTTTCTGGATGAAATAGTTTCTTCTACCCAATGCGTAATTTTGACTTTTTGAGCTTTTGCGAATTGTTTAATTTCATATTTTTGATGTTCACAGGTTTGTTTGTCTGTTGAAACTCTGATGTAGCCAATAACTGCCATGTTGTACCTCCTAATAAATAAAGTTTAAAAAGTGGCTCATTTAATAGAACGTTTGTGGTCATTCTAGATTTGTTCATGTTAGTCAAACGTCTATAAGGCCCTTAAAGTGCTTGTTTTTCTTTAATTTTTAAATAGTTTTTCCAAAATATACAAAAATACAAAAGTATGAAAAACGTGGTTGATTTTATCGTTGGTTTGTGGTCTAATGGATAACGAAAGATAAAAAAGTCTTTCATTGTTAACAATTAAAGAAAGGATTTCGTAATGAAATATTCCAAAACAACACTTATGGAGTTATCACATAAATATGCCAGCATCTTAAGAAAGTGTGCATTGTTTAATGCCACTATCTTGGTTGGGGCTATGATAGCAATACCAACTATGGCGAAAAGTATTACAGAAGATTTAACAATATCCGGTGAAGAGAATGAACAAAATTATAATGAAAATTTAACGATTAATGCTAATCTAAATTTAACTAATACAGGTATATATTCGGATCAAACAATATCTGTTGCCGGTGGCTCATTTACTATGACTAATTCGGAATTAGGAGGACATAATAACCTGGATATTACAGGTGGAACGTTTAATCTTTCTTCTGATTCAGAATTGGCAGGTGAACCAAAAATCAATATTTCAAATGCAACCATTACATTAAATGCATCGCATCTTTTATCCCGAACAGATGGTGCAACAAAAGGTGAAATAAACATTACAAACAGCAAGATAACTGTTAATAAAGGTTTTATTGGTGCCTTTAACTATTCAGATGGTGGAGAAACTGAAGATACAATAAGTGAAGGTGGAGAAATTAATATCTCCGGCACTTCATCTTTAACCTTTAATGGTGGAAACGGAATTGATGAAGCACAAAATTGGGTAGATGATGCAAATCATGCTGCCGAAGGATATTTTATTGCTAATGAAATTTTAGCACAAAATATCAACTTAAGCGACACAGCTCAATTAACAGTTGCCAGCGGTGCGACCTTAAAAACAACTCAAGCAACCTATACAAATGGTGACAGTATGGATTTTTCCAAACCTGTTTCAATTATCAATTTATCTGATGAAGCGAAATTGAATGTTTTGGGAGCATTGCGTGCTGATATCGTAAATAGTGCGACAGTCACTAATGAAGGAACAATAAAAGGTAATTTAACAAATAATGGTATATATACCGGTTTGATTTCAGGTGTCACAGGAACATTTGACAACACTAATGGTACTGTCAATACTTGGGGCAATTTGGAGAAAGGTTTGTTGGGAACAACAAATTTAACAAGAGCCTCAACACTCTCTAAAGATTTAACTTTTGGTTCTGTAAATGTACAAAACTCTTTGGATTTGAGCACAAATACATTAACTGCGAACTCTATTGAAATTGCCGATAATGCAACATTAGCATTCCGTGTATCCGGTAAAGAAGATTTTGGTAAAATTATTGCTGATACAATTTCAATCAGCGAAACCGGAACAAGTTTAAATTTGACTTTGGATACTGGCGTACTAGCAAAAGATGAAACAAAAGAGTTTAAAATTTTAGATGGTAATGTCGACGGTAAGTTTGCAACATTAAGTCAAAATGCACGCTATGAATTTAAAGATTTAGGAGATGGTCTCTTCTCTATAACAGGCAAAGCAAAATCTGCGGACGTTATCGGTGATGTTGGTGGTGATAACAATGATAAATCCACTGCAACTGCGTGGCTTGATAGCGATAGTTTTGCTCCCGGCTCTGGTGCAGCAAAAGTTGCAGATCACTTAAATACTTTATCACAAACAAATCCTGTTGCCTTTAAAGACGCTATCAAAGCTTTACAACCGGATTCAGCTCCCACCGGACAAGCAACAGCAGGTGCAATCAATAGTCAAATTGCAAGTGCTGTCGGTGGACGTTTTGGCGGACCAGCCCCACAAGGACGTTCTGCCGGTGATGCCTTTAAAAATACAGGACTTTGGGCTCAAGGTTTAGCCAATAAATCCAAATTGGATGAAGCACAAGGCTTTGATGCTAAAACATATGGTTTAGCTATGGGTGTTGATGGTGAAGTTGCAGAAGGATTAAAAATCGGTTTAGGTTATGCCTATACAAACTCCGATATTGATGCTACCGGACGTTCCACAGATGTTGATACACATACAGGAATTGTTTATGCTGAAAAAACAATTAAAAACGCTTTTGTCAACGGTGTTGCGACTTATGGTCGTTCAAAATATAATGAAGACAAAAATGTTGGTGGGACAAGGGTAAATGCCGATTATGATATGGATGCAATTTACTCACAAATCATGGCTGGTTATAACTTCCATATCAATAATGCCGTATTAACACCTGAAACAGGATTACGTTATTTATGGACTAATACACATAGTTATACTGACATGGCTGATCAGCATATTAAGTCTGATAAAACCAATACATTAACGGGTGTGTTGGGTGGTCGTGCCAGTATGACATTTGTGACAGAAAATGCCGTATTTACTCCCGAGTTAAAATTAGCCGCTACTTATGATATCAAAAATGATAAAGGTGGTGCGACGGTCCGTCTGGCCAATGGTTCCAGTTATGTGACAACCGGCGATACACTTGAACGTTTTGGTGTAGAAACTGGTGCTAAACTCGGGATGACAATCGATAATATGGAATTTGCTTTAAGCTATGAAGGAAAATTCAAAAAAGATTATACAGATCATAGTGGGTTAGTAAATTTCAGATATAATTTTTAATCTGTTAAAAACAATGAAGCCCCACCATTGGCGGGGCTTTTTTTTATTGTAATATACTCAAATAGTATGCTAACTCCTTATAAAAACTTAAGTTCCGTTCAATTTACTAATTTTGTGCTAAAAATAACAAAAAAGTCGCTATTTCTAGCGACTTATCTATTTTGGCTGGAGAGGTCTGGTAATACACGGACTCAAATCTTATTACCATCCATCGTGTTTTTTAACTTTAACTTGACTTTTTTTATAGAAAAATAGTAGTGTGAAAAGGAAAGGATTTATGTATGAGAACTTCACAAGAAAGAGATGTTATTTTTTTGGATTTTGAGATTTGCTCAAATCCATCATATGCTGGAAAACCAACCTTCTTATATTTTGCACAAAGGGTTCAAGAATTAGTAGATGATGGTTGTTCTGATTACTGGAATAAAAATCGTAATAATAAGACATATATTAGGAAAATGGAACTTGACGCTCCTAATAACTGTGTAAAATTTTTGATTTGTTTTAATGATTCTACAATTCCAAGCATACCCGTTGCAGATATTGATACAGATGAACAGAAAAATAGAAAACTCACTGAACGAGAAGGTGAACCTCATACGGCACACCTTATCGTTAAAACTGAATCCATCCCAACAAATCACCATATATACACAGGACTTCTAGAAGAAGCTCCGCATTTGAAAAGAAGAGAGATTGAAAAATATTTTAATTACTTATTTAGGCTAATACGACAAAAGTATCCTCACGAGTTTATGCAAGACTCCATTGATGGAAGCGTGGACGTTAGTGGTGAGCCAAGAAAAGAGGGATATACAAATTTTTTTGATATCCAAGGAAAATTGTCAAAAGACTTTCAGCAAATGTTGCATGATGGTAAAATTAGGGCTTTGACACTAGTAAGTGATCAGGTTGCCACTTTAGGATGTGCAAATGGAAGTAGTATTCAGCCCAAGAGAAGGGAACTAACTTTAACAGCGCTTTCAGGAAAATTGTCTCTTATTGCTAATGCACTGACTGAGGCTTGCCATATCGGTAAAAAGCTTGACTATGAAGGATTACGAATTAGCTTTTCAAATGGTCAAAACTTAACTTCATCTGTTATGATAAACACGAACACTCAAAATGTAATAGGCGATGGTTTTACGAGAAAAGAAAGGTTAGGAGATTTTTCACTTCCTTTGATAGAAGCAGAAGAAGATTTTAATACAGAAATTGTAAATAAAATGTTAGCTTTATTGTAGGAGGGCACATGGCATTACTATATATTTTTTCACGTCCAATTTTTTATCTATTTATAAAAGATCCATCAAAAGAGAAAAAGTGGATTGATTGGATTTTACCTTTTATCTCTTCGTCATTGATTTTTCTATTATTGTCACTATTATCTACAATGCCAACTCTTATCGGAGAAAATGGAGTTTTACAAAATCTTAAAGGTTTTCTACAAATTATGCCAGGTTTCTATTTAACCGCGTTAGCCGCCATAGCTACATTTTCCAACAAAACTCTTGACCTTGCATTGCCCGATCCAACACCGACAATCAGTATATCTTATAATGGTTATAAGATTAAAGAAATGAAACTAACAAGAAGAAGATTTCTCAATTATTTGTTTGGATATCTAACTACGCTAAGTTTATTTTTATATTTTTCCATAATAATAGCAGAACTTTTTTGTGGTTCCTATTTTACAAAAAATCTTTGGTTTCAGATATTGATAAAACCTGTGCTTTCCTTTGTCTTTTTGCTATTTGTTTTCCAAATGCTTTCCATAACTATTTTTGGATTATATCAGTTATGTGAAAGAATGCATCAGGTAGAAACAAAAGAAAAAGAATAATATCTAATTTATATCTCTAACTTTTCGAACATGTTAAGATTGTTAATTGTAATTTCAGGCCATTGTTTGTAATCTGGGCAAGAAAGTAGTTTGTCAAAGGGTTTATTTAATTCGTACTCCAATGTTTTGCCGTTTAATTTGCAATCTTTTAACAGTAATTTTAACAATGCACTTTTTTGAGAAGTCGTCGCTATATCAAAAACATGTTTTAAATCACTTGCGATTGAAACGATATTTATAATCTTGTCTCGCATTTTGCTATCTATTTCTTTGTACTTTTCAATGTTATCCAATAAACGTTTACGTTCTATTTCAATTTCTGCTTTTTTGCTGTCATAAGTTGCTTGATCCAATTTGCCTTCCAAATAAAAATCAAGCAATCTATCTTCTTTTTGTTTTAATGCTGTTAGTAAATTTGTTGTATTAGATTTAACGCCTGCAT
>CALXVP010000010.1 GCA_944392125.1 uncultured Alphaproteobacteria bacterium | reverse complement strand
TGGCGACGAACGACGGAGTGGCGACGGGCGACGAGGTGGCGACGAACGACGGGGTGGCGACGAACGACGGGGTGGCGACGGGCGACGAGCGACGGAGTGGCGACGAACGACGGAGTGGCGACGAACGACGAGGTGGCGACGAACGACGGGGTGGCGACGAGCGACGGAGTGGCGACGGGCGACGAGGTGGCGACGAGCGACGGAGTGGCGACGAACGACGAGGTGGCAACGAGCGACGAGGTGGCGACGAGCGACGGAGTGGCAACGAGCGACGGGGTGGCGACGGGCGACGGAGTGGCAACGAGCGGCGAGGTGGCGACGAGCGACGAGGTGGCGACGAGCTATGTGGTGGCGACGAACGGCAGTGCGGAAACGCGTGGCAAAACGAAATAAACTCGTCCGACAAACCGATTGCACTCTTTTGCCTTACATCAGTTTTGGCTTTAATACTCGCTCTGTAAAGCCGATTCTCTTTGCGTGGATAGATAATTTTTTTATCCTTCTTCGGCACGCAATTGCAATTCCAACCATTTATTTTCCAGTGCTTCCAATTGTTCCTGCGCCGTATGTAAGTTGGATGATAATGTTTTTATTTTTTCAGCATTTGTATAAATCTCGGGATCGGATAGTTCCTTTTGAATCGCTTCAACAGTCTTTGTTTGTTTTTCTATCTGTTCGGGCAGTTGTTTCAATAAATGTGCTTCGGTAAAATTAAGTCCTTTTCGTTCCGATTTAACACGAGAAGCGGGATTGGAACTCTCCGATTCCATCGCCGATTCTTTCCCTGCTCTGCTCTCTTTCTTCGCCTGAACCGTGTGAGACGCTTTTTTGTGTTTTAAATCTTCCAGCAACTGCGTATATGTTCCCACATATTCGGTAATTTTTCCGCTCCCGTCCATATAAAATAAAGATGTCGCTACTTTATCCAGAAAATCACGATCATGGCTGACAATCAGAATTGTCCCCTCATATTCGGACAACACTTCCTGCAACAAATCCAACGTATCCATATCCAAATCATTCGTCGGTTCGTCCAGCACCAAAAAGTTAGAGGGCTTTGCCAACACCAATGCCAACATTAAACGATTCTTTTCTCCGCCCGAAAGCGCACTGACAGGTGTATTGACTTGCGCCGATGTGAATAAAAAATCTTTTAAATATGAAACAACATGTCGGAAATGTCCGCGCACAAAAATGTGATCTCCCTCGGGGCACAACGTTTTCCAAAGTGTTTTCGCGGGGTCAAGCGTTTGTCTGTTTTGATCAAAATAGGCTTCTTCCAAATTCTTTGCCAAGCGCACACTGCCCATATCCGGCTCCATTCTCTTCGTTAATAACTTAATCAAAGTTGTCTTCCCAACCCCGTTCGGCCCAACAATTCCGATTTTATTCCCGCGCAAAATGCGCACCGAAAAATCCGAGATTAAACACCGTTCCCCAAAATTTTTGGAAATATGTTTGGCTTCCGTAATCAACTTTGATTGAATGAGCCCTTTATCAATTCCGAGATTAACGGAACCGATTTGTTTGATTTGCTCTTTGCGCTCCAACCGTAATTGTTGCAATCGCTGTAAACGCCCCATATTCCTTTTACGTCTTGCCGTCACGCCTTTATGCAACCATTCCGTTTCTTCCTCTATCCGCTTATTCAAATTCTTCTGCGCAATGATTTCTTGCTCTATGATTTGCTCTTGCCACTCTTCAAAAAAAGCATAGCCTTTGTTATGCAAATGCGCAATTCCCCTGTCGAGCCAAATAATGCCGTTGGAAACCCGTTTCAAAAATTGCCTGTCGTGACTGATAACCACAACGGCACCCGTAAATTTTCGGATAATTTCTTCCAACGTTTCAATAGTTTCTATATCCAAATGGTTTGTCGGCTCATCCAACAATAATAAATCCGGCTCACAAATCAATGCGCGCGCCAACGCTGCTTTCTTGCGTTCACCGCCCGATGCCGTTCGCGGATTTTGAAGCGCGTTGATTTTAAGCGTTTCAATTAAAATATCTGCCTTGTATGATTCATCTTTGCTTGTCTTACCTAATCCGGATAAAATAGCCTCCCTTAACGTATTAAACCGTTCAAACGTTTCTTCTTGCGCCATATAAGAAACACGAATGTTCGGTTGCCTAAATTGCTCCCCTGCGTCCGGCTCCGTTTCACCCGCCATGAGTTTCAATAATGTGGACTTCCCCGAACCGTTTCGCCCGATTAAACAAATTTTATCGCCCTTGTTTACATAAAGACTTAAATCCGTAAACAACGGATGAACGCCAAATGTCAACCGCACATTTTTCAGCGCATAAATCGGCGCAATTTCTGCCATAATACAACTCCATTCGTTTGCCATGTTGCCCGATGCGACGGTTTTAATCGGAATCATCTGGCGGATTATTTTCTTCTCCGCGCACTTAACTATATGAACATATCCCGATGAACTGCATCGCCATAACAAGCTATATAAATCTTTTTTCGGGTGTGTAGTATGCCAAAAAGCGTTTCATTTGTCAAATAAAACAAAAAAATCCGTATTTTCCCAAAAAAAATCCATCCGAACGGATATTTTTTTTGCAAAAATCGGCGGAAGGGTTTATATGTTAATGAAGTATTAAGTTTTCTGCCTTATAGTAAGCCGAATAAGATAACAATAAAAGAAAGGATGGACCATGGATTCTCAAAAGCAAAGAAAACGCCCGACGGCCGAACAATTACAAAAATTAATTGAGTGGCATATCAAGTATTCCCTATCAAAACGCGTTTGCGAGGCCGATAAGGATCACTTATTTACGGCACTGGCCATGGCCGTTCGTGATTTATGTATTGACGGCATGTTTGAAACGGCGGCACGGCATGAAAAAGAAGATCCGAAGCGTATTTATTACCTTTCGTTGGAATATCTGCTCGGCCGTTTATTACCGAACAATCTGTATAATTTTGAAATTATGGATTTATTGAACGATATTCATTTGGATAATCCGATACCGCTTTCGGAAGTATTGGATTGCGAATATGATCCCGCGCTCGGTAACGGCGGACTCGGCCGGTTAGCGGCTTGTATTTTGGATTCCATCGCCACACAAGGCATGCCGGGATATGGTTACGGCATTAACTATCAATTCGGTTTATTCAAACAATACTTTGAAAACGGTTGGCAACGCGAACGGGCCGATTCGTGGTTAGAGCGCAGTTCCCCGTGGCAGATTGAACGCGCCGACAGATCGTGTTTGGTGCAAATTAACGGGCACGTTGTTTATGAAGATAAGAACGGTATGCGCGAACCGCACTGGGTTGGAACGGATCATTTGCTCGGTGTGCCGTATGATATGCCGATTGTCGGCTACGGCGGTAAAACCGTGAACTATTTACGCTTGTTCGCCGCGCGCTCTACGAATACATTGGATATTGAAACATTTAACCGTGGCGGTTATGTGGAAGCCGTTGAACAGAATATTAAAATTGAAACAATTTCAAAAGTGCTGTATCCTTCCGATGCCGTTGAACAAGGTCGGTATTTGCGCTTGATGCAACAGTATTTCTTCACGGCTTGCGTCATTAACGATATTATGCGTCGTTTCTTGGAAAATCATACGGATTTCAATTTGTTGCCCGAAAAAGTGGCCATTCAGTTGAATGATACGCACCCCACCTTGGCGATTGTGGAGTTAATGCGGGTATTGGTTGATGTTTATCGGTTAGACTGGGATCAAGCATTTGATATTACGCGCCGCACAATGGCATACACGAACCACACGTTATTACCCGAGGCTTTGGAAAAATGGCCGGTTGCCATGTTTGAAAAACATTTACCGCGCCACTTGGGTATCATTTATGAAATTAACGACCATCTCATGAAAGAGGTGATGACACGGTATCCCGGCGATGTGGGCAGATTATCGCGTGTTTCCATTATTGAGGAGGGAGAACAAAAACAAATTCGGATGGCGAATTTAGCGATTGTCGGCAGTCATTCCGTCAACGGCGTGGCAGAAATCCACACGAAATTGATTGAAACGAAACTTGTGCCCGATTTTTATGAAATGTGGCCGGAAAAGTTCAACAATAAAACAAACGGCGTCACACCGCGACGTTGGATTTTGGATTCCAATGAAGGTCTTTCGCAATTCATTACGGAACGAATCGGGAAAAAGTGGATTACGGACTTATCCGAAGTGTCGGCGCTTGAAAAATATTTGGACGATACGGCCTCTTTGGAACAACTCAGACGCATTAAATTTGATAACAAAAAACGGCTGGCTGCCTTAATTGATAAGCTGACGGGCGTTAAAGTCAGCCCCGAAGCCATTTTTGATTGTCAGGTTAAGCGGATACACGAATATAAACGCCAGCTGTTAGATGCGTTGCATATTGTATATGAGTATCTGACAATTATTGAAGACGGTGTTATGCCTCTTGTTCCGAAAGTTTACATTTTCGGCGGTAAAGCGGCGCCCAGTTATGATTTTGCGAAATTAATCATTAAGTTTATCAATAATTTGGCAAGCGTTATCAACAACGATCCGCGCGTTAAAGATATGATGAAAGTCGTCTTTATCCCGGATTATAAAGTATCGGTTGCCGAAGTTGTTTTCCCGGGAGCCGATGTCAGCGAACAAATCTCAACGGCGGGATATGAGGCTTCGGGCACAAGTAATATGAAGTTTATGATGAACGGCGCATTGACGCTCGGAACATTGGACGGCGCAAATGTTGAAATTTTGGAAAAAGTCGGCAAAGAAAACTTCTATCTGTTCGGTATGACGGCAGATGAAGTTTCACAAAAGCATGCCGAAGATTCCTACCATCCGTGGGATTATTATAACCAAGATACCAAGATTAAACGCGTGATGGATTCGCTCACATCGGGGCTGTTCACGCCGAATGAGGATAAAAACTTATTCGTGCCGATTTTCCAAAACATTATGTTCCGTGATTACTATATGTTGCTCGGGGATTTTGAATCGTATTTATCCGCACACGACCGTATTGCTTCCGATTATTTAAATCGTTACGGTTGGGCGAAAAAAGCACTTATCAATATCGCACGCTCGGGCAAATTCTCTATTGACAGAACGGTTATGGAGTATGCGCGCGATATTTGGCATGTGAAGCCGTCTTTGGAAAAATAATCAGCGTCAAGGGGAATGTCGTCAAGCTAAATAAGGACTGGATTATGAAAGAACTGCGATTTTTTGGGAGGCGTAAGGGAAAGGCCATTAAACAATCAAAGCAACAACTGATTGATTATTTGTTGCCCAGATTGACACCTGTGTTACCCAAAGCGGGTGAGCAATTTGATATGACGCACTTTTTCGGCATTCAACCGCAGGAAATATGGTTGGAAGTCGGATTCGGCGGAGGGGAACACGTAGCCGAGTTGGCGAAAAAATATCCGAATATCGGGATAATCGGTGCCGAGCCGTTTATCAACGGGGTTGCTTCATTATTGGCGCATTTGAACGGTTCGCACGAAAAAGCAACCACGCATACCGATTTGGAAGAAGGGCGCGTTGATAACGTGCGTATCTGGCCGGATGATGTGCGCGATATGTTTCCCTTTTTTCCGGATAAGTTATTTAAACGCATTTTTGTTTTATATCCCGATCCATGGCCCAAAGCACGCCATGCGGAACGGCGCTTCATCAATCAGGCAAATTTAATTCATTTAAATCGTTTGTTGGCGGACGACGGACAAATTTTTGTGGCAACGGATGTGGCACCCTACGCCGAATGGGCGATAGAGCAAGTAGCGCTGAACGGCATGTTTGAACAAGTGAATGCCGATACAGCGCAACCGCCCATTGATTGGGTGCCGACGCGATATGAGAAAAAAGGGATTGAGGCCGGACGCAAACCCATCTATCTTGTATTTGCCAAAAAAAGCATGAAATAAGAGAAATAGGACTTGACGAACATTAAAAAATCAGAGAAAATAAATAGAGTAAGCGAGATAAGGAGACAAAGCCATGAACTACACAAGAAAAGATACAGAAACGCATACGGAGATTGCATTTTGCGGGTCATTTACATTTCGTGATCACGATTCGTTTTTTGAAATTATTTCATTGATTAAATCAGGACAAGTCAAAAAAATCGTTTTTGATTTATCGGAATGCGATTTCATTGATTCGGCCGCACTCGGCATGTTTGTGATTGCGCATGATGAGGCTTCGGCTAAGGCTGTGGAACTTTCCATTCGCGGGGTGAAAGGGAAAGTTAAAGAAGTCATGTATGCCGCCAGATTTGATAGCCTGTATGTGTTTGAATAAATTGTTTGCCTTTATGTCGGCAATGTTTTGACATTCGCATTGTTTGTCATTGTTTGGTTATACCATAAAGAGTAAACAGGCTTACGTTTGAATACGGGATAAGAGAGATTTCTCACTCACTCGGTAATTGGTAACTTTTACGGCTCGTTTGGAGTTATTTTTTAGGTAGAGATATGTTATAAGAAACCTTTTCTCATTCAGTGATATCACTTAGCCGTCATCATTGATTGGTTTTAGGTTGCGATGGCTTATCATCATGGGATTCTAAGCGGGAGAAACTCCGTATACTGCCGTCTGTGTTTTACGGGGAGGCATTTTTCCGCACTTTGCTTTTTCAAATATCCTTTTTTAACTAAGATTTTTTAATCTTATACTTTTCTAATTTTTTAACATATTTTTTAAAACCAAGCAAAGTCATCAACCGATAAAATAAAATTTTTATTCTTATATAACACGCTCTGAATTTTATCCTTAAAAAGACACACTTTCCGCGAAACAGCTTCAATTCATTATAAGTTGGCATAAAATACAACTTATATTTTGAATGAATTTCATTTTCCAGCACCTCGTTAATTTCCGCACAAATTGCCTTAATTTCAGACGCGCTAAAAAGAGGTAAACAACATTTCAGTTGAACATAATAGATTCTTTTGATTATGCTATATCTATCAATCAAACCATGTTTTTGAGCATATTTACAAACATAGTGTGCAATACTGATGCGATCTCTTCTGTTGCGTGGCACACGGTGTATTAAATGACTCATAACCGAATTTTGGCGCAAGAAATAATGATACAACGATTGTTTCGTAAAGTAAATCGATTGAGCAACAAACGAATACATATACCAAAAAGCATCATCCTCGTGTTCATATCCGCTCGGGAAGCGAATATGATATTTCTCAATCAAATCCCGTCGCCAAATTTTATTCCAGAGCAGAACATTTGTTGATAAAATAACATCATTATTCATCTTGAATATCCCCTCTTTTTTAAGATTAAAATATCCATCTGTTACTCTAGATTCTTTTTCAAAAGCACTTAAATTTTCTTCATATTCAAATGAACAATGGCAACAAACAGCATCCGTTTTTTCTTGTTCTATCAAATCATACATCACAGCACACATATTCGGTTCATACCAATCATCCGAATCGCAAAACATAATATATTTGCCCGTTGCATTTTCCAATCCGATATTGCGTGCAGCGGCAGCGCCGGCATTTTTTTGAGAAAAAATTTTTATACGCGGATCTTTTTGCGCGTATGTTTGCATAATTTGAAAAGAATTATCCGTGGAGCCATCATCAATCACCAGAATTTCTATATCGTTATACGTCTGCGCCATTAAACTATCTAAACATCGTGGCAAATAAGCCTCTGTATTGTAATTCGGGACAATAATACTGATTGTAGGCATAATGATCTCCTATACCGTTACTTCAATTTTCAGCGTAACAAGAAAAAAAATATATAAGCATCTTCTAAAAAATAAAGTAAAAAGTCAAGGAGAAAAAAGTTAAAATACACATATTAAAACACATATATTATCGTATAATACACTATGTAAAAAATCTTTTCATTGACGCGGTAAATCATAAAAAAATACTTTATGAAAAAGAAAAAACTTGCTATTTGCCGATTAAATATCATACAATGCAAGTAAAGAAAGAGAGGATAAAATGGCGGAATTATCGTATGATGTTGTTGTCATCGGGGGTGGGCATGCAGGGTGTGAAGCCTGTGCGGGGGCGGCGCGTGTCGGCGCAAAAACACTGCTGATTACGCACCATATTGATACGATTGCGGATATGTCGTGCAATCCGGCTATCGGCGGGCTCGGCAAAGGCACGCTCGTGCGGGAAATTGATGCGTTGGATGGTTTGATGGGGCGAGTGATAGACGCAACGGGTTTACAATTTCGTATGCTGAACAAGTCCAAAGGGCCGGCCGTTCAAGGCCCACGGGCGCAGGCCGATAAACCAAAGTACCGCGCCTATATGCAGGAAATTTTAAAATCATATCACGGTCTGGATATTCTGGAAGCCTCTGCCGACGATATTGAGGAAAAGAACGGACGCGTTACGGCCGTTATTGCCAACGGGCAATATATTCGGGCAAGATGTGTGGTTGTAACAACGGGCACCTTTTTAAACGGGTTAATGCATATAGGAAGCGAAAAAACGCCGGGCGGACGTTACGGCGAAGAAGCATCCACAGGCATTACGCCGGCATTATTGCGTATGGGGTTTACGGTCGGGCGACTCAAAACAGGCACGCCGGCACGATTGGATAGAGATACGATTGATTGGTCGGTTTGCGAAGAGCAAAAGGGTGATATTCCGCCACAGCCGTTTTCGTTTATGACGCAAAACTTCAAGCCCAATCAAGTATCGTGCTATATTACGCACACAACACCCGAAACGCATAAAATCATTTTGGATAATCTAACGCGTTCTGCCATGTATAGCGGGCAGATTCACTCTATCGGGCCGAGATATTGTCCGAGCATAGAAGATAAACTTGTGCGCTTTGCAGGCAGAGATTCGCACCATATTTTTTTGGAACCCGAAACGCGGGACGGGATTTCCATTTACCCGAACGGCATTTCAACATCATTGCCGAAAGATGTGCAAGAAGCCTTTTTGCGCACGATTCCCGGGTTGGAACACGTGCGAATCCTGCGTTATGCGTATGCGATTGAATATGACTATGTTGATCCGCGCGAACTTAAAACAACATTGGAAACGAAGAAAATCAACGGGCTTTATTTAGCCGGGCAAATTAACGGCACAACGGGATATGAAGAAGCGGCGGGGCAAGGGCTTGTGGCCGGCGTAAATGCGGGATTGCAGGCAACTGATTCGGGCAAAACACTTGTTTTTGACAGAGCCGATAGCTATCTCGGCGTGATGATAGACGATATTACGACGCAAGGTGTTGATGAGCCGTATCGGTTATTTACGTCACGGGCGGAATATCGGCTGATGATGCGGGCGGACAATGCCGATTTGCGATTAACCGAAAAGGGAATTGGCGCGGGTTGTGTTTCGTATAAACGCGCGGAGGCATTTTACCGCAAAAAAACGGCACTGGATTCTGCAAGAGAAGAACTTAAAGGATTAAGTGAGACACCGCGCCAGCTCAATCAGCTGGGATTTGCCGTGAATGAAGACGGGCACAGGCGCACACCGTATGATATGCTTTCATATAAAGGCATCGGCTGGAACGAATTGGTGCGTGTATGGCCACAACTCGGGAAAATACCGCAAGAAGCGGCGCAACAATTAGAAATTGAAGGGCGTTATCACGGATATTTAACGCGTCAACAATTAGATATTGAAGCATTCAGAAAAGATGAGGCATTACGAATACCCGAAAAGATTGATTATTCGCTGATTGGCGGTCTTTCAAATGAAATTGTAGGGCGTTTAAACAAAACACGGCCGGAAACAATCGGCGCCATGATGCGTATGACGGGTATGACACCGGCAGCCGTAACGGCATTGATTGCCTATCTTAAAAAGAGGTAGTATAAAAAGAGCTTTTTTATTTAGTAAAAAGATATTTTGAGCTTATTTAACTATGTATTTTACATAAAAAAGAGACGATACGCCAAGAATTTTTGAAACAAAAAGAGGGGGAAATAAAAAAAGTTTAAAAAAGCGAAAAAAGTTCTTGCAATTTAGAGAAGGATTGTGTATAAGTTGAACATTCGCATTGGATGTGTAGCTCAGGTGGTTAGAGTATCACGTTGACATCGTGAGGGTCGCAAGTTCGAGTCTTGCCACATCCACCATTTTAAAGAGGGTTTAACGCCCTCTTTTTTTTGTGTTTTATTTCAAGCAATCAAGCATAAAATCAATTTGACAAATAGAATAAATCGTGCATCAACCAAAACAGAATGGAATTGTTCTATCCACCAAACCGAATACATAACGCGTTATTCTATACCGTTTTTACAGATAACCCTACAAATTCTTCCCAATATCAACGTTGGCTTGTTTAAAAATATAATAGCAAATTTATTAACCAGATATAACGAAAAATAAGAAACAGTTTATGGTGTTTCTGATAAAGTCAGCTTAGCAAGAGCAGTCATAAAAAAATTAACTGATTGACGCAGAGTAAACTTTATGATATAATGAATTATACCTAAAGTGGATTAAATAAAGGGAGGTCTGTATGGCTATTTCGGAAGGAGATATTCTTCAATCAGAACAATCAGTCCCCACTTCTTTTTGGGGAAAGGTATGGACTGTTTTTAAAGCTATTGCGCAATTTATCCCTGGTATCAGTTATTTTGTTCGCAAGGCAGATGATATTGCTAAAGCCGTAAATTCTATTCGAGAAGGCGATTACCCGATGGCTGCTGCACATGTGGGAGGCGGTGATGAAATATTAACCGTACAACGTGATGAATCTTTGGGTCCGGCTGAAAAAAGTGCTAAAATAGGACTTTTGCTCGCATCAGGCTCCATTCAAACATTTTCCGAACACGTACCGGGAGGGAAGTTTGCTCAGAACCTTACAGAATATTATTTAGAAGACGGGGTGGTTCGCGGAGGGCGAGCAATTGACAGAAGTCAAATTAAATCAACACTGACGCGCACACTGGGTCAAATGTCAGATAAGGAATGGCAATCTCTGCGAGATAGTATTGACAGTAACGGAGATGGACACATTGATCAATTAGAATTCAAAAATGCCTTAGGCGTCCTTGATAAAAACAGCGATGGCAGAGTAACAAATGATGATATAAACACTCTCGGTGGGCGTAGCGGAGCGATTAAAGCAATCAAAGCGATGAATGAGAGCTACGATTATTAGTTTTTTGAACGTTTTTTATAAATTAAGATAAATTTGCCACTCAATGCAGATATGCTGACAGCGCATCATCTTTAATTTATATTATTTTTTCAATAGGTCTTACCTTTCGCGAGAGAAGAAACAATCATAGAATGTTAAGAAGTTAGCGCAAAAACGCGGAGCAAAATATGCCCCGTCGAAGTGAACGCATATCACTTCTTTGAAATTGCATTACCGATAGGCTGAGGCTAAACGGATTTATATTTCATCCCGATTTAAGCCTCAACTATCCTCATCTACATAGATACGATTGCACGAGCGACCGACAGCTTGCCGTTTACCGGAGCATTTTGCTGCACAAGCCTTTGCTTCCGCCTCAGTATCAAATACGACTTCTGCGTTATAATCGCACGTAAAACATTCTTTGCCTTGTGCCATTCTGTTAGAACAGTTTGCTGCACACTCCTTTGCCTCTTCTTCCGTATCAAAAGTCACAATGGTAGAATAATCACACCGATAGCAATACACACCTTTAGCATACCAATCTGAACAGAAATCAGCACATTTTTTTGCTCCTTCTGCGCCGGCATAATTATAAAGGCTCGAACTGAAATAATAGTAGTTAGAAGACCCATTACAAGGGACACATGATCTACCGACAACATACCTATTCGGACACTGTTGTGCACATACTTCCGCTTGTTCTTGAGAGTCAAAAGTGAATTCGTATTTATAATCACACTGCCTACAACGTGTTCCGTCAGAAAAAGAATTAGGGCATTTTTGCGCACAAATTTTTGCTTCTGTTTCTGTCAATTCTATGCTCGAGGCTTTTGAACAAGGGATACACTTTTTCCCAACAGCAATGCGCCCAGCACATGCATCAGCGCATGCTTGTGCTTCGGCCTCTGTAGAGAAAGTCACACTATCAGCATAGTCGCATTTATAGCAGTATGTGCCGGTTGCAATTGTTCCCGGACAATTTTTTGCACATGCTTGCGCTGCTGCCGTTGATGAAAATGACAACATAAATGCAGATGAATCTGTTCCTACACAATCATAGCAGACATTATCACCGTAAAAACTTTTATTTTCGCTATCCGATGAACTATTACATTTATCAGCACAATCTTTTGCTTCAGCCCCAGTCATTTCCGCACGAGATGCGTTCTTGCAGTGTACACACTTTTTCCCGACGGCAATACGCTCGCTACATGCTGCGGCACATGCCTGCGCTTCTGCTTCCGTAGAAAATGTTAAATCATTAGCATATTCACATTTATAGCAGTATGTGCCGGTTGCAATTGTGCCCGAACAATTTTGTGCACATGCCTGCGCTGCTGCCTTCGTAGAAAATTTCATTGTAAAATCGGAAGACTCAAAAGCATCACAACTATAGCAAAATTCATCGCCCGCAATCTTTCCACACTTATCAGCACAATTTTTTGCCGCGCTACTTGAAGATGTTTCCAAACTACCGGCATCGTCACATTTGATGCAAAAAGTACTACCGGAGTTATCAGTTATCACAATGCGATTCGGGCAGACCTGAGCACATGCATTAACACCGGCAACATCACCCCATAAAACTAATTGAGAAGTTGTATCACAATTAATACAATATTTCGTTGCAGCCTTTATATTCCTTCCTGAGGCACTGCATGACGCTTCACAATGCTGAGCTTGTGTTTGACTGTTAAATTGCAGAGCAGAGGAGAAATTACAACGATAGCAGAGATTATCTACGGCAAATCGAACGCCGGAACAACTCTCTGCACATGCTTTTGCTTCTGCGGAAGTATTATATGTAAGTGGCTCCGTCGCTTTATTATCATAATTACACCGATAGCAATAATTATTGTATACATATCGCTCACCGGGACATTGAGAAGCACATTCACTTTGCGCCAAAGCTTTTGAGTCGTATGTCACGCTACTCGGTCCCGAACACTTATAGCAATACGTATCTTTTACAAAACGATCCGGACAATTTTCGGCACATGCCCGAGCAGACTCTTCCGTCGCAAATTTGTAGCTTGAAACATTCGGGCAAAATTCTTCCGTTTCACAAATTTTATCCGTTGTGTTGCACTTGGTTCTGCCGTCGGTATTATCTGCGCAGTGCGAATCAGTCGTGCATTCCACGCATGTGCCGGTAGAAGAATCCCAAACAGGTGTTGCGCTCGGGCAGCCCACGCATTCATTCGTTGTCGGATTACAAATCGGCGTAGCGCCGGCGCAATCACTTTCCGTTAGACACCCGACACAAGTTCCGGAACTACTATCCCAAACAGGAGCGTCCCCCGGGCAACCTTCACAACTGTTTGTATCAGGATTGCAAAACGGTGTCGGGTCATAACAGTTTCCGTTTGATAAACAGGCAACGCACGTTCCCGTCCCCTCATCCCAAACCGGTTTTGAAGACGGACAAATACATGAATACAATACATAATCCCACTCGCTTTTTTCACCGCTACATGTTACGCAAGTTGCTTGCACGGGATCCCAATACGAATGTTGCGTCGGATCGCATTGAGAACAGCTATCAACCGCATCATCATAAAACGGCTTATCGGCAGGGCATTGAGCCGATGGATCATCACCACCTCCATCGCTTACCATGTGTCCGCGTAAATGAGTCGTAAAAGAAAACATTGCCAGGCTACTGCTTTTTAAGGTGGCATATTGTTGCAAAATATCGTATCCACCCTCACTCATACCTGCATCAACCCAGGATTCTTTGCTTTGATCCGTTTCTTCAACGGCATCGGCCGAGGGAGCCAGCATAATATCCATTTTAGCAAAATTCGGTTTGCGCGCATAAAGAATCGGTTGTATGCTCTCATTAAGCGAATCTAACGTAATGGTATAAACACGTTGAACACGACCGTTTGCATCTGCCGTTTCTGCAATACCGACCGTTGGATTAAAACCGGCAACGGCTGTTTTATCTAAAAAGGTTAAAAGCGCCTCCTCTGATGCGGTTCGTCTTGAAACGGTAAGCGCTTTTGCCTGTGCCATAACCTCTTGAATTTGCCCGGCATGATAGGCGTTCATGGCGTATTGATAACCCCAGATACCACCGACGGAGAGCAAACCCATAATAACCAGCACACCCAGCATTTCTATCATACTGCGTCCGCGCTCAAATGCGGAAGAACATCTATTTAAATGTGAACTGTTTTTTTGCGGTTGAATTTTTGTTTTAATTAGCCTTAAATCAAATATACGTTTAAAAAAATCCTTTATTTTCATTATATTCCCCCACGAAGCGTCCCAAAAAAACGACCGTTTTTTTTGTTATCATATTTTAATAAATCACAAAAGTCAATGAAAAAAAATAATATATTGAAAAATTTAATTTTTACTCGTCCAGTTCTTTGGGCCAAATCAAAAAAATTACGCCTCTTCAAAAACGGTCGTTTTTTTGGGACGGAAACAGGGAGTATCTTAATGAAATACTTATATTTTTTCAATAGAATTAAAAATATTACATTGAATAACAAAAAAGAAAAAGCAAGCGATTTATCGGCTTTAAAGAGGAATTTTTTCGTCTCAAATCGGCAGAAAAATAATCGTTCGGCAGATACAGTTATCTCTCAAACGCTTGAACGTGGACGCAGTATGATAGAAATGCTGGGGGTTTTGGCTATTATGGGTTTGCTGGCTATTGGCGGAATTTGGGGCTATCAATATGCCATGAATACCTATCGTGCCGGGCAAATTCAAGATGTTATGGCGCAAGCGAAAGCGTTGACGGTTACAAAAAGAACAACCTCTCAAAATTCCCTTTCATCGTTTTTAGATAAAACAGCTACCGCAGGACTTAATCCAGCTGTCAACATTGTTGAGACCACTGATGCATCCGGGCGAACAATTCGCGTATATACAATTACCTTGAATGGTGTTGGTGAACAAGTTCAACGCTTTGCTTATGCGCGCAAACCGAACTTTGCCAAAATGGATATTATGTTGGCTCCCTCGGCCGATGCCGTTGAAGAAACAGACCAAAGCAAAGAATCCTGGGTTGATGCAGGTATGAGCGAAGGGGAATACGATATTTTGCAACAGTATACTACTTTGCAATCCGGAAAAAGTTTGCTATTTGCCTTTACAACTCGCTCACGCAGAGGAATTACCGGTGGAAGCGATGGAGACGGAGAAAATGCACCGACAGAGTGCCCTGCCGATATGCCGTTCTATGATGAGGCAACGGATAGTTGCTCACGATGTGATGTATCGCTGAATGAATACTGGGATCCAACTCAAATGAAGTGTATCGCCTGCACGGAACCTCAAGATTATTGGGATGAGACGAACTATGCTTGTTCGTGTCCGCCAAGCATTCCCGTTTATGATTCGGCAACGAATACATGTGTAGAATGTTTAGTTGATACGGATTGTAAAGATGAAGCAAATCCCGTATGTAATGCGGAACACAAATGTGAACCTTGTCCCGAAGGACAATTCTACAACGGAACGCAATGTATGCTCAACTGCGAAGATAAGAAAATTTGGGATAGAGAGCAACAGGCCTGCGTTTGCAATCCTGCGTATTATGAAACTGATGCAAACGGCTATTGTGTTTGTAAAACGGACGATGTGGTGGCAACTAAAATCGAGTCAACAGGTATATCTTCTTCAACTTATAATTGCAGACTTCATATTTCCGATTTAGGAAAATTAAAGGGAACTTATTATTTTAAATGGGTGAGTGGTGTTCATATTATCAACACCGGTGTAATACCTAATGCTGCTGGTTTCGGCTCGTATCTCCATGCTGGATTCGGTTCAGAAGGCAATGTCAGCGACACATATTTAGGATCTATCATGAATCTTGATTTAAGCAAATATAGTACTTATCCTCCTAATCGTTTTAATTCTTATAGAATTTCAGATATGGAAGAAGCACTCAGTCAGGCTAAACCCAAATATTTCACTTTTGATGGCACAAAAATGATTTCTCTTTGGTTTCATGACACGAAATGTTCTGACAACTCCGGCACTATGACAGTAGAATTACGAAAAGTAATCAGTTCATGCCCCGAGGCAGGCGGCAGTTCAGGGGGAGGTTCTTCCGATGTTGAATGCACCACAAATGCCGATTGTAGCGATTCTTCAAAACCAATATGTAATGCATCTCATATCTGTGAAGCCTGTCCGGATGAAACACCCCACTGGAACGGAACAGCGTGTATTTCCTGTTCGGACACCACTCCTATTTGGAATGCCGAAACAAAAGAATGTGAAGTCTGCCCAGAGCAGACACCGCATTGGAACGGAACAACGTGTATTGCCTGCTCGGACACCACCCCCGTTTGGAATGCCGAAACAAAAGAATGCGAAGTCTGCCCAGACCAGACACCGCATTGGAACGGAACAACGTGTATTGCTTGCTCGGACAACGCTCCCGTTTGGAATGCCGAAACAAAAGAATGTGAAGTCTGCCCAGAGCAGACACCGCATTGGAACGGAACAACGTGTATTGCTTGCTCGGACAGTGCTCCTATTTGGAATGAGGAGACAAAAGAATGCGACTCCTGCCCAAGCGAAACACCGCACTGGAACGGAACGGAATGTATTGCCTGCTCGGATAGTAAACCTATTTGGAACGCCGAGACAAAAGAATGCGAAGCCTGCCCGAATGATACACCGCATTGGAACGGCACAACGTGTATTGATTGCACGGATAGCGCGCCCGTTTGGAACAGCGTTACGCAAGCCTGTGAAACCTGTCCGCCCGAGACGCCACACTGGAACGGCGCAAACTGTATTGCCTGTTCGGACAGCGCTCCTATTTGGAACAGCTCAACCAAAACATGTGATGCCTGCCCGAGTGAGACACCCTATTGGAACGGAACACAATGTATTGCCTGTTCGGATGATACGCCTCTATGGAATAGTGCTGAAAGAGTCTGTGAGGCATGTCCGTATCCGACACCCGTTTGGAACGGAACAGAGTGTGAAGAATGCCCCGAAAGCAAACCGGCTTGGGATGGCAATCAATGTGAGGCCTGCCCCGCCAATACGCCTTATTGGAATGAAAGCGAGATGGACTGTGAATCCTGTCCGATTGAAACACCGCACTGGGACGGCATCGCGTGCGTTGTCTGCCCGGATGGCACACAATGGGATGGCTCAAGTTGTGTTACGAACAGCTGTGCGGAAAAACTCATTAATGCCGGAGTTGATCCATCTACATTTACGGTTGATCCGAATGATCCGACGCGTATAATTGCTCCCGGACGACTTCAGTTGGGAGGAGATATTGATTTGTCCGAGTGTTCACTCTTTGTGGGGAATTTTGACTATAGTGGCGGATATCAAACCTTAAAAGTGAAGAATCTTATTTCAAAAGGTCAAATTGATATGAGCGGAGAAGAGTCACACATAATCGTCGAAAATGATGTCATTGCAAAATCCCTTATAAGTGGTATATGCAATTTTGGTTGTGGCATAACAGCAAACAGGTTTATCGGCTGGGAACTTGGTTCTACAGTAGCAGCGATGGTTTCAGATCAAATATATTACTGTAAAGGTTATTATTTATCCACCTGTCAGAACCGTTGGCAATACATCACAGAGGACACTGATACCACATCTTCAAAAACAGTCAATACGGCATCTCCATCAGCATTTCCCGGTTTGCCGAATGTATGTCCTTATCCAACCAGCAAATACGGATCACTACCAAAGAAATTAGAAGTCTGCCACATGTTGTGCTATGATGATACACCCCGTTGGAATAGTGAAACAAGAGAGTGTGAAGCCTGTCCAACTGAGACTCCTTATTGGAACGGAACAGCGTGTATTGCTTGCTCGGACAGCAAACCCATTTGGAATACTGATACAAAAGAATGCGAAGCCTGCCCGAGCGAAACACCGCACTGGGACGGCATCGCGTGCGTTGTCTGCCCGGATGGCACACAATGGGATGGCTCAAGTTGTGTTCCGAACAGTTGCGCGGAAAAACTCGTCAATGCTGGTGTTGATTCATCTACATTTACGGTTGATCCGAATGATCCGACGCGTATAATTGTTCCGGGAGAACTTCGCTTGAGCGGAGACATTGATTTGTCCGAGTGTTCACTCTTTGTGGGGAATTTTGTCTATAGTGGCGGATATACAACTTTAAAGGTTAAAAATCTTATTTCAAAAGATCAAATTGATATGAGCGGAGTAGAGTCACATATAGAAGCTTCAGGAGATGTGATCGGAAACGCCATCCATGAACTTTGCGCTGGCAATTGTAACATCACAGCGAATCGAATCATTGGAGGAACTCTCAACAAATGCAGATCGAAACTCAGAGCAAATGAGATTCGCTACTGTTATGGATATCATAACTGTAAACTGTGTACTTATGGCAATCAGGATGGTGACGATCCTATTGAGACCGAAGATTATGTTGAGTCTGAGACAACTCCATCTATTCCACCATTACCTGGCGGTCCTGGAATACGTCCATTACCACCTAGCAGTCCTGGAATACACGTTTGCTATTCACCACTACCAAAGAAATTAGAGGTCTGCCACATGCTGTGCTATGACGATACACCCCGTTGGAATAGTGAAACGAGAGAGTGTGAAGCCTGTCCAACTGAGACTCCTCATTGGAATGGGACAGAATGTATCGCCTGTTCAGGCAGTACGCCTGTTTGGAACGAGGATACAAAACTATGTGTAGCCTGCCCGAGCGAAACACCCGTTTGGAATGGAACGAGATGCGTTGAATGTGTGGCAGATTCTGATTGTGCGAGCAATACAGATGGCAAAACAATTTGCGATACTGATACAAATACGTGCCAATGTGTAAATTCCTATTGCTCTACCTTTGCTACGAACGGCTCTTGCACGGCATTCGGTTGTTGTTCAAGCAGTGATTTAATTTGCCAATCATATGATACAAACGGAGATTGTTTGCGCCATAGATGCTGCCGATCGGGTGAAAAATATTGCGCAATGCGCAGAGATAATGGAACATGTGTTTATGAGGGGTGCTGTTCTGGAGGAACGGTATATTGTGAAGAATATAATTCTGACGGTTCGTGTCTCAGAGAAGATTGCTGTAAATCTGGGGTTATCTATTGCCCTTATTCCAACAGCAATGGATTCTGTCAAGGATATGTCTGCCAGAAAGAATATCTGGAAATTGGAGAGGTTGTGTGTGGACAGGAAGAAAACGGCACATGTCTACGTGAATATTTCAGCTTCCCGGCTTACGGGTTTGACTGTAATGCAACTGCCGGAGCATGTCCATGGGTTGACTTTGCTTATCCATATCAGATTCAACCACATCGGAGCGGATTAATAATGAGTTATTGCCCAAACGAAGGCTTTGTAGGTCCTGCTAAGGTTTTAGAAGATGGTAGTACAGATCCCAGACTTCAATGTTGCAATATCAGTGGTGGAACACGTGGTGGAACACCCTGTATTCAATATGCTGAAAATGGAGTATGTCTTGAATATGCTTGTTGTGAATATGACAATATAAAAACATACAACGATGGTAAATATCAGCAGGATGTATGTTGTGCTGATGCAAACGGGACAGCTGTATGTACTGATTGGGAGAACGGTATCTGTACGCATGCCGAATGCGTTTCATAATATGCACCCGAGAAAAATTTAAAACTTTTGCAACCCATAACTTAACTCCTCATGTTTCTCTATCATGAGGAGCTACTTTTTAATTCAACATCACTCCACTTTCCATATAAAAATATGCGCGAGAATAATTTAAAATAATTTTTTTTCTTGTGTCCTGAAAAACTCTGATACTGATTAACTCTGTGGCTCATACCGTTTACCACCCGTTACGGGTTCAAAAACACCCGTCGTTTGCGGAAAACTAATCGGAAGGCCCATCAATGACCGCACACTTAAAAACGCATAACTTTGCGCATTTAACGTATCGTTCTCAAATCCGCATTCTTCCCCTGTCCGAACCGGCTCCTTTAATACGGATTTGATTTGTCGCACCAATGTCGGATTATATACCCCTCCCCCGATGATAATCCATTCCCGCGGTTGAATGGTTAAAAAGTGTCGTGCATTGGAAATACTATGCGCAATCAATGCCGTTAATGTCGCGGCACCGTCCGATACCGAACACCCGCGCACTTGCTCGTATAATTCCACAAACTCATTTTTGTTGGCCGTCTTCGGCGGTTGCTTTTGGTAGAAATCATCCTTTAATAAATACTCTAATAAGCGATGATCCACTTTACCTTTTGAGGCAATTAAGCCGTCAAAATCCATCTCGGCTCCCGTATGCTTAAAAATCCAGTGATCTAACAGAGCCGTTCCCAAACCCACATCAAATGCCTGTAATTCTCCTAATGCCCCAATGCACGTTAGTGTGGTAATCCCGCCTAATGATAAAATTCCCACCGGTTTTTGAATATCTGCCGTCAAAGCGCCGTAAAAAGAGGCAAATAAAGGTCCGCCCTGCCCGCCGGACGTAAAATCGGATTGAATAAATTGCGAAATCACAGGCACACGCATTTGATCGGCTATCCATTGCGCATTACCGAGAGCAATGCAAACTTTATTATCGGGGCGATAATACACAACATGCCCCGAATAACCGATAACATCAATTTCGGGAAATGCCCGTTTATTTGCTTCGTAAAATTCCCGAATACACGCCAAATGAAAATCCGTTAATGCTTTCCCGAGTTCTTTCATTTCCTGCGTATTCGTATAATCTTTTTTTAAAATAAATTGGTAAATCCGCTCTTTTAAATCTGCGGGATACGGGCGAGTCATACAAATCGGTTTTTCAAATAAATCAATCCCATCTGTTTGCAGGAGTGCCATTTCAACTGAATTTAATCCCGAATCGGAATAAACACCCAAAGCGATTTTTCGTTCAATTTGCATCCGATTTTCTCCCCCTCCCTTTCTGCTTTACTTTGATACGGTAAACGGATTCGGCAATTCATCTTGCGCCGTTTCAATCCGTTTATATAATTCATTTAAAAAAGCGCGTCGCTCCATACCGGGCGCAATCGGCGGTAAAATACGCACCGTTACTCTCCCCGGAATTTTCTTTGTTTTATTTTTCGGCCAACAATATCCCGTATTTAATGCAACCGGCACAACGGGAACTTGGCATTGTTCATATAAAAAGGCAACCCCCGGTGTATACGGCTTTTTCGTGCCGGGCGCCGTGCGTGTGCCCTCCGGAAAAATAATTAAATTCATCTCTTCCGCTAATCTTTTTTGCACGCGCTTTAACATTTGACGCATTGTTTTGGCTCCGCCCTTACGGTCAATCGGAATACACCCCGTTTTTAAGAAATAAATCCCCGCAAACGGAATAAGCATCAATTCGCGTTTCAACACATAAAAAGCATTCGGAATCACGCTGTGAAAAATCATTGTTTCCAACGCTGATTGGTGCTTGGAGGCCACAATATAGCCATTCTCTTTCGGCAAATTTTCAAGTCCTTCAATTCGCACTTGCACACCGCAAATCACGCGCAAAAAAAACGGCATGATTTTAGACCATGTTCGCGGGAAACAACCGGCTTGTTTGCAGGATAAAAAGAGCGTCGGGATAAAAAGAAACAACATAATCAACGTGCCGATATACAAAACTGCCAGATATAATACCGAGCGTATCATCAAAAAGATATCGTTTAACATTTTCATCTTTTAACTCCTTTGCCACAGTGCCTTTAAATGCACGAAAATAAACTTATGATATTCTAAAAACAACAGCCACGCATACCTTGTTTTAATCCAATCTACCGAATCGCCGAACGATTTTGGGAACACGGGTTGCGGGGCAATTTTGAGATGCGGATTGAGGCGCGCCGTTTCAAAAATACTGCGGGGCATGTGATAAAAACTCGTCACCAGCAAAATTGATCCGATTTTCTTTTTTTTAATCCATTCATCAATTTCTTTTGCATTGCCGACCGTATCTTCCGCCTCGTATCCCAACGTGATTTTTTTGCGTTGTTCCGGCGAAACATCTTTTAACAAAACCCCGCGTTTCACTTGTTTATTCACGCCCGAAATCAATAAATAATCGGCGTTTTGTTGCTCCATCAGGCGAATGCCCGTTTCAATGCGCTGACTGCCACCCGTCAACACAACAACCGCATCACGCTTTTCGCTCAAATCCGATTGCAACGTCAGTGCATAAACGCAAAAGGCAACAAACCCGATAAGCCATGTCGTCAACACAACGGCCAAGCAGTATAAAAAAAGATTTTTAAGATGTCTTATCAAAAATTTCATTCGCTATACACTTTTTTTCAGCGCCGACCAAACCGTTCTGAATGCCGTTAAATAAGCCAATATCGCCGCCAAAAACGGAATGGATATTAACACGCCCCATTGCATGCCCGATAAAGCGGGGATTAAAATAAAACTTCCCGTTAGATTATTTAAACAATACGCAAACCCCATCATAACCGGTAAAGCCAATGCAAAACCAATCAGACTTCCCGTTAACGAAATCACAAAACTGCGATTCGCAAATTGACGTGTAATATAAAAATCGCCCGCGCCCATTAAGTGAATCAGCGCAATCACCTGTTGATGCACTTTTAGCCCCGATTGCGTAACAAACATAATGGAAAATGCCATGCTTACCAACAATAACAGCAATACCCCGCCGACGAGTTTAATCACATTATACGCCAAATCTACCAAATCCGCCAACGCTACCCGATGACTGTCTAACATGGCCAGTGGCACTTGTTCTGCCAAATCCGCCTTGATTTGCGCCAAATCGGGCAAGTGATGCGTATCAACCGATACATCTATAATCTTCGGCAACGGCAATTCGCTTGTTGCCACCTGATCGCCCATCCATGGAGCCATCAATAAATCCATTTGACTATCGTCCAACACATTCGCACCCGTAATCCCGTCGGTTGAGCGTAAAATCGTCAAAGCGGTTTCTATATCGTTTTGCAACACATCTTTCCGTGATTTCCCCTCCTTATCATAAGACGGAATTTGAACCGTGAGCGAACCCGATATATTTTCATGCCACGCTTGCACGGAAGAATACGTGATGAGCGCAAAGGCACACATCAAGGTTGCGATAAATACCATTAACATGCTAATCCACCCGACAAAAAATCGCGATGAATCTTGCGCAAAAGGAATGTCCGACGGTTTTCTCATGCTTCACCTCCCTGCTCTGATACACCTCGTTGTCCGGCGTTACCATGGGGCATATTTCCGACGCGTGTTGACGCCGTAATGCGCTGGATACGCCCGTGCGATAAGTGAAGTTCATCAAAGCCGAAATGCCTTACCAACGCTTGGTTGTGTGTGGCAATCACAATCGTTGTGCCGAGTTTATTTAATTCCAAAAATAAATACAGCAACCGTTTTGCCATGGCATCGTCCACATTCCCCGTCGGCTCATCGGCGACCAACAACTGCGGGCGGTTGATAACGGCTCGGGCAATGGCGATTCGTTGCTTTTCCCCGCCGGAAAGTTCTTCGGGAAACGCCCTTAATTGTTTTTCCAATCCAACCCATGCCAGTAATTCGCTCACGTGTCTTTTAATTTCCGATTCCCGCACGCCTGCAATTCGCAACGGTAATGCCACGTTATCAAAAGCATTTAAGTGCGCCAACAACCGATAATCTTGGAAAACAACCCCGATTTGACGCCGAATTTGTGCCTTTTCGGCATGCGATAAGGTATCTACCGCTTTTCCGAACAAGCGAACGCGCCCCCGTGTCGGCAAATGATTCATATAAAGTAAACTTAATAAAGAGGTTTTACCGGCGCCGCTTTCCCCCGTCATAAAATGAAACGAACCGGGATCAAGCGTTAATTGAATATCTTTTAAAATCTCAGAGCCCGTTCCGTAACGAAAAGAAACGCCGTTAAACTCCGCGACGGGCGATGAAAGTTTATTGTGTTCAAACACTTTTATCTTCCTTCTTAAAAATAGTTGTTTCTTTTTTCAAAATCGTATATATAATACTTACACTATTTTTTTGAAAAGGGAAAGATAAATGTTGATCGTATGTCCAAAATGTTTTGCCCAATATGCGATTTCGGATGAAATTCGCATTCAAAAAGGGCAAAAATTTCACTGTTCCGCTTGCGAAAACTATTTTGTTTTAGATCAAGGAAATACTTCTGCGGGGGAAGAGGAATCGGAAATTATCCCAACCGTTTCCGCCGTTATGCAGGCAACCATGCAACCTGCCACGGAGCAACAAAACGCCCGACGCATGCCGATAAATACCCACCCTGCACCACATGCACCTATGACGCAACCGCAAATTGAGCCAGCCGTTCGCACCGATTCGGCCATGCGCATTGAACCACCTTATCAGGCAAAACCAATACCAAACGAGTCGGCTTATGCGCAAATGATGCGCACAGCACCCGCACAACAGCCGAAAGCTACCCCTGTTCAAGCAACCCCGAGCATTCAGACAAACAACCAGCAAACGCAAACACCGCCCGTATCACCTGCCGTTTTGTTCGGCATTCCAGGTCATGCGGGGGCAGGAATAAGCGCAGGAGCAGGAGCAGGAGCAGGAGCAGGAACGATACAAAATCCAACGCCTGCCGTGCAACCCACACAACCAAACGCAACGACTGCACCCCTGCAAGCACCGGCATTTTTTGCCGACGAGCCGGCGCTTCATGGCGGTGAACCGCGTTTTGAAGAACCGCTTTCATTGCTGGCCGGCGAAAAACCGGATCCGAATGCGCGTTTGGATTCTCTGCCGGAAGAATTTAAACCGGTCAGTCAGCCCAAGAAAAAATCATCATTTCTCGGAACACTTTTCTGGCTATGCGTTGCCGGAGGAATTTGCTACGGCGCTTATGCGCAAAAAGATTTTCTGTTAAATCAGTTGGATTCGTTTATTCTTAATCAGTTGGATAAAACGGCGACTTCGCCTGCCAACACAGAAAAAGAAACGGCTTCCGCCTCTTTAACGACATCGACAACAAAAAATAATACTGCTCCTGCCGTAAACAAGGTAAATGAAGCAACATCGCAAAAACGTGCAACCTCGGAAAAGCAAACAACTTCTGCGCCAAAGCAAACAAATACCGCGCCAAAAAACGCAAAAGTTGCCCCCCAAAATTCAACTGTTGTAAAAGAAACACAACAAACGGGTAATAAACGCATTTTGCCCAACACGCAATCGGCAGAGAAGGCAACAACCGTATCTGCCGAAAAAGCAAAAGCACGCGTCGACGCAAATAAATCAGCAGGTGTTGCAACGAAAGTGATGACAAGCGCCACAGAAAACACCGCACCGAATACGGTTGCGAATACGGCACCGAATGCCGTGCGTGCCGAAACGAACACCGCGGTAATTCCGACCAACACTGCACCGAGTGCGCCGGCCGTTCCGATGAACGCAAATGCGGATCAAACTACAGGCTTGATGCAACAAGGCTTACCGAATTTGAGTGAATCGGCCTTGCCAAAGGCAGGAACAAATGCCAATGCTAATGCCAATACCGATGCAAATACAAATACAAATACAAATGCAACCGTAAATACAAATACCAATTCGGAAACCCAATCAACCCAAACGGCAAATGAATCGGGCATACAAGAAGCGATACCGGCCGAACAGTCTGTTCAGATTGTGCGTGAACAAGCCGTTGTTCCGCCATCATTTGCACCGCTTGCCGAACGTGCCACACCATCGGTTGCCGAAATTGCCAATATGTTAAAAATACAAAATATCTCCTATTCCGTTGCGCCGAACGAGGCGGGAACAATGCGCTTATTGATCAAAGGAGAAATTGCGAATACCGAATTAACAACGCTGGTTATTCCCGAAATTAAAGCCGTTGTGTATGATGAAAATGATATGGTTGTTGCACGCAAGAGAATCATCGTATCACAACCGCAAATAGAGGGCAATTCCGTGCAACCTTTCTTTTCAAGCGTTGTGCCGGCACCGCAGGAAGTGAGTCGGGTGGAGGTTGTGTTTGATGACTAATAAAACCGACCGAAAACGCACTTTTTTTTCGGCATCATGGCTTAAAGATTTTTTCATCCCCGGCCATTGGCATTTATGTTTTTTGGCGTTTGCAGGGATTTTCGGCATTGCCGTTGCGGGATACATTTTAACTGCCGAAGCCTCTTGTCCGCAAGGCGATAATTTGCTCAAAACAAAAGGCATGGAAAGCGCCGTTCAGGCGTATGCTTTTTGTGCTATCGGCGAAAATGAAGAAAATGCCCAAATTCGTTTGGCGCAATACTATCAAAATAAAGAAAATGCCACAGCTCAGGAAAAAATGAAAATGTTGTTTTATTATCATTTAGCCGCCGAAAACGGCAATGCCTATGCGCAAACAACATTGGCAAAAATACTGTTGCAAATGGATTCCAACGATGCCGAACGCCCCATTGTGGCGCAATATATGAGTCAAATGACTACTATGATGAAAAGCAGAGGTATGCTTTTTAAAGGCGAATTACTGCACCCATACGCATTGCTTTTGTTGGCTGCGGAAAGCCCCGATCAAAAGTGGTATTACCCCACAACGCAAAAATCCAGCGCCGAAGCACGTATCTTATCGGAGCAATATAAAATTGACCCTGCTCGCAAGCGAGAAATTTTGCGTCAAGCAAGTCTTTGGAAACAGCAAAAAATGAAAGAAACGGCCAAAGAAGTTTTAACGGTTGATGAATATAAATCATTTATGCAAGCCGTCTACCCCGAAAAAGGGCGCGCCGATGCTTTTGAACGCGGACAAGCCGTCAGCAAATTAAAAGAAAAAGTAAAGGAATATCTACGTTAACAGGAGAATTAAATTGTGAGTAAGGTTTATATTAAAACATTCGGATGTCAGATGAATATTTACGATTCCGCCCGCATGCGGGATGCGCTCGGTTCGCTCGGGTATGAAGAAACGCAATCTCCCGAGGAAGGCGATATTTTGTTATTGAATACATGCCATATCCGCGAAAAAGCCGCCGAAAAATTGTTTTCGGAAATCGGACGGTTAAACGAAATCAAAAAGCAACGCGCTCAAAACGGACAAGATACATTGATTATTGTGGCGGGTTGCGTTGTCCAAGCAGAGGGCGAAGAGATTTTACAACGCGCTCACGCCATAGATATTGCCGTCGGACCGCAAAATTACCACCGTTTGCCCGAAATCGTTGCGCACTATAATCGCAAAAAGGGGCGTGTTTTGGAAGCAAACTTCCCGGCTGATTCCAAATTTGATTACTTGCCGAAAACGCATGCAACTTCCGCCTCCGCCTTTTTGGCCATTCAAGAAGGGTGCGATAATTTTTGCACGTATTGCGTTGTGCCTTATACCAGAGGATGTGAATACTCGCGTCCCGCCGATGAAATTATTGCGGAAGCGCGCGATTTGGTTGAATCCGGCGCCAAAGAAATTATGTTGCTCGGGCAAAATGTTAATTGTTGGCATGGCGAAGGAGCATCGGATTTAGGGGAATTAATTCGTCGCGTTGCCGAAATTGACGGATTGGAGCGGATTCGATATACCACCTCTTATCCTTCCAAAATTACGGAAAATTTAGTGCGCGCTCATGCCGAAGTGGAAAAATTGATGCCGTATATTCATTTACCGATTCAATCGGGCAGTAATAAAATTCTGAAAGCCATGAACCGACAGTATACCGCAGAACAATATATTGAAATTATCAACCGTTTCCGCACGGCACGACCGGATATTGCCATATCGTCCGACTTTATCGTGGGCTTCCCGGGCGAAACGGAAGAAGATTTTGAAGAAACATTGCGCGTGGTGAAAGAAGTTGGGTATGGTTCTTCTTACTCTTTTAAATACAGTCCGCGCCCCGGCACACCGGCTGCCTTAATGAAAAATCAAGTATCGGAAGAAATTAAGACGGAGCGTTTAATTCGGCTTCAAGAGTTACTACTGCAACAACAAAAGCAAGCCTATGAAGCCATGGTGGGGAAAGAAGTGCCCGTTTTGTTAACGGAAAAAGGAAAACGAAAAGGCCAACTCATCGGATATACACCCTATTTACAAACAACACACGTCAATGCCGATGAACGATTCTTAAATCAAATTGTGCCGTTAAAAATCAAAAAAGCAAGCGCTACCTCCTTGTCAGGCGAATTTGTTTGTGATAAAGTAGCCGTAAAGAAGTAAAAATCAAGTAAAGATGAAAGGATAGTTATGAAACCCGAAAATGAAACATACGCCGCCTCGGAGTTAACACTTAAAACTAAAAAGCGCCACATCAGTCCGCGCACGGAAATGCAAGGCGTATTTATTGAAGCGATGAATAAACACGAAATGGTGTTCGGCTTAGGGCCTGCCGGAACGGGGAAAACATTTTTAGCCGTTGCCAAAGCCGTTGCTTCCATGTTGGAAGGAAAAGTGGATCGGATTATTTTAACGCGTCCCGCCGTTGAAGCCGGTGAAAATTTAGGTTTTTTACCCGGTAATTTAAAAGAAAAAATCGATCCGTATTTACGTCCGCTTTACGACGCGTTATACGAAATGTTGCCGGCAGATATTGTGGATAAAAAACTGGAATGCGGAGAAATTGAAATTGCCCCGCTCGCTTATATGCGGGGGCGGACACTCAGTCATTCAGTGGTTATTTTGGACGAAGCCCAAAATACAACTGCCATGCAAATGAAAATGTTTTTAACGCGTCTCGGCGAAGGTTCGCGCATGATTATCAACGGCGACTTGACGCAAACCGACTTACCGCGCGGGGTTAAATCCGGTTTGTTGGACGCGATTCATACATTGAAAAATGTGCCTGAAATTGCGTTTGTAACATTTACGGAAAAAGATGTTGTAAGGCACGGACTCGTCTCAAAAATCGTTAAAGCCTACGAGCAAGCCCGTCAGGCGGAAGAAGAGAAAGCGAATGCCTGACATACAAATACAAGTCAACGACAACCGCTATAAAGACCACATTAAAAACATCCGCTCTTTTTGCAAACGGATTATTCGTTTTGCTTGGCAATCGCAAGAGCCGGCGGAAATTTCGCTCGTGTTGGCGGACGATGCGTTTGTATGGCAACTTAATAAACAATATCGCGGAAAGGATATGCCCACAAACGTTCTCTCTTTTGAAACGGGCAATCCGCCACCGCCGGAATCCAAAATTCCGTGGTTGGCAGGAGATATTATTGTGGCGTATGAAACGGTTTTAAAGGAAGCGGAAGCGCTGGGGCAATCCTTTGAATCGCATTTGGCACATCTTTTAATTCACGGCACCCTGCACTTGCAAGGATATGATCATCTTGTTTTGGAAGAGGCTCACGAGATGGAGGCGTTAGAGACAAAACTTATGCAAGCGCTCGGCTACGACGACCCTTATCGCAATCTGGAAGATTAACGGAAAACAAAATGGAATTTTTACAAAAAATCAAATCGTATTTCACAAAGCATCCGGAAGAAGAACAAGTTATTGAAACGATTGAAGAGATTATGGATGAACGGGAAGAACGCGGTGATAAAGTGCTGGTTGATCCCGACGAATTAAATTTACTGAAAAACTTATTCAAATTAAAAGATATTCGCGCGGGGCATATTTGCATTCCGAATATTGATATAACGGCGGTTTCAATCAATGCCTCATTGGAACAACTTTCAAAAATTATCGTGGAAGATAAATTTACGCGGATACCGGTTTACGATGGCACATTGGATAATATTGTGGGCGTTGTGCATGCAAAAGATTTGCTTTGCGCTGTTTTAACCCATACGGATATTACGCTGAAAGAGATTATGACCAATAACGTGTTATACGTTCCCGCCTCGGTCAGAGCATTAGATTTGTTGCGCGATATGCAGGCAAAATGCACGCAAATGGCTGTTGTGATAGATGAATACGGCGGAACGGGCGGATTAATTACGTTGGAAGATTTATTGGAAGAAATCGTCGGCGAAATTGAAGATGAGCATGATGCGTTAGATGCAACGCCCGTATTACACAAAATCGGCAATTCGCTCATTCAAGCCGATGCCCGCATTTTGTTATCGGCGTTGGAAGAAAGAATTGGATTTTTCTTAACGGATGACGAAAAGAACAGCGATGTGGATACCATTGGCGGACTTGTTTCGTATTTGGCCGGCAGGTTGCCGAAAGTGGGCGAAAAAATAACGCATTCCTCCGGCGTTGTCTTTGAAATTACGGATGCGGATGCACGGCATGTCAAACAAGTTAAAATTACGCATTTCAAAAAAATAAAAGAAAATCAAAAGAAGAAAAAAGCACCGGAAAAGAAGAAAAAACTCGGGCTGAAACAATTTGATTTAAAGGGAAAATTAAAGGCGCTCAAAACAAGAAAAAAAGGCAAAGAAGCGAAGGCAAAATAAAGAATTAAAGATAGAGATAGAGATAGAGATAGAGATAGAGATAGAAAAGAATGAAGATATTAACGTTCGGTTGTCGGCTTAATACGTTTGAATCGTCGCTCATTCATCAAATCGGTGAAGGGTTGGATGATGTGATTCTTGTGAATACTTGTGCCGTGACGGGAGAAGCTGAACGACAATGTCGCCAAGCCATTCGCAAAGCGCATCGCGAATTTCCCGAGATGAAAATTATCGTAACGGGTTGTGCGGCACAACTCCATCCCGAAGAATATGCTCAAATGCCTGAGGTTTATCGGGTATTGGGTAATCGCGAAAAACTTACACGTGAGGCGTTGTTCGGGAATGAAAAAGTGCTTGTGGGAGATATTGACGCCTGCGCGGAACAATTTGAACTACCGATTGTAACGGATTTTGAAGGGCGCACACGTGCATTTTTACAAATTCAACAAGGTTGCAATCATGCTTGCACGTTTTGCATTGTCAGGCAAGCGCGCGGGCATAATAAAGGGTTATCACCCGAACGCGTGTTGGCACAGGCAAAGCAGTTTTTAAACAACGGCATTTCAGAAATCGTATTAACGGGCGTAGACATTACCTCATACCCCTACGGATTGAATACACTCCTTCGCACAATGCTGACATCGTTGCCGAATTTAAAGCGCTTGCGCCTCGGCTCGGTGGATCCGGCTTGTGTTGACGATGAATTAATTACCCTATTTGAGGAATTTCCCGCGCTGATGCCCCATTTACATTTATCCGTTCAGGCAGGGGATAATTTAGTTTTAAAGAGAATGGGGCGTCGCCATACGCGCGAGCAAGTGATTGACTTTTGCCATAAGCTAAGGAAAGTGCGCCCCGATATGGTTTTCGGCGCCGATTTTATTACGGGCTTTCCGACGGAAACAGAAGCACAATTTTTAAAAACCGTCCGGCTGGTTGAAGAAGCACAAATTTCGCTGTTGCATGTATTCCCCTACTCCGTTCGGCCGGGCACATCTGCGTCAAAAATGCCGATGGTAGATATATCCGTTCGCAAAGAACGCGCGGCCGAATTGCGAAAATGCGGTTTGAAGTTGGAAGAAAAATTGCTGGATTCTTTGATGGGGCAAACAAAGCATGTTTTAATTGAACAAGAGGATTCGGGATATATGCAGGGATATACGGAGAATTATCTTAAAGTGAATGTAACGGGCGACAATATAAAAATCGGAGACATTATCCCCGTGCACATTCTTGAAAGGAGCGGTCATGAGCTGGTTGGAGAAGCTTAAATTCGGACTTAAAAAAACAGCCCGTATTTTAACGGGCGTCAAGATGGATATGTCATCTTTGGACGCATTGGAGGAATCTTTATTGCAAGCCGATGTGGGCATTAAAACCACAACCGAATTGATAGAAGTTTTAAAATCGCGTCATCCGAAAGATGTTACCGAAACGCGCGCCATTATTCGCGAAACATTAATTGAAAAATTGGAACCCGTTGCGCACCCGTTGCAAATTGATACAACGAAAAAGCCGTTTATTATTTTGATGATCGGCGTCAACGGTGCGGGAAAAACAACCACTATCGGGAAATTGGGAATGCAGTATAAAAAGCAAGGATACCGTATTTCTCTGGTAGCGGGAGATACCTTTCGGGCGGGGGCTTCGGAACAACTCCAAAAGTGGGGTGAAAAAATCGGTTGTCCCGTTTACACAAAGCCGAATGCCGATTCGGCAGGGCTTATTTTTGACGCCATTAAAACCGCACAGAAAAACGGCGATGACATTATTTTAATTGATACGGCCGGCAGATTACACAACCGAACGGATTTAATGGATGAACTCGGCAAAATTGTCCGCGTTATCCGAAAATGCGATGAAACGGCACCGCATGCCGGTTTACTCGTATTAGATGCAACCGTCGGGCAAAATGCCCTGATGCAGGTTGAAACGTTTTCGCAGATGACGAAAGTAACGGGTTTAATTATGACAAAGCTGGACGGCACGGCAAAAGGCGGTATTTTACTGGCACTGACGGATAAATTTAAATTACCGATTCACGCGATCGGCGTCGGCGAACAAGTAGATGATTTAAATACGTTTACGGCGGAAGAATATGTTGACGCATTATTGGGAGAGCAAGAGTAAATAAAACCAATCGGCGAACAAATCGGAAGGATATAACGTTATAAGTGATAAAAAGAAACAAAAGCGAGAATAAAGCGGGAATAAAAGAAGATGAGTATATTTAAAAAGGTATTCATTCGGGCATCGCACATGCCGGCATTTCATATCGGATTATTGCTGTTCATAATGGGGCTGGCAACCATTAAATCCGTTGCCCTCACCTTTTTGGATATCAGCGCCGTTCAACTTTTTTTGACGTTGACAACGCACCGCACCATCGGCATTGACTTGATTGCCGTTTCGGTTATGATGGCGTTTACGGGCTACGAAACGCGTTTTCTTTCGCGCCGAAAAGGCTATGGCGCCGTCTGGATAACCGGCCTTTTACTGCTGATACTGATGCTTCTTATCGGTATGATTGAATATCGGGTTATCGGCAGATATGATGCTTTATTTATTGCAAAATACGGCTTTTTTATTTTGATTAACGCTGTTTTCTGGTCGGTATGCGCCCGCTTTTTCAAATTAACGACAAACTCACTTAAATTCATTTTCGTGCTGGCCTGTGAGGCAATCGGATACGGTACCGCCGGAGCGTTTGTATACTTTGTCAATATCGGCGCTTACGGACTGCTTTATTTTGCCATGGCCTTACTGGTGGCTTTCTTTGCCGGCATTTATATCTTAACGCAAATGAAACCCGTTCCGAAAGAAATGTTTACGTTTAAAAGCGGTGAAGCGCAAGATTTTGCCGAGCGCAAAATGGTTCGCACCCTTTTGATGTTTTGCTTTTTTGCCATGACGGGATTTGCCGTTGCAAACTACGTGTTTTATACCGAAACGGCGCAACTCTTTCAAGGAAAAGGTGTCTTAAGGCAAATCGCCTCCTTCTGGGGATTATTCGGGCTGGCGGAATTTGTGCTGGCGCTCAGTTTAATTCGGCGCAGATTTTTCTATGCCTTATCGGGCAATATGTTTGTGATGGCCGTTTCCTTATCGGCTCTTTCCATCGGCATTTTTTACGATTCTTATCACTGGATATACGGCGGATTTTTCGTTTTTATGATTACCCTCTATATGAACTATAACGGATTTGCCGAAACACTGTTAAGAACGTTAAGAATCGGCGGTGATCAAAGTATCAATAAAAAGCGCCTCATAGTAATTGAGCCGACGGGATTTATGCTGGGCGCTATTTTGGTTTACTACCTGCCGATATTATCGCATGAAAAATATACATTGATTGCTCTATCACTTATCTTAATGTTTCTGTTAGTCATGGCACTGCATTTTTATGCCAACGCCCTTTTGCATTCCTTAAAATTACGCGAATGGCGCGGGACACCGCTCATGATGGCATCCAAGAAAATTTTTAATTATATTAAAAACGAAATTCCGCATGCCTCAACAAATGATATTATTTATTTTTTACGCATTTTGGAAATTTCAAAACATCCGTTCTACATGAAAACGGTTTTAAAATTATTAAAACATCCTTCCGAAAAAGTTCGGCTGTATGCTTTGGAAAAAGTGGGTAGCGAATCGGATTTAACCCGTTTTGATTCCACCATGCGTTTTATTTTTGAAACAGATAAATCCGTTTTGGTTCGCAGGCAAGCATTAGCGCTTTTAATTCAAATTGCGGATTTAAACGAAGATGAAGCATTGCTTGATTCTTATACCGCCTTTTTAGATAATCCCTCGCTCAAAAGCGGTGCCATGATCGGCTTTTTAAAAGTGGGCGGATACTATGCGCTGTTGGCAATGGACGGATTACAAAAATTGGCAACCGGCTCAAAAACAAGCGATAAAATGTTGGCTTTGGAAGTGATGGAAAATGCTCCGTCCGTCGGGCTGATTCGCTTATTGATACCCTTGCTGAAAAGCACGGATATTCAAATTGTCAATAAAGCCCTGTGTGTGGCGGGAGAAGTTAAACACGCCGAATGTTTACCGCTGATTTTATCCGGTTTGGATGATATGCGTTTGGAAGAAAATGCTCTTGTTGCACTTAAAAACTTCGGCATTAAAGCCTATCCGCTCATTGAACGGACGTTGCATAATACGGAAACAAGCGCTTTCCGTCAAAAAGTGCTGATTTTATTTTTAACGATGCAAGAAGATTCCGAAAGCAAGCAAATTTTATTGCGCGCGCTAAAAATGGGGAATCAAAAACTGCGCAAAGCAATTATCCGCGGTATGATTGAAACGGGTATTTTCTGGAAACACAAAGGCAAATATCAATTATTAAAAGAGGGGATTCTTTCCGATGCCGATCGCATTTTTAAATTAAGCGCTTTTTGCGAAAAATATAAACAGGCACCCGTTCCCAAAGCCCAAGATGCTTTTGCTTTTTTATTACGTTCCCTTTCGGAAGATATTGAAGAAACGCGCGAATTGATTTTCTACCAGTTGTTATTGCTTAATAAGAGCAACCTGTTTCAAAAAGCCGTTCACGTGCTTATCAGTGATGACTATACGGCGTATCCGACGGCACTCGGTGTTTTGCAAGATTTACTGCGCAAAGATTTATTTGAAACGGTTAAGCAAATTGCTTATTTACCGTATGAACACAAAAAAGAAGTGATTATGCCGCAAGTAACGATTGAAGAAGCCGTAAATGAATTATCGGCATTATTACAAAATCCGCCGTTTCATTTGGCCGGCTGGATTCGCACAAACTTGCTGTATTGTCTGCAAAAAATCGGAGATACGCGCGGATTGCCCGCCGTATGCAAAGAATTAAAGAGTCGCAATCCGCTGGTGGCTGAAACCGCCGTTGAAGCCCTCTATCGGTTGGAAACAAACCCCGAACGATTGAACGAAATTTTATTAACGTTGCCCACCAGTGTTTTGGTTGCAATAAAACCCGAAACTTTATCAAAGAATTAAGGAGAACGTATGGCAAATACATTTGAAAAAGTATTGATTTTAAAAAACATCTCAATCTTTGAAGAGTCGTCCGAAATGGCGCTGTCCGATTTAATCGCCGTTGCCGAAGAAAAAACGTATAAAGCGGGGGAAGAAATTATTCCGAGCGGAATTGAAAATACATTTCTTTATATTATCCTCTCAGGGAGCGTACATTGCACCGATAAAGAGGGAATTGTGACGGAGTTCGGCCCACGCCAATACTTCGGCGAAACAACCGTTTTATGTCCGGCCGTGATTCCGTATGAAATCAGAGCCAACGATAAAACAACCGTTTTACGTATCAGTGGCAATCGCCTGTATCAGATGATTGCATTGCATCCATCGATTGCGCATGGCTTTATCGGAGAACTTTCAAGACGCCTGCGACAAGGTCATCTCAAAAATATTTAAAAAATAGTGATTGCTTTTTGGAAAAAAAGAAACTATTATACCACTAGCCATCATTAAAAATATAAGGAGAGTAACATGGTCAAACAAAAAAAAGCAGAAACAACACCTATTGAAAAAGAAGCGCAACCGGCATCTGCACCGCAAACAGTGCCCGTAGCGGAAAAAGAATCTTCGGGATTAAAGAAGAGCACGATTATTACGGGTATTTTATTGTTGGGTGCGGCAGCCGTTTGGGGAATTGTCGGGTATCAGGCAATGCGTTCCGAAAACGGGCAAACATTGTTCGGGAAGTATTTTCACAGCAGTGATGATGTTGTCGTCGCAACGATTGACGGGGAAAACGTTTATTTATCGCAAATCAAAGAAATCGCCGATCGGATTCCGCAATACGCCGAATTACCGTTTGATATGATTTACCCTCATTTGTTGGATAAATACATTACAAATCAAGTTGTGTTAAAATCGGCACAAGAAGCCGAAATTCAAAATGATCCGGCCGTGCGTGAAGCAATCAAAGAAACGCGCAATGCCATTCTAAGCAATGCCTATCTTGAAAAGAAGATGAATGAATTGGCAACGCCCGAAAAATTAAAAGATTTATATTTGGAAGAAATCAAACAAATTGAACGGCAAGATGAAATCCATGCGCGTCATATTTTAGTCCGCACGGAAAAAGAAGCACGCGATATTTTAATGCAACTCAAAGCGGGTGCTGATTTTAAAATGCTCGCCAATACAAAATCGTTGGATGCGGAAGGCGGAAACGGCGGTGATTTAGGCTATTTCCAAAAGAATATGATGATTCCGGAATTCGGTGAAGCCGTGTTTGCTTTGAAAAAAGGGCAACTTTCTCAACCGATTAAAACTCCGTTCGGATGGCATGTTGTGTTGGTTGAAGATCGTCGGTTAGCACCGCCTCCGGCATTTGAAGATGTGCAAGATCAACTGCGTCAATTATTCGTAGAACGCAATATTCAAAGCGTTTTGAAACAAGAAGAAGCGAAACACAATGTGCAGAAATTAGTGCCGACATTGCGTCAGCCGGACCCGACGGCAGAATTAAACGATTCAGCTCCTGCGCCGTTGACGGTAAAAGAAGCCGAACAACAAGCGGCGGACGAGGCATTGGCTCCGGCTGAGGGTGAAGACGTAGAAGAAGTTGTGGAAGAAGTTGAGGATACAACCGATGCTACGGCTGACACGGAAGCAACAACGGCTGATGAATCCACAGAAAAAACAGCGGATGATACAAAAGCTAAATAAGTTTTGTTTCCGAAGCAGGAAATATAACGAACGAAAGGGATGTGATAAAGCATCCCTTTTTTATTTGGACTTTTGTGGTGTGTAGGGGGGCTGATGAATCCGCAGAAAAAACAGCAGACGATACAAAAGCCAAATAGTTTTTATTTCCGCAGTAGGGAATGTAAAAAGCAAAAGGGATGTGATAAATGCGTTCTTTTTTTATTTAGTGAGTAAGCAAGTGGATTACGATACTTTTATCACATAAGCAATTCATTCAATCAACCCAAAAATCCGAAAAAAAGAAACTTATAAAAAGACGAATAAACTCGGCTACTTTAAATGAGGCAAGCCATATAACCACTCAAAAAGAGCAACAAGTATCTTTTTACGTGCAGAGATAGGAGAAGAAATCGGAAAAACATACTTGAAAGCGTTTATGAAAATAAAAAAGCCCCCAAAAAGGAGGCTTTTTAGTGTGGCTGATTTGCCACTGTTTTATAGCTGATTTGCCACTGGCTTTTTAATCTTTTATTGACACAATGCCAATAAAATACCGGCAGCTATTGCCGAGCCGATTGAGCCCGATACATTTGCACCCATGGCGTGCATCACCAAGTGATTGTTCGGATCGGCTTCTTGCCCCAACTTCTCGCTCACACGTGCCGCCATCGGAATTGCCGACACGCCCGCAGAGCCAATCAGCGGATTGATTTTATTCTTCAAAAATAAGTTCATTCCTTTTGCCATTAAAACACCTGATCCCGTGCCAATAATAAAGGCAATCACACCCAATAACAGCACAATCAATGTTTGCGGAACCAAAAATAATTCGGCCGCCATTTTAGAACCGACCGACAAGCCTAATAAGAGTGTTACCGTATTCATTAAGTCATTCCCTGCCGTTTTGGAAAGACGTTCCGTGACCCCGCATTCTTTCAATAAATTACCGAGCATTAACATACCGATAAGCGGTAAGGCCATCGGAATGAAAAGTCCCGTTAAAATCATCGTCATAATCGGGAATAAAATCTTCTCCGTCTTTGAAACTTCCCGCAGTTGTGTCATCACGATTTGACGCTCTTTTTTTGTCGTCAAAGCCCGCATAACAGGCGGTTGTATCACGGGGACCAAGGCCATATACGAATATGCCGCAACGGCAACGGCACCCAGCAATTCGGGAGCTAACTTGCCTGCAAGATAAATTGATGTCGGCCCGTCTGCCCCGCCGATAATGGCAATAGAGGCCGATTGTGCCAATGTCAAATCAAAAAACGGCAGATATTTTGTGAGCAAAATACCACCCAAGAATGTGCCGAAAATTGCAAATTGTGCCGCACCGCCCAAAAGTGCCGTTTTCGGATTGGAAAGCAGTGGACCGAAATCCGTCATGGCGCCGACACCCAAAAATATCAATAACGGGAAAACACCGTTTGCAATGCCGAAATGATACAAGATATATAAAAGTCCGCCCTCTTGCGTCATCCCCGCACCGGGTAAATTTGCCAAGATACCCCCAATGGCTATCGGCACCAATAACAACGGCTCAAACTTGCGCGCAATGCCCAAATAAAGCAATATGCAACAAATGCCAATCATAACCAATTGTGCCATACCCAACGGCAAAAATAATTGTGCCGTTGTTGTTTCGGTGAGTAATTGAAAAACACCCGTCTGCTCAAAAATTAAGCCGACCGACGGGAACATACACGCTGCCATACCAAACAAAGCACACGCAGCAATGAACATCAAAAGCCATTTATAAAACGATTTTGTATTCATGGTTTTCCCTTTCGCCTGTTTTAAGCAACAATATCCATTAAGGTTTGCCCCGCAACAACCGTTGCACCCGTTGATACATAAATCGTGCCGATTTTACCCGCTTTGCCTGCCTTGACAAATGTTTCCATTTTCATCACTTCAATCACGCACACATCTGTTTCGGGAGCAACTGCCTGCCCTGACTGCACGAGAACTTTCGTAACGGTTCCCGGCGTGCCGGCTTTGATAGCCGTCGGCATACCGGCAGTGCCTTTATCACCGTCGGAGGCATTTGTCGGCGCACCCGGTTTAGATGTATCCGTGGCATTATTGCTTCCCGTTTGCCCCGTGCCGTCTTGCGAGAATTGATACGTTGTGCCGTTTACGGTTGCTTTGTTACCGTCAAAGACGATATGAAATGATTCGCCGTCAACCGATACATCGCACTCGTTTGAAACAGGCGTATTCGTCGGTTGGCACGGCACAGCCTTTTCTTTATACCGCACGCCGATTTTGCCTTTCCCTTGCAAGAAAGCAATTCCCTTATCACCGCATGAAGCGCAAATGAACACGTTTTCATCCGTGAGCGGTAAGCCCGCCTCTTTCAGTTTGCCCTCATAAAAGGCGCGCGATTTTTTCGGGTTTTTATCATTGATAGATAAAACGGCTTCTTTCGTGGGCGGTAATCCCAACTGTTCGGAAGCAATTTTCACGACTTCCGCATCAGGCTTAACGGGCGTCTTCCCAAAATAGCCCAACACCATTTTACCATACCCCTCTGCAATTTTCTTCCACGGCCCTTGCATTACGTTATTGAATGCTTGTTGGAAATAAAATTGCGAAACGGGCGTAACCGACGTGCCGAATCCGCCTTTTAAAACAACCTCTTCCATTGCCTTAATAATCTCGGCATATTTATCCATCAAACCGTTATCACGCAACATTTGCGTATTGGCCGTTAACGCACCGCCCGGCATCGGCGACCACGGAATTTGCGGTTCAACGTGCAAGGCTTCCGGCGGAATGAAATAATCATCCAGCGCTTCTTTCAACCGGCTTTCCACTTTCATCACGGCATCAATATCGCAATCCAGTTGATACTCCGTGCCTCTTAATGCATGCCATAACGTTGCAATATCCGGCTGACACGTTCCGCCCGATACGGGAGCCATGGATAAGTCCACAATATCGGCACCGCCCTCAATGGCTGCCAAATAACACGCCAAACCCGTCCCCGCCGTTTCGTGCGAGTGGAACTCTATCGGCATTTTCTTTCCGACGATTTTCCGCGCCCGTGCGATTGTTTCGCGAACGACGGCCGGCGTGCTTGTGCCCGACGCATCTTTAAAACAAAGCGAATCAAACGGAATATCCGCCTTAATAAATTTCTTTAATCTATCTTCATAAAAATCAGGCGTATGAGCCCCTTTGCATTCCGGCGGTAAAGACATCATCGCCACACAAAGTTGATGTTTCAATCCGGCGTTTACAATACATTGCGCGCTGTAAAGTAAATTTTCGGGATCATTTAATGCGTCAAAATTCCGAATCGTGCTCATGCCGTGTTTTTTAAATAATTCGGCGTGTAATTTAATCAGTTCGGAACTTTGCGAATCAAGCGCGACAACGTTCACGCCCCGAGCCAATGTTTGTAAATTAACACCCTCTCCGCAAATTCTGCGAAATTCGTCCATCACATCAAACGCATTCTCGTTATTATAAAAAAACGCCGCTTGAAATGAAGCACCGCCACCGGCCTCAATGTTGGTAATACCCGCTTCTACGGCATCTTTTACCACCGGCAAATAGTCTTTTGACAACACGCGTGCACCGAAAACGGATTGAAACCCGTCCCGAAATGCCGTGCACATAAACGAAATTTTTTTCTTTTTAGCAACCATTTTAACTTTTCCCCCCTTGCATTATTTTCTATTTCATATAATTTGCTGTTTAGCTTTTTGCCGTATTCAACGTTATGTTCATATTATATCACGTTTTTCGGCAACAGCATTTCATCTTACTTTGATATTTTACCACGTTTGGCAACGGCAATCGCCAGTGCAATTTTTTCTAACTTCTTGTTTTTTTGCATCGGAACAAATCCTTCCAGCAAATGCATACAACATATCATTAAAAACAAGAAAAAAAACACGCCGCCCATTCCGAGCACTGTAATCAATAAACTTTGTGTAATCATATTCGACCCCCTTGAAAAGTTATCTTAAAGATATTTTAAATGTTTTGCAAGTGCTTTTCTTACGAAAAAAATCTAAAAACAGAAAATAAAGCAGTTGAAAAAGGGGAAGAAATTTTATATAATGTGAACAATTAAATTTTATAAGTAAAAAATATCAAGATTTATGGAGCAAAAAATGAGCTTATCCGATACATTATCAAATACAAGCAATGCTAAACCTGAGTCGGCAGAACCGACTGCAACCGTTGATCCAGCTGATGAATTAACACAAAGTTTGGTGTCGGAATATATGTATTTCCAAGATTCAATGAGCAAAACACAAGAGTCGGAAGCACAACGGCGTCAAAAAATGTTAATGAATAAATTTGCGCTTACGGGTTCTATGGAAAGCGATATTGTCAGCAAAAATGAGGATGAAACATTTTCATCCGAACCGTTTACCTCTTTTTACTTTTGCTCCGGAAATGCCTTAACAATCGGATACGGCGTCAAAATTGAATATAAAGACGGTAAGTTATGCAAAGAAGGTTTAGACGTTCTGGCGGATTTGGATATTCATCGCAACGGTAGATCACTTTCAATGAAGGAAAAAGAAGCGCTGGTTAGCGAATGTTTTGCAAAACGAGATGCACGTGATACCGTTATCAAGGATGGAGGGAAAGTCGGGAAACTGACGAATGCCAACGGGGATGAAATAGAGGGAAATATTCTCACACGCAGATTGCGCCCACTTTCGCAAGAAGCCGTGTTATTTGCCGGGACGGACGTGCCTCGTATCAGTCGCGAAAATGCGCTTTTCGTTGCCGGCAAAGAATATGAAAAGAAACTCAATAAGATTTTAAAAGAAAATCCGTTTTTGGGAAGTTCTCTTTTTTCCGAGGCATTGGCAGCTGATTTCGCATATCAATTCGGAGATACGGGTGTAAAAAAATTTAAATTTTATAAAAATGCAATAGCCGGTAAAATGAGTTCATCTCTTAATTTTTCGGACAGTCAGGAAAAAAATGAACCGACGCGGTGCAAAATGCGTCAGTTACTCTGCAAAATGGCATACCGAACCGAAAAGGAAAAGCAAGCCCGTAATGGCAAACCGGCCACACCGGAATCTCAATCCGTCTTTTTTATGAATGCATTGAAAGATTTTACGGCTACATTTGAAGATAATATCATGAGAAGAGAAGCGCAAGCCACCGTTTTAATGGAACAATTTATGACACTGACGGCCATGCAATGCTATCAAAACATCAAAGGTTCGGAATTAACGATGGATGAAATCAAAGAAGCCGAACAAGTGGCGCATCGGTTAGTTTATACGCACCTTTTCAGATCGGACGTTGTTCTTCAATTACCGAATCAAATACGGCCGATTACAATGGTATCAGCCGTTCAAAATTTAAAGACAAAACCAACGGATGAAAAATCTTTAAATACGATTTTAAAAGATTCGCTTGCCGATGAGGCTGTTGATCGTTTAACGGCATATAATAAAAAGAACAATACGGAACATACGCTGGTTGTTGATGATTTAATGATTGTCTCCCCGAAAGAACGATGGTGATGCGGGCATTTTAACCCCTCCGACTATCGGAGCATAACAGCATTTTAACACCATTTATTCTTTTATTTATTTTAAGGAGCAATTACCATGAATTATGAAAACAAAACAATTTTAACGGGCGTTAAACCCACGGGAACATTACATATCGGAAACTATGTCGGCGCGATTAAGCCGGCTATTGAGTTCGGGCATAAAGTGAATCAAAACGGTAAACATATTATGTTCGTGGCCGATTATCATGCTATTAACGCTATTAAGGATGCCCCGCTTCTCAGTCGATTAACAAAAGAGATTGCCTGCGCTTATTTGGCTTGCGGATTAAATCCCGAAAAATCTTTGTTTTACAAACAATCCGATGTGCCGGAATTGTTTGAAATGACAACCATTTTAATGGCATATACCCCCAAAGGTTTTATGAATAAAGCACATGCTTATAAGGCAGCCGTCGATAAAAATATTGCACGCGGAGAACCCACTGATGCCGGCATCAATATGGGATTATACACATATCCCGTTTTAATGGCTTCGGATATTTTATCGTATGATACCGATTTTGTCCCCGTCGGCAAGGATCAAGTGCAACACGTGGAAATCGCGGCAGATATTGCCGGCGCCATCAATGCCCATTATGAAAAAGAAGTGCTTAAAATTCCGGCCTCTTACCTGACGGAATCGGCGCAAGTTTTACCTGGTATTGACGGGCAAAAAATGAGCAAGAGTTACCATAACGTTATTCCTTTGTTCGGTTCGGATAACGAAATCAAAAAGGCCGTTATGAGTATTAAAACGGATTGCCAGGATATTAACGATAAAAAAAATCCGGATGATATTTTGCTTTACCATATTGCGCGTGGCATTGCGCCCGAATCGGTTGTTGCGGAAATTAAAGAGGGGCTTGAAAAAGGCGGAATGGGTTATGGCTCTATCAAAAAAATGCTGTTACAGGCCATTTTAGATGAAGTTTCGGAAAAACGCGAAAAATACTTCTACTATATGGATCATTTTGATGAAGTAAACGATATGTTGCAAAGCGGAGCCCAGAAAGCGCGTCAAATTGCGCGCCCTGTTTTGGAACGGGTGAAAGACGCCATCTTTAATCGCAAATAAATCAACGAAAAAGGCGGGGAGGAAGAATGAAGAAAACAATTTTACGAAACAGTCTGTTCACGCTTGTTTGTTCCGCACTTATTCTGTCAAGCAATGCGCACGCGGAAATGGCGAATATTACCGTTTTCGGCTCTTCCTCCCCGCATTTTTCCAAGAATTACCACTCGCCCGCGTATCAGTTCGGCAAAATTCTCGGGCAACAGAAAAAGACATTGATTTATAACGGCAGTATTTATGGATTGATGGGAGATGTTTATCAAGGTGCAACCGATGCGAAAACGGAAATTATCACTATTTCAATGCCCGAAGTGTATGATGAGCAATGTCCGCAAAATCATCCGTGTCGGCAAAATAATACACTGTTAGCCGATACGGTTCAGGAATGCCAACGCCGGCTGTATGAAAATGCCGATATGATTGTTATTTTACCGGGAGGCGTGGAAACGCTGGATGAGGTTACGGGATATATTATTGCCGTCGGCACCGGTGAGCAGGAAAAAAAGCCCGTTGTGTTTTTAAACATCAATCATTATTGGGACAACTTGCGGTATCAGTTGGATGAAATGAAACGGCAAAAGGAGCTGGGCGACGAGGATATGGATTTTATTTCATTTACCGATAAACCACGCAACGTGCTTTCAGAAGCAACGAAATTACAAAAGCAAATTGAGAAAAACGAATCGGCCACATCCAAAAAGAAGATAACGTTGCCGACCGAAAAAGGAACGCTCACAATTCATTATTAACCATCACGTCAGCTCATTAAACAATCCTTGAACAGTGAACGGGTTGAGTGATGTTGCAGATAGATATGCCGTTATTTAGGCTTGATTACGAAACAGTAAAATATCCGATTCATATTGTTGATACAGGTTTGCAAATACCTGCGGATACGCCTGATACAACAAACTCAAAACATTTAACATTCCTTGACGAACGGAGGGATGCGCTTGTTTTGCACAACGCAAAGAGAAAATATGCTTCCACTCGGCAAAATTGCATGTCATAACCACATCTGCTTTCGTGGAATGAGGCAACATCATGCGCAACTGATCGGCTTTGATATCCGGCAGAGAAGCCATTGCCATATAGTGTTGCTCAATTTGATTCATACAATCCAGCCAAACGGCATATTCAGGCATCCCTTCTTTTAAGTTAATCGGCTTTAACATGACGAGTTCACTGCCGAATTTATCTTTGGAATAATTGCAATATCTGGTTGATTCAATGGAAAATGAGCAAGGCCGATGGCGTGTAACATCTTTATAAAATCCGATATCGCATACCAAGTGAACCGTGGCATAATTATGTAAATCACCATAGGCACTGTTTTGAACGCTGACAAATTGTAAGCCCTCAAACCCAATACGCCTGTCCCTTAAATCTTGCGCAAAAATTGCCAATCCTGCCGTTTTTTGAAAAAAGCAATCAAAATCTTTAATTCCCGTTTGCTTATAAATATCGCGGAAAGTGCGCATATTACCGGACATAACAAATATCTCTTTATCCGCCTGCACGTCATCGGAAACAGATAATCCCCGCACATGGCGTAAGCAATCAAACAACGCCCTTTCATTCCGTGTTGACTGCGGGCAGATAAAAATAAGGTTGGCGTGTTCAATCACCGACTCGTGGCCGGATTTCAAAATTCCCGTAATAAATTTATCAGCCGATTCGGGCGTTATGTTTGCTTCTGATTTATAGCAAGTGCGTCCGCATTTCTCAACATGTCGCGTAATATCCGACGCACGGCTCAACGCATAAATATCTGCGCTTGCTTTTTCACACTTCACCATTGTCCAACCTCCGAGTTATCTCACGATTGATTACCGTTTTATCTTTACATTGTTTTCTTGCCGACGTCAAGACCACAAAATCCGATTTTATCGGTTATGGCTGACATCGGCAAGTTTATTTTTCTATTTTCTCACGATTCCGGTTGGGCAATTCTGTCTTTTATAGATATTTTTTTAGGAAAATCATTCTTTGCCGACATTTTGTTTGGCTTGCACCATCGTTTCAAACGTAAACCGTGAAGATACTCTTGCTTTCGGTTGTTCTTGTCTGCTCCCGTTTGCAAACGCCGTTTCGCGCATAAACAGCGATATAAGAACTTCTTTATCTTGTGTAATCATTTTATTTAAAAACATCGCACCCGGTTTTCCTTCTAATCTTCCGTGGCAAACATCAATATAATCTTTTACTGTATACCGATAATCGTGTTGTCCGCTACAATATTCTACGCCCTTATCATTCATTTTCATCTCTTTAACGTTCACAGTTACTACATCACCCGTCAAGAAATTTTCTTTTCGCATCAAATCCTGGAATAACGCTTTGGTTTCCTCTGTCTTAAATCGCCGATAAGCTTGTAAAGCAACTAATGCAGGAACAGCATATACCCGAGCAATTGTTTTGACCCCGTTCAGCCTAACTTCCCGCTTATCTACCAATCCTTGAATTTTTAAATTAGCCCCGTCTTTTATTGCTTCTTGCGCATCTTTGAGTTTCCCCAGTTTGCATGCTGTCATCAAACGGCTTTGTGCTTCTTCGTTCATTATACCCTCTCTTTTTGTCAATAAAAATGTCGTCTTACATTTTCATCATATCACATTTCCTCATTTCTTGCAAGCAATTTCTTTGATAAAATACATATTTTTTAACAAAATTATTTTTGCCAAATTTTTTGAATATCACTTTTTCAAAACCCGAATTACTGCATAACGCATTAAAAATCTTTATCACCTGTAAAGAAATGTTAGTTTAACAATAGGATGTATCTTTGCAAAGTTCAGCCCAAAATCGCTTTATCAATCAAGTTGATCCGAATCGGCTAATATAAAGAGTCACATTGCTAATCTGAGAGAGCTATTTTAGTCAGTTTCTCAATCGTATCAGTAGCATTTTTATGCAAAATTCCGATTCCGCCGGCCTTTTCCCATTCACGAATATTGGGTTCAAAATCATCAATCAAAATATCCCCTTTCGTGCAATAACGCGGTTTATCCTTGCTTAAACAACAATTCACAAACACCTCGTTGCCGATATGTTTTTTTACCCATTCGCGTTTTTGTTCTTCAGCCGTTTCATACCCTGTCACAGGCAATCCTGTCAGTATCTGATAAGGATGTGAAGAAAGCCATTTTAAGAGCTTATCAGCGTCCGTTGTTTTGCCGATAGACAGCCAATAATTCGGAATCTGCCCAATTGTTTCCCACAGCTCCGTTCGCGAGACTTCCAGCGGGAACTTTCCCGTTTCCCTTTTGAATGCTCGGTCAAAATCAGCCAACACACCATCCAAATCGCAATATATCATAGCTTACCCTTTTCGGTTTATCTCTTACGGATGTTATGTTATTGAAAGTAGCAATAAAAAGCAAAGTTTTTTTTACAAAATGATGTAAAAAAATTTTTTTAGCGCCATTTTTCAAAAAAGTTTTTCAAGCAGACTTATTTTAGACGAAAAATCAACACATACAAACTCAAATGAAAATTTTGTATCAACGAAAGCGACGAATCGTTTTAACGGACTGTATCTCATATCAGCACTGACGTATCGTTCGTATTGTTTCGGGCGCCTGTTTCTTCAGACGCTCGTATCCTTGTATACTTTATTCTTTCGGTATTCATACTCCTTTTACGGTTGCAAGGCTCTTTTCAGCCACGCATCAAAGCCGTTTGTCGAATCGGCATATCCGCTCCACGCTTCTTTAACAACACACTCACGGCAACGTGCCGTTAAATCTTCAACCGTGTTTTGAACGCCACCGCCTCCGTGTGTAATGAAGGGAATAACTTGTTTTCCGGCCAAATTGCTTTGCTCAACGAATGACGATACGGCCGGCGGAATTGTTCCCCACCAATTCGGTGAGCCGATAAAGACTGTCTTATATTGATTCAAATCGGATAATTTATCGGCCAGTTCGGGACGGAATCCCGATTCGATTTCGTTTTTTGCTTGCTCCGTTAATGCACCGTAATTCTGCGGATAAGCATGATTAATTTTAATTTCATAAAGGAATCCCCCTGTTTCATCTTTAATCTTTTCGGCAATTTTTCGGGTATGCCCGAATAACGAATAATACGCAATTAAAATGTTTTCTCTCTCCGTTTTTATTTGATTATTTTCCTGAGCCAGCGCATATTCGTCCATACCGAGCAAGGCACATGCACAACCGAATATCAATAAAAATTTTTTCATTATCATAAAAATCTCCTTTCACGATTCGGTAGTTTAAGAGTTAGAGTTTGCTTTAAGTCAAGCACTTTTTTATATTTTTTTGATGCCTAAAATGTTTTGACTTTTGGGTAAAAAAGGTGTATACCTGCGCACATCTAACGTTTGATGCCTAAAATGTTTTGACTTTTCGGGGAAACAGGTATATACTGGCGCACATATAACGGAGGAAAAAATCATGATAGAAATTTCAATGGCCATTGTGGTTCATCACAATAAAATTTTAATCGCACAGCGTAAAAAAGGGAAGCACCAAGAATTTATGTGGGAATTCCCCGGCGGAAAATTGGAAAAGGGAGAAACACTGCAAGAATGCGTCGTCCGTGAATTTAATGAAGAGTTTAGCAAAAAAATTACCGTGGGCGACTTTTTTATGGATAAAACATACACCTATGCCGATAAAGGTGATTTTCACTTAAATGCGTTTTGGGCAACTTGTGATGATGAGACGATTCCGCACCTTTACGAACACGAAGATGCCAAATGGGTTTCGGCAGACGAGTTGAAAAATTATACTTTCTGCCCGGCGGATATGCCGTTCATTGAGGGCATTCAAAAATTCTTTGCTCAAAAATAATTTTGCGAAATAATCAATAAATAAGCAACGAAAAGGAGTTATCTTTTTTGTTGCTTTTTGATTAAAATATGCTATCTTAAAAGAAAGTATAAATTAAACGGAGAGTCATATGGCACCTTTTCAAAATTTACATCAATCCGCTAACGAACGCATTAAAAAACAACCGGTTGCTTTGTTGCTGTTGGAAGCAATCATCGCACTCATTATAATCAGCGTTATTACGTTGCAAGGCTATAAAGGGTATCAACAACTCATCGCACGCAGTGAAATGAATCAGTCCATGGCCGATAAACTGAACGAAGGCGATTTATGACAAATGATACACTCTTTTCGGAATCCGCAGACAAACCGTTGGCTGATCGGTTACGGCCTCACAAATTAAGTGAAGTTGTGGGGCAACCGCAATTATTATCCGAAAAGGCACCGCTGATGCGGATGATAAAAGCACGCAAACTTTCCTCTTTTATTTTATGGGGTCCGCCGGGTTGCGGTAAAACAACCATCGCGCGCATATTGGCACAAGAAACAAATTTGCATTTTGAAGCATTATCGGCTGTTTTTTCCGGTGTCGCCGATTTACGCAAAGTGTTTGAATCGGCTGTCGGTCGTCGCCGTATCGGACAAGGGACGTTGTTATTTGTAGATGAAATCCACCGTTTCAATAAGTCCCAGCAAGATGCTTTTTTACCGTATGTGGAAGACGGAACGATTATTTTAGTCGGCGCCACAACGGAAAATCCCTCCTTTGAACTTAACGGCGCACTTTTATCACGTTGTAAAGTTTTTGTGTTAAACAGACTGGATGATACGGCGTTAAATCAACTGACGGAACGGGCTGAAAAATTATACGGTCGTCCTTTGCCGGTGGATGAAGTCGGCAAAACGTATCTGAAAGAATTGGCAGACGGCGACGGGCGATATTATCTCAGTTTACTTGAAACGGTGATGACGTATGTTGAACCGAACGAAATCCCCGATAAAAGCGGTTTGGAGTTATTGTTACAAAAACGGTTACCGAATTATGATAAGTCGGGCGACAATCACTATAATTTAATTTCGGCACTGCATAAATCGTTACGCGGTTCGGATCCGGACGCAGCGCTGTATTGGTGTGCACGTATGATTACGGCAGGAGAAGATATTAAATATATCCTGCGCCGATTAACCCGATTTGCAACGGAAGACGTGGGACTTGCCGATCCGCTGGCGCTTGTGCAGGCGCATAGTGCTTGGGATGCTTATGAGCGACTGGGCTCCCCCGAGGGCGATTTGGCCGTTGCACAGTTGGTTGTTTATTTAGCAACCGCACCTAAATCCATCGGGGTTTATCGGGCATGGAATAAGGCAGTCAAAGTAGCGCGTGAGACGGCAACAAAAATGCCTCCGATGCATATTTTAAATGCGCCGACAAAATTAATGAGCGAACTGGGATATAATAAAGGATATCAATACGATCCCGATACAAAGGACGGATTTTCGGGGCAAAATTATTTTCCGGACGGAATGCCTCGCACCATATTTTACGAACCGTTTGAACGCGGTTATGAGCGCGAAATTAAAAAAAGACTGGATTACTGGAATAATTTAAGGCAAAAAAAGCAAAAGCAGTAAAAAAATAATTGCAATACCCGTAAAAATCCTTTAAAACAGAAAGAAAAGGGGAAAATTATGTCACAAGTGCAACTGATAACCGTAGAAAAGCAAGATGATGCCATTCGATTGGATCGGTGGTTTGCACGCCATTATCCGCAATTAAAAAACGGACAGTTGCAACGGCTGATTCGCGGTAAGAACATTCGCGTCAATCAATCAAGAACAACAGCCGATTACCGTTTAAAGACGGGCGACATTATTCGGATACCGCCGTTGGAAGTCAGTGCCAAAAATAATCTTGCGCGCGATTTATCCAAAGCAGATACGGAGTTTATGCAATCGCTTGTTATCTACAAAGATGAATCCGTATTGGTTTTAAATAAACCGGCGGGCATTGCCGTTCAAGGGGGCACGAAAACGGAACGGCATATTGACGGCATGCTGGATGCACTGCGATTTGAAAAGAATGAAAAGCCACATCTGGTTCATCGCTTGGATAAAGATACCTCGGGTATTTTGGTTATCGGTCGCACGGCGAACGATGCCGCAAAACTTGCCGAAGCATTTAAATCTCGCAAAGCGCAAAAGATATATTGGGCAGTTGTTGTGGGCAAACCGAAATTATTATCCGGCAAAATTGATGCACCGCTCGCCAAACTCGGAAATGTGCGTGGCGGTGAGCAGATGAAAGTTGATTATGAACACGGGCAACGCGCGCAAACATTATATCGTGTGATTGATTCACTCTCCAACAAAGCAAGTTGGCTTGAATTAGCGCCTTTAACGGGGCGCACGCACCAATTGCGCGTGCATTGTGCCACAATGAATACGCCGATTGTCGGCGATGTAAAATACGGGGGCGAGCGCGCTGTTTCACTCGGATTGGCAAATGTAAAAAAAATGCATCTGCATGCGCGCGCCATCAGTATTCCGCATCCGAACGGCAGTCTGTTGCGCGTAACGGCGGAATTACCACCGCATATAAAACAAACATTTGATTTTTTGGGATTCGCCGAATCCGAATCCGTTAATGCGTTTGACTATTTTAAAAAGGACGAATCGTTATGAAATTGCTTCTCAAATTATTTTTATCACTCATCATTATCGTGTTTATTGCCGGCGGTATTTTTCTGTGGACATTTGACCTAAACCGCTATCGCGAAACGATTACGCTTCAACTCAGTCAAGCCCTCGGCAGACCGGTTACGATTGAAAATATGGAAATGAAGTTATCTTTGATTCCGACGATTCGCGCCTCCCGCATCACCATCGGAAATCCGAGCACATTTAATGCGTCCGAACCGCTATTGAGCGCCGAAGCCATGGATTTAACGATTGCACTTCCGCCTTTGATTAACAAAGAAATTCAAGTCAAAGACATTCAAATAATGAATGTAACGGTCAATTTCATTCAAACGGCCGAGGGGAATAATTTGGTAGTTGAGGCAACAAATGCCCCGGCTCAATCGGGCAAAGCAAAAACAAACACAAATGTTGCAGCCACAAACAATCCTTATTTATCGCAACTAAGTGTTGATACGATTACCGCGAACCAAGTTATCATCAATTATTTAAATCAAGAGCAAAAAGAACAAATTAAATTAACGGATCTGACAATCCGTCAGCTCAAGGCCATTTCGGGCACCATTACATACCATAAAATTCCGATTCAACTTTCGGCAAATCTGGATTTATTGCAATTAATTCAAATGGGTAATAACTTTATTTTCAATGTGCAAATAAACGCATTGGATACTAAAACAAAAGTATCCGGGAACATTGCCGATATGAAAAAACTGCAAAATATCCTTTTGAATTTGGATATTGAGGCAGAAAATCTTTCTAAAACCGCCTCTCAATTTAATATCGCTCTGCCGTCTCAAATTACAAAAGCAACATTATCCGGCATTTTAAAAGGTGGATTGGATCGGATTAGCATTCAATCATTTGCATTAAAATTGGATAATATCGTTGATATTGATTTACGTGGCAGTTTGGAAGGTTTGCCGACGAATCCGCAGGCAACACTCACGGCAACGGTTGCCGTTCAAAACGGCTCCGTTATTGCGCAAACGGGCATTAAACCGATGAACATTACCCTTAAAACAAAAATTCAAAAGGATTCGGCAGAAATCTCGCAATTCACAATCAATGCCAACCGTTCGGATATTAACGCCGCATTCAAAGCAAACTGGAATGAGGCGCTTATCAATCTGACGGGTATTATTAACTCTAACTTCTTAAATCCGAATGATATTTATCAAGCGGTTGTGCAAAACGATACACAAGGGAATGCCTCTGCCACGCAATCCAAAGGCTCGGCACAAGCAAAAGCGGATAGCGATCATTTCATCAACAAACTCAATGCACGCATTAACTGGAATTTAAAGAATATAGAATTGGCAGAAAATTCAGGCGAATACTATGGTGTTACGGCAAAAACCGTCTTAAACAACGGCGTATTTACGGGAAATCCGATACAAATTAAAACCATTGCCGGCATTATTAACGCCGCCTTGCGTGTTCAGGGATTAGCCGATCCAAGTCCTAAAACGCAATTAACGTTTGCGGGAGAAAATATTGATTTAGATAAAATCAAAACGCTTCGGTCTTATCTATCCGGTTCAACAGCCAATTTAAGCGGAAATGTTAAAACGAGCGGTCTGGATACGCAAACGGCTCTGGCACATTTAACGGGCAATGTTGAAGTTGAAATAACGCAAGGAAAAGTTGTAAATCAAGAATTTAATGATTTACCGCATGAAATCGGTTTGACCGAGAAGAATAAATCGTTTTCATACTCCAAAACGGATTCGGAAAGCGTTTTAAATTGTGCCGCATTCAATTTAAAAATGAATAATGGTTTAATTAACTTGGATAAAAATGTTGCCGTTGAAACATCTGTATTAGATGTTGTTTTGAGCGGTATTATCAACTTACCGGCGCAAACGCTTTCTTTATCATTAGAACCCTCATTACCGAACGGCGGATATAATCGTTTAATGAATGCGGCTCAACTGATTAAAATAGAAGGCTCGTTCAGCAACCCCAAAATGCGTTTGGATACGCAAAAAATCATTTCCAAAGGCATTGAAAAAGGCGTTGAAAAAGGGCTGAATAAATTGTTGGATAAAGCCGGTCTGACAGCCGAAAATACAAATACCGGTGTCGAGAGCAACACCTCTACGGCAACGGTCAAACAACCGCTCAGCTTATGCGAAGCAGCGCTTGGGCATAAACTGAAAGGCAAACGAAATAAAGATATGCCGGTTATTCAACGTCAGCAAAATACAAACACAACGCGCGAGAATAAACAGGAAAAAGCAGAAAAAGAAGAATTAACCCCGCAAGAAACACTCAAAATGCAGTTAATTAAGTCATTGAGTTCTGTTGTGCAATAGTAGGCTCAGAAAAGTTTCGGAGAAAAGAAATCATGCAAAGAGAACATTTCTTTGTTATCGGGCGCGTTCAAGGTGTTGGGTATCGGGCATGGGCTGTGCGCACGGCATGCAGTCTGAGCTTATCAGGCTGGGTTAGGAATCGCATGAACGGCACGGTTGAAATTTGTGTTGAAGGTGAAGGAGTCAATATTGAAACTTTCCGTAAGCTTTGCCTAAAAGGACCGCTTTGGAGTCGGGTAGATAGATTGGCTCCCGCCAATGATATTGATACGCTGTCTTTGCCCATTCAAGAGGGGCAATTCACACAAATGCCCACGCTCTGAGGAATCGTTTTTTATGCACCGTAGCAGTCGGATATATAACCGAGAAATGTCGCTCATTTTTCGCATAAAAAAATTTCTATATGGCGAATATTTTTTATGATAATAAAACGTGTTGTTTTATACTCTACTCTTTTGATAAAACATCACATTAACATTTGGTTTTTGTATCAGTTCACCATGTTTCATAAATGGCTCTCGGCAGGGAGCGTTATGAAGCAAAATAAAGCGGAGTAAAAGAGAAGAGAAGAAAAAAGAGAAAGCAAAGCAAAGTAAAATAAAGTGAAGTGTCTTGGCAAACATATAAAACCACATCTGACATTCGCACTGACACAATCCGAGCAACGCCCGATGCCAAACACTCCCCTAACCGTGCCACCGTTTCCCACATCTAAAACAACCTTACGCATTTTTCGGAATGCAATTCTGCACGCTGCCCCACACCGATAACTCACGCCACACCATAGACGCCTACACTGCCCTATACGTCTCAGCAAAACCACCCATACGCCCAAGAGCAACGCCCGTCGCCAAACATCCCTAACAATGCCACCATTTCCCACACCTAAAACAACCTACCATTTTTCGGAATGCAATTCTGCACTCTACCATGCACCGATAACTCACACCACAATATAGACGCCTACACTGCCCTATACGCCTCAGAAAAACACCCATACGCCCAAGAGCAACGCCCAATGCCAAACATCCCTAACCGTGCCACCGTTTCCCACATCTAAAACAACCTTACGCATTTTTCGGAATGCAATTCTGCACGCTGCCCCACACCGATAACTCACGCCACACCATAGACGCCTACACTGCCCTATACGTCTCAGCAAAACCACCCATACGCCCAAGAGCAACGCCCGTCGCCAAACATCCCTAACAATGCCACCATTTCCCACACCTAAAACAACCTACCATTTTTCGGAATGCAATTCT
>CALXVP010000009.1 GCA_944392125.1 uncultured Alphaproteobacteria bacterium | reverse complement strand
ATATGCTGAGTCGCACCGGCGGTATATTTGGCGTGATAATCATAAAATTCATCGCTTGCCCGTAATTCCGTCACCACCGTTCCCTGTTGCCGTATTGTTTTCAAGATTAACCGTTCCGCTTAATGTTAAAATTCCACCGGTGGCATTATAAATACCGGCACCATCCGTCGCGCTGTTACCCGTTACTTGTGTTGTGCCGGCAAATGATGTTTCTCCCGTGTTATACACCGCTCCACCCTCTTGCGCGCTGTTGCCCGTAAACGTTGCATCCGTTAATGCAACCGTTCCGAGCGCATTATATAATGCGCCTCCGTTTTCCGTTGCCGTGTTATTCACAAATGTATTGTTTAATCCGGTTACAGAGCCTCCGTCAACATACATCGCACCGCCACTGCCAGCCGTGTTGCCCGAAAAAACATTTCCTGACATACTTTGGATTGCACCATCAACATCCAATGCACCTCCGTGCAATGCCGCACTATTATTAATAAAGGTATTATCTTGCAGATTCGTTATAATGGCTGTCTCATTATCTACGTCAATAGCTCCGCCATATCTTTGTGTCTTATTGTTATAAAAAAGCGATTGTTGAATATCGGCGGTTGTATTTTCATTCATTCTCATTGCTCCGCCGTTACCCCAAATTGTATCTGCTGTTATATTATTTGAGTTCGCAAAAACAACTCCCGTTATACTTAAATCAGCGTTCGTTGCCAACAAAGCCGAATCCGTTGCCGTGGTTTGTCCGTTTTGAAGATTCGTCCAATAATTATCTACATTGCTGGCGGTATCCCCTGCCGTATTAATTTCTGCCGTTCCAATGCCATATAATGTTAACGATACTTTTTCATCAGGAGATGCCCCGTCTGCTCCGAGAGAGCCACTGATAATGCCCCGATTATCTTTATCCTGATAAATTGTTAAATCACCTTTTGTAACGCGATACCCATCAGGTGTTTCTTCGTCATACGTATTGTTTGGGCCAGACAACACAACCGTTTCTGTCTCTCTTATCCCCTGGTCCAAATTATTAACGGCTTCTTTTAATGTATCCGATGTCGGAGTAATTGTTTGCGCCGAACCGATTGTTGCAGAAAGCATAATGACGGCAACCGCCATTCCATAGTTGACCACCTTAAAAACAGAAAACATTTTTCCTCCCTGGCTCTCGTTGTGCAGTGATTTCATACCTTTCTATTCAAGATACCATACTTTTGGATTAAAATAAAGATATTTTTTTCAAAATCTTAATAAAATGTTAACATGCTCTCTGTTGAAAAATAAAATTCTTTTTAAAATCAGTATGTTTTGCTAAAAAATGTATCAACCTTTAATTTTATCATACGTTAATAATCTCTTGTTTTTCAACCAAAATAATCAATAGTCGGCAAAGAATCCTTAACAAATGAAATAATTAACCCGAGCATACAGAAGAAAAACTACATTTTTCACAAATTAAGAAAGTGCGTTCATAAACAAAAAAACTCCCCGTTTTATCAGGGAGTTTTGTGCGGATAATTGATTGAAAACAAGCTGTATGTTTACAACTGTATCAATCCACGTGCAAATGCATAAATGGCTATCAAGGCCACCACGATAATGGCAATGCACAAGGCGCGTTCAGGGTCATCAAAATACCGCATCGGTTGCGTATTTTGTTTGCCGACGGCTCTTTTACCGGCCCCTTGCTCATGGCGTGCCCATACGTAAATCGGAATACCCGCCGCAATGAACACAATAGCCATCAATAAATATCCCAATCCGGCAGCATAAATCAACCAAACGGCATAAATCGTGCCGATAACACCCGTCATCAACGCGCTGAATCTGCCAATGCCGATATTTCTCGGGAATTCGTTATCCTCGCAAAGTTTCCATAAGTACAAGCACGACATAAAATACGCCGGCAATACCATCACGCCCGTGATGGACAGCATTGTATTCCACGCATTTCCCGCAAAATAAACCAACACCATCGCCAGTTGCATCAATAAACTGGTAATCACCAACGATACTTTCGGCGATCCGGCCTTATTTTCACGTGCAAACACCTTTGGGAAAGCCCCGTTTTGCGCCATGGCATACGGCATTTCGGCCACAATCATCGTCCACGATAACCAACTGGCCAAAATCGCAATAATCACGCCGACATTCATGAGCCATGCGCCCCAGTTGCCGACAACGCTTTCCAAAACACCCGCCGTTGACGGATTGGCAATCGTGGCTAATTGTTGTTGACTCATTAAGCCGAAAGGTAAAATAGAGAGCAACACGTAAATAGCCAAGCATCCCAAAAATCCGATTAAGGTTGCCCGCCCGACATCTGACTGCGATTGCGCCCGACCCGACAATACAACAGCCCCTTCAATACCGATAAAGGCCCATAATGTTACCAACATGGTATTTTTAACTTGTGTCGGAAGATCACCCAATTTCATTTCGTTCATTTTGCCCCAGAAATCATAATCAAATTTATCCATATTGAATACGGCGGCAATAATGATAATGAATAAGGCTAACGGCACGATTTTGGCAATCGTAACCACCAAGTTAATCAATGCGGCTTGCTTAACACCTCGCAAGACCAAAAAGTTAAAAAACCAAATTAACGCGGAACCGCCGATAATGGAATATAAATTATTTCCGCCCGTAAAAACGCCCGGGAAAAAATAATTCAAGGCATCCATCGTAATCACGGCATATCCGACATTTCCGCATATCTGACAAAGCCAATAACTCCATCCGATATTAAAACCCATATAATTGCCGAATCCCGCCCGCGCATATAAGTAAATACCCGTTGTTAAATCGGGACGCGCATTTGCCAAAATTCGAAATGTATTTGCAATAAAATACATCCCGAACCCCGTAATAATCCACGCCAAAATAACAGCGCCCGCCGAAGCGCTTTGCGCCATATTTTGAGGTAATGAAAAAATCCCTCCGCCAATCATAGAACTAACAACAATCGCTGCTAATCCGAAAACACCTAATTTATCCGATGTTGACATGGAGGAAGATTTTGAATTTGTTTGCGTTTTTTGAACCACTTCTCTCTCCTTTCTTAATTATGATGAAAAAGGATAGAGAATAAACGCTCTATCCTTTAATACTCTTTATTTACCAAGCTCAACCGCCGGTGCATATTCAAAATTTAAAAAGCCCAAGGCCGTTAATGAATAACCGAATGCTTGCGTAATATTGACATAGTTATGGTAAAATTGGAAATCCGAATGCTGTTGCACCCCGCGAATATCCAATTCGTGATTCAATGATTTTTTAAGCCACATTTCGGCATGTGCCTGAGCAATATCATCATCAATAAACGTATCAAAATACTCCACATATTCGGCAGCCCATCCACCGATGAATTTGCCCGACTTATCTTTTCCCCAAACAATGCCGACACCCGTTGCAACCGCCTTATGATCTTCTCTACGTGCTCCGTTACCTGCCATAATCACTTCCAAAACGGCCCCGTGTTTAAACGTATGCGCCACTTGGTCAACCGGCACAATGTTGCCGAATAATTCCGGGGGCAAAACAGATGTATACGGAATAACGTTAAAATCTTGAATTTTGGCTTGCAATAAGGCCGAATCATAGCAAAATGTTTCAAACGGTTGTGGCGGAATACCGTCATCGGCCTGGCCGGCGCCACTGGTGTGAAATGCAAGTGTCGGATATCTTGTTCCTACTGTCATGATAATTCTCCTCTCAAATAAAAATCTTTTCAACTGCACGATTGCAATTTCAAGTTTGATATAAGAATATCCACCTTAAAATCAATAAAACACAAACGGGAGTATAGGTAAAAATATAAGATAATCAATCCTTTTGGCCGGCTTGCGTGTTTGCCTTATTTTGCCCATATCATTTTTGTTGAATGTAAAACATTCCGAAATTAATATTGAAAAAGGAGAAATGTGATGAAAAAATTTTTAATTCCGTCCGTTTTAATGAGCGTGTTAATGATGGCGGGCGCAACGCAAGCCGAAACAATGTCGGGTAAAGTTGTTTCCATGCAAAACGATCAAATCCAAGTTACCGGTCCGAATGCAACTATGCCGACAACACTGAAAACAACCCCCAATACGAAATACTACGTCAAGCAACAAGTCTCTTCCGATTCATCCGATATGTCGGATATGGCGGATAATATGCCGAGTGTCAACGAATATGTGGAAATTGTGTATATGGTTGATCCGGCTACAAACGAACTCATCGTAGATGAACTCGTTGTTGTTGAAGAAGATTAAGCCCTATCTGAACATCAATCAAACAGCAGACAAAAAAATCGTGTCTGCTGTTTTTTTATAAACGGTAACATTAAAAATCATCGAGCGTTTTGCCACGTTTTGTTGCGCAGGATATATTTCAATCCACACGGATCAAAATGTTCGGCAATTTTCTTTGTTGCATTTTTCAATACTGACATATTTCCCGTCGGATGTTTTATATCAAAGAATAAAACTCTTTGTTCGCGATTTTGCTGATTCATTCGCTTGACAAAATCACATTTAGATCCTTTCCCATACATTGGTAAGCATCCGGTGTGAGCCAAATCAGTTAACATCTTATAAAATAAAGGTTTTAGACTTCGTTGTGTCATCACATCCGCCTGAGAAATTTTATGAACGATATTGTTGCAAACGGATTGTATGCGTGTTCTGGCAAAAAATTGAAAATCTTTTAAATATTTTTTCGCGCGATAATAATCCCGAACACCTTTACAAACCTCATATAAACTTATTAAATGCTTTTCCGAGAAAATAACATTAGTTGTTGAATTCATATTTTTTCTGTATTTGTAAAATTGCACGGGAAGAATAACTGTTTTCGGCTTATCACGCAAAATCTTTGTCATCAACAAAGTATCTTCATAATAAACACCCTCTTTAAAGCGCAATTTGTTAAAACACTCTCTGCGAAAAAGTGTTGTTGTTACCATACCGAATTCCTCGCCAAAGTCCGATAAAACATCTTTGACTGTGGCCCTATTTCCCACACATTTTCCGTATTCATCGGTGCGTGTCTGTGCATAAGAAAAATATAAAGGTTCATCCGTTAACACGTGCGGTAATCGCTTAAAATTAACCCTGTCATACGAACTATGTGATAATTCCCCCGGATTTTCCTCTTGTTCATAGCTAAATACCGTTAAATCCGTTCCGTATTTCTGTGCAAACCATACCGTAGCTTCCAATGTTTGCGGGTGTAAAAAATCATCCGAATCCAAAAATTGAATATACTCGCCTTTTGCAACCTTCAATGCTTTATTGCGAGCTGCGGATTGCCCCTTGTTGGATTGTGTAAAAACTTTAATTCGATGATCTTTTTTAGCATACAAGTCCAATATTTTTCCGGATCTGTCTGTTGAACCATCGTTAACACAAATAATTTCAAAATCTTGGTATGTTTGATGTAATACACTGTTCAAACAGCTTGATAAATATTTTTCAACATTGTAAACCGGAATGATAACAGACACTTTTGTCATTAAAACCTCCACGAAAATATAATTTCATCAGCTCATTTTATTATACTAATCATCATTTTACAACATTTATTTTGATTTTGTCAATCGTTTTTATTATTTGCAAGAAAATTAATTAAAGATCACTGTTACGCCTATTCTAGACATTGTAGCTGAATACACTTTTTCTTTCTGCTTTCATAAGCGTTTGTCTACCGCATTTACGGACGAAGCAACGGCTTGTAAATATATTCAATCTGCTGATTTTTAAGATAAAAATGATATTTTGGAATCAATAAAAAACCCTTAATCAAACGATTAAGGGAGAAATGGTGCCGATTGTCTGACTCGAACAGACGACCTGATGATTACAAATCAACTGCTCTACCAACTGAGCTAAATCGGCGCTGTGTTGTTTTTATATCTTATTTTTTTCGCATTTGCAACATTTTTTTTCATTTTTTTCGTTTTTTTTACGAATCTTTGCAAATTTCTTGCATTTTTTGCCTCGTTTTGCTATCCTTTCTACATTGAAAGGATTTTTTTATGCGCTTATTAGCTATTGATACATCATCTCATTTACTTTCCGTCGCCTTGGCAGAGGATACGAATATTTTGATTTCCCATGCTACCTATATGGAACGTGGACAAGGCGAAGCACTTATCCCGTTGATTCAACGTTTATGCGATGAGGCAAATTGCCCTATTGAAACGGTTCAGCAAGTGATTGCCACCGTCGGCCCCGGATCATTTACGGGTGTGCGAATCGCTTTGGCAACGGCACGCGGAATTGGGTTATCTTTGAATATCCCCGTAATCGGAATTACAAACTTTGATGCGTTAACGATGCCCGAAATGCCTTATCCGCTTTGTGTGGCTTTGGACACGAAACGCGGAGATTGTTATACGCAGGTTTTTCAAAATGACCAAGAAGCAACAGAGCCGAAAATTTTATCGCCGGATGAGGTAACTGCTTTAAAATTACCCATTCTGACAGATAATCCTGCCCTGTTTAATCAGGCAAACGTTCAGCTGGTTCAAGCACCCGAATGCCCTGCCGAAAATATGATAAATGTTATTTTTCAAAAACCAACGGCGAAACGTCCGCCCGAACCGCTTTATCTGCGCGAGGCCGATGTAACAGTTGTTGCCCCCAAATCAGTTCATGGCTCTTGATTCATCAGATACTTCTTTTTTACCGACGCGCCTCACACTTCCTTTCTGCGAGACCGCTTCTGCTTTACATCAGACAGGGTTTGATTTTCCCTGGTCAGCCGAATCGTTTCGTTCTTTGCTGACATTACCTTCTACAATCGGTTGGATAGATGAAACGGGGCTTCTTGTTTGCTCACATGTATGCGACGAGATGGAAATTTTAACGATTTGCGTTGCACCTGCTCAACGCGCACAAGGGCGCGGTTTTCGCTGGTTGATGTTTTTATTTGAGTATGCCCGTGCGCACCAAGTGACTCGCATTTTTTTGGAAGTTGCCGAAAATAATACCCCTGCCAGACGATTATATGAAAAGGCCGGATTTTCCGAAATCGGGCGACGCAAAAATTATTATAAGACAAAATCCGGCTTTTGCGATGCCGTTTGTATGGCTAAAACGCTCTCTGAATAACCTAATGTTCTCACTTTGCGATTCAAAATCGCTTATTCTCTCAAAAAGAACATCGCACCTCACTCTATCAACAGAGGTTGTCGCCGATTACTAAATGATACGCTTTCTAACATCAAAGCGATCAAAAAATCTTAACTCAATGCCGAAGTTGCGCCTTTATATCTAAACAAGGCAGACGGGCGATGACCCGAACCAGCCGTAAAATTTCCCGTAGCTTCAACCAGTGGTTTAATGACACGCCGAAAAGCAGGCGCCAATAATTTTTTGCCTAAAATTGCCTCATACACATTTTGCAGTTCCGTCAACGTAAATTCTTGCGAAACCAAATGAAATGCCAAATCCGTATACTCTATTTTATTTTGCAAACGGTTGAGGCCCGTTAAAATTATGTCGGCATGATCAAAGGCTAAACTCTGTTTATCGGATAAGTCTAAAATAATTTCGGGATGGCATTCATTTTGCAACAAAATTTTTTCACCATCACGTATAATATTAAACCAAAGCGATTCTTGCCGTGCATTTTCGGGCAAATCTTTTCGATTCAATAACGCCATATAGGCAACCGATAGAATCCGCATCCGCGGGTCGCGATTCGGTGCGTCAAAAGTATACAGTTGCTCTAAATACAATTCATCAATACCCATTTTACGCTTCAATACACCCATAGCCGTTTCAACAAGCGTTTCCTTCGGATTCACGAAGCCACCCGCCAAACTCCATTTATCTTTAAACGGAAATTGTGTTCTTTGTGTCAGATAAACACTCATTTTCTTTTCGGGCAATTTGCGATAATTCGTTGTTGTAATATCTGAAATGCTAAATACCAAAATATCCGTTGTTACCGATACTTTTTCAAATACAGACGAATCGTAGGAATCCAAAAAACTACGCTCCTCAACTTCTTTATCCGCTCCGCCGGTTAGTCGAGTCACCAAATCTCTCACGTGTGCCATAAAACCTCTTATCAATTTATTAAAATCAACCTGATACTAACACACACCTTTTTGAATTGCAATAAAATAAACAAAAAAATAAGTATCTTCAAAACAATCCTTTTTTGCTCCATTTTTTTAAGAAATTTAATCTACAAAGACCTTTTAAAAGCTTATCTGATTCTTTTTTTATTAAAACAATCATTTGAAATATATAAATCTTTTTAATTTTATTTTTACAGGCCGTTTCTTCCAAAATAAAAAGTGCTTGACACGATATTTTTTATATGTTAATAATAAATTGTTAATAACGAATAGATTTTATCTTTTATATAAGAACAGGAGTATTGTATGAAATCATATCGCAATTTAACTTTCATTGATTTTCAAAACGATTTTGTTGCGCCGAACGGAGCATTGACATTTGATAACGGCAAAGGGGATGTAAATCTTATCCAACGCACAAAAGCGTTTTTTAACGAATTACCTGCCAACTACTTTGCAACGGCGGTTGTTACTTATGATACACATTTTCCGAAAACTTATGCAAAAACGGAAGAAGGGAAAACATTTCCGTTGCATTGCGCTATTGGCACAAAAGGTTGGGAACTCGCTGTTGATAAAAACGTTATCAATCAAAAAATCCCCGTTGTTCAATACTTGCGCAAAAGCACCTACGATATGTGGGGCGCATCACCGGATACTGTTCGCATAGATATTTGCGCACAAACAAAAGAAGTTGTGCTCTTTGGTGTCGTTTCGGATATTTGCGTGAAAGCCGGTATAGTAGGATGGTTAAAAAGGGGAGCAACCGTAACCGTTCTGGAAGATTTAACACGCGGGATTGTAAAGCAAATGCGTGAAGTTATTCAAGAAGAGCCATTTAAGAGGGCCATTATTAAAGGTCAATTAAAAATCACAACATCTCACCATTTTTTACAACAATTCCAAAATCAAAGGAGTTAAATATGTCTGTCGGATTAGCGATTATGCGCTTACAACCGCTTCATCTGGGCCATCAAAAAATTATTGATACGATGCTTTTTGAAAATGAAAAAGCCATTTTGATGATTGGCTCAGTCGGCACTTTTGATGAAAGAAATCCTTACTCCTACGAGCAACGGTTAAATATGGTCAAGGCGTTGTATCAAGATAAGATTGAATCGGGAAAACTTTATGTAGGGGGGCTAAAAGACATTCACAATCTACCGAAATGGGTCGGTTATGTGAACGAGCAACTACCGTTTCCGGCTGATACGTATTACTGCGGAGAGCATCAAAACGATCAACAATTTCGCGAAAAGGGTTATAAAATTCGCTTATTTAACCGACAGGATATTGATATATCCGCCACTCAAATTCGGGCTAAAATGAAAGCGAATGACACTTCATGGAAAGACTTTGTTCCAACTCAAATTTATCAATTACTTGCTGAAAGGAAAGAACACATGATTAAAAATAAATTTTCACCGTTATACTGCGATTTATACCATTTAACAATGGCACAAGCCATGTTTGACCAAAAGACGCATGACAAAATTGAAACCTACGAAATGTTCATACGCCATACGCCGTTTGAAGGCAGTTATTTGCTTGTTGCCGGACTGGGAGAAGTCTTGGAATGGTTAAACGGCTGGCATTATTCAAAAGAAGATATTGATTATTTAAGAACGTTAGGCTTTAAAGAAGACTTTTTAGACCTTCTTAAAAATGCGCGATTAGAAATCAATATGGATGCTTTCCGAGAAGGGGAAGTTGTATTTCCGAATGAACCGATTGTGCGCATAACCGGACCGGCGTGGCAAGCTGTTATGGTAGAGGCGGGTATTTTAAACATGATTAACGCGCAAAGTTTATTTGCAACCAAAGCCAGTCGTATTGTGCAAGTAGCCCGTAGCGACGGCAAACAGAGAACCTTGTTGGATATGGGATTGCGCCGTTCACAAGATACACAAGGTTTTGCACCCACACGTGCTTCATATATCGCCGGATTTGATATGACGTCAAATGTTGAAGCGGGACGCCATTATAATATACCCGTATCGGGTACTATGGCGCATTGTTTCATTATGCGAGAAGAAAGCGAAAAAGAAGCGTTTAAGCATTATATCAGCGCCTTTCCGCAACAAGCCAGTGTGCTGATTGATACGTATGATACAATTCAAGGTGTCAAGAATGCAATTACCGCCTCAAAGGAAACAGGCATTGCGTTGAAAAGCGTGCGTTTGGATTCCGGCGATTTAGCCTACCTTTCCAAAGAGGTCCGACGCATTTTAGATGAAAACGGATGCAAGGAAACGAAAATTACGGTATCAAACGATTTGGATGAATATACCATTCAAAGTTTGCTGTTAGAACAAAATGCGCCGATTGATATTTTCGGGGTTGGCACAAAGTTGGTAACAGCTTATGATCAACCGGCACTGGGTGGAGTATATAAATTAAAAAGAACGGGCAATCGTGATGTTATCAAGGTTTCGGAGTTGGCCATCAAAACAACCATTCCGGGAGCGACGGATGTTATTCGATTGGTGGATGAAAAAGGTCAATATGCCGGTGATGTTATTTGCAGTGAAGGACACACTTTCATCAATCACGAATCGCTTGCAAAAGATATTGTTTCAATTGACTTAAAAACGGAAAAGGGTCGGCGTTTTTTAAAAGGGAAAAAGGCCTTTCGTCCGATGATTCCGGTTGTTCGCAACGGACACGTAAATCAAGATGAGATGAATCGTCCGCTTAGTGAGATTCGCTCTGCCACGCAACAAAACATTGCTCGGTTGGACCCGACACATCGGCGCATAAAAATGCCTCATCGTTATATTGCCGGGTTAGAAAAATCACTTTATGAAAAGCAATGCCAACTCCGGAGAGGAGCGCTTCAAAGAGAACGAGGCTGTTAATCGGCGATAATTTAATTTAAACTCACCCACAAGATAAAACAAAAAGGAGAAATCATGCAAAACTTAAAGCCAGATAACAAATGTGAAACAACAACGCGTGCTATCAGACAAAAACTTGTTGAGGGTATCAAAGATTATTGCGAAAAATATAACTTTAAAGATGTTGTTCTCGGGCTTTCGGGAGGATTGGATTCGGCCCTGGTATTAGCACTCGCTTGCGAGGCACTCGGCGCAAATCACGTTCACCCGATGATGCTGAAAACGAAATATACTTCAAAGCAAAGTATTGACTTAGCCACCCAAGCAACACAACTCAACAAAACCGATTTCACGGAAATTGATATTCAACCGATTGTAGATTCCTATTTAAAAACACTTCCCTTTACGCCGAAAAATCCGGTAACGGAGCAAAACTTGCAAGCCCGCACACGAGGTGTAATCTTAATGGCTTATGCCAACGATAACGGTTGGTTATTATTGGCTTGTGGCAATAAATCCGAAGCCGCCATGGGGTATTGCACACTTTACGGTGATGTCTGCGGTGGTTTATCTCCGATTGGCGATGTTTTCAAAACAGATGTCTATGCTTTGGCAGAATTATACAATCAAGAGGGCAAAATTTTTGTTCCGCAAGGGATTATTGATCGACCGCCCAGCGCAGAATTGGCACACGGACAAAAAGATACGGATTCTTTGCCTCCCTATTCGGTGCTGGATAAAATCCTTAAACACTATATTTACGGACACTTACCCGTTCCAAAAGAACAAGCGGAAGAAATTGCAATTATTCGGAATCGGTATCACGCCATGGCGTTTAAACGAGCCCAAATACCGGGTGCTATCCGTGTGTACGAATAGCACCTTATCAAACGGATTTTTGTTGATTTGAAAAAGTTATTCTGTTAAAATAGCTACACAAACGGATACAAAGGATTGGTATGACACAACTTCTGTTTCACTCGCGCGATGAAGTTATAAATGTTTTATCTCAATTACCGAAAGGAGCCTCACGTCGGCAACTGTTAGATGAAACAAACGCGGTCAATTTTATCACTTCCATCGGCTCCAATGTGACGTTATATTGTGGACAACCAACCAAAGGCAACACGTTTCAAGATCAACTTAAATCCGTTTTCGTTATTTTAATTCAACGTTGCCGAAACGGTATGCCGGACGGTCTGGGCGCTTTCGGCGGGTTATCGGAATGTATGGATTCAAACGTTTTTGAATCGTTATCGCAGGAAGAAAGAATCAAAGCAACAATGAGCTGGGATAACGTTATTATCAAAAATAATCAACCGACACTTATTTTTGATGTTTCCGAAATATCCAAACGCAATGTTCAACGGGAAACACGGGAAGAACTCGGCAATATCGGTATTGATTCACTGAACTTACCTTGGGATAATTTGATGCGTTTACCGTTTTCTCCGCAAGATGACACCTATCTGGTCAATCGCTGGGAAAAAGGAGAGCGCGTCAGCATTGTAAAACCGCAGTGCTATAAAATGGAGATTCCCGAAACAATGGCTGACTACCTAATTGATAAAAGTAATCAGGGCATACGCAAAGAACATACAGAATTGCTGGGCGTCCAAAAATTACCACTGACGGAAGCATTATTTCGTATCAATAACTCGCCGATAGCAGATTACCATTATCCCCATGAATGGCTCGCCAGCTGGTTTATTGCGTCCGATTTGGCTAAAGGACAAGACGTTTGCGACCAACTGGCAAACGCCTTACAAAGCATACCGCAATTTAAATCGCACTGTGCAAAAATGCAACTTGATCCCAAAATTATTTTACGCGCTGTTAAACAACCCGAACAACCGACACAACACGCCGTTCACACAATAAAAAAAACATCTATTCGCCCCTCTTTTTCACCTTATGAGGGACGGAATAGATAACCCAATAACGGCTTTTTATGCCGAAAAACAATCATATTATGTTTATCAAAATTACGTAAAAACGGCGACAGGGAAATATGTCCGTCGCCGTTTTTTACAATAAATCTTCCTATTCCTGGTTATCGGTTGGCAAAGCACGATAGTATTCGTTTGCCTCCATTGTTTCGTGCAATAATTTACCCAAGTGTGAATCACGATTAAATAATGCAAAAGCGTTCACATCTTTCGGGAAGCACTTACCGCCGTAACCGAATTTACCGTCCGGCCCCGGAACGTGGGTATGCGTCGGGCTTAAATAACCGCTCAACAAAAATCCTTCGCGCACACGGCGATATTCCGCACCCATCTTTTCGCACATTTCATGAATGCCGTTAAAATATGTAACGGCCAACGCCCCGAAAACGTTATGCGCATATTTGCAAATTTCGGCTTCGGTATTCGTCATATAAATGCGCTTTTTCGTTTCAAAGACCACATCCAAAATATCCCGCGACCCCGTAATCACAATATCTTGATGACAAAAATCTTCATACGCCGTCCGTTGCGTTAAAAACTCCGGCATAAAATGAACGGGGCGATTAAATTCTTTTGTTAAAGCATCCGTTGTGCCGGGCAACAACGTTGTGCGAATAAAAATCGGTTTATCCGCGGGCAATCCCGCAATGATTGATTTTAATAATGTTAAATCTTGCGTTCCGTCCGCTTCCGTCGGAATATGAATACCGATAAAGAAGATATCGCAGTCCGATAAATCATCGTTAATCCCTTTCGGCGGATCCGAAATCGCCATTTGACAGTGTGTAAATTCTTTCAGCCAGCGTCCGAATGTCATACCGATAACGCCATAGCCGATAATACCGATTTTTATTTGATCTTGTGTCAACATAAATCACCTCTTTCTTTTATTTATCCAATACGTCTGATGTTAACGATGTCGGGTCAATCACCGGCGAGCTGTTTACATCTATTTTGGGCATATTGATACTTTGTCCGCCCGGCGTGTCTTTTATGATTTGCACCACTTCTTGCAACATTTCCGTTAAATACGGAATCTTCATTTCAATCAACGCCGTCAGCATTTTAAATAAAATGGCAATCACAAGGGTTGCACCGATTGTCAGCCCAACCCCGCGTGAAATACCTACCAATAAATTCATCCAAATAATGCGCCCCGGACGATTCATCATCTCCACATACTCGCCTAACCGCATTTTTTCAATGTGTCGAGCAACTTTTGCCAGTTGCGTATATCGCTCCTCTTCCGAATACACAACGGGAGTCGCTTTATTTTTCTTTTTTCTAAACACCACGGACTATTCTCTTGTTTTGTAACTTAATTCATTGCCCATCAATTCTTTATAGACACTCAATGTTCTATCACACATCTTTTGAATAGAGAAATTCGTGCGCACGGATTCTCTTGCTTCCTGCTCAATTTTAGCCCGTTCATCTGCCGACATATTCAATACTTTATCCAATACGCCGGCCAACACGCGTGAATCGCCGACCGGTGTTAAGAATCCGCTTCGTCCGTCCATAATCAGCTCAACGGCTCCACCGTGATTAGATGCTACCACAATGCGCCCCATGGCTTGCGCTTCGGCAATTCCGCGTCCGAACGATTCCGGCACCAACGTCGGTTGCACGCAAACGGTTGAAAGCGCATAAACGTAGGGCATTTGATCCCCGGGAACGGCAAACATTTTCAAAGTGATATTCTTCGGCAAGGCTTTCACTTTTTCATTTAATTCCGCTTCATAATCCCCTTTCGGATTACCGCCGACAAATAAAACCGTCACATCTTGATTTTTCATTTGCTTTAATGCATCCAAAACAACCGAATGCCCTTTAATGCGTGAAAGACGCCCGACAAGCGTAATAATCGGCTTATCACGTGGAATATCGTATTTCTTTGCAAAAGCATCTATATCTGCTTCGGAAAGTTTTGTCGCATCAAAACGGTTAATATCGGCGCCCCGCGGAATTAAACGAATATGTTGCTCGGGAATACCGTATTCTTTCATCAAATGCTGACGAATAAATGCCGATACGGCAATCACCACACGTCCTTGCGTCATCACCCGATTATACGGTTTTTTCAAACTTTCGGGTTTCATACCGTATAAGCCGTGGAATGTGGCAATAAACGGAATGCCCATCCGATTGCAGGCCCATTTAACCGACCAGGCCGGCGCCCGCGAACGAACGTGAACCAACCCTGCATTTTTTTCTTTAAATACCTTTTCCAATTTATAGGAGTTCAGCCACATTTTAATCGGATTTTTTGTTTGAACGGGCAATGTAATATGTTCAACACCCAATTTTTCCAATTCTTCAACCATTTTTCCGCCGGACGAAATCACATAATTCGGGATTTTTGCTTTTTGCAATGCTTCGGCAATTTCAATTGTTCCCCGTTCCACACCCCCTTGATTCAATGCGGGGATAACTTGAATAATACTTCTGTCTGCCATTGTAAACTCCTTGTTCTGATAGTTCCGTGAAGTGTGCGTTGCCATACAACTCACTCATTTCAATCTATTGATTATGAATTATTGATAGAAAACCTGACGATCTTCCTTCATCGGACGACGCTCCGTATAATGTCTCTCCCGCATACATTCCTCATACGCATCATACGACATTGACCAATCTGCCGCCACTGAATTCACATAAACCGGTTGCGCGCCCGGAAACGGCACAAACTGCGCCCAAATACCATGATCGGAATCATTATCAAATCGTAATTCCAACTCCCGCGGTGCACCCCATCCCCACGGCATACCCGGCCACTCATACGGCCACATATCCGCCACCGCCAAGCATTCGTTATGATCGCGCGCAAACCATACGGCACCCGTATTCGGCCGTTCCCAGTAGTAAATGCGCTGTCCGTCACTGCCACAAGCAGTCATCAAAGCCCCCGCCAATGCAATTATGCAAAATTGAAAAATTCGCTTCATATCCGCTCCTTTTATCTCGTATAACACAAGTTTGTGTGCATTATAGCAATAAAAACGCCGTAAAGTAAAGTTAAAAATGCACCCGCAAAACAAATTCACGCGGGTAACCTTTTATTTTCCGATAAAATCCTCAAAAAATAAGAACCCAATCAATTAAAAATCCAAATCGGCATAACTTGCCGACGGCAATATCCCCGCCAATTTATCATTGAGCAAGGTGCCGAATGAGGGGCGCGATTTTAATTTCATATACCACATTTTGGCATCGGGATACGCATTCCAATCAATCTCTCCCAAGTAATCCAAAATGGAAATATGCGCGGCAATGCCTAAATCCGCCATGGATAAATTGCGTCCGCCCAAATAACTGCGCCGTGCGGCAAGCCAATCCACATATTCCATATACCGTTTCAGGTTTGCACGCCCCACCCGAATCAACCCCGAATTCGGAGCACCCGTTTTTTTCAATGCCTTAAAAACGCGTTCGCCGACCAGTGGTTTGAACACATCTGCGTAAAAAGACGTATCAAATAAATTCGTTAACCGACGCACTTCCGCCCGTCCGCGTGGCGTTTCACCCAACAAATTCGGCAATGTTTTAATTTCGTTAACATACTCGCAAATCGCAACATGATCGCATAAAATATGCCCATCCGGCTCAACCAATACGGGCACATCTCCGAACGGATTGAGTTTTAAAAACTCGGGACGCCTGGCCCATGGCGTTTCAAAAATCATACCGTAGGGTAACCCTTTTTCAAACAAAAGCAACCGAACTTTCCTTGAAAAAGGACAAAGTGTATAATGATATAATGTTCTGCGTTCAGCCATGTTTCTCTACCGTTTCTATCATCAATGTTGCTATTTTTTCAGAGGGCGTTTGCCCTTGCCCTACCCCCAATCGTTGCAATCCCTCCGATACGTCTTGTTCCCTATTTTGAATCAATTTTTCCGTTTGTTCAAGTATTTTTTCGGCGGTGCAGTCTTCTTGCAATAATTCCGGAATAATCATTTTTCCCGTCAACAGGTTAATCAAATTCACATACTTGATTTTAAGCAATCTTCTTGCAATATATCCCGTTAATTTAGAAACCTTATAAGCAATTAAATGGGGCACCCCCGCCATCGCCAATTCCAAACTGACCGTTCCCGATGCCGCAATTGCACACTGTGCCGCCGCAAACGCATGATACCGCTCTTTTTCTCCTCGCACAATAATGTGCGGAACCCGCCAATCCTTTAATTCGGTTTCCAACCGTTCGGCAACCGTATCCACCGTTGGAATCACCACAAACAAATTCGGATGCCGTTGAACTAATTTTTCCGTTGCTTCTTTAAAAATCGGCAACAAATACTTAATCTCATTTTTGCGACTCCCCGGCAATACGCACAAAACCAATGCCTCTTGCGGAATATTATATTGCGCATAAAAGGCTTTTTTATCTCCTTTATCCGCACCCCCTTCTATAACGGGATGCCCGACAAAATCAGCCTGTAATCCGTATGGTGTAAAATAAGCCGGTTCGGAGGGCAATAAGCAAAACAATCTATCCACATACCGCCCCAACGTTTTGGCTCTGCCTTTTTTCCAAGCCCACACCTGCGGTGCAACGCAATGAACGTGTGGCACATTTAACCCTGCTTTTTTAATTTTTTGATGCACGCGAACGGAAAAGCTAAAACTATCAATCGTCATCACAATATCCGGTTTTTTCGCGCGAATATCGTTCACAACCTCGTTTAATCTTCTCAAAATGCGCGGAATACTCGGCACCACTTCCAATAGTCCCATCACGGCTAAATCGGCAATATTAAACAGACTTTTCAACCCTTCGTCCGCCATGGTTTCACCGCCGACGCCATTAAACACAACCTCACCGTTTGTTTGCTTTTTAAGCGCTCGCATGATGCGCGAGCCAAGCAAATCTCCCGACGGTTCTCCGGCAACCAAATAAACGCTCAACGGCTTTTTCATTTTTTCTTACTCCGTTTCTGTTCCAATTTTTTATCTGCTTCGGCATTTTGATGTTCTGTGCTTTTTGTCCGCTTGATTGCTTCGTCGGCTTTGCCACTCGGTATGACGCCCGCAGTATCAGCCATTTCGGCAATTTCATCAACCGTTTCACTCATCAACCGCACCAATTTATCCGACATGATGTCTTTTTCGCTTACGCCCGCTACAAACAAGCCGAGTTCATCTGCTTTTTGAATAATCCCGTCAACATCCGTTACCAAAACTTTATCCGCCTCAACCGCAACGCCTTTTAATCCGGCTTCAAAAGCAGATTCCACGGTTGAAACACCGATTGTCGGCATATCGGCGCGCGTTTCCTGACATGGCTTCATTGTCTTCACCAACACACCGCCCGTTCCTTTCCGACGCAACGTCTTTGAACGTTCAATCAACGCCTTTGTTCCCTCAATGCCTTCTACCGCCAGCACAAGCCCGTTTTGCACAATCACCGATTGCCCGACATCTGCCATTCCCAATAATTTTGCCGTTAAAAAGCCACGGCGTATATCCGCTTGTTCGGTAAGTGTCGGCTGTTTTTCCGTCCAAATTCCGACGGGCGCCAACAACTCCGGCATCAATTCATGAATGCCCCGCACCCGAAATCCCAACTTTTCAATTTCGTGAATCACCCGTCGCAACAATCCGTCATCACCCTTTTTACCGAGGCCGACTTTCCCAATCAGTCGCCACCCCATCAAATCCGGAAAAATCTCCCGAACGGAAGGACGGCGCACACTGCCGATCATCACGATTTCCGTTACCTGTTGACTCTTCATCAACCGATACGCTTCGCCGACGGCGCCGATTCGCACCCATTGAATTTTGCAATCTTGCGGTAACTTTTCTTTTTCGGCATGATTTTTTAGCGCCATTACACAAAACGGACGCCCCGTTTCTCGGCAAAAACGAATCAGGCGCGCCGGCAGAACACCGGCGCCGGCAATAATTCCCAATTTACCTTGATTCGCTTTGCTTTGCATTTGTTTCCTTAATTAGTCGTCCGGCTGTAAGATATTATTTTTAGATGGGTGTTGCACAAAATCAATCAATTTCAAAATGAGTGGATTTGCCGTCATTTCCGGATTTTTGTTCATAATATCAATGCGGTCGGCAAATGTCATTTCGGAATTTTTATCGAACAAAAAGTGATATGCTTTTTGTAATTCCATAATCTGCGGTTTTTCAATACCCATTCGTTGCAAACCGATTAAGTTTAATCCGGCAACTCCACTGCGCACACCGCCCATCACCAATCCATACGGAATTAAATCCCGCGCGATACCGCACATACCGCCAATCATGGCTCCTTCGCCGATTCGTGTAAATTGCAACACGGCCGATAATCCGCCGATTGTTACCCGATTACCTACGTGAACATGCCCCGCGAGTGTTGCGTTATTACTCATCACAATATCATCGCCCAACACGCAATCGTGCGCAATATGGCTGGCCACCAAAAATAAATTCCGATTGCCGATACGCGTGATTTTATGATCCACTTCCGAGCCGACATGTGCCGTCACATGCTCGCGAAACGTGTTATCATCTCCGATAATCAACAAAGCATCGGGAGCATTGGAGCGTTTATGCTGTGCCAATAAACCGATGGTTGCAAACGGATAAACCGTATTACGCGCGCCCATGGTTGTATATCCGTCAACCACGGCATGCGAGATTAACCGACACCCTGCCCCCATCTTAACATGCGGTCCAACCGTGCAATACGGTCCGATTTCCACATCATCTGCCAATTCCGCTTTTGAATCAACAATCGCCGTCGGATGAATTTTTACCATTTGATACTCCTTTTCTTCGGAAATAATCCTATGCGAATAATCCGCTTAACCGTATTACCTTACTGTTTCTTAAATACCATGGCGCTGAAAATGGCTTGCGAAACGAGTTTCCCGTCCACACGGGCTTCCCCGCGGAATTTAAACACATTGCGCACAGCTTGCTCTTTTTGAACCGAAAATTCAATCACATCGCCCGGCAAAATCGGTTTACGGAATTTCACCTCGTCAACCGTCATAAAATAAACGCTGTTTCCGTTGCGTTCTTCTTCGGGGAATGACATCAATACGATAATTCCCGCCGTTTGTGCCATGGCTTCAATTTGCAATACACCCGGCATAACGGGATTTTCGGGAAAGTGTCCTTGAAAAAACGGCTCGTTCATTGTTACGTTTTTAATACCGATACCCGATACACCCGGCACAACGTTTTTTAATCTGTCTACCAACAAAAACGGATACCGATGCGGTAATAACTTTAAAATTTGATCAATCCGAATTTCTTCAATGATGTTTTCGGGTGTTTGTGTTTGTTCTTCCATTTTTCTATCCTTCCGTTAGTCGTCCGCAAAGAAAAAACTTCTTTGCTTTTGTGATATAATCAATTTTATTTCTTTTTCGCCAGTTGTCGCACGGCAATTACCTGACGCATATATTCTTTATGCGGAACGGCGGGAGACCCCATCAAAACCGCTCCCGCAGGCACATCTTCCATTAAACCGGATTGGGCAGCGATTTGCGCCCCCGTGCCGATATTTAAATGCCCCGCAAAGCCGACTTGTCCGCCGGCCACAACAAAATCGCCGAACGTGCAACTGCCCGCAATGCCGACCTGCGAAACCATGACACAACATCTGCCGAGTTTCACATTATGAGCAACTTGCACTAAATTATCAATCCGCGTTCCCGAGCCGATAACCGTATCGCCCATAGCTCCGCGATCTACGGTTGTGGAAGAGCCGATTTCCACATCATCACCAATGATAACACGCCCGAGTTGCGGAACTTTGGCCGGCCCTTTTGCCGACATGGCAAAGCCAAAGCCGTCTTGTCCGATATGGGCGCCCGGATATATATATACTTTATTGCCCGCCAAGCAATGTGAGACGGTGGCATTTGCCCCGACCGTGCACTCATCACCCATCCGAACGCCCTCCTCGATAACGGCATTTGCCCGAATATCACACCGAGCACCGAGGACAACGTTTTTGCCGATAAATGCACCGGCCTCAACCCGACATCCTTCTCCCAATACTGCCGTTTCGTCTATATTTGCTTTCGGAGAAATATAAGCCTCTACCGTTCGCGGATAAAATGCCGATGCCACCAAACCATAAGCCCTGTGCGCATCTTGTGCAACCAATGCAATAACACCGCTCGGCACATATTCCAAAAATTTTTCGGGCACAATCACGGCACCGGCTTTCGTATGCGATAAAGCCTCTCGCATAGCCGGAATAAAGGCCCAACTTACTTCGCTCGGCCCTGCCTGATCAATAGATGCCACATCGGTAAAAAGCCGTGTGCCGTCTGCATCCGTCGGCAGTTGCATTTCCCCGATTTTGGCTATCTCCGCCAATGTTACTCCCTCAACTTTATGAAAAAATCTTGTATCAGCCATTTATTTCTCTGTTCTTATTATCTTTTAAAATTATCCTGATTTTCAAACAAACAGTATTTATTTTGTGTTTGTTTTTTCGCCCTCTTTCTTCACCGGCGCAGGTGTCTTTGATTCGGTATCCGTCTTCACCTGTTCAGCCGGTTTTGTGGCCGTTTCACCTGCTTTTACTTGTCCGCCGTTTGCATTCATAACGGCAAATTGCATCGGATCTGGGAACGTAATTTTAACTTCTTTTGCGTTCAACCGTTCCACAAAATCCGCCGTAATATCGGCAACGGGAGCAGCATACATCACATTTTGTTTCGGCAAAATAATATCATATCCCGCTTTACCCATTTCATCTAACACGGCCCGCACAAACGGATCCAATTGTTGCCGTGCCGACTGACTGGCTGCCGCAACCAATTTCCGTTGCGCTTGGTATTTTTGATTATAGAAAATAACTTTTTGGCGAAAAGCGTTAATTTCTTTTTGGAATGCATTTTCCGGTTTGCCCGATTTTTTAATCTTTTCTTGAAGCGCCGTTAATTCGCCTTGCAACATTTTTTCATCTTCCGCTTGGCGCGCTTTGATAGCGTTTAAATACCGACTTTCTTCGCCCAAAATGGCTTGGAACGGTTCGGCCGTCATCAAAATCTTCTCATTATCCAACACGCCCGTTTTGCCACCTTTGCCACAAAAAACATTTGTGCCGATACAGGCCAATACCGCGGATAAGACAACAATACTGCCATATTTAATCCCTGCTGAAATTCCCTTATTCATTTCTAAAATCCTTTCCCGAAGTTTAACCGAAAGACTTGCGTTTTATCACCCGATTCTTTTAAAACCGGAACTGCAAAATCCAAATTTATCATCCCCATCGGAGATTGCCACAAAATACCTGTTCCGACCGATGCTCTGAGCGAATCTTTATATTCCATCGTTTCGGGATTATATCCGTCCGGCTTTCCGATATAGCCCGCATCAGAGAACACTTTCCCTTTGATTCCCAATTCTTTCGGCAACCCGACCGGGAATACCAATTCCGTCGACGCCGTTGCATACCAGTTACCGCCGAGAGCATCATCCGTCACACGATCTCTGGCACCCACACCGCCGTATTCAAATCCACGCAGTGAAGCATCACCCAAGAAATATCGGTTGTTAATCCGCACATCTTGTCCGCCCCAGCCCCATACATGACCGCCGTCTGCCCGAATGGACCACACCACATCATCCGTTACGGGGAAGTATTGAATACCCGTTACGTTTGCACGGAAGAATTTTGTGTTCCCACCCACACCGGCAACATCGGTTCCTAATGATAAATAATATCCCTCTGTCGGGTTAATTCGACTATCACGTCTGTCATACGATAAATCCTGTCCGATCATGGATACCGTTGTTTTTCCGTCTTGCTCCTTAATATAAATAGAAGCATCGTCATCAATATCCGTCACATCATCTTGCCGTAATGTGTATCTGACCGTTTGGCGCAATCTATCCGTATAATCCCAACCAAAGCGCACCGAACCGCCGGTTGAATTGTAGCTGTAGGAGCTGTAATCACTGTTATCACGTGATGTTCTGAACAATTCAATTCCCGCCAGCAACGGTAAATCCAAGAAATACGGGTCTGTCAAACCGGCCGTGTATTGCGTTTCACGTTGTGAAATCATCGCATTTAAATTCACGATATTACCCGTTCCGAGAATATTTCGCTCCGTTATCCCCGTTTCAAACAATAATCCGTCGTATGATGACCAACCGACACCCACATTGAATGATCCGGTTGACTTTTCGGCAACTTGCACATCAATATCCGTCCGTGAACTGTCTCCGTAAACGGGAACCGTTTTAAAATCTACTTTTTCAAAATAATCCAAATTTTCTACCCGTTGCTTTGACCGACGTAATTTAGAAGCGTTAAACGCATCGCCCTCTTTCAATCTGAATTCCCGCCGAATAACTTTATCTTGCGTTCTGGAATTGCCGTGAATGTTAATTTTATTCACAAACACCTTTGCACCCTCCTGAGCGCGGAAAACCACACGCACCGTTTGTTTTTCTTCATCTTTGAAAAATTCGGGCGTTACTTCCGCAAACGCATAACCCGCATTGGCAAATTCATCCGTTAAGTTTTCAATCGTTCTGTCAACCAGTTCGGAGTTAAACCGTTCGCCCTCTTTAAACTCTAAATAAGATTTTAAATCCGTTTTGGCTTTTCCTTTATATTCCGGCAACGAAACAATAATTTCCGGTTGCGCAAACCGATACCGCTTACCTTCTTCTACCTCAATCGTTAAGACAAAGCCTGATTTATCCGGCATCAACTCGGCAACGGCATTCTTAACGCGGAAGTCAACATATCCGTGTTGTAAATAAAACCGACGCAACATTTCCTGATCATAATTTAACCGATCCGGATCATACGTATCCGTGCTGGAAAAGAAACGATACCACGCATTTTCTTTTGTAATCATCACATCTTTTAACTCGTCTGCGGAATATTGTTCATTACCGATAAAGTTGATTTTTTCAATAACCGTTTTTGCGCCTTCATCAATTTCAAAGACAACATCTACACGGTTTTGATCCTTCTTAATAATCTTCGGCGTTACCGTCGCGCCGAACCGACCACTGCGTTTATATACGTTTAACAACCTGTCGGCATCTGTTTGCGCTTTGCTTTTTGTATACACCGTGCGCGGTTTCAGCATAATTTCGCTTTTTAACACATCATCGTCCAACTTATCGTTTCCCTCAAAAAACACCTCGTGCACAATCGGATTTTCGGCCACGTTTACAACCATCGTGTTACCCGACATTTTAACGCTGACATCCGAAAACAATCCCGTTGCAAACAATGTTTTCGTTGCCTGATCCAAATCCGAAGCCGAAATATCTTGCCCCGTTTTCACATTCAGATAGCTCAAAATCGTCGCATTTTCCAAGCGCTTTGTTCCGCTGACAGAAACATCTTTCAGCACAACCGCACCGGCTGGCGTTGTTAAAATTGAACCTAGTAAAAGTAGTCCGATAAATTTTTTCATTTTGTGTCCTCTGGTTAAATTTCAGGTTTCCTCTTTCCGATACTTATCCGAATATTCTTTCCGCAATGCGCGGTACATCCAAAAACATCGTATAAGCCAGCAACAAAAACAACAAACTCATTCCCGCAATCAAAAAACTATTTTGTGTTTTTTCCGAAAGCGGTTTCCCTCTGATTGCCTCAACGGCATAAAAGGCCAAGTGTCCGCCATCTAGCACAGGCACCGGCAACAAATTCATAAAGCCGACGGCTATAGATATTTGCACAATAAACATCAACAAAGAAAGCAACCCGCCCTGCAACGCATCGCCCGAGGCTTCGGCAATACCGAGCGGTCCGCGCATATCTTTTGCGGAACGATGCTCAAATAAAACCTGCCCTAAATAAGTTAATGTATCCGCCGTCATCCGATAAACATCTCGCACAGCCAATCCGAATGCCTGCATCAATCCTACGTTATCGTTCATCACAACCAACTCGGGGGACGGACTGACACCGATAACGGGGAACTCCGTTCCCGCATCATCCATAATTCGGGGCGTCAACGAAACTTCTTCTTGCTTTCCGTTTCGCTCCAACACAACATTCAATGTTTTCCCGAATTCCGTAACGCGAACAATTCGTTGAATATCTTGAAACATCTCAACTTGTTCGCCGTTGATGGAAATCACTTTATCGCCCTCTTGCATACCGGCAACCGCTGCGGGTGATTCCGGTTTCACGTGCCCCACAACGGCCGGCACGACAACTTCTCCCATCGTAAAAATAATCCCCGTCAACAAAACGACGGCGGATAAATAATTCATTCCCGGCCCGGCAAAAATAATCGCCGCCCGCTTCCAGAGCGGTTGCGCCAAAAAGGTATATTTAACCATATCCGCCGCAATCCCGTCTGTTGACGATTTGGCACTGGCCGCATCTTCATCGCCCAACATTTTAACGTATCCGCCGAGCGGTATGGCGCATATTTTCCAACGAGTGCCTTTTTTATCAACCCTGTGCCAGAGTTCTTTCCCGAACCCGACGGAGAAATCCGTTACCTGCACACCGCACATCCGCGCAACGGCAAAGTGTCCGCCCTCGTGAATCACAACCACCAGCGACAGCACAAAAACAAAGGCAAAAATATAAACAAGCGTCGTCAACATTAAAACAACATCCCCCCATCATTGAACCACGCGATAATCAAAGCCGTGGCAACCGAGGCAAACAACAACCCGTCCACACGATCAAACAAACCGCCGTGCCCCGGAATTAAGTTGCTTGAATCTTTTAAATTTAAACGCCGTTTAATATACGATTCAAAGAAATCTCCGATTTGAGAGACAACCGCCAACACCCCTGCCGACGTTACCAATACGAACTTCACCTGTTCAAACGTTACACCGCTTTCGGGGGATAAGTAATTATATGCTTTCAAATATAAAGCAAACACATACGCAACCGACATGGCAAACAAAATAGCGCCCGCCAAGCCCGACCATGTTTTCTTTGCGCTGATTTTCGGTGCCAATTTCGGACCTTTTACCGTTTTTCCGACAACGTATCCGCCGATATCCGTTGCCCAGACAACAAAAAACAGCCATAACACGATTTCACGGCTGACACCGTCGTTAATATAATAAATATACCCGAGCGATAATATCGGCAAACAAATGTAAAGCGTTCCCAGCGAATAAGCCAAACGGCCGTTTGTTTTCCAGTAAACAATCGTCATCCCGAGTAATGACATCCATAAGGCAAATTCGGGATTCCCCTCCGTTAAAAAAGCTACCAAACAAGCAAACAGCGCCATAATTACCGTATTTGCCGATAATTTTTTATCAAACATAATACTCCATTCCCATGCCAATCCGGCACCGAACGAGGCTAATAAAATTGTGTATAAGGGAATTGAATAAATCTCGTAAACCGACTTTCCGAACCAAATACTTGCCAAGACTAACGGTGCTAAAATCACTGCCGATATCGTCCGTAAAAACAAATTCGAATGCATCTTACTTATCCTTTCCGTTCATTTTTCGTATTTACTATTGCAAATTTAATTCCCGCTGTCAAGCGTTTATTCGCTCTTTGCCGTCTTTGGAATCATTTTTTCAATCTCTTGATTTTATTGTTAATCTTTTATTTACCTTTTACGGCAACATTCGCTATCCCTCCGATGAAATTTCACATTAAAAAAATCGACACTCTTGCCATATATCCGCGCCGATTATTTTTAATTTTCCGGATAAAATTATCGGTCGCAACACAACCTTACCGTGCACGAAACATCGGTATGTCGCTCCGTTACTGTTCGACTTCCGTTTTCATTCTATAAATCGGCAAAAAGCAGTCAAATAACACCTAATTTACCGGAGAAGCATATTGCTCAACCGTTTTAAAAAACGAGTTAATTTCAATCGGCTTGGAAATATAATCATCGCAACCGGCCGCCCGAATGCGCTCTATATCTTCATCCATGGCAAATGCGGAAACAGCCACGATTTTCGTTTCGCGAATGCTTTTATCCGCCCGAATGCGCTTTGTTAATTCCAGCCCCGAAATTTCCGGCATCTGTATATCCATCAGCACCACATCCGGCCGATTTTCCTTTATGGTTTGCACGGCCTTTGTTGAATCCGTGCAGGCAATGACGCCGTATCCTTTTGATTTCAATAAATCCGAAAAAAGGCGGACATTCATTTCATTATCTTCTACAATCAATACTGTTGACATTCGCTCCTCCCGCTTTTCAGAATAGAGCATTTTCTCGGCGCCGTCAATGTTTTATTTATCTTTTCTGAGTAAAGTGGCATAAAAACCGTCTTGCCCTTGATCCGGCAACACCTGCAACGCCCCGGCGTTATTTTTAAAACGCGCCCATTTTTCAGGCAATTCCACGCGTTTTATCATCGGGCAACACTGCACAACATCTTGCACAACCGTTTCGTTTTCTTCCGGCTGTAATGAACACGTTGCATAAACAATATATCCGCCCGGTTTTACCAGTTCAACTGCTTTTTTCAATAACGTGCGCTGTAATAAACTTAATCGAATCACATCATCCGGTGTGCGGTGGAACAATAAATCGGGATGCCTCCGAATAGTTCCCGTTGCGGAACACGGCGCATCTAACAAAACGGCATCGTATAAATTCTCCGGTCGAACTTTTAACTCGGAAACATCCGCGCAAAAAACGCGAACGGATTCATTCATTCCCAGCCGATTGATGTTTTCGCGCAGGCGATTCAACCGCCTTTCAGATATATCATACGCATCAACAACCGCACCGCGATTTACCAGTTGCGCCGTTTTTCCTCCGGGAGCCGCACATAAATCCGCTATCCGCAAGCCCTTAACGCGCGGGAACAACTGCGCCGGAATAGAGGCCGATGCTTCCTGTATCCACCATTCTCCCGTTGCATAACCTGCCCGCTTCGTAATATCTTCCCCGGCATTCACACGCACCGTTCCCGTTTCTAACACAACACCGCCCCACCGAGACGCCCATTCCAACGGATTTTCTTTTACGGTAATATCCAGCAACGGCTCGGCCGTGAGTTTTTCGGCAATGGCTTGCGTTCTACCTTTTCCGTATGCTTTTTGCCATGAACGCAAGAGCCACTCGGGCAAATTTTCCACACAACTCGGTATCGGCAAATGTGCTTTTTCGCGATCCAGCCGTCGCAATACACCGTTCACCAATCCGGCAAACGGCGTTTTTTGCATCTGCTTAACAAGTCGGACACTCGTATCAACGGCTGCATGCGACGGCGTTTGCAGAAAAATCATCTGTGCGACGCCTAATGATAAGACAAGTTGTATATCCCTTAACTTGCGCCCCAACGGCTTTGTTAAGAAATGCGCTGTAAGAGATTGAATTTGTCCGTAATGACGCAGAGTTGTCAACGCCAGTTGACGCACGAAATGTTTATCACTCTCCGCCAACGCACTCCGCTTGCAAGCACCAAAAGCCTCATCGGTTGTCTTGCTGAAATAAACAACATCGCGCACAATCCGAAATGCCGTAAGGCGACTTTCAATGGCGTTATCCATTTTCCTCCTGCGTCTTCAATAGTCTCAAAATTAACGCCGTCTTAAAAACGCGGGTAAATCAACATTTTCAAACGGGTCGTCATCAAACAATCCGCTTTTTGCAGTTGATTGCTGTGTTGCGTTCGGCATACGTTGCGCATTATTCGCTTGGGCAGAAGGAATGCTTGTTGTCGCTCCGCTCATCATACCGTTCCCGCCGGTGGGTATACCGCTCGCCGAAACGGCTCCCGTTGAGGGCATACCGTTCGCGGGTTGCGGTATCGCTCCGCGGGCCGATGAATCCGCTGACGCAGACTGTTGCTCTTTTTCCCGACGACCGGTTTTTCCCATGAATCCCTGTGGTAACAACAAATCAAACAAACTACTGCGCGAAGCTTTTACGTTTGCATCTGCCTTTTTTGCCTCCATATTCACGCTTTCTTTCACTTCCGGCACACTTTCTACCGGAATAACCGGCGCAATATCGGGCACTTCTTCATCAAACAACGGCGGTTGCGATACAGAGGCTTCCGTCAATTCAATCGCCATATTATAGTTGGCATTTGTATCATCAAACGACATATTTTCATTTAAATCCAGCCCGAACGCTTCTTCGGCTTCACGCGGTTCAATCGGCGTTTCGGAAATTAAAGGAAATTCATCTTGTGTTTCCGATTCGTTTAATGTTTCTTGCGGTTCACCGTTCTCTTCCGCATCTTCCGCAACCGGCACAACCGGCACTTCCACCACCTTCGGCTCTTCCGTTTTAACGGTGGACGGCACATATTTTTCCGTCGGGTCATCATCAATGCCCGTTGCCACTAACGATACGCGGATTTTGCCGTGCAATGCTTCATCGGCGCACGTTCCGAAAATAATGTTCGCATCGTCTTGATGTAATTCCTGACGAATCCGCTCCGCTGCCAAATCAACTTCGGCCAATGTTAAATCCAATCCGCCCGAAATGTTGATTAAAATACTCTTTGCGCCTTGAATGGAAGAATCGTCCAACAACGGATTTGAAATGGCTTTCTCCACGGCAATTTCCGCCCGATTTTCACCGCTGGATTCACCCGTTCCCATCATGGCTCGTCCCATAGATGATAATACCGTTTTCACATCCGCAAAATCCAAGTTAATCATCCCGGGATTCATTACCAAATCCGTAATGGAACGAACGCCTTGACACAAAACGCCGTCGGCAATTTTAAACGCATCGGCAAACGTGGTATCGCTTGCGACAATACGGAATAAATTTTGGTTCGGAATCACAATCAACGTATCCACGTATTTTTTTAATTCGTTAATACCGTCATTTGCCGTTTGCATCCGTTTACGCCCCTCAAATTGAAACGGCTTGGACACAACACCCACCGTTAATATCCCCATATCTTTGGCAATTTTGGCAATGACCGGAGCAGCACCCGTTCCCGTTCCGCCACCCATGCCGGCCGTAATGAACAGTAAATGCAATCCCTTTAAATACTCTTTGATTTTATCTTCTGCCTCGGTTGCCGCCGCGCGCCCGACTTCCGGATTGGCTCCCGCACCCAAACCTTGCGTAATCGTCACACCCAGTTGGATTTTATCTGCAACCAACGATTTGGATAACGCTTGTGCATCCGTGTTCGCCGCAAAAAACGAAACATCGCCCAAATCAGCCGTTACCATATTGTTAATTGCGTTTCCGCCGGCACCGCCGACACCGATGACACCGATATTCGGCGTTAATAAAAACTCGGGCGCGGGCGACGCCAAACCGATGGATAAACCGCTTTCCTGTACTTCTAAAAATTCTGAATTAGCCATTGCATTACCTTTCCGATATGACCTTTTTTAGGGGTTGGTTGAGATGTGAATTTTTCATTTAATAAACTTTTTTCTTTTATCATGACATATTTGAGTAAGCCGATACAAGTTGAAAATGTATACGGTTCGTATTGTGTGGGCAAGCCTCTGATGGTTTGCGGTTTTCCGATACGAACGGTTCCTCCCAAAATAGCAATCGTTTTTTCTTTTATCCCTTGCAACATACTGCCACCGCCGTTTAATACAAGATGCTTTGTTGCCACCACAAAGTAAGGATACTTTTCAAAAATATGCCCCACGTTTTCTATAATTTCTTCGGCACGCGGAATAATGATTGAAATTAAATCCGATTGCGGAACTTGTATATTCGTTCCCTCCTCACCCAATACGGGCACAATCAGCCGATCAATTTCATCTCGCGGTGATGAAAATAATGCCCCGTGCAGTGTTTTCAATCTTTCGGCAACCGAAAACGAGGTATTTAATCCGCGCATAATATCCTTTGTTAAAATCTCACCGCCCTGAGGAATTAAATCCAAATGCACCAATCCGCCATCCAAAAAAATCGCCAAAGATGTTGTGCCGGCCCCGAAATCAATAGCCGTAGCGCCCACATCTTTTTCTTCCTCCGTTACCGTTGCCAATGCCGAGGCATACGGTGTTGCCACCTTCATATCAATAGAAACATGGCACCGATCCAATACGGCAACCAAATTCCGCGTCTGCGTTTCGGGAAGCGTAATAATATGCATGTGCACACCTAAACGATTACCGTATAATCCGCGCGGATCTTGAATATTTTGTTCCCCGTCAACCGTATAGCCGAGCGGGAAAGAATGAATTACCTCATCGCCCTGAGCCAAACAAGACCCGATTACACCGTCCACCAACCGCCGAACATCGCTTGTCGTAATCGCCCGACCGTCATTTATCTCAATCTCTTTTTGAATATGATGACCCTTTAATTGCGTTGAAGAGATATTAACAATCACACTCGTCGTCAATCGTCCGGCTTGCGTATCGGCTTGATTTAACGCCTCGCGAATACACTCGGTTGCTTCATTCAAATCAACGATGGCCCCGGCATGAATCCCTCTGGCCGGCGCATATCCCGTGCCGATAACTTCGGGCACATCATCGGCACCGAAGCGCACAACCAAACAACAAACCTTGGAAGTGCCCACGTCCAACAATGTTAATACCGATTTGAGTTTTTTCTTTTTGACCATCTCTTTTTTCCGCTTTTCGTTTTATTTTTTCTTTTTATCCTTTTCCGAGCCGGCAAGTGAAGCCTCGCTACGCACGATTAAGCGATCCCGCAACCTTAAATCAATCACGTTTAAATCGCGCTCTAAAATCTGCCCCGTTTCGTTAAATTCACTCAATCGGCGCAATGCGCCCGCAATATCCGTTTCGGGTAATTGCACCACAATGCCGTGCTCTGCATCATTTAAATATAAATTCCATCTGCGTTTTCCGACCCGAACGGCCGAACGCACGTGTTTTTGAATATCCGGATATTTACTTAATTGTTCTATCAACTGCGGTGTATGTTGCGGGGCATCTTCACCCACCACCAATAAGACGTTTGAAATAACGGTTTTATCATCCGCAATCGGCTCCCCTTGTTCATCAATCGGAGAATATTTTTTATGATGTTGCCAAATAGCTATCGGCTCTTTTTCCGTTATCTGAATAATAATCATATCGGGCAACTGCCGTTCAATCACCACACTGCGAATCCACGGCAATTTTGCAATCGCCTCTCGTTTTTCCTCCAAATCAATCTCTAAAATCGGCATTCCTTGCGACAGTTTAAGAACAGCATTGATATCTTCCAATTTTGTGCGATTACGGCCTTGCACCGGCACTTGGCTGAGTTCCAAATGCGCTTTTTGCCGAATACGCATCCAAGTTTGCGTGGCCTCTTTCATAAAGTTTTTTCCTTGTGGCGTTGTTAAAAAGTAACTCGTTCCGCCAATGGCCGAGAGTATCACAACGGCAAACAGCCCGGCATAAATGCGCCGTTTCAGCGTCCAAAAGCCTTTCTGCTCTTTCTTCTTCTTGCTCTGTTTTGCCATTTATAACTCCCGTCTGCCGTTATTCGTAGACTGCCTGTTCAACCAAAAGCGCCGTAAAGTCGGCATAACTTTGACCGCGCATCTTTGCCAACACCTCCGGCACAAGCGAAAGCGCCGTCATGCCCGGATTGGCATTTAATTCCAAAAAAACACCCCGACCTTTTGTTTCATCTAACCGAAAGTCGGAACGCGATACACCCCGACACCCGAATACCTTATGCACCGTTTCTGCCTCTGTCATCAGTTTCTGCGTCCAGCTCTCAGGTATTTGCGCCGGAATGATATGTGTTGCCGCCCCCGTCGTGTATTTATGCGTATAATCATAAAAACCGTCAACGGGAATAATCTCCACAACGCCGACCGCACCCTCATCCGTTACCACAACCGATAATTCGCGACCGTCTATATATTCCTCCATTAAGAATGTTTTGTCAACAACTCTTTTAGATAAAAAAGATTTTTCGTCTTCCTCCGTCCGAATAATATACACATCAACCGATGATCCCTCATTATTCGGCTTTAACACATACGGTTTAGGCAACGTTTGTTGATTTGCCACCTCCTCATACGTTACCAATCGGCCGTTCGGCACATCAATACCATGCATCTTTGCCAACATTTTGGCACGTTGTTTATCCATTGAAAGCGCTGATGCCAGCACTCCCGAATGCGTATACGGAATCCGCATCAAATTCAGCAATCCCTGAACACAGCCGTCTTCACCGTATTTTCCGTGCAGGGCATTAAAAACAACATCGGGTTTCAGTTGCTCCAGGGCCGATACCAACCCCGAAATCGGTGTTTGCACGTCCAACATCATCGCTTGATACCCTTTATCCGATAACGCCTTTAATACATTCCGCCCGCTCTCAAGCGATACTTCGCGTTCCGATGACATTCCCCCTGCCAGCACCACAACTCGCTTCATTTATCAACCCCCAACTTTTTAATTTCCCATTCAAGCGTAATCCCCTCTTTTTCATACACTTTTGAGCGAATTTCCTCCCCGAGCGATTCAATATCTTTTGCCGTCGCATGACCCAAATTGATTAAAAAATTCGCATGCTTTTGCGAAACTTCCGCCCCACCGCGACGCGCCCCGCGCATACCTACTTTATCAATCAGTTGCCAAGCCGGTGTTCCCTCGGGATTCTTAAATGTAGACCCTGCCGTTCGTGCCCCCATCGGTTGCCCGTTTTCCCGTTTACGCCGATTTAATGCCATTCGTTCGCTGATAACCGCCGAATCGGCCACGTATTTTCCCTGAAATACGGCGCCGACGAATATCCAACCCGTCGGGAATAAACAAGTCCGATATTGGAAGGAATCGCGTAATTCATCTTGCGTTAACGTGCGCAAATCACCGTCGGGCGTAATAACGGATAACTCTATCAATTTATCGGAAATTTGCTCCCCGTATGCCCCCGCATTCATCCGCACCGCACCGCCGACGGAACCCGGAATCCCGCATAAAAATTCAAAACCGCTTACATGATTCTTTTCGGCAACACGCGCCACATCCATCACTTTTGCACCGGCACCGCAAATCATTTTATCTTTTTCAACCCGAATTTGTGCAAACGGCGCCCCTAAGTGAACCGTTATGCCGGGGATACCCCCATCCCGTATCAAAACATTACTCCCTGCGCCCAAAATCGTGAGCGGGACGGGGGGCATTTCGCGAATCATCAATGCCAAATCCGACGCATCGGCCGGTTCAAAATAAACCTGCGCCGCACCGCCGACACCGAACCAATTCTTTTTTGCCAACGGCTCATTTGCGCTTACCTTGCCCCGCACGGGTGGCAACCGCTTCATTAAATTTTCTTTTTTCGGAAAGGAAGAATTAAACCATCTTTTCCATTTCATACCATCAAACACCATGTTTTTCTTCTCCTTTCAGCGATTCCAGCAATGCGTTGATTTGCGCCGATATACTTCCTGCCCCCAAGCAAACCAACGTATCCGCGTTTGTATACCGCTCGGTTAACCCCGTTAAATCTTCCAGAAACGGCAAATAGGTTGCATGGCCGTGCGTTTTGTTGAGCATACGCGCAAATGCCGGTGCCGTTATTCCCTCTATCGGTGTTTCTCCCGCACCGTAAACATCGCAAACATAGACTTCATCGGCATCAGCAAAACACGTTAAAAAACTATCCCATAAATCCTGCAAACGCGTGTATCTGTGCGGTTGAAAAACGGCAATTACTTTTCCTTTCGTATTTTCCCGAACGGCTTTTAAAGTGGCTTTAATTTCCGTCGGATGATGCCCGTAATCATCATAAACGGGCATTTGGTTCAAAATACCCCGATAAGTCAACCGCCGTTGGATTCCCTCAAAAGAGGCCAGTGCTTTTTTTATCACACTTTCACCGATTCCCAGATAAATACCCACACTGATGGCTGCCAATGCGTTCAATACGTTGTGTCGCCCAATCATGGAAAGTTGCACATCCCGAATCCGGCGCATACCCGCCTCGGAACGAATTTCCACATCAAACACGTGTGCGCCCTTCATCAGCCGAATATTCACGGCGCGCACATCGGCCTCTGCTATCGTTCCGTATGTGATACATCTGCGATTATCGACTTTATCAATCACTTCGCGAACGGTCGGGTGATCAATACACGCAACACACGCCCCGTAAAACGCCGTATTTTTAAAGAAAAGCGCATAAGCCCCTTTCATATTGTCAAACGTGTGGTAATAATCCATATGCTCGGGTTCTATATTCGTCACAACCGATAAATTCGTGGGCAATTTTAAAAATGAACCATCCGATTCATCTGCTTCCACAACCACGTAATCCCCTTTCCCGAGACGCGCATTGGAATGTTGCGAATTTAAAATCCCGCCGATAACAAAACTCGGATCAAATCCCGCCGTCATCAAAATACAGGCAATCAAAGAAGAAGTGGTTGTCTTTCCGTGCGTTCCCGATACACAGATGCTTTGCTTATAGTGCAAAATCTCCGCCAACATTTCGGAACGATGTCCGATAGGTAAATGCCGTTTATGTGCTTCCATTAACTCGGGATTATCTGCTTTAATCGCGCTGGAAATCACAACGGCATCCGCATCTCCGATATGCTCGGCTTTGTGCCCGATAAAAACGGGAATACCGTTTTTCCGCAACCGAATTGTATTACCGCTTTCTTTTTCATCCGAACCTTGAACCGATATGCCCAAATCAAGCAACATTTCGGCAATGGCACTCATCCCGATACCGCCGATTCCGATAAAATGAATTTTTTTCAGCGGACACGTTAATTTCATTTACTTCCCTTTCCGATTAACTCATCTACCAAACGCACCACATCTTTTCCCGCCGTCGGCCGTGCCCGACGATACGCACACGCTGCCGCCTGCGCCAATACACCCGGTTGTTGCATTAACTCAACCAAACGTTGCGCCACTTGATCCGCATCAAACGATTTTTCGTTCACAAGCCACCCGGCACCCGAATCGCAAAATTGACGGGCATTTTCCATCTGGTGATTATCCGCCGCCGTCGGCAACGGAACGATTATCGCCGGTCGGCCGATAATTTCCAATTCCGTAATTGTAGACGCACCGCCACGTGAAATAATCAAGTGCGATTCTTTTAATAATTCGGGCATATTGTTAAAGAACGAATCAACCGTTACTTTTTTAAACGGCTTATCGGCATAAAATTTCAATAAGTCTTCTTTATCTTCCGGACGCGCCTGTTGCGTAATTACCAGTTTCTTTTGTAAAGATTCCGGTAATTTTTCCAAAACACTCGGGAACTTACGGCTGAAAAACATTGCTCCCTGACTGCCTCCGAAAATCAAAAGACGAAATTCATCATCATCTTTCGGATACGGCGCATGTGAGACTGCTAAAATTTGCGGGCGTGCCGGCATACCCACGCGCACCTGCTTAATTTCCTCCGGCACCAAAAGCGTCGGTTCAAATGACGTGGCAACCAACTTTGCTCCCTTTGCCAAAATTCTGTTCGCCCGCCCCAAAACGGCATTTTGTTCGTGCAAAATAACGGGAATCCGTCCGACTTGTGCCGCCATAACCGTTGGGAAGGAGGCATATCCGCCCACACCGATAACCATTGCAGGCTTTAACTTTTGTAATAACATCATGGCTTGTACGCACCCCAAAAACAGTTTGACGAATGCCGTTGCTTTATGAAACAACGACCGCCGTGCCACGGGCTCCGCCATCAACCGATACGTTTTTACGCCCGGTAAAGAATGGAACGCGTTGCCTCGCTTGTCCGTGATAAACACCACTGAATAACCTTCTTCCAGCAAAGCACCCGCAATGGATTCCGCCGGAAAAATATGACCGCCGCTTCCACCCGTCGTAACAACAATCAACGGCTTTTTGCGCGCTGTTTTTGCTCCGACCGATTGAGGCGTGTGTTTTGATTTTTTATGTGATTGTTTGGCTTTTTTATTTCCCATCCGATACCTCTCTTTCTTATTCCAGTCCGCGACTGAGCGTGTGGCTTTTCGTCAACCCCAAAATAATCCCGAACGCAAAGCCGATGGAAACTAATGACGATCCGCCGTAGGAAATAAAGGGAAGCGTCATACCTTTTGTCGGCAACATATTTAAGGTTGAACCCATATTGACAATAGCCTGAATTGCAATTTGTGTCAATAACCCGCCGACGGCCAATTGACAAAAATGATTATTTTCTTGTTTCAGCAAATAAAATCCGCGCAACACGATATACGCAAATACGCCCACCAAAAAAACCGTTAAAATAAATCCGAATTCTTCCGCTGCCACCGCAACGATAAAGTCCGTATGCGCGTCCGGCAATTCATATTTGACAACGCCCTCGCCCGGCCCTTTTCCGAACCAGCCCGCATTTTTCAACGTTTCCAGCGATTTCTCAACCTGATATGCCATACCCTGCTCGGGATTTAAAAACCGCTCCACCCGTTGATGAACGTGATCAAACACAAAATAAGCCATGACCGCCATGGAAAAGAAAAATGCGCCCAAGATATTAACCAACATAAGCGGAATACCCGATAAAAACAGTTCCAATGCAAAAATACCCGAAACCGTAATAAACATACCCACATCCGGCTGCAAGAGTAACAATCCTGCCACAACGCCGTATAATATGAACGATGCCGTATACCCGGGGAATTGTTTTATCAACCGCCCCGAAGCCAACAGCCACGCGCACACAACGGCAAATGCCGGCTTAACAAATTCCGACGGTTGCAAGCCGATACCCAGAAAATACATCCACCGTTTAGCCCCTTGAATCTCACTGCCGAACAAAACAACCCAAATCATACATAAAACGGAAGCCACCAATACCAATCCGCACACTCGGCGAATTTGTTGAAACGATAAGAACGCCGTTACAAACAGAACGCCGATTGCCGGCACCAAAAAAATCAGTTGACGGTAAATAAAGTAAAACGTTTCGCGATTCGTGCGTTCGGCAACGCCGGGACCTGCCGCAAAAATCAAGAAAATGCCGTATAAAATCAAGATAAAAACGCTGTAAAGCAATCCTCTGTCCAAACTGCGGTAATTATCCGTGATAAATTCTTTCCCTTTTTGAATGTAATACGACATTATCCCTCCCGCTCCTTACCGAATTTTCAACGTTGAAAGTGCCAGCAGTGCCAATAAAATGGCCACAATCCAAAACCGCACGACAACCGTTGTTTCGCTCCATCCTTTTTTCTCAAAATGGTGATGAATCGGCGCCATTAAAAACACACGTTTACCCCGCAACTTATAAGACCCGACCTGAATAATATCGGATAACGCCTCCACAACGAATACACCTCCCGCAATCGCCAATAAAAGTTCTTGCTTCGTTGCAACGGATACCGCCCCCAACACACCGCCGAGAGCTAACGAACCCGTATCTCCCATAAACACTTGTGCCGGATGAGCGTTGAACCACAAAAACCCGAGCGTCGCCCCGATAACCGCGCAACAAAAGACGGCCATTTCCCCCGCACCGGGAACATAGTGAATATGTAAATATGTTGTATAATCCACGCGCCCGACCAAGTATGATACCACGGCAAAAACCAAGCAACACGTAATCACGGGCATGCTGACCAAACCGTCCAACCCATCGGTTAAGTTAACGGCATTTGAACTGCCCACCATCACCAGCAACACGAACGGAATATAAAAATAGCTTAAATCAATCAATACATCTTTGAAAAACGGAATGGTCAAGGTAGTGCCCATTTGTCCTTTTTCCAAACAAATCAGCCATAAGCATGTGATTAAACTGATTAAAAATTGAAGCCCGAGTTTTTGTTTGCCCGAAATACCGGCAGAACTGTGTTGCGTTAACTTTTTGTAATCATCTAAAAATCCGGCCAAGCCGAATCCGATTAACACGAACATTAAAACCCATACATACGGATTTGATAATTGCGCCCATAATAAAGACGAAATCAAAACGGCAATCAAAATCAACAACCCGCCCATGCACGGCGTTCCTTTTTTCGCCAAATGCGTTTGCGGGCCCTCCCGCCGAATGGGTTGACCCTCGCCTTGTTTCCGTTTTAACCAGGCAATAAACCGCGGACCGCATAGCAACATAATAATAAAAGCCGTTGCCAACGCCCCGCCGCTGCGAAACGTCAGATACTTAAAGATATTTAAAAAACTAATGTCGGATGACAATAATGAAAGCCAATAAAGCATTACTCATCTCCTTTTAAAGCGCTCACGATTTTTTTCATTCCCATGCCGTTTGATGCCTTCACGAGAACCACATCTCCCGTTTGCAACTCTTTTTTCAAAACAGGAATCATTTCTGTTGCCGTTTGTGTCCAAAATCCTTGTTTTTCCACCGGCAATACATCATATAAATTCTTCATTTCAAGCCCGACGGCATATACTTTATCAATTTGATTTTTTTCAATATCCGATGCTAATCCGGTATGGGCCTCCCGCGCAAATTCACCGAGTTCCAACATATCACCCAACACGGCAACGCGTCGCTCCGTCCGATACGCCCCCAGGGTATCCAACGAGGCGGATACGGATTTCGGATTGGCATTATAGGAATCATCAATCAGCGTAATTTGCTGTCCGTTCGGTAAAACAAGGGGAATTGTTTCACCCCGCCCGGCCAACGGTTTGGCCGTTGCAATCGTGCGCATGGCTTGTTCCACGCTGGCACCCACCGCATCAACCATTGCCAAAACACCCAACGCATCCAGCGCAAAATGGCGTCCGGCAAAGGCAAGATAAAATGTATAATTTAACCCATTCCACTTAAACCGAACAATAGTTTTATCCGAATCAACCGTGCAATTCGTTAATTCAAAATCGGCACCCCGCCGTTCGCCAAACGTCATAATACGCCGAATACCCGCTTTTTGCGCCTCGCCGAGCAAATAATGAAATTGCGGAATTTCTTTATTTAAAACGGCTGTTCCGCTTTGGTCGGCATATTCGTAAATTTCTCCTTTGGCAACGGCAATATCATCATCACTGTTAAAATACTCCCGATGGGCACCGCCGATAGTTGTAATCAACGTATGATTGGGTCGCACGATTTCCGATAAAAACGCCATTTCTCCAAAGTGATTCATCCCCATTTCTATAACAGCGTATTCCGTATTCAGGGGCATTCTGGCCAACATCAACGGCACTCCGATTTGATTATTTAAGTTCCCCTGTGTGGCAAACACATTCCCTTGCTCACCCAAAACGGTGCGCAACATTTCTTTGCCGGTTGTTTTCCCCGAACTGCCTGTTATTCCGATAAAAACGGCTTCACTGCGCATTCGGGCAAATCGCGCCAATGATTCAAGCGCCACCTGTGTATCTTCCACAATGATTTGCTTATTCACCGGAATATGCGCTACCAAATGGTCAACAATGCACGCCGATGCCCCTTTATCAATGGCCGTTGCCACATAGTTGTGTCCGTCGGTTCGCTCCCCTTTAAGAGCAATGAATAAATCACCGTATTCCAGCATGCGCGTATCAATGGAAACGCCCGTTGCATTCACATACGGGCAAACCGTTGTATTGAGCGCCATCGCCAATTCCGTGCTTTTCCAGATAATTTCTTTTTCCATGGTTGCTGCCAATGATAAAATTTCCGTTCTGTCATTAAAACGATAAACCGTTTCGCCGATTGTCTGGCCCGTTTCGTGTCCCTTACCGCACACAACCAACACATCGCCCGGTTCTAAAATATGCACGGCTTCATACAAGGCTTCTTCGCGCCCGTCTATTTCAACCCCTTTCGGACACGCCTCTTTAATCGCGCGCCGAATATCTCCGGCATTTTCCAACCGCGGATTATCGTCCGTAATATATACAATGTCCGCCAACCGATCGGCAATTTCCCCCATTTGCGGGCGCTTGCCCGTATCCCGATTGCCTCCGCAACCGAAAACACAAACCAAATGGCGTTGCGTATGCGGTTTTAAGGAAATCAATACGCGCTCTAATGCGTCGGGCGTGTGCGCATAGTCCACAAAAACGGGCGCCCCGTTGATGGTGGCAACATGCTCCATACGACCGTCCGGCGCTTTCAATGTCGGCAAAATACGCATCACGGTGTCGGCAGAAAGACCGACGGCAATACACAGCCCGACGGCACATAAAACATTCATAATCTGAAAATCACCGTATAAATTTAAGTGAATGGTGTAAATCTGTCCCATCACTTCAATCACAACATTTTGCCCGTCGGCAACGGGAATGCGTGAGAGTAATTTAAGTTCTTTTCCGTTTGCCCCATAGGAGTATATGCGAATTCCTTTGGCCTTAACGGCTTCTGCCATTTCTTGAAATTCCGGCACATCTGCATTTAAAACCACCACACCGTCTTGACGCGTGCGCTCGGTAAACAACTTCATTTTCGCAGCGAAATAGGCTTCCATTGTTTTATGGTAATCCAAATGATCCCGTGTGAGATTCGTAAAACCCGTTGCCGAAAATTCAATGGCACCCACACGCTCTTGATCCAATCCGTGGCTGGATGCCTCCAATGCCACAAATTTAACACCGTGTTGCGCTAATTCTTCAAGTGATTTATGCAATGTAACGGCATCGGGCGTCGTCATTTTCCCATCGCGGTGATAAACGGGCGACTGAATGCCGATTGTGCCTAAACTGGCTGCCGTTTTCCCGGCGCGATTTAAAATTTGTTGCGTAAAGTAAGCAACGGAAGTTTTCCCGTTTGTTCCCGTTACGGCTAATTTTTGCATTTGCGGTGTCGGATGAAGCGCATCGGCAACAACGGCAATGGCTTTTCGCAAATTCGGCACGCAAATAACGGGGATTTGCGCCGTTATTTTTCTATCCGCCAACAAAGCAACCGCCCCGTTTTGAATCGCTTCGGGCACAAAAGTCAAACCATCAAACTTACTGCCTTGGGTTACGGGGAAAATATCGCCCGATTTCACATCGCTTGCATTTAAACAAATATCGCTTACGTTTGTTTGCCGATAATCCTCGGCTGTTTTCCCTTGCGGATATATAACCGATTCCGGTGCAACATTCAATACTTCTAATAATGCCTTTAATTCCATTTTACCACCCTTTTACCACTTCCTTTTATTTGCCTCCAAAGATATCTCTATTGCCCGTTGCATATACGCCGGCTGAGCCCATAGCTCTTCGGGGGCAATACCCAAATACGGTGCAATTTGCTCAATAATCATCAAGCCCGTCGGTTTTGCATTCCAACCGGCCGCATTAAAATAAGATGTTTCTTTTAATTTTTTCGGATTTTCAAGTGTTACCATAACGGCATATTTCGGATTATTCATCGGAAATACGCCGATAAAAGATGTTCTTGATGAACCCTCCACGTATTTACCGTTCCGAATCAAATTCGCCGTGCCCGTTTTACCGCCGACATTGTATCCGTATCCCAAATCTTTTTCCGTAATCCGCCAGTTAATCACACCCCACATCAAGTGGCGCATGATTTCCGATGTTTTTTCGGAAATAATCTGATACTCGGGCTTGCCTTTATTGCCGTCTTTTAAAAATGTCGGCACACGATAATAGCCCCCGTTCACCAACGCCGATACGGCGCTGATAACATGCAATGACGATACGGAAATCCCATACCCGAACGCAACGTTCGCCGACGTAATATCTGCCCATTTTTTGGCACGCGGATACTGCGTCCGTGTCCGCTCGGGCAATAAAATCGGCAACGGTTTATAAAAGCCTAAACGCCCCAAAAACTCTCGTTGACGCTCATAGCCGGCCTTCATGGCAATCCGAATGGATCCTAAATTGGAGGAATGTATCAATATCTCGGGAACAAGCAACGGGCGATTCTGTCCGCGGTAATCGGTAAATCTTTTCCGCCCGATTTGTATGGCTTGGCTGGCGTCATAGCTGTCCGTCGGTTTAATCACCCCCGAATCCAATGCCATCGCCGTATTAAATAACTTAAATACCGAACCGAATTCATACGCCCCCAATGTGACTTTATTAAATAATTTATCTTTATCTTCTTTGGCTAACGGTAAATTGGGATTATAGTCGGGCAGTGAAACGCTGGCCAACACTTCACCCGTATTAACATCCATCACAACACTGAGCCCGCCCTCTGCTTTAAAATATGCAATCTGTTCCGATAAAATTTTACGCACGATTTCTTGAACGGACAAATCAACGGAAAGCGTTAAATTTCTTTCTCGCAACACGCTGTCATACGCCTTTTCCAATCCCGCCGTTCCTTTGTTATCAATATCCACGCTACCCAACAAATGCGAAAATAAATTCCCTTGCGGGTATACACGTTTTTCGCCGTCCGTCTCCTGCAAAAAGTAGTATCCGAGCCAATTAACATCTTTTTGCTCTATCGGTGTAATATTTCTTTTAATATAGCGGAAACTAACGTTCGGCTCTAATTTTTTCAGCATATCCTTTTCCGAAATATCCGGGAAAATTTTTGAAAGTTCATGCGCAACCGTTGCTCTGTCTTTCTCTTTCACTTTTTTAGGGTTCACCGATAAATCCTTTGTGGGCACACTGGTTGCCAATATCATTCCGTTACGATCTAAAATGTTATACCGAGAATAATCTTCTTCCGTTTTCAAAACGGACGGCACAAACTGCCTGGATTGATAATTAACCACACCCAACTGAAACAATCGGATTGTAATCGCCAGAAAACACAACCCGAATACGCACATAACAAAAGTAATCCGCCCGCCTGCTTTTTCCAAAACACCTCTTGTGGCCGCATCCAAACATTTATACTTATCCATAGATGTTTGTGGCACTTCCTGCCCGACGTAATAAAATCCCTCTTTTTTCTTTTTAAACATGTTCAAAAGCGCCTCCCCTGCTGTTTTGAATTTGATTTTTTCCGAGGCGACCAAACAAAATCTTTTTGCGTTGTGCCGTTCAGCTGACTGCGCGATTTTTTACCGTTTTCTTCGACCCTGCCTCCCGAAAGTGCTTTGGCACTTTGCGCAAGCGAATCAAGCGACTGTTTTTGAGTTGCGCTCTGACGCTTCTCATCACTATCTGTCGTTGATTTTGAGGCAGAGGCATTGTTTGTTTTTTTTGCAACACTCGGTTTCGGTGCCACAGGCACAAATTCTTTCTGAATCTTCGGTGTCGGTTTAGAGGCAACCGATGATTCTTTTTCCGTATTGATAATTTCCGCTTCCTTAATTTCTTCCGTTTCCCGCATCGGAATGTCGGATAAAGCCACAATTTGCTCCGACACAATCGCTTGCCAATCCGTTTGCGAATGAACTAATGCCAATAATCGTTGCGGATCGTTTAAATAAGCCCATTCGGCTTCCAACATGTGCAACGCGCGTTTATTTTGCAAAATTTCACGGTGAATGGATTGCAACTTTTCTTCCTCGGCTTTGACATGATATTTCAAAACAAACAGCGAAATTCCCGAAATTAAGGCAATCATCAAACAAAACGCATTCAAAATAATTTTCAGCATCTGTTCTCCTTTCTGACGGCGCACCTTAATTTAGCGGAATGCGCCCGCGGATTATCGGCTAATTCTTGCGCATCTGCCGTTATGGGTTTTCGCGTTATCACCTCAAATTCTGGCGTTTTCAAATCCGCCTCCGGCATAAAAGCATGCCGGTTGGCATTCGGGCGCAAAGAGGAATGCTCAATCATAAAATTTTTAACGATTCTGTCTTCCAAAGAGTGGAACGTTACCACCACCAACCGACCGTTCGGCTTCAAAACACGCACGGAAGCATCTAATGCCCGTTCCAATTCGCCCAATTCATCATTCACAAAAATGCGCAAGGCCTGAAACGTGCGCATGGCGCTATCCGAACCGTCCCGCGGTTTCGGCATAACATGGTGCACAATATCCGCAAGTTCGCTCGTTGTCTTAATCGGCTTTTGAACCCGTGCCGAAACAATGGCTTTGGCAATTCTGCGCGATAATTTTTCTTCGCCGTAACGATACAGAATATCCGCGAGCTTTTGTTCCGAAAAGGTATTAACGATTTCTTCCGCCGGAATTCCGTTACACGACATACGCATATCCAACGGACCTTCAAACCGAAACGAAAAACCGCGTTCGGGTTGATCAATTTGCATGGAAGAAACGCCTAAATCCAAAACAAAGCCGTCTAATTTGACCGAATCGCAAACTGCTTGCAATGCCGTTTCAATCGTGCCGAAACACTGCGGAATAAAAGTAAAACGTTCCCCGAATCGGGCTTGAAATTCCCGAACGGTAGACATAACGGTCGGGTCACGGTCAAAGGCAATCACTTTGTTTTGGGGGCACGATTCTAAAATGGCGCGTGTGTAGCCTCCCGCTCCGAACGTCCCGTCGGCAAACAATCCCCCGTCCCGACAATTTAAATTATCAAGCATCGGGCGGAGCAAAACGGGTATATGTGGCGGTTCGGTTGTCATCTTTTATTTTCCAATTCACAGGTATATCCGCATTGTAGCATACTTTCATTAAGAATTTATAAACAAATTCTCTTTTATTTAAAAAAACCGTGAAAAATCGCCACGGTTTTTTTACAACTGACTGACGGGGCATCATAATCCCCCGCATTCATTCACGGCTACATATCGGGTTATCCCGAAAGGATGCCGGTTATTTTACATATTCGGCAAAATCTCGTTATCGCTGAACCATTGACCGATTTCACGCGTGGCAGATGCCGGCGAATCCGAACCGTGAACGGAATTGCATCCCTTATCTACACCGACGCTCGCACGAATCGTTCCTTCCGCCGCTTCGGCCGGATTGGTTGATCCCATCAGGCGACGATATTCGGCAATGGCACTTTCGCCTTCCAATACTTGCACCACAACCGGATTAGATGTCATAAATTCAATCAATCCGTCAAAAAACGGTTTCCCTTTATGTTCGGCATAAAATTTCTCGGCTTGTTCGCGTGTCATCTTCACCCGCTTTTGAGCCACAATCGTTAAACCGCCCGCTTCAATCATTGCATTGATTTTTCCGGTTAAATTTCTTTTTGTGGCATCCGGTTTGATAATGGAAAAAGTTCTTTCAATCGCCATTTTTTTCTCCTTTAAATATATCGATTAAAACAAGTAAAATGTTCGGCATCAAAGTATCACGGCACATTTATCTTTGTCAAGAACGATTTTGAAAAAAAATGAATTCCTGCAAAACAAAAAATTGTCCGCTCTATTCCGTCATAGTCAAATCTTATTGACACACCGCCAAAAATATGATTCACTTAATACACTCGGAGGAGAAAATGAACTATTCAATCAGTGAAACTGCCAAAATCACGAAATTGACGCCTTATACCTTGCGTTATTACGAAAAAGAGGGTTTATTGCCTTTCGTGCGCAAAACAAAATCAGGATTACGGATTTATACCGATAATGATATTGCCTGGATCGGGCTTATTGAGTGCTTGAAAAGCACCGGTATGCCTTTAAAAGGAATTAAACAATATATTGATTGGTTTATCGCCGGTGATTCAACGCTTTCTCAACGCTTAAATATGTTTAAAGAACATCGCATAAACGTTAAAAATCGCTTGACGCAAATGCGGAAAAATTTAGAACGAATCAATCATAAATTTGAACTGTATGAAGAGGCCGTTCGGCTCGGCAGTTTGGAAAAAGCAAAAAGTTGCCCGCAGTTTTTAACCAAATTAAAATAACATCCCCCGCATTTCCGTATTTGACATAAGCAGAGATGCCTGCGGGTGGGGTATACCGTTCGCATAAAAATATGTGCCGAGCACAGGTATTATCATAAATTAAAAAGTGTCTGCCGATTAAACCGGCAGACACTTGGCAGAACAAATAAAAGGTGTTTATGAAACTTTCTTGAAAATTTCTTCCGGATTGTATTCCCGCGGAAATGTAAAAGAATCTTTTTCGTATTTGCTTAAAATATATCTGAAATACGTTAAAACAAACAATCTGGTTGCCGATGAAAGGCCCGAACGACCTTTAATCGTATCTATTTTTGAGCACAGTTCGTGAATCGTCACTTTCTCCCGCAAACAAATATCTGCCAACGACATCCACGTCTCCCTGTCTAATCGCATACTGGTACGACGACCGTTGACAATAACATTTTTACAAATTAACATAAATTCTCCTTTCTTTTTTGTATCAATCACGTTATATTTAACATAAATGAGTTAACGCTATCCCCCCTCATTCAGACTGCGTTTCTGCTGATACTTGTGTGATTTGCAGTGGATGTAAGGATACGTTTCATTGTTATCACTAAAATTTTATGAATGCAACAGTTATTTATAAAAAATGTGCATTTTTTTAAAAATTTTCGTATTTTTTGCAACCGTAGGTAGAAAAAATGGATAGATTATGATTTACAAACCGAAGAAAAAAGAGATACCGTTTCGCCCTTGCGATTATCCGGGATGTTCGGAATGCGGTTCATTTCGGGCACCGAAAGACAGAACGCTCAAAGATTATTATTGGTTTTGTTTAAAGCATGTAACGGAATACAATAAAAACTGGGATTTTTACGCAGGCCTGTCAAGCGATGAAATTGAGCAACATATTCAAAACGATACAACCTGGCAACGCCCGACATGGCGGTTGGGGCAAAATCAAACGGTGTGGCGCAATATGGATTCAGCCAAAGATTCATTTCATTTATTCAATGAATCCGAACTGGGTATGAACGGCAAATATAATCCCCCGCCCCAAGCGCATATCAAGCACGAATCAAAACTGGTGGAAGCCGCTTTATTTTTGCAGGTAGAATTTCCGCTCAAAGTATCGGAAGTGCGGAAGCAATATAAACGATTAGCCAAAAAATATCATCCGGATACCAATGCGGGCGATAAAGAAGCCGAAAAAATGTTTAAGCAACTCAATGAGCATTACCGCTATATTTTAAAGCAACTGGGAGAACATAAATAACACCGACCGTTTTGCCACGCAAACTGGCATCTGTTTATAAATAAAGAAACTCATCACCCTACTCGGCAAACAAGTATGGCAACAAAACTCCACCAAAAAGCAGAGAAGAGAGCGATTTTGCGAAAGACTGTAAAATATTTTAAATAGGAGGATTTTCAATATACAGTAGAAAATTTTTCGCCGCTCTCTTCCGAACGGCATGTCCCCATGCCTATTATGGTATGTTAAAATGTTTTAAGGCCGTTGTCAAGACGAAACAAGCATGAATCAATAACTTTTCGTATAGAAAAGCCAAAAAATCAGAAGCAATACGCCTGCCCTTCAAAAATTCAAAAACAGACACACCCAAGAAAAAAAGCGAATAACTTACTCCGTATAATCTCGGCCACGGCGGGATTGATGACCACGCCGAGATTGATGGATTTGTTTTTGTGCAACAATTTTTTGCGGTGCGGGAATCACAGGCTCCGATTGAGCGGAACGGTTTAAAAACCCTAATAACGTATGGGTTGTAATACCTTGCTTTTGCAAATTTTGACGTGCAAGCATGCCCAACCGAACACCTTGCTCAAAACCGCGAATTAAACAAAATTCAATCGCTTGTTCGGGCGACTTATCCGAAAGCGCCTCACGTTTAAAATCAGCCGTTTCCATTGCCGAAAGCAGTAGCATCAATTCGGGCAACTGATTTTTTTGTTTGGTATCAGCGCGGTTCGTATGAATCCAGCCGGACGATAAGCAAAATCCCACCAATTTTGCTTGATGAAACATACCGCGATAACATTTAACACGTTCTGCCGATAATTTGGCGCCCAATGTTTTCAGCGCCGTTAACCCCTTAAACGTTTCGCAAGAATACTTATCACCGTGAGATTTTAACGCCTCCAAAATATCGTTGACGATAAACCCCTCCCCTGCCGTGTAAACAGATAACATCATACCCTCCGACTGCTTAAAATTGTTTTGAAAGTTAATAGCGAAAGGGATATTCTTTTTTTTCAAAAAAAGCAATAAAAAAATGCACCAACCGTCATATTTTTTTATGGGAAGAAAAAATGTAATCAAACCCAAAAAAAAGATTGTATTTTTTTGAAAAATCTTTTATACTTCCTCTGATATTAACAGAAGAACGAAAGAGGAACATACTATGGAAAAAGATAAAGCGTTAGATGCCGCATTGGCACAAATCGAGCGCGCATTCGGCAAGGGCTCCATCATGCGCTTGGGGCAAAAAGATAATGCCGTGGAAATTCCGGCTATTTCAACGGGGTCGCTCGGGTTGGATTTAGCGCTCGGCATCGGGGGCTTACCGCGCGGACGGATTATTGAAATTTACGGGCCGGAAAGTTCGGGTAAAACAACATTGGCGTTACATGTTGTTGCCGAAGCGCAAAAAAACGGCGGTACCTGCGCCTACATTGATGCCGAACACGCCATGGATCCGATTTATGCCGGCAAATTGGGTGTCAACATCAACGAACTTTTAATTTCGCAACCGGATACGGGCGAACAAGCGCTTGAAATTGCCGATACATTGGTGCGTTCCGGCACGATTGACGTGTTGGTTGTCGACTCGGTTGCCGCCCTCGTCCCGAAAGCCGAGTTAGAGGGAGAAATGGGTGATTCGCACATGGGATTACAAGCCCGCTTAATGAGTCAGGCTTTGCGAAAAATCACAGCCTCGGTTGCCAGAGCAAACACGCTCGTTATCTTTATTAACCAAATCCGTATGAAAATCGGCGTTATGTTCGGCAATCCCGAAACAACAACGGGCGGTAATGCGCTCAAATTCTATGCTTCCGTTCGGTTGGATATTCGCCGTATCGGCGCCGTTAAGGATAAAGATAACACGGTCGGCAATCAAACGCGTGTTAAAATCGTGAAAAACAAAGTTGCTCCGCCGTTTAAAACGGTTGACTTTGATATTCTTTACGGAGAAGGTATTTCCAAAACGGGTGAATTATTGGATTTAGGGGTTAAAGCCGGATTGATTGAAAAAGCAGGTTCGTGGTTCTCTTGCAAGGGCGAACGAATCGGTCAAGGGCGCGAATCGGCCAGAGCCTATTTAAAATCGCACCCCGATTTAGCGAACGAAATTGAAAAAGCCGTTCGGGCAAACGCCAAAGATTTATCGCAAAAAATGATGGTAGCCGACGGCGCCGAAGATACATCGGTTGAATAACAGTTCGTGCAAAGCGAGCAAGAGGAAAGCCCAAAAAGCCGACACGGCAACAAGCGCCTCTCTCTTTGCCGAAACACCGAGTGATTATTCATCGCCGACGAGTTATCTGGGAGTTATCAGGGGAAGGAAACGGTAAAGGCCATAAACGACGCGGAACAATTCTTTCGGGAGCGCAATAAAAACAGTCAGGCACTGCAAAGAACAGCGTGTTCAGAGAACCGAGTATTCAAAAAAGGAATAATAAACAACAGGCAATTAAACATCAAACGCATATTAAAGATGCCAAAGAAAGAAAATAAAAAAACAGAGGATCATACAATGAGTCAAAACATTACAGCTCAAATTCGGAAAACATTTATTGATTATTTTGCAAGAAACGGACATACCATTGTGCCCGCCAGTTCATTAGTGCCGAAAAACGATCCGACACTGATGTTCACCAATTCGGGAATGGTTCAATTTAAGAACTATCTTTCGGGGGCAGAAAAAGCGCCGTATCCGTGTGCGGCAACGGTTCAAAAATCCGTGCGCGCCGGCGGAAAACATAACGATTTGGATAATGTGGGCTATACAAAACGGCATCATACGTTTTTTGAAATGCTCGGCAACTTTTCTTTTGGCGACTACTTCAAAGAAAAAGCCATTTATTATGCGTGGGAGTTACTGACTAAAGAAATCGGATTAGATAAAAGCAAATTATTGGTAACGGTGTATCACACGGATGATGAAGCCTTTGACTTATGGAAAAAAATTGCCGGATTGAAAGATGAAGATATTATTCGCATTGCCACGAAAGATAACTTTTGGCAAATGGGCGATACGGGGCCGTGCGGGCCTTGTTCCGAAATTTTTTATGACCACGGGGAACAATACTGGGGCGGACGCCCCGGCACGCCGGAGGAAGACGGCGACCGCTTTATTGAAATCTGGAACTTGGTGTTTGACCAATATGAAGATTTACCCTCGGGCGAGCGGGTGCCGAGTTTAAAGAAAAGCATTGATACCGGTTCGGGTTTGGAACGTATCAGTGCTATTTTGCACGGCACAAACGATAACTACGGGATTGATATTTTCAAATCCATTATTGAAAATGCGGCGGATATTGCAGGCGTTGATCCATACGGCAGGGATAAAACATCTTTGCGCATTATTGCCGATCACATTCGCTCCACATCATTTTTGTTGGCAGACGGCGTGATGCCCTCCAACGAAGGTCGCGGTTATGTGTTAAGACGGATTATGCGTCGTGCCATGAGGCATGCGCACCTCATCGGATGCAAGGAACCGTTAATGTATAAATTAGTTCCGAATTTAATTTCAACGATGGGCGAAGCCTATCCGGAGCTTGAAAAAAATCAAAAGTTAATTACGGAAGCATTAAGATTGGAAGAAGAACGGTTTAAGCAAACACTGGGTAAAGGATTAAAGTTATTGGCCGACGAAACGGCAAAACTCGGTGCGGGCGATACGCTTTCGGGCGATGTGGCTTTCAAGTTATACGATACATACGGATTCCCATTGGATTTAACGCAAGATGCTTTGCGCTCCAAGAACATTACGGTTGATACCGAGGGCTTTGAAAATGCCATGGCAAAACAGCGGGAAGAAGCGCGCAAATCATGGGCCGGTTCAGGGGATAATGCCGATGAAAAAGTTTATTTCCAAATTGCTGATAAAGTCGGCGCTACCGAATTTTTAGGATACGATTCGGATAAAGCGGAAGCGCAAATTTTAGCATTGGTTAAAAACGGAGAATCGGTTGAAACGGCAACGGCCGGCGAACAAGTCAACGTAATTGCCAACCAAACACCGTTCTACGGTGAAATGGGCGGGCAAGTCGGCGATACGGGAACAATTTGCGCGAAAAATGCAAAACTCACGGTTAACGATACGGTTCATAAAGCGGGTTCTGCATTAATTGTTCATGTTTGCACGATTGAAGAAGGGAAAATTGCCGTCGGCGACGAAGGCGTTTTTGCCATTGATTCAAAGCGTCGGTTTGATATTCGGGCGCATCACTCGGCAACGCACTTATTACAAGCGGCATTGCAAAAAGTATTGGGACCGCAGGTGCATCAAAAAGGGTCTCTCGTTATGCCGACGGGCTTGCGTTTTGATTTTACGTATAATAAGGCCATGACACCGGAAGAATTACAAAAAGTAGAAACCCTTGTCAACGAAATGATTTTGTCCAACGTGCCGGTTATTACGGAATTGATGACGCCGGAAGATGCCGTTAAAAAAGGGGCTATGGCGTTATTTGATGAAAAATACGGCGATACGGTGCGCGTAGTTTCTATGGGCGAAGGAGCAAATCGGCATTCTTGCGAACTCTGCGGTGGCACACACGCCCGTGCAACGGGAGATATCGGCTTATTCCGACTGATTTCGGAATCGGGCATTTCGGCAGGCGTCAGACGGATTGAAGCCGTTGTCGGGCGCGAGGCATTGGATTTAATGCGCACACAAAATCAACTGCTTGAATCATTGATGAGCACGTTAAAATCCACAAACGCATCAGATATGCTTCCGAAAGTCAGCACGCTGTTAGATGAAAAGAAACACCTTGAAAAAGAAGTAGCAGAATTACGCCAAAAAGTCGCATTGGCAACTGCCAACCCGACAAGCAGGGCAAGCGATAGCCAAACAATCAACGGCGTATCTTTTATCGGGAAAGTATTAGCAAATACGCCGGCAAAAGAATTGAAACCGTTGGCGGACGCATTCAAGAAAAAAATCGGCAGTGGCGTGATTGCGTTAATTTCAACAACGGATGGGAAAGTTTCCATTGTTGTGGGCGTAACGAATGATTTAACGAATAAGTATAATGCCGTTGAGATTGTGCGTGCAGTCTCACCGATAGTCGGTGGGCAAGGCGGTGGCGGACGTCCCGATATGGCGCAAGCCGGCGGTTCGGATGCAACGCAAGCAACGATTGCATTACAAAAAGTGGAAGCGTTATTGGCGGCTAAGAAGATATCCTCTCAATTTATAAGATAATCAATATGATAAGGCGGTCTTAGCGATTGTAGATGCACGTTTTGACGTAGCACAAGCCGATGGTTCAGAAACAACCCAAGCGTCAGCATTTCAAAAAGTGAACATATTCTCATAAATGGTATAAATATATTTAATGCCTATGAGATAACTAAAAACAACAAGATTTTTTCAGGTGAAATAAAAGCCTTTTTGCGAAGGCTTTTATTTCTTACTATATAAGGCATCCCTAGTCTAATAGTTTTTTCCTTTTTCACAACTTGTAACGCTAGTGTCGCTTTCAACAACTTGACCAGTAGCATGCCTGGCAAGGGTTTGTTGTAAAGGCCGAGCGCTATCTTCCTCGTCCTTATCCTTATCTTCTTTCTCAGAAGAAGACTGAATGTTCCCTTCCATATCCATAAAAACTGTACTCGATTGATATCCTGGATCTCCTCCCGGCTTGTAAGATATTTTAGATCTCTTTGTTTTAACTCCAAGTAAAGCTTCACCGGAAGGCGTAATAGAGGCTTCTGTATTCAAAATGCATGTAACTATGTCATCAGATGTTTCACCAGAACCCAATCTGCCGATTAGTGCACGGTTTGATCCGCCTAACTTTTCTGATACTGTAGATTCTTTCTTTCTTGTTACAGTTCTATTCTCCACACGATAAACAGGTTCATCAGGGTGATAAAGCAATTGAGATTGTATTGATTTATATAAATAAATATCTGCATTAGAACGTTTCTTCTGTCCATCAACAGAAATTCCGGTCGGTATTTTCCCTTCATTTTCAAGTTGTTTTAAGCTTTTAATTGCTTTTGATGCATCTTCAGAAGAAATTACACCGCGATCGATATATTGTTGTATCATGTATTGAGCATGAGAGTAATCCGCATCTTCATATCTATGAATTGTATATTCGCGAATCTCAACAGATCTTTGTTGCTGTGCAGACGAAAGTGTTTTCGTTAAAGATGCTCCAGTCTGGACTCCATTTCCCGTCTGCAGAATTGACATATCTAAATACGCACCATTTCCTGTTTGTGGCATTAATGTTGTAGCAACTGTATCAAAAGACGAAGCATTGCCTACTTGTGGCATCAATACTTCTGTGGTTGTTCCTGTAGGTACACCATTTCCTGTTTGTGGCATTAATGTTGTAGCAACTGTATCAAAAGACGAAGCATTGCCTGCTTGTGGCATCAATACTTCTGTGGTTGTTCCTATAGGTACACCATTTCCTGTTTGTGGCATTAATGTTTCAACAACTGTAGCAAGAGACGGAGCATTGTCTGCTTGCGGATTTGTCGTTCCTGCAGTATTTTGGAGATCTGCCACTGCTTCTTGCAGAATTGCTTCCCCATTTGCAGGAGGAGTATCTCCCTCCGCAAGGAGATCTATTCCTAACTCATTCAAAGAGATAAGACCGTCAGAAGGTTTCACCGGTTGCGGTGTAACCCGCAACACATCTTGTACTGCTCTTTGCATTTCAGGATTATCTTTTCCAATTCCGCTTTGCATTACATACGATACCAAAGCATATCTTTGCTCCGCATTTAAACTGTTCGCAGCGGCGTCAATAACCTGAGGTGTTATTTCCCAAGTATTGAAAAGATAACCGTCCTTTTCATTTCCACAGAGAGTTTCCAAAACGCCTGTTCTCATGTTATTCAACTCATCTGTATTCTCATCCCAATATGCATCTGTATCATTCATAGTTTCTAGTGGGTCTGATAGTATCGCTTCTAAATTCTCTGAAGAAATTTTTAGACTGCAATCATGATTAAAAGCATATTGTAAACAGGCAATATTTTGAGCTGATACTTTTCCTCTGTCGATAGCTGCGTGTATAAGCCCATTCAAGTTCTCTTCCGTCCGCATTTTTTCAGGAAGGATGAACTTCTCACCTTCTTTGGGAGGTGTAAATTCTAGGTTATAGCCTTTATCATCTTTTTTGACAGTATATAAGACCCTTCTTTTGCCGTCTTGTCCACTTACGGTAAGTAACATTCGGTTTAATACGAAATCATCACCATTTCGTATTGCAGATCTTAAATCATCAACAGAAAATCCGGCACCACTTATTACAAGTTCCTCTGCAACTTGTCCTCTTACAAAGGTTGACGGCGGATCGATACGAAAAATACGCGAAAAATCAGATTTAACATCATCCTCATCAGAGTCATCAGAAGTTAAACGATATCCCCTATCAGGAATGGTATCAAAACCATGCGGTTTAGCTCCGGCTCGAAGACTTTCATGTATCAAAAATGGATTTGCAGAAAACTGGTTGTGATAACCGTATCCTTTCGTGCCTGCGTCATACATGGCTTGAGGATCGGATCTGATTCTTGCAAAGAGTGCATTCCTGCGAGATTCATTACCAGTAAACAGACGACGGAACTCTTCACTCCAATCAGTGCCTGTTGTAGTTACGTCGAAACCTTCGTTAAAATAGTTAGCAAATCCTTGTAGGTACGCAGCTTCTGATCCGATGGGGACAGATTCAAAACCCTTCCCAACCAAATCGGTAGCGTCTTTCGCATTCATGGAATAATGCATAGCTGGCAAAACCACATATTTTCCAATCGATGTTCCTAGACTCCAACCAGCAGCAGCAGCGATAACAAGGGGTGCAGCGGGACCAATAGATGCCCCTGCCCCCACTGCAGATGCAACTGCTTGCGCCCCTGCGGCGAAAGCTCCGGCAGTATAAATTGAACCACTGAGATAGTCACCTTCCTGATATGAATTATATGCATCTTTTCCAAAGTAGAGTGCACCACCGGCAGCGCCTGCTACTCTCGCCGCTGTTGCAGCAGTGCCCCCCAGAAACCCCTCAGCAGCACCGGCACCTAGTCCAGTAGCTATACCGGTGTTGAGAACTCCCTCTCCAATTTCACCATCTTCAAAGTTTTGAAAAGCCTCATGACCTGAATCTATTGCACCTAGTGCTGCTGCTCCCCTCATAACGTATCCTACTCCAGTTCTAACGCCAGTGTTAGGTCTAGCCCCCGTTACAGCTTCATGTGGTTGAGGAAGTGGAAGCACTTCTGGACTCATCGGAGTACCTGTTGGCCTCACTGCAAGTGTTGTAGCCCCCGTTGGATTCGCCCGAGGGAGTGTTAGAGCCTTGTTGTCAGGGGATACCAGCTGTATTTGTTGTCCTTCTGGGAGCCTTTTGTAAATCTCCGGCATCGCTCTATTCAGACAGCCCTGCTCGGTAAGGTTTTTCCCGGCAAAGGTCATGTTGTACACCGGCTCACCTCCTCGTGCTGCAACAACTGTAATACGGCCGAGGGGATCTCGCGTTACGCCTACATAGAGTTTGCTTGGGTCGTATCCCGTACTTATTAGAGCTGAACCTTGACTAGGTTGAGGTACTGCTGGAGTCCCCGCCCCAGGTTTTGCTGTAGCCCCCGCTACAGGTGTTGTGGGAGTCTTTGGTGTTGAATTATAGTTATAGGATGTC
>CALXVP010000008.1 GCA_944392125.1 uncultured Alphaproteobacteria bacterium | reverse complement strand
TGCAGGCAAGATATTTTAACGGGGAGTCAAGTCTGTTGCACGAGCGACAGGTGGGCGGGGCCGTATTGTTGCCCGTCTACAATGAACGGGTATTGTTGCAATGTGGCAGGCGACCAATGTTGCCCATGGTTTAAACCGCTGATTGATAAAAACGGGAATTGTTATTCCTGCGAGGAAGAAACCGGTGTAGACGTCACAGGCGTGAATGAAAACTGCAACGCTTGCCCAAGCAGAGAAATATGGAATAATAAATGTGTTTTGCCGTGTGAGGGAGAAATTCGTGATTCCAGTGGTAAATGTTATAGTTGCAGTGAATCCGAACCGATTGTTATGCATGAATTTGCCACACAACAATGCACTTCAAAATGTCCTAATAGGGTAGTAAATGGAATGAATGATTGGTATTGTTCTCTCCCCTGCGCCAACGGCGAATTTACGGGAGGCGGTGGAAAATGCTATCCTTGCGATATCCAAGATGATATTTACGTTCGCGATGTTCATCGCAATGGATGTGAGGTATGTAAAAATAGGTATAAACTAGGGTATTACTGTATCTTAGATTGTCCTAAAGGTCAATTTAGAGGCACTGACGGTATTTGCTACGATTGCGATGAAGAGAATCCTATTCGGATGAATAACTGTAAAATACTCTGTTCACAAAAATGTCAAAATCGTGTTTCTGACGGTTGGGGAGGTGATTACTGTATTATTCCATGTAAAAATGGCACATTTGCCGGTTCAGACGGGAAATGTTATCCGTGTGATATAAGTCAGAATGTCAGTTTGAGCCATATGGACAGTTCTACTTGTGAACAATGCGATAATCGTTTGTGGCTAGGTGATTATTGCGTATTAGGCTGTACAGATAATGAGGTTCGAACTGAAGATGGGAAATGTTACAGTTGTGATGATCCAAATCCGATTTATATTGGTCCGTCAGCAACAAGTGTATGTGAAAAAATGTGTCCTAATCGTGTTGCAAATGGAGATTATAAGCGTTATTGCTCATTACCATGTGGAAAAGAATATGGAACTTTTACAGGAGCAGATGGAAAATGTTATTCTTGCGAAACACAAGAAAATATCAGAATAGGAGCTTTTAATGAAGTTGGATGTGAACAGTGTCCTGATACACGCAATAGATACAATGATATGTGCGTTCCGAAATGCCCGGCAGATGCCCCGCTACGTGGTAGAGATAATAAATGTTATCCCTGCGATGCCGAAGATCGTGTGAATGTTCAGAATATGACCGATGCTTGTATGGAATGCTACGAAGAACGCACGCTGGATGGGAATTATTGCGTCTTGAAAGAATAAAAAATCAAAACGGATTACGCTCGCTTTCTTTTGAAAATCAAACTCCGATTTTAAAACAGAATTTTGCTCGTAAGACCTTTATCCAAGCTGTTTTGCTTTCTCGGTAGATTCTTTTTTGTCTTGTTTGTTTCGTCTTAGTTATCGCTTCATTTCTTCACATAAAAAAGTCTTTTACGTATCACACGCAAAAGACTTTTTCCTTTTAGCAAAAATTGCTTATCAGTTGCTTATCCTAAAATGGCAACACCGGGTAAAGATTTCCCTTCCATCCATTCAAGGAATGCACCGCCTGCTGCCGATACATACGTGAGCGAATCCGCAACACCTGCTTTCTTTAAAGCTGATACCGTATCTCCACCACCCGCAACAGAGGTCAGTTTACCCTCTTTCGTTAACTTCGCAACGGCTTCGGCAATTTCGTTCGTGCCTTTATCAAACGGCTTGATTTCAAACGCACCGACCGGGCCGTTCCAAATCAATGTCTTACAATGGGCAATCGTATTGATGAATTCGGCAATCGATTTTGGTCCGATATCCAACAAAACCTTTCCTGCCGGAACGTCGGTTGCATCGGAAACATGCGGTGTCTGGCCTTCGCCGAATTGATCGGCCCATGTTAAATCAACCGGTAAAACAATTTTGCAATTTCCCGAATTGGCTAAAATTTCTTTTGCCGTATCAATCATGGACGGTTCTACCAACGAACCTTCGCCCATCGGAATCCCTTTGGCAGCCAAGAATGTGTGCGCCATACCGCCACCGATGCACAAGAAATCAACTTTCTTGACCAAGTTAGAAAGTAAATCCAATTTCGTTGACACTTTTGATCCGCCGACCAAAGCCACGGCCGGATGTTCCGGATTGCCGAGGGCTTTATCTAATGCTTGCAATTCTTCCTGCATTAACCGACCGGCCCCGCGCGGTAATAAATGCGCCATTCCTTCCGTGGAAGCGTGGGCACGGTGTGCCGTTGAAAACGCATCGTTAATATAAATATCGATACCGCTGGCCAAGTGTTCGGCAAATTCTTTATCGTTCTTTTCTTCGCCCGGATAGAAACGCAAGTTTTCAAGCAAAATCACATCGCCTTTTTGCATACCGCGAATAAGCATATCTCTTTCATCACCGATGCAATCCCGTGCAAACACAACTTTTAATCCGCTTGCTTTTGATAATGCATCTGCCAAAAAGGCCATGGAAAATTCAGGATTCTTTTCCCCTTTCGGACGCCCGAAGTGAGAAGCAACCACCACTTTTGCCCCTTTGCTGACGAGTTCTTTTAATGTCGGCACAAAACGATCAATCCGCGTTGTATCTGTAATTTTACCATCTTTTGCCGGCACGTTTAAATCGGCGCGCACAAAGACGGTTTTTCCATCAAAATCAAAATCATCTAATGTTTTATATGTCATTTTTCAATCCTTTTTTTGTTATCAAGTCTGCCGTTAAGTAAATAAGGAGGGAAGCCCTCTGTTTGATGACTGCCCTCCTTACATCTTTTGCTTTCTCGCCTTACTTAATGAGCGAACCCATGTAAGCAGCCGTATCTAACATACGATTTGAGAAACCCCATTCGTTATCATACCAGCTCATAACACGTAATTGTGTGCCACCCATCACTTTTGTGCCGTTGGCATCAAATGTAGATGAATGCGAGTTGTGCGTAAAGTCAACGGAAACCAACGGAGCCGTATTGTAGCCCAAAATGCCGTTTAAAGCACCGTTTGCATATTTTTCCATAACGGCGTTGACTTCGTCACGTGTGACGGCTTTCTTCATAATGAAGTTCGCATCAACGATAGAAACATCCGGCGTCGGTACACGAATGGATACACCATCCAATTTGCCGGCCAATTGCGGTAATACCAATCCGACGGCTTTGGCGGCACCCGTTGAAGTCGGAATCATGCTCATGGCTGCGGCACGTGAACGGTATAAGTCTTTATGCACTTGATCCAAAATCTTTTGGTCATTTGTGTAAGAGTGAATCGTTGTCATAAATCCTTGTTCAATGCCGAATTCTTTATCCAACACGTAGGCAACCGGAGCTAAGCAGTTCGTTGTGCAAGAAGCATTGGAAACAACCAAGTCATCAGCCGTTAATGTGTTTTGGTTGACACCGAACACGATTGTTTTATCAGCACCTTGCGACGGAGCCGAAACCAAAACGCGTTTGGCACCGGCATTAATGTGAACCATGGCTTTTTCTTTGGCTGTGAAGATACCCGTGCATTCCATCACGATATCAATATCCATTTCTTTCCACGGTAATTGTGTCGGGTCACGTTGTGCAATCACTTTTGTTTTGTAATCACCGGCGATGATATAATCCCCTTCGGCACGCACGTCAAACGGCGTTGCACGGTGAACGGAGTCATATTTTAAAAGATATGCGTTGGCGTTGGCATCACCTAAATCGTTAATCGCAACAATATCGATATCTTTGCGACCTGATTCCAAGAATGCACGATACACTAAACGACCGATACGGCCGAAACCGTTAATAGCAACACGAACTGTCATCATTTTCTCCTTTGTTCAAGTTCATATACACGCGGGCCTATCCCGCATTTTCAAAAATCGGTTATTATTTAGGCATATTTTCTGCCAAAAAGCAAGTATCTTTTTCAAATGCGCGCATTTTCTTTGCATTTTTTTGTTTATCAGGGGGTTATAAAATTACTTTTCTTTGTTTCAAAGAGAATTGCCGACTGCTTTTTCAAAGGCATTTTAAAAAATGTTTGCAACAAAACTTTTTTCGTGTAGAATAGAGTAAATGAGCCATGGGCATTTGGGGGTAAAATGATGAACGAATCCGAAAAAGAAGCAATCTCGACCGAAGAAATTCTTTCTGGTGCCACGGAGAAACAGCATGACTATCTGCATAAAAGACCGGCACCCGCATACGATTTGCGTTTGCGCAAAAAACGCAAGAAAAAGCCGACGGACCCTGATGATCCAGATGATGATAATCCCGATGATGAAACGGATGATACCGCCCCGGATGATGACGATGATGACGATGACGGCACAACCGGTTCCGGCACGAAAGATGATGAATCGGGCGAAGGAGAAGATGAAAATGAGCTCAAACAATTAGGTCTTCAACCGAAACAATCGCAACAGGAATTTTTAAAACAAATCCAACCAATCCAACAAAAAAACACACAGAAAGAAAATCCGAAAGGACCTGAAAAAACGGAGCGGAGTCCATGGCAACAGATGGTTGATTTTTTTGTGCACGGCGTGAAAGGGGCGCAGATTAAAAACGGCGATATTTCGGCAAAACCCAATTTAGTGGACAAATTGTTACTCGGTATGGGATTTAAAGGATTTAAAAAAGATATTTTACTGCAAGAACAGGCACAAACGTATTGGAGTCAAAAAGCGCGCGGACAAAAAGCCGACATGCGTTTATTGAACACGGATTTAATTGATAAAAAAATAAAAGCAGATGAAAAAAAAGAACAACAGCCTTTACGGCGAGCCTTATACGAAAAATCATTATTGCAACAGCAAGAGCAAATAACACGGCAACGCTTGGAACAGCGGTTTGCCGAACAAATCAAAAATGAAAATATCCGCATACAATCAGCACAAGTTTCCCGCGAGCAAACAATGTTTCATCAGCAATCAACCGCTGAGAAAACAAAACGCACACTCGCCGAAAACGATTCATTACGTGTGGCACAAAACGAATTAACGGCACAGGGCCATGCCAACGCATTTTTAAGAAGTAAAGAGCAAAAAGTTCCAACCGAGATTATTCGTTCCGATAATACAAGAGTGGATGAAACCGGCACTAAAAATGTGCAAACCGTTTCGGCAGAGCAGACAAAGCAACAAATGCAAGAACGCATTCGGACAGATAATAAAACTAATTTGGAAGCCCAACAGATTATGGCTCAACAACAGGCTGCGGCACAGTCGGCTGCTGCAAACGCAACGCTTGGATTATCTGCAACCGCAACGGCGGCCATGGCGGCACATGCGGCCGCCAATTTAAGAAATATGATTGAACAGGCAAGGCAAGGATTGCCACATGGTCCCATTCGGCCGAGACCGCAGGATATTGAGCGAGACTATCAACGTATTTCTCAATACCGAAGTGAGCCACGTCAATCTTTCAACGCCGAATCCATCGCAGACAAAATTATTCATCAACAAGGAGGGATAGAGCAACTGTCCGCACGCGTCAATCAAACACGGCAATTGGGTGAACGGGTGGAAAATGTTTTAAGCGGTCAACAAAATAATGCAACGTTATCCCATGCCGGACAAGTTCATCAAGAAAAAACGCCGGAAGACGTAAATCAATCGGAGGAGCGATCCTAAAAAGTGCGTATTGCTTATAAGAATAAAATATTTGCAAGCAACATGGGGGTTATAGGCCTTAAAGCATTCACGCGCTCATTAAAAACAAGCATTGCTTTTTCCTATGTGATTTCCATTCAGTAAGATAACTGTGATAATGCTGGTTACAGATAGTATAGTTTTATTAACTTGCTTTATTCGGCACGGTATTACCTAACGCAATGCGTGTGCGTGAATTCATTATGTTAAGCGTGTATTTTTTAGATATAAAAAAGCCTCCCCGTTTTCGGAAAAGGCTTTTTCTTTTAGAAGCAAACGGTTGCTGATTTTTATTTTACCGAAAGGAGGTTTGCAGAATAATGTTCATATATCTTGAATATCTAAACCTCACCCGCTACGGCAAAATAGTTTGCGCGCTTTTTATTTTGTTAATCTCCGCCAGATTTTCCCGCGCCGTTCTACGATTGTTTGCACTAACACATACAATAACGGAATAATAATCAAGCCCAAGCATGTGCCGATAAGCATTCCATAGAACACGGGAACCCCGATTGCTCGCCGACTGGCTGCACCGGCACCCGTTGCGATAATCATCGGGAACACGCCCAAAATAAACGTAAACGCCGTCATCAACACGGCCCGAAACCGCACCGAGAGTCCTTTTAAGGCCGATTGCGGAATGCCTGTTCCCGTTTTGCGCTCTTCTTTGGCAAATTCAACAATCAAAATTGCATTCTTTGCTGCCAACCCGACAAGCAAAATCAACCCTAACTGCGCATAAATACTTAACGGCAATCCCGTAATCCATAAGCCGAGCATACCACCCGTTACGGCCACAACAACGCTCATTAACACCGGAATAGGCACCGTCCAGCTTTCATACTGCGCCACCAAGAATAAGTAAGCAAATAAAACCGCCAACATAATCAATCCGGATACTTGCCCTTCATTATTCTTTTCTTGATAACTCATATCCGACCATTCATAGGCATAATCTTTCGGCAAATCGGTAGTTGCCAACGCTTCAATGGCTTGCATGGCTTCACCCGAACTACTTGTTACCTCGTCAGCCATTACCGTAACACCGGCCGCCGGATATTGGTTATACCGAATAATTTGACGCGGGGATAAAATCGGTTCCAACTTTACAAATGTGGATAACGGCACCATCTCGCCCGATTGATTCGGCACATAGATTCGCTTTAAACTTTCCGTATCACGCCGATATTTCCAATCGGATTGAATAATCACCTGGTTAACCTGCGTTCCGAAGTTAATATCGTTAATATAGCTGGATCCCAAATAACTTTCCAATGAAGCAAAGATATTTGCCAGAGGCACTTGCATCGCTTCTGCCTTTAACCGATCTATTTCCAAATAAATATTCGGGGTTTTAGCCGTAAAGTTTGTAAATGCATATAAAATGGAGGGATCTTGCATCATCTTATCCATAAACGCACGTGTGGTATTATCCAAGCGATCGTAATCCGTATCGTTCAGTGATTGCAATTTTAAAGACAATCCGCCCGACATACCTAATCCCGGAATAGACGGTAATTCCATCAGTTGAAATTCTGCTTCCGGAATTACATCCAGTTTCGCTTTCAGACTCTGCAAAATCGCGCTTGACTGCAATTCATCACTTTTGCGCAATCCCCAATGATCCAAAGCTATCATGGCCATTGCCATATTTTCACCGCTACCACCCGTCATACTATGTCCGGTAATGGTCATCACGGCGCTGACACCCGGTTCTTGCCGTAAAATCGGTATAATTCGGCGGATAATTTCATCCGTGCGTTTAAAGGAGGCCCCTTCGGGTAATTGAATGCTGACGATGATTTTCCCCTGGTCTTCGCTCGGAATAAATGATGTTTTTAAATGCGAGAGGAACCCGTAGGCCCCGCAAACAAAAACACCGAAAATCAGCGCAATCAACACCAGTTTTCGCGCCATACGCGCCACAACCCATTGATACATGCGGGATGAATGCACGACCGCACCGTTAAACCATTGTAAGAAACGCGACTTAATTTGCGCATTCGGGCGTAACATGGTAGAACAAATCGCGGGCGAAAGCGTTAAAGCGTTCAAGGTTGAAAACACGACCGCCGTAGAAATTGTTACGGCAAATTGCTGATAAATTTTACCCGTCACACTGCCCATAAATGCAATCGGAACGAAAATGGCCAACAAAACAAGTGTTGTCGCAATCAAAGCGCCCGAAATTTCATGCATGGTTTGAATGGTTGCTTCTTTCGGTGTCATTTTTTCGGTATCAATCAACGTCATCACCCGTTCCACCACGCAAATAGCATCATCCACCACCACGCCGATGGCTAATACAAGCCCGAACAACGTAAACATATTGATGGTATAGCCTAAACCATACATCACGATAAACGTTGCCAACAAGGATACGGGAATGGCACACGTCGGCACCAGGGTTGCCCATTTGTTTTGCAAGAAAATAAAGCAGACAAACACAACTAACACAAATGTAAGTAATAGCGTCCACGCCACTTCTGCGACTGATTCGTTAATGTATTCGGTTGTATCCATCCCCACAACATAATCAAAATCTTCCGGGAAGAATTGTCGCATCCGTTCCAATTCTTTAATTACCCCTTGCATGGTGGAAAGTGCATTGGCTCCTGATGTTAAGTTGATACCCATGGCCACGGCCGGTGCTTCGTTATATTCGGATTGGTGCGAATAGTTCTCGGAACCGATTTCTACACGGGCAATATCTTTCATGCGCACAAGTCCGCCTTGCTTATCCGTTCTGACAACGATATTCTCAAATTCTTCAACCGTGTTAATCCGCCCTTTTGTTTGCAACGAATATACCATTAAATTAGCGCTTTCCGCCGGCCGAGCGCCTAACTGCCCGAGTGAGGGTTGATAGTTTTGGCTTTCAATGGCGCTTTTCACCTCATCTATTGTTAGATTCAATGCCGACATCTTATCGGCATCCATCCAAATCCGCATGCTTTTTTTTGCACCGAAAACGGAGACTTCCCCGACCCCGTTAACTTTTGTTAAGTTTTTAGAAATGTTATTTTGAATATAGTCATTCATTTCATTCGTGCTCATTGTGCCGTTCGGTGAAAAGAAAGCCAAAAACGCCAGCATACTGGACGAACGACGGCGAACCGTTAATCCTTGGCGTTGCACCTCCGTCGGCAATGAGGAATTTGCCTGCTGGATTCGGTTTTGCACTTTCACTTGGGCAATATCGGGATCAACACCCGAATTAAATGTTACCGTCAGTTGATATGATCCGTCGGAAGAAGTAGAGCTCATATACATCATATCTTCCACTCCGTTGATTTTTTCTTCCAACGGAATACCGATTGTTTTTGCCACCACATCAGCGCTGGCACCCGGATAAGAGGCACGCACCGAAATTTCCGGCGGTGTTACTTCCGGATATAAAGCAATCGGTAATTTAAATAAACAAACAAGGCCCGCAATACTCAAAATAAGCGAAATAACAACGGCAAATCGCGGACGGTTAATAAAAAACTGCGAAAACATTTCTGGTTCCTCTTTTTCGTATCACTTAATCTGTTTGAGCTGATTTATCTTGCACTGATTCAACATTTATCTGTTTTTCGGCAGAAACATCCGGATTATCCGTCGGTTTTGCGGTGGCTTCCTGTTCTTGATTATCAGCACTGATTGATTTAACTTTTTGACCGGTTGAAACTTTTTGTCCGCCCGATAAAATAACGGTATCGTTCGCACTTAACCCCTTATCAATAACGGCATAGTTATCGATGGTTTCGCTTGTTTCAATATATTGCTGAACGGCAATACCCGACGGATTGGTTTTCATAACATATTTCCCGTTGGCATCTTGTAAAACGGCGCTTTGCGGGACGGTAACGGCATTTTTCTTTTCGGTATTCGGAATCCGTAAGGTAAAGATATTACCCGGCAAGAGTAATTTTTCGGCATTATCATACTCTATATAAACGGATAAAGTTGCCGTATCCGTGCTGGTTTCACTGTCGGCGAACAATGTCGTCGGCATAATATCAACACTGCGTCCATCCGAAAGAATTAAATTCATTTCGGTTAAGCCGACATTTCCGTTATGCATTTTTAACCCTTCCAACCGCTCTTTATCCGTTACGGAAAATGAAATCCGAATCGGATTTGTTTGCACGATACGTGCCAACGTTGTGCCGTTTGTATCTACATAATTTCCTTTTGTAACCAGCGCCTTGCTGATATATCCGCTGATGGGGGCCACAACGGTTGCGTGCTCTAAATCCAGTTGCGCCAGTTTCAAATTGGCATCGGCTTGTTGCACGGCGGCATTGGCCTGCGCCAAATTACTTTCTGCCACTTCCAATTCGGCTTTCGGTAAAAACTTATCTTGATACAACTTTAACTGACGATTATAATCATTCTTGATTTGCACCACATTGGCATGGGCTTTATCCAAATCCGCTTGGGCCGATTGCACGTTGGCTTCATATTTGCGTTTATCAATTACAAACAACACATCGCCTTCTTTAACATAAGACCCGTTTTTAAACAAAACTTCTTCTACCGTTCCGGATACCTGCGGTTTTAAATTCACTTCGTTAATCGGCTCGGCAAACGCAATAAAAGATTGATAAGAACGCATATCTTTTACGGTGGGCTTTCCGGTTAATACATACGTTTCGCTCATACCGCCGGGCATTTGTCCCATTGGTTGAACAGCCGTATGCACGCCGTATCCGACGCTGATACACGCCACGGACCATAAAATAAACAACGTATATTTCGAACGGCGGGAAAGACCTCTCACCATTTGTAGCATTTTTTTGTTTTGTTTCATTATTCACCCCTTCAACTTGAATGAAACTAAAATATAAAATTTTTTTCAATATCGCAAGCCGTTTTCACTAGTTAGAACGATTTTTTTTAGATTTTGTTCAAATAAATCGGCCGACAGCGTATTTTTTTGAGAACACTTTGTTTTTTTAGATATTATGACGTTTAAGCGCTGTTTTTCAACCGCTTGTTATCGCACCCGTTGCATAACGGCGCAAAAAAAGCCGTCCGTTCGGGTGCGTGCCGGCGAAAACTGCTTATGCGAGCATAATTTAAAAGCCGTATTCTTTTTTAAGAAATGTTGAATTTGTTTACTGTTTTCATCTGTCAATAAAGAACAGGTAATATAAACCAATCGCCCGTTCGGCGCAACGTAAGCCGAGGCTTTTGATAGAATTTGCGCTTGTTTACGGCATAATGCTTTGACTTGTTCTTCGGTCAGCTTCCATCTGGCATCCGGACAACGTCGCCATGTTCCCGTTCCGGAGCAAGGGGCATCTACCACCACGTGTGTCCATTGAACTGACAGGTGCATTTTTTGCCATGCCGGCAGATTCGTGGTTGTTTCAATAATGGAAACACCGGCGCGGGTAGCACGTTTGCTTAACTCTTTTAAACTGCGCGCCGAAACATCATGCGCCAAAATACGGCCGTTGTTTTGCATCAGTTGCGCAAAAATCAGCGATTTCCCGCCCGCTCCGGCACAATAATCCAATACACAATCGCCCGCTTGAACTCCCGCTTGCATGGCCGATAGTTGCGACCCTTCATCTTGCACTTCAACCAGCCCTTGCCGATAACATAAACTGTTATTTAAATTCACGCGTTTTTGCAAAATCAGTCCGTAAGGAGAAAGAGCCGTCGGCGCCGTTTCAATCCCTTCTTCTTTTAATTTTTGCCGAATTTCTTCCCGTCGGCCGTTTGCCCTTAACACAATCGGCGGGGTTTCCAATAATGCCGGTAATTCCGTTTCGGGTTGATTGATATGCGCAGGGATCCAGGCCGGCACTTCCCACCGAACGGCTTTCGGCATATCGTCCGACATGGGAACGGGCCGTTCGGATAAATCAATTTGTTCGCGTAAAGAGGCGCTTGGATAGCAATAAGCCAAACGCGCTTTTTGCCTCAATACACGCCATACCGTTTCGGTTAAGAATCGTCTGTCTTTAGCGCCCAAAAACCGATGCGTGCGCGTAAATGTATTCAGCACTTCGCTTGCGGGGCGCGCTGTTTGATTTATCTCCGTCAATACGGTTTCTGCTAAATCTTTCAAGCGATTTTCTTGCATGTGATTCTCTCTTTCCTCTCCCGTATTTTTTTGTTAACTGTTGAACGCGTGCGTTAATTGTTGACCTTTTTTCATTGCCTGACGGCGCACAACCGTTTAACTTTTTTCATTATTTGCCGACGCACCATTTTCCGACGCACCACCGCGAAAGCCGGTAGCCACCACATAAACTTCCGATGAATCTTTGCGACTGGCATCCGGCTTGGCATGTTTGACAACGGCGAAATTTTTTTTCATCTCGGCCAAAAATTGATTTTCCGTCCCGCCCTGGAAAATTTTTGCAATAAACACACCGTTTTTATTTAAAATCTTGCAGGCAAAATCATACGCCATTTCCAATAAACCCATAATGCGCAAGTGGTCAATGCTGTGCATACCCGTTGTGTTTGATGCCATATCCGACATTACAATATCTGCCTTATGCCCGCCCAGCAACTCTTCCAATTTTGCGGGTGCTTCATCGGCCGTAAAATCCATTTGCACAAGTTTTGCGCCCGCAATCGGTTTAGCCTCCAATAAATCCATCCCGACAACCAGCGGATTTTCGGGTGTTGACTTCACCCGCTCCACGGCCACCTGCGACCAACCTCCCGGCGCGCATCCTAAATCAACCACGCGTTTTCCGGGTTTAAAAAAATGAAACTGGTCATCTAACTGCATAATTTTAAAAGCGGCCCGTCCGCGAAAACCCAACCGATGCGCCTCGGCAACATACGGATCATTGATTTGCCGTTGCAACCATTTTGTGCTGGAAGCGCGCCGGCCTTTTACTTTTTTGAGATGCGTTTTGAGCGGTCTGGCATTAAATTGCATGATAAACTTCCTTCAATCTGTATCAGAAAAACAATGAAAATCTGCGTGTAGTGTAGGCGGATTTTTTAAATTTGTCAACGCCGTTATTTTTCCGAAAGAATATAACCGTCGGCCGTATTGATAATAAAGTTATCGGCATTTTCTTCCCCTATTTTTTGGCGCAGGCCGTATATATGTGTTTCCACCGTATGCGATTCCACATCGGGATTATACTTCCAAACCGCACTTAATAAATCCGTTTTTGAAACCGGATTCGGCAACGCTTTTACCAGATAGGAAATTAACTCCGTTTCTTTTTCCGTCAACGGAACGGCATGCTTTGTTTTCTTATTTGTCAGTAGCCGTTTTGCCCCTTCAAACAAAAATGTTTTGTTTTCAAACGTCGGCGCATTTTGGCGTTGGGCAATTAGAACGCGCAACCGTTCTTTCAACTCATTCAGCACACACGGCAACGGTATTTCCAAATCGGCTTCGGCATGATGTGTTCCCAATAATACAACCGCACAAGAAAGCGGAGTTTGTAATAATTCGTTGACGGCTTCTTGTGTATCGCAAATCAATAAAACAGCCGTTTCTTCCGTGGGTAATTCCGTATCCGTTGCTTCAAATTCGCTTAATGCCGATATCAGTGTCGCTCGGAAAAGCGGATTTTTTGATTGAATCCGTATCATATTTCTTGCCTTTTTTTTTCATTTACGTTAAGATGTTTTTATCATATCAGAAAGTTTTGGAAAATGGCAACATTATTTTTATACCGTCTATTAACGATTATCGGCAGTCCGCTGATTGCCGGGTTATTATTGTTCCGTTTATATCGGGGAAAAGAAGATAAAAAAAGATTTGCGGAACGGCTGGGCATTTGCCGAAAACGGCGCCCGAACGGCAAATTGGTTTGGATGCACGGCGCAAGCGTCGGCGAATGTTTATCCATGTTGCCACTGGTTAAAAAACTCTTGGCAGAAAACAGAAATTTAACGGTAATGGTTACATCGGGCACCGTTACATCGGCCGATTTAATGGCTGTTCGGTTGCCTGAAAAAGCCTTTCATCAATATCTGCCCGTTGATTTTCCTTGGGCGACAAAGGCTTTTGTGAAACATTGGAAGCCGGATCTTGTTTTATGGTTTGAATCCGATTTTTGGCCCAACATGCTTTCGGCTATTCGCGAAAATAACATTCCGTTGGTCTTGTTAAACGGGCGCATTTCGGATAAATCTTTTGCGCGTTGGCAAAAATTACCCGTTATGATCAAAGCCATTCAAAATTTATTCACGCTTTCGTTCGGGCAAACACAGGAAGATGCCCGTCGGCTCAAAGTATTGGGTGCAAATGATGTGGTCAGTGTCGGGAATTTGAAATTCGCGGCAACGTATCCGCCGTTTGATTTAACGGAATTAAAGGCCATGAAAAAAATGATTGGGGAGCGTCCCTGTTGGTGTATGGCAAGCACGCATGCCAACGAAGAAAAAATCGGCATGCAAACACATCTGGAAATTGCACGCGAATATAAAAATTTATTAACGATTATTACTCCGCGTCACCCGAACAGAGGCGACGAAATTGAAAAAATGCTGATTAAAAACGGCTTAACGGTTGCTCGGCGTTCACGGGGTGAGCCGATTACCTCTCAAACAAACATTTATTTAGCCGATACCATCGGAGAAATGGGGTTGATTTATCAATTAAGCCCGTATGTATTTGTCGGCGGATCGTTAATTCCGTTCGGCGGACAAAATATGTTGGAACCGATGCGGTTACACAGAGCCGTCATAATCGGACCGTATGCGTTTAATTTCCGCGAAATCGTTGCCAAAGCCAAAAAAGCGAATGCGTTGGTTGAGGTGGCAGACGGTGCCGGTTTAACTCAGCAATTATTATCATTTTTAATGAAACCGGCCGGTGCCGAAAAAATGGCAACTCGCGCAGAAAAAATGGCAACCTCCGAAATGGATGTGTTAAACCGTGTGTATGATATTTTACATGAACGGTTTTGTGTTTAAATAAAATAACGGAAAAGGAAACGGAAGGGAAAAAGAAGAAAAGATGAAAACACCACATTTTTGGGAAGTTCCGAATCATTATTTGTCGCGTCTTTTAAAACCGCTCGGAGCAGTGTATGCTTTCGGCACGGCTTCTCGCTTTCGGCGCACAATCAATCCCTATCAGGCACCGATTCCCGTTATTTGTGTCGGCAATTTATCTATCGGCGGAACGGGAAAAACACCTGTTTGTCTGGCGTTGGCAGGGTTACTGCATAAACAAAAAAGAAAATTTTTCTTTTTGAATCACGGTTATAAAGCACGGCTGAAAAATGTGGTTGTGGATTTAGAAAATCATACGCCGTATGATGTGGGCGATGAAGCCGTCTTGTTGGCGTGTTATGGGCCGACGGTTGTTGATAATCGGCGCGCGCGTGGGGCACAAACGGCCGTTAAACGCGGGGCAGAGTGCATTATCATGGACGATGGGTTTCAAAATCCCTCATTGATTAAAACGCTTTCGTTTGTGGTGGTTGACGGCAAATGCGGATTCGGCAATGAATGCGTTATTCCGGCCGGGCCGTTGCGTGAGCCTGTATTAAAAGGATTGGAACGAGCCGATGCCGTTGTGATTGTCGGGGAAGATGAATGGGGTGTGCGTTTTTACTTACAGCGCAATAAAATTGATTTGCCGATTCTAACCGGGCGTTTTCGGTTGAATCCGAAAACAATTCAACAAATTAAAGGCAAAGATGTTTTGGCATTTGCCGGCATTGGTCAACCGACCAAATTTTTTGATGTTCTTACGAAAAGCGGTGTGCATGTGGTTAAAACGGAAAGCTATCCCGACCATTATTACTACACGCGTTTTGATATAGAGCGCTTGTTGAAAACCGCGAACGGATTACCGATTGTAACGACGACGAAAGACGCCGTTAAAATTCCGAAAGATTTATTAAAACGCATTCATATTATTGACGGGCAATTTGTATTTGATAATCCTGCGGAAGTTGAAGAACTGTTGCGAGGAGTTTTTTAAATGAGTCAAGCATTGCGTCAGGCACATCGCACAAGAATGCAACAATTTATTACCGATCCGCTTACGGGCGGTATTGTTTGGTTAATGCTTGGCGTGTTTAAACTGTTGCCAACGCAAGTTGCCTCCGATTTCGGTGCGTTTCTCGGCGGATTATTGTATCATGTTTTAACCCAACGAAATGCCGTTGCACGCAAAAATTTATCATTCGCCTTTCCTGATAAAACGCCCGCCGAACGCGAGAAAATTTTAAAAGCAACATGGCGTCATTGGGGACGTGTTTATGCCGAAGTCCCGCATGGCGAAAAATTGTATCATAGCGCCGTTTTTTCAGGCTTGGATTATTTAAAAGAGGTAGCCCGAAAGAAGCAGGGTTGCTTTGTGTGTTCGGCACATATCGGCAATTTTGAATTGGCTGTTACAACGCCACTTTTTGATGATTATTGTTTAAATCCCGTTTACCGCTCTGCCAATAATCCGTGGCTGGATAAAATTTTATTTCAACGCCGTGTCGGCACGCTGATTCCGAAAGGGACACAAGGGGCCAAAAAAATGATTGAATTATTGCGAGTGGGAAAAGGCGTTGTTATTTTGTGCGACCAGAAATTACGGGAGGGCATTGATGTGCCGTTATTCGGAAAACCGGCCAAGACGGCTCCTGCCATTGCAACGGTGGCTTTAAAATTGAATATGCCGATTTTTATGGCGCGGTGTATTCGCCGAAAAGATAAACGCTTTCAGATTGACGTATATCCGCTCGCCGTTTCGCATAATCCCGATAAGGAACAAGCGGTTTATGAAACAATGCTCTCCATCAATCAAGAAATTGAAAAATGGATACGCGAAACGCCCGAACAATGGCTTTGGTTTCATCGGCGGTTTGATAAATCGGAATACCGTTGATTTACATACGTCTTTTCCTTTTGATGTGTTGATTCATTATATCCGAAAGCAAAAACTTTGCTTCTTTTCTTTGCGTCATTCAAAAGAATCCTCAAGCGCAAAATGAAAATTGCGTAACATAGAATAGTTTTCAAATTCAAAATAAAAGAGTTATCGTTCGTTCAAACGATAACTCTCTTATAATACGGTATGTGCTTTACTTCTATTCGCGACCGTTATATAGCTGGGGCATGAATGGTTGGGCAGGATCCGCTCTTTCGGTGTTGTTTGAAATTCCTTGTCCCGGTATTTGTGGTGTAGACACAGAATCATTTGCATCTGGCGTTAGTTGATCGCTTTGTGACATAGACAACAACGAGGGAATTCCCTGCCGCACTATAGAATCAAGACTCAAGCCATTATCCACAGTTGTCTCGGTGTTTGATTGTGAGTGCTGTGAATGGTCCAGAGGTTCTCTCATTGATGATATTCTTCCCTGTATTGATGTCAAGTCAGATGCAGTAAGAGATTGTCCGAGAGTCCCTGTCAGAGATGAAGGGAGGATTGTTGTTCCACTCGAACCAATTGACGGTTTATCTTTCGAGAAGTAAGAGTCAAGCAGAGTATCGCCTGCTTTTTCGGCAAATTTTGTTTCTTTCAATTTATCTTTTGTCGCTTCTTGCGTGCGCGAGCGTTCTTTTGCTGAACTTTCATTCGAATCAGCCTGTTCTGTCGCCCCCTTTTCAACGATCACGTCATCTTTTTGTGCCGGTTGAGGCGTAGCTTTACCGGCATCATCCAAACCGAACCAGCGCCCGACCATGGAGTTACTGAACCAATTCCAAAGGCCTTTCGACTCTCCGCCTGCACGACTCACATCATCCAGCCCGAATGTGCGCCCGAGCATAGAGTTGCGCATCCAGCCCAAGAGCCCTTGCGACTCTTTACCTGTTTTGCTTTCATCGTCCAAACCGAACCAGCGTCCAACCATGGAATTACTGAACCAATTCAAAAGGCCTTTTGATTCTCCGCCTGCACGGCTTACATCATCCAGCCCGAATGTGCGCCCGAGCATAGAGTTACGCATCCAGCCCCAGAGTCCTTGCGCTTCTTTGCCTGTTTTATCCTCATCTTCCAAACCAAACGTGCGCCCGAGCATAGAATTACGGAACCAGCTCCATACACCGCCGGTTTGCGATGCTTCTTGCGCGCGAGCGTTTTCTTCAGCGAGTTGTTGATCAAATTTAACTTTTTTTTCTTCCGATTCCCATGGGACAGAATCATGATCTTCCACCTTGACTTCGGTTATGCCGTCTTTATTTCTCCCCAAGTATTCCATAAAATCCTCCATTCTTTTTGTTACGATATATCCAGTATATCATACTTTCGGCTAATTTTCAAGATATGAATTTAAATTGAGATCGGCAAATAAAAAAACAGATTATAACCGCAGATTAACCATCTTCTGTATGCAATAAGGACGCCAAACAAAGCGGAATAACAATCAGTGAGGGACCCCATGCCGCCAGTATATAAGGTAAACTTTGAGATAATCCCAATACATTGGTTACGCGCCCCAAAAAATACAAAACAAATCCGCTTAATACGGCTAACACAATCCGAAGCATTGTTTTCCCTTGACGCATGGTAGGGGGCAGGGCAAAAACGGCAGCAATCAACAACATGGCAACCAACATCATCGGATACGCTATGAGTTCATGGAAATACATTAAGTGTTCCGCCGTTGCAAATCCCGATTCTTTTAAGAAACGAATAAACCGCGGGAAGCGCCAAAAGGACATCGTCTGCGGTTCATCAAACCGCTCTAATATCCGTTCCAACGAAAAAACCGTCGGGATACTTTCAACCTGCACCTTCTTGCTTTCTTCGTGCACCGGATCCATAATAAACGCATTCGGCAACGTTAAAACACCATTGGACAGCAAAGCCATATTTGATTCAATTTGTCGTATTAACGCCCCCTCGGGTGTCAGCTCAAATACCGAAACGCGATCCAATATCACTTCGTCTCCGTTTTGACGCACGCGACTCGCGCGCAAAACCGTGGTCTTTTCATCTCCGGCCTCACGAAGCCAAAAACCATCTTCCGACCATGAAAACGGGTGCGAAAAAGTCATTCCGATTCGTTCTTCCATTCGCTCAAATTGTTTTGCCGTCATGGCCGCAATCGGATTAAAAACGGTTGTATTAAACACGCCCAGTAAAAAAATAAAAGCAATAATCGGTGTTAAAAAATTCCAAACCGACATACCGACGGATCGCATAATAATTAATTCCGATGATGCGCTGTATTTTAAAAAGAAAATAATGCCGGAAAGAAGTGTTACAAACGGCAATAAAATATGAATCATTTGCGGTGATTTCAAAAGTGCCAAAATAACAATGTTGATAAAAGCAATATTTTCGCGCTTTGCCGCCGTGCGCAACAGCTCTATCATATCAAACAGCATAACAATGGCTGCCAGCGCAAATAAAGTTGCGAAGAAAATATAGATATAATGCTTTAAAATATATTTAAATAAAATTAAATTCATTTCGGTACCTTGATTTGCTTATATCATACGCAAAAAGAAACTTTTGTCAAACAGAAAGCGTGTTTTTATTGTTTTTTATTACATGGTGGCGCGCGAAAACAGCTATCATAATGCAAGCAAAGTCCTCTGCATAACCCGAAAGAAATAAACGGCTTATCGCATTTGCATGGTGTATCTGCCGTTAATTTATGCGCAAAGGATTTATAATCTGACGAAAATTGAAAAGATAAATACCGTGGTTGTGTTGTATGACATAAGGATAAACTTTGCGTATCAATCCGTTGCCCGTCTACCCAAAACTGATGCGGAAAAGGAATATCCGCGCTCACCAGTTGGCGACAAAGCGCCGTTGAGACTTCCCCGATATGAATCACAAAAATACGATCTTCCGTATCATACGATGCTTTTAAACCGTTTTCCCACCCCGGAATATAAAATTTTTGATTTTTGGCGGACCAAAAAATTTGGCTCGGATGTTGATGAAAGTAGGCTTCAAATAATTTGACGGTGTGTTGATTCTGTGCCAGTTCTGCTAAAAACCAAATCAAAGTAATCCCGATAACCGGCATAGACCATTTTGCGATTTGCTTTAAGTAAAAATAACTTTTTTTCATTTGCACACCCTTTCTCTTATTCTTTCTTCTTTCTTCTTTTGCCCCGATAATGTTCATTTCATGCATATTCCGAAGCCAAAATTATTGTTGTATTATTGCAATCTACCGGCGCCCGATATATTATTTCGCGCAAGTTTCGCTCTCATCTTGCCGAAGCTAATATAAACCACCCATGGCCGGTATATCCGCCGAGCCCACGCTTCCCGCATCATAGACTTGGCTGTTACCGATAACTTTATCCGATACGGTTATTTCGTCTCCCGCGCGGAACGCTTCTTCTATGGCTCCCGGCGCATTGGAGGGTTTTCCCGTTGTCGGATTCACTTTCACCAACCGCACACCTTCCGGAATACGGAACGGAATGTTTGGCTGTCCTTTTAATGCTTCAATCATAAAATCGCGGAAAATCGGTCCGGCCACAACACCGCCCGTATCGTTTGCGCCGAGTGTGCGCGGTGTATCAAACCCGACCCAAACACCTGCCACCAAATCAGGCGAAAAACCGATAAACCACGCATCAAAGCTATCGTTACTCGTTCCGCTTTTAGCGCCGAGTGTGCGCCCGACGGCTTTGGCTACACGCCCCGTTCCGCGCTCAACCACACCGGTTAAAATGTTGACCATCTGATAAGCGCTGACAGGGTCTTGTATTTGTGCCCGACCGTCAATTATTTCGGGCTTTTTAAACGGATCGGAACTTTCGCCGATACAATTCGGACATGGTCGCATATCATGCTTGTAAATGGTTACGCCGTCTCTATCTTGAATCCGATCGATTAAATTCGGTGTGATTTGTTTTCCGCCGTTGACAAAAGCCCCGTATGCCGTTACCAATTTCAAAAGCGTTGTTTCGTTTGCCCCCAGTGCCGAGGATAAAACGGGCAAGAAATTATCTGAAATTCCGAATTTTTTCGCATAAGATGCCACCTTATCCATTCCGATGGCTTGCGCTAAACGAATCGTCATCAAGTTGCGTGATTTTTCCAACCCGACGCGCAATGTTGTCGGCCCGTAAAAGGTGCGACTGTAATTTTTCGGCTTCCAAACCGAGCCGTCCGGCATCCGCATCACAATCGGCGCATCTAAAATTAAACTGGAAGGCGTATACCCCGAATCCAATGCCGCCAAATACACAAACGGTTTAAACGATGACCCGGGTTGACGTTCGGCTTGAATCACGCGGTTAAATTGATTTCGATAAAAAGAAAATCCGCCGACCATCGCCAATACCCGCCCCGTGTGCGGATCTAACGCCACCAAAGCCCCCTCGGCCTCGGGCAGTTGTTGTAAAAGATATAAATGCGTTGTCGGCGTTTTTTCGTCTTTCGGCGAAACATAAATAATATCGCCTTTTGCCAACACATCGGAAACCTTTTTAACTTTTGCCGACGCTATTCTTGAATTGCCGAGAGATTTGCGCGCCCATGAAAGCGTTGTGAGCAATATCTTTCCGGTTGTGCCGTCCGTCAAATAAATATCGGCGTCCTTATCGGTTACGTTGGTAACAATGGCTTCCGACCAATCATCCGGCACGTATGGCGGTAAATGGCGTTTTTCAAATTTTTCTTTCCAATCTGCATCGTTATCCATATCAATGCGCGCGACTGCACCCCGCCAGCCATGTCGCTTATCATAATTCAACAAGCCGTTTTGAAGTGCCGTAACACCTGCTTTTTGCAAACGCGGATCCATAGATGTGCGGATAAATAGTCCGCCGTTATACATGGCATCTTCCCCATATTTTGAAACGATAAAGCGCCGAACTTCTTCCGAATAATAACCTGATATTTTAAGCAGGTTTTTATCTCTTTTGGCAACTTCCAACGGCTCTTTTTGCGCTTCTTCGGCTTCTTCCTCCGTAATATAGCCATCTTCCGCCATACGCGATAACACCCAATTTCGGCGCGCCACTGCTTGGTCATGGCGTCGCACGGGGTGATAGTTGTTCGGGGCTTTCGGCAGTGCTGCCAAATAAGCCATTTGCGCCAGTGTTAATTCTTTTAAGTCTTTGTTAAAATAGTAAAGTGCTGCGCTGGCAATGCCGTAAGAACCACCGCCCAAATAAATTTCATTTAAATATAATTCCAAAATATGGTCCTTGGTATAAGCGGCTTCAATTTTGCGTGCCAACAGGGCTTCTCGGATTTTACGGGAAATGGATTGTTCGCTCGTTAATAAAAAATTCTTCGCCACTTGTTGCGTGATGGTGGAGGCCCCCACAAACCGACGCCCTGATCCGATATTCCGAATGTTCGTAATAACGGCACGCGTCAATCCGATTAAATCAATACCGCCATGCGAATAAAAGTTTTTATCTTCGGCCGATAAAAAGGCGTTAATAACCATTGGCGGGATTTGCTCAATCGGCACAAACGAGCGCTTTTCGTTCGCATACTCTGCCATTAAAGAACCATCATTTGCGTAGATTCGGGTGGTAATCATCGGGCGATATTCCGCCAACTGCCGATAATCCGGCAACCCGACGGAAAAGTGCATCACAACGATAAGCCCGATAACAAACGCAACGAAACACCCAAAAAAAGCCAAACTGACCAATGTTGATAATAAACGCATTTTATTTCCTTTTCTTTTGTTTTGTATCATAACTTTTTTTTAAAAAATTTCAAGGAAAATTACATACATTTCTTTAATTTTTCTTGTTGACGGCCGGATTTGTTTTTTCTTTTTGCTTCGTGCGGATACCCGATATACATGCGAATCCGGCCGATAAATTTCGCTATGCTTTTTTAGCGTATTAAGTTTTTCATCTGATTTATAAAAGCGCATATCGCTTCTTTGCCCTTTGGCGAGTCGCATAGTAAGTGGCAAAAACAGTTTAACCTCTGACCCGCGCAAACCACTTGATAAGGCAGGACATAAACCGCACCCGACTCGGCATAAAGTAAGCAATAAACCGCATACGCACAAAAGCCCATTCACTTATGACTGCTTATAACTGCCCATGACCCTTTATAACGGAATTATTTTTGCGTTGTTTTTGGCTTTCGGGCAGGGATAGGCGGATGTTTCCCGAATAAATGGTTGGCAAAATCCGGATGAATGCTCTCGGCAAACGATTGGAATTGCTCCAACTCAAACCCGCTCAGTTGTTTCCCCGAAATCACATTATTATTAAAGGGATTCGTTGTTTTTTTATTTTTCCATACTTCAAAATGAACGTGTGGTCCCGTTGCGCGCCCCGTTGCACCCACATAGCCGATGACATCGCCTTGCTTGACCCGTGAGCCGACTTTTAAGCCTTTTTTATAACCGTTCATATGCCCGTAAGCCGTTTCGTATCCGCCGGCATGACGAATCCGAATATACTTGCCGTAAGCCCCTTTCCGACCGAGTTGCGTGATCGTGCCGTCTCCCGCCGCAATAATCGGCGTCCCACGCGGACAGGCTAAATCTACTCCGCTATGGAAAACACGATACATCAAAATCGGGTGTGTCCGCCAGCCGTAAGGCGATGATAATCTCGGCACGGCCTTAACCGGACGTTTTTCCAATGTTCGTTGCTCTCGTTGTCCCGTCGGGGTATAAAAAGCCGGCGTTCCCGAGCGATCGGTATACCAATACCGATAAATTTTATCGTTCCCCATTTCCAGCCCGACGAATAATACCTGACGGCCCGTATCTAATTCTAACCCCGTCGGCGTTACTTGCGTTGAATAAATAATTTCAAAAGCATCACCGCGCTTGAACCCACTGCTGAAGTTTACTTCATTTTTCAATGCGTTGACGATTTGATTTACGATTTCTTTGGGTGCTCCGTATTTTTGCGCCGACCCGCTGAATGTGCGTTCTATTTTACCGCGAACCGTTATATTTTTATTTTCAACGCATCCCTCTTGTGAAAACGGAATGAGTGAACCGTCTTCATCTTTTAAAACAGCCACAAATTCATTATCCCGAAACGGCAATGTTAAGCCCAAAAATTCACCTTTTTGGCCCGTAAAAATCAAAACAATCGTATCCCGTTTGATGGTTTTAACATTTACAAGCGTTTCCAACGTGTTAATAATGTTTTTATGTTGCGCTTTGGCTATTTTGGCGCGTGTTAACAGCCCCACGAGCGTTTCTCCCTTTGCGATTTTATACGTTGTCAACTCTGCTTCGTTTTGGCGCACGGCTTCTTCCAGTGCTATGAGTGATGCGCCGTCTTCATCTATGTCCTCAACAACAGGTTCATCGCCCAAGTCCGAATGGACAACCTCTTGCGCATCGGGATTGACCACCGGCTCAACGGGGCAATTCGGCGCACAATTCAAAGAATCTTCGGGAACGGTTTGCGAATCGGGGCGAATAATCAGAAAGGCGCCGACCACAAGCAAAAACACCATCGCAAATTTTACAATGCGATCCACATGTTTTCTATATCCCACACAGCCAATCTTTTTATACGTTTTATAGCGAAAAATTTTAGATTGTTGCGCAGCTTTGCGTACACGATTTGTTATTTTCATGAGGCATACTGTGCGCTATTTTTTTGAATAAGTCAAGATAATTTATTTATTATCACCCGGCATACCATACGAAATATATCTCCCTCACGGTGGCTGAAAGACAACGCCGGCAAGGCATACGGACATGTTACGGGAATTTGTAATAATTTGAAATAATCATTGATTTGTCAAAAGCGATAAAAAAAGATATGCTGAACTCAAATCTGGCAAAGGAGAGAAAAAATGATTGCTGAAATTAAAACATTAACTGCTTATAAAAATTGCGAAAAAACAATTCAAAATGCCATTCCGTGCACGGGAATCGGATTGCATGGCGGGCAAAAAGTTCACATGGTTTTAAAACCGGCCGAAATCGGACACGGCATCGTTTTTAAACGCACGGACGTGACGGATAAAGATAATTTGGTGCCTGTTTCATACGATACGGTGGTGGATACAAGAATGTGCACCTGCGTCGGAAATGCCGATGGGGTAACGGTCGGAACGATTGAACATTTAATGGGCGCCTTGGCCGGCTTTGGTATTACAAACATCTTGATTGAATTAGATAGCCCCGAAGTGCCCGTTATGGATGGCTCGGCCGCCGATTACGTAACGTTAATCGAATGCGCCGGTATCGTGAAACAAGATGCACCGTTAAAAGCCGTTAAAATTTTAAAAGATGTTTCGTTTGATGACGGACGCGGTGCCTGCGTTTGCCTCTATCCGGCAGAAGAGGGCTTATCCATTGATTTTATGATTGACTTTGCAAAATCCAAAGCGATTGGGCGTCAAGAATATTCCATTAAACTTTCGGAACGCACATTTAAAGATTCCGTTGCTTATGCGCGCACATTCGGCTTTTTGCAAGAAGTGGAAACATTGCGTGCCATGGGATTGGCCCGCGGTGGCTCGCTGGATAACGTGATTGTGGTTGATGGCGATAAAGTCGTCAACAAAGAAGGTTTACGCAGTGAAAACGAATTTGTCGTGCATAAAACGTTGGATGCCGTCGGCGACTTATATCAGCTGGGAATGCCGATTATCGGTCATTTTTCAGGTGTCAAATCGGGTCATGCGCACACGAATCAACTTTTGCGTGCTTTAATGGCCGATAAGAGTGCTTATGAAATTGTCAATTTAGATGATTACGAAGAGGCACTCACTCAATTTCAATCCCGTAAATCAGCTTAACTGAACAATGGATTGATAAACATTTTTTTCTCTTCCCTTAAAAGCCCCCGCTTCGTCGGGGGCTTTTCCTTGCCTTAATGCCCGATATATTGACGCCCGATGTATCTTTTGATAGGTGGCTACACAAAGTTTAACGGGTTGCCTTAAATACGGCACGATTATTCTTTGATGCCTGATTACTGCCCAATGTTCCGTTATCACAAGCGGAGTATCCGATACACGCCGAAAGCCTATTTCTCTTCTTGTTTTGTATACAACCACGATTGCCGAAAGCGCCGACAGAATAATAATCAAAATTGTGAGATATTCCGCCGAAAAACACCCGATTTTTCCCAAACGCATAAAATTACCCACCCGTTTTGATATATTTTTTTGCTGTTCTTTTATTTTTTCCTTGCTATAATTGTATAAGTAGGGGTAGATTATAGAAATGAGGAGATGATATAATGCGTGAACCGATATTAAAAGCTGTCGCCATGCCACCGCGTTTATTTTGGGCGCCGTTTGTGCCGGCCGTTGTTAACTTTGCCGTTCAAATGGGGGTTATGCTGATGTGCGCCGTGGCTTTTCAGGTTAATCCGCTTTGGTTTATTCCTTTCTTTTTAATCGGACATATTATCATCGCCGCTTATGCGTGGCGCGAACCGCATCTATCAAAAATGATGATGACTTACGGGCCGATGTCAACGCCCTCAAAAAATGTTTACCCCGCCAAGGGCAATAAACTTGCCCCTTAGAAAGTTAAGGATGAATTATGGATAATATACCTATTGATATCGGCGTGTTTGAAATGTTGGCGCAAGGGGCGTCTTCTTTTTCAACGCTTGTTGCCGTTATCGGCATTATCGGCGCAATGATGATTATGTCGGTTTTCGTAACGAAACTCGGCGATATTATTTTGCCTAAGCCCAAAGAAACACGCGTGTCCGACTTTTTGCCGTTCAGCAAATTGGATGAAGATGGGGCAACCATCCACCTGCGTAACGGTTCGTTAGCTCGCGTATATGAGATTAGAGGGGCGGATACAACGCTTTTGACGGGTGCCGAGCGCATGGCATTAATGGCGGCACGCAAACAATGGATAGATTCCATGGCGCAGTTGGAAGTTATCTCGCGGGTGATTACCATTCGGGAAAAAATTTCCCTGCACGATATGGGGCAACATCGCGATAGCAAATTGCTCCGCGCCATTTCTGAAAAATGGATGGAAGATTTGCATCGTGTTTTTCGTAATAAGCACTATATTGTTCTTTCCATCAATGATCGCAAAACGGCTATGGAAGATTTGCAACAAGCTTCTTTGGCGCTTACCTCTATTTTGGACCCGTATGAGCCGATACTCGTATCGGAAAAACCGCCGTTTAAAAGTCATGATGAAAGTCCGTTTTGGTTGTTTGCGCAGTTAGCCAGCCCGTTATCGGTGCCGAAACCGCGTATCGGAAGAGAGCAAGGCGAATATTTAAATTCCTTATTAACGGCTGATTATGTTCACTTTACGCGCGATGAAGGTATTATTAAATTTATTTCGGGCGATAAAGAAAAACTGGCTATTTGTATCGGCATTCGTAAACCGGGCGACTTTATGGATGAGCAGATGGTTGCCGATATTTTAAGTATTGATTGCGAAATTACACTGATTCATAACATCAAAGCCATTCCGATGATTAAAGCCAATATGCTTTTAATGCAACAACGGCAGATGGCGTGTATGACAAGTCCCTCCACCAATGTGCGGGCGCAATACAATACGGCGCTTGAATGGCTGGATCAATCCGATGCTGACGGGCAAACGCTGAATGAATACGCTATGAGTATTTTCGTTTTCGGGGAATCAAAAGATGAATTAAAATTCGGGCAGGAGCAAGTTGAGAAAATTTGCCGTATTTATAATGTGACGCCCGTGCGCGACGGCTGGGCGGCACAAGCCACATTCTTTGCGCAATTCCCCACGTATGAAATTTATCCACGCACATTCCTCTACTTATCTCGCGTGGTTGCATGCAGTATCTGCATTGACAAGACGGCGGAAGGACGCATGAAATCCGACTGGGGTCCGATGCCGTTATCCTATTTCAGAACAATCACGGGAACGGCGTATGCCTTCCAGTTCCACGTATCGGAAGAACCTTATGCCGTTGCGCATACCGCACTTATCGGTCCGACGGGACAAGGTAAAACAACGTTCTTCTCGTTTATGGCGGGGCAATCCATGCGGATTCCCGATTTGCACACATACTTCTTTGACCGCAACAACGGTGCCAAGGTATTTGCATTGATGCAAAATGCGCCGTATGTGCGTTTTGATGGGGGTGAGGAATCGGTTTCTTTAAATCCGTTTGCCGTGCCGGATACATCGGATAACCGCGCCTTTTTGCGCACATGGATGCGCGATATTACGGGCGGAACGGATGCCGTATCCGAACAAGAAATTGCGCGCGCCGTTACGACGGCATTTGAGTATCTGCGACCCGATGAACGCTTAATGAAGAATTTATATAAGAGTTGCTTTGCCCCGAACGGGTATATGCGTCGGGAATTATTCCGTTGGGTGAATGATGATCAATATGGGCGTATTTTCAACTCGCCGACGGATAATTTGGATTTATCCAGCCGATATATGGCGTTTGACTTTACGACGATTTTCCAAGACAGTGTTTTGGCGCCGGCCGTTATCAGCTATGTGATGCACCGAATTCATACATTGGCAACGGCGATGGGAACGCCGAGTTTGATTATGATTGATGAAACGGCGCCGATGTTGGAGCATCCGATGTTTAAGGAAAGTTTTATCGTCGGTTTACGCGAAGGTCGGAAAAAACGGCAGGCATTCCTTTGCGCATTCCAACAACCACGCTTTTTGGATGATAACGGATTGGGCGATGTGATTCGCGGACAGTGTCAAACCGTGATTTTCTTCCGCAATCCGCAAGCGAATCCGTCCGACTATGAAACATGGAACTTATCACCGCGCGAGATGAACTTTGTATTGGGAAAAGAATTTGCCGATCGGAAGTATGCGATTTTGGTTTCGCGTCCTGCCATTCATGAATCCGTCATTTTAGATGTAGATTTAAGCGGATTGGGCCCCTATCTGAAAATCTATTCATCAGGAAATAAGAATGTGTTGTTGGCCGAGAAATTAGCGCAACAAATTAACGATACGGATGCCCTTGTGCAAGCGTATTTGGAAAAAGCTTAATATATGATTTAATAAAGAAATACCGTCATTCATTCCGGTTGACAATATTGATTTTTTATGATATATTTTTATCAGGCATTCAATGAAAAAAGGAGAAATCTAAAATGAACAGACAAGAAGCCTCTATTCAATTTGTTAAAGCCGATAAATTGGTACAAAGACATATATATAGAACATTGTTTCGTTTAACAGGAAACTCTGAACAATATACACACCATTTAATATCTCTTATTAATCAAATTGCTCAAGAAAAACCAACGGATGTGATATTTACAACTGAACAACAAGCCTTATTTAATCGAACACAACCGATTTCATTTCCGGATGAAGAACAGATTACCTTAGCAGCACAATCTGTCCGACCATTTCAAATGCCACAGGCTATAAATGTCAATCAACTACCGACAGATAATCCCATCCGTCAAAAAGCAATTCAATTAAGAAATAGATTTCGACAAGTACCTTTTATCAACCATTATTGTACCAAATGGGGAAAAAGTTTTAATTTATACGTGACACCCAAAGATACCGTTAATGGATTTCCGAATTATCCTGATCCCGCCAATCCCACTGAAACGAATATTAATTTGGGATTAGATAGCGGTTGTTTTAATCAGGATAAATCAATTGCAGCCATAACAATAGCTCATGAATTCGGACATGTTATCTTAAACAATGAAGTTTTTGTACCGACAGAAATGCTCCAATCGATAAAGTCTTATCGAAAATCTTTTTTACAACCGGATGATAAACAACCGACGACAACTGAAACAGATGAGAAACAAATCAAAAATCCTGTTTTAATTAATGCCAGACGGGAAGATACGTTTTGTCATTGTATCGGACTCATACTGGCAAAACAAGCCGGATATGATATATCATTTGATAAAACAAAAGCATTAATAGAAATTCTGGAAAATCATCCCAAAAGAAGTCAAATCAGTTTTAATCATCCCTCTCCGGCACAATGGAATCGCATCATACAAGATATTTTACAAATGCCGTTTTTGAATCAAAAGCAACAACAAAATACATCGCCAACAGCCGTGAATCAATTATTATTCCATACCGAAAGAGGATAACTGTTTAAAAAACAATACAATAAAGCCGGTCAATCCATCTTTGACCGGCATACTTACAACATACAACCAACAATCGTAATTAAACTCGTTGGCTATAATCACGAATAGCAAACACAATCAATCCGATTGCACTTAAACCGATAATTGTGTAAACAATGCGACTTAAGACTGTCATTGCCCCAAATAAAAAAGCAACCAAATCAAAACCAAACAACCCGACAAATCCCCAGTTGAGGGCACCGATTAAGCATAAAACCGATAAGGTCTTTACTAAGATATTCATATTTTTCTCCTTTCTTTTAATCAAACACAAGTATAGATAATCATTTTTTTTAAAAAATACAACTATTCGGATAAATTTTACATCATAAAGTTGTTTTTTGATTTTTTATACCCATAAATAAAAAAGGAGACATTCACATGAATAAAAAACAAAAGAAACCTGTTGTCGTTCACATCACCAAAAATGGTCCTTACCGTGTTGAAGGGAAAGTACCCATTTGTGAAGTATTTTTAATGCCGGATATAACCGGTGCGATTGCTGAATACCGAGTCGGGCAAGATAAATCAAAAACAACAGAACCTGTTCTATTATGTCGGTGCGGTGCCAGTAAAAGTAAACCATTTTGTGATGGCAAACATATCTCACTCGGATTTGACGGGACAGAAACTGCTCCTAAAATATCCATTTTAGAACAGGCTGTCTCTTTTATCGGACCGAACTTAACATTATATGACAATGAAAAATATTGTGCTTTTGCTCGCTTTTGTGACGGGCATGGTCGTATTTGGAATCTTGTACATAAAGGCAGGCCGGAAACAGATAAACACACGATTAGAGAAGCCCATCAATGTCCGGCCGGTCGCTTAATTATATATGATAATCAAACAGGTCTGCCGATTGAACCAACAGAAGATCCGTTCATTCAAGTTATAGAAGATCCCATGATAGGTGTACACGGGCCGCTGGGACTTCGAGGAAATATTATTGTTTTTGATTCAGAGAATCAGCCGTATGAACGGCGTAATCGACAAACACTGTGTCGATGTGGCCGCAGCCGAAACAAGCCATTTTGCGACGGGAGTCATGCTCTTAAAGAAAAAATCTGAAAAAATTAAATATTTTTATTCTTTGGACGGATGAGAAAAAACTCAATCATTTTATTTAAAAGCATCTTTTATCTTCTCCGCCACATTTATTTTAGTTGCCGTGAAAAGTATCAACCAGTGTCCGTAAATGACCAATATGCGTTATACGAATTGTTTCATTTTTTGTTTTTTTATCTGTATGCGAAGGAGGGATCAAAGCCCGTTCAAATCCGAGTTTAGCGGCTTCTTTTAATCGCAAATCCGGTTGAGGAACGGCCCGAACTTCCCCTGACAAACCGACTTCTCCGAATATCACCATATCAGCGGGGATTGGTTTTTGTGTTAAAGCCGATACAATCGCCGTTGCAACGGCCATATCGCACGCCGGCTCCGTTACTTTCAATCCGCCCGCCACATTTAAATAAATATCTTTATTCGATAAAGAAATCCCGCATCTTGCTTCCAAAACGGCTAAAATCATAGCCAATCGATTTGAATCCCAACCCACAACGGCACGCCTTGGTGCCGGCCCGTTTTGTGAGGCTACGAGCGCTTGTATTTCAACCAACATCGGACGCGATCCCTCAATCCCCGCATAAACACAACTGCCGGCCACATTGCCCCGTCTTTCCGCCAAGAATAAGGCTGATGGATTCGGCACTTCCCGCAAACCGAGTTCCGTCATCTCAAACACGCCGATTTCATCCGTTGCCCCGAACCGATTTTTAACGGAGCGTAAAATCCGAAAGTGATGTCCGCGATCGCCTTCAAAATACAAAACGGTATCCACCATGTGTTCTAATACGCGCGGGCCTGCCAATGTGCCTTCTTTCGTCACGTGTCCCACCAAAAAAATCGCAAAATTTCGGCGCTTGGCAAGGCGTATCAATTCATGGCCTGCCGCCCGAACCTGTCCTACCGTTCCGGGCGAGGAATCTAACGTGTCGGTATACATGGTTTGTATGGAATCAATCACCACAATATCGGGCGCATCAGGCACATCCAGTGTTGCCACAATATCGCGAATGTTCGCCGTGCTTGCCAAATCCACATTAGCCTCTGCCAAACCCAACCGCATGGCGCGCAACCGCACTTGATCAACCGATTCTTCCCCTGAAATATAAACACATCTGGTAGGCGCGCCGATTTTATTAACTCCTTTGGATAAATTCGCAACCGCTTGTAAAAGCAATGTTGATTTTCCGATACCCGGATCACCGCCCACCAAAATAACCGAGCCGGGGACGAGTCCGCCACCGCAGACGCGGTCTAGCTCGGCAATGTTTGATTTTAACCGAAAAACAATTTCGGGCGCTCCGCGCAAATCGGCAAAGTCAATTTTCCGCCCGCCTTTACCGCCCGTTGATGTCGGGCTATCCGCTTGTGGCAAATTTTCTTCCACAATCGTATTCCACTCACCGCAAGAATCGCATTTACCTGCCCAGCGGGGGTATACGGTGCCACAATTTTGGCAAACGAATTGCGATGTTTTTTTGGCCATGTTAAGCCACCTTTACTTCTACATCAATCGGCCCCGTTGCACTACCTGCCACAAATTGACGCACATACGGATTCGTTGTTTTATCCAATTCTTTCACCGTGCCGACCCAAATAATTTTCCCCTCATAGAGCATGGCAATTCTATCGGCAATTTTCCGAGCGGAATTCATATCGTGCGTAATCGTTAAAGCCGTTGCGCCGAGTGTTTTAACCGTGGAAACGATTAAATCGTTAATCACGTCCGACATAATCGGATCAAGCCCCGTTGTAGGTTCATCAAAGAAAATCACGTTCGGATTAGTTGCAATGGCGCGCGCCAAACCGACCCGTTTGCGCATACCGCCCGATAAATCGGCCGGATATGAATCGGCAACCGATTGCGGTAACCCCACTTGTGCCAATTTTTCAATCGCGATTTTTTTGGCTTCCTGCTTATTCATCTTTTGATTTTGTATCAATGAAAATGCCACATTTTCCCAAACGCTCAAACTATCAAACAACGCCCCGCTTTGAAACAGCATTCCGATTTGAGAAATGGCTTCATCGTGTTCTTTGTGAGAGAGAGTAGATAAATTTTTTCCGTCAATCTCAACGTGTCCGCTATCAGGTGTCAGCAGTCCCAAAATACATTTCAGCGTAACGGATTTACCCGTTCCTGAACCGCCGATAATCACAAGTGATTCCCCCGTGCGAATCTCTAAATCAACACCGGCCAATACTTTTTTCGTGCCGAACGCTTTATGCACATTGTGCAAGCGAATTTTAACCGGCTCATTTGATTTTTTTCTTGAAAATAAAGCCATTCCTTATCTCCTTAAATTGAAAAGAACAGTTCGGTGATGATATAGTTGAAAATTAAAATTAAAATGCTGGATGATACAACGGCATTCGTTGTGGCGCGCCCGACTCCTTGCGCCCCGCCTTGGGAATGGAAACCGTTATAACAACCGAGCAAAGTAATGATAAATCCGAATACGGCTGCCTTTGTCAGCCCCGAAATAATATCCACCGGTTTTAAATACTCCCATGTATTGATTAAATATGTTGCCGCATTAAAATCCAATTTTGAAACCCCGATCATATATCCGCCACAAATACCGATAACATCGCCGATTAACACCAATACGGGCAACATAACAACGCCTGCCGTCACCCGTGGAACAATTAAGTATTTGTAGGGATTAGTAGAGAGCGTATAGAGCGCATCAATTTGTTCCGTCACGCGCATGGTGCCGATTTCCGCCGCCATGGCGGCACCGATACGCCCAGCCACCATCAGTCCGGCCATTACGGGCGCCAATTCCCGCGTTACCGCCACCAAAACAACCATGGCAACCGCGCCTTCGGCGGACATGGAGGCAAAACCGCTGTATGTTTGCAAAGCGATGACCATACCGGCAAACAGGGTTGTTAATGCCACAACGGGCAACGAATAAAATCCGATTTCAATAAATTGCTTGATAAATGCCTTTCCGTAGAATGGTGGTGTAACGCAATGATAAAGCGTATCAAAGGCAAACAATCCGAGTTCGCCCGTTGAGCGCAAAAAGCGTAAAACAACCTGACCCAATTTATTCACAAACGGTATTAACGTATTCACGGGTAAATCCTTTCTGTTTTTGAAGCTACTATATGCCGTTTCGGAAAAAATTGCAACCAAAAAATCAATCTGTTTCATACGGCGATATCTCTTTGAATCGTTCAACAACTTTCACCGATATTTTATGGCCCTTCATCAAACGGAGAAGGCAGAAAAATCCCTCTGCGAATGTGTCGGGAGTTGTTGACTTTTGATATTTTTAAGCGTATAAAGAAAAATGCTTTTATTTAATTTTAAGTGCGTATCAAAATATAAGAAGTAAAATAAGGAAGAAAATAATGCTTGATAAATCGTTTGATCCGATAAAAACGGAAAAGGAAATTACTGAAAAATGGGAAAGTCAAAAGCTGTTTGCCTGTCATCCGAATGATGATAAAAAGCCGGCTTTTTCAATTGTTATTCCGCCACCAAACGTTACGGGGAATTTGCACCTCGGGCATGCGCTGGATAATGCCATTCAGGATGTGCTCTGCCGTTTTAAGCGGATGACGGGATATGATGTGCTCTGGCAACCGGGCACCGATCACGCCGGAATTGCTACACAAATCATGGTGGAAAAGAATTTGGCGAAAGAGGGGATTTCGCGCCATGATTTAGGACGCGAAAAATTTATGGAAGCCGTTTGGGATTGGAAAAAGAAATACGGCGGACAAATTATTCGTCAGCTTCATCGTTTGGGTGCGTCGTGCGATTGGGATCGGGAACGGTTTACGCTGGATGAGGGGTTATCCCGTGCCGTGCGGAAAGTTTTTGTGCAACTCTATAAAGAGGGGTTGATTTACAAAGACAAACGCCTTGTCAACTGGGATCCGAAACTTCAAACGGCGGTATCGGATTTAGAAGTGGTGCAAAAAGAAACCGTCGGCAATATGTGGTATTTCAGATACCCTGTTGAAGGCAGTCAAGATGAATTTATTACGATTGCAACAACGCGCCCCGAAACAATGTTCGGTGATACGGCCGTTGCCGTTTCGGATGAAGATGAACGGTATAAGCACTTAATCGGGAAGAATGTGATTTTACCGATTGTGAACCGCCCGATACCGGTTATTGCCGATGAGCACGCCGATCCGACAAAAGGAACGGGTGCCGTTAAAATCACACCGGCGCACGACTTTAATGACTTTGAAGTCGGCAAACGTCATAACTTGCCGATGATTAACATTTTAAATAATGATGCCACATTGAATGAAAACGTGCCGACGGCATATCAAGGATTAACGTGTCCGCAAGCGCGAGAAAAGGTGTTGGAAGAAATTAAATCGCTCGGATTATTTGACCACGAAGAGCCGAATCCGATGACTATTCCGCACGGGGAAAGAACGGGCGCCGTTATTGAACCGTTGATGACGGATCAATGGTTTGTAAACGCCAAAGAATTGGCAAAAGATGCCATCAAAGCCATTAAAGAGGGCGATACGGTTTTTGTGCCGAAGAATTGGGAAAATACATATTTCGAATGGATGAATAACATTCAACCATGGTGTATTTCGCGTCAACTTTGGTGGGGGCATCAAGTGCCTGTTTGGTATGGACCGGACGGGGTTGTTTTCTGCGAAGAAACAGAGGAAGAAGCGCAAAGTGTTGCCGATAAACACTACGGAAAATCAGTGCAACTAACGCGGGACGGCGATGTGTTAGACACATGGTTCTCCTCGGGCCTTTGGGCATTTTCCACACTCGGCTGGCCGGATAAAACCATTGAGCTCAAGCGGTATTATCCGACAAGTGTTCTCGTTACGGGATTTGATTTGATTTTCTTCTGGGTAGCCAGAATGATGATGATGTCCATGCACTTTATGAAAGAAGTGCCGTTCCGCAAAGTTTATTTACACGGATTGGTGCGCGATGAAAAAGGGCAGAAAATGTCCAAATCCAAAGGAAACGGCATTGATCCGCTGGAAATGTGTGATAAATACGGAACCGATGCGTTACGGTTTTCGTTGTTGATACAAGCAGGACACGGTCGCGATGTCTTAATGTCGGATGCGCGAGTGGAAACATACCGTAATTTTGTTACAAAAATTTGGAATGCGGCGCGGTTCTGCGAAATGAACGGAGCTGTTTTCGGAGCCGGTATGCCGAAAGAACCGACCTTGCCGATTAACAAGTGGATATTAAGCAAAACAGCCACAATGGCAGATACAGTGGCGAAGTTGATTGATGATTTTTCATTCAATGAAGCCTCCAATGCGATATATCACTTTATATGGGATACATTCTGCGCTTGGTATTTGGAAGCAATTAAGCCGATCATGCGGGAAGGCACGAATGACGAAATTGCCGAAACGAAGCATGTCTGCGGATTTGTGATGGAACAAATTTTAACAATGATTCATCCGTTTATGCCGTTTGTAACGGAGGCTATCTGGGCTGAAACGGCTCCGCGGGCAAATATGCTCATGTGCGAATCATGGCCTGTGTTGAGCGCATTTACCGATACGGAAGCGGAAAAAGGTGTTGATTACTTGTTTGATTTAATCACAGCCGTTCGTTCGTTACGAATGGGCGTTAACATTCCGCCGGCAATGAAAATTGATTTAAAGGTAAAAGGGCTGAGTGAGGCTTCATTATCCGTTTTGATGCAAAATGAAACAATTTTTAAAACGTTGGCACGTGTAAATGATTTAGATTTACACTATACGGACGATTTGCCGAAGGGATCTATCAGTCAAGCCTATAACGAGGCGACATTGATTATTCCGCTGGAAGGCGTTGTTGATATTGCGCAAGAAACGGCGCGGTTGCGCAAAGATATTGCGAACAAGGAAAGTTTTATTGTTCGCACAAAAGCACAATTAGAGAATCAAGCATTTGTTGCCAAAGCACCGGCGCAGATTATTCAAGATAAGCGCAACGCGTTGGCAGAAGCCGAACAAACGCTGGCAAATCAACAAAAGATTTTAGCGAACTTATCGTAAAAAGAACTGTTGAGAAAAAGGAAAGCGCTCCGCCGGTAAAAGCGGAGCGTTTTTTACTTATTCATATATTTCGCGCAGGATTTGTAGCGTATTTAAAAACTTTAAATTTTGATATGACGGAAGAGGATATAAAAGACTAACTTAAAATTTTAAGTAAAAACCATAATTGATTTTATTATAGAATTAAAACCAATTGCATCATATTGAAAAAAATAAAAATATCTTTGAATTCGCTTGACAAGAGGCTTGTTTTGTCATAACTTTCCTGAAAGAATGATTGATTTTTTAGCGAGGGGGAGTCATGCGTATTTCAATGGATTTTTTGAAAAGAATGTTTCATCGTGAAAATAGGGTGGCAGAGGCGACTTCGGTTGAACAGAAGGAAGTGTCAGCCGAGACGGCTTCGGCAGAAAAGGCCGAACAAAATGTCAAACGCACCGTTCAATCCGGACGGAGTATGGTAGAAATGCTCGGCGTGTTGGCAGTGATTGGCGTATTATCGGTAGCGGGCATTGCGGGGTATCAATTCGCTATGAATAAATATCGCGCGAATCAAATTGCGAATGAATTGAATTTGGTGAGTAATCAAATTATGTTTACGTTGCTGAAAACGCACAGAGAAGATTTTGAATTGACGCTTGTTTCTCCCTTTGATGAGGATACACTTCCTTCCGGATTTCCTTTTACATACGGATGCGGAACGGATACGACAATGACGGGTTGCTTTGCCGATGATACAACTTATTATGAAACATTAAGTGGCTTGCCGGAAGATTTATGCAAGACCGTAGCGCAACTGACGCAGAATTTATCGTATTTGGTAGAGCAACGCGTCAACGATACAGTGGATACGATGGGGACATCCTGCAGTGGGGATAATAATGAATTGGTATTGTTATTTGAGGTTGACCAATATAATTCGGATGATTCTACAGGTGGTTCAGGGAGTCCGAACGATGATTTACCGACGGGAGGTGTATCGCCGGACGATTGGCCATTTCTTCCTGTGTCAGGAACTCTTTGCACACAAGATGAAGATTGTACGGGTGACTTTGTGGCGTGTTACCATGGGCTTTGCGTGCGCTGTCTGACTGATCTGGATTGTCACGAGGGGATGTATTGTTACAGGGGAGGTTGCAGAGACAACAAGCCAGAATGTATCAAGGATGCGGATTGCTCTGAGGGTGAGTACTGTGATGAATATTATGGAGAATGTCGTAGTGGAAACGCTAATAGGTGCAACTCGGATTCTGATTGTTCGGCAAGTTCGCCTTATCCCTATTGTGACGTGTATGGCAGGTGTTCAGGTGATGAATGTGTGTATGATATGGATTGTCAATTCCTAGGTAAAGGCAAGGTTTGCTCTCAGAATAAATGCTATGCAGAGGGATGCAAAAGCGATGCGGACTGTCAAGCGAGAGACTCTAGGTATCCATACTGCCATGCGGGTGGCGCGTGTTCTTCTTCTGAATGCTATTCCGATGAGGATTGCCCCAGCAGTAAAGGCACGGTTTGCTCTAATTATAAATGCTATGCAGAGGGATGCAAAAGCGATTCTGAGTGTCAAGCGAGAGACTCTAGGTATCCATACTGCCATGCGGATGGCCAATGTAATTCTTCTGAATGCTTTTCTAACGAGGATTGCAGTGTAATGGGAAAAGGCAAGGTTTGCTCTCGGAATAAATGCTATGAAGAGGGATGCAAAAGCGATGCTGATTGTCCGATGAGTGGTCAGTCTGCCACCTATAAATACTGCCATGCCGATGGAAGTTGCTCTTATCGTGAATGTTCTTCCAACGAGGATTGCAGTGCAATGGGTAAAGGAACAATTTGCATTGGTCGTAAATGTTACGCGGAGGGATGTAAAGATGATACGGATTGCCCAAGAGGCAATCAATCTTCCTCCTATAAATACTGCAGAGCTGATGGAACGTGTTCTTCTTCCGAATGCTATTCAAATGAGGATTGCCCCAGCAGTAAAGGAACGGTTTGCTCTAATTATAAATGCTATGATAGATGTAAAAGCGATGCGGATTGTCCGATGAGTGGTCAGTCTACCTCCTATAAATACTGCCATGCAGATGGACAATGTTCTTCTTCTGAATGCTCTTCTGATACGGATTGCAGTGCGATGGGCAAAGGATCTCAGTGTATTGGTAATGAATGCCTTGAGGCGTGCAAAAGCGATGCGGATTGTGAGGCAATCAGTTCTTATCTTAGATTCTGTTTATCAAACGGTGTGTGCCACTATTCGGAATGCAGAACCAATAGTGAATGCCAGACGCTGAATAAAGGGACAAAGTGTGTGTATGATAATATTGATTACGTCTATCGTTGCCAAGAATAGTGTATCATCACTCATACGATAAAATCGCCTTTATGGCATCTACTTATCCACCGCATACGAATATTACTTTCCGTTCGTGTGCGGTGGGGTAGAGGATAACATACTGTCGGAATAAATATTTTCTCACACAAAAGGCTATATAAACGCTAACAGTATTCGGTGGAACATATTTGTGCTATATGCGGTTAAAACACCTGTCAGGCAAAATGATTGTCTTCTTAAAAATAAGTTGAAACAGGTAATATGTTTTGCCTATCTCAGCATGTTAAAGAATACAAAAAATCCCACAAGCATATAAACTCGGGGGATTTTGGGGGTTTCTTAAATTTGTGATATTTTTTGCGGTAACTCTTGCGCTTTCTTATGACCGAGAGTCCATTTGTTTTTCCGCTAGGGCTTTTTGAGTTGCAAGCGCCGTGAGACGTCGCGAATCAATCGGCTTCATCAGTGAATGATAGGCTTGACTCCATGCTTGCACAACGTCGGCATTTTCTCGGCAAGCTAAATAATATAACTCTCCCGTAATAGCCAACTTTTGAAGCAAAAGAGCATTTTCTCCGTGCGGAGCTATCTTTTCGGCAGGGGATAGTTGCAAGGCTTTTTCAATACAGGCATGAATTTCTTTTTCGGACAGCGGGCCTAATAAATTTTGAATTAAAAGATGCTTTGTTTTGTCGTCATAGCGAAATTCACTCCATCTCAATCCGTTAATTAAAATTTCGGTGTGCCCGTTCAAATAACTTTCTTTCCCACCGTTTTGTAACCAATATATCATCAACTCGCGATTCCCTTGGCAGATTGCTTCTTCCAATGCATCTTCGCTCTTGAATTTTGCGAACGCTTTTTCATATCCCGAATCAGGCAAGTGATATGTGCCACGTATTTTTTGAATATCCAATGGTTGATAAGAAAAATGCCGGGCCATTTTCCAATCATTATGGCGCGTAATCAGCCATGTGCAGGGGAAAACAATATCAATGCTGTTGCCGGCAATATCTTCATCGTGCGTTAATGAAAATCCATCGGTAAAGTGCGGGTCTTTGTTCATTAGTAAACGCACAATGCGCTCATCTTTCTGGTTTTCTTTATAATAAATTTCTAATGCCCGATAAATCGGAGAAACAACCCCATATTGCTTATCGGATTGCAGAGTTTTTAAAGCAATCGGCGAACTGACGTCGGCCCCGGCATTCACTAAATCTTTGACGGCTTCAAAATCGTGATGGTTAATGGCACATAAAAGCGGTGCACCGAGCGAATTTTCATAAGCCGACCCGTTGGGATTCGCTTTATACCGCAAAAGAAGCTGGCGTATATCCGGCTTTCTTTCGCGAATGGAACGACACAGCAGATTCCCCATCAATAATCCCATATCCATATTGCAACAATTTTGAACGGGATTTTCAGGGGAGATTCCTTTTTGTAAACAAAATTCGGCTAATGCCGTGCAATTACTCATAACGGCTTTTTCTAAATGTTGAAAAGAGATTGATTCTTTAAAAAGCGCATCGTGAATGGCCTCGCGCGCATGATGATTGTAAGGCGTTAACTCGGTTAAAATTTGTTTGAGTTGTTGTTGCTCTTCGCCCGAGAGTGTTAAATTAATTCTTTCAGTCATTTTATTCCCCTGTTTAAAATCGTTATTTAATGAAATATATTTAAAAATATCACTCTTTCTTTTTTTGTCAATAAGTTTTTATTGTTACAAACATACTATTCTAATTATTTATATTAAAAAGGGAAAATATGAATATCTATTTATTAAAACATCCTTTTTAATCGGTTCTTATAGAGGCACCGTTGTAATCAAATAAAACATATAAAGGACTTACTCTCTTTGTTATGTTGTGTGCCAGATTTGCCTTTGGCGAGATTTTTGATAAAAAAGAAGGCTCTCTTGTATCTAAAATATCACACGCCTAATTCTTCCCTTGACCGACGTTTAAAGATAAATTTAAACAACTTATACCAATTCGTTTCTTTCCGTGTAAACACGCCGGTTGGTTTGCGTTTTTATGAAAAAAACCGTTTTGAGTGTTAACCCAAAACGGTTCTTATTTGTTAGCTTAATATATTATGCCGATTTCTTTTCTAAAACCGCAAATATCTGTTCCATGGCTTTATCCATATCCGCTTCCGATTGACGAATGGCCTGTGTTGAAATCATATCTTTCGTTTTCGCCATCACATTCGTCATCACTTCTTGCGCAAACTCATTTCGCGCATTCGTTTCAATGGATTGGATTCTATCTTGAACTTCTTTCTTCTTGCTTGCTAACTTTTGCGTGAGTTTTTCATCGGCATCTTGCTGGATTGTGATGACCTCCCGCTCGGCGCTCCGCAAAATTTCCGTGCGTTCCTTTTCAATATTTTTGGTTCGTTGCTCATACTCGGCATATAAATCTTCGGCTTCCTTGCGTAAGTTCGCCGCTTCGTCCAGCTCTTTTTGAACGGCCGATGCTTGCCCCTTACTCCACTCTTTTACACCCTTAATGGCCGGCCGTATCAGCGGAATAACGGCAAGGAAAAACGCAACCGCTACCCAAAATTCGGGATTCTCAAACTCGGCCAGTATTCTTTCTATCATACCGTTTTCCTCTTCGTTCCGGATAAACGCTTCGGGGTGGATAATTTCGTTGCCAATTCTTGTGCAATTTGCTGGGCAAGTGCACCCGATTCAGCCATCGCATTATTCCGCTCACGCTTCATGCGTTGCTCCGTTTCTTCAATCTGTTGCCGAAATTTTTGCTCATGCTCCGCTTCTACATGCGATGCAAACTTTTGTATATCGCGATACGTTTCATTCACGATTTCACTTTTCGTTTGCTCGGCGGCATAAATGTGGTTCTTATAGTCTTGAATCAGCTCCTCTGCTTGCTTGTTGACCATCTCGGCAATGGATAAATCATTCTTGATTTTATGCTCCCGTTCCGAAAAGACGTCTTGAAACAGCGGATAGATGAAATAAGCCATAATAACGTAAAATACGGCAAAGCACAACAGCGCCCAAAACGCCTCACTGATAAACCACTGTAAATCAAATTGCGGCATTTCTTATTTCCTGCCTGCTTATTTGACGAAATACATCGTAAATGCCAAACCGATGGCATACAAAGCAATAGCTTCCACCATGGCCGCACCGATAATCGTCGGCACAAATGTATCTTTCTTAACGTTCGGATTACGGCTGACACCCGTGATAAACGTTGTAAATACGTCCGACACGCCTTTGGCTGCTGCCAATAAAGGCAAACCTAACATACCGATGGCAAAGTATTTAACTGCCGTGGCCACATATTGCATTGTTTCAACATCTAATTCCATTTTTTTTCTCCTTTACGATAAATTAATGAGCATGCGCCGCTTCCCCGATATAAATACTGGTTAAAATCGTAAAAATATACGCTTGCAGGAAAGCGATAAACATCTCAAACAAAATCAACCCTCCGATGGCAACCAGAGGAATCACGCCGACCAGCCCCGACGTGTATACTAAACCGGCAAACACTTTCATCATCAAGTGCCCGACAATCATATTCATCACAAGCCGCATCGTTAAACTGAACGGTTTGGATAAAAATGAAAAAACTTCAATCGGAATAATAATCGGCGCCATAAAAACCGGCACGCCGGCAGGGAAAAATGTGCGAAACCATTTAAATCCTTGCGTTCTTAATCCGACAATAATGGATATAACCATTCCCAGTATCGCAAACGCCCCGACGGGCGCCAGTTGACTCGTAAATGTAAACGAATACGGGAAAAGCCCCAAAAAATTCCCGAGGAAAACCATTGTGAATACCGTAAAAATAAACGGCATATATTTTTCATAGCCTTCGCCGATACTATCTTGCGCCGTGCTCCGAATAAATCCGAACAGCGCCTCTCCGATAGATTGCCCCGTATTCGGAATCAATAATTGTTTGCGAATGGATAACCAGATAATCGTTAACCCGATTAAAGCGGCCAATACCATAAATAATGAGGCGTTTGTAAACCCAATATCCACGCCCCCGATATCTATCGGAATAAACTTCTTAATTTCAAATTGATGCAACGGATTCGCACTCATTTTGATGCCTTTTTGTTTTTCTTTTCTTGTCCTGCCGTCAGCGCTTCTCTCACCGCTTGAAACAATCCGACGAATCCGCCGAAAAATGTGAGGCAAACCGTTAGCTCAACCGGTGTTTGAAACACGTTTTGGAATAATACGCCCAAAGCGAGCCCCATTAAAACACATCCGATGAGATTTGTCAACATATCAATTGCAATTTGATAGTCGGAAGTCGGGCGTTGAAATACTTTTTTGATTCTCTTATTGCGCGCTTGTTCAATTTTTTGCGCCAGTTCTTTTGTTTCTTGTGTCATTCTTCCCCCAAAACGGATTTAATTTTTGCTAAAATGACAGGGGTATCCGTTCCCGTGATTTTCGTTGCCTCTCCGTTTTTGACGACAACGACCGTCGGCATCCCTCTGACTTTGTAAAGCGTTGATAAATTATCACGCTGTTCCATAACTTTTTTGCGTAGATCCATATCGGATACGCAGGCCCGCATGGCTTTTGTATCCGCGCCCAACGCGGTGGCATAACCATCCATCAATCCGCGCGGATTGCTTGTGTATGCCCAAACGGTTTGATTTTGAAACAGTGCCGTCATGTATTTTTCATATAACGCGGGCGAAATACAGCGTGCCAGCAAAGTTCCCGTTAATGCCTTGGCATCATACGGCATATCAACATAAATTAATTTCACCTTTCCCGGTTGCACAAATGTTTCTTTCAGTTTGGGCAAAACTTCTTCATGAAAGACCATACAGTGCGGGCAGGTGAGTGATGAAAATAAATAAACGGATACATCGGCCTTTTCGTTCCCCCAGGTGCGTAAGGCATCCGGTGTCCAAGTTGGTTGAATCGATTCGTCCGATAAAGTGTCAAGCGGTGCCGAATGCGTTGTCGGATTTGTGTGATGAGTATTGTCCATATCGGTAGCGTATGACGCGGGAATGTGTCCGACGGCATAACCGGCGGACATTATCATGCCCGCCGTTACCAGAAAAGAACATACCGATTGTTTGATACCCGTCATTTCATCGTACCTGTTTTTCTTAACGTTAATGCGTTTTTATTTTCTATCGCCCATAAAGCGCAATAAATATAAAAACAGGTTGATGAAATCCAGATATAAGCTCAAAGCACCCATAACGGCCAAGGATTGCCGTTGATCATTTGTTTCGGCCTGGGCATAAATTTCTTTTAATCGATTGGTATCATAAACGGTAAAGCCCGCAAAAATAATGACCCCGATAACCGAAATCACAAAAGATGCCGAAGAGGATTTAAAGAAAATGTTTGCAAGCGATGCTAAAATCAATCCGATTAAGCCCATAAACAAGAATGAGCCCAGACCGGATAAATCCCGTTTTGTGGAACTGCCGTAAATACTTAATGCCAAAAATGAGCCGGCTGTCACCAAAAACGTTTGCGCGATGGAAGCCCCCGAATACAATAAGAAAATATTGCCGAGCGATAATCCCATTAAAGCCGAAAAGACCCAAAAAAGCATGCCCGCTTTTTGCGGATTAGCCTTTTGCACGGCACTGTTCATCATAAAAATCAATGCAAACGGCGCCAGCGTGACAATCCAGCCGACCAAAGAAAGCGAAATGCCTTTGCTTGAGATTGCATACATCCAACCGACAATCGGCTGTTGCGAGGCTAAATAAGCCATGACGGCCGATAAGACCAACCCGCCGGCCATAAAGTTATAAATTTTCCCGAAGAACGCCCGCAAGCCTTGATCTGCGCGTTCTATCACATTGACTTGACGTGTGTTTAATTCCATTTTTTTTCTCCTTTTTATAAATCAAAATCTCTTCATATAACAAACTATCAGTCTTGTCATTCTCTTTTATAACGATTCTTTTTAGAAAACACAAGTATTTTTCTTTATATGGCAAAACATATTTTATAAAGCGATTATTCGGCACGAATTGATTGGGCGGATTATTTTTCTCCCTTCGTTTTCTTGAAGCGGGATTGATTATTTTGCAACGATATTATCGCGTGTTGCTTTTTAAATTATCCTTGCATTTTGCCGATTTCTTTTAACGATAGCCGAATTAACTCGCTTGTGCCGACGTCCGGTTGTTCTTGCAGAATGCGGGCAACAATCATTCCGGCTTCCGCGCGAGCGTATCCCAAATTGACGAGGGCGGAAAGCGCATCGCTCATCGCTTGATTGCCGGCTTGTTTGGCAAAAGAGGTATTGATTGCCTGCATTTCTTCATTTGTGCCGAGCGAGCCGAGTTTCCCTTTTAATTCCGTTACGATTCGTGTTGCCAATTTCGGGCCGATTCCCGATACACGCGTAAAAGATTTTGAATCACCCGTCATAACCGCCATCTGAACTTCCTGAACCGATAAAGAAGATAAAATAGCCAATGCAACTTTGGCGCCCACGCCTTGCACAACGTTGAGCGTATTAAATAATTGTTGCTCGGTCGGCGTGGTGAAGCCGAACAGCCGAATGGAATCTTCGCGGACTTGCGTTTCTATGTAAAGCATAACGGTTTGATTGAGCGTCGGCAGACTGCCGATCGTTCTTGTGGAACAAAAAACACGATACCCGACGCCGGATACATTCAGAATAATATAACCATCGCAAACGCTGTCAAGCAATCCGATAAGTTTCGCAATCATAAACCGATTTCCTCCGTCATTAATTTTTTTAATCTGTTTTCATTAGGGAACAGATTAGCAAATCGGCGCCGAATTTGCAAGCGTTATTCAAATTTCTAAAAATAATTTGCAAAAAGAGAAATTAACGTGTATAATGCCGTTAAAATAGGTTGTCTTGAAAAAACAGAGAGAAAAATGCTTGAAAATGTGATGCGCGTGCCCCCGCAAAATTTAGAGGCGGAACAGGCTTTATTAGGGGCAATTTTATCAAACAATCGGGCTCTTGAAAAAGTTTCGGAGTTTTTGCACGCCAAATGTTTTGCTAACCCCGTGCACGGCAAAATTTATGATGCGTGTCGGTTCTATATCGAACAAGGGCGCATTGCCGATCCGATTACGTTGAAAGCGTTTTTTGAGGGTGATAATGCGCTAAAAGAAGTGGGCGGTGCCTCTTATTTGGCCGAGTTGGCGTCGGCTTCCACGGGTATTATTAACGCCGCGGATTACGGACGTCAGATACTGGATAGATATGTGCGTCGGCAGTTGATTGCGCTCGGCACGGATATGGTAAATGATGCGTTTGCCATCTCTATTGATGAGGAGGCCATGGCGCAGGTGGAACATGCCGAAAAGCGATTGTATGAAATTGCCAACTCGGGGGAAACGGTCGGCGGTCCGCAACAGCTGAATTTGGCATTGCAATCATCGTTAATGTCGGTTCAAGATGCCATGAACACACCGGCGGGCATTTCCGGTGTGCCGACGGGTTTGATTGATATGGATAATTTGCTCAGCGGGTTGCATAATTCCGATTTGTTGATTTTGGCAGGGCGTCCCGCCATGGGAAAATCGGCGTTGGCTTTAACCATTGCTTATAATGCCGCCGTTGCGTTTGAAGAAGAAAATAAGAAAAATCCGAACGAGAAAAAATCGGTTGTTTTCTTTTCGCTTGAAATGTCGGCCGAGCAATTGGCATCTCGGATTTTATCGGCCAAAGCGCAGGTGCCGGGGCATTTAATGCGGTCGGGGAAAATTTCGGATGAACAGTTTGATGAATTGGCTGCCGGTGTTTCTTTGTTGAACAGATTACCCTTATATATTGACGAAACGCCGAGTGTAACCGTAACGGCTATTAAGAATAGAGCGCGTCGCATGAAGCGGGATAAGGAAAAAGGGTTGGGATTGATTGTGATAGACTATTTGCAACTTATTTCCGGCGGCGGACGTTCCGAAAATCGGGTGCAGGAATTATCGGAAATGACGCGTCAGCTTAAAATTATGGCAAAAGAATTAAATGTGCCGGTGTTGGTGTTATCTCAGTTATCGCGGTTGGTGGAACAGCGGGATAACAAGCGCCCGTTATTATCGGACTTACGTGAATCGGGATCCATTGAGCAAGATGCCGATATTGTGATGTTTGTTTATCGTGAAATTTACTATTTGCAAAATGATGTGCCCGTTAAACACTCAAATGAAACGCCGGAAAAATTTGCGTTGCGCGTGCAAGAGTGGGAAAATAAAAAAATTGAGTTGGCGAATCAGGCGGAAGCCATTATTGCCAAACAACGGCACGGCCCCGTGGGAACGGTTAAACTTTATTTCAATGGCGAGTTCGGTAAATTCGGCAATTTACAGCGAACGGAATAAACAGGTTGCTTGATTGATTTGAAAGGAGAAAAAATGAAAAAAAATCAAATTATCAGCGGATTGTTATGTGTATCGGCTTTAACGGGATGCCAAAACCTTTTGCCCGAAATTTCATCAAAAGAAAAAAAAGAGGTTGCCAGATTAGTGAATCAGGATCAGGTGGAATGCGTTGTTGTGAATAATGTGGTAACGCCGAATGATCCGTTGTTAATCGGCTCATTTGTGTTGTATCAGCTACAATTTGATATGAATAATAATAAACGTCCCGATATGGAATTGGCGGTTTGTGCCGATGTTTCCGATTTAAATCAACAAGAATTGCAAGCCTATATCAAGCAAGTGAAAGCAATGCCGGAAACGGAAGAAATGTCGTTAAAAGAATGGCAAAGAAAAGTGGAAACAAATCCGATTTTAAAAGGGAAAGTGCCGGAAACGTATTTCTATCGGATGGAAGAAAATCAACATACGAGATAAGCGGAACAAAGCGTGCGTAAATCAAATCAAAAATCGTTTTGGCACAAATATAAGTGGCGCATTATTGCAACGATAGGTGTATGTGTCGGCGGTGTGATTTATTCACTGGCATCGCTGTTTTCAGATGAGACATCCGTTGTTTTTCAAACGGATTCGCAAAAAGTTACGGTGCAGGCCGAATTGGCGCTGACACCCATGCAACAAGCCGTCGGCTTGATGTTTCGCTCCGAGTTGCCGGAAAATGCAGGTATGCTGTTTGTTTTTCCAAAATCCAAAATGGTTTTTATGTGGATGAAAAATACGTATATCCCGCTGGATATGATTTTCTTTAATCAAGAGGGCGTTATTACGCATATTCATGAAAATGCCGTGCCACAAGATGAAACCGTGATTTCTTCAAAAACGCCCGCCCAAGGCGTGTTGGAAGTGAATGCGGGATTTGTGCGCCGTCATCAAATCCGAATCGGAAATCGGATGATTAGTCCGCAAATAAAAATGATAGATGAAGCGAATAACGCACAGGTTAAATAAAATACTTTTTCTTTGCAAAAATACTTTTGTTTTGAGCGAGGGGCATTCGTTAAATGCTATGGTTAAATGCCATGCAAGAGAGGCAGATAACGTGCAGAATGTGCGATGCCGTCGGCGTGCTTTGAGGTTGCAAACGTGTATGGACGGAGTCGGCTCGGCGAAAATCGGTGGAAGAACGGTTAAATCAGGTTAAACAAAAAGCCTGCTTAAAAGGGTTGTATTCCGCGATTTTTTTTGATACATATAAAAGCGAAATAAAAATCGGTTTAGCATAAAGGTGCGTTTTCGCATTCAATTCAGACTCATGAAATAAGGACTGTCGGGCAAATATGATGAAAAAAATTAGGTATATTCTTCACTTTTTCAATCAAAAAACAATGCAATTTTTTGAAAAAATAACGCATTTATCGCTTTTTTGGCGGGCGGTTATGTGTTTGGCGGGCGGTGCCGTCGGCGCCTTTGCTTTTGCCCCCGCATTGAACCGAATCGGCCTTTTGGCGGGGTTTATTCTTTTAATGGTGTTGTTAAACGGGTCTGCTTCTAAAAAACAAAGTGCGCTTTTCGGGTTTTTGTTCGGTTTCGGCATGGGCGCGGTTTCGCTCGCATGGGTTTCCAATGCGTTGATGATTGATAACGGGGCTTTTGCCGTTTTTATTCTGCCGGCGTTGGCGGGCTTGGGCTTATTTATGGGCTTGTTTTTCTTATTCCCCGCCTGGTTGGCTTCATTTGCCCCGGCCGGTGTTAAACGGTGGGTGGCTTTTGCGTGTTGGTTTGTTTTGTTTGAGTGGATTCGCTCTTGGTTTTTAACGGGCTTCCCGTGGAATTTAATCGGAGCGGTATGGACGGATTCGCCCCTTGTTTTGCAATTTGCCTCCGTGATGGGTGTTTACGGCCTTTCGCTGATAACCGTTTTATTATTGACGGCGCCGGCGCTATTACCACGATATAAACCGCTCGGCATTATGGTGGTTGTTTGGGGCATTGTGCTTTTCGGCGGGTGGTTGCGGTTATATCAAGCCGTGCCCGAAGATGTATTCGGCGTGCGGTTGCGTTTGGTTCAGCCGAACATTATGCAAACGCTCAAATGGAATCCGCAACGGGCCGATGAAAATTTATCAACCCTGATTCGGCTTTCGCGGGAAGATAATGATAACATTACACACGTAATTTGGCCCGAAACGGCCGTGCCGTTTTTACTGGAATTGAACGAAAGCGAACGGTTGCGCTTGATGGGTGCCGTCCGCCAAAATGCCACGTTAATAACGGGCGCAATGCGTGTGGTGAATGCCGAAAAGCGACAGTTGGCAAACAGTATTTTTATCATAGATGATATGGCGAATATCACAAGTTATGCCGATAAATCGCATCTGGTTCCGTTTGGGGAGTATGTGCCGTTGCGCGGGTGGTTACCGTTGGATAAAGTTGTGCCGATCAGTGCGGATTTCGTCGCCGGCAACGGCCCTGCGACTCGGCATATTCCCAAAGCCCCGCCGGCCTCACTGCTTGTTTGTTATGAAATTATTTTTCCGCGTGCCGTTGTGTCCGATGAGCCGAAACGCCCGGATTGGATAATTAATGTGACGAATGACGGATGGTATGGTCTTTCGGCCGGTCCGTATCAACATTTAGGTATGGCGCAATTACGCGCCGTGGAAGAGGGAATGCCGGTTGTGCGCGTGGCCAATACGGGAATCAGCGCCGTGATTGATTCCTACGGGCGCCTCTTAAAAACGCTTCCGCTCGGCACGCAGGGCGTTTTGGATTCGCTACTACCGCGTGCAGTGGGCGCTACGTTTTATGCCCTGTTTGGGAATATACCGCTGTTTGTTTTATGCCTGCTCGGGATTTTTTGGACACGCCCGAGGCGGAAAAAATGAACGGAAAGTAAAAAAAGTGCTTGACAAGTCAATTTTATTTCTGTATATTAACGTCAATATTCACACTATTTTGAAAGAAAGGAAGACTCCATGAAAGTTCGTTGCTCATTGAAATCTGCCAAAGCGCGCGATAAGAACTGCAAGATTGTCCGTCGCAAAGGTCGGGTTTATGTTATTAACAAGTTGAAGCCGAAATTGAAGGCCAGGCAAGGTTAAGAACAATAAAAACATCCCCCTTATTTGAGGGGATTTTTTATATCTGCTTTTTTAGATTTGCCTTTATATCGGCTTTGCACCATTTTGCACCGTTATCAATCGGAACGGGTGTGTATTCCTTTTATCAATTTCCTTTCATCAATCAAATAAAAACACCTTGCAAAGAGTGTTTGCTCTGGTCAATCGCTTTTGGGGAAAATGTCGGTTAAAAAAATAATCAGAATCAAAGTGCCGGATTCGGTATAAATACACCGTATCCCGAATCGGCTGAGCCGATTGATATAACGCCACACGCGTGCCATCATAAAAAAGAAGCGATTATTTTTGCATGAGTTGTTGCAATTTTGCTTTTGTCAGATACAAAACGGCCGATGTTGCCTGCCTGTTTGTTTGATTCATATAATCCATATAATCTTGCCGTAATTTTAAGTTATCGTCTCCGTAGCATAAATACTGCGGTGAGTTGAGCAAGGAATGAATCAAATAAGGCATATTTTGCTCTTTTTGCGTTGTAAAGATAAATTCACCGTTTTGATAAGCCTGCATAAAAAACTGAAACCGTTTTTGAATATAGGCGGAATCAAGATAAAGCATTTGCGGAGTCTTTAAGCACGCTTGTGTCCACTCCGTCGGCGATACGCCATAATTCGCCAAAAAGACGCACATTTCGGCATGCTTCTTTTTTAAGGTTTCCACATTTCTATCCATCATCAACGGGTATCGGAGTGCCGTTTGAACCCATTGTTTTTCCGAAAACCCGAATTGCGCAACAAAGTTTCCCATCTGTTGCAGATTGTTCATTAAATATGCAGGCGGTTGCTTTAAAATAGAGGGGCGTTTCAGGCTCATTTTAAGCCAGGTTTTTTCGTCAACCCCGTAAGGAGATAAAAGTTTCGCCATTGTTTGCGTATTGCGAATGATAACATGCGGGGAACGCGCTAACACAGTGCGTCCGTTCGGCGTTTGGGTTAACTTTAAGAAATCGCTGACGGGCATACCCGTTCCCTCAACGAAATGAAAGAGTTGTTTATACTGTCGCGGATCAAAAGAAAACATGATTCCCGTACTTAATATCTCATTTAATTGTGGCGTTGTGATTCCATACGGTGCAAAGATTTGCCGATATTCCGCATACCGTTTGCGAATATCAATGCGTTGGAAGGGGAGCGCCGTATCGGTGCGTTCAATGCGCTCCGTCATCATTTTTTCAATTTGCGAATCGGAAAATCCCAATTCTTGAAAAACGGAAACAATTTCTTGTTTTGTGGGTTGTGTTTGCGTTGACATGGTGATTGTTCTTATTTTTGTGTGTGATGTTGTCTATTCCATTCATAAAGTGCCACGGCGCATGCGTTGGATACGTTTAAACTCTCCACACGGGTATCCATCGGCAATTTAACGGTATCATCGCATTTTTCCGCTGTTAAGCGACGTAATCCGTCGCCCTCCGAGCCCATAACGAGCACACATTTATCGGGGAGTTTTGTTTCAAAAACGGAGTGGGTGGCATAGCCATCCAGACCGATACACCAAAATCCGTTCTTTTTTAACATGTCCAACGCCCGTGATAAATTGGGAACACGAATATACGGCGTAAGCTCCAATGCCCCGCTGGCGGATTTGGCCAACACGCCCGTTTCATCGGGACTGCCGGCTTCCGGCACAATAACCGCCGACGCGAAAAAGGCGGTTGCCGAACGTAAAATGGCTCCGATATTATGCGGATCGCTGACTTGATCCAAGGCCACAATCAGCGTTTTCTTGCGCGAGACCGTTTCATTGATTAAATCTTCCAACGTGAACGGCGCCAATGCCGTTCCTTTGGCAACAATGCCTTGATGAACCGCATTTTTCCCGACCAGCGCATCTAACCGTTCGCGCGGAACGATATGCGTGGGGATCTCGGGTGGAATGCGCACACTCTCCAATGCCCCTTTGACCATATAAATTTCCGAAATTTCCCGCCGTGGGTTGGATAAAGCCAGCGTAACGGGGTGTTTGCCGTATAAGAAAACGGTGGTGTTCCCACCTTTTTGTCGCGCCGAAACGGCTTCGTGTTTTGGGTGCTTTGTTCCCATTTGTTGACTCCGTTGATAATGTTATGAATATCAAACCTTTTATGGCTGTCTTTATAGCAGAAAATGCTTATCTTGTCAAAAAAATTATGAATTATATCGGAATGTGTGGAAAAAAGATTGCTTTTAAGGCAATTTTTTGGTAAACTAATGTCAATAAACGATTGGACGGGCTATCGGATGGGAGGTTATCGAAAAATGTGGATACGGCGGATACTTTGCGGATGCCTTATCTTTTCTTTTCTAATCCCGTCGGCTTACGGACAGGGGGCGTATTCTTACTCGGCTTATCAAACCGTTGACGCGTTAGTTCGGCAGAGAAATGCGTCCGGATTAAGACAATTTTATCAAACATATCATTCGCTGGATTATACCGATGCCTATGGGCAAACCCCGCTTTGCACGGCCATTCGGCGCAATGATTATATCGGGTTTCGTTTGCTGGCTCAGGCGGGTGCCAACCGTCGGCATGCCTGTGTGCAACAAATGTCCATGGCTGAAAAAGTAGCCTTTGATAAACGGTATAAATCGTATATGGCGTCTTTAAAATATCGCTCCGGTGCTTCGGTGGCCAAAAGTGATACGGGTATTTCGCCGGTATGGTGGGGTGTCGGCGGTGCCGTGGGTGTCGGCGCCGTAGCATTGGCCTTGGCGGGCGGTGGCGGCGGTGGAGGCAGTTCCGGCTCATCAACCCAATCGGGCAATTCTTCGGATGAAGGAACATCAACGCCCAGTCCTGACCCAATACCTAATCCGGACCCGACACCCGAACCGGAGCCTGAACCCACGCCTGACCCCGACCCGACACCTGAGCCGGAGCCTGAACCCGAACCGGGGCAAACATTTGTGCAACTCTCTCCGAGTTATTTTGAAACGGCGGAATATCAACGGGGTAAATTTTTGGATCCGATTAACGCGTCCGCCGCGTATGCCCGACTTTATACGGGCGTTCAAGATGCCGATGGGAACATTACCGTTTCGCATAACTTAAAGGACGTAACGGTCGGGATGATTGATGTGGGAATTTATAATACACATTATGATTTAAAAAGCCATATTCTGCAAGGGCGAAATTATGCATACGGTCCTTGCAATTCATCGCATAAAACGAATTGTTGGAAATATGTGGACGGGTGGTTTCAAAGCGGTGCGGCGTTTGTGGATGCCAACGGGAAAACAGGTGATATTCAATGGGCAATCAGTGAAAGCGATTATAATAGTTGGGCATCGCAATTCCCCGCAAATTATACATGGAATGCAACGGATACAACGCCGAATCCCAATAACGGCGATACCACGAATCACGGCACACACGTTGCCGGCATTATATCGGCAGATGTGAATGGTGTCGGCATGCACGGCGTAGCGCCGAATGCCCAAATTTTGCCGGTTAAATACGGCTTTTTGGAGGGACTGAGTGAACCGATTTCTTATTTAATGGAGAACGGTGCCAAAGTGATTAACTTAAGTTTGGGAACAGCCTCCGAAACAGGCTATGATGCCAGATTGGCGCTCACAAATCGTTCTCAATATGCTTCTTTGCTGGCAGGGGATATGGCGGGCTATAAAGAATTGGCGGATAAGAAAACAACCGTTTTTGTTGTGGCGGCAGGGAACGAATCGGCGTTTCAACCCAGTATAGAGGCGGGCGCCGGGCTTTATTATCCCGAATTATCAAAAGTGATGATGGTGGTGGTAGCGGTTGATCCCGATAACCCGACGCAACTTGCAACGTATTCCAATCAATGCGGTGTTGCCTCTAATTATTGTATTGCCGCGCCGGGGACAAATATTGTCTCAACCATCGGCAGTGGCTCTGCGAACGGGGGTATGTCGGGAACATCTATGGCAACGCCGGTTGTGAGCGGTGCGGTTGCACTGCTCATGGGTGCTTATCCGAATTTAACGGCGGAATCCGTAACGGAATTGCTGTTTGAAACGGCAACGGATTTAGGTGATTCTTCTAAATTCGGACACGGGTTGCTTAATTTAGATGCAGCCACAAAACCGGTCGGGCAGACGGGATTGGCTACCACAAATGCCGTGAGTGGGGAACGCATTGAGTTAAGCGGTTCGCGCTTATCCGTTCCGCGGGCGATGGCGCAAGTGATGGCGCAACTGCCCGCGCATATTTCCGTGTTGGACAAATATGACAGAGCGTTTGATGTTGCAACCGAATCCGTTATTCAAACGAATGAGCGCGATTATCGGATTTTCCAAAATCAACTGCATCGCTTTATGAAGTTTGACAGTGTGCAACGCATTGCCAACGAAGGATCTCCGCTATCATTTCAATTTTCAACGGCGGCGAAAAAAGATTCTTTAACGGGTATCGGTTCGGCAGACATTACGTGGCAATTTGATTCAAGCAAAATGCGGGTGTATTTTACGGAAGAATCGCAATACGGCAACGGTTCTTTCTTTGATCGGATTACGCTCAACCCGTTTTCGGCCATGGAAGATGCTTACGGATTTGAAAATACATATCAACTCAACCAAAAATTTGATGTGTCATTCGGTTTTGCAACAGGGAAAAATGCGTTATTTAAAACGAATGAAGACCAAATGGATGAGGCAGGCCGATTGATGTCTTTTCAAGGCGGCGTGGCGTATAAACCCTTCAAAGATGTTGTGTTGCAGATGACGGGCGGAGCCCTGCGGGAAGAAGATAGTTTATTGGGTTTACAAGGTAGCGGTGCGTTTGAAATTGATTCTGCGCAGACGTATTATATGGGCTTAACGGCAACGATTAACGCGTTAGAGCGATTAACTTTATCGGGTAGCTATTATTATGGAATGACGCCCCCGCAAAAATTAAATGCCTATGCCAGAACAAGCAGATTGTATAGCGAAAGCGTGGCGTTTGATGCGCGTTGGCATGCAAGTGAGACGGATTATTTCGGATTATTTGTTTCCTCTCCGTTGCGCGTGAAAAAGGGAACGGCAACATTCCGCCTGCCGAGCGGACGCGATTATTATTCCGATACCGTTTACTTTGATACGGCAACGGGTTCTTTGGCTTCCTCAAAAAGAGAATGGGATACGGGCATATACGGGGTTTACACATTATCTCCCGCCGTTCGATTGAAAGCGCAAAGCGGTATTCGTTTCAACCCCGAACATCAAGCCGATGCCAAACCGGATTATCAAGTATTGTTCGGTATGGATTGGCGATGGTTTTAGGGGATAAGTAGCATATATTTTTGTTTTGAGAACGTGTTTTTTGTTGTAAAATTTTGCATGATGTGATAAGTTTTCGGCAAAACGGCTAACCGAGGTTATTTTATTATAATTGAATTGTTATTATTTGGGTTAAAAAGGCATATATTCAGATGACACAAACAAAAAAAATGCTTTTTATCGGGCACGCATATCATTTAAAAACAAAATCATCTTTTTTTATTATTGATCTTTTAAAAACAAAGTATGATATGGATTTTTTCTTTTTTGATCCACAAAAAGATGACGATGATGTGTATGCAAAATTGGAGAAAAAAACTTACGATGTGTTAGTCATTTGGCAAGTAATGCCATCACTGAAAAAATTAAAGAAATATATTCAGTTTCAAAAATCAGTTTATTTCCCGATGTATGATCAATATGTATATGCAGGGCTATCTCATCCGAAATGGCCCGAGTATCGGCAAACGCAGATTGTTTGTTTTTCCAAAACAATGGAATCGGAATTAAAAAATGCTGGTTTTTCAACGCGCTATATTCAATATTTCCCTAAACCCGAAGTTGTGGATACATGGGGTGATAAACATAAGGTATTTTTTTGGCAACGAACGGAAGATATAACGATTGAAACGGTTTTAACTCTTTTGGCAAAAACGGATATTCACTGTATTCACATGCATAAAGCCGTTGATCCGGGCGCGCGATTTTTTATTCCGCCACAAGCGTGGATGGATAAAACAACTTATTCCGTTTGGTTTGAAACGAAAGAAGAAATGCGCCGTTGCATAGAAACGGCAACGTTCTTTATCGCTCCACGCTTGTATGAGGGTATAGGGATGTCTATGCTGGAAGCAATGGCATGTGGCAGATGCGTGATTGCGCCTAATTTAGCAACGGCAAACGAGTATATTATAGATGGGTATACGGGGTATTTGTATGATCCGCAAAACCCGAAGCCGATTGATACATCAGAAGCAGAAAAAATACAAAAACAAGCGTATGAATATATTTGCTCGGGATATAAAAAATGGGAAGAAGAAAAATATCGGATATTAAATTGGATTGAAGAACCGGCAATGTTTCAGCATTCAAAAAATATCGGTATTAAGAAAAAACGCCAGCCACAGCAGTATCAAAAAACAAGTATTCCGGGGATTTATTTTAAAGTTAAACAAAATAAAAAAACTGTTTATGCTTTTTATGTGCCGTTGTTTCAGATAAAAACAAGCAAGCGACGGCAGAAAATAACTTACTCTTTATTTAAAATTATTCCGCTGTTGCGGATAAAACAAAATCTCAGTCAAACGAAAACAAGAGTTTTGCTGTTCGGTCTGTTGCCGTTATTGCAGATTAAAACGAAAAGGACTTTTGAATGACAATAAAAATTTCCATTGTGACGATTACATTTAATTTACTGAAAGCCGGGCGCAAAGATATGTTTCGGAAAAACGTTGCTTCGGTTTTAAATCAAACGTATCAAAATATAGAACATATTATTGTTGACGGTGCTTCAACCGACGGAACGGTGGACTTGATTCGCTCTTGTGAACACGACCGAATGCGTTGGATAAGCGAGCCGGATCACGGTATCTATGAGGCGATGAATAAAGGATTGCATATCGCAACGGGCGATTATGTGCTTTATTTGAACTCGGATGACTTTTTGTGTCGCCCCGACGGAATGGCAAGTTGCGTGCGTTTACTGGAAGAAACAAATGCTGATTTTTTATATGCACCCCACCGTGTGTTGCGTGCAGGAACGGAATGTGTTTATAAAATTATGGAACCCTGTTTGGGTGTTTATTTTGTTCGGATGCCGTTTTCTCATCAAGCACTTTTGGTCAAAAGAGATAAAATGCTGGAACTTGGAGGATTTGATGAAAACTTTAAATCGGCTGGGGATTATGATTTTATTATACGTCTGATTACCGCAGGCGCCAAAGGTGTTTACAATCCGAATGAATTTTCAACATTTCGTGACGGGGGTTTCTCTCAAACGGATGGGGAACTTTCTCAAAAGGAGTGCGGTATCAGTTATCGGAAAAATTTTGGTCACTTATGTCCCAAATATAGATGGATGGATATGCTTTTTAAAAAACGTGTGCCGAACAGCGTGATTCAATATGTTTTGAAGCATGTTGATAAAGCAGTGAAGGCACAAATAGAAAAAGTTTTGGAAACAGCCAGATACGAAAAAGATGATACCTGGTGTATTCAAGAAAAGCCGAAAGCATTGACGTTTCCGCTAAATAGGAAACAAGGAAATTATGTTGATAGGCTAAAATTATTTGGATTTATTCCGATTGGAAAAATAGAAGCAACGGCGCATCAAAGCATATATAAATTATTTAATCGGCCGATATGGAAATGGAAAAGAGGCGTGTAACGGCAAGAGGGATGATGAAAAAAGAGACTCAAATTTCAATTATTGTTCCGGCGTTTAACGAGGCGGAAAATGTGGCTTTTTTGGCAGAGCGGATTGTAGCGGTTTTGCCGAAAGAAATAAATTATGAAATTCTTTTTATTGATGATGGCTCAACAGATGAAACACTGTCTGTTTTGAAAAATTTGCATGGTCAAAATAAGCAGATTCGGTATCTTTCTTTCTCGCGTAATTTCGGGCATCAAAATGCGTTGCGTGCCGGATTAAATGAGGCTTTGGGTGATGCCGTTATTTCCTTGGACGCTGATTTACAGCATCCCCCCGAATTGATACCGACGCTGATTCAATACTGGCAAGAAGGGTATGATGTTGTTTACACCGTTCGGTTGGAAAACCAAAATCAAAGCTGGTTCAAGCGGAAAACATCGGCGTTATATTACCGCGTATTGGGTTTTATTACGGGGATTTGTGTGCCGAAAGGAGCAGCTGATTTTCGTTTGCTTGATCGGAAAGTTGTTAATGTAATCAAAAATTCGCCCGAGCGGGAATTATTTTTGCGGGGCTATATTTCATGGTTGGGATTTAAACAAATCGGTGTTCCGTATGAAGTCGGCAAACGGTATGCGGGAAAAAGTAGCTATACGTTAATGCGAATGATAAAATTGGCGTGGGCGGGTATAACATCGTTTGGTATTATGCCGTTGCGATTGGCAAGTATTATCGGGTTATGCACAACGTGTATCGGTTTTCTGTATGCGGGATATATTTTATATATGAAATTATTTACGGATTCATTTGTTGTGGCTGGATGGGCTTCCGTATTGGTTTCTGTTTTAATTTTAGGCGGTGTGCAATTATTGATTATCGGTATCTTGGGTGAGTATCTGGGGCTTGTTTATTTAGAATCAAAACACCGTCCGGCCTATATTATCAAGGAAAAATCTGAAAATGACTAATATCAAACAATATCTGTTCAAGTTGCTGTCGGCACTTGTTTTTATGATACTTTATTTTGGTGTGGCTTCTGCGATTTCGGCTGTATGGATTCTATATAATTTCGGCGATATACAATTAGAGCAGATACTGTTAAATTTGGCGCAACCGTTGGACGGTGTGGCAATCGGATTTGTTGTCAGCGGTGTCAGCATAATCGGGATTATGGGGCTTGTATTAACCGTCGGTGTTTATATGCTCGTGCAGGCGGTGTTTAAGAAGTATGCCAAAGTTGTGTGTTTAATGATAGGGTTAGGGTGTCTTGCTTACCCGATAATAAAATGGAATTTAGTTGATTTTATTGTGGCAAAATATACGGTAGGCACGATTTATGAGGAAGAACACGTTGTGCCGAAAATTACAACCAATCAACGTAATTTGATTGTGATTATTTTAGAATCGTATGAAAAAACATATCAAGATGAATCGATATTCGGAAAGAATTTATCACCGCATTTAACGCAAATACAAAATGAAAATCTTTCGGCAGACGGCTTTTATCAATTACGTCAAACGCATTGGACGATTACAAGTCTATTGTCTTCATTTTGCGGTGTACCGCTCAAATTGAATAACATTTTTGTGGATTTATCGGTTTATCGCACATTTATCCCCGGTTTATCTTGTTGGCCGAATCAATTAAAGGAGCAAGGATATGAAACCGTTTTGATGAAAGCGGCCAGCATTCAATATACGGCAACGGATCGATTTGCCTTGCAACATGGGTTTAAAAAAGCCATCGGCTACCGTGAATTAAAAGATGAATACGGTTATGTTTCCAATGCAAGATGGGGATTAAACGATCATCAATTTTATCGCGCCGTTAAAAAAGAATTAACCGAACTCAGCCAAAAGGGTAAGCCCTTTTTGTTGGCAACCGTGCAGGTAGATACGCATAATCCCTCCGGACATCTAAATGAAACGTGTCGACCCGTCTATCAGGATTTCCGCGATGCAATCTCTTGTTCGGATAAGGAGGCGGCGGCATTGATTCGCTGGATTCAGGCACAGCCGTTTTATCAAAACACAACAATTATCGTGATGGGTGATCATAATGCACCGCGCACGGATATAGATGATATTCTACAAGAAATACCCGATAGGGGTATTTATTTAACGATCATCAATCCGAAAACGGAGCAAAAATTGCAACCGCATACGTTTACGAATGTAGATGTAGCGCCGACGATTTTAGATGCGGTCGGGTTTGATTTTGACGGTAAATTCGGACTGGGTCGTTCGCTATTTCGTTCCGAACCGACATTAATTGAAAGCAAGGGTGGCGACGAGTTTGAATTTGAATTGGATTGTTTTTCGGAAAAATATCAGTCGTGGGGCAATATCGTTCCACCATCGGTTTTTGAGGATCCGAGCGTGCTTGATCCTGTTCCGTTCGGTCAGCAAATTAACCTGACGAATGCCCTCAGCCGATATATCAGCATTCAAGATATGGCAGAAGCCGTGTTGGGTGAAATTTGGCTGAATGAAAATCACGGAGAAATGAAGTTTCGGCTTAACACGCAGGCAAATAAAGCGTATGAACTTGTGTTACGGGTATATGTGCCTGTGCTTCAAACGAAAGAAAAGGAAGTGCACATTTCTATCGGTGCGGAAGAGGTTTATGCAAAGAAATACACAAAAAGTATGTTTGACACCGTTCGGATACCGTTGACTCCTCATCGGATACAACAAGGAGGTATTGTTCATATGCGGGTTGATACGCATGCAGTTCCCACGGGAGAGCGTTTGTATGAAGGCATACGGTTGGTTGATATGCAAATCAATGAACAGCCGAATGTAGTAAAATAACCAAAACCGCTCTAAAATCAATCTAACGCAAAAGAAGTACCCGCGCAAAAAAACGGGCATATAAGGGACAACGCATAAAAAAACGACACACAAAAAATCGGGGCACAAAAAGATAGTGCACATAAAAATAAACGTTTGTAATCTACAAACGTTTATTTTAATCGGTTAATTGGTTTACTTTGATGAGTCAGCTTTGGTTTATGACTCAAAGGTCTGTTTAAAGGTGCGCCGTCGGTAATTTTTCACCGCCTAAAATATGGGCGTGTAAATGCGGAACTTCCTGTCCGCTGTTTTTACCGGAATTAAACACAAGCCGATAGCCATCTTCTACCACGCCGAGAATTTCCGCCGTGCGCACGATAGCCCGCATATATCCCTCAATTTCGGCAGCATTGGAATGTTCGATAAAATCCGCAAAATCAACAACCATGGCTTTTGAAATAACAAGTGCGTGAATCTTCGCTTTGGGGGCAATATCGTAAAAAGCGAGTGCATAATCATCTTCGTAAATTTTATTCACTGCAATTTCACCGCGCAACATTTTTGCAAATACATTGTTTGAATTATATTCCATTTGAGTAAATCCTTTCTTTTTTGGTTGCTTTTTTGTTTTCTTTTGTTAAAATATCATTATTGATTGTTCTGTTCAACGAAAAAAAGGATTGTAGATGAAAAAACTTTGGCAACAAGTCAGGTATGTCGCCTTATGCTTTATGGGGTTGGGATGTGTTGCGGCATGGTCGGCAGATGTTTTTGTGATGACGAATATTCCCGTTTCGGCAGAGGGAAAGACGGCTGTTGAAGCACGCACGAAAGCCATAGAAAATGGTGAAAATCAAGCATTTGTGGAGTTGCTGGATAAAATTGTGGCCCCGGCAGACAGAGCCAAAATTACCATTGGCGGGCATGATGAAATCGCGCCGTTTGTGCGGGATGTTTCTGTTGCTAACGAGCGTGCCGGCTCCACGCGTTATTTCGGCTCATTAACCGTTCGTTTCAAAGCCGAACCGGTGCGAGCCTTTTTAGAATCGCAAGGAGTAACGTTTTTATCGCGTTTACCGCAACCGGCCCTGTTGATTCCCGTCTATAAGGAGGGAACGCAAATTTATGTATTGGATGCCATGAATCCTTTATGGACGGCAATGCGGGAAGACTTACCGGCCAGTCGACTCTTTCAGTTTAAAGTGTCATCCGGTGCGGACGATGATTTATTGCCTGCGCATGAGGCGGGTGTGCAATATAATGAAACGGCACTTAAATTGTTGGCGCAAAAGTATCATGTTGCGCAAGTGATGATCATGTCGGTTGAACGGCAGGGAACGGTGTTTGAGGTCAGCACGCGTGTATGGCCTAAAAACAGCGCACCGGAAGCAGAAGTTTCTTTTCGGGTAACGGATGATAGGGAATCCGCTACCAAAATTTGTGCCGACTTGCTGAGCGATACTTTCCGCACGATGACGAAGAAATGGCTTTATTTGGCGCAAAATTCCGCCCAACCGATACAAGTTTATTCAGCCGTTGTTCCGATTGAAAAAGTTTCGGATTTATCGCGTATTCGCCGGAAACTGCAACAATTAAATTTTGCCGAAAAAGTAGATATTAAAGGTTTTTCAAATAAACGGTTGTCCGTTGATTTCCATTACCGCGGTACGGTAACGGAACTCGGTGAAAAACTCAGATTAAACGGCTTGATTTTAACCTCAATGCCGGATGAAAACGGGGAATTGATTTATTTGTTGACCGAACCGCAGACATTGTCAACCGATGCCGAAGCAAAAACAACGGAGAATCGGTCTGCCGTTGCCGAGGGGCAGATGCCGACCGCATCCGCGGAAGTGCCGACATCTACCGCAACTTTGCCGGAGCCACTGCCCGGATATATCCCATAATCGGTTGCTCTGTAAAAACGCTACAAACAAGGAGATGAGAACAGAATGATATTTAATCAAAAATACGAATTAAGTGCCACGCAAAAAGCCTGGTTGGGTGTGATTGCATTTTTGGTAATCAGCGGGTGGTTTTTTTATTCTATTTCAGGTGTGTTGTTGCCGTTTGTTTTAGCATTTGTATTTGCCTATTTTTTACATCCGGCCGTTCAGGCATTGCAAAAAAAGCGTCTTTCACGCACATGGGCAACTTCGGTAATTTTAACCATTTTTGTCATTGCGGTTTTAAGTGTTTTGTTGATTGTGTTGCCGATTTTGCAATCACAGGTTTTTGCTTTGTTTTCAAAAGTTCCGATGATTGCCGACGGGATTAAACAACACATTCAATTTTTAATTGCGTATGCCAAGGAAGCCATTTCTCCGGAACAATTAAGCAATATTTCCGATATGGTATCGCAAACAATCAGCAGTGTGCTTAAATCTTTTGCCAACGGCACGTTGCAAATTTTAACGGGTGGTATCGTATTTTTTAATCTGGTATCCATGTTAATGATTACGCCGATTGTTTTATTTTATGTTTTACGGGATTGGGATGGCGTTGAAAATCAAATATCGGATTTAATCCCGCCCCAAAAGAAAGGAAGTGTTATGCCTTTGTTGCGTGAAATCAATACAACGTTGTCCGGCTTTATTCGCGGGCAATCGTTGGTTTGCTTATTGTTGGGTTTATTTTATGGTATCGGCTTATCCGTTATCGGATTAGAGTCAGGTTTATTGGTGGGAATGTTGGCCGGTATTTTGTCGTTCATTCCGTATTTCGGATTTTTAACCGGGTTGATATTAAGTGTGATTTTGGCTATTTCAACGCATGCATCTTTGGGTTTGTGGATTGGTATGGGTGTGGTATTTATTCTCGGGCAGATTTTAGAGGGGTATATTTTAACGCCGAAACTTGTGGGAGATAAAGTAGGTCTTCACCCCGTATGGGTGATTTTTGCTTTGTTTGCAGGCGGTGCATTATGCGGATTTGTCGGCGTATTGATTGCGGTTCCCGTTGCGGCCGTCATCGGAGTGTTTGTGCGCCATATTTTAAAGTGGTATTATGCAACCAGTTTGTATAAGGGAAAGAAGTAACCTGTTATGCCGGAACAGTTGCCGTTAAATTTATCATACAGGCCCTCTTACGGTCGTGGAGATTTTTTAGTATCGCCCTGCAATCGGGAAGCGGTATTGTGGATTGATAAGTATCCGCATTGGCCGGTGCCGGCCGTGATTATTTGTGGCGAGAAAGGATGTGGCAAATCGCATTTAGCGGCCATTTTTTCGCAGTTGCGAATAGAGGGTAGTTCGTTGACGGATGAAATAGCGCTTGGTATTACGCAGAGCGGATTACGGATTGTGGTAGAAAACATTGATAAGTTGCAAGATGAGCGGGCGTTATTTTATTTATACAATCATGTGATCAACCGAGGAGGCGCATTATTGATGACAGCCCGACATATTCCGGAATTTCATTTAAAAGATTTACAATCGCGAATGAATGCGGTTCCGAAAATCCAAATATCCACACCGGACGAGGAGTTAATGTATGCGGTTTTATACAAAGCGTTTCAAGACAGGGGATTGATTATAGACCCGAAAGTCATAGAGTATACGATTTTAAGGGTTCCGCGGTCATTTTGGGCATTGCAACGGGTTATGGAGCAAGCGGATTTACTATCATTGAGTCGCGGGCAACGGATTACGATACCGTTAATGCGAATAGCATTGGTGCGGGCAGCGAGTGAGATATACGGGCTGAAGTGAGATATTAACGGTGAGAAAAGATTAAAGAAATAAAGAGATTAGAAAAAAAAGTAAAAAAAGCGAAAAAAGTTCTTGCAAAAAGAAAAAAAATGTGTCATAAGAGAGAAACAGCGAATGCGGGCGTAGCTCAGGGGTAGAGCGCAACCTTGCCAAGGTTGATGTCGAGGGTTCGAATCCCTTCACCCGCTCCAAAAAACAAACCGACCGAGAAGGTCGGTTTTTTGTATGGAGCGAGTGGAAAAAAGGGAGAGAAGCCGAGAAGAGGGTTCGTTCACGGAGCGAAGCGGAGTAGACGTCCGCAAGGACGGTCCGAGGGACGAGGACGAGGCATGAGCCGAGCAATCCCTTCACCCG
>CALXVP010000007.1 GCA_944392125.1 uncultured Alphaproteobacteria bacterium | reverse complement strand
ACGCTGATGCCTTTTGTGCAGGTATAAGAACAATACGTTATATCCCCCGCCGTCTCTAACTTGCGCGCCGTTCCCTCATTCGCACAGTTCGCACATAACTCCGCACCCGTTGCTTTATCTGCTCCGAACGTTTCATCTCCGTTAATTATCACGTTAGACGGATGTGAACACGGAATACACGCGCCGTTCCGACTCCGAAACTCGTCTTCCGCACACGCTTCGGGGATTTCTTCGCACTCATTACTGGCTTCGTTGCAGATTTGATTGATAGGGCAATCATCGTTTACTTCACATCGCACACATTTCCCTTGCGTGGCACTGCATATCGGTGTTGCGTCCGGACACGTGGATTCACATTTATAATCGCTTCCGCATCGTTCGCACGTCCCCGTGCAATCCCCGTCATCTAAACAATATCTCACGGGTCGACCGTTCTCGTCTACGGCTTCATTCCCGAGTTCCGCGCCGTATTGACTTAAACTCGTTGTAAACATAATAGAGACATTCTCGGCATCTTCCTCACCGTATTGACACAACTCTTCGGCGTTTGTGCCGTCAAACAGTTGCTTTTCATCTTCTCCCGTCGGCACCCAAATCAATAACGGCCCCTCTAAATTTGTATTTAACACATTTAAACACACCCGACTCGGCACATCGTCTACCTGCACATCAAACATATCCGTTGACCGCAAATAAACCCCTATCGGAAATCCCGTTGACGTGTATTCTGCCCATTCATTCAGCCTATCTTCATTTTCGGGCAAACCGTCCAGCTGGTATTTATGCCATGTATCCCGATTGCGCAAATTTACTTCATAGATAATATCGTTAGCTCTATATTTATCCATCGCATACCGATAGCCTGCAATTCCCGCAACCGATAACACACCAATCACCGCCAACACGCCCAGCATTTCTACCATACTCCGCCCGTATTCGGCAAAACGCATACCCCGCAATCCACCTAATCCGCCTTGCGTTTGCGAATCTAGTAAAAATCTTGCTTTTTGATTATTTTTCAAGCGCATGAGGCGTGTTTGATTCGCTGATTTTATCTCTCGTTTTGCACGATTCGCTTTAAATTCCCCGTTTTTTACTTTTTTTGCATAAAAAGAAGCCAAGTTAACTATTTGTTTTATTGCCATTTTTCTTCTCCCCATTCTACATAAACGTCCGTTTATGTAGAGAGGAAACGAAACAAAAATGCCCCACAAAAATCAATCTTAAAAAATCATTATTTTACAAGTAGATATCCATATTTAAATTTTCACTTGATTATTTTAAAAATACCTTTATAATCCTATTTATACTATATCATCTAGACGGACCTTTTTGTAGAGTCCGCTTTTTTTATGAAAATACATTTTTTGCCGTATTCCAAATAAAAAATAAAATTTTTCTGTTATTGTTTTTCAAATCTCTTATGATTATGTTTTAATTTCCTGTAAATCCTTATTAATTTTTAAAGGATTTTCTACTACTTACCGTTACAAGACTTGCAGAACTACCGGTCAGAATAATTGTCTTCTTATCATAAAAAAGGCTTGCCGATGAGCAAGCCTTTTTAAAAATAAATTACTTTGTCACACATTGCGGACACGGATCATTCGGATCCGGACACGGACAAACAACCGTCGGTTTCACAGGTTGCTTTTCTTCTTGATATGTTTCCCACCATGTCTTATCCGGCAACGGTTGCGGTGCAGGAACAACTTCTACCGGTTTTTCCTCTATCGTTTCCGTTTGCTCTACCGTTACGATTTTCGGTTGTTCAACAACAACTTGTTTCGGGGCACATGTTGTGCACGGAGCCACTTGGGCTTCATATAATTCTTGTGTTGTATAAAAACAATCGCCCGCTTGCGTTCCGCACGGCACGGCTGATAATTGGTGCACGGGAATTTGCGTTGTTGTGGCAGTTTGCGTTGTTGCCGTCGTTTGTGCCGAACCGGCTTGTGTAATCACACCGTCCGCATAAACCATTCCCTGTGTCTTTCCGCTACTCACGACAACTACCGGTTGACCTGAGCAATCTTGTGCGGTTGTAAATGTTTTCGGCTTATTGTGTTCATAAGTTGAAATCACACAACGGCGATAGGCATCATGATCGTTTGCAAATTGGCAACCGATTGCATTGCGAATTTCCGCGCGATTTTCGGCCCGTTCTTCGGCTGCTTTATCTAAATCCGGCTCAAACGTTGAACATGCCGATAACAACGTTAAAGCAACTCCGATACAAAGTAATTTTTTCATACACCTCTCCTTTGAAAATGAACTCTTTTTCCCTTATACGTCTTTTTTTTTCAAAAATCAAACTTTTTTTTCGTCCAAAATCACTTTTTGCACTCGTCTTAAAAAACAAGATAATTTTTTTAAATCTTTGCTGTTTTATTAAATAAAAAGAAACGGCTTCTCACCGTTCCCTTTTATTTATTTACTCTACGATATTCACCCTCACAACCGTTAATCCGTCGGGTGCAACAGCCGTGACCACGCCGGGTCGGAAGCGTCATGCGGTGTTAATACTTGACGTTCGTTATATCCCGTTATATCAATCGTGTATAACTTCGCCGTTCCGCCGTTACCGTATCTATCCGACCGATTTTGACGATAGAACATCAATACCCGGCCGTTCGGCGCCCATGTCGGCCCCTCTACCAAAAAGCCGTTCGTTATCAACCGTTCGCCCGAACCATCCGGCTTAATCACGCCGATATGGAATTGCCCTTGATGAATTTTCGTAAAGGCAATGTAGTCTCCGCGCGGGGACCAAACCGGCGTTGCATACGTGCCTTTCCCGAACGTAATCCGATGTGCATTGGATCCATCAGCATTCATAATATAGAGCTGTTGATTACCGCCTCTATCCGAGTTAAAAACAATCTGACTGCCGTCGGGTGAATAGCTGGGTGATGTGTTAATGGACGGATGATTCGTCAACCGCTTTTTGGCATGCGTGCGCAAATCGTATGTATAAATATCCGAATTGCCCCGATTGGAAAGACTCATAATTAATTGGTTCCCGTCGGGCGAAAAACGCGGAGCAAAGGTCATTCCGGGGAAATTGCCAACTAATTTTGAATCCCGCGTATTCAAATCCATTAAATACACTTTCGGATTACCGTCTTGATATGAAAAATACGTAATTTCACGCATATTCGGCGAAAACCGTGGCGTTAAAACAATATCCCGTCCGCTTGTTAAATAGGAAACGTTTTCGCCGTCTTGATCCATAATCGCCAATCGTTTGGTGCGATTACCTTGTCCGCCCGTTTCCGAAATGAAGACAATTCGCGTATCAAAATATCCCGTTTCACCCGTTACACGTTCATAGATTTTATCGGCGAGCATGTGGGCAATTTTGCGCCATGAATCCGAACGAACGGTAAACGACTTCGCATCCATTTGTTTTTGAGCAAACACATCCCAAATTCTGAACGATACCGTTACATTATCACCGCTTTCCCGAATTGTTCCATATACCAGCACTTGTGCCTTGATGGCCTGCCAATCTTGAAAATTCGGGCGTTCATTGATTGAATTAAATTTTTGAATATAAGCATCGGGATTGATATACCGAAACAAACCCGAGCGCTCCAAATCCGCCACGACAACTTCCGTAATATCCGCCCCGAAACTTGACCGTGAACCATCGGGATTAAATAAATTCGGCATAGCAAACGGTAACGGTTCCGAATGAGCCCCGCTCACATCTATCCGCAGTTCGGCCTGCGCCGTCATCACCCAACCGACAACGCCGAACACCATTATGATACCAGATAAAAATCGTTTCATCTTTTGCATTAAAATACTCCTTCTACCGGATTCATCCGCAGATGAATTTCTTTCCATGAACTATAATTTTCGGGATGTTTCTCCGATAAAATCTTAAACGGAGACTCATCATTTTTACTATCGCATACCCACACGGCACGCACGGCACTATCTGCCATTGATCTGAAAACAGGGTCGCCCTTCATATTGAGCACGCGCACATCTTTTACGCGCCCGTCTCTGTTAATAAAGGCTTTAATTTCAATCGTCATTGAATCAGCCCCCTCCACACCGGCATTCACATTCCAGCATTCTCGTATCTTATTAGCAATTAAGTCTTTTTCCGAAATTGTCAAGGCTTCCATCCGGCTCCCGCCCGTTCCGCCTTTAATGCCGTCGTTAATTTCCTGACCGGTTGTCGGCGCGCTTGTTTCCTCTTTGCTCGGTGCCGGATTTGCCGGTTTTCTCACTTTTTCAACCGAAGCCAACAAACTCTGCAATCCCGTTGACTGCTGTTTGGTTACCGTTTTCTTCGGAGTTGCCTTTTTCGGCGCCGGCGTTACTTTCTTAGGCGCAGGTTTCGGGGTTGCCTTTTTAACGGGCTTTTTAACTTCCTTTTTAGGGGTTGTTTTGGGTTTCGGCTTCGGCGTTTCCTGAACTTTAACGGCATCTTTCGGTGTCGGCGCTTCTTTCGGTTTCACTTGTTCGGGTGCCGGTGCCGGCGCTTCCTGACGCACGGCCGGCGTTTTCGTTACTGCCTTCGGTGTTTCTACTTTCTTTTCTTCTTTTTTCGGTTGCGCCTGCGGTTTCGGTTGTTCTTTCTTTTTCACTTTCACTTCCGGCGGTAAATTCGTTTTGTCCGATAACTCAACCTTACTTAAATCAACCATTAAAATAGCCGGCGGTGTTTTATCAAATTCATCCGTTGACCAGCTGAAATTAAACAGCATCAGAAACAAAATCATCAAATGCAACCCAACCGACAATCCCAATGCGTAGGATTGTCTGCGAGATGAATCAAAATCTAATTCCGTTTCTACCATTTTCCCCAATTCCCAAATTTTTTCTCTTTATCTCGGTCGGTTGTTTATGTCCCGCTGTTTCCGATACACACTTATTTTTGATACACTCTTACTCCGGCACAACCACCTTGGCATCTGTTTTCAAGCCGACTTGTGTAAATCCCGCTGCTCTCAACAAGGCCATCACTTCAATCACTGCCCCGTATGAGGAATCTTTATCGCCACTGATAACCATACCGATTCCCGGATTTTCGGCAATAATCGCGCGCACCTTTTTAATTAAATCGGCTTTTGCGATTTTTTCCGTTCCCACATAAATTTGCCCGCTCGCATCAACCCCGATATCCAACGTTTTTTCTTTTCCCTCAATTTGCTTACCGTCCCCTTTCGGCAAATTCAACGGAATACCCGATGTGAGCAACGGTGCCGTTATCATAAAAATAGCCAAGAGTGACGTCATCACGTCAATCATCGGTGTTAAATTGATGTCGGCACGAATTTTCGTTTTCCGCGCTACCCGATGCATTTTTTAACCTCCCACTTGTTCAATTTGGCGCGATAAAATGGCACTGAGCTCATCCGAAAATGTTTCCATTCTATGCGTAATTCTATCAATATCATTTGATAATTTATTATAAGCAATCACGGCCGGAATCGCAGCAATCAAACCGACAGCCGTTGTAAACAACGCTTCGGCGACACCCGGTGCAACCGCCGCAATGTTTGTGCTTTGCGATAACCCGATGGCATTAAAGCTATCCATAATTCCCCAAACCGTTCCGAATAACCCGAGTAACGGCGCAACCGATCCCGTAGATGCCAAAAATACCATCTTTGTTTCCAATTTATCCACTTGCTTATCAATAGCAATTTGCATCACTTTATCAATGCGTTCTTGAATTTTAATGCCGGCGCCCGCCTTTTTCCCTTCCGTCAATGACCGACGAAATTCTCGAATGGCCGTTACGAAAATCAATGCCAGCGGGTTGTTCGGGTTTTGCGCATTACTGTTATAAATGGCTTCCAGCGAACCGCCCGACCAAAATTGTTCCTCAAACGCTTTCATCCCTTGACGAATGCGTTTAAATAAAAACAGTTTATCAAAAATAATTGCCCAGCAACAAACCGATGCAAACAACAATCCCAAAATTAACAACTTCATGAAAATATCGGAATCCATAAACATTCCGAACATTGATAAAGATACTCTGGCGGTTTCCTCGTTCATTTATTTCTCCTTACTGTATTTCAAAAATAGTGTTTTCAATTCTTCCGGCATTCGCGTCGGGCGAAGCGTTTGCGGATTGATTGCCGCTAACTGCAAGCGCATCACAACTAATACATCTTCCCCGCGCAAAACGGTTTGCTCCATTTCCAAGCTGGCGTTTTTCATTTCCGTTACAACCGTTTCAACCGTTAATAACTCATCTAATCTGGCCGGTTTGCGATAATCTATATCTACATGCCTCAACACAAATCCGATACCCTTCTCCACCATCACATGATTGGAATAACCCATTTCCAAAAGCATTTCGGAACGGGCGCGTTCGGCATAATCCAAATAGTTGGAATGATAAACAATACCGCCCGCATCCGTATCTTGATAGTAAATCCGCACCTGCATTTGATGTATCATACGTTTTCTCCTCTACAATCCGTTCAATAAATCGCCTTGCGGGTTAGACGGCGTATGCACCAATCCCAAATGTTTCCACCCGGCATCGGAAAGCATCCGTCCGCGCGGGGTGCGCATTACCAAACCCAACTGCATTAAATACGGCTCAATTATTTCCTCAATCGTATCACGCTCTTCCGAAAGCGCCGCACTCAACGTATCGGCACCGACCGGACCGCCCGCATATTTTTCGGCAATACATCTTAAATACCGCCGATCCATTAAATCCAACCCGGCTTTATCCACGTCCAACCGTGTTAACGCCATATCCGCTAAGGCTTTATCCACCGGCTTATTATGGGCAAAATCCCGCACACGGCGCAACAACCGACCTGCAATACGCGGTGTTCCGCGCGAGCGTTTGGCAATTTCATGCGCGCCGTCATCCGTCATTTCCAAATTCAATAAACGAGCCCCGCGCTGAACAATTTTCATTAAGTCTTCCGTATTATAAAATTCCAGTCTTAACGGAATACCGAATCGATCGCGCAACGGATTAGACAGTAAACCCGAACGTGTTGTAGCCCCAACCAACGTAAACGGCGGTAAATCTATCCGAACGGAACGCGCCGCCGGCCCTTCTCCGATAATAATATCCAGCTGAAAATCTTCCATCGCCGAATATAAGACTTCTTCCACCGTCGGATTTAAACGGTGAATTTCATCAATAAACAAAACATCTCTCGGCTCCAGATTCGTTAAGATAGCCGCCAAATCGCCCGCCTTGGAAATCATCGGACCCGACGTCGGCCGAAACCCGACACCCAATTCTTTTGAAATAATTTGCGCCAAGGTTGTTTTACCCAGCCCCGGCGGACCAAACAATAAGGTATGATCCAACGCATCTGCCCGTTCCCGCGCCGCCGTAATAAACACACGCAAGTTCTCGCAAATGCCTTTCTGCCCCACAAAATCGTCCAAACTTTGCGGACGCAAGCCGGTATACAATTCTTCGTCACCGGCTATCTTTTGGGGTGTAATCAACCGATTTTCCGCCATATTCTTTCTTTCCGTTTAAGTATTCTGACTATAACAGTATTTTTAAAAAAGTCAATCACTCTTTATTTAAAAATCAAACTTTTTACCTTTCCGAAACACCGCGGTATCAGAATAAACCAGCGCTCTGAATGGATTCCCCGGGCTCTCTCAAAGAAAATTCCAAACCTCCGCTTTTGATGAACAATGCACCCTGACCCTGCCATCAAACCACTAGAAGTCAGTCTAATAAAGGATAGTCCAATGTTTGATATATCGGCATTGCCTTATGCCGACACATTCTCCTCTTCTTCCGGTGTTTTTTCTATATCGGCTTTCACGCGTGGCGAATTTAATAATTCATCAATATAGCGCGATGTTTCAAACCCCGAATCCGATTTAAACACAATATCCGGCACAATCCGCAACCGAACCGATTTTCCGATCCGATACCGAAATGCGCCTTTATGTTTGTTCAATAAATCAATCTGTTCATCCGTATCAACATCGCCGATACCTTGAATATAGGCCGTGGCATACGAAAAATCGGGCGAAATCGTCACTTCCGTTACCATAATATAGGTTGGTTTAAATCCTTCGATAAACAAATTATCTTCCATCAGCATTTTCGCCAACACGTGCCGAATTTCTTCGGCCACGCGTAATTGGCGTTGCGAGGGTTGCTTTGCTTTTCCTTTTCCGATTGTCGGCATAATAGACTCTCCTTTGAATTAAACATCCAAATTTAATTTAACGGCAATTTCTTCCATTTCAAAACATTCAATGGTATCGTTCACTTTAATATCATCATAGTTATCAAAGCTAATACCGCAATCAAAGCCTTCTTTTACTTCTTTCACATCATCTTTAAACCGTTTTAATTGTGATAATGTGCCCGTATAAATCACCACACCGTCGCGCAACAGGCGCACTTTGGCTCCGCGTTTAACTAGCCCTTCCTTCACCATACAACCGGCAACTTTTCCGACTTTGGAAATATGAATCACCTGACGCACTTCGGCATAGCCCAACACTTTTTCGCGCAATTCGGGTTCCAGCAATCCTTCAACGGCTTTCTTCATATCATCGGCCACATCATAGATAATGGAATAATACCGAATATCCACTCCATCGCGTTTTGCCATTTCCCGAGCCGACGGATTGGCGCGCACGTTAAACCCGATAATAATGGCTTTTGAAGCCCGTGCCAATGTAATATCGGATTCGTTAATGGCGCCGACCGCACTATGCAACACATGTACCTTAACTTCGTTATTCGCAATCTTGGATAACACGCCGTTCAATGCTTCAACCGAACCTTGCACATCGCCCTTAATCAATACCGGCAATTCCTTAATTTCGCCGGCCTTAATCTTTGCGAGCAAGTGTTCTGCCGTGCTCATTGTTTTTACTTGCAACACTTCCCGTGCCTTGCGTTGACGATAAGCCGAAATTTCGCGCGCCCGATTTTCCGAATCTACCACAACGAAATCATCGCCCGCCGCCGGCGTTCCCTGTAAACCGATCACTTCTACCGGCTCAGAGGGTAATGCTTGTTGCACCCGTTGTCCTTTATCGTTAAACAATGAACGCACACGCCCCCATTCTTGGCCCGATACGAAAATATCGCCCACCTTCAACGTTCCTTTTTGAATTAACACGGTGGCAACCGAACCGCGACCTCTGTCCATTCTCGCTTCCACGACAACACCTTCCGCCGTTCTGTCGGGGTCGGCTTTTAAGTCCAGCACTTCCGCTTGCAACAAAATCGTTTCAATCAACTTATCCAGATTGATTTTCTTTTTGGCAGATACTTCAACTTCCAGCACATCTCCGCCCATGGACTCCACCACAACATCATGTTGCAACAAATCCGTGCGAACTTTTTGCGGATTGGCGCCCGGCACATCAATTTTGTTAATGGCAACCACAATCGGCACACCCGCCGCTTTGGCATGGTGAATAGCCTCTACCGTTTGTGGCATCACACTATCGTTCGCCGCCACAACCAATACAACAATATCCGTTACTTTTGCACCGCGTGCCCGCATTGCCGTAAAAGCGGCGTGTCCCGGTGTATCAATAAACGTTACCTTTTGCTTATTCGGCAATACAACCTGATATGCGCCGATATGTTGCGTAATACCGCCTGATTCACCCTCGGCAACGTGTGCGGAACGCAAGGCGTCCAGCAAAGATGTTTTGCCGTGGTCAACGTGTCCCATCACCGTTACAACCGGCGGACGCGTAACCATGTGCGCCGGATTATCGGCTTCTTTTTTCAACACTTCTTCAACATCCGATTCCGATACCCGTTTGACTTTATGGCCCAATTCTTCCACAACCAATTCCGCCGTATCGGCATCAATCGTTTGCGTAATCGTTACCATCATACCGAGCTTCATTAACGCCTTAACAACCGTGGCACCTTTTTCACTCATCCGGTTAGCCAATTCTTGCACGGTGATTGTTTCGGGAATTACAACTTCACGCACGATTTTCTCGGCTGATTTCAGCTGTTCTTGGTGCTTCAAACGCTCTTTCTCGCGCGACCGACGAATGGAAGCCAGCGAACGACGCTGGCGCGGAGCGCCGTCATCATCATCGTCATCATCACCCATATCAACCCGCACGTTGCGATAGGCATTCATATTCATTTTATTATTGCGTTTTTCTTCATACGATCCGCGCGAACCGCGTCCGCCCTTCTCCTCATCGCTCATATCGCGTTCTTTTTTACGCATGACGCCTTCATTTTCATACGCCTTTTTATCATGTTTTTTCCCATCGCCCGATTTGCTCTTATCGGCATTATCCGTAAACAGCTTCACAGGCTTTTGCTCGGCGGATTTATCAGTCGCCACGACTGCTTCGGCTGTTTGCGATACCGCATTTTGCGCTTCTTTTTCGGCAATCGCTTTTGCTTCTTGTTTGGCCTTTTCCTCAGCAACTGCTTTTTCGGCGGCGGCTTTTTCTTCTTCCGCTCGTTTTTGTTCGGCCAACGCGGCGGCTTTTTCCGCCTCCCGTTGCTTTGCCTCTTGAAGAAGTTTTAATTTTTGGGCCGCATCTTGCGAAAGCGGATTCGGTTTCGACTCCGGCGTAATAACGCGTTTTTTACGCACCTCAACTTGAACCATATTCGTTTTACCGGCACCCACATTTTGACGCACCCGTCCGTTTAACGAAAGCGTTGTTTTTTTCAACTCCAATGTTTTCCCCGATAAAGTAAGCGGTTTTTTTTCTTCTGCCATTATCGATCCTTTCCTTCATTCAAATATAAACTTAATTTCGTTGCGATTTTCAATAATTCCTGCGCCCCGGAACTTCGCAAAACAGCCACATGAACCTGCGTTTCCTGCCCTGTTATCCGGCCTAACTCTTCGCGCGTTAAAAATTCAAAAATGTGAATCTCATCCGTCGGACGAAATAACTTATTTTTGCCGTTCTCGGCAGCATCCGTTGCTTCAAAAGCAATTACCGTCTCGCCCGTGCCGATGGCTTTTTTAACGCCCTCGTATCCGAAAACCAAACACCCTGCCTTACGCGCAAAGCCCAAAAGCGATATACATCTTTCTTTCAGCGCCGTTTCAACCGTTTGCTCCAAATCTTCCGGAATTCGAACGGTTCCGCCGGCCGCCTTATAAAATAATTTTTTGGTAACGGCTTGGTGCAGCAATGCCCGATCAGCTTTCAGCCACATACCCGCCCCGGGTAATTTCTCTGCCACATCGAACACAACCGTCCGTTCGGGAGAAATCACAAATCGGAGCATTTCTTCCCGCGGAGCGGTTGTCTTCGTTGCAAAGCATACCTTTAAACCGGTATCGGCACGCCGTTTATATTGTTTATTTCTTTTCTGCAAACCAGTGTTCCCGTGCTTTCATAATAATTGCATTGGCTTCTTCTTCGTTCAGCATATCCGCTCCCACGATTTCCACCAATTCATCGCCCGCCAAATCAGCCAAATCATCTAACGTTTTAACGCCGTTTTCACCCAGTTTAACCAGCATTTCAAGCGTTAATCCCTCAAACGATTCCAAGTCTGATGAAACGTGCAACTCTTTCACTTTTTTCTCCATGGTATCTTGCTTCATGATTAAATGTGCTTTGGCACGATTTTGCAATTCTTCCGCCAACGCTTCATCAAATCCTTCAATGCCCGCCAACTCTTCCAACGGCACATACGCAATATCTTCTACCTTTGAGAAACCTTCCTGAACCAACAAGTGAGCCATCATATCGTCAACATCCAAAGCTTTCATGAACAAATCAACGCGTTCTTTCGTTTCGTTCATCCGATGTTCCGATTCTTGGGCTTCCGTCATCATATCAATATGCCATCCCGTTAATTGGCTGACAAGTTTAATATTTTGACCGCGACGCCCGATGGCAAGCGATAACTCTTCCTCGCTCAACACAATTTCAACATTGCGTGATTCTTCATCAATCACGATTTTTAATACCTTATTCGGGGCCAATGCGTTGACGATAAATGTTGCCGGATCGGCCGACCATTGCACAACATCAATTTTTTCACCTTGCAATTCCTGCACAATCGCCTGCACACGCATTCCGCGCATACCGATACAGGCTCCACGCGCATCTAATGTATTGTCTTTTGACCATACGGCCACTTTGGCGCGCGAACCGGGATCCCGCGCTACGGATTTCACTTCAATCGTGCCATCATAAATTTCAGGCACTTCCGCCATGAACAATTTAGCTAAAAATTGCGGATGCGAACGTGATAAAAAGACCTGCGGGCCTTTAATTTCAGGTCGAACATCCAACACATAAGCTCTTAATCTATCCCCGATACGATACATCTCGCGCGGGATTAACTCATCGCGACGCAACAAGGCTTCCACACGTCCGATTTCCAAAATTAAATTACCGCCTTCAACCCGCTTGACGATACCGTTAACAATCTCGCCTTTTTTATCTTTCATTTCGTTATATTGACGCATCCGTTCGGCTTCCCGAACTTTTTGCGTAATCACTTGTTTTGCCGTTTGGGCGGCAATCCGGCCGAAATCCATCGGTGGCAACATATCAATGATTTCGTCACCCACTTTAAGCGATTTATCTTTCTTTTGAGCCTCCGCCAAAGAAATTTGCGTAAATTCATCTTCAACTTCGTCAACAACCGTTAAATAGCGCGCCATTTTAATAGCGCCCGTATTCGGATCAATTTGCGTGCGAATATCGTATTCCGGGCCGTATTTGGAACGACCTGCTTTTGAAATTCCTTGCTCCATTGCATTTAAAACATCGGCTTTCGTAATATCTTTTTCCCGTGCAAGGGCATCTGCCATTTGAATAAGTTCCGGTCTCGGAAGTGTTGCGATTTGCATGTTATTTCCTTTCGTTACATTAAGTTCTTATGAGTTAAATTTCTTTTTTTGCTGTTTTTGAATACCGGCATCTGCCAATAACAATTTTGCTTTGGCAATGTTGGCAAACGGAATGGTCATTTCCTGTTCTTCAAATTTAAAATGGATGGTTTGCGTTGCCTCGTCATATCCTAAAATCGTGCCTTTGAATCTTTTGCGCCCGTCAATATCGTTCGCCGTTTCAATCTTGGCATTACTGCCTTGAAAACGCGCATAATCCGTCGGACGAACCAACGGCCTGTCAATACCCGGCGATGAAATTTCCAACATGTATTTTCCCTGAAACGGGTCTTCCACGTCCAGTAAAGCCGATACGGTCCGACTGATTTTTTCACAATCGCCCAACGTCATACTCTTTCTGTCTGCGCGTTCGGCCATCACCTGAACCGTTTTAACATCCCCGCCCTGCAATGTAATTCGCACGATTTCATAGCCCAAATTTGCCAGCGACGGCTCTGCCATTTTTTCCAGTTTTTCGCAAATTTCCATTTCGTCTCCTTATCTTGATTATTAAAAAAGGCAGGTCTTCCGACCCACCTCAATAAATTTATAGAGATTATGGTTTCATTATACTGTTTTTGAAACAAAAAGCAAGTCTTTTTTTCAAAAAAACGCAAAAAAATAAAAAAAATGGCGTAAAGCGGTTGCAAAAAGATTTATTTTGTGCCACCATAACGGCATGATAAAGTGATTTTAAAGGGGAAAGTATGTTTGCATTAAAGAAAAAAGAAACAGCCGATATGCCGGCAAAATCATCAGCAACATCGGCACCGAATACAACGGGTCAACAATCGGGAGCGCGCTCGGCACCAAATGCCGATTACACCTCATCAATGCGTCCGAAACCTGCCATGCCGATACCAAACCGTGGCCTTTCCGCCACGCATGCGCCGATGCCGACCGTATCCGCACAACATACGGCAAGCATGCCATCGCAACCGGCTACCTTTGCCCACCCCTCCGGCGCACCGACGGCAACACAGGAAGCATCTGCTCTTTCGGCGTCGGCCGAGAGCAAATATGCTCGCCCGACTCAAAGCGTTGCACCGAACGAAAACGGCAATCAATATGCACCACCGCCCGAACACCGCAAAGAGCGGGAAGAAGCGGCAGCAGCCAAAGCGAACGGCGAAGTGCAGGATAATTATGAACCGCACACGGAAACACTCCCGAACGGAGATCGCGTTTTTAAAGCGAAATCCGTTGGCGACGTTAAGTTTGCCGACTGCTGGTATACACCGGAGGGCATCAACTATATCCGCGATAAAACAACAAAATTTGCATTAATTCGTTTTGAAGCCGAAGATCAAGATGAATTTTTGCGAGCGCTTGAACAAGGCTACACGGGTTCATCCAGCTATGCTTTGCGCTTTGCGGGAGAGAATTACCGTGTTGAGCGCGTTGTTACGGTAACGGGTGTGCAGTATAACTGCCGTAAAATGCCGACGGAAACACCGAATTTATATAAACTCGGCATTCCCGATAACATTACCCGATATTTAGCCACGCTGGCAACCGAATCGGGATTGATATTGTTCGGCGGTCCGACGGGTATGGGTAAAACAACAACGGCTTCCGCACTCATGAAAGAATTTTTAGAGCAACACGGCGGTTTCTTATACACGATTGAAGACCCGCCCGAAATGCCACTTGACGGGCTTTACCATTCCCGTAACGGCGCGTTGGGATTATGTAAACAATGTCCGGTGGAGAATGAACATTGGGAGGACGGTATTAAATCCGCCTTGCGTTCAAAACCGAGATATATTCTGGTCGGCGAAATTCGGTCTCCCGAAGTTGCCTCGCAAGTTTTGCGGGCAGCCACTTCCGGACACTTGGTTTTATCCACCATTCACGCCACCAGTGTGGAAGATGCTTTGAACTCAATCATCAAATACGCCATGGGTGCCGGATTGGATCAGCAACTTGTTACCGACTTATTGGCGCGCGGTATTTTGGCGGTCGTTCATCAAAAATTGGAAGGAACAACGGTTTTACACCCCGTTATTTCCACTGTTTTTGCGAATCCGAATCCGTTGGCGCCGGATCAACTCCGGAATGCCATTCGGGAAGGGCGTATCAGCCTCGGCACTTTGATGGAAGCACAATCCACGCGCTTATTCAAAGGCATGTCTATGTTCAAAGAGATGTAGTTCTTTACCGTATCTGTTTGAGCTAATCGCGTAACTCTTTGCCGTATCTGTTTGCTGTGCGCATAAGTCTGTTATATCGCTTTGATATAGGTGAACTGTTGCATCTATCGGAGGAGATGCTTTTTGTTTAGAAAGCACTAATCCTTTGCGGTATTTACTCGGCGATACAAACAAATAAATTTTTCCGTTTGAGCTGTTCATTTTTCAGTATCCGGTCAAGTTTATTCGCGCAACAATACCGTAAAACGCTTAATTGCCGAACAAAAAATTTAATAAATTCCTAAAACAACCCCGCCGTCTTCAAAACAGCGGGGTAATTTTTGTAATGATTATCAAGCGTTGGCTGTCTTACAGTCATCAAACCCATCGTTCCTACATGGAGCGACCGCCCGAACGTTGTTGCTCTGCCATCACGCGCATATTGATTTGCTTTAATCCTTCTGCTTTTGTCTGACAAGCAACTTTATATAATTCCGGACCGGCCTCTTTAATCGCCTCAACCATTAACTGCCGTGTTTCATAATACTCTTTATGCCAGCTTAACGGCTTTTTCATATTCGGACGATCCCGTGATACTTCATAATTTACAACTTTTTCTGCCAACAAGACTTGTTGAGCCAACGGAGAAAGCGTTTTGGCCCATTCGGCTTTTTCTTGCCACTCTTCCGTTTTTGTTTTTTTCGGGCATTCTGCCGTGGCGCTTGCCGGATTCAAACTATCTTTGAAAAATTGTTTTACACCTTTGGGCGCATCTTTTAAATACTTCTCAATATTGGCTTCATTCACAATATAGGCTTTGGCTTTGGGCATACTGTCGCTCTCAGCCGGTTCCGTTGCCAACTCGGCAACAACGCGAGCAACTTCCGCTCCGCCCAGATGCGCCACTTGTTCAATCGTTAACGGTTCAACCCCATCGGCAATCCGTTTCGGCTCAAAGCACTTATGCAGTAAAGCCACGCAGACGGCTTTTGACTTTTCCGCCTCACTCCCTTTCAAACTTTCTTTTAAAACATCAGCCGTGCGCATCACTTGGTCTAACATAACCAAACCACCGCCATACACAACACCTTTATGAAGTTTCTCTGCTTGATATAAGCATTTATTGATCATTGGATTTTCTGCCACTCTTTCCTCCTTTGGTTAAAACTTGCAGATGAATTGATTATGGCACGATTTTCTTCATTCGTTAACAAAAAAGAAAAAATTTTACAAAATATTTTTATTCCTGTATCCCCTTGCTTTTTTCAATAAAATACAGGAGATGCAAATATAAAATAAATTTGTTGATTTTTTCATAAAACTATGATAACATCATGTTGTTTTTATTAAAGGAGTCAAGATGATTTTAACGACGATAATAGATTTTTTAACAGGAAACAGAAAAAAACGCCTGCAAGCGCAAGCAAAACGGGAGTTATTAGATTCCCAAACGGAAGCATTTCATCAAGCCATAGAAAAAGGCAAAAACGAAGAGGCCGTTCAAATACTGAAAGAGTGTTCCGAACTCACAGCCTATAAGCCGTTTAAAGAATCGCATGTTATGCGTCAACTGGCTCAAAAACTGGCGCAGGCAAATGCCGATAATCGATTGGCTCAATTATATATTACTCTGCATAAAGCCGGCTTCAACTCATCGCCCACAGATATTGCTTTTATGTCAAAGCAATTAAAAAATGCTGTTCTTGTGCCGTATCTTTATCAAAATCAAGAAAACATCCGTCCGGCCATTAACCGTGTTAATCCCCTCTATGCACTTGCTAAAAACTTAGCATTTGAACCGAACGAAAATGCGCCTTATACCCATAACGAACTGGCAACATTATTTATTCAGATGGAAGAAAGCGGTATGCGTGCCGATGCAAAAACGGTTGCTTTATTATTTCATCGCGCAGAAAATAAACCGCTTATTCAATATGTATTTTTAATGCAACCCGAATTACTCCCCGGAAAAAATGATGAATATGATAAATGGTATATGTATTCGGCCGTCAAGGGGAAAAACCGTGAGGGATTTAGATTGTTGTTTGAAGCCGGTGCGCAAATAAAGGGAAAATTTATTCGCCGGAGCGGATTATTGAATGATAGTCTGGCACGTTTATACAGAACCAGATCATTACGAGCTATCCAACAACGCGCTGACTAACAAAGCGAAACACAAGCATACATAGAACATACCTGCACAACTATTACCGTTGCAAGGGTTAGTTTTTGCCGTTTCTTGCACACAAATTGATGTATAAAATATTATCCGTTAGTAAATTATTAAAAAATACATGGTAGACTATTTTGCATTAACAGCTGATTATGTCATCGGCTTTTATTTATTATACAACGGCATCAAGGAAACAGTATGTATCATAGTTTATTTGATATTTTTTCTATCGGAATCGGGCCTTCCAGTTCGCATACCGTCGGGCCGATGCGCGCCGCGCGTCGCTTTGCGCAAACCATAACGACAGATTCAACGAGTCAAGTAAACAAGCACTCCGTTCAACGCGTCTTAACAACGCTGTATGGATCGCTTGCATTAACGGGTATCGGGCATGGCACACCGAATGCCGTTGTTTATGGTTTAATGGGATTAGAAGCCGATACCATGGATTTGGAACAAGATTATATCGGCACCGTTCGTCAATCACAACAAATTTGCTTGAATCATCGGCAACCGATTGCGTTTGATATTGAAAAAGATATTCTTCTGGATAAGCAAACTTTTTTACCCGAACATCCGAACGGCATGAAATTTCAAGCATTTGATAAAAACGGGAATTTACTAAAAGAAGAAATTTATTTTTCCATCGGTGGCGGAACGGTTGTGCGTCAAGACGAATTCGGTCAGATAAAATCCGTTCAAAATCATGTGCCGTATCCGTTCAACACGTGTGCAGAATTGATGCAACAGTGCCGAGATAATAACTTGCGTATTGCACAGGTTGTTATGCAAAATGAAGAATCATTGCATACCTTTGAAGAAGTAAAAAATCGCCTCTCTAAAATTACTTCGGTGATGGATAAAGCGATTGAACGCGGTTCCGTTACGGAAGGAGAATTGCCGGGCGGACTGGGTGTTATGCGCAGGGCACCGATTATTTTCCGTCGGCTGGAAGAAAAATTTTACGGCAATGATGAAGATCCTTTGATGATTGTGGATTGGATTAACCTTTGGGCTTTTGCCGTTGCGGAAGAAAATGCTTGTGGCGGACAAATCGTTACGGCGCCCACGATGGGGTCTGCCGGCATTATTCCCGCCGTTTTACGGTATTATGAACGATTTGCCTCTAAGAAATCACCGTTTGACGTGGCACTCGGTATCGGCGAATTTTTATTAACGGCGTCTGCAATCTGTAGTTTATATCGCACAAACGCCTCCATTTCGGGCGCGGAAGTAGGCTGTCAAGGCGAAGTGGGTGTTGCCTGCTCCATGGCAGCTGCCGGCTTAACCGCGGCTATGGGTGGCACGAATCAACAAATTGAAAATGCGGCCGAAATTGCTATTGAACACCATTTGGGACTTACTTGTGATCCCGTCTGCGGTTATGTGCAAGTCCCCTGTATTGAACGCAACGCCATCAGTGCCGTTAAAGCCGTTAATGCTGCTCGGCTTGCCATGCGCGGAAACGGCAATCACCTGATTACGTTAGACAGCGCCATTAAAACAATGTTTGAAACAGGCAAAAATCTTTCCGATGCTTATAAAGAAACATCTCTTGCGGGGTTAGCTAAAAATGCGTTTACTTGTTAAAAAAAATATAGTTTGTTATCGAATGATAAAATACTTTTTTATCGCTCTTTCTTGTTGTATTCTTGTATATTTTTCTCTGCCTAAAACGCCGTTGGTTTCCGTTATTATTCCAACCTATAACCGAGCCGATTTTATTGAGAAAGCCATTCAATCCGTATTAAATCAAACCTATTCAAACTTTGAGATTATCGTTGTTGACGACGGCTCTACGGATAGCTCTGCACAAATCATCCAAAAATTAGCCGAGAAGGATCATCGTATTCGCTATTATAAATTAGAAGTAAACAGCGGTGTATCCATCGCCCGCAATACAGGCATTTCCCTTGTTCGGGGGAAATATATTGCCTTCTTGGATAGTGATGATATTGCTCTTCCGATATGGCTTGAAACAGGGGTTCATTTTATGGAACAAAATCCGCAAGCGGTCGTTGGGTTTACAAATCTTATGTATTATCAACTTATCGATAATCAAAAAAAGGTGTTTTCTCAACGGATACCGCTTTATAAACTATCATGGCGTTCGCTCGCGCACGTCGGTTCATTTGTTCGCGCTGGTTTTATTAACCGCCATAGAATTCAATTCAACCCGCATTTTATCTCGGCAGAAGATTGGGATTTTTATATACAAATCATACGAGCGGGTGGACGAATTGAACGGATTTTGCCGGCTATTACATTAGCGCTGGTAAGATACCACACATCAAATCCAAGCTATTATTATCATGCAGGTAATGCCAATTCCAGAAAAATTCAAAAACATATTTATACTAAAATTGGATTGGACACAACACCTTCAAATACCTGTGACATCTTTAAATCATTCATATCAACTTTCCCGAACGCTTTTAATCGCTTTACACAAAAAATCGGATTTATGCATACTTGCAAACAAAAATATTCACAAGCACTTTTCTTTAAGCATCCGCGATGGAATGATTACGTGCTGATTGATAAAAAAAATAATCGCCTATGCCGCACAATTTCAAATACGGAATGTGCTTTTATTTATGAGGCCGGCGAAAACTTTTTTAGGGTGTCATGGGAAATTGCTCAATCAAATGAAACTTTTGTGCGTGTCGGGCAAACAAACACTTTTGTTTTTCAAGAGAATCCTTAACTTTTTTCATTCCATAACCAATTTGAAATAGGCGTTTCATAAATATATAAACCCGTTTGTATGGATTTTTTTAATAATGTTGCTAAAAAAAACTACCAAAATAAATCAAAATATGTTAACGTGATACAGTTGTATTGAAACAGGATAAAATAAACAAAAGGATAATATATGAAAGCGGAAATACTTGCTTTACACGATAAATATCAAACGGCCGTTCGGCTGTTGAAGGAGCGTCTTTGACTGGGATAATGCCCTGTTAAGAAAAGAAGAGTTGGATTCTTTAACGTCCGACCCCGATTTATGGAATAATCCCGAAAAAGCGCAAAAACTCGTCAGCGAGAGAACGCGTCTTGCCGATAAAATTGATTCATTACGTGATTTAATGAAGCAAATTGATGATTCGTATGAAATGATAACGCTGGCAGAAAGCGAAAATGAGCAAGAGTTAATTGCCGAAAGCGAAGCGCAATTTATTGCATTGGATCACATTGTGGAAGAAGCGTTATTGCAAAGCCTTCTTTCGGAAGAAGGCGATTCAAACGATGCCTTTTTAGAAATTCACGCCGGTGCCGGCGGAACGGAATCGCAAGACTGGGCCGATATGCTCCGACGCATGTATGTGCGCTGGGCGGAAAAGAACGGTTTTTCGGTAGCGCTCTTGGAAGAAAACATCGGCGAAGAAGCGGGCATTAAGTCGGCAACATTAAAAATCAGCGGGCAGAATGCCTACGGCTGGCTCAAATATGAATCGGGCGTGCATCGCTTGGTGCGGATTTCGCCGTTTGATTCCAATGCCCGGCGCCATACCAGCTTTGCCTCGGTTTGGGTTTATCCGGTTGTTGATGAATCCATTCAAATTGATATTAACCCGGCCGATTGTCGGATAGATGTCTTTCGGGCATCGGGCGCCGGCGGGCAACATATTAACCGCACGGAAAGTGCCGTTCGCATTACACACATCCCTACGGGCATTGTGGTGCAAAGCCAAACCGGGCGTTCGCAATTTCAAAATAAAGATGAAGCCTGGCAGATGCTTCGCTCACGGCTTTATGAGGCAGAATTGCAAAAACGGCGTGAAGCGCAAGGGGCTCTTGATTTATCCAAGGGTGATAACGGCTGGGGCAATCAAATTCGCTCTTACGTATTACAGCCTTACCAAATGGTGAAAGACTTACGAACGGGATATGAAACGTCCGATACAAGCGGTGTGTTGGATGGTGATTTAAATGCCTTTATGCGTGCTTCTCTGGCGGGAAAAAATGCAACCGAATCCAAGGAGGGAAAGCAGTGAGAACAGTCGCTTCGGTCTTTGGCAGAAACATTTTCAAGCGCACACAAAAGCTGGAAGAAAAAATCACGGCATTTTTGCTCAACATTGTTCAAGCCGGCGTATTATACGAACAAGCCATGGATATTTACACGCGCGCAAAAGCCTCTGCCGATTTTATTGACTTACGGGACCGCGTTTCCGAGTTGGAATCACAAAACGATTCTTTTCGGCGGGAGATTGAAAACGATATGTATGAGTATATGATTTTGCCCGATATGCGCTCCGACATTTTAAAACTGGCGGAGGGGTGCGATAAAATCATCAATAAGTATCAATCAAATTTGCTTATTGTTTCAATTGAGCAACCGGAATTATCTGCCGATTTGCATGAAGATTTATTAAAAATGGTTCATACGGATTTAGAATGCGCCGATAGTTTAATTTCCGGCGTGCGCGCCTTTTTCGGCGGACAGGGAGTCGGCGAATATACGAGGCGGGTTTGTGAATTTGAGCATTTGGTTGATAAACAGGCGTTTCACTTAAAAAAACGCGTGTATGAACGGCAGGATATTTCTCTTGCCAGACAAATTCAATTAAAAGAATTTATCTACCACATTGAAAAAATTTCGGATATTGCCGAAGATGTTGCAGATATTTTAACCATTATGGCGGTGAAACATTCATTATGATGTTAATATCAACACTGTCAGCCATCTTATTTTTAGCATGGGCACTCGGACGTAATAATTTAAGCAATCTGTTTGGTTCTGCCATCGGAACGCGGATGTTGCCGTTTTATATTTGTGTCGGCACGGCAAGCGTCTGCGTTTTACTCGGCGCTCTCATCAGCGGTGAAGCAACAACGCATAATGTCAGCGGTCTCGGGCATATCACACTGCTATCCGATGCACTTTTAATCAGTATCGGCGCCGGTGCCATGATGATGTTGTTAAGTATGTGCGGTGTGCCGGCCTCATTAACACAAACCACCACGGGCGCTTATATCGGTTGGAATCTATTTTACGGAGAATCCTTGCCGATTGACTTAATCACCAAAACATTTTTGGCCTGGATTTACACCCCCGTGATTGCCGGATTTATTGCTTTTATCTTATTTCGCCTCTTACGTTTATTACTCAAAAAATATCCGATACGGTTATTTCGGCGCGATGCCGTTATTCGGATGGGTTTATTATTCATCGGGGGCTTTTCGGCTTATTCTTTCGGGGCAAATAATATCGGCAGTTTAATCGGACCCTATACAACACTGAATTACTTTTCCGAAACTGCTTTATTTTTTACCGCCTGTTTTGGTATCGGTCTTGGATTTTTACTGGCCGACAAACGTGTGATTAAAACAATCAGTTCCGGAATGTTCCCACTCTCGCCCACCGAGGCGTTGATTGCCGTTTTGGCATCGGCGCAAACACTTTTTTTATTTTCCAGCGTTGAACTTAAAAATATTCTGACCGCCTTATCTTTACCCTCCGTTCCGCTTGTTCCCGTGCCATTGACATGTGCCGTTATCGGCGCTATTATCGGTGTGGCAGTTGCCAAAGGAATTGACGGGTTGAAATTGAAAATCGTCGGCAAAGTAATTATTTCTTGGTTAGCGGCCCCATTGGGAGCCGGAGCATTATGTTATGGATTTTTGTGGTTGTGTCGGTTGGGAGGCATATAAATGATAAAAAAATGCGGAAAATGGTGCGTTCTGTTATGGAAAATTTTATACCGAACAATCGCTATTGTTTTGGTTTTATGTTTACTTTGCCTGTCATTTTTATTTTGGCGATTGAGTACTCATCCGTTGGACATAACCTTTTTGGTTCCCGAAATCCAAAAATATGTGTTGCCCGAGAACAGTCAAATTAAGATAGAGGCCGATTCCGTGCGTCTTTCCGCGCGCATGACACGCGCCGGCTTATTCCATATTTCCGTGAAAAATATGGCGCTTCTCGGCAAAAATGAGGAGTTAATATTGGATTTACCGCGTGTGCGGTTATCTTATGGTCTAATGCCGTTATTAACACTGAACTATATGCCCTCCTCCATACAGGTAGATGAACCGCTTTTGCAGTTAATTCTGACAAAAGATGAGCAATTATTATTAACCGGCACGGATTCCGCCGACTTATCGACTTCCGATACCCAAATTAAAGAACTATCTGCTAACGAGGCAATAACCACCGCGGAAAATCATTTGCAAATAAGTGATCAAAATTTGTCGCAACCCGCAACGGCATCTGCCGAGAGCGCGCAAGATACAGTGGTAACAAGCACGGCGCCGTCAACAAATCAACCCGTTACTTCTGCCGAAAACACGTCAAAATCGGCACAATCCGTCAAGCAGGATAAGGCCCTCATCGTGCACGATATTCATCAATTTGCCGATACGATTTTAAAATTCCGCCGAATCACGTTCAATAAAGCCTCGGTGGTGATCAATGATGAAAAAACGGGGCGCACGATTTTAATTCCGCAACTGAATTTTGCCCTACGTCGCAGTCGCTTCACGCAATACCACGTAGATGTGGATACGGCAGTGCGTATGGGGCGTGATTTAATGGCGTTCAAGGGCAATCTGCTTTATAATTCATTAGCGCGAACAATTGAGTTTGATATTTTTTATGATCGGGTAAATCTCAGCCGATTTGAGCGCGTTGTGCCTTTATTGGACGGACTTAAAATTTTGCTCCGCGGGGAAATAAACGGCTCGCTGGATATTGCCGAGGGTCGCAAACATTGGCGTAATGCGTTCAAAGCCTTAACATTCACGGTCGGAACGGTTGAATCGGGCAGTGTTCAATTACCGGAACCATTGGAAACGATATACCCCGTGGAAAAACTTGTGGCAACCGGTTCATTTTCGGAAAACTTAAACGCACTTGAAATTCAACCGATTAAAGTTTCTTTAACAACGGGTTTAACGGCAGATGTTGATATTAAAGTTGCCGGAATCGGGTCTTTTTTAGATGAGAACAATTTTAATTTGGTTAAAACAACTTTAAATGCACGCATGCATAACATTCCGATGAAGGAAATTCCCTCTGTCTGGCCTGCCTCACTTGGGCCCGATGCGCACCAATGGGTTAAAGAAAATCTGCAAACGGGAACGGCAACAACCGCCCTGTTTACGCTTTATTTTACGGGCGAGGAAATTTCGGATTTAATCGGGGATATTGATTTTAAAGATACAACCGTTGATTATCTTCATCCGATGCGACCGATTCAAAATGCGGGCGGGAAAGTCATGTTGTATCCCGACAAAGTGGAAATCTTTGCCGATCAGGGACAAATCAACAATATCCGACTCTTGGCCGGTAATGTTTATTTAACCGATTTACAGGCCGATTTATCGCATGCGCGGATTGAATTAGATGTTGACGGCCCTGCAAATGAAATTCTGGCACTGATTAACGAAGAACCGTTGACTCTGCTTTCGGGCTTTGAAATTGACCCAAGCAAAGTAAACGGAAACATTGCCGGACAAGCCACATTGGAATTTCCGCTGACGGAATCGCTGACGGCAAAAGATGTTGTGGTTGATGTCAAAGCATCGGTTTCCAATGCCGAAGTGCAATCGGCCGATAACACAATCAGTCTGAAAGAGGCGGCATTCGGATTGCTTGTTAATAATGAAGGGCTCACACTGCAAGGCACCGGGAAATATAACAATATTCCTCTGCAAATCAAATGGGAAGAATTCTTTTTACCCACCGATGAGAAGCCGACACAAAGCATTTATACCGTTTCGGGCACGGTAACGGATTTATTTTTCAAGCCGTATTTTGCAGATGTATCCGATTATTTAATCGGCAATATAGCGGGTAATGTGATTTATCAGAAAAGCAAAAATAAAACGGCGAATATCTTAATTAACGCAAACTTAAATGACGCCGAATTAATGTTATATCCGGTGGCATATACCAAAGTCAGCGGAGTGCCGGCATCTTTAAACACCGAATTATTTTTAGATGAAACGGGCGCCGTTAACATGGCCAGATTTTCATTATCGGCCGATCAAAAAGCACTGGATATTGAGGGACTCTGGCAAGCAGAAAAATCAAAAACGAATCTAACGCTGAATAAGGTGCAAGCCCCCGGCACGGATTTTTCCGCCATGCTTTCATTTAACGATAAACAAGATTTTGCATTAAGCCTGAAAGGGAAATCTTGGCTCATGACGGAATTAAAAAATACGCCTTATTTTAAAAAACAGATGCCGACGCCCATTGAAGAGGAGATTCCGACATCCATCAATCTTCCTGCTCCGCCTCCTGCCGTAGATATTGATATCTCCATGGATACACTCACATTAAATCCCAAGGCACCGTTAAAAAAAGTTTCCGTGAAAGCAAAGCGTTCGGGATTTACATGGAAAAACTTGTTTATTTTTGCGCAAGGAAATGATGCCATTTCTTTAAACCTTACGAGCAAAACAAACAAATTAGACGGGTTGGTTAATGATACGGGCGACTTTTTAAATCGTTTAAATTTTTCGAGTGAATTTGCCAAGGGGAAAACCGTTCTTTCGGCGATACAAGCCGAAAACGGCGCGATGAACGGCACTGTTACCATAAAAAATTTAAATTTTAAAAATCCGGGATTTATTACGCAAGCCCTAACCATTTTAGGGATTGTGGATGCACTGCGCGGAAAAGAGCTCACCTTTTCAAACGGATCAATTCCGTTTGAATTATCGCCCGTGTTGCATCTTAAAGTGAACGACGGGGTATTATACGGAACGTCGCTAGGCATTACATTTGCGGGAAAAGCTACATTAAGCGCGCTGAAATTATCCGGTTCGGTTATTCCCGCTTATGCCGTTAATTCATTACCCGGGCGTATTCCCATTATCGGCGGATTGTTTCGGACGGCACCGAACGGTGGTTTGATGGGTGTGCAATACGATTTATCGGGAACACCGACGCAACCCGTTGTTAAATTCAACCCGCTTTCATCCATTACGCCGGGCATTTTATCTCGTTTATTTCAATAGAAAAAATAAAAAAAAGCACTTGACAACCCATACAAAACGCGTGTAAAATATGGCAATAATATTTTACGTGTTTGTATTAATATATCAGTGAAATTTACGGACGGGGAAGCGAATGATAAAAAAAGCGGTTGCAGTAGTAGGTGCCTTTTTGCTATTTGGGGGAACCATATCGGCATATACGGTTTACGGGGCGACAATTCGTGTTCAAGCATATTCGCAACCCATTGTTTATCCAAGCGCTTCCGGTGTATATGTCGATTATCCGCGTAAAGCTCTGAACACACCCTATATACCTTTTCAACCTGTTGCATCAGATAGTTCAAATAATATTATCTCTTCACTAACCAATGTGTCAGATATAATAAATTTAAGCAGCGATTCATTTCAAAAAGTGTCGCTATCGTCTGATATAAGTAGTGATGTAGGAAAGCCAAAAACAACAACGTCGTCTACAAAACCAGAGTCAACGTCTACAACACCAGAGTCAACATCCACGACACCCGAGTCAACGTCAACAACACCTGAGTCAACAACGCCCGAGTCAACGACGCCTGAGTCAACGACACCCGAGTCAACGTCAACAACACCTGAGTCAACAACGCCTGAGTCAACGACACCTGAGTCAACGACACCTGAGTCAACAACGCCTGAGTCAACGACACCTGAGTCAACGACACCTGAGTCAACGACACCTGAGTCAACGACACCTGAGTCAACCTCTACGACGCCTGAGTCAACGACACCCGAGTCAACAACGCCTGAGTCAACGACACCCGAGTCAACGTCAACGACACCTGAGTCAACCTCTACGACGCCTGAGTCAACATCTACGACACCGGAGACAACCTCTACGACGCCTGAGTCAACATCTACGACACCGGAGACAACCTCCACATTTCCATTTACAACAACGACACTTCCTGTCTCATCTTGTCGCTGTATTGCATTAAAAGAACCGACGCTTTCGCCGGATAATCCATCAGAATGGGTTTCTATTCCGGATAATACCGCAATCAATGCTATGTGTAAAAAAGTAGATAAGATTGTTGTTTCAGCCATGATCGGACAGGATTGCCCAGCAGGCTGGGAAGATGCAACATCAACCGATGGCGATCCAAACTGGTGTTCCAATTCCGGAAACGGAGAAACATGGGCAAAAACGCCGGCAGCCTTAGCCTTGGAGGAAGACTTGAACGATAACGGAATCGGATGTAGTGTTTCTTGCCATCAACACATTGATTGCAAAGGAAATGTCCCGACGGCCGGCATCATCGATTGCACCGGAACATATAGTTCTTGCGATGAGGCACCGACTGCTTGCACGCAGAAAAAACCTGTTTATTCCAAAACATGCGTGTATCACTGTCCGGAAATGACAACCTCTCCGACAACGACAACACCGGAGACGACGACCCCAGAAACAACAACGCCGGAAACGACAACGCCGGAAACAACCACATCACCGTTTACAACAACGACAACCCCAATTACAACAACATTTGATTGTAGCGTTGTCATCAACAATATGGATTCGGCAATCTGCAAGAAATACCGTGCGGAAGCAGAGCGTTGCTGTGAAGAAGCGGGCGGGGTATTAGATAATGAATGTTTCTGCTGTATCGGTTGTGATACAACGACGACACCTCTAACGACAACTACAACGCCGTTTACGACAACCTCGATTACAACAACGTTTGATTGTAACATTGTTGTCAATAATATGGATCCAACAATCTGCGAGAAATATCCGGAAGAAGCGAAACGTTGTTGTGAAGAAGCAGGCGGAGTGTTAGATGATACATGTTCCTGCTGTATCGGTTGCGGAGACAATACAACTACAACTACACCGCTTACTACTACGACCACACCGCTCACCACGACAACAACGCCGATTACCACCACAACTCCGGTGGAAACGGAAACATGCTGTGAGGAAACAATTTAGGAGCATCGTTGCTTTAAGGCTGGTTGCGTGATTGGCCGGTATGGGAATGTGTGCGTTTGATAAAGGCGCTAAATAGTTCCCGAATACCATAGAAACAAAAATTATCATGTCGGGGAAAAGCATATACATTCTTAATTGCTGAATGCTTGCGCAAAAAGGCATCGGACGCAACAGGAATCCGCATAAAAGGGCATTATATAAATCATAAATTGCTATATTGTGAAACATGCAAATGAAGCGTATGTTTGCCCCAAAATTAACATCTCTAAAAGGCACATATAGATACAATGTCTTTCAAACATTTGATATTTTCTCATGCGCAAAGCATACGGCCATAACCTAATCCGAAAGGGAATCAATCCGGAAGATGAATTAAAAATCAGCAAAAACCATGGCCATTCAGCTTACCTATCTAACCTTATTTTGCTTAATTGCATATATGTCTCTTTTAGGTTGCTCACGGCATTTAATAACTTGCATATTATATCCAAATAATATGGCTTCCTAACGGTATTTAAGTTTATTTAATTCAAATACCCCGCCCCGCGTTTCTCAAACAAACAGATAAAACTCTTTTTGATTCTTAGGCATGACGGCAATTACTTGATTATTTGTCAATCCCGAACAATCTATCCCGTTCAAACAACTCGGCTCGCGTTTGCTGAAATGCAAATTTTTATCCGATAATTCATATTGTTCGTCCGCATGTTAGCTCATGTCTGCTATACACGGCAACGTTCTTCCCGCAAGGCATTAACAATTCCGATGCGGTCAGAAGTTGCAATGAGTTGCGGTATCGCCGAAATCTGATTACGTGCTTTTTCACGATTTTCGGCAATCACGGTTTGAACGATTTGCGACACCGATGCGGGCGCCTCTCTCAAACAAGGAGCAACCAGCTGATTCAAGTGTGGTGCATAATGCAAAAAATAATCGCCGACGTGCACCAATTTCGGGAATGTTAAAACCGTTGCCTTTTCAAAATAGAAGAGAGAACCACCTTGACATGCTTGCAAAGAATCGAGGCGTAAATCCGTTGTTTTGGGCATATAACTCAAAAACTCACTGCCTGCAAATTCAACTTTCGGTAAGTGAGCCCGTATCAATTCCGGCGCTTTGCTGATAATCTGATTTCCTGCCGTAATCACTTCCGGTGCCGAAAAGGCTTTCAACGAACCTGCTTCGGATAAAAAGTGATTGGGAAGATTTGTCGTTGTCGGCAAACAAAGAGAAACAACACGATGATTGCATAAATTCAGAATCGGCTTTTCATCGGCATAAACCGTCACTGTTTCCGTTGGGGCCTCCCAATCACTTGCCTGCCCCCGTTGGCGTTGGATTTTAATATTTTTTTCACTTAACTCTTGCTGTAATACATCCATAAAAGTATCCTGCCTTGCCTGCTCGGTTAAGCCGATAACTTGATTATCCGCTAAACGCAGAGCGTACCGGCGTTCATTTGCAAAATCAAATAAAAGATATGCCGATGTATCTTGATACGATTGATTGCGGTAACGCGCAAAATCCCCTGTTTCAAAAGATTGAATACTCGGGGTTGCAGACAACAAGACGTTGCCGACTCTTTTTAAATATGGCATATCCAAACGAGGTAACGATGTTTTTTGCAAACAATGAATGCCCAGTTCTTCCGTTTCGGGCGCATGAAGACATATCAATTTCGGCGCATCCCGGAGGCATTCCGCACCCATTTTTTTCGTTTTCGGCAAAATGGCAGAAATCAAATTATCCGCTTTTTGCAAACAGACATCACCCCACTCTTCAACCTCACCTGCTACAATGGAAATCAGTTGTGGCACAATAGAAAGCACATGTGATTTTGCTTTTTTCAATTTCGGCAACCGCACGCGTTCCATACATTGCGGTGTTTCCAAACTATTTTCTTCCAACAGCAATAAATTTTCCGCCTCAAACAGCCGTAATGATTTAGGATAGCGCAAAAATCCAAATCCCACCGTTTCCAATGCCGGAAAATCAGCCGTTACCAAATGAGGCACATCACTCAATCCATTATTTCCGAAAACCCTTACATGCGGTGCGCGAATAATTTGCAATGACGGGGCCTTTGTGAGGAAATTATCATGGATTTCCGTCGTCGTCGGTAAATAAAGTTCCGTCAGCCGACCCCGATCCGTAACGGCAATTAAAGTATCATCGGCGTATAATTCCCTCTTTACAGAGAGAATTTTACCGCTTTCATCTCTTTCGCTTTTAATTTTAATATTGATTTGTTTACCGATGAGTTCACGCTCCAACACGCGGATAAATTCATCCGATTGCTTCGCATCGGTTAAACACTGCACTTTTTTCGTTTCGGTATCCCATAAATATACCCCCATCAGGTATTGATGAGATGGCTGAATTTCATGTATTTCTTTATTCTTCAAATAAAAATTCTCGCCGACAAAAATACCGTTTTTTTCGGAATGATAACGCAAAATTTTTCCTTGAAATACCAAAAATCCCTCGGGATAAGCGGCATCTGACTTAAAATCATAACCCGTTGCAGCCTTTAACGCACCGCTCAATCCCGGAATAATGCGTTCGGGATCATTATCAAATGTGGAATCACCCGCAGCAACATTATCGTTATATCTGTTTTTAATGGAGATAAAGCCGTCACGGATTTGTATGGAAATCACGCTCGTGCCATACGCATCATCGCGGATAGGGGTGGGAGAGGGCTGAATTTCTGCCACATTTTTTTTCACGCAATGAATAATAAAATGCGTTAAATGACGCATCGGGTCATCAAATGTGCATAATTCTTCCCCTTTGCGAAAATACTTTTTAATCTTGTTTTTTTCTTCTTCCGTTGTTGCGTGAAAGGCATTATAACCGGCTTCGTTCAACAAATTGAAAACATCTTGCAACGCTTCTTTTTTAGAAGCATAGCTAAAATGCTTACCGTTAATTTTGCGATTATAGTTTTGCGCAATCAAGGGTCTTAACAATCTGGTCAGCGGTTCTACTTCCCATCCGGCATATTTTACAATATCAACAATGTTCGGAATATCCGCCACGCCTAATTTTTTGAGTTCTTTATAAAATCGTTCGCCTTTGATTTTTTTTAACGGATGCGGTTTGCGGGGATACGGCGTATAAATTTGCGGTGTTGCCCGAAAGAAATAATAGCCGACTTTTTGCAATTTCGGAAAATGATACTCCGCAAGCTTCGGCACATCGGAAAAGGAGTAGTCATCAACCGTTTCTAAATTCGGTGCACTGATTTTTCGGCAAAACGGCAAAAAATCAAGCTGTCCGTTCAAAAGACGTTTCGTTGTCGGCAAATGAAGCGCCACCAACCGCCCGTTTTCAATCACGGCTATTTTTGTATCCTTTATGTCGCCTTTATGGGCTCGGATACACAAAATTTGCCGATTTTGCCCCTCTTTTTTAAGACGCGGATGCTTACCGCTGATTTCGTTTTTGAGCACTTTAATCATTGGGGCATACGTATCAATAATCGGCGTCAATTCTATTTCCGTTCGGCCGTTTTTATCAAACTCGGAAATCAAAATTCCATCCATAATATATTCATTTGCGCCGACGGCGTGAAAATCGCCGTCTTTAAAGTAAAAGTCTCTGCCGATTTTCGCCGTGCCTTTTTCAAAATTATACCGATACAATTTGCCACCGCGCACAAATACCTTAACAGCCAACTCCACATCTTGCGGTAAAATGTTCGGATTATATGTTTCAATTTCTCCCCGATTTTTTCTATCCTCTTGCGTTCTCAGATAAATTAAATAGCCGATAAAAGGGTGCAAATCATCACCTGCATACCGCACAATTTCTTCAATATCGGGGAAATCCAACATGCCGATTTTGGATAAAACCTCCCTTTGACTTTTCGTCAACATACAAAAAATCTCCTTAAAATTTACGAAAAATATCGTTCAGTGTATCACTGTTTCAAAACACAATCAATCATTTTATGCTGTTTTTAGAATAAACTTCACCCGCCGACAACTTCGTCGATTCATTATCCTTTTCTCTATTCGGATAAAAGAAACTCATCAACAAAATTAGAATGATATATATTATCACCAGTCTCTTGCCTGTTGCACAACCCGTTTGGCAAGGGCTTGCCTACTCCGCTGAGTCTGTAAAAAATTTTGTTTCAAGCGCAAGATATACTGCCTAGGAAGACAATTTGTGTTTGTGCGGTATTGCACCAACGCCTTAAAGAAATCAGAAGAAACCGCCTCAATCGCCGGCGCCGATAAATATGCCAATTTCGGACAATACATTAAACAATTCAACCCCACCTTTTTCAGCTTGGGAAACACCAAAGATGTTATTTCATTTAAAGAAACTAAACCGTTATCTTGCATTTCTTGCATATTGTTGACATTTAAAAATCTGAGCCTTGGCGCAATCATCACAAATTGTTTCATTCCCTTTTTCAACTTTGGCACATAAACCGTTATGGCCGATTTTAATTCGCTCAGAGAATAATCGCCCGTTTCTTCCAGTTCCGGCGCTTGAAATAATTTTAATTGCGGGGCAACGGATACAAATTTTTCTCCCGCCTTTTTGAGCTTCGGGAATTTTAAAATGGTTGTTTCATTTAAATTTTCAAAGCAATAATCTCCCATTTCTTCCAAACAATCTAATTCAACCCTCTTTAACCGAATGGGTTTTTTAGCAAAATGCGAACCTGTCTTCCTAAGAGACGGCAGACTTAATACTTCCAGTTTATCCGCCTGTAATAAAGAAAAATGACCAACCTCTTCCAAAACAGGGGCTTGCAAGGAAGTTAATGACGGAACTTGCCATAAAAAATACTCCCCCGCTTTTTTGAGCTTCGGAAACGATAAAATCGGCACCTTATTCAACAAAGTGCAACACTCATTTTCCGCTTCCTCCAAATTGGGCGCCGAAAAAGAAATCAAATTGTCTGCCCACCTTAAAAATCTATTATGAATAATCCGCACGTTCGGCAAATTCAGATGTTGTATCCCGACTTTCTCTAACGAACCCGCCCCAAACTCCTCTGCTTCGGGCGCTTCAAACAGGTATAACTTGTTTGCAAACCTTAAAAAGTTATTTCCCGCTCTTTTAAGGTATGGAAAACGCAGTTCCGGCAATTTTTTCACATCTAAAAGACACCCGTTTCCAAATTCTTCCACTTTCTCTGCCTGAAAAACTTCCAATTCTTGCGCGTATGTCAAACATAACTCGCCGACAAACCGTACCGCCGGCGCCTTAAAGACTGCCAGCTTCGGAACGTTATAAAGTGAGCGCCCGCCAAGCCTGATTAATTTTGGTGCCGTAAATGTTTTTAAATACGGAGCATATTCCAAAAAATACGCATCTATTTCCGTTGTTTTAAGTAAATTTAATTCCACCAGTCGCCCATGTTCTGTGACGGCAATCACTTCCCCATCGGCATAAAGCGTGCGCTTCCCCGTAATTTTATCTTGCGTAACGGTGAGTTTCTTCCCCTCAATTTCTTGTTGGATAACCTGACAAAAGGAATCTTGCTTTCCTCTTCCGTCTGTTAAATTCACAACCTTTTTTATTGCCGTATTTTGTTGAGGTGATAAATCGCGCATACGCCCTTTTTCTTGGTTTTCCGCTTGCAAATTTAAAGCGTATCCGTCCATCACGAAATGCGTGCCTAAATCAATCGGATATACCCGTTGATTATCCGTATAAAAATTTTCGCCGACGCGAATGTTGTTTCTTTCAACATTAAACCGAAGCAACTGCTTCCCCAAAAAAATCATATCATCGGGTAACCCGATATCCGAGGCAATAAACTCACATCCCGATGCTTCTTTCAGCGCTTGTGTTAATCCCTCAATGATATTATCGGGATTATTATCAAATGTTGAATCACTCCCATTAACAGTGTGATTATATCTGTTTTTAATCGAAATAAAGCCCTCTTTGATTTGAATGGAGATAACACTTGTTCCGTATTCATCCTGCCTTTGCGGATGTTCGCTCCGCGTTATTTTTTCGGCATTTTCCTTGCAACAGTGGAGAATAAAATAGTTTTTATATCGTTCCGAATCTCTAAATGTGCATAACCGTTCGTGTTCGTTAAATAAATAGGCAATACTGTTTTGTTCTTTAAGCGTTGTCGGATGAATAACTCTTGTATATCCCGCTTGTTTCAATAAATCCAAAGTAGCAAGATACGCTTCTTCTTGCGACGCATAACGGCGTTCGGAAGTTGTATTCAAGGCATTCCTTTTATGTGCTTCCAAGCGTAAATACGGAATTAACGGCTCTGCTTCCCAGCCCGCATATTGCACGATTTCAACAATATCCGATAAATCCAATACATTGGCTTGGCGTAATTGATGAAAAAATGTCTCTCCTTTCAAGCGCTTTAACGGATGCGTTTTACGTTGATAAGAGGCAACAAGACTCGGCGTTTTGTGTAAAAAATAATAGCCGACTTTTTTTAAATTCGGACACTGACAGACTTCCAAACAGGGGGCATCTCTCAATGTAAAATCATCGGTATTTACCAAACAAGGCGCCGTCAATTTTTTGAGATGCGGTGCAAAGTCAAGTTGCCCATTCAGTAATTTTTGCGTTGTGGGCAAACAAAGTTCAATCAAATTCCCTTTATCCGCAACGGCAATTTTAATCGGCTCTTCCTTTGCTGATTTTCCTTGAATATAAAGTTCATATTGCCCTTGTTCATTTTGTTGCACAAACGGCTTTTTCCCACCGATTTCGTTCCGCAGAAGATCCACCAACGGTTGATACATACCTCCCGTTGCTTTGAGTTTAACTTCTTCTTTACCGCTTTTTGCTTCCACGGAAACAACCACGCCATCCATCAAATATGCATTATCGGCTAATTCAAAGAGACAGCCATCGTTGATATAAAAGCCATCACCAATCATTAAATCATCTTTTTTAAAGCGATACCGGCAAATCTTCCCCGCGCACACAACTGCCTGCGTTCCCGGAGCAAACCGATGCATACGCTCCTGCGGGCAAAAATAGTCCCGTGCACTCATCGCTCTTTGCTTTCCTTTGCGCTCTTTTAACTCTTGTAAATAGCTGATAAACGGCGTTATATCTTCCCCGGCATAGCGCACAATTCCATCAATATCGGGATAATCCAACATTCCGATTTGCGATAAAACGGCTTTTTGTTTCTCTGATAACACAACTCTGTCCTTTAACCGATTTGTTCCTTTTTGATAAATTGTTCTTTGTATTATACGCTCAATTCATTCTCTTGTCAATTTTTTTCGCATATTCTGTTCTAAATACCTGCTTTTTATGAATGGGTGCTTGTTATATCCCATTACGGCACGCGAATATCTCGCTTAACGATCAAAGCATTATTCAACATTCCGTCGTCATCACGGAATTTACTGCCTCCTCTTAAAAAATACGCCACACATCAAAAATAAAGAGACTCTCTGCGTCAAAAATAATTTTTGCTTTTTACATCAAATAAAAATCGGTATTTCGTTTATCCGAAATACCGATTCTCATTCAACTAAACTGCGTGCAAATTATGCAACGGTTTCTTTGTTTTGCGATTCCAAAATCTGTTTGTCGCGGTTCATGGCAATCTGACGCAAACGTTGCATTTGAGCACCCGTTCCCGCCGGAATTAACCGTCCGACAATCACATTTTCTTTCAAGCCTAACAACTTGTCGCGTTTGCCTTCCGTTGCCGCTTCCGTCAACACACGTGTTGTCTCTTGGAAGGAGGCGGCGGAAATGAAGGACGTTGTCTGCAAGCTGGCTTTTGTGATACCCAACAACACAGGAGCCACTTTTGCTTCGCGTCCGCCCGATTTCAACGCTTTTAAGTTTTCGGCAATCAAGGTTTCTTTATCCACTTGTTCACCGACCAACAACGTTGTATCTCCGGCATCCGTCACTTCTAATTTTTGCATCATTTGACGCACAATCACTTCAATGTGTTTATCATTGATTTTCACACCTTGCAGGCGATACACGGCCTGCACTTCTTTCACCAAGTAGTGCGCCAATGCTTCCACACCCAACACGCGTAAAATATCATGCGGATCCAAAGCACCTTCCACAATCATATCACCCTTGCGAACAAAATCGCCTTCGTGAACGGCAACCGTGCGACCTTTCGGAATTAAGTATTCGCGCGTTGTCTCGCCATCTTCCGATTTCACGATAATCCGACGCTTCGTCTTAAAGTCTGCCCCGTATTCCACACGTCCTTCAATTTCGGAGATAATTGCCGGATCTTTCGGGCACCGTGCTTCAAACAATTCGGCAACCCGTGGCAAACCACCCGTAATATCACGTGTTTTTGAACTTTCACGTGGCAAACGAGCCAACACATCACCCACTTGAACGGCTTGTCCGTTCTCCACGGCAACAACGGCATCTACCGGCAAATAATACCGTGCTTCCATACCGTTACCGAATTTAAAGACTTTGCCTTTGGCATCTAACAGTGCCAAGTGCGGGCGACGCTCCGTTTTAGAAGTTGCCGGGCGCATAATCACCTTAGAAGTTAAACCGGTGGCTTCATCAACCATTTCACGCACCGTTTCGCCTTCAACCAAATCTTCATATTTGATGGTACCGTTCTTATCGGCAATAATCGGCATTGTATACGGATCCCATTCGGCAATACGAGCCCCTTTGGAAACCTTATCACCGTTTTCAACCATCAATTTCGCACCGTAAGGCAATTTGTGGCGTGCTTTTTCGCGGTTATTGGCATCCAACAACGAAACTTCGCAATTCCGTGATAACACAATCTTATCGCCTTTGGAATCTTCAATAACGTTGCAGTTTGTCAATCTGACTTTGGCATCAAAGCCCACATCAATGCTGGATTGTTCGGCGCCTTTTTGTGCCGTACCACCGACGTGGAATGTCCGCATCGTTAACTGCGTACCCGGTTCACCGATGGATTGAGCGGCGATAATACCGACAACTTCTCCCAAGTTCACCGGCGTTCCGCGCGCCAAATCACGTCCGTAGCAGGCTGCGCAGATACCGTTCTCGGCTTCACATGTCAACACGGAACGAATCTTCACCGATTCAACGCCGACGGCATCAATTTTTTCCACATCATACTCATCAATCAATTTATTTTTCGGCACAATGATTTCGCCCGTTGTCGGATCTTTAATATCCTCGGCAGCCGTGCGTCCCAAAATCCGTTCACCGGTTGTGGCAATCACATCACCGCCTTCAATAATCGGTTGAATCGTAATACCGTTTTCCGTTCCGCAATCTTCCATCGTAATAATGGCATCTTGCGCAACATCAACCAAACGCCGTGTCAAATAACCGGAGTTAGCCGTTTTCAAAGCCGTATCCGCCAAACCTTTACGAGCACCGTGCGTGGAGTTAAAGTATTCCATAACGGTTAACCCTTCTTTAAAGTTGGAGGTAATCGGCGTTTCAATAATTTCGCCGTTCGGTTTAGCCATCAAACCGCGCATACCGGCTAACTGACGCATCTGTGTGGCCGAACCACGCGCACCGGAGTGAGCCATCATGTAAACGGAGTTAATCGGCTTGCCCGGCTCTGTTTTTGAAATTTCTTTCATCATCGCATCGGAAATATCATCCGTGCACTTCGCCCAAGCATCAACCACTTTATTATATTTTTCCAAACGCGTAATCAAACCGTCTTGATATTGCCGTTCGTATTCCGCCGTTTTGGCTTTTGTTTCGGCCAATAATGTTTTTTTGGCTTCCGGAATAATCAAATCGTCTTTACCGAATGAAATACCCGACAAAGCAGCTTGGCGATAACCCAATCCCATTACGCGGTCGGCAAAAATACATGTTTCTTTTTGTCCGCAATAACGGTAAACGGCATCAATAATTTCCGAAACCTCTTTCTTACGAATCAGGCGGTTCATCAAACTGAACGGAATCTTGCTGTTATCCGGCAAGATGGCAGCCAATTTAATACGGCCCGGCGTTGTTGAAACAATTTTGGTTCTCTTTTGTCCGTCATCATCCATAATCGTCAAGCGCACTTTAATTTTGGCGTGCAACGAAACAACTTTTTCAAACAACGCATGTTCCACTTCTTGCGGACCCGAGAACACCATTCCTTCGCCCGGTTCGCCGTCGCGTTCCATGGAAAGATAGTATAAGCCCAAAATAATGTCCTGCGTCGGCACAATAATCGGCTTTCCGCTGGCCGGTGATAAAATGTTGTTGGTTGACATCATCAATACCCGGGCTTCCAATTGTGCTTCTAACGACAACGGAACGTGCACGGCCATCTGGTCACCGTCAAAGTCGGCGTTAAATGCCGTACAAACCAACGGGTGCAACTGAATGGCTTTACCCTCAATCAATACCGGCTCAAAGGCTTGAATACCCAAACGGTGCAATGTCGGAGCGCGGTTTAACAAAACGGGGTGTTCCCGAATCACTTCGGAAAGAATATCCCAAACTTCCGGCTTTTCTTTTTCCACCATTTTCTTTGCGGCTTTAATGGTTGTGGCCAATCCGCGTTGTTCCAATTTTGAATAAATAAACGGCTTAAACAATTCCAATGCCATTCTCTTCGGCAACCCGCATTGATGCAACATCAATTCCGGACCCACCGTAATCACCGAACGACCGGAGTAATCCACGCGTTTACCGAGCAAGTTTTGACGGAAGCGCCCTTGCTTACCTTTCAGCATGTCTGCCAAAGATTTGAGCGGACGCTTATTGATACCGGCAACGGCCCGACCGCGACGACCGTTATCAAATAACGCGTCAACGGCTTCTTGCAACATTCTCTTTTCATTGCGAATAATGATTTCCGGTGCCCGTAATTCCAATAACCGTTTCAACCGATTGTTGCGGTTAATAACCCGACGATACAAATCATTCAAGTCGGATGTGGCAAACCGACCGCCATCCAACGGCACGAGCGGACGCAATTCGGGCGGAATAACCGGCAACACATCCAACACCATCCATTCCGGCCGTGAGCCGGATTCCAAGAATGCTTCTACCAATTTTAATTTTTTAACAATCTTCTTGCGTTTCATATCGGAAGTTGTGCCAATCAATTCGGCGCGCAAACGCGTTGCTTCGGCATTTAAATCAATTTGCGAAAGCATTTCCTTGATTGCCTCGGCCCCGATTCCCACGCGGAACGCATCTTCGCCGTATTCTTCCAATGCAGACTGATATTGTTCTTCGCTTAACAATTCGTGTTGTTTTAAAGATGTTAAACCCGGCTCAATCACAATGTATTTTTCAAAATACAAAACGGCTTCCAAGCTCTTTAACATCATATCCAAAAGCGTGCCGATACGGCTCGGTAAGGATTTTAAAAACCAAATGTGCGTTACCGGACAAGCCAACTCAATATGCCCCATCCGCTCACGGCGCACTTTGGATAATGTTACCTCCACACCGCACTTTTCGCAAGTAATACCGCGGTATTTCATCCGCTTATATTTACCGCACAAACATTCGTAATCTTTCACCGGTCCGAAAATTTTTGCACAGAACAAACCGTCTTTCTCCGGCTTAAATGTCCGATAGTTAATTGTTTCGGGTCGTGTTACTTCACCAAACGACCATTCACGGATTTTTTCCGGTGATGCAATAGAAATGCGAATATCATCAAATGTTTGCGGTGATGCCACTTGTCCGAAAGTCGTAATCAAATCATTCATAGTCTATACCTCGTTTTTTATTGGTGCGGGAGAAAGGCGATCATCGCCTCTCTCCGTTGAAATTATTTTTCGTTTTGGTTCAATTCAATGTCAAGTCCGAGTGAACGGATTTCTTTCACTAACACGTTGAACGATTCCGGAATACCCGCTTCAAAATTATTATCACCGCGGATAATCGTTTCGTATGCTTTGATACGGCCCGAAACGTCATCGGATTTAATCGTTAACATTTCTTGCAAGGTGTAGGCTGCCCCGTATGCTTCAAGTGCCCACACTTCCATTTCACCAAATCTCTGACCACCGAACTGGGCTTTACCGCCGAGCGGTTGTTGCGTAACCAAGCTGTAAGGTCCGATTGAACGAGCGTGAATCTTTTCATCAACCAAGTGGTGCAATTTTAACATATACATGTATCCGATTGTCACCTTGCGGTCAAACGGTTCACCCGTCAAGCCGTCATACAGAGTTACTTGCCCCGATTCATCCAAACCGGCTTTTTTGAGCATGGCGTTAATGTCTTCCTGATGTGCCCCGTCAAAGACCGGTGTTGCAATCGGCACACCCTTCTTCAAGTTTTCACTCATTGCCAACACTTGCGTATCATCCATATCGGCGATATGGCGGTTGTATTCGCGATCACCGTAGACATCTTTCAATTTCGCACGCAAGTCTTCCACTTTGGCATGTTGCGCTTTCACTTCATCGACAATCGCACCGATTTGACGGCCGAGTTCCCGACACGCATATCCCAAGTGTGTTTCCAAAATCTGACCCACGTTCATACGCGACGGAACGCCCAACGGATTCAACACAATATCCATCGGTGTGCCGTCTTCCGTATACGGCATATCTTCCACCGGCAAGACTCTTGAAACCACACCCTTGTTTCCGTGACGACCGGACATCTTATCACCCGGTTGCAATTTCCGTTTCGTTGCGATGAAGACTTTTACTTTCTTCAATTCGCCGGCCATCATTTCATCACCGCGTTGCAATTTTTCAACACGATTTTCAAATTTTTCTTGCAATTCTTTTTCGGCTTGACTGAGTGTTGCAATCAATTCTTCAATCTGCGTCATCACACCGTCATCTTGCACGCTGATTTTGCGCAAATTGTAGTTGGCAACATCTTTCAAGTTTTCTTCTGTTAAAACCGTTCCCGATGCAAATCCTTCCGCTTTGGCAACTTTTTGCCCAATCATCAACGAACGAATCCGATCATAGAAACTGCCTTGAATAATGGCTTTTTCGTCATCACGGTCTTTGGCTAACCGATTGATTTCGGCTTGTTCGATCGCCAAAGCGCGTTCATCTTTTTCAATTCCGCGACGCGTAAAAATACGCACGTCAATAACCGTTCCGAATACTCCCGGCGGAACACGCAAAGAAGAATCTCTCACATCGGCAGCCTTTTCACCGAAAATCGTGCGCAAAAGTTTTTCTTCCGGTGTCATAATCGTTTCACCTTTCGGTGTTACCTTACCCACCAAAATATCTCCGGCTTTCACTTCGGCACCGATGTAAACGATACCCGTTTCATCCAGATTCTTTAATCCTTCTTCACCAACGTTCGGAATATCCCGTGTGATTTCTTCTTGTCCGAGTTTTGTATCCCGAGCAACCACCTCAAATTCTTCCAAGTGAATGGATGTAAACACGTCGTCTTGTGCGATTCGTTCCGAAATCAACACAGAGTCTTCATAGTTGTATCCGTTCCACGGCATAAAGGCAACCAATACGTTGCGTCCAAGCGCCAACTCGCCGAGTTCCGTACACGGACCGTCTGCAATAATTTCGCCTTTTTCAACCTTATCACCCGTATGAACGAGCGGTTCTTGCGTCATACACGTTCCCGTGTTGGAGCGTTGGAATTTTTCCAATGTATAAATATCCACGGCCGATGATGTTGTGCTCAACTCATCCGTTGCGCGAATAACAATGCGAGAGGAATCCACTTGCGTAACCACACCGGCACGTTTTGCGGCAACGGCGGCTTTTGAATCCTTAGCCACGGCTGCTTCCATACCCGTTCCGACAAGCGGTGCTTCATTATGCAACAAAGGCACACCTTGACGTTGCATATTGGATCCCATCAAAGCACGGTTTGCGTCATCGTTTTCCAAGAACGGAATCAACGAGGCGGCAACCGATACAACTTGTTTCGGCGAAACGTCAATCAAGTCAATTTCTTCCGGTTTGGCCAAAACAACTTCGCCGGCATGACGCGCCGTCACCAAATCTTCCAAGAACTCGCCTTTTTCATTCAGTTTCGCGTTTGCCTGAGCAATCGTATGATTGGCTTCTTCCATGGCGGATAAATAAACAACTTCTTCCGAAACCTTCCCGTCAATAATCTTGCGATACGGTGTTTCAATAAAGCCGTATTTGTTCACTTTTGCAAACGTGGAAAGCGAGTTAATCAAACCGATGTTCTGACCTTCCGGCGATTCAATCGGACAAATCCGTCCGTAATGTGTCGGGTGAACGTCACGCACTTCCATACCGGCGCGATCCCGCGTTAAACCGCCCGGACCCAATGCCGATAAACGCCGCTTGTGCGTAATTTCGGAAAGCGGATTGTTTTGATCCATAAATTGCGATAATTGCGATGAAGCAAAGAATTCCCGCACGGCTGCCGATAACGGCTTTGCGTTAATTAAATCATACGGCATAACCGAATCGATTTCCGTTGACGTCATCTTTTCGCGAATCATTCTTTCCATTCGCAACAAACCCAAACGGTATTGATTTTCCATCAATTCACCCACGGAACGCACACGGCGGTTGCCGAGGTTATCAATATCGTCCACCTGTCCGTTTCCGTCTTTAATTTCAACAAGTGTTTTTAAAATCTTTAAAATATCTTCTTTGCGTAATACGCGCACGGAATCCGGCACTAAATTCGTATCAATGCCCAACCGTGCATTCATCTTAACACGACCGACAGCCGATAAATCGTATCTATCCAAATCAAAGAACATACCTTGGAATAACGCGTCAGCCGTTTCGACAACAGGTAATTCACCCGGGCGCATGATTTTGTAAATATCAATCAATGCCTCTTCACGCGTTGTATTTTTATCGGCAACCAATGTGTTCCGGATATACGGCCCGACATTGACATAATCAATATGCAAAATCGGCAACTCTTTGATTTTGAGTTCATTCAATTTTTCTAAATCATCTTCCGTGATTTCATTGCCGGCTTCCATCACCACTTCGCCCGTTTTTTCATTTACGAAATCAACGGCCACAAAGCGTCCGAGCAATTCCTCCGGCATAACGCGAAATTCTTCCAAACCTTCACGAGCTAATTTGTTTACCTTGCCGAGATTTAACTTTTCGCCCGCTTCGGCAACTACCTTGCCTGTTTTGGCATCTACTAAATCATGCGTGAGTTTGACGCCCTTCATACGCGCCGGCACAAATGCCGTTTTCCAGCCCTTTTTATCTTTTGTAAAGACAACCTTTTCGTAGAAGTAATTCAAAATATCTTCTTTGCTCATTCCCTCTACTTCACTGCTGTCCAATGTGCGCCCTTCGGCTTTTGCTTGCGCCCGTTTCTTCTCTGTTTCGTCATTATCAAGTGCATATAATAAAGACGATACCGGCAATTTCCGACGGCGATCAATCCGCACATAAATTAAATCTTTGGCATCAAATTCAAAATCAATCCATGAACCGCGATACGGAATAATCCGAGCGCTGAATAAAAACTTACCCGATGAATGCGTTTCGCCGTTATCGTGATCAAAGAATACACCCGGGGAGCGGTGCATCTGCGAAACAACAACACGTTCCGTTCCGTTAACAATAAAAGTGCCTTTTTCCGTCATCAACGGTAAATCGCCCATATAGACATCTTGCTCCTTAATATCGCGAATGGAGCGTGTGCCCGTGGTGGCATCCACATCCCATACGACTAACCGCAAGGTCGCCCGCACGGGAGCCGCATACGTTAAACCCCGTTTCAAACATTCATCAACATCAAATTTCGGCGTATCAAGTTCATACTTGATAAATTCCAAATCGCCCCGTCCGGCGAAGTCATGAATCGGGAAAACAGATTTGAATACTTCTTGCAACCCCGTATCCTGCCGTTTTTCAACCGGCACACCCCATTGTAAAAACTCTTTATATGAACTTGTCTGAACATCAATCAAATTCGGCATTTCAACTGCCGGATCGATTTTACCGAAGTTTTTGCGAACTCTTCTGCGATTGGTTTCGGATTTGATCATCTGCACTTCCCCTAAAAATAGTTTTTTTCTCCGATTAACAGGAACCGGTACCTTTTTCCGATTATCGGGAATCGGAACCCTAACTCTTTCTTCTAGCGATTTTCCTTACCTTGCACTTGATAAATCAAAATCGCCTTTTCCTTGTCTTTTAAGGCTGTTATAAGGAACTTGCTCATTCAAACAAAGCCCTTGCCTTATATGACTTCAATAGGGTCGACACCAATTTTGTTCAAATTGATGCGACCCGATTGATGTTTTTTGAAATAAAATTATTTCAATTCGACTTTCGCGCCGGCTGCTTCTAATTGTTTTTTGATTTTTTCGGCTTCTTCTTTTGAAACGCCTTTCTTCAATTCTTTCGGAGCACCTTCAACCAAGTCTTTGGCTTCTTTTAAGCCCAAGCCCGTGATTGTGCGAACTTCTTTAATGGCATTGATTTTGTTGGCACCTGCATCTACCAAGATAACATCAAATTCTGTTTTTTCTTCGGCAGCGCCAGCACCGGCAGCAGCACCGGCAACAACCGGAGCAGCGGCGGATACGCCCCACTTTTCTTCCAACATTTTTGATAATTCGGCAGCTTCCATAATTGTCAATGCCGATAATTCGTCTACGATTTTATTTAAATCAGTCATTTTTTACTCCTAAAATTTTTAAATACTTCGGGCTATTGCCCACTGGTTGATAAAATTAAGCCGCAGCTTGTTCTTTTTCCGAATAAGCTTTTGTAACACGAGCCAATTGCCCGCCGGGTGCTTGCAACAAGCCGATGAGTTTGCCACGCAATTCGTCTAAAGACGGTAATGTTGCCAACGCATTGACTTCTTTTGCATCAATGCGTTTGCCGTTCATAATACCGCCGGCAATTTCATACTTATCGCTTGCTTTGGCTAACTTGCAAACTGCTCTGGCAGCGGAAATTTCATCCGTTGAATATGCCAAAGCCGTCGGACCGACCAACAAGTCGGCCATTGCTTCGCAAGGCGTTCCGGCAAGAGCCAATTTAGCTAAACGGTTTTTAACGACACGATAGTTCGCTCCGTCATTCAAAACATTCCGACGTAATTCCGTCGTTTCAGCCATAGAGATACCGTTGTTAATTGCAACAACGACAAGACCGGCCGTATTGAAAACGTCTTTCATTTCAGAGATGACTTGTTGTTTTTCTTCACGTTTCACGATATTGTCTCCGCTTTAAAAAAATAAAAATTTCTTTTTACTTTTTTGGTTTCCACACAGGCTTAGGTTATTTGCTTTCAAATAATTCCTTCACCCACTCTTTCCTGTCCAGAAACATCATTTTTTCCAACCGGAATAACTGATTTACTTTCTGTCTATGATGGCGGAATGCTTTCCTTTAATCTTATCCCATGATAAGCGCCGTCAGTCTCGGACAGGCATTTGCCACCCCCTCAACGGAGGTGGCAAACGAATTTCTTACGCAACGCTTGAAACGGCTACTTTCACGCCGATACCTTGAGTTGTGCTCAAAGCAATTTGTTTCAAGTATACGCCTTTGGAAGAAGCCGGCTTCAAAGCCGATAATGCTTTCACAAAAGCAATTGCGTTTTCTTTGATTTTTGCATCGTCAAAGCTCACTTTTCCGATACCGGCATGCACGATACCTGCCGCATCAACACGGAATTGAACTTGGCCTGCTTTAGCCGCCTTAACAGCTTCAGCCACATCCATCGTTACCGTTCCGAGTTTCGGGTTCGGCATCAAGCCTTTCGGTCCGAGAATTTTACCTAAACGACCGACAACACCCATCATATCCGGCGTTGCGATTAAGCGTTGGAAGTTAATGTTACCGGCCATAATATCGTTCATCAAATCTTCATCTCCGACGATATCGGCACCGGCTTTCTTTGCTTCTTCCGCTTTCGGCCCTTTGGCAAACACGGCAACCGTTAATGTTTTACCCGTGCCGGCCGGTAATGAAACCGCACCGCGAACCATTTGGTCCGATTGACGCGGATCAACACCTAATGAAACAGCAATATCAACCGTTTCATCAAACTTTGCCGTTGCATTTTCTTTAATAACTTTTACAGCTTCGTCAATGTCATACACTTTTGCAGTATCAACAGTTTCGTAAGCTTTCTTTAATCTTTTTCCGTATTTCATTTTCTTACTCCACTACTTCAATACCCATTGAACGTGCCTGACCTGCAACCATTTCCATTGCCGCTTCAACCGTATGGCAATTCAAATCCGGCATTTTTTCCGTTGCGATTGCTTTGACTTGTTCTTTTGTAATTTTTGCTACTTTCTTACGACCCGGTTCTTTGGACGCACTCTTAACACCGGCGGCTTTCTTAATTAAATAGCTGACCGGCGGTAATTTCGTCACGAACGTAAACGTTCTATCCGCATAAGCCGTAATAATAACGGGAATCGGTGTGCCCGGTTCCATTTTTTGCGTTTTTGCATTAAACGCTTTACAGAATTCCATAATGTTTAAGCCTCTTTGACCCAAAGCCGGTCCGACCGGAGGCGACGGATTCGCTTTACCCGCTTCAATTTGAAGTTTGATAAAGCCGATTACTTTCTTTGCCATTTTTGACCTCAATTATATTGTTCAATCCTGATTTGAAGTTTGTGGTTCGATAATGGCTTATCTGCCACAAGAAAAAGGAAATACGGATTGATTCTATCTCCTTTTAAAACCCTTTCGGCGATTACGCCTTTTTCACCTGTGTATAATTCAATTCCAACGGTGTTTGACGCCCAAAAATCGAAACAGAAACTTTCAATCTTTCTTTTTCGGCATCTACTTCCTCAACAACCCCGTTAAATGATGCAAACGGCCCATCGCATACAACAATTTGCTCACCCGCTTCATAAACAACGGCCGTTTTCGGTTTTTCAACACCTTCTTTAACTTGATGTAAAATTCGATCGGCTTCGGCTTGCGTCATCGGAACCGGCTTTTTACCGCCCAAGAATCCCGTAACTTTCGGCGTACTGCTGACCAAATGCCATGTTTCCGGCGTCATTTCCATTTTAACCAACACATAACCCGGGAAAAACTTTCTTTCCGTTTCCACTTTGGCCCCGTTGCGCACCGATACAACTTGTTCCGTCGGCACGAGTACATCTTCTACCAGATGTTGCATACCCTTCTTTTCTGCCTGTTCCTTGATAAATTCGGCAATTTTATTTTCAAATCCCGAATATGTGTGAACAATGTACCAGCGAATAGCCATCTTATTTACCCCTTAAAACTTTAACACATATTGAATTGCACCGGCAAAAAACATATCTACAACCAACAAAAACGCCGCCAACACAACACTCATAACAATAACCGTTATCGTTCCGCGCATGGCAACGGCACGAGCCGGCCATGTTATCTTGGCAATCTCTTGTTTGACTTGACGCACAAATTGTGCCGGTGATGTTTTCATTTCTTCCTCTTCTCTATTGGCAGGGGCGGCAGGGATCGAACCCGCGACCTTCGGTTTTGGAGACCGACGCTCTACCAGTTGAGCTACACCCCTAAACACTTCTTTGAGCAACGCCTTTTACCAAAAGCAACACCCGCCCACTTTATATGGGTTGTGTTATAATACAGTCATTTTATGTTGCTGTCAAGTGTTTTTTTGAATCATTTTTAATTTTTTATTAAGAAATTCGTATCAAAAACATTTTACTTTACCATATATCCGTTTCGGCTTTTATCCGGTCTTTTTTTACCCCTTGTTACCGAATTTTGCTTGATATGCATTCTACCATTTTAGGGAGCAAATCGCCCTTTTCTCTTGATTCACTTATATAACGAGGCGACCTGACGCATTTCATAATCAAACCGTCTTTTTTCCTGCTCACCCGACAAAAAAACGATGGCAACACGCTTTTAATTCTCTTTCTATCCCCCGCATATGACCACCACCCGCACTTCGCATTTGACTTTTTACTTCCTTATCTATATAATAGCAACAATCATACCATTTTTATACAATTATTTTGAAACGAAAGCAGGCACAAATGTTTACAGGATTATCGGAAAGATTAAATGCGGTTTTTGATAAGTTAACCCGTCGCGGGATTTTAACGGAAAGCGCCGTTGACGAAACCATGCGCGAAATTAAAATAGCCCTTTTGGAAGCTGATGTGGCTTTGCCCGTTGTTAAATCTTTCATCGCAACGGTAAAGGAAAAAGCCGTCGGCGAACAAATTATCAAGTCTGTTTCCCCTGCGCAACAAGTTGTTAAAATCGTTCACGATGAACTGGTTGCCCTGCTCGGCGAATCCAAACCGCTGGCGCTTTTACCGCACAAACAGAATGTGATTTTAATGGTGGGTTTGCAAGGTTCCGGAAAAACAACTTCTTGCGCCAAACTTGCCAAACGCCTCCAAAAAGACGGGAAAAAAGTTTTAACGGCATCGCTGGACGTTTATCGTCCGGCCGCACAAGAACAGTTAGCGGAACTCGGGAGTAAGAATCAATTTGATGTTTTGCCGATTGTGGCCAAACAGCAACCGCTTGATATTACCAAACGCGCTTTGCAAACGGCCAAAGACAGCGCGTATGACGTATTGATTTTAGATACGGCGGGACGACTTCATATTGATGAAGAAATGATGAATGAGATTATCAAAATCCGCGATATATCCAATCCGGCAGAGACACTTCTCGTTATTGACGCACTCATCGGGCAAGACGCCGTTAATATCGCCGAACAATTCAATCAAAAAGTCGGCATCACGGGAACGATTCTCACCCGCATAGACGGTGATTCGCGGGGCGGTGCCGCACTCTCCATGCGCGCCGTAACGGGAACACCGATTCAGTTTTTGGGAGTCGGGGAAAAAGCCGAGGCTTTGGAAACGTTTGACGCAAAGCGCATTACCGACCGAATTTTAGGCATGGGCGACGTTGTGGGACTCGTTGAAACGGCGATGGAAAAAATCAATCAAGAAGAGGCGCAAAAAACGGCCGAACGCATGATGAGCGGGCAGTTTGATTTGAATGACATGCTTGCCCAACTGCGCCAAATCAATAAAATGGGCGATATTAAAGGAATTATGAAAATGATTCCGGGACTTTCCAAAATGCAAAGCCAAATTGATAAAGCCAACATTGATAATAAAATCATCAAACACCAAGAAGCGATTATTTTATCCATGACACCATACGAACGCCGTCATCCCGACATATTAAAAGCCTCGCGCAAGCAACGAATCGCAAACGGGGCGGGTGTATCCGTAAGCGATGTGAATCGCTTACTCAAGCAATACGAGCAAATGGCAACCGTAATGAAGCAACTCAAAAAGATGGGACCGCTCGGCATGATGGGTATGATGAAGAAGATGAACGGGTTAATGGGTGGTTCCCCGATGCCCGACCTGGCGAACATTCCGATGAACGGTGCTTTCGGCGGTGCAAACAGTTTTTTAAGTCGGTTTAAGAAATAAGGATTGGGCAAACACCCTTCACCTTTGCCGATATCGGCACATCAAAAGAAATATCTATTCATTATGAAGATAGGCGCTTTTCCATTTCCCGATAAGCGTCCGTATCTAAAATATGCGGATTTCTCTTTTGCTGACTTCCTTTTCGATTTGCAGACACGCGGGAGTTAACTGTATAAAAATCAACTTCAACTTTCGATAGTTCAAACGGGATATATCATCTTGTAACACACTAAAATACAAAATGTTTTTCTTATTAGCGTTTTTAAATTACACGAAATATATTCTGGCAAAATAGCTCATTTACCATACAAACATATTCTCCTTTATATTATGGGGAAAATATAATTAACTTGACATATTTGAAATAATAAATTAAAATTACATTGTTTCGATTGACAATAGAGGAAAAACTTATGGGAATCTTCACAGCGCTTTTTCACTTTATTATAGCAGCAATTTACTATATTGTTCTTATTGTAATGACAGCAATATTATTTATATATGTAACTCAGGTAACAAATTTGGGAGTCGCCATAGGGCTAACCATACTAATAATCTTTTCACTTGCGCTGGCCAATGCGTAACATATACCATAAATCGGGAAGTTGCCATACTTCTTACCTTACTACCAATCTCCACCCTCTATGCTATTAGAGTCTCTTAAATGGTAATTTATTACGAAAACGGAAATTTACGCACCGAAATTCACTTTCAAAACGGACACGCTACCTCCGGTAGCAAATACAGTATCACGGGTGAGCGAACAGAATTAACAAGAGCTCATTTGTATAACATGCTCTTCAACACATCTCCCCACCTATAAGGTAAAGAGTCAACATAAGATTATAATGTGAACAACTTAATTAAAAAAACAAAAAAACTTCTTAGCATAACTGTCATATCCTCTATGAATACTTTTCGCTCCGTGCCCCGTGTATTGCAATTATATCGGGATAACATCGCTCCTTGTGCCGAATGTTGCTTGCAAAAATCACCCCTCGCGATTGCGTTGCAACGGCAACACCAACGCGAAAATTAAATACACCCATTTCCCCGATGCGGATTTTTGAATCGTCTTTGATGGTAAAAAGAAATGAAAAAGCAACTTTTTATCATAAAAGACTTTCTTTTTTTAAAAAAATAAGATACACTCTTTCCATTCGTTTTTTACATCATCACAAATAACGCGAAAAGCGATTGATTAAAGGAAAGAAAAATGGCAGAATATAATCATTTGGAAATTGAAAAAAAATGGCAAAAATACTGGGAAGAAAATAAAACTTTCAAAGCTGAAATAGATAAAAGCAAAAAGAAGTTTTACGTGTTGGATATGTTTCCGTATCCCTCGGGCGCCGGATTGCATGTCGGCCACGCCGAAAACTATACCATTTCGGATATTGTGGCGCGTTTTAAACGCATGCAGGGATTTAACGTGTTGCACCCGATGGGGTGGGATGCTTTCGGTTTGCCGACGGAACGTTATGCCGAACGGACGGGTCTGCACCCGGCGGAAGTCAGTCGAATGAATACGGATAAATTTCGCCGACAATTAAAGTCTATCGGTTTTTCTTACGATTGGGATCGCGAAATTAACACAACCGACCCGAGCTATTATAAATGGACACAATGGATTTTCAAAATTTTGTTTGACCGCGGATTGGCGTATGAAGTGATTACGCCCGTTAACTGGTGTCCGAAACTCGGCACGGTGTTGGCAAATGAAGAAGTGAAAGACGGAAAATACGTTGAAACGGGTGATGAAGTTATCCGCAAACCGCTCCGTCAATGGATGCTTAAAATCACTGATTACGCGGAAAAATTATTGGAAGGATTAGACCGCGTTGACTGGCCCGAAAGCATTAAAACAATGCAACGTGAATGGATTGGTAAATCCACGGGGGCCGATGTTGTGTTTAAGGTGGCCGATACAAATGCAGAATTTACGATTTACACCACGCGCCCCGATACATTATTCGGCGCAACCTATTGCGTTTTAGCGCCCGAACATGCGTTGGTGCGTGAAATTACAACACCCGAACAAAAAGCCGTTGTGGAAGCCTATATTGAAAAGACGGCGCACAAATCGGCACAAGACCGCATGGCGGACACCAAAGAAAAAACGGGGGCCTTTACGGGCGCTTATGCCATTAACCCCGTCAACGGCGATAAATTGCCGATTTACATTGCCGACTATGTGTTAAGCGATTACGGCTACGGCGCCATTATGGCCGTTCCGGCACATGATCAACGCGACTATGATTTCGCAAAAAAATTCAATATCCCCATCATTCAAGTAATTGAGGGCGGTGATATTTCCGAACAAGCGCACGAGGGCGACGGCGCGTTAATCAATTCCGGTTTCTTGAACGGCTTACACGTAAAAGAATCCAAAGCGAAAATGATTGAATGGTTGGAAGCAAACGGCGTGGGAAAAGGCACGGTTAACTACCGTTTGCGTGATTGGTTGTTTGCCCGCCAACGCTACTGGGGCGAACCGTTCCCGATTATTCATTGCGAAGACGGCACGATTAAATCCGTCCCCATGAAAGATTTGCCCGTGTTATTACCGCCATTGGCCGAATTCCGCCCGACGGAAGACGGTGAACCGCCGTTGGCGCGCGTGACGGACTGGGTCAATACCATTGATTCCGAAACGGGGAAACCAGCCAAGCGTGAGACCAACACCATGCCACAATGGGCAGGGTCTTCATGGTATTTCCTGCGGTATTGCGATCCGCACAATGATAAAGAGGCGTGGAGCAAAGAAGCCGATGAATACTGGATGCCCGTTGATGTGTATGTGGGCGGTGTGGAACATGCCGTGTTGCACTTATTATATGCCCGCTTCTGGCAAAAAGTCTTATACGATGCCGGATTGGTTTCGTGCGATGAGCCGTTCAAAAGATTGGTGAATCAAGGGATGATTGTAGCCTATTCTTATCGGGACGATGCCGGCAAATACTATTATCCGAAAGAAGTAGAACGTCGGGGTAATGAATGGTATGTAAAAGGAACGGATATACGCGTTAATACGCAAATTGAAAAGATGAGTAAATCGCGTTATAATGTTGTGAACCCCGATGAGGTTATCCAAGAGTTCGGAGCCGATTCCATGCGGTTGTATGAAATGTTTATGGGGCCGATTGAGGCGGAAAAGCCGTGGTCAAACGATGGTATCAGTGGCGTTAATCGCTTCTTAAAACGCGTATGGAATTTGTTTGAAACACCGAACAAAATCGCCGAAACGGGCAGTTTTGAATTAACAAAACTGATGCACAAAACGGTAAAAGGCGTTACCGACGATATGGAACGGATGAGCTATAACACGGCAATTGCCAAATTAATGGAATATGTAAATGCCGTATATAAATCAGCCGAGCCGGTTTCTAAAAACGATATGAAAACGTTTGTGTTGCTTTTAGCACCGCAGGCACCACATATCGCCGAAGAATTATGGCAAAGACTCGGAGCAACCGAATCGATTGCTTATGCACCGTGGCCCGTGCATGACGAGGAAATGACCAAAACCGATACCATTGACATTGTTGTGCAAGTGATGGGCAAAAAGCGGGCGCTTATCACCGTTCCTGCCGAAGCGGATAAAGAAACCGTTTTGAAAATGGCGAAAGAAAATGAAAATGTGCAAGCATTTATCAATGGTAAAACGATCGTGAAAGAAATTTATGTACCGAACCGTTTGGTGAACTTTGTTGTCAAATAACGCAAGCGGTTGGAAACATAAAGCAGAAAAAAGAGATGGTTTAATGCCGTCTCTTTTTTTATTTGCCGACTGATTGCAAGAATAAAGGAGTGATATATTTCTTTTTAAAAAAGTGCAAAAAGTCATTGCTCCCGAAAAAGAAGTGTGTTATCTTGGAATAATAGAATAAAATTAAATGCAAAATTAAAAAAAATTGTAAAGAAAGGATACTGCAAATGAAAAACGAAGCCGGACGCTCTATGGTGGAAATGATTGGTGTAATTGCAATTATGGGGGTATTATCATTGGGCGGTATTGCCGGCTATACCTTAGCCATAAATAGATATAAAGCCAATCAAGTCATTGATGTGGCCGGCAAATTAGCCGGTATGGGCATGGGTGGCACAACGTATAACAGTTTAAAAGCTGCCGGTCTGGAAGCCCCGCAAGGGAATATCGATATGTTTTTGAATAAATACGGCGTTGTATGTGTGGAAATTTCGGGCAATCAAGATTTATACGATGCCGTTGAAGCGCAATCTTTGCAGTTTAAATGTTCGGGCGATCATTGTGGCAATTTTAAATGCCATGAACGGTATTGCGTGGATTGCAACGGTATTATGTTAGACTTTAAGAAAAAAAATAATTAGGCGATTCAATAAAATGTCCTATCAAAAAAATTGATTCACTGTCAATAAGATTGAGGCATAGCGTGATTTTTTTTTGTTTCTATGGAAAAACACTGAAAAAGAGACGGATCATGCCCTCCGTCTCTTTTTTGTGTTCATTTATCTTTTTAACAACTTAACAGATGTTATTTGCTAAAAAGAAAATGTCCTTTTTCATTATATACATAAACAGAATTTCCACTTTGTTTTGCTGATGCAATCATTTTTAACTTCCTTTCATAAATTTTAGTTAAACAAAAAGCTACCTTGATGAGAGGTAGCAGGAAGTTCAAACCTATTAATTGGAAATAGTGTAGTTATTTGGCATACGAATGCCTTATTGGCTACCTTCCTGCCATAAGGCAAAAAGGTAGTTTTACACCTGTATGAAAACAGACAACCAATTAGAGGGTTTGAAACCTCACTCCGGTCATCATCCGAAGCAACTTTATTTTAGTATATTCCCCGATGCAAGTCAAGATGTTTTTAATTCAGTCAGCATATCAAGATATAATCACGTATATTTAATAATTGATTATATCTTCAACCTTCTTTTTTTTCAAAAACCTCTTTACCCTCGCCACATATCGGGCAAACCCAATCGTCCGGCAATTCTTCAAACGGCGTATCGCCATCGTATACATATCCGCATACCGTGCAAACCCATTCATTTTTCATTGTGTTTTCCTCCTTGGGGCAAAATTCGTATCGGATACACTTATTTTCAAGAGACCCCCTACTTTATATTTTTGAGTAAGATAAACATTATTCTGTTGAATTTCCGAAAAAAATGAATATACTATATGTGATTATATGTCTATTTGAGAGGAAATTATGAAGAAATATCAAACGATTACCGTCTGGGCAGGAGCGGCGGCAACCATTTCGCCCATTTATCATGAACCTATGCGCCAAATCGGAGAAATGTTGGCAGAGAAAAATATTACCATGGTCTACGGTATCGGCGATGAAGGAATGATGGGTTGCGTTTTTCAAGGTGTGCGCAATAAAAACGGAAAAGTTATCGGGATTACAACGGAAAAATTGTTGGAATTACAATGTCGGGATAAGTCTGTTTTCCAACCGGGAGAAATAACGGTTGTAGATAATTTAGCCGAACGCAAGGCCAAAATGATGCGTCTTGGCGAAGCTATATTGGTCGGACCCGGCGGTTGGGGAACAATTGATGAAGTATCAGATTTTGCCGTTGCCATTCAAACGGGCGAAATTGAGAAAAAACCGCTCATTTTTATGGACTTTAATCATTTTTGGGCTCCGATGCGCGAAATGGTTTTTAATATGTTGCAAGATGGAACGCTAAATCAAGATAAAGTGGATTATATGGATTTTATTGATACGCCCGACGAACTTTTTATGATGCTGGATAAAATTGAAAACCGACTGGCAGCCGAAAAGAAAGTCGGCCCCAAAAAAAGGAGAAAAAAATGAAGAAAAGCACCCTGCGCATTTATGCTACTATCTTGATACTTTGTGCGATGATAACACCCGTTTCGGTAGCATGGAGTGCGCCACGCGTGAATCATGCCGAAAAGGCATACGAAGCCGGTATGACGGCTTATAATCAGGGGGAATATCAAAAAGCCGTTTATGCTTTTCAAAATTCTATCGGATACGATGAAAGATTATATAAATCGCACTGCATGCTTGGGTTGGCGCTGTTTATGAATAATGAATCGGATATTGCGGAATCCGTTTTAATGCAGGCGATTGAGGAATTTCCGAAAGAGTGGAAAGCGCAAGCCATCTTGGCGGAATACTATGCCGGACAGAAAAAATACGAATCGGCCATCAATTATTATCAAAACGTATTAGATGTAAAAAGTTTACCCCGAAATGAAAAGAAAGAATATCAGGCAAAGCTGGAAGAAATAACGGCCGAGCGGGCCGAACAATGGCGCGTTTCCGAAGAGGAAAAAGATAAAATTTTAAGCCAAATCAAATTACCGATTGATATGAAATCATGGCGTCCCGCGCTGGTGGAAAAAAGAAACACGGATTTACACGTTGCTTATTTACCCAAAGATGAGGATTTAACAAATAACAAATGGCGCACCATGATTGATGTGCTCTGCAAAGCGCCTAATTTCGGCGGATTTCAACAAATCAATCAAGAAACAGCCGATCAATACCGTGAACTGGGCGGTGAAATGAATACACTGGAACAAATCGGTGATTCACGGATTTTTGAAACACGCTTATCAAATAAAACATATATTGTCGGACGGCTTTATAAATCCTCCATCGGCTACTGTTTGGTTCAAGTCATAAAAAAAAGCCGTTTCAAAACAAAAGAAACGGATGATTGGGTGAACAAGTTAAAAACCGTGCTCATCCAGTCATCGGCCGAAGCGGCCGCAAGCGCCAAAAAAGATTCGGAAACAACGTATTAACTTGTTTTTAGGGCAACGGGATTCGGATAAATAAAATATCCGAATGATGCTCCGACTATTCAAAAACAGGCGTTATTTTTCCCATTTACGCAAATACCGATAGAAAGTATTTCTATCTCTGTCATGCGATAATTTTTTATCAATAAATCCGTTAAAATCGCGACGCAATGCCACTTTCGGGAAATCGGGCAATTCAATATCCACCGCTTCACCGATACGCAAATTACGAACAGCCGGATCAAAACATTTTTTATTGATAAATTTATGCAATGAGCGCTCAATCAAGCAAAAATTGGAAACGTGATTCGTTCCGCCACCCGATAGCGGAATAATATGATGCACATCAAACCCATGCGGGATTTTGCCCCGCTTGGCGCGCGCTAAATTGATTTTATCTTGATACGCATCTAAAAACCCTTTGCGGTAAAGCCATTTGACGAATTTCTGATTCATATTCTTATGCTCAAACTCTTTACGCAATCGTTTGGTTGTTTCGGGATTTTGCAATACGAAATGAATAGTCATCTTCTTTCTGCTCCTTTTTTCCATTATAGCATATTCGCCCCAAACGCACAATGATTTTTCTTTGCTTCCCGATACCACCCTAACCGCTATTCTGATATCGCGTTTTATTCAAACCCCGTTCTCGCAATCAATTTAATAAAAATGCCTTTTTATTTATCCGGCTTTTAAAAACGGTATTTGTTCATCCTTTCCGAATAAATAAAGCAAATAGCGCAATGCTTCTCCGCGCGGGCTTTTCAGTTGCGCATCCGTTCGTAAAATTAACTGCGCATCTTTTGACGCCGTGTATAATAACTGTTTGTGAACCGACATATCGGCAAATTTAAACACAGGAAAGCCCGACTGTCTGGCCCCTAAAATTTCCCCCGCCCCGCGCAACTCCAAATCTTTTTCGGCAATCAAGAAACCGTTATCCGTTTCGCGCATAATTTTAAGCCGTTCGCGCGCCGTCGGCGTTAACTGTTTGCCGTGCAAGAGCAAGCAAACGGAGGCTGTTCCCCCGCGCCCGACACGTCCGCGTAATTGATGCAACCCGGCTAAGCCGAACCGCTCGGCTTGTTCAATCACCATAATGGAGGCCGTTTTTACATCTACACCGACCTCAATCACCGTTGTTGCCACCAATACATCTAACTCACCTTCGGCAAACCGCGCCATAACGGCATCTTTTTCGGGGCCTTTCATCTGCCCATGCACAAGTCCCACACGTGCGCCGAAAATACCCTGCAATGACGCATATCTTTTTTCCGCCGCCATCAAATCCGACTTTTCGGATTCCTCAACCAACGGACACACCCAATAAACCTGTATGCGTTCGCCTGCCTGCGCAATTTTTGCTTTCAGCTTCTCTGCCAATTCTTCGGCACGGCTCATGGAAAGAACACGCGTTTCTATCGGCTTTCTGTTGGCCGGTTTATCCGTCATCACCGAAACATCCATATCTCCGTAAGCCGTTAAAGCCAACGTGCGCGGAATCGGTGTTGCCGTCATCACCAGCACATTCATTCCTTTTTGCTTTTGCATTAACGCCAATCGTTGTCGCACACCGAATTTATGCTGTTCATCAATCACGGCAATCGCTAATTTGTGATAAATCACATCATCCGAAAAAACGGCATGCGTGCCGATTAAAATATCAATGTCGCCACACTCCAATGCCGATAAAACGGCTTGCCGTTTCTTTCCCTTTTCGCGCCCCGTGAGCAAACCGACGCGCACGGGTAACCCCTGCAACATTTTTTGCACGGATTCAAAATGTTGGTGCGCCAAAATATCCGTCGGCGCCATAAAAACACCTTGCATTCCCGCTTCCACCGCCTGCACGAGTGCCGTTAATGCCACCACCGTTTTGCCACTGCCCACATCGCCTTGCAATAAGCGCGTCATCTTTAACGGCGAACTTAAATCTTGCCGAATTTCAGCGATAACCGATTGTTGCGACGGCGTAAACATAAACGGTAAATTTTTCAAAAAACAAGCCGTTAAACTTTGTTCCTTATCCGTAGGCGGAAGCGGGACGCTGATTCCCGCCTGACGTTTTTGTTTTTCGCGCGCAAGCAGTAATGAAAGCTGATTGGCCAACAATTCATCATACGCCAACCGCATCCGTGCCGGCGCCGTTGCCGATAAATCATCCATACTTTCGGGATGATGAATTTTGGTTATTGCCTGATTAAACAACGGCCATTTTTCTTGCGCTAAAAAAGCCTCGTCCAACCATTGGGGCATAAGTGGCATTTGGCGCAGAATAAATTGAACGGATTTCATCAATCCTTTATTCGTCAATCCGGCAGAAAGCGGGTATATCGGTTCAAACTCGGGAATTTGAGAACGCTCTTGCGTTATATAATCCGGATGAATAATTTTAAACAACCCGCCCACCCGTTCAATTTTGCCCGAGATGTAGTATGTTTCGCCAACTTTCAAACGCGTTGATAAATAATCCCCGCGATAATTAAAAAAAACCAATTCCGCCACATGCCCCGTGCCGACAATTTCACCGATTACGCGATACGGTTTACGCCGATACGCCGGCACATGCTCACAAACACGCACCTGCACGGTTGCATAATTGCCTGACGGAATATCTTTCACCTCTGCCACATACGGCCGATGAATCACGCCGACGGGAATATGAAATAACACGTCCGCCAAATGTTCCCCGCATAATTTTTTTAAAAATGTGCCCGTTCGTGTGCCGACACCCGTTAATGTCGTCACCTCACGAAACAAGAAATTCAACTCTGCCGGACGCATGCTCGGTTTTTATTTTGTCGGTTTGTTTTTGGGCGATTTTGCCATTGTTTTTTTCGGCTTTGCTTTCGGCGCCGGTTTCAGCGGACGCACGGGCTTAATGATTTTTCCGTCGGGCAATTTTAACGTGCCGTCACGGTAAACGGTTGAGCGAAATAACGGCAATTTGTAAAACCGTGCCAACACTTCCGAGCAACTGATTTCAGGCGCGCCCTTTTGTTCTTGGTATGTTTGAAATTTCTTTTGCGCATACGCCGTCAACACGGCATTTTCTTCTTTTTCGGACCGTGTGGGATTCACTAAAATACGGCTGGCAATCATTTCGTATGTATCCAACTTATCCGGATCGGCATTGCAGGCCTGCGCCGCACCGGCGGTAATCGCCAATTTATCGCTATCAGATAATCCGCTGGCCGTGCGAGCACCTTCCTGCGCGAAAGCAACAGAAAAAGAGGCCATTGTTAATATACCCGTCAAGGCACTGCTTAAAAAGAAAAACGTGATTTTTTTCATTGATTTTTTCTCCTTATTCAAATTATATAGAGAGTATACAAAACATGAATCATTATTTCAAGGAGAATTTTAATGTTGCACGGCCCTTCTCTGCTTCCCGAAAATCCCACAAATGCCGTTGTGTTTTTTCACGGCTACGGCTCAAACGGGGAGGATTTAATTTCTCTCGGCACCGAGTGGCAATCGGCCTTACCGCACACGGCTTTCTTCTCGCCGAATGCCCCGACGCCGATTTGGGGCAACGGATATGAATGGTTTTCACTTTCCGACTTTCAGTCGACCGCCATGGTAACGCCCGACTATCTTCATCAACTCGGCTTACGCGCCGAAAGCGTTGTGCCCGAAATCATTGCTTATTTAACGGCATTATCTCATGCGTATCACATACCGCTTTCGTGCTTTACGCTCGCCGGTTTCTCGCAGGGCGGGTTAATGGCGCTGAAAACGGCTTTTGCGCTTTCCGAATCCGTTAGCGGAATTATCGGTATGTCAAGCGTGCCGTTGGATATGCCGATACAAACGCAAAAACGATTTAATATCTTACTGACTCACGGGGAATCCGACGATGTTGTGCCGATTGAAGCGCTTGATTTATCCGTGCGAGTTTTAAAAGAAATGGCTCAATCCGTGCAAATATGCACACGGCCGAATATGGGGCACGGCATTGATTCGGTTTGCGCCGATACGGCTTGTCGCTTCATCCAAAAACAGCAACAAACGACTCTTCCGTCTGTCTAACCGAACGGTTGCTTAACCAAACGCCCATCTGTCCGAACATTCACTTGACGAAATGCACGCTTGACGAAATGCACGCTTTATGGAATGTGCGCCCAACACAATGCACGCCCGACGAAATGCACGCTTTATGGAATGTGCGCCCAACACAATGCACGCCCGACGAAATACACGCCCAATGCAATGTGCACTTTATGGCATACCTACATAACACAACAGGCGCTTGACGAAACACCAAGCAACAGTTTTACATCTTAAAAGCCAAGAAATTCGGCAGGTTGAATATCAAGCCCCGTTCCCGTTAACGCTTTTTGAACAAGTCGCAATACGTATCAGGAAAAGCATAAATTATTTTTCAATTTATTTTTTTGCGTTTTTCCCGCGGGCGCGCGTTTTAGATTCGCTTTGTTGCGATTTTTGGAAAAATTCTTCTAACCGTTTGGCAATTTTCCCGTTAATCGTATTCGGCGGATACACGCCGTTTTTATCGGCTTTCCCAGCTGATAAACCCGTTAAAATTTCCATACCCTCATCTATGGTATCAACGGCATAAATATGGAATTGCCCGTTTTTCACGGCTTCCACCACTTCCGGAGCCAACATTAAATTATGAACGGTGCTCGTGGGAATAATCACCCCTTGTTCACCCGTTAATCCTTGTTGCCGGCAAACGGTAAAAAAGCCCTCAATTTTATCATTGACGGCACCGACGGCTTGCACCTGCCCTAACTGATTGACGGATCCCGTAACGGCAATTGACTGATTCAGCGGGATTTCGCCGATAGCCGAAAGCAAGCAATATAATTCCGTTGAAGAGGCCGAATCGCCGTCCAACTCGGAATAAGATTGCTCAAACACCAAACTGGCGTCTAAAGAGAGAGGCATTCCTTTGGAAAACCGCGCCGCCAAAAAGGAAGATAAAATCAAAACACCCTTGGAATGCAATGCACCGCCGAGTTCCACTTCGCGTTCCACGTCAATCAAATCTCCGTGTCCCATCCGCACCTGACACGTCACGCGATTCGGTCTGCCGAATGAAAACGAGCCGTAATCATGCACCACAAGCGCATTCAACTGCCCGATGCGTTTGCCTGTTGTTTCAATGGCAATCGTTCCGCGCTCCATCATATCCAGAATTTCCTTTTGAACGGCACCCGAGCGTTTCCGTTTGGCGCGCAACGCCTCATCAATATGTTTTGTTTCCACTTGTTTGGATTTTTCACGCACGGCAAAAAAACAAGATTCGCGCATTAAATCATTCACGTGCGTCATAAACGTGCTTAAATGTTTGCAATCGCCCGATAACCGCGATGCATACTCCAATATCCGGCGTAACGCTTCATTTGAAAAAGATTTTAACTTTTCATGACGCGCAAAATTCATCAAAATTTGAGCATAAATGCGTTCGCTTTCATGCGTCCGCTCCGTTTTCTCGGCAAACCGCGCTTGAATTTTAAACAACTCGCAAAACTCATCATCTTTATCCAGCAACGCGTAATACAACGCCGCCTCGCCGATTAAAATCACTTTGATTGAAAGCGGAATAACGGCCGGCATTAACGAAATAACGCCCGAAATGGAATTATCGTCGGTGCCGGATTCCATTTTAATTTCTTTGGAAAACAGCGACCGTTTTAACGCATTCCATACGTATTCGTTTTCAATCATTTCGCGCGCTTCAATAATCAAATAACCGCCGTTTGCCTGATGCAACGCCCCGGAACGAATCATGGAAAAATCGGTAATTAACGAGCCTAAATGTTGTTGACGTTCAATTTTTCCGATTAAGTTTGATAAGGTGGGGTGATTTAAATGAACAACGGGAGCCCCCGAACCGGCCTTGTGCGAAACAAATAAATTTACGGCGTATCTTGCCCATAACTCCGAAATTTGTTCGGTAATTAATTCAATGTTGCTTTCATTCGGTTGAATGGCGAAAAACGCAATATTTTCCATAATATCTTGTTGAATGGCATCCAAATATGCCAAAATCACGGGCGATTTCGCATACGCCTTGCGCACGGGATTCATCACGGTCTTTAATAATTTTCCCGCCATATCGCCATGCAACTGTTCCAACATTTTTTGTTGAGCCGCTTCCCAATTCGGAATGTCTTTAATCGTTTTTTCCAACCGATCTTGCGCTTCTTTCAACTGCTCCAAAATGTTTTTGCGTTCTTCTTTCGGCAACTTATTAAATGTTTTCGGCGTTAAAACTTTGCCGTTCTTAACGGGTGCTACCGCCACACCGGCCGGCATACGCATCAATGTGACGTTATCCGATTCCACAATGGATTCCAGCTCGCTGAAATACTTTTCTTTTTCCCGCCGACAATGTTGCTCTATATGCGCCAACTGAATTTTATACGTTTCGTCTGCAAACAAGGCCGGCAAGTTTAATTTCAGCAAACTCACCATTTTTTTTATGTCTTTAACAAACACGCGTCCGCTACCGGCAGGAAAACTAATGGCAATCGGTTGGTGGGGCGTTTCAAAATTATGCACAAAACACCAATCCTCGGGCGTTTTTTGTTTGGAGGCATATTCTTTCACAACTTGCAATGTGAGTGTGGTTCGCCCCACGCCTTTCGGCCCCGTGCAAAAAATATTATACCCGTTCGCTTTCATTTGAATGCCGAAACGAATGGCCTCCAACGCATCATCTTGCCCCAAAATCGGGCTTGTTTTGGGCAAAGAGGCAATATCTTCGTCGGTCAACCGACTTTTCGTATATATTTGCTCTGCCGTTAATTCATATTTTTTCATTATCTCTACTCCGCTCGGCGTTTTTATACACTATTTTTATTTAAAAAAAAAGAGGTTTATTGTCAATCGGCAAAAAATTTATAAAAATACGCTTTTTTGAGTTTCTTTTTTTAAAAAAATATTTTATAGTAAAGACAGCATTTTTTAACTTAACAAAGAGGAAAAGGAAGTATCAAATGATGAAACTGACAATTGAGCGGGGTTTATTGTTAAAAGCATTGTCGCATGTTCAAAGCGTTGTTGAAAGACGGCAAACAATCCCCATTTTATCCAACGTGTTAATTGAAACAAACGGGGATGAAGTTTCTCTGCGGGCAACGGATAACGAAATTGAAATTATTGAAAAATTACCGGCCGGTGTTGAAATGCAAGGCTCGGCAACGGTTCCTGCCCATAAACTCTATGATATTGTTAAAAAATTGCCCGACGGGTCTCAATTACAGATGGCTTATGTGGAAGAAACGGGGCAAATTTCATTGGTTTCGGGCCGTTCCAAATTTTCATTGGCAAGTTTATCGGCTATGGAATTTCCGACCATTGTTCATGAAGAAATGCCTTACTCTTTCCAAGTAAAAGCCGAAGATTTGGTAAATTTGATTTCCAAAACGGGATTTGCCGTTTCCATGGAAGAAATGCGCTATAATTTGAACGGGATTTATATGCACGAAAAGAAAGGAGCCGACGAATCAAAATTAACCGCCGTTGCAACCGACGGACACCGTTTGGCTTGTGCCGGTATCCCGTTGCCTGCCGGCGCGGAAGGGATGCCGGGCGTGATTATTCCGCGCAAAACAATCGGTGAATTAGCAAAACTGGCGGCCGAAGCGGAAGGTGATATCAATGTTTCTTTATCATCTAATCAAATTCGGTTTGTAATGGGTGATATTGTTCTTTCTTCTCGGTTGATTGACGGAACGTATCCCGAATATGAAAAAGTGATTCCCGTCAATAACGATAAAAAATTGCAAGCCGATGCCAAAACCTTAACGGATGTAATTGAACGGGTATCGGTTGTTTCCGAAAAATCACGAGGCATTAAACTTTCTTTGCAACCGGGATTGTTGCAAGTATTCGCCGCTTCCGTAGATGAAGGTTCGGCCGAAGATGAAATGGATGCCGTTTATGACGGCGAACCGATTGAAATCGGCTTTAACTTCCGTTATTTACTGGATATTCTGGCGCAAGTAAAGAGCGAAACCGTTCAGATGTATTTGCAAGACGGCACGTCTCCCGTAATTTTGCAAGATGAAGCCGATGATAACGCGTTATACGTTTTAATGCCGATGCGCGTTTAATTGAAGGTCGGTGAAAAGAAATGATGCGTGCCAAAACAGGTTTGCTGAATTTACGATTAACGAATTTCCGATCGTATGCTTATTTAAATCTGACACTGGATGATTCTCTTGTGCCGATTGTTTTAACGGGGCATAACGGTGCGGGGAAAACAAACGTATTGGAAGCCGTTTCTTTTCTCACGATGGGCAAAGGATTAAGAAGCGCCCGATTGAGCGATGTTGGGAAACGCTCAAACCCCGAATCGCTTTTAAATGCCGATGTGATACAACTGCCTGAGCGATGGAGTGTGTCGGCTCAAGTGCAAAATAAAGACGGTGTTTACCAAATCGGCACGGGAACGATTGACGGTTCGGAGAGGCGTCAAATACGCATTGACGGTAAGAATATCGCCAAGCAAAGCGAACTCGGGCGCATTTTGCGGTGTTTGTGGCTGACGCCGGCGCAAGACAGATTATTTTGCGGTGATCCGCAGGCAAGACGCCGTTTTCTGGATAGATTGGTGCAGGCGTTTGATGCCTCTCATGCCACGCGTTTAACGGAATACAATACGGCTTTCAAACAATGGAGTTGTTTATTAAGAGAGGGCCGTTTTGATGACGGCTGGTTAAGCGGTCTTGAAAAGCAGATGGCTGGCACGGGCGTTGCCATTGCGGCATCACGGATTGATGTGATTGAGCGAATCGGGCATTATCTGGCGCATCCGATTGCCGATTCTTTCCCGACACCCGATGTGGTTTTAACAGGGATTGTGGAACAAAATTTATTATCCAAGAATGCGTTAAGCGTGGAAGAAGAATTTGCGACGCATTTAAAAAAATCGCGCAAAAATTATGCGGACGGTGGTAGCATTTCCGGTCCGCACACGGCGGATTTTAAAGTGATTCATGCGCAAAAAGGAATGGATGCGGCGCTTTGTTCCACGGGGGAGCAAAAAGCATTATTACTCTCAATTATTTTAGCCGAAATGAAAACGCAGATGCAAGAGCAAGGTATTTGCCCGTTACTTTTACTGGACGAAGTGGCTGCGCATTTGGATTCAAGACGGCGCCATATTTTATTTGATGTATTATCCGATATGCCGACACAAGTTTGGATGACAGGCACGGATATGGAAAATTTCACGTATTTATCAAATCGGGCACAATTTTTTGATGTGCAAGAATCAAATTTAAGTTTACAAAACGTAGCGTAAAGGAAGGAAAATGACAGAAGATATTAAACTTGCGGAAGAAGCATACAATGCAGATTCAATTAAAGTATTAAAGGGATTGGACGCCGTTCGGAAACGGCCGGGTATGTATATCGGCGATACGGATGACGGCACGGGGCTTCACCACATGGTTTACGAAGTATTGGACAACTCCATTGACGAAGCCTTAGCAGGCTATTGCACGCAAGTTGACGTTATTTTGAATCCCGACGGATCGGTTACGGTGATTGATAACGGTCGCGGTATGCCGACGGATATTCACAAAACGGAAGGCATTTCGGCTGCCGAAGTGATTATGACGCAACTGCACGCCGGCGGTAAATTTGATAATAACTCCTATAAAGTATCGGGCGGATTGCACGGTGTGGGCGTATCGGTGGTGAATGCGTTATCCGACTGGTTGGAATTACGGATTTGGCGGAACGATAAAGAACATTATGTGCGATTTGAAAACGGCAATTCCGTTGCGCCGTTAAAGGTAGTCGGCGATGCACCGGGGAAACACGGCACCATGGTAACGTTTCACCCATCCAAAGAAACCTTTACTTCAACGGAGTTTAGTTTTGATACATTAGAGCATCGGATTCGGGAGTTGGCATTTTTAAATTCAGGCGTTCGGATTCATTTAACGGATAATCGCGGGAGCGAACCCAAAACCGTTGTATTACACTACGAGGGCGGTATTTTGGAATTTGTCAAATATATTAACCGCTCTAAAAACTCCTTGCATGACGGGCCGTTTGACTTATCGGGCGAAAAAGACGGTATTACGGTTGAAGCCGCTTTTGAGTGGACGGACGGATACCACGAAACCTGCTTATGTTTTACCAACAACATTCCGCAACGCGACGGCGGAACGCACTTGGCCGGGTTACGGGCCGCCCTCACACGCACGATTAACAACTATGCCGTCAGTTCCGGATTAACGAAAAAAGAAAAAGTTGATTTGGCGGGCGAAGATATGCGCGAAGGATTAACGGTTGTGTTATCCGTTAAAGTGCCGGATCCGAAATTTTCATCGCAAACAAAAGATAAACTCGTATCATCGGAAGTGCGTCCGGTAGTTGAGGGAATCGTAGGCGACAAGCTGGCACAATGGTTTGAGGAACATCCGGCGGAAGCGCGTAAAATCATCAGCAAAGTTGTGGAAGCCGCAGCCGCGCGTGAAGCGGCGCGCAAAGCGCGTGAGTTAACGCGACGCAAAGGCGCACTGGATATGGCCTCACTTCCCGGAAAATTGGCGGATTGTCAGAGCAAAGATCCGGCGGATTCCGAAGTGTTTATCGTGGAGGGAGATTCCGCAGGCGGGTCGGCAAAACAAGGCCGTGATAGAACACACCAAGCCATTTTGCCGTTACGCGGGAAAATTTTGAATGTGGAACGGGCACGGTTTGATAAAATGCTCTCGTCGGCCGAAATCGGAACGATTGTTACGGCACTCGGCACGGGTATCGGCCGTGATGATTTTAACATTGATAAAATTCGGTATCACAAAATTATTATTATGACGGATGCTGATGTTGACGGCGCGCACATTCGCACACTGTTATTAACCTTCTTCTTCCGTCAAATGCCGGAAGTGATTGAGAAAGGGTATGTGTATATTGCGCAACCGCCACTCTACCGAGCCAAACGGGGTAATTCGGAAATTTATCTGAAAGATGATAAATCCATGGAAGAGTATTTAATCCAAGTGGGAACGGCAGATGCCGTTTTGGTTGCCCAAAACGGGGAACAAATTGCCGGAGCGGATTTAGTAGCCCGCGTGGAGCAAGCACGTGTGGCACGCAACTTGATTTTAAGCATGTCTAATCGGTTGCCGGCACGCATTGTGGGGCAGATGGCCGTCCAAGGATTATTTGCACCGAACGCCGTTTGCGATTCGGCATTCGCAACGCGCTTAAATGCCATTGAACCGGAATATGAACGCGGTTGGCAATGCGAAACGTTGGCAGACGGAACTTTTGTTTTGCAACGCACGTTGCGTGGCGTAACGGAAAAACATGTGATTGATAACACCCTGCTCGGCTGTGCGGAAGCCCGTAAGTTGAATGAAATGTCAGCTGATTTAAAAGAGTTTTACGGCACACCATCAACATTAAAAACAAAAGACGGTTCATTTGATATTCATGATCCCGTTTCGTTGGCAGAAGCCATCTTCAAAACAGCGAAGAAAGGCATTGCCATTAACCGCTATAAAGGGTTGGGCGAAATGAATCCGGAGCAATTATGGGAAACAACATTGGATCCGAATGCACGCCGGTTATTGCAAGTTAAAATCACGCACCAAGATGAAGCGGAGCAAGTTTTCTCGTGCTTAATGGGTGATGTGGTTGAACCGCGACGCGACTTTATTCAACAAAACGCATTAGATGTTGCAAATTTGGATATTTAGTGGTATAATACCTCCATATAAGAAAATAAACGACAAAAAAAGGAGGTTATTATGAGTTTAGGCGGTTGTCTGTGGAAAGGTGGCAAGATGGGTTGTTGCACCATCGGTGCGTTGTGGGTTTTAGGCGGTTTAACGTTATGCACAACTAAAAATTGCGGTGGAACGGGAAATGCCAAAGAAGACTTATTTGATACCCCGAAAGAAGCCATTAAAGAAGCCATAGATATGCGTGAATTTGAAGATGTCAAAACGCCGACGGGCAGTTTCAATATTGACTTTATCACAGAAAGAGGACCGAATAAACGATATGAATTTACCGTTCTCGGGAAAGACGAAAATTCACAAATCAAAGTAAAAGTTCGGGAAATTGGCACACGCAAATCAGAACTCGGCGGAACGGCGCGTTTTAACGTGGTGTTTTGGGATCAGATGTATCCCGAAAAACAAGGGCTGGGATTTCAAGTGCGACTGAATGATAACGGCGGTTACGCCGTCGGCCCGTATGACGGCAGGCTCAAAACGGTTATTATGACCGACGGAGAACGAACCTGCGGGAAAATGTATGGACACAATACGGTAGACTTCTCGCAGATAGCTCCGGATTTACGCCGTTCCAGCACGATTCATCGCAGTGAATTGATTGTACCCGAGAAATTGATGACTATTCCGCAAAGATTAATTGATAAACATCATCAATATAATGCCCCGCTCATGCTTCAACCGCAACAAACCGTCCACAGAACGGAGTATACCCGATAAGGCGATTCATGAATGCGCTGAGTCGGCTTTGGCAGGTGGTGTGGCGGAGCAATAGGGGAAAATTATCGGGCGAGCGCATACGCCATAACCGACCGGCAGAGCAAGTCAGTTAAAAGTGCCAAGAGTGGCGTGCGCAAGACCCAAGCGAGGTATGGTGCAAGCAGTATATACGGCGCGCGAGGCCCAAACGGCAGACGAGATGAGTGCCTCGCAAACAGCGGGCAGAACGCGCAAGGGACAAACGGCAGACGAGATGAGCGCGACGCAAATAGCGGGTAGAACGCGCAAAGCGCAATTCTCACCCAAGGCGGAACCGGTTGGCACAAATCGGGAAAAGTTAGGAAAATGTGAGCGGAGATAAAGCAGATATAAAATTATTTTAATTGGGTCATACACATAAAAAAACACCCTCAAACACAATAAAATACGGAAAAGGATATAATGGAAGAAACACATTCACTGATACCTATGGCAATTTGTTATGACTTTGACGGCACATTGGCGCCGGGCAACATGCAGGAATACGGTTTTTTTGAAAAATTAGGCGTTGTTGCGCAAGATTTTTGGCGCCGGAGCAACGAAAGCGGTAAAGCGCAAAAGGCCGATATGATTCTCAGTTATATGAAACTCATGAAAGAGGAAGCCGAAAAGCATCACCTGCCGTTCGGGAAAGAAGATTTGCGTTCGTATGCAACCAAAGTCAAATTATACCCGGGCGTGATTGAGTGGTTTCAGCGCATGAATCTTTACGCGCTTGAAAAAGGCGTGGCCTTAGAGCATTATGTGATTTCATCAGGCTTAAAAGAGATGGTGGAGGGAACGGTCATTGCTCCTTATTTTAAAGAAGTGTTTGCCTCCTCGTTTATGTATGACGAAAAAGGAAACGCCGTATGGCCCGGGTTGGTTGTTAATTACACCAATAAAACCCAGTTTTTATATCGCGTCAACAAAGGATGTTTAGATGTCAGCGATGATGATACGCTTAACCGACACATGGATGATGATGAAAAGCCTATTCCCTTTACGAATATGATTTATATCGGCGACGGGCAAACGGATATCCCGTCCATGAAAACAGTCAAACGCGAAGGGGGTCATACCATAGCCGTATTTGCGGCCGATAATGAATGGCAACACAACAATGTGAAGCAAATGCTCGGCATTGAGCGAGCCGACATTATTGCCCCGGCAGACTATCGCGAAAATCAACCGATCGAAATTTTTGTAAAAGGCATTATTGATAAAATAATTGCCGATGCACGGTTGAAAAAATTGCAACACACATTAACTAAATAAGAAAAGATACAGCATAAAGGAGTCATATCAATGGAAATTATCAGTTCAGGGATACAAAACGGAAAAATCGCCGATATGTATGGCAAATTCGGCACGGCATTTAAAAACGGTATGCCCACCTATTCTTTGCCGTTTCAAATTGAAGATGCCCCGCACAATACCGTTTCGTTTGCCGTTATTTTAGACGATAAAGACGCTATTCCCGTGGCCGGCTTTATCTGGATTCACTGGCTTGTTGCCGATTTAACGCGCACGAATTTACCGGCCAACGCCTCCGAAACAATGCGTGATACGTTTGTGCAAGGGCAAAACAGTTGGGGAGAATCCTGCTACGGCGGAATGGCACCGCCCAATGCTCCGCACACATACGATTTAACGGTTTACGCATTAGATACGAAACTTTGTTTAAAAGAAGGCTTTACGATTGATGAATTGCGTCAAGCCATGAAAGGTCATGTTTTGGATGAAGCAACGCTCAGCGGTGTTTATCGGAACGTTTAAAATCATTTGGGGCAAATGTCCGAGGTTATGTCGGTAAAATAACTCACGATATAGTATCGGGAAATTTCAGAAAGGAATTGCGATAAGATGAGTGAGCAAACCGTCATTGAAAAAGCGGTTAAGATTCTGAATAACGGCGGGGTTATTTTATACCCGACGGATACCGTTTGGGGTATCGGTTGCGACCCGACGAATGAGTCTGCCGTGCAACGCGTCTTTGATTTAAAGCAACGCCCTTTGAACAAGAGTATGATTTTATTGATTGATTCACCCGATAGAATCCAGCCATACGTGCGTTCATTATCCCCGTTTGCCAAACGATTATTGACGGAAAGCGAAACCCCGCAAACCGTTATCTTGCCCGATGCATTCGGATTTGCCCCAAGTGTTTTACCCACGCAAAAAACGGTTGCGGTGCGGTGTCCGAAACACGAATTTTGTTGGCGCTTATTGCAGGCTTTCGGCAAACCGCTCGTTTCCACATCTGCCAATTTATCGGGCGAGCCATCGGCTCGCACTTATCGGGAACTTTCGGAACGGCTCATTCGGGAAGCGGATTACGTAATTCCCGAACAATATGAAGTCGGTGCAACGCAAAAAGCCTCTCGAATTGTCTTGCTTAATCCCGACGAGTCGCTGACCGTTTTGAGAGAATAAACCAGCTCTTTCTTTTAACTTACCCTACCCCTTCAAGGGATAAAAATTTCTTCTTTTCAGGCGGGTAACTTGTCGGCAGGCATTAACTTTCTTAATACCTATTCCATCCCCTGCTCTCAATATCATTTTTTACCAAAATAAAATTATTTTACTGATGACTGATCGGCACACAGTTGCCGAATCCGTTCGGCAATTTCATCGGCAGGATTAAAATTCCCTTTCACTTTTTGTAACGGAGCACCCGCCGGCAATGCATAGCCGTTCTGATAAAGAGATTGATGAAACCGTTTATGCTTGGCACTCATCATTGCATCCGGCGCAAAAATAAAAACGGGAACACTTGTTGAACAGCATTCCGAACACATAGACATGGAATCCCCCGTTACCATAATCATATCGGCGCAGGCAATCAATCCGAAATATGGATTTTTATCCGGACAACCGAATGTGTAAAAATAAGTTGTCTCGGCCGGCAACTGATTTTTGAGATACGCAACAATTTCGGGAGGCGTCCGCCGAGAGGTTGTCACCAAAACGGAAGCGGGTTTTAATACCACAATGTTATCCATCAACTGCTTTGCCATATCAAGCGTAAAGGGGTTATTTTTGGTAGCACCGCCAACGAGCAACGATAGTCGCGGATGTGGATATTTTTTAAAAATCGTTTCCCATTCTTTTTGTTCTTTAACCAATCGTTCCAGAGTAATACGATGCGGAGTCCCCGCTACAATCATCACATTTTTTTTCTGTTTTTTAAATTCATCATGCGCCGGTAAAACAATTAAGTCGGCATGATTAAACCCTTTAAGACCGGGATTCATCAACTGCACGATTTTTGTCCGCCCGCCCGATTTTTTTTGTATCCAGCGTGCAACAGGGAAAGACCGTCGGCCCGCGCTGAGAACCACATCGGGATATGTTGTCGCCGAAAGCAATTTTTGTTTTGATTCGCTCGTCAGGCCGATTAATGTGCCGTCTCGCACCAAATTCGGCCATTTAACGGCGCGCGTATACCGAATATCTATGCGTTCATATTTTTCTTTCAATGCTTCGGCAACACCCAGTAATTGATTAACGTTTCCGGCCCGATCATCGGCCAATACCCAAACTTTCATTCTGTTCCTTATTGTTCATATAATTGTTTATAAATGGATTCATAACCACTTGCGTGCGTTGCTTTCGGCACAACAATCACCGTTGATTCATCTGCTACGAATTGTTGCACCAACGCGGGTGGCACCACCTCATCTTTGGCCCCGACAAAGTGTTTTTGTTTGATTTTATCAAAGGCGCTTTTATCATTTTTTAGATTCATTGACTGCGTTAAAGCGGGATCGTGATGATACGCCGTCCATGCCTCGGTATCCAACACGCCGGCAATGGTTATCACTTCTTTCACGTTCGGATTACGCACGGCAATCAATCCGGCCACTTGCGCACCGCCCGAATAGCCGATTAAAATCACCTCGCTTGTTTGTGCTTTTTTCCGAAGCGATTCAACGGCTTGATTCATACTGCGAATCACTTGCGGGGAAAAGCGACCGGTTGTCCAATCGGTTTTAGAACAACTGCCCGCCTGCATATATTGGCACGGCCGTCCCAAATACGCCACGTTTGCATTTGTATCGCCGGCGGCAATTTCGCGCAGGAAGGGGCTTTTAGGGGTCGGGTTATCCGTTGGCTGACCGCTTATATCAAACGCGTTGCCATCGCCTTCAATATAAATTCGGATAGGCTCACCGGGAGCCGTTATTTGATACCAGCTGGCCAAGATATAAGGCGGAACGGTTTGCGTTTGAAACCGAAAATCCGTGAGCGGATTTTGCGTTGCGCAACCGGCAAGCCATCCGCATAAAAGAAGTAAGAGATATTTTTTCATAAGTGGTATCATAACAAAGAACAGATAGGTTGACAAGTGCTATTTTGCAAATTACATAAACAAAGTGAGATACCTTTTTATATATGAAAGGAGGGGGAGCAATATGCCGGGATGTGGATGCGGAACAAAGAAATAAACTTTGTTAAACAATGAAGATACCGCCCTGTATTCAAGGGCGGTATTTTAAATACGTGCCAAACATTGTTGGCATGAATAGAGCCATACTCTCAAAAACAAAACAACGGCAACATGATATAAATTCAAATTGAATCAAAAAATCTTTTTCATACAAAAACAAGAAAGCAATCCTAAAGACATTTTAATAATCTAATTGTTTTAACCTTTTTCTATGCTCCGGCCGACTTCATCTCAATCATTTTATCGTTCTATTAACGCATGTATTTTTCTTTCACGGCATAAAAAAAGGAGTGCTCTTGCGAACACCCCGTTTTTTAACGTACGTTTTATCAGCAATTACATTTTTTTCACAGCTGCCGCTAAACGCGATACTTTGCGTGAAGCGTTTTTCTTGTGAATCGTTTTCTTGCAGGCCGCACTCATCAATGCGGACTCCGCTGCCTTGAAGCAAGATTGCGCAGCTTCTTTATCACCCGCTAAAATAGCAGCGCGTGTTTTCTTAACTGCTGTTCTGACCGCATTTAAACGGTCTGAATTGATTCTTGTTCTTTTGGCATTGCGATTGATACGTGTTTTTGCAGATGCAATATTAGCCATATTCTATTCCTCAATTGAAAAATTTTTAAATTTAAGGCTTATCTTTTACTACAAAAAAAATAAAAAGTCAAGCCCTTTTAAAATCTTTCTTAAAATTCTTATTCGTTTGTGTTCGTTGCGGTTATCTCAAACCGCACGGTTCCCGGCCGACCCGCCTCTATTACCGTTAACGTAATCGAATCTCCTTCGCGCTCATAATGGTCTGTCTGCGTTTCTTTCCAGCCCATTTCGGGCAAGGTGGCTCGATAATACTGCCGTATCTCTTGGCCCGTTTTTCTCCGATTAACGGCATCAAAAACAATAACCTGTCCTTCCGGAGTATCAAAATTCATATCATCGGTAATATCTATCTTTAACCCGTCCATCAACGGGATATCTTGTGTGCCGGGCATAAAGACTTCTTGCGCGCCGGCATTTGTTGCTCCCAACAAAAGCATTCCGCATATCATTCCTTTAACAAGATTGACGCCCCTCATGCCTGCGCTTTCCCCTTTTGACTTATTTTAACCGATCTGCCTCGGTAAATATCTGCTTTTCGCCACTAACCGCTTTTTTCGTCTCACTCCCGCGATGACGCCGACGCAATGTCGGCTGTTGTTTCAGAACAACCGTCGCTTTCACTTCTTTTGTTGACCCGCTTGCGGATGCCGTTTTTCCGCCCTCATCGGCTTCGGATTCCGTTTCGCTTAATTTGGCTTGCGCTGCTGCCCGAATCTCTTCCGCTGTTTTAATCTTCGGCTTTTTATAGTCCACACCCAGCAAATCATCTATTTCTTTGTTAATTTCTTCCAACTCGGTTTTCTTTTCTGCCAAAATGGCTTCTTGTGCTTGTAAATCCGCATTTTTTTCTTGTTTTAACGTCGGCAACATCGGCTCAATCGTTTTCGTTGCCATCTGAATTTCTTCCGCCGTTAATAATTGCTCCAACGTTAATGCTAACTGTTCGGCTTCTTTACTGCCGTTCAATGAAGCCAGGAATGCCCATCTGTATGCCGCAATATCATTTTGCGGTAAGACCAACCCTTTATTATATAACTGCGCAACACGATACTGGGCTTTTACGTTTCCCTGTATGGCTGCCGAAAGCAAACAATATCCCGCTTTGCTTTGTTCGGCGCCTCGCTCCAACAAAAAGGCTTCTCCTTGCTCAAACAGCTCCTCCGGTGTCGGCATAAAAACACCGCCGTTTGTTTCATCAAATTGCCCATCACACTGCACGGGGATATACGTTTCTTGATTATTTTCATCAAAACCCCAAAAGGCATTTTGCGCAAAAGCGGTCGTTGACGTTATTAACCCGATCGCAAACGCTCCCAACATAATATTTCGCATAACATATACCCTTTCTGCTGTTTTCTCTACTTCTATTGATAAAATTTTTTTTTGTTTTATGCAAGCATAAAATGCACCCATACTTTAAAAACTACTTTTTCCACCATGTTGTAATATCCGTTCCTTTCATGGGAACAACGCTCGGCATCGTCAATTCATTCCAATAAACATACCGTATCGCGGGCGAATACCAATGCGGAATTACAATCACCTCGCTGAGTAATGCCCTGTCCAATGCCTGCACGGCAGCCGTTAGTTGCTCCGCGGACGGGGCTTCAATAACCTTTTCTATTAACGCATCAACAACAGGATTTTGAATCCCGCTGTAATTCATGGAGCCGTGACTATGTGCCGATTCACTTCCCCAGAAATATCGTTGTTCATTTCCGGGGGATAACGATTGCCCCCACACGGCAACAATCATATCGTAATCAAACGAATCCAACCTGTTTTTATATTGAATGGTATCTACGGAACGAATGCGCGCCTCAATCCCTAAACGCTTTAACTGCCCCGCAAACGGCAAAACAACGCGCTCCCACGTTGCACTGCTCCCCGAATCCAACAAGATTTCAAACGTAAACGGCTGATTGTTTTTATCCACCAAAATACCTTTTTGATTGACTCGCCAACCAACTGCCTCTAATAAATCCAACGCCTTTCGTAACCGAACACGCATACTTTCCGGCGCGGTGCGCACAAAAGAAATACTCGGAATCTTACGCATTGCTTCTGACGGCAAACTTGCCCAAACGGCTTGTTCGGCAAGCGTCGGCTCATCGGGCGATTTGAGGTAAGAATTATCAAAAAAACTGGTTGTGCGGTTATAGAGGCCGTAAAATAAATTTTGATTCATCCAATCAAAATCAAACGCCAGAGAAATAGCTTCGCGCACCCGTTTATCCCGAAATATCGGGCGACGCAGATTAAATACGTATCCTTGCATCCCGCTCGGCAAGTGATGCTCAAACGCTTTCATTTTGATTTGCCCCGACCGCACATCTTTCTCCGATTGAAATTGCGCCCATTTTTTGGCTTCATTTTCTAACCGAACATCAAATGCGTGTGCTTTGAAGGCTTCCAGTGCAACCGTTGTATCCCGATAATACTCGTAGCGAATCTCATCAAAGTTATAAAACCCGCGGTTCACATTTAAATCTTTCGCCCAATAATCCGGATTGCGCCGATAAGCAACAAACCGACCGGGGACAAACGAATCAATCACATACGGCCCGCTACCGACGGGGATTTCCAAACTTGTTTTAGTAAAATCTCGGCTTTGCCACCATTTTTGCGATAGCACGGGTAATTCACTTAAAATAAACGGCAGTTCCGGATTTTGCGTTTGGTCTTTGAAATAAAAAACAACCGTTTGCGAATCCATTACTTTTGCTTCGGCAACATCTTGATAGTAATACCGATACGTCGGCATGCCTTTTTCTTTTAAGACATGAAACGTAAACGCCACGTCTTGCGCCGTTATGGGCGTGCCGTCGCTAAACTTTGCTTTGGTGTTTATATGAAAAGCTACGCCTTTGTTTTGGGGCAAAAGGGCAATACCGTCGGCAATCAATCCATAAAGAGAAAACGCTTCATCGGCGCTTTGCTTCATTAAAGAATCATACATTAAGCCAATACCCGCGGGGGCAATACCGTTAAGCGTGAACGGATTAAACGTATCAAACGAACCGAACGCACTTTGTTTCAAAATACCGCCTTTCGGAGCTTGCGGATTCACATAGTCAAATGCCGAAAAACCGGCCGGATATTTCGGCTCGCCCCGCATGGTAACAGACGGGTGAAATTGCAACGTATCCGTTGCATAACCGGCAACCGCCAGGCTGATAAAAACAGCCCCTATAAATCCATAACCGATGATATTTTTAATCTTCCACAAAATTGATTTTAACGTCATCTGGCAAATTCACCTGTTCATATTTGGCAATCGGTTCATCAATCGGAATGGAAATTTCGGGCGTTTTATGTTCTGCTTTGGTAGCGGAAAAGTGTTTTTCCAAGCGTCCGATACAAGAAGATAAATACTGAAAACCCTCCCGCTGACGTTTCATATAAACAAACAAAAAAGCAATTACTCCGCCACAAACAAGGGCATTTGCCAAAATCAAAAGATATATTCCGAGCAATAACGTGTGCGACATTTTCTTTCCTTTTTATCATAACCGCAAAATTCACTGGACTTTTGAAAGTATACCGCGTATAATACAAAAAATCAATTTGAAAATGAGGGAAACAATGCAATATCTTGATTTTGAGAAAAACATTCCGGAAATAGATAAACGGATTGAAGAAGTTAAATACAGTGCGATGACGAAGGAGGCCGACAGGGCAACCGAGTTGGATCGTTTGAATGCCAAAAAGCAAAAGATTTTAACATCGCTTTATAAAAATTTATCGGCATGGCAAAAAGCCGCCGTGGCACGTCATGAATCGCGCCCTCACACCAGCGACTATATTGCGCATATCTTTACGAACTTTTGCCCGCTCTCTGGCGATCGGAATTTTGCCGATGATTCGGCCATTATCGGCGGATTTGCGAAACTGGACGGCCGAACGGTTATGGTTATCGGACATGAAAAGGGGCACGATACGGAGAGTCGGATTGCGCATAATTTCGGCATGGCAAAGCCGGAAGGCTACCGCAAAGCCATTCGCTTGATGAAATTGGCGGAACAATTCGGCGTGCCCGTAATTACGCTGGTTGATACGGCCGGCGCCTTCCCCGGTATGGAGGGCGAAGAGCGCGGACAAGGGCAAGCCATTGCCGCCTCCACGGAAGCGTGTTTGGAATTAAAAGTGCCACTCATTTCGTGCATTATCGGCGAAGGCGGTTCCGGCGGAGCGATTGCTTTGGCTACCGGAAATGTCGTTTTAATGTTGGAGCATTCTATTTACTCCGTTATTTCGCCGGAGGGCTGTGCCTCAATTTTATGGAAAGATGCGAAAATGGCGCCCAAAGCGGCCGAAATTTTGCACTTAACGGCACAAGATTTATTAAAACTCGGGATTATTGACGCCATTGTTGCCGAACCCATCGGCGGGGCGCATAGATTTCCCGAACAAACAATGGGCGCTTTAAAAGAAGCACTCAATAAATACTTGGGCCAATTAGAAAAATTATCTCCCGATGAATTATATATTCATCGTCAGGAAAAATTCTTAACGATGACTCGCTTAAACGAAGAATAAAAACATTTTTCGTTCCTCAATACGCAACTTAAACTATCCGCCCGTGGTTTCTTTCACAAAAACGGGCGGATTTTTTATCGCTTTTATCCGATAGGTGATTGCCGTTTACACGCTGTTTCAATTCAGAATGAATCGCGCAAAGCAAACCGAAATCATATATAAAAATCCTCTTTTTGACAAGGTTGTAAAAAATTATTGACAATTTATTAAAACTGTGCTATATTAGGCAATCATCTCAATAAATGACATAGATACACAAGGGGAAAACCAAATGACAAGTTTTCAAGCATCGGCCAAAGCCGTTTCGCATCTTTATCCGCCCGTTCGGTTGCCGGAAGATAAAAGTATGTGGACAATCGGGCACCACCTGTTAGCGGTCTTTGAAGACATGCGAAAAGAAATTTTAATTCCCTCGTTGCTGGGCAGTATCAGTCTGAACGATGAAGTCAAACGGAAACAAAATCCAAATGATTCGTCTTTAATTGCACCTGACGAATTATCACGTGCCGAGTGCATCGGGGAAGCGGCACAAAATTATCTGGAACAGATCCGCAAAACTGCAAACGCGGGGCAACTGTTAAGCCATTACCACTTGGGAAATTGTGGCGAATTAAGTGCTTTTGCACGGAATTGGCTGAACGAGAATCACGTGCCGAATTGTCGCGTTGTATTAGAGTGGGCAAATCCCGACGGGTCGGTCATACCCGAAATCAATCATTCTTTTTGTTTATTCAGAACGGATAATAAGCCTCTTAATTTTCAATCGGCACTCAAAGATCTTTATCATCCCAATATGCGCGTGATTGACTTATGGTTAGGTCAATGCGCTCATCCGCAAGAAATGTTTTCCGCCTATGCCGATATATTTAAATCCGTTCAACAGAAGAATAACTTTGTGCCGGAATACTTTGAAAACGGCACGTTGTTTCTTCTCCGCTCGGGGCAAACAAACGAGGCATTGGCACAACATCTGACCTATGTGCCGACTCAAAATCCGCAAATAATTGTTGATCAATTCAGCCGAGCATTAACCGCCTTTAACCAACGCGGTGATAAATACCTGATCGGAAAAGTGCAACGTGAAGATTCACCCGAGAGCCGACAAAAGCCCACAATGAAACTGGTTCCGCAAACATATCCACGCCTTTATGTGCAAACACCGCCGGATAAGCAAATACACATACCGAGCCGAATTAAAAATAATCCCCGTCGCCATGCGGACGAATTATTCGCATTTATTGAACACCTCGGAGCCACGATACACCGATTTGCGATTGAAAATGAGATCAGCGCAGCTCAACCAATTCAGATTCAACAAAGTCAGTCAAACACAACAATGTATCAGCAAATAAAGAATCAAAATCAACGATAATCAGCCATAGAATAACAGGAGACAATTCAAATGAAAAACTACGCCCCGCTTGCTAAATTATTTTCTTTTTTAGACTTACCCGTTGACTTACCGAAAGATAAAAGCAAATGGAATATCGGTCATCACTTTTTGGCCGAATTTGAAGGAAAACGCAAAAAAGTTCTTAAACCGACATTGCTTTGGGAAGTTTCGGTGAATAATTTATTCAGTGCATTTTTATATGAAAATAAATTTTTAAAACAATGTGTGAATGAAACCATCATTCAAGAAAACAAAGAGTTTTTTTCTTTCGGTGATAAAGTAAAATCAAAACTTTTGTTGCTTTATTATTTCTTAAATCAAGTTCCAAAAATCAAGTCAAAGATTACGCAGAAACTCCTTGGAAAGATTAGCAACCGCACGAGGAAAGTAATTGATGAAATTCGTAAAGAGGATAAAATTATCAACTCCAGTATGGAAAAAAATTTAATGTATTGCGGGGAAATGAATCGGGTTGCCGATGTAGTGTTTCACGATCTAAACGTGCCTTCACATGCATTTGCCATGAATTTTGTAAATAAAAAGGGAGAAATACAAAAGATTACAAATCATGGAGTTCTGCTTTTTCGCACGGACGGCAAACCTGTTGATGCCCTGTCTGCCATACAAAACCTTTACCATCCCAATATGCGCGTGTTGGACTTATGGGCAGGCAAGTGTTTACCTCCGAAAGAAATGTTTGAATTTTATGCTAACTTTATGAAAGAACAAGTCACAATACCGAACAATCATCAAAAAACCACCTTATCGCCCATCAAACCTGGGGCACAACTGGTTTTGCAACCATGGTATGTTGAGGATCCAAAAATTAAATATGTTGTCGGGCACGTTTATCGTGCAGGAATTACACGTTTCGGAGAAAGGCCGTATAATCATTTCGCACCGCTTTGTGTTCCGCACCCCTTTTCCCCAGAAAAAGAGCCACAAAGGATTCCTTTAACAAAAGAGCATATTGCCGAACGCATGGCGCAAGCAAAAGCCATTCAAATGCAAAGAGCCGTCCGACAACAGTCGCGAGAACGGAACTAAATAAGCAAAACAGCGTTTTCGCAAAATTCGGGAATAAATTTGCATTAGTTGCACGCTAATTCGTGATATACCCCATACCCCTATATTCATCCGAATGCGATGCGGTATCATTATGTGAGATAAATACCAACAACGGAAACAAGCCCCAAACAGAGCGCAATCACTTTGCCGAATGAAAAATCGTCCATTTTAAACAGAACGGATAATCCGTAAACCAAAAAAATACGCATTTGCGCAATCACGCTGATAATGGTGGGCGCATCTTCAATAAAGCAAAGTGTTTCCAATACATAATAAATGCCTTCAAATCCACCGATAATGCAACCCAACAGGTAGAAATTTTGCCACCAACGGTGCGGTGTTATCGCAACGGGATTTTCCGATTTTGTTTTAACAAACATCACCGCATAAAAAGGGATTGCCATTGCATAATAACCCAAATTGATAGCAATTTCGTTTGCGCCGTTTGTGTTGGCCGATTTGATTAAATACGGTGCTAACAAATAAAGTAAAACGGAAGAAAAAGCCCAGCCAAAACCCTTTATTGTTATTTTTTTAACATCTATTTCTTCCTTGGATTGATTACTCAACGTAAAAATATAAAGGGAAAGCACAAACAAAATAAGTAACCCGACAAATTTTGCCGTTAAGTCCACATATCCCACGCATACATCAATAATGCAAGTTAAGAATAACCCGCTGGATTCAATCAACCCGATTAAGCCGATGGGAATAAGCTCTAATGCTTTAATAAAACATAAATATCCGCCCAAAACCAATATGGCATGAATCACAATATGGGGCACAGAGCCCCAAGTTATCTCAATTCCCCATCCCCAAATACCCAACAAAAATTGAATAATGCCGGCAACCGTTGCACTTAATAATAACACGCGGTAGTAATTAAAATGATTGACACTATAATCTAATACAGCATCGCCAAAAGAATTAGCAACCGTTGCCCCGACGGCTAAATACCGTTGTTCTGCCACATATACCTCTCTTTCACAAGAATGAGTATATTGTATCATATATTAAAACAAATATCAACAATTACAAAAATAACTTTCACTTTAGCAAAAAATAAAATCTAAATTCATTTTTCAAAAATTAATATTTTTTTTACTTTTTTTCTTTAATCTTATCCTATAAACGTCATTTTATTATAAGGTGTTCAATGAATAACAAATTAGAAGCATCCGCACGCATAGCATTTACGGCACTCATTCATGATATCGGTAAATTTTTACAACGCACTAAATCCATTTCGCTGAGCGATATGGATAAGCAATTATATTGTCCTCAAACAGCCTACGGATTTTCACATCTGCATGCGGCATATACAAGCCTTGCCATTGATGAATTGGAAAATTTCTTTCCCATTATCAATGGCAAAAATTTATATCCGTTTCAAAGCGGAAGCGATAAAAATATTGATGACTCCATCATCAATGCCGCTTCAAGCCACCATACACCGCACACGGCATTACAAGCCATTATAACTGTGGCAGACAGATTATCATCGGCATTTGAACGGAAAGAATACGATAATTATACGCACCAACCGGATAGCGATAATTATATCACATCACGGCTGGTGTCTCCCTTTGACGAGCTGGATAAAGAAACCTTAACCCCCCAAGATATCAACTATGTTTATCCGCTTCAATCGCTTTCACCGGAAGCCTGTTCCCCGACACTCAACAAAATAAGAACGCAAGCAGAGGCAAGCGCCGAATATGCGCACTTGTGGAATGAGTTAAAAACGGGATTATCGCGCATTCCGCAAGAAAGTCAACAATCCTGGTCTCAATGGTTGGATCACTTTGATACGTTGTGGCTCACATATACACATGCCATACCGTCCGCATCGGCATTTGTTACGCAAAACGGTATCAATAAAACGATTGCCGATGTTTCTTTATATGATCATTCTAAAAGCACGGCCGCACTCGCAACGGCATTATGGCAATTTTATCACGATACGGGGTGTTCGGATCAAGAAATCATCACACGCTTGAAAGAGGAAACCGATACCCCGTTTTTAATTATTCAAGGGGATATATCCGGTATTCAGGATTTTATTTTCGCACAGGGCGCACAAACGCAAGCCGATGCGGCAAAATTATTGCGCGGGCGTTCATTTTTTATATCGCTGTTGTGCGAATGTGCGGCTCTTTATATTTTGGAAGAACTGGGATTACCCTCCACTTCTCAAATTATCAATGCTGCCGGACATTTCATGATTGTTGCCACCAATACGGATGAAACAAAAAACACATTGAAAAAAATCAAAAACACGCTTGAAGATTGGTTTTATCACACACTTTACGGAACGAGTAATATCGTGTTAGCATGGGAAGAAGCGCGTAAATCGGATTTTGAATCAAGCGCTTTCAAACAATTTCAAACGCGTCTTCATAACAATTTGGAAAGAGCGAAATTTGCGCAAATGGATTTGTGCTCCGGGAAATATCCGGCTGTATTTGAAAACTTTGTGAATCACTGCGCAGATGTTTGCTCGGCAGACGGCAGATTCCCTGCCGACGATACCAACACAGATCATTTATGCACCATATGCGCCGATATACGCGCAATCGGGGAAGCCCTCACCAAAAATCAATACTTACTCATCAGTAAAAATCCTGCCGGAGCGCTCAAAACGAACTTTTTCGGATACTTTGTGCAATTAACGGATACGCCCCCGCATTTAAACATATCAACATATAGCCGTGTTTGGGATATATCTTTACCGTTTGATGAAAAACAAACCTTATTTAACGGATATGCCAGACGTAGCATCAATGCATTTGTTCCCAAAAATACGGAGCAAACCATTCTCTCTTTTTCGGATTTGGTGCAATCTGCCGAAGGGAAAAAAGCCTTGATGGCATTAAAGGGAGATATTGATAATTTAGGGCTTTTGTTTGCCGAACGAATCAAATATTGTTCTTTTGCTTCTTATGCCGGGCTCAGTCGCCGAATTAACTTGTTTTTTACAACAATACTGCCGACGGTTTGTTTTCAAAAACACGATACGGTCTATACGGTTTTTGCCGGCGGAGATGATTTCTTTTTCATTGCGCCTTGGGATAAACAAATCAATTATCTATTGGAATTAAAAGAACGGTTTGATAAATATGTGTGTTCCAAATTAACGTTTTCAGTCGGAATGGTAATGGCGCACGCAACCATGCCGATTCGTATATTGGCCGAATTAACCGAAAAAGAATTGGAAAAAGCGAAAATGCTGGAAAATAAAAACGGCGTTTGTTGTTTCAATCAAGAAATACCGTTTGGTATGTTTATACGGCTGACTGAAATTGAACAAGACATTACCAAGAAACAAAATGAATATAACTTATCAAAGGGATATATTTATAATTTAATTTACTTATGCGAAAAAGCGGAGCGCGCCCAAACACATCCCGAAGATGCGATTTGGCGCTCATGGTTATCATATCGCACGGTTCGCCATTGCGAAAGTATTGAAGAAGCCCGCCCGCTATCACTTTTTTTCGGAGAAGGAATAGATACGTATAAAGAAAAATATAAAATTCCGCTTTTCATGTATTTATATAAATTAAGAAACGAGTAAGGAGAAAAAGCAAATGTTTCAACCATATAAAAAACCAAACAACGATCAATCAAAACAAGGGGGTCCAAAGAATGTCCAACTCATCTCGCCGGCTGTTTTTGATTTTAAGAACATAACGGTTGACTTATTTTCAACAACAGCACAAAAATACGCCGAAATCTGCGCACAAGCCAATGCCAGAATGAATCAAAGCACACAACTGCGACGGTTTTATAACGAGCTGTTGTTGTGGGCAGAACGGAGCGACACACCGGAGAAATATGCAGAAAACTTGCCATTTATTTATATGATTAAATCAAAAGTTGCGTATGCTGTCGGGCGGGAGACGGTTGATAAAAACTTTCAAACAATGATGACGGGGGTAATTAACGGAATTAAAGCGGACGATATAAAAACACTCAAACACGCCAAATTGTTTTTAGAAGCATTTATGGGATATTACAAAGAATTAAAAAAGGGATAACGCGATGAAATTAAGTAAAATAAAATTAATGGAAGGGAAATTGATTTGTCAAACGGGATTACACATCGGCGGAGGCGAAGGCGGTATGCACATCGGCGGAACGGATACTCCCGTGATTAAAACAATCGGAAAAGAAAGCGAGCCTTATATTCCGGGATCGTCGCTCAAAGGGAAAATGCGTTCATTATTGGAACTGTATCAAGGAAATGAGTATGATGAAACAATTTCCGTTTTATTCGGCGAAAAGGTAGGAGATACAACAAGCAATCGCCTCTATAAAGCGGGTATGTTATCTTTTTGGGATTGTTATTTAACGCCTGAATGGAAAAAAGAAATCCGTGATAACGATTTACCGTATACGGAAGTTAAAATGGAAAACACGATTGACAGACGCACGGGCAAAGCGCAACATCCGCGCAATATCGAACGGGTGATTGCCGGTTCCGTTTTTCATTTTAAATTATCCATCAAAGAGTTTGGAGATAAAAACTATGATAACTTTATATTGACGGGTTTAAAACTGTTGGAAAACGATTGTTTGGGCGGTAGCGGTTCACGTGGGTATGGAAAGATTCAATTTAAAGAGTTATCCATAGACGGGCAATCCGTTCAGGAACGGTATGAGAAAATTAATTTATTTTAAAGAAGTGCGCGATGAAAACAATTTGTTTTAAACTGCAACCGAAAACGGATTTTTCCGGATCCATTAAGGGCGATACGCTGTTTGCGAAAATATGCTGTCAGATAGCGGAATCACTCGGGAAGGAACATCTGGAACGCTTATTGGCAAATTATAAAACCGGTCATCCGTTTTTAGTGGTATCGGATTTATTTCCGCACGGATACCTCCCGCGGGCTACCTTGCCGACGGAATGTTTCGGCATTATTCCGTCCTCCGGCGAACGAAAACAATTCAAACAAAAGCAATGGATTCGGATAGATGATATAACGAAGCCCGTTCAAAAATGGCATATCTGTTTAACGGGTATCGCTTTCCAAAAAATGGATACGCGTATTCATAATGCCGTAAACCCGCAAACGGGAACGGTAGACGGAGATAGATCAGATGGCAGAATCTATGCACCGTATGCGCAAAAAGTGATACATTATCAAATGCCGTTAAATGTATATATGGTCTATGATGAAACGCGTATCAGTGCGGAAGAAATTGAGCAGATGCTTAAAAACATCGGAAACGAAGGAATCGGCCGTTCTGCCACGCGCGGACTCGGCAAGTTTGAAGTTGATGGGAAACGCCCGGTTTCGTTTGCAACCGAGCCGACACATTATTATATGACATTAGCGCCGTCTGTTCCTTATCAAGAAAACATCAAGGCATCCGAAAGCTATTATAAACTTTTCACGCGTTTCGGCAAACAAAGTGCCTCACCCGATGGCGTATTGCCTTTTAAAAATCCCGTTTTAATGGCAGATACGGGGGCCGTATTTTATTTTAACGAAAGCAAAAAAGACTTTATGGGGTGCGGATTGGGAAATATATCGCGAGATAAAAAAGTTGTCTGCCAAGGCTACGCGCCCATCGTTCCGCTGACATGGGAACCGATTGCACGGGAAGAGGAAAAATGAAGCAAGTCAAACACTATCACTATCAAATCACAACACTTAGTCCGATACATATCGGCACGGGCAATTCTTACGAGCCGACGAACAGCGTGATTGTAACGCAAGAACAAACAACCTCGGCATGCCCGCAAACAACCGTCTTGCGGTGTCCGGAATGTGGCGGGAAAATCATAAACGGCGAATGCAGTATTTGCGGTGAGCCTTATGAAAGTGAGGGGAATCAAGAAAATTCAAATAATCGGGGCGTTGAAAATGTAGCAGTTCAAAACGGCTATTTATATACATTCAAACCGCACCACATCAAAAAAGCACTCAGCCCCGTTGAGCAACAAACGCTCTATCGTTTATCGCAACAAAACTCATGGTCCGAAATTCGTAAATTTTTTATTCAACATAAACAGCAATTAGCGCAATATGGCTTTAAGAAAGCGATTGTTTCAAAAGAATTATCGGCAAAATATAATCAGTTAGAAACCGGCACATTGTTTAACATTGATGAACAAATTTGTGATATGTTAACGCAAAATCCGATTATTCCGGGGAGCAGTATCAAAGGCGCCATGCGCACGGCCGTTTTAAATTGTTATAGAGCAAATGCGAATAGAGCGATGAATCGGCAAATCGGCGGGCAAACCGATTATAACGCGGGGAAAAACGATGCCCCATTGCAACAAGCGATTTTGAACTATACAAATATTCCCAACGATCCGTTTAAAAATTTAAAAATTTCCGATGCCGTAAGCGATGAACAAATCACAACGCATATTGTCTATCAAATCAACCAAAGCAAAAGAAGTGGCATAGCAAGCGGATTACGAACCATTGCGGAAGTGATTCCGCAAGGTGCCGTCTTTAAGGGAACGCTGATTGTTACCGAAGAATCCCAGACCCGATTCGGATACAACATCAATAATATGGCGCCTCGTATTGATGCAAAAACGGTGATTGATTCGTGCAATACCTTTTATCAAAATGAGTATCAAAAAGAAACCGAATATGTGAAAACAGATGAAGAATCTCTGCGTTATCGGCAAATGTTTAAAGCGGAGGGCTCTCATCGGGCACTCATTCGCATTGGGAAACATTCCGGCGGAGATTGCGTAACCATAGAGGGATTTCGGCGTTTTCCGAATAAGAATAAGGATAAAAATAACCGCACAAAACCCCTTTTTCCTAAAACAACACCAAGCACCGTTTGGTTAGCCAAAGAGGATGGTCTGATACAACCGTTCGGCTGGGCAATCATAGAAATCAAAGAAGAAAATCAAAGCAAATGAAAATAGAATTACCGCTTATTTTATTGGAATATACTTTTCGGGCGCAAGATGATATGATACTCCCGAATTATACCGGTTCGGCATTGCGGGGAGTATTCGGTTCATCGTTACGGCGAATTTGTTGTTTGGCAAGGCAAGAAAACTGTGGCGGGTGTCGGTTGATAACAACATGTCCGTATGCCGTGATATTTGAATCCAAAGCCGGCCTCAAAAACAGATATGTGAATCCCTATGTGATTGAGCCGTTGCCGTTTGGAAAGCGGTTGATAAAAAAGGGGGAATGTTTTTCATTTCGGCAAATTCTTTTCGGAAGAGAAATCAAGCAACTCTCGTTTATTATACTGGCATGGGTCAAAGGGATGCAAGGCGGAATGGGGCGAACGAAATCACGCGCGGAGTTAGTTCAAATTGTGCAACATCATCCCGAGAGAGATATTTACCTTTACGGCGGAGACGATTCGCAATTAGATAACGCGGAGAATCTGTATCCGATAGAAATTCCCGAGGGGATAAAGGCGGTAGAAATACAAATTCAAACGCCGTTACGGATTCAAAGAGAGAAGCATCCGATAACACCGGCGGAAATCACGGCAGGGGATTTCGTATCCGGTTTAGTGAGGCGATTAGAATTATTATATACATCTCATACCGATTTACCGCCCTTTTGGGGCGAGAAAGCCCGCATACTGGCAGAAGCGAAAGAACTGACAATGGCAAAAAAGAACCTACACTGGCAAGATTGGACACGGTGGTCGGGCAGGCAGAAACAGCATATCTCTCTAGGCGGAATTATCGGGACATTTGAGCTCATCGGAGAGATGAGAAGCATTATACCGCTTTTAATGGCGGGAAGCATGGTGCATATTGGGAAGAGCACGGTTATGGGGCTTGGAAAATATGTACTCACGGTCAAAAAGTGAAAAAAAATGCAAAAAAGAGTTGTTAAAAAGTGTGAATAAAGTCATTTTTTTTAAGGTAAAACAGCAAATTTATCTTGCAAAACAAATTATTATCGTGTATCTATTAAGAAAGCCCCGATTTTAGAAGGGGACTGTAACTA
>CALXVP010000006.1 GCA_944392125.1 uncultured Alphaproteobacteria bacterium | reverse complement strand
ATAAAATTTCGCAAAAGAAATTAAAAAAAGCCTTTGAAAATCAAAGGCTTATGATGGCGACCCCAGCGAGATTCGAACTCGCGTTACCGCCGTGAAAGGGCGATGTCCTAGGCCTCTAGACGATGGGGTCCTTTTCAGATTTCTCTCTTATAACCTTTTTTTCTTTATTTTGCAAGTCTTTTTTTTAAAATTTGCTCCTTTTTTTATTTCTTATTGATTTTATTTGATATTTAAAAATTTTTCTCTTTCCCCTATCTGCTCTTGACGCTTCTTTGATTTATGTTCGTATAAAGCGGATACCTCATTATCCCTTTTGCGTTCCACTTGGTTGAAGTAATCCATAGCCATAATGCAGGTGGCTTACTCCCTGTGATTAAAACGCATTAACACGCATTAAAACGTCAACCGATGAATATCGCCCATCTGACATTTTGTAATCGTCAAGCCGTAATTTGTAATGGCCGTGCCTTGCGCCTCGGCTGATTCGATACGATGCAACATTCCCATCCGCGTGAGCATACAACCGCCACATTGACAAATTAATTTATATTTGCTCAAATCATCCGGCAACTTTCTGCCTTTGGAAAACTCAATATTCAATGTTTTCTTGGTGTATTTTTTTAACAGGTTCGGAATCACCGTGCGGGCAATATCGTCTTCTATGGTCGTGTGCGAACAGGCTTCGGCAATTAACACAAAATCGCCCTCTTGCAGGGTATCTATCACATCAACGCCCTTTAAAAATGTTTCAAAATTACCCTTTGCTTTTGCAAATAAAACGGAAAATGTGGCAACGCGTTGCGTTGGCTTCACAACGCTTAATACTTCCTTAATTACTTTTGAATCAGTGATAACCAAATCATAATCTTGCTTTTTAAGTGCATCGGGTAATTCTTCCGGTGTAACACCGCCCACAATTGCATGTTTATCCAAACATTCACGAATTGTTTGCACCTGTGGCAAAATCAATCGCCCGACGGGAGCCGCCGCATCTTGTGGCATTACAAGTAAAACGCTTTCTTTCGCATGCACCAATCCGTCCAGCAAACGTTCGGGTTGTTTCCCCGTTAAGGCTTTGCGTAATGCTTCTATTACCTCGTCAATCCCTTGTCCTGTTTTGGCATTGACTTGAAGCGTGCCGACGGGCGGTGTATATAAATCGCATTTATTATAAACGATAATAAACGGAATCCGACGTTCTTGAACAACGGATAAAATACGTTTATCGGCTTCGTTCGGTTCGGCGGATTGACGCACGATAACGGCGCAATCGCTGATTTTCAGGGTATCCAGTGTTGCACGCTCGCGCTCTTGGCCGAGTGGGGTATTATCATTTAATCCTGCGGTATCGCAAAAAATAACCGGCCCGAAACCCAGAATTTCATACGCCTTGGAAACCGAATCGGTTGTAGTGCCGGCCGTATCGGATACAATAGATGTTTTATTTTGAAGGAGCGCATTAAAAAGTGAAGATTTTCCCACATTCGTTTCGCCGATAATGCAAATGCGTTTACGCAAGCCCGTCGGTGCTTTTTCCATTTTCAGCCTCTTTCAATTCATCATTCTTTTTCTTAAAACAAAAACCGCATACCGGCATAGACTTCATGCGCCACAAAATGCAACTCATCCTCGCCGAGTTCAACTTTGCCCATATCAACATAGCGATAGCCACTGTCAAACGTTAAATTGCGAGTGAGTTTAATGCCGAGCCCTGCGGTTGCATTCCAAGCAAAATTACTGCCGGATTCTTTTGTATGCGTTAAATTATCTTTCACGGAATAAATCGCCGTGCCGACACCACCGCCGAGATACGGCCGAACGTATCGCGTAATCGGTGCATCTACATACGCATTGGCCATGACCCGTTGAAAATCGGCATCTAAATCCAGTTGGTTATCGTCATAATCTGCGCGTGAAATATAGGTATATTCAACTTCCCCGCGGAAGGCGCCCGAATAAAATCCGATGTATCCCGAGCCGAAACCGCCCGAAACATAGTCGTCAACAATATCTTTTTCATGCACATCGCTGATACCGCCACGCACGCCGAAATAGCCGTTGCGTGCCTGTGCGGGCAGGGCTGTCAATAATAACGCCGTTAAAAATAATGAACTCATCTTTAAAAACATATTGTGCCTCCGTTTTTTATGGCTTCCATATTATCATATCAACAAACAAATTGTCAACGTGAAAAAATCCGACGGATTTTAATTGACCCGTTTTTGAAAATCTGATATGATGAGGATAAACTTATGGTTGATTGCACCGAACGGAGGGTTAGTTATGGAATTTACCAAAATGCACGGATTGGGCAATGATTATGTTTATATCAATGCCATTAAAGAGCATTACGATAATTGGGCATTTTTGGCAAAAAAAGTATCGCAACCGCATTTCGGCGTGGGGAGCGATGGGCTGATTTTGATTTTGCCATCCGAATCGGCTGATTTTAAAATGCGCATTTTTAATGCCGATGGTTCGGAGGGCGAAATGTGCGGTAACGGGATTCGTTGCGTCGGGAAATATGTTTATGAAAATAAATTAACGCGTAAAACGCATTTGTTCATAGAAACATTGGCCGGTATCAAGGAATTATTTTTGCGGGTAGAAAATAATCGCGTCGTGATGGTGCAGGTCAATATGGGAACGCCGGTTGTTGAGCCTTCCGTTTGTATTTCATTGCCGGATAATCGGGATATTTTCGGACAACCCGTTTCTATGGGGAATCCGCATTTTGTCGTGCCGGTGGCAAATGTGTTTGATTATCCCGTTGAGCGAATGGGGCAGTTGATTGAACGCAATCCCTTTTTCCCGAACAGAACGAATGTTGAATTTGTGGAAATTCGGGATAGAACACATATTAAAATGCGCGTATGGGAGCGAGGTAGCGGGGAAACATACGCTTGCGGAACGGGGGCGTGTGCGGCGGCGATGTCGGGCATTGATCAGGGATTTTTGGATAATACGGTAGATGTGGAACTGCTGGGCGGACACTTGCAAATTTCGTATGATTCGTTTTATGATACCGTTCAGATGAGCGGGCCTGCCGAAACGGTATTTACGGGAACGTTTTCAGATTCGTTTTTGGCCGAGTAAAGGTTTGAAAACTGTTTTTGGTATTGATATTATCCTATAATTTTTGCGGTTAGTGATAAAAATAAATTGACATTCGGATTGTTTTCATTCAGTCTTAAAAACAGAAAAGTAGGTTGAACACCATATCAATTTTACTTTGCGGACATTCATGTGTTATTTCGGGGGACACAATGAAAGCCGACAGCGGTTAGCTGTTGCTTGTCCGAAAAAGCAAAATGGATCCCGATGATGTAAGGAGATAATTTATGAGTGTAACGGTTGCAATTATTTTAATTGTTTTAATAGCGTTTGTTATTTTTAAATCGCTTGTTATTGTTCAACAAGGATATGAATACACGGTGGAAAATTTCGGGCGATATACGCGCACGCTTACCCCGGGTATGCACTTCTTGGTGCCGATTATTGAACAGGTAGGGGCAAAGTTAAGCAAAATGGAACAAGTGCTGGATGTGCCCTCGCAAGAAGTGATTACAAAAGATAACGCGATGGTTCGGGTAGATGGTGTTTTGTTCTACCAAATTCAAGATTCCGTGAACGCGGCTTATCAAGTCGGTGATTTGCAGTTGGCGATTTTGAATTTGATTATGACGAATATCAGAACCGTTATCGGCAGTATGGAAATTGATGAGTTGTTATCGCAACGCGATATGATTAACCATAAGTTATTACAGGTTGTTGACGAGGCGACAATTCCTTGGGGCGTGAAAGTAACGCGTGTGGAAATTAAAGATATTACGCCACCGCGGGATTTAATTGATGCCATGGCGCGCCAGATGAAAGCCGAACGTGAAAAACGGGCCAACATTTTGGATGCGGAAGGGTATCGCCAAGCCGAGATTTTGAAAGCCGAGGGTGAAAAGCAAGCCGCAATTTTAGATGCGGAAGGAAAACGCGAGGCGGCATTCCGCGAAGCAGAAGCGCGGGAGCGGACGGCGGAAGCGGAAGCGAACGCCACAAAGATGGTGTCGGACGCCATTGCGCATGGGAATGTGCAGGCAATTAACTACTTCCTCGGTCAGAAATACATTGAAGCGTTGCAAGGAATTGTTACTTCACCGAATCAAAAATTGCTTATGTTGCCACTTGATACGGCCAATGTGATGGGTTCGGTTGCGGGTATTGCCGAAATTGCAAAAGAAGTTCTCGGAACGCATGAAAAGAAGAAAGGATAAAGAAAAATGTCATATATTGAATGGTCGGCACTCGGTATTTTGTTAATTTTGTTAGAGCTGTTTGCTCCCGGCGTTTATTTGATATGGTTCGGATTTGCCGGACTTGTTATGGCGGGATTAACATTCTTTAATACGGAATTAACGTTGACCGTGCAACTGCTTTCATTCAGTTTAATTTCGGTTGTGATGGTTTGCATCGGATTTTATGTTTACGCATTATATTTGAAAAAAGACGGGCAAACGAATCATCCGTTTTTAAATGACCGCTCGGCGCAGTTAGTGGGCAAAACGGTTAAGGTAACGGCAGATGTTCAAAACGGACAGACGAAAGTTGCCGTGGGCGATACGGTCTGGCTTGCGCAAACGGACGAAAACTTTAAAGCCGGTGATGAGGCTTTGGTGATTGGGGTTCAAAAAGGTGTCATCCTGTTGTTGGGCAAAAAAGAGTGATGTCCGGCATAGGTAAACGATATTATTTTTGAGACAATCGTATGTCCGATTAAGAAAGGCGGTGTATCTGAATAAGATAAACCGCCTTTTATTATGCAATGAGAAATAAAGGTATAGGCAATAGGCATAAGCATGAGGCAACTATCTGGATGAATAGATTGAAAAATATGCGTTGTGAGAATTGCGGATAAGTCTATCAGAACAAAAAAGTTGTGCGGTTTTAGTGAGCCGGCACAACACGAAGCTAAAAAAATAAAGGCCATTTCGGGCAATATAGCCTGTCTCTACAAAAAGGTCCGTTTAGATGATATAGTATAAAGATGATTATAAGGGTATTTTTAAAATAATCAAGCAAAAATTTAAATTCAAATATCTAATTGTAAAATAATGATTTTTTGAGATTTCTTTTTTGGGAGCGATTTTGCACAGTATCCCCTCTACATAAACGGACGTTTGCGAAGAATAGGGAGAAGAAAAATGAAAATAAAACAAATAGTTAACTTGGCTTCTTTTTACACAAAAAAAGTAAAAAACGGGGAATTTGAGGCGAATCGCGCAAAACAAGAGATAAAAACGGCGAATCAAATAAGACTCGAACGCTTGAAAAATAATCAAAAAACAGGATTTTTGGCAGACTCACAAACGCAATGCGAATTGAGCGGATTGCAGGGTGTTCGCCTGGCCGAATACGGGCGGAGTATGGTAGAAATGCTGGGCGTGTTGGCAGTAATTGGCGTGTTATCGGTTGCAGGCATTGCAGGCTATCGGTATGCCATGGATAAATATCGGTCAAACGATATTGTATATGAAGTGAATCTACGGGCAACGGATATATGGAATCGGTATCAACGCATGCACTTGCCCGAACCGAGCGAGAGCGGAAAAGATTTTTTGGAATTTGCGCAAACTACAGCGTCGGGTTTTCCGATTTATATGAAATCCATACCCGATGTGGCTTTTCGGGTGTTTGTGGGCGAAGTGAGTCCGAGGATTTGTAAAAGCGTCTTAAATATGCCGTTAATAAACGTCATTAAAGGATTGCAGTTTGTGCAAGTCAATGATGTTAAATATACGGGCAATGTTGAAATTTGCGGTGATATGAGCGGGAATATTCAAAATGAAATGGTATTTACAATCTTTTTGAATAGTGAATCGGATTCTCTTGTGAATGAAAATTGTGTGGAAGATGCAGATTGCACTTCCTGTTGCGGAACACCGACGTGTGATGAAAATACCTTAACGTGTCGTGATGAATGCAGTGGTAATGCGAGCACGCCTTACTGCAAGCAAGATGAATGCGCGTGTGTAGAGTGTCTGACGCCGAAAGACTGCGCCGAGAAAGGTGCAAATTATACGTGTTCGGAGATAACGAACACCTGCGTGGAAGTGCCTGCGGAATGTGCGTTTGGGAAAGAATTCCGAACGCCGAACGGTGTCTGTGTGCCATGCAGTAATCCGAATAATTTTCTGGTGAGTTTAACACCGTTTGAGAACAGTGCGTTAAATTTTAAGGACGAGCAGTCGGGGAAAGAGCAATGTGCAGCGTGCAACAATCCCACAAGATACTACGGCGATGTAGACGATGAAAAAGCATATTGTTCTTATGCCTGCACAAACGGATATACGTATCAAGCAAGCGACGGTGCAGGCTGTGTGCCTTGTTCGGATAAAACACCGCATACCATCAGCGGCGATGCGGTCTCAAAAGCGCAATGTTTAGCTTGTGGGGAAGATAGGTTCTGGTTTAATGCGATGTATAATGGTCCGTATTATTGCACAACAATCAATCAATGTCCTGGCAAAGATCAATTTCATGAAGCGGGTTCAAGTAGTTGCATTTCGTGTGGTAAGCAAGGTTCCTATTATGCAACAGCCTATGTAAATCATATTTCTGAAAATGTTGGAACGGAATATTTTATGAATTCTTGTAATAAGTGTGAAAATAATAGATCGTTGAGAAATGAGGGAGGGCACTTAAAATGCGTTTCAAATTGCCCTCAACCAGAAGAAGCTCCTGAAAATTGTGATAATCCATTAAATTGCAATCGTGTTTGGCAAAATAGATATAGCAAATGTTTAAAATGCGATGATACCTCAAATGATAATATGATTTTTAATTCAGAGGAAGCAATAAATTTATGCAAGGCATGTGGTAGAAAAATTGTAGAATACAATGCGAACCAAAGTTACTGCATTTATGAACAGTCTTGCAATAGTGAAGAATTTAGAGGAAAAGACGGAAAGTGTTATACATGTCAAACAAATGGGGGTGTTATTGTTTCTGAGAATGATGAAACATGCGAAACCAACTGTATGAATACGGAGAATAAACGACAAAAGAGAAAACAAAGTGATGGTATATGGTATTGTGTTCCCAAGTGTAATTCGGGTGAAATCCATAATGGCGGAGGGAAATGCGTGTCATGCGAAGGAACGGAATCGTATATTCATACGTTGTTTGCGGAAGATTGTAACACAATATGCAAGGGTATCCGAGAATCATGGAATCGTGATGACTATTGCTCTTTGATAACATGCCCTAAGGATAACGCTTACTATAAAGATAGATATGGTAATTGCGTATTGTGTTCGCGTGGCAATAATGGATATAGTGATGGATTGTTAAAAAAAGAAGATGCAACAAAATTATGCACAGCATGTGGCAATCGTATACCTGTAGAAGTGGGTACTTGGTCTTCCCCACATTGCTATAACGCAAATCCCGGAACAAGTGGCATTTGCAATAGTTTAGATCCGCTACCGAGTGAACTGAATTCTGATCTAAAATTGAAAGCCCAGCCCTACGCTGACGGAAAATACGATGGAAAATTATTTCGTGGCACGGATGGGTATTGTTATGAGTGTTCCGACCAAAATATTTCTCCCTCAACAACAACTGCTCAATGTAATTCTTGCGGAAATCGGAGAATGAGCAATGAAAAATGTCAATACGGCAAATGCGAAGAAACACACCAGTTTTTAGATACAAATAATACGTGTCGGGACTGCTCTGAAAAGAACATTGCCATTGACCCAAATGAGAATAACCTCTGCGATTCTTGCGATAATCGTCGCCAGATGACACTCGGTAATAAAGCAACTAATAACCTGACGGCAAAATGCGTAGAAGAATGTACGCCCGGGTTATGGCAAGATTCCAACGGAAATTGCTTGTTATGCAGTGAGGGTGCTAATCGGACTATCGGGACGGATAGCGAATCCATTGCGTTATGTAATAGTTGCGATAACCGTGAGGCTGTTGCTTCCACAAATGCCGATGGCGTGATTACGGGCTATACGTGTAAAATTCAGTAATCAGCGATGGTTTTATGTAAAAAGAATTCTTGGGAATAGCCGAGAATTCTTTTTTGTTTGAGCCCAAAATTGTAAATGATTGTAAGCGGTTGATGGGTGAATGGTTCATTGCAAATATATACACAAACGATAAAATAAATGATACCGTAAACGATTAAAACGCAGTTGCTCCGAAATTTTAAAAAATAAAGCCGTCCGAAACGGACGGCTTTGAATGATATAACAAAAATTTGAATTACCGTGAATAGAATTCGATAACCAAATTCGGTTCCATTTGTGTAGCATACGGAATATCTGCTAATTGCGGAACGCGAACAAATTTTCCTTTGCATTCTTTGGCATCAAATTCCATATATTCCGGAACTTCACGATCCGTTGAAGCCAATGATTCAATCACAACTGCCATATCTTTGGCTTTGTTCGTTAAAGCAATTTCATCACCTGCTTTGACTAAGTATGACGGAATATTCACTTTCTTTCCGTTGACTAACACATGACCATGGTTCACAAATTGACGTGCTGCAAATACGGACGGAACAATCTTCATTCTGTAAACAATCGAATCCAAGCGTGTCTCTAAAATACCGACTAAGTTCTCGGAGCTGTCTCCTTTGCGACGAACGGCTTCGGCATAGTATTTGCGTAATTGTTTCTCGGATACGTTTCCGTAAACACCTTTTAATTTTTGTTTGGCGTGTAATTGAACACCGTAATCCGTCGGCTTTTTACGATTCGCACCGTGTTGACCCGGACCGTAATTTCTCTTTTCTACCGGACTTTTGGCTTTTCCCCATAAATTTACACCTAAACGGCGATCAATTTTAAATTTTGAACTTAATCTTTTAGACATTTGTTTTTCCTTTCTTTTTTGTTGTCCCCGATAGTCTCCGCCCGAATTGACGGAGCGTGACGGCGACCGCTTTGTTCGCTGTCCGCATTCTCGAGGAATGGTTGCCTTATATCAAACTTTATCTGAAAAGTCAAGCGGTTTTTTTATGTTTTTGGTTCTCGAACGGGATTTTTGCCTGAAATAAAAAACGATCCGCAAAACCTTAAAAAATACTCTCACAATAATAAAAGATTTGACTTTTTTCAAAAAATCGTTACTTTATACTCAAACATGTTATAATTCCGATACTTTGCAAAGGATATTTTTAATGAAATTTTTAGATGAAGCCAAAATTTATATCAAAGCCGGAGACGGCGGAAACGGTGCTTGCTCGTTTCGGCATGAAAAGTTTTTAGAATTCGGCGGACCCGACGGCGGTTTCGGCGGTGATGGCGGTGATGTTGTGTTTGAGGCGGTTCAAAACTTAAATACCTTGATTGACTTTCGCTATCAGCAACATTTTAAGGCCGAGCGCGGGAAAAACGGCGCCGGGCGAAATTGTACGGGGGCTTCGGGGGAGGATTTGATTATTAAAGTTCCCGTCGGCACACAAATTATTGCCAATGATAATGAAACATTGCTTGCCGATATGATTCATGATGGGCAACGCTTTGTTGCCGCACACGGCGGGAAAGGCGGTAGAGGAAATAACTCTTATAAATCATCAACCAATCAGGCTCCATACGAAGCCGATGAGGGAACGCCGGGCGAAGAAATGTGGGTGTGGTTGAAATTGAAATTGATTGCCGATGTGGGGCTTATCGGCTTGCCGAATGCGGGAAAGTCCACGTTTTTAAGCGCTGTGACGCGGGCAAAACCGAAAATTGCCGATTATCCGTTTACCACATTGCACCCGAATTTGGGAATGGCACGTGTGGATGACGATGAGATTTTAATTGCCGATATTCCGGGATTGATTGAGGGGGCTTCCGACGGTGTGGGACTCGGAACGCGATTCCTGAAACACGTTGAGCGGTGCAAAGTGATGATACACCTGGTTGACGGGACGGCAGAAGACGTGGCGACTCCTTATCAAACGATTCGCGCGGAATTGAAAAAATATAGTGCAACGTTAGCCCGTAAGCCCGAAATTGTGGCTTTGAATAAAATTGACGCGCTGACGGATGATGAAATTAAAACGAAAGTAAATCAACTTGAAAAGGCCTGCAAGCAGGAAGTATGGGCGATTTCGGGTGTGGCACATAAAGGATTGATTGATGTGTTGCGCAAAGCACGGTATTACGTTTATCAATCCGACGCGGATTCATCGGCGGATTCTGCAACGGATTTCACCGATTCTTCCGCAGATTCTATCGCGGATTTAACGGATTCAAAGTGTGAATAATCATAATGGCGTAATCATGTAATATAATAAGGATTGAATGATGACAGAAACAAAAAAACAAACGCATCAAACGGCAAACAAAACAACAGCCTGTAAAAAGAAAACTCCTTCCGACGCGCATGGACAAGAGACGAGAAAAAAAACGGCGTCAAGCAGTCGGGCAGGGGCGCAATATGCCGACACCAAGAGAGCGGATATGCGTTCAACAGACGCCCAAAAGGAACGCGTTGCCGAGCTTCTTTCATTGATTGAACAAAAGTTAGATGCCGGAAAAGCCGAAAATATAACAACGATTGATTTGGCAGGAAAAACGAGTTTTGCCGATTATTTGGTCATTGCTACGGGAACATCGGCACGGCACGTGTTCGGATTGGCAAACAATTTGGCAATGGATTTGAAAAAGGCAGGTTATCGCGTGCAGGTGTCCGGTGATACGGGCGACGGAAATTGGGTTGTGATTGATGCCATAGATGTTGTTGTTCATCTGTTTACGCAAGAAACACGCGATTTTTATCGGTTGGAAGAAATTTGGAATCAGAAAGCATCATGACGGCGTTTGACCCGAAAACGGACGATTTATCGGATGAGGCAGATTTTGAGGAACAAAAAACGCAGGTTGTTGTGTCGCCCGCGGTTGAGGCTACCCAAAATAATATGCGGATTGATAAATTTCTGGCAACGGCGCTTGCGGGTTTTTCGCGCAATCAGATTATTCGCCTGATTGAATCCGACGGTGTTAAAAAGGCCGGAACGGATGCGTTTGTGGAGGAACCCGATTATCGTGTTAAAACGGGCGAATCGTTTTTGATTATTCCGCCCGATGCCGTTCCTGCCGAACCGGAAGCAGAGGATATTCCGCTTGATATTTTGTATGAAGATAAAGATATTCTGGTTGTTAATAAACCGGCGGGAATGGTTGTGCACCCGGGAGCCGGTAATTATACGGGGACGCTTGTTAACGCGTTGCTTTTTCACTGTAAAGATTCGCTCTCGGGAATCGGCGGAGTGAAACGGCCGGGAATCGTTCATCGGATTGATAAAAATACGAGCGGTATTTTGGTCGTTGCTAAAAATGACAGAGCCCATGTTCGCCTTTCGGAGCAATTTTCAAAACATACGATTGAACGAATCTATCAGGCTTTCGTGTGGGGGTATGTGCAAAATCAAACGGGGCTCATTTCGGGTAATATCGGCCGAAGTGCTTTAAATCGTCAAAAAATGGCGATTGTCAAAACGGGAGGTAAACCGGCCGTTACGCACTATGAACGCCTGACGGCATACGGCACATTGGCTTCGCATGTGCAGTGCATTTTGGAAACGGGCAGAACACATCAGATTCGGGTGCATTTAAGTTCCATCGGGCATTCGTTAATCGGGGATGAAGTTTACGGCGTTGTTCCGAAACAGGCGCCGGCTTATTTGCGATTTTTCCCGCGTCAGGCATTGCATGCCGGATTCTTGGCATTTCTGCACCCTGCAACAAATAAGCGAATGGCTTTTGAAGTGCCGTTGCCACAAGATTTGGCGGAATTAAAAGCGTTTTTGGAAAAATCGGCTGCGTCAAAGGAATGACAGAATTATCAATCCGATGATAACGGCTGAAATAAATTTAAACGGATTGTATTTTTAAATTTACTTTTGATTTTTTTTTGATTATAGTGCCAATATCGGATATTAAATGATTAAAATTAAGTAAAAGGAGAAAAATAATGAGAAATATCGGTGAGTTGATGAAAAAAGCACAAATGGTGCAAACGCAAATGAACATCTTACAAACAAAGATGGAACATCAAGAATTTGAAGGTTCGGCCGGCAACGGTGCCGTTTGTGTGGTGATGACGGGGAAGGGCGTGCCCGTTAAAGTTAAAATCAATCCGAGCGTTGTGGATAAAGATGACGTGGAAACATTGGAAGATTTGGTTTTGCTTGCCATGCGGGATTGCCATGAGAAAACGGAAGAAACAATGGCTTCCGAAATGGAACGAATCCAAACCTCACTCGGCTTGCCGAAAGATTTTAAAATGCCGTTTTAATTGAGTGCCGTTCGTTTGAGCTGAATTGAGAGCAAAATGGCTGCACCCGAGTTGGAACACTTAATCGGTTTGTTGGCAAAATTGCCGACATTGGGTCCGCGCTCCGCAAGGCGCGCCGTCTTGGCATTGCTTTCCAAAAAGGAAAAGCAGTTTGTCCCGCTGGTGGAAGCAATGGAAACGGTGTTGGAAAAGGTGCAAACTTGCCCGATATGTGGTAATATGGATACGGTTGTGCCGTGCACGATTTGTTCGGATGACTCACGTCGCGGTAATCAGATTTGTGTGGTGCGTGATGTATCGGATTTATGGGCCATTGAGCGCGCAAACGTATTTAAGGGGCGTTATCATGTGTTGGGCGGATTGCTATCGGCATTGGATGGCATCGGACCCGATGAATTGCAAATTGAATCGTTGCTGGCAAAGGTGAGGCAAAATCCCGAAACGGAAATTATTCTGGCTTTGCCGACAACGGTAGAGGGCCAAACAACGGCGCATTATTTATCCGACAGATTGGCTGATTGCGGATGTGTGGTTTCAACGTTATCACGCGGCGTCCCCGTCGGCGGTGAGTTGGATTATTTGGATGACGGAACATTGCAAATGGCGTTCAAAGCAAGAAGACAGGTGTAAGCCAAGATGAAACATTCATACGAGCAGAATCAATAATGGTGCAGAGGGATAAAATGGAAGAAGTAAAAAATGCCATGACGCGGTTGGAAGAAGCGGTTGTTTCATTGGAAACGGCCGTACATGATGTTAAAAAAGCCTATACGCATACCGCCGATAAGTCAAACGAGTTGCAAACGGTTGTAAAAACGGCGTATGAACGCGTTGATAAAATTTTAGGGGCGCTTAAAGGAGAAAATTAATGGCAATTGTGTCGCTTAAAATCGGGGAGAAGTTTTATAAGTTTTCATGTGCGGACGGACAGGAAAATTATATGCGCGGTTTGGCTGAAAATTTAGATGCCAGAGCAGCGCAGTTGATTAAGTCTATCGGTTTTATGCAGGAAGGGCAGTTGTTAGCGATGTTGTGTTTGCTGTTGGCGGAAGAGAAAAGCCAGCTGGAAAAGAATACAAATGCTGCCTTGTTGGACGAAACGAAGAAAGAAATTGCCGAGCGTCTAAATAATCTTTCGGCAAAAATTATCGGATTGGCAACCGATTTGGAAACATTGGTTCATCAACCCGCCGATGCGCCGAAAACGGAAGAAGAGTAAAATGAAGTTATTGTTTTGCGGAGATGTTGTCGGGAAAGCCGGCCGGAAAGTCGTATTTGAAAATTTACCGATATTGCGTGATAAATTAGGGCTTGATGCGGTCATTGTGAATGCCGAAAACGCAACGCACGGATTCGGTATTTCTCCCAACCACTATCAAGAATTTATCAAGCGGGGCGCGGATGTGATTACGCTTGGGAATCATTCGTTTGATAAAAAGGAAATTTTTTCGGTTTTAACGGAAAAAGAAAATATTATTCGTCCGCTTAATTTTCCTGAAAATACCATTGGAAAAGGGTGGTGTTTGTTTACAACGAAAACGGGTATTCGCATTGCCGTTGTGCAGTTGATGGGACGAATTTATATGAAGTCGGTTGAAGATCCGTTTGCGGTTATGTCGGAATGGTTAGAGACGCATCTTAAAGGACGGGATTACGATGTGCTGTTTGTGGATTTCCATGCCGAGGCAACGGCAGAAAAAGTGGCGATGGGGCACTTTTTGGATGGACGAGCGAGTCTGGTGGTCGGCACACATACACATATTCCGACGGCAGATTACCGCATTTTGACGAACGGTACCGGCTATATGACGGACGTAGGTATGTGTGGCGATTATGATTCGGTTATCGGAATGATAACGGCGGGAGCGTTGGGGCGGTTTCTCAATCCCGAACAACGCGGACGTTTGCAACCGGCCGAGAATAATCAAACGTTTTGCGCTGTATACGCTGAAATCAATGAGGAAACAGGTGCGTGTATGCGGATTCATCCTGTGCGGATAGGCGCTTTTTTAGATGAAACGTTTCCTCTTGTTTAATTTTTATAATAAAGATGAAATAATAAAAACAAAACCATCAAGATATTTATAAGCAGTGAATTTTCGGAATACGGAAAATGAATATGCTGAAAAATAATTTGAGATAACGGCACGTTCAAAAAGAGATTTCTACTTTTAAGAAGTGAAAAAACGCGTTTTCATCATAAAAAAGAGTTGAAAAAATGAATAAAATCTTGTAAATTACACGAGATAATCATGAGCCGTTTACGCATTCATAACGGGAACAGGATGAGACACAACGGAAGTAAGATAAGAAAATTAAAAAATAAAAGGGAAAAAAGAAAAGGAAAAAGAGGATAAAATATGTCAGGACATTCACAATTTAAAAATATTATGTATCGTAAGGGAGCGCAAGATAAAATGCGCGCCAAGGTTTTCTCAAAGTTGGCTCGGGAAATCACGGTTGCCGTGAAAGCGGGCGGAGCGGATCCGTCGTCAAACCCACGGCTCAGATTAGCCATTCAAAATGCACGTTCCGAAAATATGCCGAAAGATAACATTGAACGCGCCATTGCCAAGGGATCACAAGGAGCCGATACATCTAATTACGAAGAAGCACGTTATGAGGGATTCGGCCCGGGCAAAGTTTCGGTGATTGTTGAAGCCTTGACGGATAATCGCGCCAGAACGGCTCCGTTTTTGCGCTCCACATTTTCTAAAAACGGCGGTGCGCTGGGTGAAACGGGCTCTGTTACGTTTAACTTTGAACGAATCGGCTATATTGAATATCCGGTGAGTGTCGGCACACCCGATGCTATTTTTGAAGCCGGGTTGGAAGCCGGTGCCGAAGATGTTGTATCAACGGATGAAACGCATGAAATTACATGCAACCCCGATGATTTATCCGGTGTGCGTGAAGCGTTGGAGAGCAAACTCGGCACGCCGAACGTTGCAAGGTTAGATTGGAAACCGTTGGTTCAAAAAGAAATCACGGATTTGGAAACGGCACAAAAGTTGATGAAGTTTATTGACTTGTTGAATGAAGATGACGATGTGCAACGCGTTATTACAAATGCCGATATTTCCGAAGACGTGTTGGCACAATTGGAGGGCGCCGAGTAATGATTAGAATTCTGGGATTAGATCCCGGATTGCGTCATACAGGTTGGGGTATCATTGAAAAAGAAGGTACCCGATTGCGGTTTATTGCCGGTGGTGTTATCAATCCGTCAACCGAAGGAGAATTATCCGATCGGTTGGCGGAATTGCATACCGAATTAAAGAAAATTATTGAATCGTATGAGCCGGACGAGGTGTCGGTAGAGCAAACGTTTGTGAATAATAACCCAACCTCAACCCTTAAACTCGGGCAGGCACGCGGTGTTGTGCTTTTAACGCCGGCATTGTATCAGTTGCCCGTTGCCGAATATACACCGAATCAGATTAAGAAAATGATTGTTGGCGCCGGACATGCCGATAAAAAACAGGTGGACATGATGGTGCGAACATTGTTAAAAAGTGTGCCGGAGCATATTCCGCCCGATGCTTCCGATGCGTTGGCAATTGCTTTGTGCCACGGATTTATGCGCCCGACAAGCGCTCATCGCCTGCGTGTTGCCTAAGTATTTGTATCGGTAAAGGATATAAAAGAGGTGTGCAACCGCACATAAATAAAAAGATAAAAAACGGCGTCGGAAAAGGTAAAGGAAATGCCGTTTGTTGAAACGGAAAAGGCCATAAAGTGCGTTGGGTAAGCGTCAAATAAGTAATAAGGATTAGATGATACAGATTAAAACCGAACAAGGAACAGAAAATTATCAAAGAAAACGAGGGAAAAGTGAATACAAGGATAAATACCAATCAAGCATTTCAAATTATAGATAAACCCTCAACGCACTTCAATGAACGAACGTGCAAGATAGATATGATTGTGTTGCATGCAACGGCAACCGATACATTGGAGCAAACATTTTATTACTTAATTGAAAAAGAAGAACAACCCCGCGTGAGCGCTCATTATGTGATTGACAGAGACGGCACGATTTATCGGCTGGTGGATGAATCAAAAAGAGCATGGCATGCCGGTGTGTCAACATGGGATACCGTTTCGGAAGATATTAACAGTCATTCCATTGGGATTGAATTTCAGTGTCCTGCCGTCGGGGAGCAAGCGTTCGGTGAATTTACATCGGCGCAGATAGAAGCGGGCATGGCGCTTTGTCAAGATTTGATGGCGCGGTATCATATTCAACCGCATAATGTTGTCGCGCATTCCGATATTGCTCCGGGGCGTAAATATGATCCGGGTTTAACATTCCCGTTTGAGCGGTTTTGGCGGGCGGGAATATGCGATAATCCGATGCGTCGGCCCCTTAATATTCGGCGAAAATAAATCGGAGGTTCATTTTTGTAGGAAATCAAACAGTGTTTTGAAAAATAACTAAAAATAAAATAAGTTAATAAAACAAGGAGAAAATATCAATGGAACTATTGGCACACTTATCAACGGGCGCGTTATGGTCGGTTTTTGCCGTTGTCGTCGCTGTTATATTGTTTTTGGATTTATTTGTCTTCCATAAAAAATCGGAAGAACCCTCCATTAAAAGCACACTTACAATTTGTGCTTCTTATATGGCGATTGCCTTATTATTCGGGTTGTTTGTGATTTTTGAAAAAGGCAAGGATACGGGGTTATTATATTATACGGGCTATTTGGTTGAATTTAGCTTGTCCATGGATAATATTTTTGTGATTTCGCTTGTGTTTTCAGCGTTAAAAATTCCCTCTTGTTATCAGCATCGCGTCTTATTTTGGGGTGTGCTCGGTGCGATTATGATGCGGGCAATCATGATTTTATTGGGCGCACAATTGGTTTCATCGTTCCACTGGATTTTATATGTATTCTCGGCCTTTTTAATCTATACCGGCGTGAAGATGCTGATGAACAAAGAAGAGGAACATAAAGATATTTCCGAAAATAAGGTCATGAAATTCTTAAAGCGCTTTATGCACGTGACACCGCATTTACATGGCGAACACTTCTTTGTAAAGTCGGGCCATAAAGTGATTATGACACCGTTATTCCTCGCTTTAATGACGATAGAATTGATGGATGTGATTTTCGCCGTAGACAGTATTCCGGCCATCTTCTTAATCACGCAAGATATTTTTGTGGTTTACACCAGTAATATTTTTGCGATTTTGGGATTGCGGTCGCTGTATTTCTTACTGGCGGCTGCCGTCAATCGGTTTGTATACTTAAAACAAGCATTGTCATGCGTTTTAATTTTCATCGGAATGAAAATCTTTTTGCCGTATATCGGAATAGAGATGACAAACTGGATGTCGCTTTCCGTAACATTCTTCTTGCTGGCTTTCGGAATTGTGGCTTCTTTAATTCGCACCAATCATTTGACGCGGGTTAAGAAAGGTTAATCTGATTGTTGCCGATGGTGCGCTTTGCGTAGTTAACCGCAAAGCGCACACAAAAGGCAAGGCATATATTCTCTCTATAATCAAGGTAATGGAAAACGGAGTAGAAAAATGTATGAGGAATTAGAAAAGGTAAGACTGGCATGTGAGACGTGTCATAAATGTCCGCTCGGCGATTTACGGACGAACAGTGTGTTTTCGGACGGCGTGCCGAATTCCAAACTGATGTTAATCGGTGAAGCTCCCGGCTATAATGAAGATATGCAGGGAAAGCCGTTTGTCGGCCGCGCGGGGCAACTCTTGGATAAAATCTTTGAAGCCGTCGGTTTATCGCGTGAAAAAGATGTGTATATTTGCAATACACTGAAATGTCGTCCGCCCGAAAACCGTGACCCGTTGCCAGCAGAAAAAACGGCATGTCGCCCGTATTTAGATGAGCAAATTGCTATTTTAAAACCGCGGATTATTTTGTTGTGCGGGCGTGTGGCGTTAACCTCCTTTTTGCCACAGGCAAGCAGTATTTCCAAAGTGCGCGGACAGTGGTTTGACGGCCCTTATGGATCTAAAATGATGCCGATATTTCATCCCTCGTATTTATTGCGGAATCCCGTTAAACGACCGGGTTCGCCAAAGGCGCTGATGTGGGACGATATTCGCGAAATTAAGCGTGTATATGATTCATTATCGGATTAGTTGCATAAGGTATCGACCTCACAAACAGAGAAACAGAAAGGAAGAAGATTCTTTCTGTTTTTTTTAATTTGCCGATTGCACGATTTTGTTTTTCAACGAATTTTATAAGTGGTTTGGGAAATCACATTCTGCAACAAAGGTTGCAATCCGTTTCCGACAACAAAGTTCTTGATTTATTCCGCCAAGAATTATGCAGTCCATTTTCGGCAACGAAGTTCATAATAGCATTTGCAATTCATTTGGCAATGAATTATGCAACGCATTAAATCAAGCGGTTATTTAATTTTGCGTGTTAAACTCGGCAGGTGCTTGCTCCACAACAACGGCTTTTCCTTTACCTTGAAGTTGGAACATATCCAGCAATCTATCGTTTGTGCCGTCCGGATTCAAACGGAAACGGCCGTTCATGCCGTTATAGCCGATGGGATCAATCAATGCCGATTCGTCTAAAACATTTTCCTGTGATAAAAAGGATACGAGGGATACGGCATCATATCCGAATGATGCAATCGGTAACGGGGCTTTCCCGAAGGCGTCTTGATAGTTGCGCTTAAACATCTCTATCCGATATTGCGGAATATCGGCAAAATAAGCGCCCGTTAATTGATCAATCCGTGTTTGGCGGAGTGTGGCAAGTCCGTAGAACGGCACGATTTGCGGTGTAACATCATAATAATACAAAATAGAAACAAGTTGCTCTAATTTAACGCCACTTTCAAAAATGAACAAAGCATCAAAAGAAAGCCGTTCGGCCGAGGGATTGCGGAGTAATTCTTTTTCCCATTCCGTCAGGTTTTTACGGCGTGCATCAATCAACGGCGGTGCAATGCGTTGCACGGGCGTTGTTAAATCCGTGGCATTCGGCTGATAGAGAGAGATTTTCGTGATTTGCATACTGGGACATAATTGAATGGCTTTTTCAAACGACTGAATAACAATTTCACCCGTTTTATCTTGCGGACCGATAAGCGCGATTCGCCGTTGCCCATGCGTGCAGGCATATTCAACAACGCGGTTGATTTGTTGCGGTATGAGTAAAGCCAAAGAGTAAATATTATCACCGAGAACGGAAGAATCGGAGGTAAAAGAAATAACCGGTTGCGTCGGGTTTTCGGCCCGAACGGCTTTTACTTCCGAAGCAAATACAGGCCCCAACACCACGTCCGGCGATTCCAGCATGGCTTGCCTATAAGCCTCGGTTGTTCCTTCCGGCGTGCCTTTCGTATCAAAGAATAAAACTTCCGTTGTTTCAACGGATCGCTCCAAGCCCGACATCAATGCCGCATTTTGAAAATTCTCCCCCACAACGGCTCGGCTACCCGTCAACGGTAACAACATGGCTGTTTTTGTTTTGGAAACCTCATGCGTCGGCACCGTTTTGGATTCAACAAAATCCCGATTTGTGGGCAATAAACGAATCGTTTGCCCGCAACCGCATACCAAACACACTAAACAAAATACAAATAATCTTTTGAACATTAAAAAAATCCTTTTCATCTGCTTTTCTTTTTGATATACTCCATATCATATTAAATTTCAAGAGTAATCTCTTTATAGAACGGAGTTTTTATGTTATATCTGGTTTCAACACCGATCGGGAACCTCGGTGATTTTTCCGAGCGGGCGCGTCAGACGTTGGAAAGTGTGGATTTAGTGGCCTGCGAGGATACACGCACAAGCGGGCAACTTTTTTCGTTGCTGGGAATTAAAGTTACGGCCATGACGCCGTATCATGAACATAATGCCGATTCGGCCAGGCCGAAGTTGATTGCCAAATTAAAAAAAGGTGTGAAGATTGCTTTGGTTTCTGATGCAGGCACACCGCTGATATCCGACCCGGGGTATAAGTTGGTTAGGGAATGTCGGGCGCAGGGAATTCCCGTTACAACCGTTCCGGGAGCCAATGCGGTTTTATCGGCGTTGCAATTATCCGGATTGCCATCCAACGCTTTCTTTTTCGGTGGGTTTTTGCCACCGAAAACAGGGGCAAGACAGCAAATGTTATCAAATTATCGCACTATTCCCGGCACGCTTATTTTTTATGAAACGGCTAATCGGTTGGGCGATACCTTGCGGGATATATTGGCGGTGTTGGGTAATCGGGAAATGGCGGTTGTGCGGGAAATTACGAAGAAGTTTGAGGAAACGCGAAACGGAACCGTGCAATCCTTGCTGGATTATTATGGAGCGCCTGAACACGAACCGCGTGGCGAGATGGTGTTGGTTATTGCCAAAGCCGATGATGATGCGGAAAAGCCGTCAACGGCCGATATGGATAAATTGATTGCGCAAACGCTTAAAACGCATTCCGTGCGCGATACGGTGGATATTGTTGTCGGGTTAACGGGGGAAAAGAAAAAAGCGGTGTATAAGCGTGTGTTGGAATTGGAAGAATGAAGCAAAAAACGCAAACAGCATATCAAACGGGGCATTTTGCCGAAACGATTGCCCTTTGGTATTTAAGATTGAAAGGCTACCGTTTTGTGGCAAGAAATTACACGGTTAAACGCGGAACGGGTGCCGGCGAAATTGATTTGATTATGAAAAAAGGCAAAACTATTGTTTTCTTTGAAGTGAAGAAACGGCGGACATATCATTTATCGGCCGAAGCCATTACCATAGAAAATCAAATGCGGGTTGTTAGAGCATCGGCTGTTTTTTTAAAGGAACATCCCGAGTATAATGGCTATCAGATGCGATACGATGCGATTTTATTCAGCGATTATCATTTTTTACCGCGACACATTGTCAATGCGTGGAGGGTTATGTGAAAAAAATATGTGAGGCATTAAAAGTTGGTGTTTGTGTTGCGTGTTTATTCACCGTCGCGGGTTGCCAATGGGCGGGCACAATTTTTTCGGCATCGCATAAAGTGGCATCTGTTTTAATGGATGATCGATCGCTTTCGGATGATTATAATGATACAAAATTAAATATCGCGATTCGCAATGCGTTATCGCAACGCAAATTAAGCTATGCGGTTGATATAGAATTAACGGTTTTTGAAGGGAGCGTTTTGTTGAACGGGGCTTTGCCGGATGAAACATATATTGACGAGGTTGTTAAAACGGTTTGGCAAACGGATGGTGTTGAAAAAGTATATAATTATATTCGGCTGGATGAACCGCTTTCCATTGAAAAAGTAAACGAAGATGCTTTGGTTTCGGCCAAAATCAGGTATGAATTATCCATTACGCGAGGCGTTTCCTCCGTGAACTACAAGATTACGATGGAAAACGGCGTAGTGTATTTAATGGGGATTTCTCAAAATCAAACGGAGTTAAATAACGTTGTGGCCGTTATTAAGAATACGGTGAATGTTGATGACGTTGTTATCCTCACACGATTCGCAAAAGAAAATTAAAGCAGATTAAATTTTTTTATGTATAAAGTAGTGTGATTAAGATAATTCTGCAATTTTTTCTTCTTAAAACAGCGGTTTTGAATTTATTTTAATAAATATGAAAAAAATGCTTGCAATTCAAAAAATCATATTGTAGAGTTCCAGAAGTTGCGAAGGTGCGCTTTGCAATGATACCTGTGAAGGTGTGAAAGGGCTGTCATAGGCTCGTGTCTGCTTCGGTGTTAGGGTATAGCATCGTTATGTCGCTCAGCTCGGAAGAGAAAGTGGCAAATATATCCCCGATTCATAGAAATATGGTCGGGGGGCTTTTAGCGAATGTTCAAGGGCCATATTTTGGCTTGAAAGGCTAGAAGAGTCATTGAAGCAGATATGATTTATGAACTCTCCGACCGCCTGCATCAGGCGGTTTTATTTATAGACGGAGGGAAAACGGAAAACCGGAGTTTAAAAGAAAAAAATTTCAAAATATTTGTGTCGGCATCTCTTGAAATTTACACGAGGAAAACAATATATATTCTATATGAATTTTGAGTTTATTTTAGAATCTGCCATTCATTCACATAATAGATTCTATAATAAGTTCAAAACAAGAAATAAGCGTTGGCATGGTTAAGAGGTATCAAGTTATGAAGCGCCATTTCTTCTTTTGATTAGCTATTCCGGACGGGGTTCGTCTCCCTATGGCTCCGTTCGGAAGGGAAAAGGTGTGTTAGTGTGTCGTTGTTCAACACCTTTTCCCACCTTTTATTTTCATGTATTATATTTTAATTTTTTGAATGCTTGTTGGGTTACCGACAGCAGGTATAGTGGCTTTCCTATCTATATTCAGGAGAGATTAAAGAGATGAGAAACGGTGGCTTTATGATAGCGTGCAAAACACATATTGCGTGCCTCGAATTGTTGAGATAATAACCCCTCGCGCCCGATAAAAGAGATGATAAAATAAGCAGAGCCGATTACATTCCGTAATCGGCTCCGTTCATTTTATGATTACTGAGTTGTATACTTATTTCCCGAATAAGCCTTTAACGGCATCAACGGCATTTCCCGTTATGTCCTTAACAGCGTTATCGGCAGATTCTTTGGCTGATTCTTTAACGGCATTCAATGTATCTTTTGCCGTTCCGACAATTTGTAACGCACCTTGACGCAAGGCTTTTTGCACAGCACCCACAGTGCCTTTAACCGATTCGGCGGAAATTAAGTTGAAAATATAGGCAACGGCATCTTTCCATGAAAATTCTTGCCCTTGCTCACCGATGTTCTTTTTTTGAATATCGGGTAAAGAAGCGGAAACAACTTGCTTCATCACACCAACGGTCAGTTCGGAATTGTTGATTTGCAAATCGCGGATAACAACTTGTTTTCCGGCACTTCCTTCGGTATTTCCCGTTTGGGCTTGCGATTTGCTTTCAGATGCCTTTTGATTGGAAGACGCATTGACTTTATTTAAATAACTCTCCACATTTTGTTGAATTTGTGTTAAATTGGAAGTGATTTTGCCGTTTTGATAGGTCGCTTCCGCGGAAACATGCGTGCCGTCTATCAAAATTTGATTGATGATAATTTTATCGGTCAATACACTTTTCGGGTCAAACGAAACGGAAATTTGTTTGAGCGAAAAAGCATCATCCGCCCCATAGCCCTGCGGGTTGGCAATGCTTAATCCGTAGACGCCGACATGCCCTTTTAATAAAGATAAATCTACCCGATTTAATTGCACATTCGTTTGCGTTACTTCGGGTAAAAATTTCTCAACGCTGAATTTCACGATTTCACCGGCATACATATAAATGCCGACAACGCCCAAGCATAAAATAAAAATTAAAATAAATAACCACTTAAATAATTTTTTAATCATCTTTTATCTCCTTTAAATACGGGTTATGCTGTCATCTCACTGATTTTAACATACGGTATTCGCTTTTTAAAATCAAGACATTTATTTAGGCAAACGATTTTTTAAAATTGCCTGAATAAGAAGATTTTAACGGTTTGCCCGCCTGAATGAACGGTATCAAGTGATTGATTTGGGTGGCCGTGTAAGCCCGATTGCAAAAATCCATACGCAACCATTCGGGCGTCAAATTACCAATCAAATGACCGATATAAAACGGCTCATTTTTAATGACGGTTGTTAAACACTCTTTTGAAACGGCTTCAAATCGTTCTTTACCGTTGGAGAGCGTATATCGTTCCGTTTGGTGCGTGCATTCGGCGCACGTGTTCGGACGAATGCAATTAGCCGATAAAAACAGAGGCGTATCTTGATAAACAATCAATGTTGTATGCAAAACCGCGCCTAACAATTTTTGAATATTATCATACGTATCTTCCGGACTGCATGTTATCCCGCCGGCACCGGCCTCATGCGCAAATGCCGCCGCCTGTGTATTCAAAACGGGTATGGTTGAATCAAAATCAATATCCGTTTCCGCCTTTGATGGAATGAGGCGCAATCCGCCCCAGTTGCCGATTTGCCATTTATGATAACCGTGTTCGTAAAGGAGGTGAACGGTTTTCTCAATCGCATGTGAGCGAATGATAACGGGCAGTGCCAACCGCACTTTTTCTTTGGGTAAAAATGAAAAATCATCAGGCGATGAGTGCGTGGAAATTTCAATCAATACTTCATCAACGGTGGATAAATCAACACCCTTTAGCACGGAAACATCATCTGTTTTTAAGCGCCATTTCGGTTTTATATTTAAACTGCCTCCTTTTTTCAGATGTGTTTCGGGCAGAGCAGGGATTTTTTTGGATTCCAGAATATGAGCCGATAAAGCCTCAAATAAGTTTCTCCGCAACTGATTTAAAAGAGAAACGGGCACAAATAAATGATCGGGATTATGAATGCGAACGCTTGTGGTTTCAAACGGCGTATCGCCTGTTTTTCGGAAACATTCGTTGATGGCCTTAATCACTTTTTCGTTATCTTTTGCGGGCGAGAGTGATTCGGTGAGTGAAACGGAAACATCTTGCGATACTGCCGTTATTTCCGCAGACCCGACATAAATATCAATTTCAACGGCTTGTTTATTTCTATAAAGCCCCTTTTTTGGTTTTTCGTAAGGATAAGCGCTCTTCACGTGTGTTGATGACGCCAAATAAACGGCACTTCCTTTTTGAATAAACGGACTCTTGGGCGGTAGTTTAATGCTGACGGTTTTATCGGCCGGCACTTCAAATACGCTTTTCCCGTTCAGTGTTAAATGCTCGGCAGAAAAACCGAACGGTTTTTCCATGCCGGGAATATCTATTTGAATCCCGTCATATCGGGCAATCGGCTTAGCCGTTTTAAACGTTATCTCCCCGTTAAAAACTTTTGATACGGTGCCGATGGGCAAACCGCGGTGTCCGACAAAATCGGGCTCAATCACATCTTTATTCTTTCCGCGAAAATGCAATTTTGTCCATGGGCGGGCAAAAATTTGCTTTAAGTTATCGGACAAAGTGCCGTCAATTTTCCCCGTATCCAAGATACGACGGTAATAGTCGGTTACCGCGCCCACATATAACGCATTTTTCTTGCGTCCTTCAATTTTAAGTGAAAGACCCTTTAAATCGCATACATCCTTTTCTAACGCCAAATCTTTCATGGAGAAAGGATGATATTGCTTGCCGTTCATTTTAAATGTATCCCGACAGGAATAAACACATTTTCCGCGATTGGCACTGCGAGCGGTTGTCATGGAAGAAAAAGCACATAAACCGCTGTATGAATAGCAAAGTGCACCGTGAACAAAAACTTCTACTTCCATACCTGATTTTTGTTGAATTTCGCGTATTTCCGCCAAAGAAAGTTCGCGCGCCAAGACCACGCGCTCAAATCCCAGTTTTTTAAGAGCCAATGCCCCGCTCAAATTATGAATGGCCATTTGCGTGCTGGCGTGAAGTACCAACTGCGGAAAGGCTTTTTTGACAATGCGGGCCACGCCGATATCTTGCGTTATCAGCGCATCAACCTTGCAATCGGCACAAATTTGAAGATACGTCATCAATTCGGGCAGTTCATTTTCTTGCATTAATGTATTTAAAGCCACATATACCTTTTTTTGATGCGCATGGGCAAACGCCGTGATTTCATCTAAGTCTTCGGGTGAAAAATTGATGGCTTCGGCGCGTGCCGAGAAACGTCGCAATCCTAAATAAACGGCATCTGCGCCAAAGTAAAAGGCGCTGTATGCCGCTTCTATATCCCCCGCAGGTGCCAGTAATTCCGTTTTCATCCGTTATCCTTTCCGATTTGAGTGCTTTCTTTGATTGTTTCTTTTGAATACTCTTTTAAAAAAGAGGGTTATTCGTATTTATCATATTTATCAAAAACAAGGGTGCCCTTGTTTGCGTCCAAACGGGCTTTTTGTCCGAGCGGGAAAACGATGTGATCCGGTGTATGCCCGTATGGGAAGTGTGTTACAACCGGAATCTTTTTATTCCCGAAATAATCGTGCAATACTTCATGAACGGTTCCGTCGGCTTTATCTTTGGCAACACAGTCGGCACAATCTGCCAAAATAACGCCCGATAATTGCGAAAGTGCGCCGGCCAAACGTAATTGATTAAGCATACGATCAATCCGATACGGTTCTTCATGCACATCTTCAATAACTAAAATACAATCCGTTAAATCCGGCATATAAGAGGTGCCGAGTAACCCTGTTAACATGGTGAGTGTACCGCCGAGCACGCGCGCATAAGCCGTTCCGGGGATGAGTTCTTTGAGCCCGGATAGACTCAACGGTTGTTGATTAAGTGCTTGGAGCAATGTTTTTTCCATACGGCTTTGAATGGGGTTTAAAATAAAATTGGCATTAAATCCCGTGTAGGTAATCAATTCGCAACGATGATATAACGCCATTTGCAGGGCCGTTAAATCACTGAATCCGAAAAACGGTTTTTTATTTTTGCGAATCATCTTATAATCTAATTTATCCAGCACGCGCGGACTGCCGTATCCGCCCCGTAATGCAATAATAATGTCGGTTGCTTCATCAGCAAACGCATTATTTAAATCTTCGGCGCGATCTTTATCCGATCCGGCTAAAAAGCGATCCTGCTCAAAACAATGCGGTGCAAATCGGGCTTGAAAGCCGTTCGTATTAAACCAGTTGATGATAGTTTCTTTTTCCGATTCGGATAAGTCAATCGGTGATGCCGGAGCAACAAGTGTAATTTGTTTCATTTTTCTCCTCCGAATAATGTTAAAATTTGAGTCGCAAAATCAGTTAATGTATCATCGCGAGCGCCCATGATAACAATGCGGTCGCCTGGTTTTGCGTTTTTTTGTAAATAAGAAAGAGTCTCGGCGCGCGTCGGCAGATACAGCGCTTCTTTCCCGCTCGCTTGAACGGGTGCGATAATATCGTTTGACGAAATATCGCGCGTAACGGTACCGCCGGCATAAAACACATCGTTCATTATCCAGATGGTGCGCGAATCCAGCTGTTCTTGTAACATCTGAATTAAATCATTTTTCATCATGCGCAAGGGAGAGAATCCGTGGGGTTGATAAATTACGAAAAGGCGCCCTTCATGTAATTGTAATGCCGAAAGCGAGGCTTTGATTTTTTCGGGATTATGCGCATAATCGTCAATAACCGTTATGCCGTTTGCTGAGCCGATTGTTTGCAAACGACGCTTTGTGCCCAAAAATGTTTGCAGGGCGTTGATGCTTTCTTCCACGGCAATCTCTAAATGCAGGCAGGCGCTGATTGCCGTCAGGGCGTTTTCCAGATTATGCCGACCGATAAAGGGCAGATGATACCGCTTGCCGAACAAGGTAAATTCTACACCCGTTGCCGTATATTGAATGTATTGGGCTTGTAAAGTAGCCACTTTGCCTGATACCGAAAATGAAATAATGTTGGCATGCGTCAGTGCAAGTTGCGGTGTATGTTGGCAGTCGGCATTGATAACGATGCCTTTTTCGGCCCGATTTAAAAATGCGGAAAATAAAGGCAATGTTTCACTAATCGGCTTGTGATCCAGAGAAACATTTGTCAAAACGCCGATATACGGGGTGTATAAAGCAATTGAACCATCGGATTCATCGGCTTCAATCACGCAAATATCGCCGTTTCCGTAAATTAAGTTGGACGGATTTTCTCCGTTATACGTATTTAATCCGATACCGCCGTTTATCATGGTCGGCGAGAAATTAAGTTGTGCCAAAATATGACCGATCATGGCCGTAACGGTTGTTTTCCCGCTTGTGCCGGCAACGGCTATCCCGCGATGCGCATGAAAAATATCGGCTAGCACCTCGGCGCGTTTTTTGATTGTTAATGATAATTCCTTGGCGCGTTTAATATCGGGAACGGATTCTTCAATGGCGCTTGAAACCACAAAAACATCCGTTTGTTCGGGAACGCCTTTCCCGTCTTGTGGCACAAGCAAAATGCCGTGCGCTTCCAAAGTTGCTTTAACGGCATTATGCTGGTGATTATCAAAGGAGCGATCCGAGCCGATAACAAGGTGACCGGATTTTTTTAGATACAATGCGATGGCACTCATGCCGATTCCGCCGATGCCACAGAAAAAAAAGGTTGCCATTTTGAAATAAATCCTCTAAAATAGTAGATACGTAGTGAAAGCAACTCTACACTTATTTTTTTGTAAAGTAAAGGGAGGTTTTTTAAAATGCCTAAATTTTTGTGTTTCGTAACGGTATTATTGCTCAGTGCGGGAGCCATGGCGCAAAATTCAAATGCGGGATTATTCCCGGAGTTGCGTAAGGTGAATGCCGAACGGGCAACCTCTGCGCAGGAAAATGCGAATGAGCAAAATGCGCGCCAAACCACATTGTTCGGTGAAGAAACGCAAGAAGAGAGCGCACGGCGGGAAGATGCAGCGATTCGTTCCTTGTTGGGGGAAACGCGAGGTGATACACTTTCCGAAACGTTGGAGCGCAATGTCGCACAGACACAACCGCAACAGTTCGGCAGAGCGGAAGCAAATTTCTTTGTTTTCAGACCGAGCGAAATTCAAATTGTTGTGCCGACGATTTCCCGATTCCAATTTTGCACATCAAATTTGACTCTTTCAAATAATACTTCAAACGTCATATTGAAAACGCTGGGTGTTGTTTTTAAATATAATACGGTTCAGGTGCCGTATACGTATTCGGGGCTTAATCCGGGCAGTAGTCAGACGGGTATTGTCTCCTTGGGGGGAGAGGCTTGTCAGGTTTTATTAAAAGCGCCGGGGGTTGATGTAACAAAATGCGTCGCCGCACGCATTGAGGAGCAAAACGGAAAGAAAACGGAAGTGCCGTTATCGGAAAGCGAGTGCCGAGCAAAAGTTAAGTATTTGCCGAGATAATGGGGTGAAATGAGAAAATACATTCTTTCTTTTCTTTTGATTTTATTTATCGGTTTGAGCGCGGTTTCGGCAGAAGCCGCGTCTAACGTTGTATTATCGGATTCAGATGTAAAGAACATTAAGTCTGTTCTTTCGTTGCAACAAAAAGGGCAATACACGCGTGCTACTAAGCAAATGGCAAAAGTGAAAAATCCGATTTTGAACGGATATATTTTGTATCATAAATATATGACACCGCGCTATAACACGCGTAAGCCGGAAATTGAAGGTTGGTTGAAAGAGTATAACGAACTGGCGGTGGCGCCCGAGGTTTATGCGCTCGGTGTGCGCAAGAAAATGCGATTGCATGCCGAAAAGCCGAAAGATGTTTTATATGGTGGAAAATCAAAAGCTTGCTCTTATATTCGGCGAGATGAGCCGATTGACTTAATCAGAAAACGCACATTTTCGGATTTATCGGGTGAGCAAAAAACAAAAGCGACGCGGTTATTTCGCAGGTTGCGTGATTACATTCAAAAAGGGAAAACGTTGCCCGCACGGCAGTTGATTGAATCAAAAGAGTTTTTATCGGCATTGTCCGATTCCGATATTGCGTTAGCCCGCACGGCGCTTGCTTTTTCGTATTTTTTAGACGGGGAGTTTCAAAAAGCGCTGACGCAATCCCAATCGGCTATTGAGGCCGATGCGGAATCAACGCCGTTGGCGTATTGGACGGCGGGATTAGCCTCATGGCAATTAAAGGCGTATGATTCGGCTGCGGGATATTTTCGGCAAACGGCAGTACATAGTCAGATATACCCGCTGTTAAGGGGAAGTGCGGCATTTTGGGCAGCGCGGGCTTATTTGAAAACCGGCGCCTATGATCAAGTGGGCGATTTTTTGGAAATCGCAGCGCAACAACCGCGCACTTTTTACGGAATGTTGGCGATGCGATTGTTGGGGCAGAATATCAATGCCGATTGGGTTGAAAATATATCCGAAAGCACGCTCAATCGTGCGGAAAATTTTTCAGATCCGGCACTTTCACGCTTTTATGCTCTCAAGCAAATCGGCAGAATGGATTGGGCGATTAAAGAACTGACGAAATTATACCTTGAATCGGATGAGGAAACGCGCGCCGTTTTAATGGCTGTTTCGCAACAACATGATTTTCAAGATGATTTAGTGCGATTAGCCGGTGTTACAACCGATGAGGAAAATGATGAAAGATTTCCTCTGCCAAACTGGAAACCGCTGAACGGCTGGAAAGTTGATAAGGCGTTGGTTTATGCGTTTGTGCGCCAGGAATCTTGTTTTAATCCGAGTGCCAAGAGTGCGGCAGGAGCCAGAGGGCTTATGCAAATAATGCCGTCAACGGCAAAGGCAACGGCAAAAATGCTCGGGTTGACGTGGAGTGCAAACCGAATGGATAATCCGGCGTATAATTTAGCACTCGGGCAGAAATATTTGCAGTATTTAATGGGCTTACCGGCCGTGTCAAACAATTTGATTTATTTGGCGGTTGCTTATAACGGAGGCCCCGGTAATTTAATTAAATGGAAAAAGAAAACGCAATATACGGACGATTCGTTGATGTTTATTGAAAGTATCCCCTCGCGCGAGACAAGGGGCTTTGTGGAGCGAATTATGGTCAATTACTGGGCGTATCGGGCGTTAACGGGGCAATCGCTGGATACGATGGATGATGTGATTGCGGGAAAATGGCCTCTCTATCGAAAATAACGGTGCGATTGTCCCCTCTTGATGGCTATAAGTAAAACAAAAAAGCATTTTCTATCGTAAGAAAAAGATATCCGTATGTAAAAAAAACTGTTTACGGCGCGAAATTAAACTGCTATAATAGAAAAAAGAGTTATTTTAAAGAGGGGTAAGTATGCTTTTTTGGGTTACCGTTATATCTTTTTTAGTCGGCATCATGACGTTTATGATTTACCCGCGTGAAGATCAAATTGAAACGGTTCATTTGCCGGCATCCGAAGCATATATCGCCGGTTTTGTTACGCAACACCAGGCGGCGAAGGATTATCTCCGAGAGGGCTTGGTAGCTCTGCAACGATTACCGGATTATGCAACGGATACGGCGCAAGGCGGTGCGGTTTTGTCGCTTTCGGGCGAAGGTGATAACGGCGAATCCCCTTTGGTGGAGTTTTTATTGCCGACGCAAAGTATTATGACAACGAAGAATTTTCAGCCGACATCTAATGATGGTTTTGTAAGTGTGCTCGGGTGCTTTTCAAGGCCGGAGAGAAAAGTCAGCGGAAATTATGTTACGGGCGGATTTCAGCCGTGCACGGCTTCTTCCGCGCAGACGAAGTATGTGTTTACTTACGGCCCACTGCCGGATTTTTTTGATGACCCGTATATGCGTAATAAAACACTGCTTTGGGAGGCTGCCATTTTAAGAAGAACGCATGGAAGCCCCGATTGCGGATTTTTGCAAAAAAGCAAAGTGCGTGTATTAGATGAAAGCACGGGAAAGGTGGAAGTTGAAGATGCATATTTCATCAACAACTCTTCCCATTTGACACGTAAAATTCCTTCTAAATTTGCCGAATTTTTAGGCTCTTATATCGGGCAAACAATGAATGATTGTGAGGGATATATGTCACACGGACGCGTGGGTGGCGATCGCATTATTGTGGATGGGTGCAGTGCTCCGCTGTTATTTTGTATGACACCGGCCAATGACCCGTATCCGCAAGCGGAGCTCATTATCAATTACGATTCGAAAATCAATACGGGCGAACCGGGGTACCATGCTGAAAGCATCAATGATTTATCGCAAGAAAGCGGTAATCCGATTTGGACGAATGTGGGACGCGGTACGGGAGGCTCAACAATCAAAAACGGGCAAATCATTGCCTCCGGATCAGCAAGTTGGCATGATACAGGTGAATGCTCATGCGAAAGTTTAAAGGGAACAAACTGTTCTGAAATGGGCGATACCGATGCCGTGAATGAATGTTATACGTGTAAACAGATTTGTGTAAACCCGAGCTTTACCACGGACGGACGTGTGATTGATACGGGGATTAAGCCTGAAGAGTTTGGTAATTCATTTACAATTTCTTTCTTGGCTAAATTTGATATGGATTCTACGGCCCCATACGCCGTTTTCGGAACATCAAGTTGCACGCCGAGCATCAATCATCCCTGTTTAAGAGCATGGGTTGAAGATTCCAAAATACATTTTGAATTAAAAGAATCGAGTGCGAAAATATCAAAAATCAGCGGACAAGTTTTTGATTCCGTCTCACAATATGACTACATCCTCAATCAGGGTAGCCATAAATTATATGTGAACGGACAACTGGTATCAGGCGACATTCCTGATTTTGGCGAAACCGGTCAAATCAGTGAAGTCAGCAATTTAAACGGCAATAATTTCAGAATCGGCAGTGATTCAACTATTGCACAAAATATGCGTGGTGAGTTATATAACTTCTTGGTTTATAAACGTTCCATGACGGTTGGCGGAACTGAGACCGGTGAGGGGGATACAACGGCAGGCGAGTATTTTGATGCAAGCGGGCTGGCGCGTATATACAAAACGAATGAAAAACGCTATGGCGGATTTTAGATAGAGACGAGAGGAGAGGACCCATGAGAAATTCAAAAGAGAACGAAAGAGGCGCAATTATCGTAGAAGTGATAGCGGTGATTGCTTTGCTCGGTGTTTTGGGACCGTTACTGTTCAGACAGGTCCTTTCACGAAACGAGGAAGTTGAAAATATTAATATCGCTTCGGAGGTGCGTGCCGTTAAGGAAGCATTTTCGGCATATATTTTAACCAATAAGCAAGCCTTAATGATGCGGGGCGAAGGGTGCGCACGCTTAAATAATGAAGTGTTGGATGATTATTTGCCGTGGGGTATGGAAGATACAAATGACGGATATAACCTAACGCTTTGTTTGATTGGCGGAGAACCGAACTTCTTGGAAGGGTTTATTGTGCCGAACATTTCATCCATTCCGGAAAAAATGGGATTAAAGAGAGCGGCACGTATTGCGAATATCATCGGAGCCGACGGCGGTATTTATCGGGGCGGAACGGATAGCGCATTGGACGGTGTGGCCGGCGGATGGCATGTAACCGTTGACGAATTAAACAGCGATTTTGCTCAATTAAAATCTGATTTGGACGGCGCAATGGTTGACGGCGTAACGGCGATATATGTTGCCACAACGGGAATGGATACGTATGTTCCCGAATACATTGTGGAAGATTATAGTTCCGGATTTGTGACCATTCCCGATAATTTGGCATTCCAAAAATTGCATTCCGCCGATTATTTTTCGGTCGGTGTGGGCGGTGAGAATTGCTACACGAAAAAGCATAATACGATGGAAGTCGGCACGGACGGCTATACGGCGGTTGACGATGAAATATACGGTGTCGGCGGTAATTCGGGTGCATGTGATCCATTATTCTGGGTCGGGTCATCGGGTGAAACAACGGATAACTCAACGGCTGGATTGGTTTATGCCAAGAGAGGACTTGTTATCGGGTTTAGAAACAGCGACAGTGCCGATGAAAATAAACAAGCCGTTGGGATTTTTGCTTACGGCACCGACGATACGTCAACGGAAACATCTAAAAACAATCGGATAGAAGTTTATGATGCCGATGGCACGGCGCGTGTTATCATCAATGGGAAAGGAGAAGTTATCTCTAAAACAGACAGAGATTTGGCAACGACGGGATTAACATCTTTGACATCGGATGAAGTTGAAACGTTAACGTTAGGCGAGGGTGCACTTTCTTCCAACATTAAGGCGGAAAAGGCCAGTTTGGCGGAAGGAGAGGATGTAGCCTATAAGATTGATCCGGTATATACTTCGGTTATGAAGGATATACGGCTTGAATCACGCGGGGGTGCCAGATTGAGTGAAATTTTGCCGAATTATATCAGCAAAACGGTGCAATCCGTTTCCGGGGGCGATAAAGTATCAATGCCTGCTTGTCCGAAAGGATATGCGCCCGCTATTATCGTAACGCCCGTTAGCTGGGAAAAAGCGCGCATTACGGCGACGGATATTCAAGGAAAGTTAAAAACGGAAGAATTTTCATCTTACACGGAGGATGAAGATGGAAGTGCCGGCGATCATAATCATCGGTTTACCGTAGGTGGGCAAGCAGTGAAAATGGTAGCGGGAGCGGATGGTGTATCTGATGAAATCTCGGTTGCAAATGCGGGTATTCTGGTTAAAATCGATTCAAAAGAATCCGGCTATGAAACCGGGAGTGTTGCCGATTCGGATCAAACGGCTTCTTCAGGTGAATGGACGGTAAATTTCTATTATCCCGATGAAACGGAGCGCGATGATGTGACGGCTTTGGCTCAAACGTATTGCGTATATGATGATATTGATAAATCAACGGGTGCAAATAAGTATGATTCAAATCAATTAGATAGAAACAGCATTTAGTAATCGACTAATTGTATTATTCGGTCAATTAACGAATCAAATGCGTGCAACGCATGTGCGTGTTGGCCTGATAAGGTGTTTTAACTAAAAATAAGAAAATGTTCATGCAGATTGCATAGCTGTAATGCTTGTTGGTAGGAAGCGCAAGAAAACACAGATATAGTGCAAAGAAGCATAGATATAAAAAAGAGAAAATAGGGTGTATCGGGTGATACAATAACAAAAACAAATCAGTAAAGACTGAGGGACTCTCTTTTTTGTTGACAATGAGCCTTGCTTTTTGTATAACTGTTTCCACTTGTAATGCATGATGATATATTATTTTGAGTTGAAAAGGATAAGAAGATGACACCTGAAATTATAGCAAAAATGTTTCCGAACCCCTTGCCGAGTGTGGCAGAGATTGAAGCAAAATATCCGCCACGTGCTTTGCAACCGGGTCAAAAGGTTACACGGGTAGCCCCGAGCCCGACGGGATTTATGCACATCGGCGGTATTTATGCAGCGTTGGTTTCGGAACGGGTTGCGCATCAAAGCGGTGGGGTGTTTTTCCTGCGTATTGAGGATACCGACCAAAAACGCAAAGTGGAAGGTGCTACGGAAGTGATTTGTAATTCGTTGGCGCGCTATGGTATTGTTGCGGATGAAGGCGTTGATAAAGATGGGCATAATTACGGGCCCTATGCACCTTATATTCAAAGCGAACGAAAAGAAATTTATCAAGCGTATGCCAAAAAACTATTGGAAGAAGGGTTGGCATATCCTTGCTTTTGCGCATCGGAAGATTTAGATTTAATGCGCAAAATTCAAGAAAAGCAAGGACAACGCCCGGGATATTACGGCAAATATGCGCATTGTCGCAATTTATCGGATGACGAAGTGTTGAATAATTTAAATGCCGGGAAGCCATGGGTTTTGCGTTTTAAATCACCCGGCAATAATGAAAAGAGAATGGTTATTAAAGACCTTTTAAAAGGCGATATTAACATGCCCGAAAATGATTTGGACATCGTTATTTTGAAAGGCGACGGATTGCCGACATATCACTTTGCGCATGCGGTAGATGATCACTTGATGGGGACAACGCACGTGATTCGGGGGGATGAATGGGTTTCATCCGTGCCGTTGCATATTCAATTATTTGTTGCTTTGGGGTGGAAAGCGCCGAAGTATGGGCATTATGCGCCGTTGCAAAAATTGGATAACGGGAATAAGCGGAAACTTTCCAAACGCCATGATCCGGAAGCAAACATTATGTATTTTTGGGAAAAAGGATATCCGGAAGAGGCATTGGTGGAATATATCTTCAATTTAATCAACGCTTCTTTTGAAGATTGGCGTCGGACAAATCCTGATAAAAAAGCATTTGATTTCCCGTTGAATTTTAATAAAATTTCAAATACGGCCGGTGCGTTGTTTGACTTCCAGAAATTACATAGTATTTCAAAAGAAGTGATTGCAAAAATGACGGCGAGCGAAGTGTTTGAATCCGTTTTGGCATGGGCAAAGACATATCGTCCGGCTTATGCGGAAAGAATGCAAAATAATAGAGAATATATTACGTCCATTTTAAACATTGAGCGCAATATCGGGAAAAAATCGCGCAAAGATTTAGTCAAGTGGGAAGATTTGGAATCCGATATTTCTTATTTCTTTGATGATACCTTTACGCGTGATATTGATTCATTTACGGAGGAATTACATTTATCTGCCGATGAAATGAAAAAAATCGCCGAAGAGTTTAAAGCTGTGTTTGATGTGAATGACGATAAAAACACGTGGTTTGAAAAAATTAAGGCCATTGCCGGCAAACATGGATTTGCAACCGAAATGAAGGCTTACAAAGAAAATCCGAGCGCTTATAAAGGTAATGTTTCGGATATTGCGAATGTGTTGCGCGTGTTTATTACAGGCAGAACGCAAAGCCCTGATTTGCATGCCATTATGTCTGTGATGGGTAGTGAACGGGTGTTAAATCGCTTATAAGTTTCAAACCTTCTATTCTTGTTTGGCAGGGAAAATAAAATGCTCCGTTTGATACGGGGCATTTTAGTGTATTATACAAAAATAAAGGGGTGTGTATACATGTATGTTATTGAAATTAAAAATTTTTTTAATAAAATTCTCTTGACAATCTCTTTTAAAATACATACTTGATAACTGTGAAAACCAGTGAACGAAAAGGGCGGACGGTATGCAGTTTTTTCTACGATTGTTATTATTTTGTTTATGCGTATGTGGGTTGTTCGTTTATTTCGTTTATCAATTTATATCAGATTTAGCAGGAGGAAAGCATGGATATTTCAATGAATCAAAATACAAAATTAACATCTGAAGAAAAAAAGATGTTAAAAAAAGAATTGTGCGAAAGTTGGTCGGAATTGCCGAAAGAATTAAAAAATTACATTATTGAAACAAAGCGTCAAAAATTAAATATGTTGTATATGTTGCAAGATTGGGCAAAACAAAACGGTCATGAAACAATGCTGGATTTATTATCGCGCAAAATTGCTCATAAAGAAGAAAAACTGAAAAAAATGGAACAAGAAAACGGATAAAGGAGCATCGGATGGAAAAAGAAGCAAAACCGTATCGGCGGGAAGAATATGCGCTCGGCAACGGTATGTATTTATCGGAACGGCAGGTGGCTGTTTTGCAACAACTGGGACACGGCCTTTCCAATAAACAAATTGCGCATGAATTAGGTGTTGCCGAGCCGACGATAAAAATGCACATCAGTTCCTTGTTGCGTGCATTTAAAGTTCAAAATCGCGTGCAAATTTTGCTTAAAGCAAAAGAAATGAACTTTATATAAGTAAAAATCAAACAGATTTGATATATCTCAAAGAAAATACATTGCCATAATTTCGGTAGTGTATTTTTTTTATAAGTAAATAAATAAAAAATCAATATAAATCAAAATGATAACATAAAACGGAAAAGAAATATTTTTTGCGTCTAAAAAATTGTTGAAAATTTTATGAAATATGGTAAAATAAAAGAAGATAGCTTGATAACGGAGGTATAAATGGTCGGAAATGTTGTAGACTATGGGTTCTATTTGATACAGCGGGGTGAAGCAGGACATTTACGTGGTGCATACTTAACGGAATATAAAGATAGCGGAGGGATTGAAACAATCGGATACGGAACGGTTACGCGTCCCGGCTATAATACGTTAAATTACAGAGCCAATACCATTACGGAAGAACTGGCAGTTGATTTGGCAAAACAGGAAATGGCTGTTAAAATCAATGAAAAATGTCGCACAAAGTTTAAAGATTTTGATAATTTACTGCCGTGTTATCAAGCAGCGATTTTGGATACAACCTATCAGGGCAACTGGGCGATGATTCAAAATGCCATGAACGAACATGATATGCAGGCTGTTTATCGTGCGATTACGGATAATCCCAATTTAGAGCGGGCAGCCGTGCGCGGGCGGGCGATTGAAATGGGCATTTTGATTGAACAGGCATTTCAGATTAACCCGAATGCGGATCCGCGCACCGTGGCAGCCTTGATTGCTCAACAGATGATTGAACAGTATGCGTATTTGAACGGAACGGATTGTGAACTCAGCAAAGATGAGTTGGCGCTTTTATATCGCTCGTGTATGGCTGCCTACGGTGTGGAAGTGAGCGAGGAAGAAATTGAACGTTTTGCACTCGGCTATCAAAACGTGGCGGTGGGGATGTGTGGTATCGGAAGTGCTTCGCCGGCAAAATTGTTTACCGGTGTGATTCCGCAAGGCGCATTTTATGATGGTTCGCGCAGTGCGCCGTATTCTCCCGTTTATCCGCGTTATCGCAGTGTATCGTCGGGGCGTTCGCGCGGCTATTCAATGCCGGCGCCGTTTTTACCGGCAGGCATCGGTCCCGATAGATTCCAACCGGATTCAAAAACGTTGAAAGTTTCAACGTCGGATGTGAGTTGCAATTTCGGCAGTCGAAACGGACAAAAACCGCAAATGATTGTTTTACATACAACGGAAAGTCCTTCCTATCAATCCACAAAAGCAACATTTCAATCACCTTATTCAAAGGTGAGTGCGCATTATGTGATTGACAGAGACGGCACTATCCATCAATTCTTGCCCGAGGGATACTCGGCTTGGCATGCGGGTGATTCGCATTTCCCACCGCTCGGAATTACGGATTCTTGCAATACGGCTTCTATCGGTATTGAGATACAACGTGGTCCGAATGAACCGTTGACGAAAGAGCAAATCGCCTCGGCAATGGCATTGGTAAAAGATATTCAAGAACGGCATGGCATTCCTGCCGAACACGTTGTGGCGCATTCCGATATTGCCCCTGGCAGAAAAGCTGATCCGGGAGCGGATTTCCCATGGGTGGCTTTCGCACGGGAAGGATTATCAACGATGAACCATTTGGGTGTGGATACGCACGCGCATCATTATAATCCGGCGTTATTAGCAGTTTCAAGCAATGATTGTCAGTTCTATCGTAAATCAGATTCAGGGGTTTTAAGTGAAAAAGAAAAACAATCGTTGATTGCGGTAGATGAGAAGAAGCGGTTGCGTTTGGAAGAATTAGCAAATGTCGCACAAGCTGAAGCAAAACGCCAAAATGAACAGACACAGAAAATTTCGGCCGAAGAATCGTCTCTTAAACAGATTCTCGGGAATGCATCGGCATTGGCGAGTGAAAACGGTGCGAAAGGGAGTAATGAGGTGTCAACGGAGAATGAGGACTTCTCCGGAAAATCCGGTAAAAAATCCGCATCGGGTAAGTCTTCCGGAAAATCATCAGGTAAAAAGGGCAGTAGCAAGAAAAAGGGTTCATCTGCTATTGCCAAAAAAGAAAAAAAAGAAGAGGAGAGCGATTCAACCGAAACGTCGCTTTTGGCAAAGTTGATGGATGACCATACGGCTCTTGCGGATTCAGATAAATCATCCGGAAAAGTAACGGGTAAAAATATAACGCATCAAGAGGATACTTCGGATTCTGCCTTGAAAGTAAAAGATACTTCAATAGAGATGAGTTAAAACGATTGCTGAATGATGTGCAGTGTGTGCTCTTGTTTTTAGCAATGTATTAAACAAGTGGTTTTATATTGCATTGTTGTGTGATGTTCGTTTGAGATATTCGTTTGTTAACAAAAAACTTTGGCGCTTATAATTGCACATTGCTTTATAGGAGCGAAAATTTTTGTTGTTTATGGGATGGAAAGCGAGAATCGGCATAGCGTGTTATACGCTTTTCCTAATGACAAAAATGCGCAATGCCTCATTGTGGTCGCCTAGCTTATGTGTTACCTCGCAACGAAGAATCCAATGCTTTTTAATTTATTTCTTTCTTTCATAAATCGTGATACCTAGTATTTTAATCAGTGAGGATCGTCGGTTAAGGCGAAAGATAATTAATGACTTTCTCATTCCAAACAAGAAAGAGCGAAGAACGTTTTTACTAAATCGATTTTGTAATTTCGGGTGTAGGCATTTCTTAATTTCCCTATACAGACGCAAAGACAAAAGATGTGTTTCTGCCAGGCGTTTTGCTTGTTTTGTTGAAAATGACGGGTCTAATAAAGATAAATTTTCGTAGATGACACGTGCACTTTCTTCCTTTGCCTTTTGTAAGAATCGTGTTGAAATTCCGCCGATTGAAAAATTTGCGATTGCTTCATTTATTGAAACAAACGATTTTCCCGCAAGAAGTAGTTGATAGATGCTCTTATAATCTGCTGCAATTTTGTATGATGTGTCAAACATACCGATTTCTTTTAATGCGTCAACTTTACAGATAACGGATTGATGGCAAAGTGGCATGTGATAGTAGAAACCGGAAACATCGTATTCCTTTATAAAGGGACGTTTAGGTTTATTCGGCGTAATGAGTGCTTTGCCGAAAAGAACGTCCGCATCTGTTTCCATGAGTTTTTGAACTGCTTTTTCAACAACATTCGGAGAGTAAAACGCATCATCTGAGTTGATAAAAATAATGTATTTTCCCGTTGCTTTGGAAATGCCTTTATTCATTGCATCGTAAATCCCGGAATCTTTTTCCGATATGAATGAAAGATTTAATTCTTCGAGTAATCGGATTGTTCCGTCATCGGATTTACCGTCTATAATTAAGTGTTCAATTTCAGGATATGTTTGATTGCGAATACTCTGAACACAGCGTTGAAACAGCTCAACGCGCTGATTTTTGATTAAATTCAAAATGACCGTAACAACCGTTACCCGCGGTAGGGAATTATTTTTATTCATGTTTAAACCTATTTATCTGTAAATAATCGTATCAAACGCATTACAATTTGGGCAGACAATATCCCATTCGGTTGTTAAGCGATTACATTTTGTGCAAATCCAACCGCCTTCCGAATCGGATTCAATCGGCTTACTTTCCCATAAGCGTGCTTCCTCTTCATGGTGCCAACCTTTACGAATAATCGTTGCCATAAGTTGACGGGCTTGCTTTGTCAATGGATATGATTGCAAATAAACTTCCATGGCTTCTTTGGCATCGCGCCATAACTCCAAACGAATGCCGGTATCCGCCAGCGCAAGTAATGCCGTGCGACTCGTCGGATCTTTTGCAATGAGTTTTTTAAGGGCCTTCATTTGCTTACCGGCAGGCAATTCTTCAAATAATTTCATATAAGCCAGATACGTTTCCGTGCAGGGCGTAATCCGCCATGAAGTCATCAGAATATCGGCCGCTTTTTTAGGATTTTCGGTTGCATAACTCAATGCAAAAAACGGATTGCCGGAATCTGCCTCAAATGCTTTTTGGGCATCACCCGTTTTTAAATGCAAAGCACCCAAACCTTTGCGGTAATCCTCTTTGGAAATTAATTGATTCTTTTTTAATAAATTCAGTTGCGTTAAGGCTTTTTCCCAGTCGTGTTCCACCAGTGCAAAATCAAATACGGCTTGCATCACCCAAGGGACGTTGCCGTAATTTGCAGATGCTTTTTTCAAAATGTTTTCCGTTTCTTCGGGATTACCTGTTTTTTTTGCCCCCTCATAGAGCCCATATAATCCGGCCAGTTCCGTCTCTTTTTGCTCCGAAAGTGTGGTAAAAACGGATTTATCCGGTGCCAAAAATGCTTGCACGATATCGCCTTCCGGCTCTTTTTTGAAATACGTATTTTTTTGTTTTAATAATTGCGCTTTTTGAACGGCATTATTCTCCAAAACGGCCAGCATAACATTTTTTAAATAAGCCTCTCGCTTGCTTTGTTTGGATAAGGTGCGTTTGCCGGATAATTGACTTATCCAGCGAAACGGCGCTTTAATCAAGCGGAATAAATAGAGGAGAACCAAAATACTCAGCAAGACTAAAATGCTGGAAACCGTTACTTCATATCCGAATGCGGAAACCGTGATAAACCAATGGTCATTGACAATTAAAAAGCCGGCAAAGAAAAGTGTGGCAAGTGTTATAATGAGTTTGAGCATTTTCTTATTCTCCTTGACGTTCAAAAGATAAAATCAATTTATTCAGACTTTCATCTGCCCGCATATAAATTTCGGCTTCGCGGAAGAAATCACTCATGGCATCTTGCATCGGTTGTGGCAGAGCACGCAATAATGTTTCTGCCTTTGTAATGTTTTGATGATAGAGTTCGCTTTGCGCTTTATAAATAATATCCTTCGGTTTTGTTGACTTCGGGTTTAATCTGCGCACTTCAATAACGGAAACAAATAATGCTTTTATATAAGCCAGCCAGGCCGGATTTTGAAGTTTATACATGGCAATCAACGCTTCGCGCTTATTTTGCAAAAAGGTTGCGCGAATATCGGCAAACATATCGCCTCTGTCTGAACAAAACGGCGATAAATAATTTAAGGTGGATTGCATCTGTCTTGTTTTGTGGGTTGCATTCATCAATTTGCGATAATCAGATTCACACGATAATCCCTTTAAAAAATGTTCTTTAAACATGAGGGCATCGCGTAAGGAATAGTTTGATTTGGCAACGGTAATGCCGATTGTTGGCGTAATTCCCGTAACTGTTTCCGAAATGCTGTCAGGGCTGACATCGGCGGGTATCTCATCGGCTGTGGAAGTTGCTTGTTGTAACGTCAGCATCGGCTTTTGGGGAAAATGTTCTGCCATAACTTCCGCAGGAATTTGCCCGATTGAGGCAACAGGTTTCTTCTCCGCCGACATACGGGCAGACGAGGTTGTATCGGCAACCGTTGAAACAGGGGATAAAACCGGATTTTGTGAATGCACTTTTCGGGGTTGGGTCATTCTGTTAATTCGGATTTTATTGGTTGTATCAATAACGGCATCTTTATGCAAACGATGGATTAAAATAATCCCGATGACACATAATACCGACAAAACAAAAATAAAAAGAGATTTGACGGCTTTGCGTCTCGCTTGTTTTTTGCGAGCCAATTCGGGCGATGAAGTATCTTGTGAATTTAATTCTTCTATTTCATCCATATATTTGTTTTTATTCATAAAAAATCTCCTTTTTTCAAGATTAACGTTATTATAATCATATCTTTTGCGAAAAGCAAGCAAAATAAAAAGTTGGGCCGGCAAATCATACATGGAATCATCTTGCAACCATCGCAATTTTATTTGCATACGTATTGCGCAAGAATTTATCTGCTGTTCTTTATGGTATTTCGCGCAAAATGTATTTTGATGATTTGGAGTAGGCTTTGTTGAGATGTGTGCGAAACGAAAAAACGGCTGTTCGTAAACCGAACAACCGCTTTTTATTTGCTTTTGCTTGTATGTGGCAAAAATTAGTAATTTTCTGCCTTGATTTGGAAGTATGCTTGTGCATGTTCGCAAACCGGGCAAATTTTCGGTGCGTTTTTGCCGATAACAATGTGTCCGCAGTTGGAGCATTGCCAAATCATATCGCCATCGCGTGAGAAGACAAGACCGTTTTCAACATTGTTCAACAGTTTACGGTATCTTTCTTCGTGTTCTTTTTCAATTTTTGCAACCATTTCAAACAAAACGGCAATACGTGTAAATCCTTCTTCACGAGCCGTTTTGGCAAAGCCGGCATACATATCCGTCCATTCATAGTTTTCGCCGGCAGCGGCATCGGCTAAATTTTCGGCTGTGCCAGGGATTTGTCCGTCATGCAATAATTTAAACCAAATTTCAGCGTGTTCTTTTTCATTGTTGGCTGTTTCTTCAAAGATATTGGCAATTTGAACAAAACCGTCTTTGCGGGCTTTGGATGCATAATAGGTGTATTTGTTGCGTGCTTGCGATTCGCCTGCAAAAGCAGTCCACAAGTTGGCTTCCGTTTTAGAACCTTTTAATGATGGTGTTGTCATTTTATTTTTTCCTTTCTTTATGTGTTGATTGATATAAACGATAACCGCGTATCGTTCTCTTGTGTCGTCCGCTCGGAGTCTTGAATTTCTCCGCGCTCGGACAATTCTTTTTTCGTCTGCGCATAACAAGTTGCACATTGCCCGAAAAATAAAATCGTATGCGTGCGAATATACATATCGGCACACTCTTGATTGTTGCGGAATGTTTTAATTTTATCGGCGGGAATATCACAAACCGCGCCGCATGTTTCGCAAACTAAATGATGATGCGGTGCGCAATCCCAATCATAACAATCCGCTCCATTCGTAATTTGAATCTGATTGATTTTTCCCTCTTGAACAAGCGATGCTAAAACCCGATAAACCGTGCCTTTGCTCACAGAGGGACATTTTTGCTTAACATAGTCATAAACGGCGCGCGCCGTTGGGTGATGCAGTTCCAAAACGGCTTCACAAATATATGATTGTTGCTTTGTATTGCGCTTCATCTTGGTTGCGTTCCCATCGCCTGTAATACTCTATGCTCTTAATAGTAATAAGTCTTAATAAGAAGATTATATGGATGTGAAAATAAAAAGTCAATCGTTTTTTGCACGAAAAAAAATAAATTTTTATGTTTTATCTCTTGACGCAATACAAAATTGCGCATATAGTGCCTGTTTTTAAAAAAGTAACCGAAAAAAGATGAAAAAGGATGTCGGAAATGAAAAAAATAATTGATTTGGCGAAAACGAAGAAGTCGTTTGTTCGGCATTTTACGCCGAAACTGGTAGAGGTGTTTCGTAAAAAATATACATTGAAAGAATATATGCGCGATTGTTTGGCCGGGTTGACGGTGGCTGTTGTATCCGTTCCGTTGGCGATGGCATTGGCGATTGCTTCGGGTGTTACGCCGGCGCAAGGGTTATATACGGCGATTGTTGCCGGATTTTTAATTGCGTTATTCAGTGGTTCACGGTATCAAATCGGCGGGCCGACGGGGGCATTTGTCGTTGTTATTTTCGGTATTATCAGTCAATATGGGTATACGGCGCTTTTGACCACGATGATTTTATCGGGGATTATATTGATTGTTGCGGGATTATTACGATTCGGAACATATATTAAATATATTCCGTATCCCGTTGTCATCGGATTTACGGCGGGTATCGGTATTACGTTAATCTCCACGCAAATAAAGGATTTACTCGGACTGCGTATTGATTCTTTACCGGCAGCCGTATTACCGAAATGGGGCACGTATTTTTCGCACTTAAATACAATCAACATCTATGCGGTTTTGATTGCGGTTCTTGCCTTTGGGATTATTATTGTTTGCAAAAAGTTTTTCCCGAAAAGCCCTGCTTATTTAATCAGCATTATCGGCGCAACATTACCCGTTGTTATTTTTCAGTTGCCCGTTAATACGATTGGGTCGCAATTCGGAGCGTTGCCCCATTTTTTGCCGAAACCGAATTTTGATGTTCTTGACTTTTCTTTGATATTCACGCTGTTACCGAGTGCATTAACCGTGGCATTTTTGGCCGGTGTCGAATCCCTTTTGAGTGCCAAAGTGGTTGATGGAATGAGTGGTGATAATCACAATTCAAATATGGAGTTGGTAGCGGAAGGTGTGGCCAATATCGGTGCGGCATTTTTTATGGGTATTCCCGCAACGGGCGCCATCGCGCGAACGGCAACAAATTTTAAAGCCAATGCGTATTCTCCCGTTTCGGGTATTATGCACGCCGTGTTTATTTTATTGTTTATGTTAGCGTTTGCTTCGGTTGCGCAGTATGTGCCGTTGGCTTGTTTGGCGGTTGTGTTGATTATTATCGGCTGGAATATGTTGGGGCTGGATAAAATGTATAATTTATTGCGCGCCCAAGCCGGAGATAGAAATACCCTGCTTGCAACATTCTTGCTTACGGTGTTTGTTGACTTGAACACAGCCATCTCCGTTGGCTTCATCATGGCAACGATTATCTTTATGCATCGGATGAGCCGTGAAATTGAAATTGAAACGGAAGATAAAATGTCGGAAGAAATTTTCGGGGGCGAAAGTTTACCGGAAGCATTGACGGAGCAGGGGGTGATTGCTTTGCGAGTTTCCGGACCGCTTTTTTTCGGCGGTGTTAATGAAATTTCAAAATTCTTTAATCAATTACGGAGTAAACCGAAAATTTTGATTTTAAGAATGGGGCAGGTGCCGATGGTTGATGCCAGCGGTGCAAATTTGTTGGTTGAATTTATTAAAAAGTTGGAACAAAATGATACAAAAGTGATTTTGTGCAACGTTAAAAAACAACCGCGACGGATTTTGCATAATACCTTTTTGCGCGAACATTTGGATTGGCATAGAATTTCAACGGCATCTAATTATCAAAATGCCGTTAAAATGGCAAAACGTTGCTTGCATCAGTTAGCGAAAGGCGCTACCGCGTAAAGAATAAAACCGTGTTGGCCAATATATATAAGGTTAACCGAGGAGCTAAAAAAGTCTGCCAGTAACGGCAGGCTTTTTTGGTGCTTTTCGGTGTTCTGTATGTTTTTCGGGATAGTTCAAAGAGTTGTTATCATTCCGCCAATTCAACGAATCTTGCCATAATTTTTTTGAGTTCTCCCGAATCAAAGCGAATATCCAGCCGTTCGCCTTCTTCGCGGACAACCGTTCCGAGGCCGAATGTTTCGTGTCGCACCCGTTTGCCGATTCGTTTGGATTTTTTACTTGCGGTGCTTTTAAAAGACGGCGTAATAAAGTGTGCGGACGATGAATCAAATCCCGTTTCAAATCCGCTTGAAACGGATTCTCTGTCCCAACGACTGACGGGGCGATGTTGTTCGGCAGTATGCGATTCATCTCGGGTATCAAAGAAATTATCTTCAAATGCAGATGAAGAATGATACCGCTCCTCGGATTGCGTTGATCCGGCATGAAAATGATTGTATTCATAAAGCGGTTGAAAATCAATATCTTCCTCGGGTAATTCGTTGATGAAGCGACTGGGTAACGGATTTATCCATTGCCCGTATAATCTTCTGCTTTGGGCATACGAAATAAAGACTTCCTTTTTCGCCCGTGTGATTCCCACATACGCCAATCTTCGTTCTTCTTCCAAGCCAATGTCGCCCGATTCATCTAATGCTTTTTGATGCGGAAATAATCCGTCTTCCCACCCGGGCAAAAATACCGTTTTAAATTCCAATCCCTTTGAGGCATGTAACGTCATCACAACCAGCTGATCGCCGGTGGTATTTTCATCCGTATCCGTTACCAATGAGGCATATTCAATAAATGATTCAATATCTTCAAAATCATCTAACACGTTGTATAATTCGTTAATGTTTTCAATGCGTCCTTCCGCTTCGGGAGATTTATCCGTTTGCCACATTTGAATATAACCGCTTTCTTCCAATATCATCTTAGCCGTATCGGCCGGTTTTTCCGTTTGCGTTAATTCGTGGGCGCGTTTGATAAGTGTTACAAAAGATTCCAACGCCTTACGAACGGCAGGACGTAAGGGCGCCCATGTAATCGCATCAAATAAACTGATGTGCTTTTCAGCCGTTGTTTGTTCCAATGCCTCCATTGCCTGTTTCCCAATGCCCCGTTTCGGTTTATTGACAATACGCAAAAAAGCCAAGTCATCATTTGTATTCAATGCCAATCGCAAATAAGCAACGGCATCTTTAATTTCTTCGCGTTCATAAAACTTAAATCCGCCGATGATTTTATAAGGAATGCCGGCTTGCAATAACTTTTCTTCAAATAAACGCGTTTGAAATGTGGCGCGAACCAGAATGGCCGTTTCGCCGAGTAATCCGCCGGCGCGGTATGTTTCGTTTATTTTTTCAACGATTTGTTCAGCCTCTTGATTCCCGTTAAAGTATTCTTTAACGGAAATTCGCTTGCCTTGATTATGCGAATCAATCGGTTTGAGTGTTTTGCCGAGTCGCCCCGTATTATGCGCTATCAATGCGGCGGCGGCGTTTAAAATATGCCCCGTGGAGCGATAATTGCGTTCCAGCCGAATAATCTTGGCATCGGGGAAAATCGTTTGGAAACTTAAAATGTTTTCCACTTCCGCTCCGCGCCAGGAATAAATGGATTGATCATCGTCTCCGACGCAACATAAGTTATTATGCCCCTTAGCCAGCAAACGCAATAAAAGATATTGAGCTACGTTTGTATCTTGATATTCATCAACCAAAATATATTTGAATTGTTGCTGATATTGCCGTAAAACAGAAGCATCTTGTTGAAATAATGCTAACGGCAATAAAAGCAAATCACCAAAATCAACGGCATTGAGTGCTTGTAATTTTTGTTGGTATTGGCGGTAAAAATATAAGGCTTGTCCGTTGCAAAAAGAAGATTGATAGGCCGAAGAAACGTGTTCGGGAAGTAACCCTTTATCTTTCCAGCGCTGAATAATTTCCAGCATGGTAGCAGGCGTATATTTTTTGATATCAATGCCTGCTTCTTGCATCAATTTTTTGATGAGCCTTTCCTGATCATCCGAACCGAGAACGATGAAGTTGGGGGCCAATCCGACTCTGTCTCCGAACTTGCGCAAAATTTTAATGCCGATGGCGTGAAACGTGCCGAGCCAGACGGAAAAAGCATCTCCGCCGATCAGGCGCTCTAATCGCGATTTCATCTCCTTGGAGGCTTTGTTGGTAAATGTTACGGCTAAAATTTGCCACGGCAAAGCCTTTCTTTGCTGGATAATATAGGCGATTCGGGTGGTGAGAACTTTTGTTTTTCCCGTGCCGGCACCGGATAAAACAAGGAGCGGTCCGTCAGTTGTTTCAACGGCTTGACGTTGTTCCGGATTTAGCTCGTCTAAAAAGGCGGGCGCCGGAATGTGGAAAGCAGTATCGGGTGCTCGGCGGGAAAAAGAATTATTTTCGTGTGATTCTTCCGATGAAGTGGTGTGAAAAATGGATTCAACGGCTTCATCCAAAGGATTAAACGATATGGTGTTACTCAAATCGGCATTTGATTGTGTCGTATTATCATTTTCGGGTTCATCTATATCAAATAAACTGGTCATTGTGTTTTATCCTGTGCATTATCTTGTAAAGAGGATTGATTGATGATATGTTGAATGGCAAAATGGGCGCACATTAAACCGAATATTCCCGTAACGGTTATGATTGAACCCATGGTATGACGATTGCTTTCGCCGTCGGGTGCGCCCAAGTGTGTTTTATCGGAAACGCATTCATCGGAATACACAACGGGAAACGATAAATCAATTCCGCGACGGCGGAGCCGTTTGCGCACAAATGACGCCAGCGGGCATTGAATTGTTTTTTTCATCGGTGCGATTTTGATACGCGTCAAATCGGTTTTAAGGGCAGCCCCCATAGCGGAAATAAAGGGAATACGGCGATTGATTAAGGCTTCAATGAGCGTTGTTTTCGGATTGAGCGAATCAATGGCATCAATCACAAAATCGGGAGATTCGTTAAAGAGAGAATCAATCGTATTTGCATTAACACATAACTGTTTTTGAATAACGGTTATTTTCGGGTTAATTTGCGCAATGCGCTGACAGGCAACTTCCGTTTTGGCAATACCCATTGTCGGGATAGTTGCTAAAATCTGGCGATTGAGATTGCTGGGTGAAAAACAATCAAAATCTACCACGGTTATTTTGCCGACACCTGTTCGTGCCAGTGCCTCTATTGCCATACCGCCCACGGCGCCACAACCCACAACCATGATATGCGACTTTTTCAGTTGCTCGACTCCCTCTTGCCCCAGAAGCAAAAGGGTTCTTGCCCCGGCAACAGATTGAAATTCCGCAGATTCGGGGGAGGTTAATGTGTCGGGCATAGATGATGTGTCAGAGGAGGGGGTTGTGTCGGGCATAGAGAATATAGTTCTCTCGGCCATCTCTTCTGATGTTGAACCAGAGGCGAAGGTTGCTTGCTTCATTTTATTGCCTCCGAATTGATCGGTTGCGATTGTTTATCCGAACATATTGGCGTATTTTGGAGGTTGATTTGTGATGAAATCGGGTCATCTTGTGTTGTTAGAAGTTGCTTCGGTGCGTCCCCTTTCATCGGCATCGTTTCGCCGAGGAAACGGCAGAAATTTGCATCCAGTTGCGCCCAATCTAAACCGATTCGTTCGGCCAATTCCATAACACGTGCGGGTTTATGCAATCCATCGGGTGAATCGCTTTCAACCAAAATCCTCTCTGCGGGCAGGTATCTTGCGGGGCGAACGCTCATCAGCGAAAAATACGCATTTGTAACGGTGGACAACTGTTTCGCCTGGGAGGGTGTGCCTGAAAAACGGTGAAATAAGCAAGTCAATCCCGGATAGCATTTTAAAATATCTGTAATCAGGCCCCAGGATTCATGCCCGTGTATATGAACGGCTCGACGATATTTGAGCGCTGTTTTTAAACAAAATTCAAAAATCTCGGCTTGTCGGGAAAGATCGGGGCGTGTTGTATCCAAGCCGATTTCGCCAACCATTAAATGCGGATATTTTTCAAATAACAGGTGCATTTTAACCTGCCAATCTGATTTTAAATCGGCTATATACCACGGGTGAATGCCGATACAAGGATAGATTCCCGTGATTGTTGAGGCCACATCCAACAGCTTATGCCAATTCCGAGGATGGGTGGCATTGCAGATGAAGTAAGTAATTCCCGCATCCATCGCTTTGATAAACTGCTTTCTCGGCAGAAGATGACAATGTGCATCAAAATAAAACATCAAGAAAATCTCCCGTATCACCGTTTACCGCTTCAAGTTTAATGAGTTGCGCGGTATCAAATTATTAAAGCAGATATTTTTTCTTTCGTCAACGAAAAAGCAGTCGAGTGAAGAGGTAGACTCATATCATCCGTGTTTTCTTCACATGCAATTACTTTTTTACGGCGTTTGTTTGAAACGGCACTTTTGCGTGGTTTATAAGTCTTAACAAAACAAATCAAAATTACTTTTGCCCCGTTGACCCAAATCCGCCTGCGCCACGTGCCGAATTATCCGCAACGGTATCCGTTTCGGTAATAACAGCTTGTATAACGGGGCAGATAATGCCTTGCGCAATGCGATCGCCGGGGGCAATTTCAAAATCTTCGTTGCTGAAATTGATAAGCGGGACCATAATCTCGCCACGATATCCGTAATCAACCGTGCCCGGACCGTTGGCAACGCCGATACCGTGTTTGGCGGCCAGACCGGAGCGAGCGCGAATTTGTAATTCATAAAAATACGGTGTGGAAGAATCATGTGCCATCTCAATTTTGATACCGCACGGAATCAGGCGAATTTCATGCGCTTTCAAAATAACGGGTGTTTCAACGGCTGCCCGTAAATCAAAGCCGGAATCATCGGTATGCTTATAGTGGATTCGTTCCCAAGATGATTGATAATGTGGCAAATATTGAATTTTTAATTGAACGCTCATACCGTATTTCCCCTCGTAAAAATCATAAAACAGAGTTTAACGGTATAAAAATTTGAGCTAAAAGTCAAATTATTTTCGGAAAAAGGATTGATTTTTTTTTCGTAAAACTTTATACTTCGCAACCGGAAAGGGTTTAATTCAGTGGTTTAATTTTTTGAAGAAAAGGAAAAAAGATGTTTATTTCACCAGCATTTGCTCAAACGGTTGAAACGGCGGCGGAAGTTTCAAATTCGGCAGCGCCTGACGGTATGAAAATTTTAATTCAGATTGTTTTAATTTTTGTTGTGCTGTATTTTCTGCTATTACGTCCGCAACAAAAGCGTATGAAAGCGCATCAGGAACGGTTAAACAGTATCGTCAAAGGCAGTCAAATTATTATCGGCGGAATTAAAGGAAAGGTAACGGCCGTGAAAGATGATATATTAACGGTTGAAATTGCCAAAAACACGGAAATTGAAGTTGTGCGCGATTATGTTTCGCAAGTGATTGATAAAGAAGAAAAGAACAGCAAAAAATAAGGATAAAAAATGTTTGGATATTCAAAAATTAAAACGGGATTGGTGATTGCGGTTGTTGTCATCGGATTCCTTTTTGCCTTGCCGAACTTTTTACCGAAAACGGTATTGGAGCAATTACCGAAAGGGGTTCAGGCATGGTTCAAACCGATTACGCTCGGATTGGATTTGCAAGGCGGTTCGTATTTGTTGATGGAAGTTGATACAAACGATTTAATCAAAGAAAAATTAACAACGCTTGCGGATTTAACGCGTTCCGAATTGCGGGCGCAACGCATTCGTTTTGCCGGTTTAACGGTTGAAAACGGCGCAATGCATATTCGCATTTTAAATGCGGCCGATGTGGCTTCGGCGCGCGAGGCTATTCGTAAACTGGAAACAAGTGCGTTAAATATTGAAGCCAATGATAATGCCTTAACGGTTTCTTATACGCCTGAAGCATTGGAAGAAATGGAACGCAAAGCCGTTACACAATCGTTGGAAATTGTGCGTAAACGGATTGATGAACTCGGCACGAAAGAACCGCTTATTCAACAGCAGGGAATGGATCGGATTGTGATTCAATTACCGGGCGTTCAAGATCCTTCCGAAATTAAAGCCATTATGGGAAAAACGGCAAAAATGTCGTTCCATTTGGTTGATGAAGAAACATCTCCGCAAATGGCTCAAATGGGAAAACTCTCGCCCGATTCCATGTTGGCAACGGGTGATGAAACGGGATACATCGTTTTAAAACGGCGTGTGATTGTGAACGGCGGTGAACTTAAATCGGCAAAACAGAGCTACGGCGAACACGGTGAACCGGTGGTTGCTTTTGAGTTTAATGCGTCAGGGGCTAAGGAATTCGGTAATGCCACGCGTGAGAATGTCGGTCGCAGATTAGCCATTATGTTAGATGGTAAAGTGATTAGTGCGCCGGTGATCAACAGTCCGATTACGGGCGGGCAAGGAATTATCTCGGGTAATTTTACCGTGCAAAGTGCAAATGATTTAGCCTTGTTATTGCGCTCGGGTGCTTTGCCGGCGCCGTTGATTGTGGCGGAAGAACGAGTTGTTGGACCCGGGCTCGGTGAAGATTCGATTAAAGCAGGCACAAACGCTTGCATTATCGGTTTGGCCGCCGTTTTGATTTTTATGGTTATTGTGTATGGTTTCTTCGGATTCTTGGCAGATATTACCTTAATTGTTAACGGCATTATTTTATTAGCCTTGTTAAGCCTGTTGAATGCAACACTCACATTGCCCGGTTTGGCCGGTATTGCTTTAACGGTTGCTATGGCGGTTGACGCAAACATTCTGATTTTTGAACGGATGAAAGAAGAAATGCAAAAAGGCGTAACAGTTCCGAAAGAAGTTATCCAACGGGGCTTTGACGGCGCTTTTTCCGCTATTTTTGACGGACAGTTGACAACCCTTTTTGCCGCCTTATTCCTGTTTATGTTAGGCTCGGGCTCCGTTCGCGGATTCGGCATTACGTTGGGATTAGGTTTGGCAACAACCATGTTCGGTGCATTATCGTTCAATAAAGTTTTGCTTTCGGCATGGGTTGCCGTTCGTAAACCGAAAAAGATTGATTTGTAAGGGAAGAAAGCAATGAAAAAATTATTTAGAAAAAGAAATTTTAATATTCCGTTTATTAAAATGCGTTATGTCGGGTATACATTGTCCATTATTATGCTCATTGTCAGCATTGTGGCCATCAGTATTCGCGGATTGAATTACGGAATTGATTTCCAAGGCGGTGTGCTCGTGGAAGTTTCATCGGATAAAACGTTTGATATGCAGGAAATGCGTTCACGGTTATCTTTCTTGAAAGATTTTACCATTCAATCGTCCGGCGTTGACGGCAATATGATTTTGATTCAGTGCCAACCGCGTGAAGGCGAAACGGGGGCAACGGTTGTCAATCAAATTAAAGCAGAACTCGGCACGGGCTATAAGTATGAACGGGTTGAGGTGATTGGCCCGACAATCGGGGAAGAATTAAAGATAAAGAGTTTATTAGCTTCCATTTTGGCGCTTGTGGCTATTTCCGTATATATCTGGTTTCGGTTTGAATGGCCGTTTGCCATTGGATGTATGCTGGCTTTGGCGCACGATTTGATTATTGTGGTCGGTTTGTTTGCACTGTTTGGTTGGGATTTCAATATGGTAGTTGTGGCCGGTATTTTATCATTAGCCGGTTATGATTGTAATGATACAATCGTTACTTACGACCGTATTCGTGAAAATCTGCGGAAATTCCGTAAAGAAAGTATTGATAGTATCTTAAACAGAAGTATCAACGAAACATTTTCGCGCACGATTTTAACGAGTTTGACAACCTTATTTGTTGTGCTTGTGTTATTATTTGTCGGCGGAGATTCGTTGCAAGGATTTTCGCGCGCAATGGTTTGGGGAACGATTTTAGGGACATATTCATCTATTTTTGTTGGTGTCCCCGTGTTGCGTCGCTTTGACATTCGCACGGTTGCGCAAGAGGTGAAAGGTCCGACGGCGTAACCCGAATCAACCGTAAAAAGAAAAAGGGCTTTTTATTTTAAAAGCCCTTTTTTGTATTTGGGGATAAGCATTTGGGGATAATATATACAAAAGTTCTTTATTGTTGTGTGTGGGTTTATGTTTTGCCTGTTTGGGGCGATAAAATCAAAACTTTTTGTTGTAGTTAATGTGAGGTTATTGTTTGTATCTCTGGATAGGTTCTTTGCAGTTTGTGCGAGCTTAGGATTAATCTTTTGGGGATATGCTTCTACACGCGTGTTTCTTGTTTCTCACTGATTTATAACGCCGACAAAGCAGAATTTGGTGTATCCAAAAAGAATAGGGGTTCATACGTATCCGTTCGTCATCGCGCGAGAAAGAAGTCTCGAACGGGCAGATATATCAACAGACATTTTCGGATTTTTATATACCGCACAAAGGAATGATGGTTTAATCAAAAAAATACCCTTGTTCGTAGAACAAGGGTAAATTGGTGGGCGCGCAGAGACTCGAACTCTGGGCCCGCTGATTAAGAGTCAGCTGCTCTACCAACTGAGCTACGCGCCCTCACCGAATTCTGTTTTTCATTATATTCTTTTTTTCTCAAAATGCAAGAGATATTTTTTAAAAAAGGTTATTTTTTTATCTGTTGTTATGTTTAGAATGATAACTCCCTATTTTCAAAAAACAATAAACAACTAATTGATACGGGAAAAGTTATTTCTTTATTCCGCTTTGCTTGTATCCGGAAATGAATGCATCAGAAAAGCGATGCTTGTGCCGATATAGGATATAATGATATTGCAAAAGCCAATCAGGTAAAAGGGCAGATAAATCCAATGGAAATAAAGTTGAGGCAATTTTAAAATATAGGTAGGAAAAATGCTATTGTCGGCTATGCTGATTTGCAATTATGCTACTTGAAAATGTGTTTTTTGCATTTTAAGATTTTTCCATAACATTTTCGCGTGTTAAAAATTCTCTATACGTTGTTGTTTCCTTTTTTAGTAATGTGGTAACTGCCTTTTGTGGAGATTGCGTTTGTTGTTGAGCAAAATAAGAAATTGTTACGTTGTGCTTTATCCAACTCACTCAAATAATCATTAAATTGGTTTGCGCGATTTTGGCGTTGTTCATTACCTGATCATCCGTTTCCTCATAAGCTGTGATATTCATACCCCCTTTAACACCTTTTGCTTTTTAATATACTACACTATTTTGTTCTTTTTTATTCAAAAATTCACTTTTTGACATAATGCCTTTTTCTTGTAATTCGCCTATTTTTTTTCAATGAATCCAGCTTTGAACTTTGATTTTTTTAATCCAATTCACTTAATAATGTCAGTATATCATATTTTTTCGGTTGGCAATTTTTTATTTTTATTGGTTTGAAATTCTGTTATGGGTTGTTTTTATTGTTTTTAAGTTGGATAACGCTTTTAGAATGAGTTGTTGATTGATTTTGTTAATATGCTTATGGAGGTATATGTTTATATTTTGAGTTGTCATATAACCCGACAATCGTTGTGCCATGGTGAATGTATGACTCCTTGCCACCGAAATTCTTCTGAAACCTGTGTCAGCAAATACTTTTATGTGTGTCCCTGCGTTTCCTGTGAGGCAAAAGAATCCCCTACGGTAGAACAATCCCCTACGGTAATTCCATAGCATTTTCTTACCGTTATCTTTTAAGATGACGGATAAACGATATAACGCGTGCTTTTCTGTTTAGCGAACGATTAGTAGTCTTTCAAGTCTTCACTTGTTTTCATCAAGTCTTGAATCTCTTTTGTGGCTTTCTTAATCGGTGCCGCAACACCCGGCCCGCCGACGCAACCGCCGACACATGCCATAACTTCTACCAAATTCCCGTCCGCTTTGCGATTTTTCGCATACATTTTGAGTTGACGCACGGTTTCTTTTGTTAAGCCGTTAATGGCTACCGGACAAACTTCGCATGTTTTTAATGAGCCGACTGCCGATGCAACTCCGCCTGTAATGGCATATCCGCGCCCTTGTTTAGAGGCATTATCATCGGCATGAATTTCTTCCGTTTCTTTCGGATCAATTCCCATGGCTTCAAATAAGGCAACAACTTCTTTGTTATTCAAAACATAATCCGTATACGCATCGTTATAGCCCTCAATGCGCTTTGCCATGCAGGGTCCGATAAACACGGTTACGCACTCCGGATCACGCTCCTTGACCAAACGAGCCGTATATTGCATCGGTGTCAACGTATGTGATACAAATTCCTGCATTTCGGGGAAGTGTTTCCGAACGGCGTTATAGTAGGCAGGACAACACGACGTTGTCATAAACGGCGCTCCGTTTGCCAACCGCTCCGCCAGCTCATGCGCCTCATTGCGTGTGGTAATATCAGCGCCCACCGCTACTTCAATAGCGTCCGAAAAACCGGCTTTGATAAAGGCTGATAGCACTTGCGCGATTGTTGCTGCATTATATTGTCCCATAATGGCCGGGGCCGGCATGGCAACAACCTTTTTCCCCGCTTTAATGGCTTTTAATACGTCAATAATTTCGCTATTGACCATAATGGCACCAAACGGACACGCCACCGAACATTGACCGCATAAAATACATTTATCGTGGTTTATAACGGCAATGCCTTCTTCGTTTTTGCTAATGGCATCCACAGGGCAAACGCCGGCGCACGGCATTGTCATCTTCAAAATAGCCCCATACGGACACGATTTTGCACAAATACCGCATTTCTTGCACTTTTCTTGATTGATGTGCGATTTCCCGTTGATAAACTCAATCGCTCCGAACGGACAATTTGTGCAAGGGCGTGCCAAACAACCTTGACATTGTTCCGTGACAACATATTGGTTGTTTTTACATCTGTTGCACACTTCCTTGGACACGCTCAACATCGGCATATCAAATGACGTGCGCTCCGAGGCGCTTTCGGCACATCTGCGTGTATCCGTATCCGGCACATTTTCCACAATGCACCCCATATCTGCCGCACAACGATGCGCAGTCATATTTTGCATTTCGGCGAGCGTTTTATTGACATTGGGTATCTCTTGCGCTTCAGCAGGAATTTTCGCCGCATTTTCGCAAAAATCACCGCTTAAAAATGCCTTAATCACTTTAACGAGCGTCTCATGCTCTAAATCTGCCACATGGTTTTGTCGCGCCATCTATCTTCTCCTGTTTGTGTCGGACGAGCGTGTTTGTCCGTTATTCTTCTACAATCTCATCCCGATGTTTTTCAATAAATTTTTCAAGCCAGTGAATATTATACTGACCATCCAAAAATTCGGGATCGGCAATAATGTGTTGATGCAAAGGTATCGTTGTTGAAATGCCTTCAATTACGAATTCTTCCAATGCCCGCCGTAAGCGCATTAAAGCGCCGTTGCGCGTTCTGCCGTGAACGATTAACTTCGCAACCATACTATCATAGCAGGGCGGAACTTTGCAACCGGCATACATACCTGAATCAACCCGAACTTCTAATCCGCCCGGTGTATGCCAGGCCCCGATTCGTCCCGGGCACGGAATAAACGTTTGCGGATCTTCCGCATTGATACGGCACTCAATGGCATGTCCGGAAAAGACAATATCATCTTGTGTATACCCGAGTGTTGCCCCGCTGGACACACGTAATTGATCGCGCACAATATCAACACCCGTAACCATTTCCGTAATCGGATGCTCTACCTGAACACGTGTGTTCATTTCCAAGAAATAGAACTTTCCGTCTTCATACAAAAATTCAATCGTCCCGACATTGGAATAACCGAGTTTTCGCATGGCGTTGGCGGCAATCTCACCGATTTCTTTGCGCTGTTGAGCATTTAAGGCAGGAGAGGGTGTTTCTTCCAGCACTTTTTGGTGATTGCGCTGTAATGAACAATCGCGCTCGCCTAAATGGACAACGTTTCCGTAGTTATCGCCGATAATTTGAACTTCAATGTGGCGCGGTGTTTGCAGATATTTTTCAATATAAACGACATCGCTTGAAAATGAATTGCGCGCCTCATTTTTTGCCAACGTAAACGCATCGGCCATTTCGGCGGCACTGTTCGCCACCTTCATGCCTTTTCCGCCACCGCCGGCTGCGGCTTTAACAATAACGGGATAACCGATTTTTTCGCCCCACATCAGCGCTTCTTGCACCGTTTTGACATCGCCGTCCGAGCCTGGCACAACGGGTAATCCCGATTCAATGGCTGCTTTTTTGGCGGTTACCTTATCGCCCATTAACCGAATCATTTCCGGCTTCGGCCCGATGAATACCATGCCATGCGCTTCAACCATTTCGGCGAAATCGGCATTTTCGGATAAAAAGCCGTACCCGGGATGAATGGCATCGGCACCGGTTATCATGGCTGCCGAAATAATGGCCGCTTTGTTTAAATAAGAATCCTTTGCGGGAGCAGGCCCGATACAAACGGCTTCATCGGCCAATTTAACATGCATGGCATTAGCGTCTTCCGTTGAATGAACGGCCACCGTTTTAATACCCATTTCGCGGCAGGCCCGATGAATACGCAGAGCAATTTCGCCACGATTAGCAATTAATACTTTCTCAAACATTCATTATTCCAATTCAAATAACGGTTGGTTATACTCAACAGGACTACCCGATTCTACCAATACGGCAACAATTTTACCGCTTTTCGTCGCTTTAATCGGGTTAAATGTTTTCATAGCTTCAATTAAACAAATTGTCTGCCCGACGCTGACCATATCGCCCACTTTTACAAAATTCGGTGATGACGGATCTTTTGCCAAGTATACAATACCAACCATCGGCGAAACCAAATTGTTCTCCGCTTTTACAACGGGTTTTTCGGCGCGCGGTGCCGGAACGGGATTGTTGGCTGCAACGGCAGGAACTCCCGGAACGGGCGGAACAGGCGAAACGGCACCCGGAGCAGGTGGCGGTGGGACGGGAACGGGCTTCGGCCCCACAATGCGAATATGCACGCCGTGCGATTCGTAATCAATTTCGGATAAATTATTTTCATGCAATAATTCTGCCAACTCTTTGATGGCTTGTTTTTGTTCTTTTTCCATAATTGTCCCTCTTTCAAAAGTAAACACTGAATGTCTTTGTAGCTTATTTCATTATAAAATGCAAGATAAAAATAAGAAACTTTTGCAAGGGGATTATGCAAAAGCCTTTTTTATTTGATGTTTTGAAGCATACTTTGTTGCATAACGTTATATTCTTTCAATAAGAACTGACGCACTTTCTTTTCATAACGATAAATCCTGTCTCGCACGGTTGCGGTATCTGTTAAATGATTTGAAAACGGTATTTCGGGTGACGTATGATAGCAGGTCATCATATTTCTCAAATCTTTTGTTGTTCCCGTAAAATTGTTCTTAATAGCCTGCATATCCTCCAAAATAATCTCGGCTTTGGGATTCCCTTTTTGCTGCTTTTGATATAAAAGACACGCCCGATCAATAATTTGTTCGGGTGATTTTTGCTTAAATTTATCGGCCAGTTGCACAACTATCACCGCCATATCTTTGCACTCTTGTTCATAAGACGTGCGGTTTTGTGAGGCTTCTTGCGTCCGGTTCATAAGTGCCGTATTCTCTGCTTGTGTTTTAGTCAGATAATCGCCAACAACCATACCGATTTTTGTTGATTCGCTTTTATCACGCGTCATATATTGCAGAACCTGAAAGAGCGAACCGCCGACGGCAAATAAACTGCCCAATGCCAACAGTGTATTTCGCCCGAAAGACGTTTTTTTTGCTTTTGCTTTGTTATTTTGCGATTCGCGCGCTGAGGCTTGTCCGCGATTTGCTGAATTTGTTTCTGATGTTGACATGATTAACTCCGATAATCTAAATAAAAAGGGCACTTTTAAGGATGTTATGTGTATTAAGTCCTTTGGTTGCTGCCTGAAAGAATTTCGTTGATTTGATTGAGCGTATCGGTATTGACGATAACGGCATTATTACCGAGCGTATCGTCATTGCCGGTATTAGTATTGCTTGACGAGCCGTCGGAATTGTTTAAATCGTTGATTTCGTCTTGTAATGAGGTTATCTCATCTTTTAATGCACTGGATTGAGAGGCGCTTTCATCGGCTTTATCTTTATATCTTTTAACCAAATACCACGCTAAAAAGCCTAGGCCCGCTGTTGCGACAATACCGATGACCCACCCCCATTTTGACCAAAATCCTTCTTGCCCTTCCGCCTGCTGTTGCGCCACCGCCGCTTGTTGAATGTTTTTTTGCTCATCTTTTAGCTCTTCTTTTGTTTCCGTTGAGGGCGTATTGGAATTTAATGATGCAAGCATGGCTTGATGTATCCCCGGAATTTTTTTAACATCCTCCTTGGTAACCAGATTTGATTGTGCCTGCTTTAAGTTTTGCTGTAATAGGGAAAGAGATTGAGGGTCAAGAGGTGAGGTATTGCTTGATGTTTCGTTGGTAGCAGTATGATCGATCGTATCGGCAGGTGGTTGATTTGCTTTTTGAAGTGCGTTCAGCTGAGCTAAAATTTCTTTGTTATTTGCTAAAATTTCCTCATTTGAGATGTTTTTTGCTTTTGTGTTTGATACTTGCCGTTGTTTTTGATTCGTTATTTCTTTCTCTTGCATAGACTGTTTGGCAACCGTTAATTTGCCGGCCGCTAATTCCTGTTGCAGAAATTTTAAATATTCTTCCCCTTTGGGATCGGGGTAGATATGACCGAGATTTGATATATAGCTCAATAACGTTGTGGAATAAAGCGGTGAAGAATTTTGCCAATAGGTATTTGCCTCGCCTTTTTCACGATTCAGCGCAATGCGAAATAACAGTAAATCGGCAACAAAATGATCCTCTTCGCTTTCCGTTTGATACAAAGATGCGCATTTATCCAATACTAATTTCCATGATTCGGGAGTTAGTTTCGTTGTGTCTATAGCCACTTTGCAAGCCAAGCGGTTGGCGGCCGGAGCGGATGAGCCCAGCCAATTAAAATGTCTTGTCCAGCCCATAATGTTGCCGGGATTCTTCCAAAGTTGAAATCCTTTAAAGTCAGCTATTTCTTCAGCTCGGATATCCGAATCAGTGCTGAATTTGAAGAAATTATGTCCGATAGCGGTTCCTTTACTATCTTTTAAATCATAAACCTCTTGAAATCTTTGACAAATACGCTCTATACTCACGATAAATCCCTTTCGCGCAGATTATATAGTATATATGCTACCATAAAAAAAATAAAAAATCAAATTATTTTTTAGTTGAAAACTGTTGCTAAGTATGGTATAATCAACTCATAGATTTTGGGAATTTTTTAGAACAACGGAGGATAGTAAATGGTTCAAAACAGCACGCTGATGAAAAGTATGAATGACCAAACAGCCGTCCAATTAGATGACGTTCGAACAGAGCAACTGTTAGGTGATCTGAGCAAAAAGACCGGACAAAAAGTGACTCGGAAAGATGTAGATGATACGCGGAAAGAAGCGGAAAAAAAGAAAGAACAGTTTGAGAAAAGAACGAAATACGCGAGTGTTGATCAAAAAGATATTATCGGGGCGGAGGAATATCTCAAAGATGAATCAAAATTAAAAGATGGCGATCTTTTTGGAAATTTAAAGATGAAAGCCTATGCGGCATGGGGTTCTTACGGCCCTGCAAAGCGGACCGAGACGTTGGCGATGTTCGGAACGGGAATTTTATCATCTACTTGTAGCGGTTGGGCAGGTTTCTTGTTAAAAGTTGCCAACAGTTCCGGTTTAACGGAGCGTGTAGTCCAATCTGTGACAGGTAGTCGGGCAGCAGACGAGGTTGTTGAAGCGCGTGAGGCAGAGGCTCAGCAAGTAGCTCAGCAGGCAGTGCCACAGACACCGAATACAAGACAGACGTTGGCGCAACATGCAAGTGAGCATGCAGCAACGCAACAACCGGATTCGCTCACAATGGTTGCCACGCAACAGCAACAAGCAAGAACGGCGTAAATCTGTAGCTGTGTTTTATTTGCGCATAATTAAAAGGGGCTTTCATAGCTCCTTTTTTTTGTGATTTTATTTTGTGAAGCAAATATTAATTTTGGAATAAAAACACAACTTTTATCAAAGCGATAATAATTCGAAATGCAAAAAAACGGACTCTACAAAAAGGTCCGTTTAGATGATATAGTATAAATGAGATTATAAAGGTATTTTTAAAATAATCAAGAAAAAATTTAAATCAAAATATCTACTTGTAAAATAATAATTTTTTGAGATTAATTTTTATGGAGCGATTTTGCGCTGGTTTCCCTCTACATAAACGGACGTTTATGTAGAATAGGGCGAAGAAAAATGAATATAAAACAAATAGTTAACTTGGCTTCTTTTTATGCAAAAAAAGTAAAAAACGGTGCATTTAAGGCGAATCGCGCAAAACAAGAGATAAAATCAGCAAATCAAATAAGCCTGACGTGCTTGAAAAATAATCAAAAAACAGAATGTTTGGCAGAATCGCAAACGCAAGGCGGATTAGGTGGATTGCGTGGATTAAGAGGCCCACGTTTAGCCGAATACGGGCGGAGTATGGTAGAAATGCTGGGCGTATTGGCGATTATCGGCGTGTTATCCATAACGGCGATATGGGGCTATAGGTATACGATGACGATGTATCGGGCGAATGAAACGGTGCATGAAATCAATTTACGGGCGTATGCAATCGCCCCGATTGCGGATAATAATACAACCGACCCCGAGGAGCCCGAAATTGTGATGGAAATGGGAGAATATACAAATCTCGGGTATCCGATAGCGGCGTATTGGTTAGAAGACCCGAAGTATTTTGAAATAGAAGTGCAGAATGTGCCGGTAGATGAATGCAAGATGATTTTGCGGACGGAATGGACGTTGCCGATTATTATGAAAGTGGGGGATTTAGCCTACGACGGGAACACCAGTATCTGCGATGGATTGACGGAAGCAGGCGAGCCGACAACAACGGCAATCATGGTCTTCCAATACGGGGCGCACTTGGAAGACGATATGTTGCCATATCAAGAATGTTATAGTGATGATGATTGTGCGAGTAAATGTGCAAGATGTTCGGCAGAGGGTGTATGCGTCTCAATCTGCGGGAGTAATGAACGGTGCAGGCAAGACATATTAACGGGGAGTCAAGTCTGTTGCACGAGCGATAGATGGGCGGGGCCGTATTGTTGTCCGTCAACGATGAACGGCTATTGTTGCAATGTGTCAGGCGATCAATGTTGCCCGTGGTTTAAGCCGCTCATAGATAAAAACGGTAAATGCTATACGTGCGAGGAAGAAAACGGGGTTGACGTTACGGGCGTGAATGAAAACTGCAACGCTTGCCCAAACAGAGAAGTGTGGAATGATAAATGCGTGTTGCCCTGTGGAGAAAATGAAATTCGCGGAACAAATGGAAAGTGTTATAGTTGTGATGAAAAAAATGCTGTTAGTATGTTTGGAATTGCAAAAGAAATCTGTATACAGAAATGCCCGAATCGAATGCTTGCTGGTCAAAATGATTGGTATTGTTCACTTCCATGTACGGAAAATACTTTTATGGATGCATATGGCAATTGTCGTTCTTGTGCTGAGGAAAAAAATATAAATGTAGATAGTGTTTCTCACGATGGGTGTGAACGATGTTCTAATCGGTATAAGTCGGGATCCTATTGCATACTAAATTGTTCAACAAATGAGATACGTGGAGATGATGGAAAATGTTATAGTTGTAGCAAAGAAACAGCTATTTTTATGTTTGGTGCGGCAAAAGAAATTTGTACGCAAAAATGTCCAAATCGAATCCCGGCTGGGCAGAATGATTGGTATTGTTCAATCCCATGTGCAGAAAATACTTTTATGGACGGTTATGGTAATTGCCGTTCTTGTGACGAAGAAAAAAATATAAGTGTTGATAGCGTTTCTCATGATGGTTGTGAGCGATGTCCTAATCGTAAGTTGGTAGGAGGGCGATATTGTATCTTAGATTGTCCGCGTGATGAAGTGCGGGGTGATGATGGAACATGCTATAGCTGTAGTGAAGAAAATGCTATTTACATGTATGGTGCCGCGAAAGAAATCTGTACGCAAAAATGTCCAAATCGAATCCCTGGCGGTCAAAATGATTGGTATTGTTCCATCCCATGTAATAATGGCTTCTTTACGGGTGCAGATGGTAAATGTTATGCTTGTAATGAAGAAAAAAATGTAAATATGGGAGGAGTTTCTCACGATGGTTGTGAACGGTGCCCTGATACACGAAATAAGTATAATGACTATTGTGTTCCGAAATGTCCGGCAGATGCGCCACTGCGTGGTTGGGATAATAAATGCTATCCCTGCGATACCGAAGAACGCGTGAATGTTCAGAATATAACCGATGCCTGTATGGAATGTTATGAAGAGCGCATACTGGATGGAGACTCTTGCGTCCTGAAAGAATAATCTACCGCGCAATATTAAAACGGGTTCGCGCTTATTCGCTTAACCCGTTTTTTTTTGGTTTACACTGATACTTGCCTTATAGATGTGTATAAAAACACACCGTTTTAAAAATCAACCGTTTCAGCAAATATACGCGTTCTTTAATGCCGCTTCAATAAATGCTTTGAAAATCGGATTCGGTTTGCCGGGGCGCGATGTAAACTCCGGATGAAATTGCACGCCGATAAAAAATGGATGCGATGGAATTTCAATAATTTCAGGTAAAAGTCCGTCGGGCGATTTCCCTGAAATAATAAACCCTTTTTCCGCTAACGGCTTTTCATAAGCAATATCCATTTCATAGCGGTGGCGATGCCGTTCCCGAATTTGATTGCACCCATAAATCTTTTCGGCAAGCGAATTTTCCGCTAATACGCAGGGATACGCGCCTAATCGCATCGTTCCGCCCATGTCGCCGTTATCTTGACGGATATATTGCACGCCGTCTTTTTCCCATACTTTCATTTTGGAAATAACCGGCTCGCATTTCGTGCCAAATTCGGCAGATGAGGCATTTTCAATGCCGAGTAAGTGCCGTGCGGCCTCTATTACCGCCATTTGCATGCCTAAACAAATGCCGAAAAACGGCACATTGTTTTCGCGCGCATATTGAATGGCGCGGATTTTTCCCTGTATGCCACGCACGCCGAATCCGCCGGGGACTAAAATCCCGTCAAACGGTTTTAACGTGGCCGATAATTCTTCATCACTTAACGATTCTAATTGCTCGGATTCAATCCAGCTGATTTTTACTTTGGCTCTGTTGGCAATCCCCGCGTGCGCCAAGGCTTCATGCAAAGACTTATACGCTTCTAATAATCCGCAGTATTTCCCGACAACCGCAATTTTAACCTCTTTCTCATAGTTGGAAAGAATTTGCACGATTTCTTCCCATTTTGATAAGTCGGGCTCAGGGGAGGATTCATACATGTGAAAGTGTTTCAACACTTGCACATCCAGCCCCTCTGCATGGTAAGCGAGCGGAACTTTATAGATATTATCAACATCTAACGCCACAACAACATCTTCCGCCGGAATATTGCAAAATAACCCGAGTTTGTTGCGTTCGGAAATCCCGAGTGGCATTTTGGAACGGCATAACAAAATATCCGCTTGAATGCCGGCCTCCAAAAGCGTTTTAACGGCGTGTTGCGTGGGCTTTGTTTTGAGTTCGCCGGCGCTGTCAATATAAGGCAACAGCGTTAAAAACAGGAATAATACATTTTCGCGCCCGACATCATTGGCAAATTGCCGAATCGCTTCCAACATTAATGTTCCCTCAATATCACCGACAGTCCCGCCGACTTCATACAACACGAAATCTTCGCCGTGTAAATCGGAACGAATAAACTCTTTGATTTCATTCGTCACGTGCGGAATCGCCTGCACGGTTGCGCCGAGATAATCTCCCCGCCGTTCTTTTTGGATGACATTATAATAGATTCGTCCGCCGGAAATACTGTCCGTCTTATGACAATTCAAATCGGCAAATCGCTCATAGTGTCCTAAATCAAGATCTGTCTCGGCGCCATCGTCCGTTACGAAAACTTCCCCATGCTGATAAGGCGACATTGTGCCGGGATCTACATTCAAATACGGATCCATTTTCCGCATCCGAACGGAATATCCGCGCGATTTCAGTAAACACCCGATGGAGGCGGAGGCAATCCCTTTGCCTAATGATGAAACAACACCGCCCAAAATAAAGATATATTTTGTCATTTGATACTTCCTTTTTGATAGAGAACAGATTGTTCTTGATATTGAAAAGATTTTGTTTGAGGGGAGAAAGATTCGAAAGCAAAATAAAAATGCCTAAAAGATTTTATGCAGGATACTAAATTTATTCTCTTTTTTTGCATTGTTTTCGAATCGTTAAAAGTTTTTCCCATTATACAAGAATGAATTTTTTTTGCAACCCAAAAAACGAAGTATTCCAGATAAAAATGATGTAAATCGGTGTGAGCAAAAAGTTCTCTGCCTGCTAATATAATGAAAAAACAAAGTGTTTTGATGAAAGTAAATACTGTGCGTTTTTTGTTTTTCAATAAAAAACGAATCTCTGTTCGGCTTATTCGGTAAAAGAGTAAAAATAATGCAAAAAAAATGAATAAAAAAGTATCATATTAACGAAATTTTCATACTTTTTCGCGAGAATGGAACAAGTGTTTGTGAAAGGTGAATGAGTGAGCCAAACCAGAAAAATTTTGAGGCAGACGGCACTTATCGGCATCGGTATCGGACTGGTGGCCGGTATCGGTTATTTTGCGCCGGCTTTAATGCAACACTCCTCGCTTGAAAATGATAGAGAACGCTTTATTGCAGAAGTGGTTAAAGAGCACTTCCCAAATACGGATATCGGCGCTTTGCCGGCGTATGATGCTTATTTATCGCGCGCGTTGGAACGTGTAATCGGATTATATGTCGGGCAAGAGAACGTGCGCGCCGTTGTGCGGGCGGATTTAGCCGTTCGGCGCGAGGAAACGGTGCAACATAAAATTATCAAGGATTCCGCCGTTGTTAAAGAGGAGCGAACGGAGCAAAAGGAAGATGGCTCGACCGTTAAAAATACCGTTTTTGATTACACAACCGAGACAACGCGCGCCAATGCCGTTTTTTATGATGTGCAAAAAGTGAATGCGCTGGTGTTTGTGGCGTATGATGCGCAACAAAACGGATTACCTTTGCAAGAAAATGCGTATTTGAAAAAAATGACGGCAACCGCCATCGGTTTGGACGAAACGCGTGGCGATACGTTGCAACTGGTTGCGTTCCCGAGGTCGGAAAGTCAAAATAAATTATTCGGCGCGTATGCTTTGCAAATCCGTCAAATGGTAGCGGTGGCACTGATTTGTATGGCTTGCGTATTTTTTGTTGCCGTTTTGCTTATTCCTTGGTTGTTGGTAAGGTTCGGACGGATTCATCCGTTGCCCGAGCCGGTGTTGCGTCAGGAGCCGAAAGATATGTATCGGTATCAAATTATCGGCAATATTGAAGATAATTTAATGATGAAAACGCAGACTCTGTGCCTTGAAATGCCGGAAGCGGCCGTGAATGTTTTAAGAAATTGGCTTGCCGAAGAAAGTAAAGGCGTGCGACGGGGCGATTTGTTTTCGCCCGCGCAAAAAGCGGCTATCGTTTTACTGTGTATCGGCGAAAGAGGTATTAAAACGGTGTTTCGGTGTATGACCGATGCCGAGATTTTTTCGCTTTCGCGCTTGATGGCATCGTTAGGGCAGGTAAAGGCGATTGATATTCAACCGATATTGTTGGCATTTTGTCAGTCAATGACAATGCCACAAGATATTCGCGAAACGAAACCGCTGGTGGAATCCTTAATCCGGAATGCGTTGCCGGCAGATAAGGCAACGGCGTTGTTAAGTGAAATGAAAATCGTTGCAAAAGGCAAAAGCGTTTGGGAAAAATTAAGCACTGTGCCAAGTGAGAAGTTGAGTTGTTTCTTGGCTTCCGAATATCCGCAAACGGCGGCCGTAATTTTATATCACTTATCAACGGAAAAAGGTGCGGAAGTGCTCACGCAAATGGATGAACGGGCAGGTGCGCGCATTTTAATCAGGTTGAGCGCCTTGCAGTATTTGAATCCGAATAACGTGCGGATGATTGAACATGAGTTGGAAAAACAAATTGAGTCTTTGTTGTCCGCCCCGGTGGGTATGGGTGAAGAAAAAGCATCAGCTATTTTAAGTTTGCTGGATTCGGAAACACAAAGCAAATATATGTCATCCATGGAAAAGGTATCACCGCAAACGGCCGGCTTATTGGCAAAGCGCGTTTTTTGCTTTGATGATTTGGCATCGTGGAGCGGTGATGATTTGCGCACGTTGTTAAAACATATTGATTCCAAAACGTTGATAACGGCGTTAATCAATGCCAAAGATGAAACGAAGGAGGCTTTCTCACGCGTTGTCAATCCGCAAAAATGGAGTGCCATGTTAAAGAAAATCAATCAGTTGCCTGTGGGTAAAATTCAAGATATAGATATTTCTCAACGCGCCATTATCCAAATTGCTCGGCAGTTGGTGGAAAGTAAAAAGTGCAAAGGAAGCAGTTTATGAAGTTGAAAACGTTTTTTGCCGATAGTATTCCCGAAGCGATGAGTGAAATTCGCCGTGTTTTCGGCGAAAAGGCTGTTATTGTTTCTTCTTTTCGCACGAAAGGAAAAGGCGTAAAATTGGTTGTTGCCACAGAAGAGGCGGAACAATCCGGCAGTTTGATTCGGGATGAATATCATAAAAACGAGCAACGGCGACGCTATTTTAAAAAAATCCTCGCGTCCCGACAGGTATCCGATGAGATGATTGAACGCTTGGTGAATGCGTTGGCACGCAAGGGCAGTAAAATATCCGAAGAAAAATTTTTATCGCGCGCCATTGCGGAGTTATATTCTTTTAAATCACTGGAACCGATTAAACGAAGCGGATTATTTGCTTTTGTCGGGGCGTCGGGATGCGGTAAAACAACGGCTGTGGCAAAACTGGCATTCCATGCCAAAACGCAGAAAATTCAAACGGCGTTGATAACTTTGGATACGCAAAAAGTCGGCGGTGCGGACGAATTGATGCGCTATGCACACATTATGGAAATGCCGTGCACCGTATTGGATGATTGGCATAAGTTAAATGAAACCATAACGGTGTTGCGCTTGAATTACGGGTTGATTTTAATTGATACGCCCGCGTTAAATCCCTATAATACGGAAGATGCGGGGCGGTTGAACGTTATTAAAACACAAGTGGCAGATGCGGATATGATATATGTGCAACAAGCCGGTATGGATTGCCATGAAGCGCAAACACAAGGAGCAGTGTTTTCAAAAGGCGGGTGTCTCAGATTGTTGGTGACGAAAACGGATGCTTCTGCCAGCTATGGCGGTTTCTTGCAAAGTGCGGCATTCAGTGCATTTCAGTTCGCAGGTTTTTCCAAATCGGGGAAAGTAACGGACTATTTAACGGAAGCAACGCCCGATAATTTGGCGCAATTATTAAAACACGGCAGTGGTGAGGGAGAAGAAGAATGAGCGAAGCAGTCAGTGATATGCAAAAAGTTTATCGGCGGTTAGACGGTAAAAACGTGATTGCCGTTACGTCGGGAAAGGGTGGTGTCGGGAAAACGTGGCTTTCCGTAACGTTGGCTCAGGCATTTGCGCAAAAAGGCGAACGCGTATTGTTATTTGACGGCGATTTGGGCTTGGCCAATGCCGATATCCAACTCGGCATTAACGCAACGGCGGATTTGGAGCAAGTATTAAGCGGTAAATTACCGATGAATCAGGCTATTTATCGGGATAACGATTTGGAATTTGAGGTGTTGGCAGGGCATCTCGGAACGCAATCGTTATGCGGTCTTGAAAAAGGGCAGTTACAACTTTTATGCGATGATTTATATATTTTGGCACAAAATTACGATCGGGTTGTATTGGATTTGGGTTCCGGTATTGAAAAATCAATGACGTTTTTGGCCGGGTGCAGTGGCACGGTTTTGATTATCTGCAATGATGAGCCGACATCATTGGCAGATGCGTATGCCTTGATTAAAATTATTTCGTCGGCCGATAATGCCCCGCGCATTAAAATTGTTGTGAATCAGGCAAATACCGTTAAAGAGGGCGAAAGAACTTTTCAAACATTGGTCAAAGCGTGTCAAAACTTTTTAAATGTTGATTTATTTTTGGGCGGGATTATTCATCAAGATTCGCATGTGAAAGAATGTTTAAAAATGCAAATACCGCTTTTAACGGCATTCCCCGGTTCGGTTGTGGCGGAAGATGTGCGCAAATTGGCTGACGGATTGATGCGTGAATAGATTGTGTGTGTCGGGTTTAAACCAATGAGATGCCAAAGGAAGCATAAGCATACGATATGCTAACGGCATAAAAAGGTTTATCAACGGTGTCCCCTCGGCGGTTATATAACGGTCAACATAAGATAATATATAAAAATCCGTTTCTTTTCCTTGACTTTTAGGTGGAAATGAATTATCTGATAGAGATAATTTATAATTTGAAAGGAATATAATGTTATTTACAAATTTCTTCGGCTCCGCAAACGATAGATATTTGCGAAAATTTAAAAAAACAATCAATAAAATTAACGAACTTGAAGCAACGTATGAGCAGTTAAGCGATGATCAGTTAAGGGATAAAACGCAGGAATATAAAACGCGTATTCAAAACGGGGAATCGCTGGAAAGTTTATTGCCGGAAGCGTTTGCAAGTGTGCGAGAAGGGGCAAAAAGAACATTGGGATTACGCCCGTTTGATGTGCAGTTGCTGGGTGGTATTATTTTGAATAACGGCCAGATTGCCGAAATGCGCACGGGTGAAGGTAAAACATTGGTAGCAACGTTGCCCGTTTACTTAAATGCGTTGACGGGGAAAGGCGTTCATGTGGTAACGGTTAATGATTATCTTGCCAAGCGCGACAGTGAATGGATGGGGCAGATTTATCGGTTTTTAGGCTTGTCGGTCGGATGTATCGTGCATGATATGACAACGGAACAACGCCGTGCCGCCTATAATGCCGATATTACGTATGCCACAAATAACGAACTCGGGTTTGACTATTTGCGGGATAATATGCGCTTTGAATTAAAAGATATGGTTCAACGCCCGTTTTATTATGCGATTGTTGACGAAGTGGACTCTATTTTAATTGACGAGGCGCGGACGCCGTTAATTATTTCGGGTCCGGCAGAGGATTCGTCGGAGAGATATATTGCGGTGGATAAGCTGATGCGTAACATTCGCCCCGAGCATTATGAGAAAGATGAAAAGCACCGCTCGGCAACATTGACGGAAGCCGGTACGGAGTATGTGGAGCAAATGTTGCAAGAGCAGGGGATGATTCAAGGCAGTTTATATGATACGCAAAACATTGCATTTGTGCATCACGTGGATCAAGCACTTAAAGCGCACGTATTGTTTACACGAGATAAAGATTACATCGTGAAAGACGGGCAAGTTGTTATTATTGATGAATTTACGGGACGGATGATGCAGGGGCGTCGCTATTCGGACGGGTTGCACCAAGCGATTGAGGCCAAAGAAGGCGTTAAAATTCAGCCGGAGAATCAAACACTTGCGTCCATAACATTCCAAAATTACTTCCGCATGTATCCGAAATTGGCGGGTATGACGGGCACGGCTATGACGGAAGCCGGCGAGTTTGACAGCATTTATCATTTAGATGTGATTGAAATCCCGACAAATCGTCCCTCACAGCGCAAAGATGAAAACGATGTGATTTACAGAACGGCGGAAGAAAAATATGATGCCATCATTGAAGAAATAAAGTCGGCGCACGAACGCAAACAACCGATTTTGGTTGGCACGACTTCAATTGAAAAATCGGAAATTTTAGCGGATTTATTAAGCAAGCGGACGAAGATTCCGTTTAATGTTTTGAATGCGCGTCATCATGAAAAAGAAGCCCAAATCATCGCGCAAGCGGGTGTGCCGGGGGCTGTGACCATTGCAACGAATATGGCAGGTCGCGGAACGGATATTCAGTTGGGTGGTAATTTTGAAATGCGGTTAGCGGAGGAATTGGCAAAAAATCCGGAGGCGAACAAAGAAGAATTATCGGCAAAAATCAAAGAAGAAATTGCCAAAGGAAAAGAAATTGCGTTGAAAGCGGGCGGACTTTACGTGTTGGGTTCGGAACGGCATGAGAGCCGACGGATTGATAATCAATTACGCGGACGGTCGGGGCGTCAAGGCGATCCGGGGCTTTCACGGTTTTATGTTTCGTTGGAAGATGATTTAATGCGGATTTTCGGGTCCGACAGAATCCAAAAGATTTTAAAGAATCTCGGTATGGAAAAAGGGCAATCCATTGTTCATCCGTGGATTAGTAAAGCGATTGCCGTTGCGCAACAGAAGGTAGAAGCGTATCACTTTGATGTGCGTAAAAATTTGTTGAAATATGACGATGTGATGAATGATCAACGTAAAGTAATTTACGAACAACGCAAAGAGTTGATGGTTGCCGATTGTGTAACGGATACAATTAAAGATATGCGTGATGATTGTATTCGCAGTATGATATACACATTGGCTCCCGCAAAATCCGTGCCCGAGAACTGGAATGCGGAAGAGTTATCGGCGGAAACGGCAAAACTATTGGGCATAGAGGTGCCGTTTACGGCATGGGTCAACGAACCGGGTATGTCGCCCGAAACGATGATTGAGCGGTTAATTGAACAAGCCGATAAGGCTATGGAAAACAAAATGGCAATTTTGCCGACGGATATGCGCAATAATCTTGAAAAGAGTTTGTTAATTCAAACGATTGATCAATCGTGGAAAGAGCATTTGCAAACGCTTGACTTTATGAAAACGGCGATTGGGTTACGGGCATACGGGCAGAAAAATCCGCTCAATGAATATAAGCGAGAATCGTTTATTTTATTTGAAAACTTATTAAGCCGTGTGCGCGAGAGAATCACACAGTTAATGGGTCACATGCAATTCCAAATTGCCGAACGTCGTCCGCAAGAAATGCAGGAATCGCACCCGAATCCGGAGCAGGCAACGGCTGAAAATGTTGCCAATGCCGAAAAGGAAGACGAGGCGGAACCGCAAACGCCGAAGTTTGAAATGACGGGCGGTAAAATTCCGCGGAATGCACCGTGTCCGTGTGGGTCGGGAAAGAAATATAAGCATTGTTGCGGTGCAATCAAACCGTAAAGGTAATACAACTGTTTGGTTTTGGTTATGAATAAGAGAGACTCTGCCGATTTCGGCGGAGTTTCTTTTTTTTTCAAGAACAGATGACATAAATTTTGAGCCGTTTTTTTATGCCTTGCAGGAACGCCCGTCATCTTTTTATTTAAAAAATACTTGACAATTTTACTTTTGTGTGTAAGAATAAAACAACAGTATAGGGAATAAGGATTTTTTGCATAATATAAATTAAGGAGATATAGCATGAAATTAAATCAACAAATGTTTGCATTGGGCTGTATGGCAAGTATGATTCCGCTGATGACGGGATGTGAAAAAGAGAAGCAAACGACGACCGGTAATGAAACCGTATCTTATTGGGTGCCGGTAGATAGTCAAGGCAATTTTGATAAAGAGCAGGCTGAAAAAAATATTAAGCAGATTGGTTTTGATAAGAATTTGCCGTTATTTCAAAAGTTGATTGACGAAACATCCAAAGCAGGCGGAATGACGGATACGGTTTGGAACCGTTTTGCGGTGGCTTATGAATACAATAATCCCGATGCCGAACAATGGATACAAAAAGCAAAACCGCTTGTTCGCGCCGTAGTTGAGAATCCGAAGGCCTGCAGTATGATTCAAGATAACCGAACGGATGAAATGAAACAAGCGAAAGATGGTTTGTTATATGGATTGGCGGTTGCGTTAGTTATCGCTTCCGGTATGGCAGCTAAAGCAAATTGTAGTGATAAAAAGTTTAAAAGAGGAGTTGTTAGATACATTGGTGCACCATTGGCACTGGTCGGAGCGTTTGGAAGTGCATACGGTTTGGTGATGAATCAAGGGGATACGGTTCAACGGGTAGCCATTAAAATGCAAGAAGCCACATATCAGCAGACATTACAACAAGTCAAGCAAACAATTCCGCAACATTTACAAGAGAATCAACGCTCGTAATGCTTTTACTCGTTGCGTAACGCTTTTTCGCAAAACATCGAAAATGTTGTGCAATGATAAGGAATAAAATAAGAGTTATTTGATTTTTTATTAAATGATCGCTTCTTATTTGAAAAATTATTGACAATTTTGTTTTTGTGTGTAAGAATGAGACAACAGTATGGGGAATAAGGATTTTTTACACAATTTAAATTAAGGAGATGAAATATGAAATTAAATCAACAAATGCTCGCATTAAGCTGTATGGCAAGTATGATTCCGCTGATGACGGGATGTGAAAAAGAGGAACAAACGCCGACCGGTAATGAAGCGACAGCATATCGCGTGCCGATAGATAGTCAAGGTCGGTTTGATGAAAAGCAAGCTGAAAAAAATATCAAGCAGATTGATTTTGATAAGAATATTAAACTATTTCAAAAGCTAATTGATGAAACAGCCAAAGCAGGAAGAATGACGGATGATGTTTGGAATCGTTTTGTGGCAGTGTATGCGAAAAATAATGTCGGTTCTGAACAATGGATACAAGAAGCAAAACCATTTGTTCGTGCAGTGATAGAGAATCCAAAAGTGAGTGATATGATTCAAGATAATCACACGGATAAAGCGCAAGAAACAAAAGATGATAGATTATTGATGTTATTTTGCGGTTTAATAGTTGCCAGTAGTTTTACAGCAGCTAGATTTTCTTGCAAAAATAAAGGCGTTGAAGATTTAGTCAGAATTTGGGGGGCTGTGCTTGCAGTTGTTGGAGCTGGATGGGGTGGCTATAGCTTGCATTCAAATCAGAGAGAGACGGTTCAACAAGCAGCTATGAATATTCAGAAAGCCGCATATCAACAGACATTACAACAAGTAAAGCAAATAGTTGCTCAACAGGATAATACGGCTCAACCTGCACCAATTAAAATACAAGGAGCGGAGAATCAACAAGTCAAGAAAACAATTCCGCAATATCTGCAAGAGAATCAACGCTCGTAATACTTTTACTCATTGCATGATGGTGAGAGCGTAATAGATACTAAAACTTGCTATTAAAAAGCTATTAAAAATCGGACGCCTCATTCGGGCGTTCGTTTTTTTATCTCCCTTGCAGATACCGTAAAGAAAAAGTGGGGTTGAAAATAAAAAAATCGACGGACACATTTAGGAATATTTATTTTTTTATCTCTCTCGTGTGTTCCATAAAGAAAAAATAATAGCAGAAATAAAACAATCGGACGCCTTATTCGGGCGTTCGTCTTTTTATCTCCCTCGCGGATACCTTAAAGAAAAAAATTGGATGAAAAATAAAGAAATCGGACTCCTTATCAAAAGAAGCCCGATTTTTGTTTTTCGCCTATGCTGTTATACTAGGCTTTTTTTGCCTTGCTTGATTTGGATGATTTTTTCTCTTCCTCTTCATAGACCGGTTTGCCGTAGTAGGCAGCCAAGTATAAGTCTTTAATCTCACTGATGAGCGGATATCTGGCGTTGCAGACGGTGCATTGATCGTCAAACGCTTTTTCCGACAAGGCATCTAATGAAGCCAAGAATGCCGTTTCATCTACATTTACGTCTTTTATGGACATCGGAATGTTAACGGCTTTCTTTAAGTCTTGAATGGCATCAACCAAACGATGGACTTTTTCATCAACCTGATCGGCATTTAATCCGTCCGTTAAGCCCATCATATCGGCAAAACGCGCATACCGTTGTTTCACAAACGGATAACGATATTGCGGGAATGTGCCTTGTTTTGTCGGCGCATCCGTTGCGTTGTATTTAACAACATACGGCAATAACAAAGCGTTTGCCAACCCGTGAGCCACGTGGAATTCACCGCCGAGTTTGTGCGCCATGGAGTGGCATAATCCCAAGAAAGCGTTTGCAAATGCCTGTCCGGCTAAAGTAGCCGCATAGTGCATTTTTTCGCGGGCTTTCGGATCGTTTGCACCGTTTTGGTAAGACCGCGGTAAGTATTTGAAGACTAAACGCGCTGCTTCAAGGGCTTGTCCGTCCGAGAGGTTGTTCGCCATAACAGATGTATAAGCTTCCAAAGCGTGCGTCAAAACGTCCACACCCGAAAACGCCGTTAATCCTTTCGGCATACTCATGGCCAAATCAGGGTCAACAATCGCCATATTCGGCAAAATAGAATAGTCGGTAATCGGATATTTTTGATTTGTCTTATCGTCCGTAATAACGGTAAACGGCGTTACTTCCGAGCCCGTTCCCGATGTTGTCGGAATAGCTACCATTTTGGCTTTTTGACCTAAATGCGGGAAGTCAACAATCCGTTTGCGAATATCCATAAACCGCATGGCAATATCTTCAAACGCCAAATCGGGTTGTTCATACATAAGCCAAACGATTTTAGCCGCGTCCATCGGCGAACCACCGCCGAGCGAAACAAATACGTCTGGTTCAAACCGTTTCACTTGCTCCAAAATTAAACCGATTGTCGTTAAATCCGGATCCGGCTTTACGGCATCAAATACTTGATACGTCATTCCGTTCTTTTCCAAAATCTTGCCGATACGGTCCGTTACGCCGATTTGCGTCATTGTTCTGTCCGTAACAATAAAGGCCCGTTTGTGTCCTTGCAATTCAGCCAAGGCAAAATCCAAACAGCCCCGTTTGAAGTAAATTTTTTCGGGCGTTTTAAACCACAACATATTTTCGCGACGTTCCGCAACAGATTTGATGTTTAACAAGTGTTTGACTCCTATGTTTTCACTGACAGAGTTACCGCCCCACGATCCGCAACCGAGCGTGAGCGACGGTGCCAGTTTAAAGTTGTATAAATCTCCGATAGCGCCTTGTGAAGACGGCATATTGATAAGTGTCCGCCCCGTTGTCAGCGTATTCCGGAATAACTCAATCCGATCTTTATTGGATTCTGCCGTGTATAAAACGGAAGTATGCCCCGCACCGCCCAATACGATGAGTTTTTGGGCTTCATCAACGGCTTGTTCAAACGTATCGGCTTTGAAATATCCCAAAATCGGGGAGAGTTTTTCATGCGCGAACGGGTTGGAATCATCAATCGTATGCGATTCAACCAATAAAACTTTCGTTGTAAACGGCACTTCAATACCCGCCATTTGAGCAATTTTATGTGCCGGTTGGCCCACAATCGCCGAGTTCAGCTTGCCGTTGATAAAAATAAGGTCTTTTAATTTTTGCGTTTCCGCTTTGTTTAAAAAGACACATCCGCGTTTGATAAATTCTTCTTTAACGGCATCATAAACGGAAGCAAGCACCACAACGGATTGCTCGGAAGCGCAAATCATACCGTTATCAAACGTTTTACTCATAATAATACTGCTCACGGCCATTTTTAAATCAGCCGTTTCATCAATGACCACAGGTGTATTCCCCGCGCCGACACCGATAGCCGGTGTGCCGGACGTATATGCGGCTTTCACCATGCCCGGACCGCCCGTTGCCAAAATTAAGGAAACATCTTTATGCCCCATCAAATAACCCGTAACGGCCGGTGTAATTTCATCTAATCCCGCAATAATATCTTCCGGCGCGCCCGCTTTGACGGCTGCTTCCAATACAACGCGTGCCGCCGTATTTGTGCATTGAATGGCGCGTGGGTGAGGTGCAAAAATAATACCGTTACGTGTTTTAAGCGCAATTAACGCTTTGAAAATGGCCGTTGAGGTTGGGTTCGTTGTCGGCACAATACCGGCAATCACGCCGACGGGTTCTGCAATTTGCGTAAACCCTTGCTCTTTATCTTCGCAAATCACACCGCATGTTTTGGTGTGTTTATACGCATTATAAATATATTCGGCGGCAAAGTGGTTTTTAATGACTTTATCTTCCACAATTCCCATACCCGTTTCTTTAACGGCTAACTGCGCCAACGGAATCCGTTGCGATGAGGCCGCCAAAGCAGCGGCTTTGAAAATTTTATCTACCTGTTCTTGCGAAAAACGAGCGTATGCCTCTTGTGCCTTTTTGACACGTGCGACAAGGGCATCAACCGTTTTCTTTTGTTCTTCGGTAATTTCAGCCATAAGTCCTCCATAATAAGTTGTTAATAATAGAATTTTTTTGCGGTCTGGAATTATTATATATATTTCCCGAAAATAAGCAAGATTTTTTGCATTATTGACAATGCTTTTTTGAAAACAATCTCATTTTATTATAAAAATATGAACTTTTTATGACAGTGAAAAAGAGGCCCTTTTTCGGAAGACCTCTTTTTTGTTTAAATAAATATGCGTGTTTATTTTTTGTTTTCAAGCGATTAAAGATAACAGCCTTTAATCATTTCACCGCTTTTATTTGCTGACGACAACCATTGCTTCGCGCAAAACGCGATCGCCCCCGATGGTATAACCGGTTTGCAGTTCTTGCACAATCGTTCCCGGTTCTTTGGCGGTATCTTCCACTTCTTGAATCACTTTATGGTAATTGGGGTCAAAAATTAACCCGAGTGTTTCCATTTTTTTTATTTGATGATGCTCAAAAACGGTTTGAAGTTGTTTTTGCGTCATTTCAACCCCTTTGAGTAAATTGGTTAAAAAAACATCGCATTGCGTGCCGGCTTCTTTTGATTTTTCAATTTCTTTTTGTGCGCAATCAATAGCGCCTGCCAAATAATCGGCAACGGGCAACAAATCTTTGGCAAAAGAGGCGTTGGCATACCGATTGGCCTTTTCAATATCAATTTGCGTGCGTTTGCGTAAATTTTCCATTTCGGCTTGTGAGCGCATGGCCACATCTTTCCACTTGGCGACTTCCGCTTCCAATTCGGCAGATGCGGGTGTGCTTGACGGTATCGCTGAGGTGTTTTGTTGCGCTTGTTGTGCTTGTTGTGCTTGATTTGCGCCGACGTTCATTGCGGAGCCTGCCGACAATTCATCCTCAAACGTATCCTCAAAGTCTTCAGCGTTTTGTTCTACTGCATGTTGTAATTTTTCATTTAAATCCATTGGCTTTTTATTATGATGTTTATGACTCATTTCTTTTTCCTCATATTTTTTAATACCAGCATCAGAATATGTTTATATGTAGAATGATTCGCGCCGAAAATCAAGAGGCAAAACGGAAAATTTAATGGATTTCGGAATTGTTATTTTATTTTCCTGCCGAGTATGCGGATAAAAAATACTTGCAATTAAATGAAAAAAAAGATACAATGCAACATTCTTAAAGTTTAAGGAGTTATAAAATGGCAAGACCCTCAGGAAGAGCGGCTGATGAACTCAGACCCGTAAAAATGGAAATCAATGTGAATAAATACGCCGAAGGCTCGTGCTTGATCACATGCGGTGATACGAAAGTGATGTGCACGGCAACCGTTGAAGAAAAGGTGCCGACGTGGCTTAAAAATTCCGGACAAGGATGGGTTACGGCGGAATACGGTATGTTGCCACGGGCAACGGGAACGCGAACCGATCGTGAATCGAAAAAGGGTCAAAGCGGGCGGACGCAGGAAATCCAGCGTTTAATCGGGCGGGCTTTGCGGGCCGGCATTCGGTTGCAGGCGATTGACGGGTTTTGCATTAAAATTGATTGCGATGTGATTCAAGCCGACGGTGGTACACGCACGGCTTCCGTTACGGGCGGTTTCGTGGCCTTATATTTGGCGTGTCGCAAACTGGTGGCGCAAGGAAAATTAAGAGAAATGCCGATTACACAGATGATTGCTGCCGTTTCGTGCGGTGTTTGCGGTGGTATTCCCGTTTTGGATTTAGACTATATTGAAGATTCAAATGCAGGAACAGATTCCAATTTTGTGATGACGGATAAAGAAACATTAATTGAAATTCAGGGAACGGCAGAACACGGCGCATTTACGCCGGCGGAATTTCAACAGTTGATGGCGTTGGCACAAAAAGGAATCCGCGAGTTGATACAAAAGCAAAAAGAAGTATTGTCCCTTTAAATAAATATTGCTGAAAGAAACAAAGAGGAAAAAATGCAAAAAGTGATTGTATTGGCAACCCATAATCCCCATAAATTGCAAGAGGCGCGTGCGATTTTGTCGCCCATCGGATTTGAAGTGTTAGGCGGGAATGATTGCCATTTGCCGGATGTGGAAGAAACGGGGCTTACGTTTGAAGATAATGCCAAATTAAAAGCCGTTGCGGGCTTTAAAGCGTTGGGAAAACCCGTTATGGCTGATGATTCGGGTATTTGTATTGAGGCGCTGGACGGTATGCCGGGTGTTTATTCGGCGCGGTATGCAACGAAACACGGCGGTTATCCGGCCGTCTTTGATGTGCTTAACAAAGAATTGGGGGATAATCCGAACCGAAATGCACACTATACCTGCGTGATTGCCTTGGCAGTCAGTGAAACGGAAGTTTATACGTTTACGGGGAATATGTATGGCACATTGGCGCACTTTCCGTCGGGAACGGGTGGATTTGGGTATGATCCGATTTTTATTCCGGAGGGAATGGAAACAACGCTCGGGCATATCCCCGCAGAGATAAAGAATAAAATTTCGCACCGCAGTAAGGCGTTGAAACAAGTTTATGATTTTTTAAAGACGCACGGAGAAAATATATTCGGAGAGAATCAATGAGCCGTAAAACCAAAAGAAATAAACAATCATTTTCTGCTCATCCGACGCAAGAATCACTTGCATCCGGTGCGTCATTAGCGCGTATTTTACCACAGGCACACAGCCAAAAAAGCAGAATGATTTACATTTTAACGGCATTATTATTACCCGGACTCGGCGTGCATAATTTTTATGCCGGATACACGCGCAACGGTTTGATACAACTTCTTTGCACGTTTCCCGGTATTTTCTTGATTTTCCCATTTTTAATCAGCGTGATATGGACATGGGTTGAAATTTTTACCGTAACAAAAGATGCCACGGGGCTACCGTTTCAACGCTGATTGTCTGACTATATTGAGGATTCGTTGAGTCTTATTTAGATATGGCGGTATGATACCAAAAAACAACTAATTGATATGCCGATTATTTAAAAATTCAGGGTTTTTGTTTCCGCATACGCTGATAGATACCTGTTTTATGTTGAAAATAAATAAGTAAAATCTCGGATATGCCGTGTGCAGATGTGCCGGATTGGTGCTTTTACGATGCCAAATCCGCATACCGCGCAAAAATACAATGCGTCGTCATCTTGTTTAATCGGAGAATATATGCGAACTAATATGTTATGTGCATAAAATAAAGACCTTGCGCGGGGGCCGTTTGCCCGCCCGCACGGCGATCCTTGGCGTCCAAAGCGGTTTGCAAATCCGCTTTGTCCCATTTCCCACAACCGACTTTTACAAGCGTTCCGATGATATTACGCACTTGATGATGTAAAAAGGAACGGGCTTTAATCGTCATTTCAATATGATTATCGTCCGTGCGAATCAGTTGGATATAGTTAAGCGTTTTTATCGGCGACTTTGCTTGACACTCCGATGCCCGAAATGTGGAAAAATCGTGCTTGCCGACGAGGATTTGCGCAGCCTCATTCATCTTGTCAACATCCAGCGGATACTTATACCACCAGACGCGATTAACTTCCAATGCCGGCGGATAAGGTGTATTCAATATCCGATATAAATAAGTGCGTTCTTTGGCATCAAACCGCGCATGAAATGTATCACTCACTTGCTCAACTTGATGAATGCTGACGGGATACGGGCGCACAAGCGCATTTAACGATTCGCGTAGACGAAAGCAATCAATTTGTGTTGTCGTATCAAAATGGGCCACTTGTCCCAAAGCGTGAACGCCCGTATCCGTTCGACCGGAACCGAAAAGCGGTGTTTCGGTACGCAAGGCCGTTTTGAGGGCATTTTCCAAGACTTCCTGAACGGAAATCCCGTCTTTTTGACGTTGCCAACCCACAAACGGCGTGCCGTCATATTCAATCAATAATTTATACCGCAAATCGCTCTCCTTGTTTCAATGAAGAGCCCAGCATAAATTCTTTTGCCGTCATGGCGCGCTTGCCCTCGCGTTGGAGTTTGCGAATGCGTAAAACCGTATGGTTTCCGCAGGCTACGGAAAGGGTATCGTCAATAAGCGTTCCTGCAGGCAATGAAGTAGTTTCATCCGATACGTCGGCCTCGTAAATTTTAATGCGTTCCCCGTTTAACAGGGTGTAGGCAACGGGAAACGGATTAAATGCCATAATGTTGCGCTTAATTTGAATAGCCGGAAGAAACCAATCAATCAATGCCTCTTCTTTTTGAATTTTCTCGGCATACGTAACGCCTTCCGCGGGTTGCTTTTGCGGTGTCGGCAAATCGGCCAGTGCTTTGATAATTAACTCGGCACCGATAGATGCCAGCGAATCATGCAACATTTGCGCGGTGGTATCCGGTGTAATGGCGCAAGAGCCTTTTAGTAACATATCCCCCGTATCCAACCCGGCATCCATTTTCATAATCGTAACGCCCGACTCCGTATCGCCGGCCTGAATGGCGCGTTGAATCGGTGCGGCACCTCGCCAACGCGGTAATAAAGAAGCATGCACGTTAATACATCCCAACTTCGGTGCCTCTAAAATGGGTTGCGGTAAAATCAATCCGTAGGCGCATACAACGGCCACATCGGCATTGAATGACGCAAATTCGGTTTGTGCATCGGGTTTACGCAAAGAAACGGGCGTGCGAACGGGAATGCCGAGGCGTTCGGCCACTTGTTGCACAGGGGAGGGATTGACTTTATGCCCGCGTCCCGATGGCCTCGGCGGTTGTGTATAAACGCAAATGACGTGATGATGTTGTGCCAAGGCTTCTAATACCGGCACGGAAAATTCGGGCGTCCCCATAAAAATAATATTCATTGCACTATATCCTTTTTCTTCATTCGTTTATTTTCTCGGCGTTTCAATTATCATAAACTTAAACGGTTGATAATCGGCGTGTATCCGAACTCGGTTTATTTAATCTTCATCTAAATGATCATCTACTCCAATCGCTTATCTTCATCTAAACGCTAATCTCAACCCAACAACTTATCACAATTCAATCGCCACTTCTCAAACTCTGAATGCCATCAATAAAAGGCAACCGCAAAATCCACCGCAATCATTATCTGCAATACAATTCGCAAACGAGTCGGATTTTGCAATGCGGGAAGCAAAGTTATTCCCTGTTTTCTTCCGCTTCACGACGACGCCGTTTTTCAAGATGCTTGACTAATCGACTGCGTTTCAACGGGGAGAGATGATCAATAAATAAAATGCCGTCCAGATGCTCCAATTCATGTTGCACGCAAATGGCCAACAATCCGGTTGCTTTGCGTTCGCGCACCGTTCCCGTTTCGTCTGTGTATTGAACAACTACCCATTCGTATCGCTCCACATCGGCATATTCCCGCGGAATGGATAAGCACCCTTCATTATGCAAAACCATATCGGGGGATTTTTCAATAATAACGGGATTCACCATCTTAATCGGATCGGGCTTTTCGTCTTCTCCGGCGCAGTCCATCACCACAAGCCGTTTCAACGCGCCGACTTGATTGCCGGCCAGTCCGACGCCGTTCGTGGCATACATTGTTTCCAACATATCGCTTAATAATTGTTGTATTTCGGGAGTTACCGCTTCAACCGGTTCGGCTTTTTGGCGCAAAACGGTATGCGGTATTTCAAAAATTTTTAATTGTGCCATTTTTCCTTTCCTTTTTTATTTTTTTCATTATATACTGTTTTTATCGTTTTGGAAAGGAGTTTTTTTATGATACGTTTATTTGTCGGTATTGATTTGCCCGAAGAAATAAAAGACGAGTTATATGCGTTGCGGGGAGGGCTGTTTGGGGCTCAATGGCACACAAAGGAACGATTGAATTTAAATTTACGATTTGTGGGCAATGTGGAAGAGCATGTTGCCGAAGATGTGTTGAAAGAGTTGCGGTATGTGCGTTTCCCTGCTTTTCACATGGCATTTAAAGAAATCGGCTATTTTGCTTACGGCGATCAACCGCACCATATTTGGACGGGTGTAGATACGCCTCATATTATCAGCGAGTTGCAAGAAAAAATTGATAGGGCCGTTATCAGCGCCGGGGCGGGTAATGCCGATAAGTTTAAGTTTGTGCCACATGTGGCGCTGGCTAAATTGCAAGGAACAACGATGGACGAAGTGTTTGAGTATATCAAACGGAATAATTTATTCCGCTCTAAACCGTTTTTGGTGGATTCGTTTTGCTTGTTTGCCAGTCATGCGCGCGAAAACGGAGAAGGAAAGTATTATACCGTGGAAGAAACGTATCCGCTCAGTTTGGTTTAAATCGTTTCAGCCAGCGATGCCGATGATGTGCATATTCGGAAAAGCATAGTAAAATACTCATCAAAAAGCCGGATATAAATAAGGTGTTTCCGATATAGGGAATTAGATAAATAAACATGGCATTATGCCCGATTAACAGCAAGCCGATAACCCAAGAAAGCGAAAAAGTATCTTTTTTGGGGGAGATATGGTAATATAGACACCGTAATTGCAAAAAGGCGCAGGCACTTAAAAATAAGGAAACGCCACCGATATAAATAACGGGAGAGAGCAATACGCTCATATAGAATGTATTTTGTTGCATAACGGAAATAAAATCCGTTATCAGTAACGATAAAATCGGAAAGAAAAAGCAGATTAAATAGGCGTAAAACTTTTCATGAGACGGCAAGTATTCCACGTGTTTACGCAGACATTGCCGAAACAAATAGGCAAATAATACCACCAACAATCCGCCGATACCCCCATACATACATTCCATGCCCCATGAAATGCGCCCTAAAATAATGAAATAAACAGCGTAGAGAAAAATAAACGTCAGCGGTGAATCCTTGATTTTATCGGGTGCTTTTGCGTGCAAATATTGTTGCCTGCGGAAAAAGAAATTGGCAAGCAATGCCGAAAGAGCCGGAATCCAAACCGTGCTCCAAAAAACGGGAATGATTTGCGATAAAATGAAGTGTCCGGAGCGTTGATAAGTATCCAGTAAATAAGTGAGCGTCATCATATAAAAAGGCGGACACAGCGTATAAACGCAGAGTAAAATAAAATGACGCATTTTTTCCGCATAAAACAACTTCATCATACTACCCTAACATTTTCGTAAATGAAATCACATGCCCGAGCACTTGAACAACCCGATAGTCTTCTGCCGTAATCGGCAAGTATTTCGGATTATCCGAGAGAATTCGAACGGCATTATTCAGCGGATTGATTTGAACTCTTTTCACAACCAGTTTTTCGCCGATGGAAAAAAGATAAATGCCGTCTCCGATAAGGGATTGACAAGAAATATCCACCCAAACGAAATCGCCGTTGCAAATGGTGGGTTCCATACTGTCTCCGACTACCTTTAAAATTTTTATCAGCTCGGGGCGTGCAGAGGTTATCTCGCGAAATGCCTGAACCGACATGAGGTGTTGCCCGATAACGTGTGTTTTAAAATTGCAATGACCGTCTCCGCAACACGCAATGGCATCTACCACTTCCAAAACAACGTTTTCGCCGGATTCGGATTCATGTTGACGGCCGTATAAAAGCCATTGCCAATCAACATGGAAAATTTTACCGTAGGCTACGGCCTCTTTTTTGGTTAACGCGCGTTCTCCGGTTTCTTGCTTTTGATATTTCGCATAAGAAAACGCATGCCCGTTCTGCCCGTATTTTTGATAAAATGCCAATGCACTGCAACAGCCGAGTTTCTTGCGTGCGAAAGCCAGTCTTTCGGCTTGCGTAGAGATGTTATCAGGCAAGGTGGCGTGCATCATTTTCTTCCTCGTTCGTTATTTATTGTTGACCCTTATGAGCCGAGCAAGGGTAAACGCTTATGCTTCATAAGTGAAATAAAAATATAAATAGTATAAAAGAGTTTGCTTTTTTTGTCAAATTAAATTTGCGTTTGTGTGCATTTTGCGCTTTTTGCGAGAAAGCGCAATCGGTTCTGACCGACGGCATATTTTGCCACCATACGGGGTTGCTTTTTTTGCTTGACAACCCCAATGATTTGCCGAAAATAGACTTGTTTAATGACTAAACGGAGGGACTATGAAACAATTTATGAATAAGACAGCGTTTATTTTAGGTATTGTATTTTATACAGCCACATCATTTGCGATGGATATTTCTTTGCCGACACCGCAAACAAGCGGTGGTATGCCGTTGATGGACGTTATCAGCGCGCGACGTTCGGAGCGGACATTTTCACCGGAAGAATTGGATTTACAAATTGTTTCAAATATATTGTGGAGTGCTTACGGTATTTCATCGCCCGATGGTAAACGCACAATACCAACGGCGCGCAATCTGCAAAATCTGCGTGTTTATGCTTTGACACCGAAAGGGGCTTTTCTTTACGATGCGACAGGGAATAAATTGGTGGAAGTGAGCAATAAAGATTTGCGCCCGTTATTGGCTGAAAAGCAAGCTTATGCTGGTGTTGCGCCGTTGACGTTGATATTTGTGGGTGATGGCGGTAAATATGACGGTATGCACGCCGGCTCCGCTTATCAAAATGCGGCTTTGTATTGTGTTTCGGCAGGATTAAATCAGGTGGTGCGCGGATTGGTAGATAATGAGGCGTTGGCCAAAGAATTGCAGTTAGATGATTCGCAGGCTATTATCGTTTCGCTCACAATCGGACGAAAACCGGCTTGACGGCTCTAATAAGGTATCCGTTTTTGATTGGCTCAAGGGCATAAAATAAACGGATACCGTCTTAAAAAGTTGAACGGTTAATCCATAAATTCGCAAATTTCTTTTTTGCGAGGGGATATTTTTTACTTGCATTTAAAAAGAAAAAAATATATAATCCGCCTAACTATTCATTATTTTGAAGATGTAAGGAGAAGTCAGGATGGCAAAAGAAGAAGTTTTGCAATTTACGGGAACCGTGACGGAAGCACTGCCGAATGCAACTTTTCGCGTAACGCTGGAAAACGGCCACGAAATTATTGCGCATACTTCGGGAAAAATGCGCAAGTTTCGGATTCGCGTGATGGTGGGCGATAAAGTTGAAATTGAAATGACGCCGTATGATTTATCAAAAGGGCGTATTGCATTCCGTCATAAAGCATAAAATCGGCAACTGCGTGAAGAAACGGCGCGCATTTTGTTGCCCATGAACAAAAGGGAGGCGTTCGGTGTATACACAGTTAGGCATTTTATTATCGGTCGGCGTTTTATTTTTGGCGAGTGTCGGCGGTTTTTTGATACCGTTTTTGCGTAAAAGAACGCAAGAAGTTTCGCTCTTACCGCTCTCTTGGGGGTGCGCCATTTTATTGACGGTTGCTTTGCTGGTGCAACAAGGTGTTGCTTTATGGCTCGGCGTGCCGACGCTTTTCCCGAAAGAGTGGGCGATTTTCTTTTTAATGTTGACGGGGTTGTCGGGAATGCCGATGTTGTTCGGAAAATCGCTGATTACGCAATCGGCCTGCTTATTTGCTTTGTGTTTGGTAGCGCTTTGTTTGTTGCCGAGTCCGTTGTTCGGCTTATCGGCATGGTGGAGCGACGCATTTATGCGTATTATTCTCGCCGGCGTGTGGACGTTTTTTATTCTTTTCTTTACGGAAATAGATCGAGTGCCGATGGAAAGTTATATTTTGAGTATGGCTTTCTTTTTATTGTTTTTGTTGATGTCCGTCGGTATTTTCGGCATTTTTCCGCTCGGCATGTTTCCGTTTTTTGCAACGGTGTTAACGTTAATTCTAATTTCATTGATTTTATTTAAAAAAGTCGGGTTCTTTTGGATGGGATTCCCGATGATTTTTGTGGTTACGTTTATTGCCGGTTATTTCTTTATGCGGTTGGCCGTGATGCCAAATGGGGTGTATGTGTTAATTATGCTGGGATATCCGATGATGGAAAGCGTGATTGCGGTTGGGTTAAATTTATATCGGTATCGGCAGTTATTTCCGTTGCAAGTGCCGTTTTTAACCGAGCGGGCATTCGGTTTGCAACTATCACCCAAAAAGGTTTTTCAAAAGGTGTTTTATGCTGTTTTGTTGACGGGAATAATCGGTATTTTAGGTATGCAAAGTTCCATGCAATATTTTGGTGTTAGTTTAGTAATGTCGGTTATTATTTTGTATGGCATGTTTATCGGATTCACACGAAATACAGCCAAAGTCTCCTTCAAAAATTTGGGTAAAGATGCTAAAAACGGCTGGCAAACATTGGTGCGTGAAATCAAAACGTTGCAACTCAAACAACCGCAACAGGAGGAAAAGCCATCTGTTTTTCAAGGTGCGGTCGGCAAAGAGTCTTCTCAAACTATGAAGTTTACTTCCGACGGTGTTTCAAATAAGGATAGTGTGTCGGATACAACCGAGCGTATGGCCGATGCGTCGTTCCCCGCACAAGCTGGTGAACAATCTGCAAACGCTTTTGTTACGCCATCAAAGAAAACGGTTGTAACACATTCAAAATCGGCACGTTCTGTGCAAAAAAAGTCCGCCCAAACAAAACAAAGCAAAAAACAAACAACAAAAAACCACCCATCGCGGGCAACGAAAAAAGCAAAATAGTGTCTGCCAAGGTTCGGAAAATAATTTATCCGATATAAGAGGATGAAAAGATGATACCAATGTATGAAAAGCCCGCTTTGACGGGCGATGCGGGATTTAAATTGAAATCGGCATTTCAGCCGGCAGGAGATCAACCCGAAGCCATTCGTGAGTTGGTAGCGGGTCTGCACGCCGAAAAGAAAAATCAAGTATTACTCGGTATTACGGGATCGGGTAAAACGTTTACCATGGCGCACATTATTAACGAAATGCAACGTCCGGCTTTGATTTTGGCGCATAATAAAACGTTGGCGGCGCAACTGTATGCCGAAATGAAAACTTTTTTCCCCGAAAACGCCGTTGAGTATTTTGTTTCGTATTATGATTATTACCAACCCGAAGCGTATATTCCGCGAACGGATACGTATATTGAAAAAGATTCGGCCATCAATGAACAAATTGATAGATTACGGCATGCGGCAACGCGTCATATTCTGGAACGGCGAGATGTTATTATTGTCTCTTCCGTTTCGTGTATTTACGGTTTAGGCTCGGCAGAATCGTATTCTTCTATGGCGTTTTCGTTGCGTAAGGGGGAAGAAGTTGATCCGCGGGATATTGTGCGTCAGTTGGTAGAATTGCAGTATAAACGTAACGATATTGCTTTTGAACGGGGCAATTTTCGGTTGAACGGTGATGTGTTGGATATTTTCCCCTCCCACTATGATGATTTGGCTTGGCGATTGATGTTTTTCGGGGATGAAATTGAATCCATATTTGAATTTGATCCGTTGACGGGGAAAAAGAAATTAGAATTGCCCGAGATAACGGTTTTCCCGGCCAGCCACTATGTAACACCGCGTCCCGCTTTATCGCAGGCAATCAAGACTATTCGGGCAGAGTTAAAAGACAGATTGGCTTTTTTTGAATCGGAGGGAAAAGTTTTGGAAGCCCAGCGGTTAGCATCGCGCACGCGGTATGATTTGGAAATGTTGGAAGCCACAGGCTCATGTAAGGGAATTGAAAACTATTCGCGCCACTTGACGGGCCGTAAGGCCGGTGAAGCCCCGCCGACATTATTTGAGTATCTGCCGAATGATGCGATTGTATTTGTGGATGAAAGCCACGTTACAATTCCGCAGTTGGGCGCTATGTATCGGGGCGACTTTGCGCGGAAAAGCACGTTATCGGAGTATGGATTTCGGTTGCCGAGTTGTAAAGATAACCGTCCGCTGAAGTTTGAAGAATGGAATAAAATGAGGCCGAAAACGATTTTTGTGTCGGCCACACCGGGGCCGTTTGAATTGGAACAGACAAAAGGAGTCTTTACGGAGCAAATTATTCGTCCGACCGGATTACTGGATCCCGAATGTATTATTCGCCCCGTTGCAGGGCAGGTGGAAGACTTGATGGCGGAGTGTCATGAGGTATCGCAACACGGCGGACGGGTGCTCGTAACAACGCTGACGAAGAAAATGGCGGAAGATTTAACGGAGTATTTATCTGAAAACGGGATAAAAGTTCGGTATTTACATTCGGATATTGATACGTTGGAGCGAATCCAAATTTTGCGGGATTTGCGGTTGGGGACGTTTGAAGTTTTGGTCGGGATTAACCTGTTGCGCGAGGGATTGGATATTCCGGAAGTGGAGTTGGTAGCCATTTTAGACGCGGATAAAGAGGGCTTTTTGCGTTCGGCGACCTCGCTCATTCAAACAATCGGACGAGCGGCACGGAATGTGAACGGACGCGTGATTTTGTATGCCGATAAGATGACAAAGTCCATAGAAACGGCTGTTGGCGAAACGAATCGCAGGCGGGCCAAACAAATGGCGTTTAATGCCGAGCATCATATTCAACCGAAAGGCATAGAAAAAGCGGTGCCGGATTTGATTCGGGACTTTAATGATTTAGTGGGCGGTAATCAAAGTGAGGCAACGGTGCAAACGGAAGTAGAAGTGATTGAAAATCTGCCCGATATTATTGAAAAGTTGCGTAAACAAATGCTGAAAGCGGCCGATGATTTGAATTTTGAAGAAGCCGCCAAATTGCGCGATAGGATACAGAAATTGGAGGAAATGTCGCTAACGGATATGGCATAAAAACAGGGTGTATCGGATAGGCGCAAGAATGTCGGTTTCAAGTAAACGGGAAGCAGGCGCAAGGGCTATGCGGAGCAGAGCGGAAAGAGCAGGAAGCCAGGGGATAACAAACCGGAAAACAAGATAATAAAGCGGAAAACAAAAGAAGAAACGGGAGTTAAAGAGATGATAAAAGCAGGAGTGATTGTAGCGGGAGCGGTAGCCGTATATGCTGTTTTTGTGGGCATTTTGTATGTGACACAAGATTCGTTTTTATATCATCCCACGCGACGCGGTTCCGAAACGGCAGAATTAACCGCTCTGTTTCCCGAGATGAAAGAAGTTTCTTATTTTTTGCCGAGCGGGGAAAAGTTATACGCTTGGTATCGTCCTGCCAAAAAAGGGAAGAAAACGGTGATATACTTTCACGGGAATGCTTATAATGTTGAACATCACGGTTTGCGTCAACCGGTGAAAATGCTTTATGAGAAAGGCTACGGTATTTTGTTGCCCGAATATCGCGGATATGGCGATTTAAAAGGAAAACCCTCGCAATCATCCATGGAAGAAGATGCCGAAACGGCTGTTAAGTATTTGAACGGACAAGGTATGCGAAATAAAGATATTGTGTTATACGGGCATTCCATGGGCACATACTTATCGGTTTACACATCGGCCAAACGCGGACAGGAAGAAGCGTTTGCGGGTGTTGTGTTGGAAGCCCCGTTTTACTCGGCGGAATCGGTCGGCGAGCGGTATTTTTTCAATCTGGTTCCCGTAAAGCACCTGCTGAAAAATAAATATCCCTCGTATCGGTATATTAAAGAAATTAACACGCGGTTGATGATTGCGCACGGCAAGAAAGACAAAATTGTCCCGTTTGAAGAGGGTTGGCAATTATATAATGAGGCATCTGAACCGAAAACCTTCTTTGCAACGGAAAAAGCCGGGCATAATGATTTATCGGACTACGGATTTGCCGATGCAATGGCAGAGTGGTTGGCGGGCAAATAGTTTATTGTTCGGTCGGAATCGAATCGGGTGCCACCAGTAAAATCAGCTGATTGAGCATTAAAAAACCGCTCTTTGTCGGATAAAATAAATTATCGGACACATAGCCCCACCCATTTTCGCAGGCCTTTTGAATCCCGCTTTGAGCCAGTTGAGAGCACGGAAACCCGCTGTTTTTTAAGCGGAGTCCCATGATGACGCGTTCTTGTGCCGTTTCAAGCGGTGTTAATTTCGTTAATGACGGCCCCTTGGCGAGCCAATCGGCGGGTGTGCGCGGATTAACGGTTTCAAATCCTGCGATTCGTCCTTGGGCGGAGGGGCCCAGCCCCAAATAATCCGCATAGTGCCAATATGTTAAATTATGGCGACACTCAAACCCCGCACGGGCATAGTTTGAAATTTCATAATCGGGAACGTGATGTGTGCGCATCAGTTCATTTGTCAACTCATAAAGCGCAACGGCTGTTTCTTCGGTAGCGGAGAGAATACCTTTTTTCCCGAAAACGGTATTTTCTTCAATGGTTAATTGATAAAGAGAGTAGTGTGGCAGATTTAAGGATAACGCTTCTTTTAATTCTTTTTCCCAATCTGAAAGTGTTTGATTCGGACGCGCATAAATTAAGTCAATATTCAAATTATCAAACACGTTTTGCGCTTCATGGACGCAGTCAAGCGCGCGGGCAAGTGAATGTCGGCGACCGAGAAAACGCAAATCCGATTCGTTCAGGGCTTGCACGCCGATAGATAAGCGATTAACGCCCGCTTGTTTAAAATCGCGCATTTTTTCTTGTGTGACGGCATCGGGATTGGCTTCCAGCGAAATTTCAATATCGGGAGCAAAAGAAAAATTTTTTTGAAGCAACGTCATGAAAGAGTCAAAAAACAAAATCGGCATCAAAGAGGGGGTGCCTCCGCCGAAATAGAGGCTTGTTATCAAGGGCGGATGGGGCATCTTTTCTTTAAAAATCAAAATATCGCGCTCATAGCCTTTGAGTAAGGCATCATAATCGGGATTTTTGCATACACGGCTTGCAAAATCGCAATACGGACATTTTGAAAGACAATACGGCCAATGAACATAAATACCGCATAACGGACGAAAGAAAGCCTTCATAACACCCCTTGACATTTCATTTAAAACACGCTAGGATAAAAAACCTAGGTTCAATTTAGTATTTATATAACAGGAAAGAAAAAGAAAATGCAAATATTAATTTCCGGACAACAAATCAATTTAGGTGATAATTTCCGTGTCTATGCCGAGGGGGCATTAGATGCGGCAGTATCCAAGTATTTTGATGAAGCCGTCAGCGCTGATGTGAAGGTCACGAAAGATGGCTCCGATATTAAAACGGAAGTAACGGTTCACCCGAAAACGGGCGCGCTCATTCGTTCATCGGCCACATCGGCAGATGCGTATGCGTCGTTAGACGGAGCCGTTTCGCGGATTGCGCGTCAATTACGCAAGTATAAGAACAAGATTGTGGATCACAAAGCACCGGTTGTGGAAATGGTGGATATGTCGGTTATTGAAACGCCGGCGGAAGTGGAAGAGGTGGCAGATGCCCCGATTATCATTGCCGAAATGCAAACGCAATTACCGGTATGCACAGTCAGTGAAGCCGTGATGAAGATGGATTTGGAAGGCTTGCCGGCATTGATGTTTAAGAATACGGCACACGGCGGATTAAATATGGTCTATCGCCGTGCGGACGGACATATCGGCTGGGTAGATCCGAAAAACAAATAGGTCGTTATATGAAAATTTGTGATATATTGGCAAAGGAGTCAATCGTTCCTGATGTGACGGCTGACAGCAAGAAGCAAGTTTTAGAAAAACTGGCGGAGATTGCAGCACCGAAGACGGGGATTGACAGAAATGTGATATTAGATGCACTGACGGAGCGTGAACGGTTAGGCACAACGGGTGTCGGCCATGGTGTAGCCCTACCGCATACGCGCCTTATCGGAATGGATAAGATTTTTTGTGCATTTATTAAAGTGAGTCCGGTTGATTTTGAGGCCGTTGACGGGAAATTAGTTGATTTAGTATTCCTGTTGCTCGTGCCGGAAGATGCGGGTGCCGATCATTTGAAAGCATTATCGCGGTTATCGCGTTTATTGCGGGATGAAGAAATCGCCACACGTTTACGCAAAGCAACAACGGTGGATGAATTATATCAAATTATCACGTCTAACGATCAAGACGACGAATAATTTCGTATAAAAAGCCTCTTTGATTCTCATGAATCGGGGAGGCTTTTTGTATTTATAAGGCAGTCTAAATGGGAGACAATGCAAAAACGAATTGAATTATACACGGATGGCGCCTGTTCGGGAAATCCCGGGCCGGGCGGTTGGGGTTATCTGTTGCGCTATAAAGAAGCCGTTAAAGAAAACTACGGTGGCAGTGCGCAAACAACGAATAATCAGATGGAATTAACGGCTGTTATAGAGGGATTAAAGGCTGTTAAAGAGCCGTGTCAAATTGATTTATATACCGATAGCAAATATGTATTGGATGGGTGCGAAAAATGGCTTTCGGGCTGGAAAAAGAATCATTGGAAAAAGGCGGATAAAAAGCCCGTTTTAAATCAAGAATTATGGCAGGAATTAGATAGTCAATTAAGTCGACATCAAATTACATGGCATTGGGTGAAAGGTCATGCAGGGCATCCCGAAAATGAGCGCGTAGATTCATTGGCGTGTATGGGGCGGGATTTATTCAATCCGCAAAAAGAGAAATAAGAAATCGGATTGGAAAGGCGGTGGCTATTTCTAAAATTGATAAACGACTCGTATAAATTTCGTTCGCATTGCCGGTTAAAACGGGGCATAAGGGGCGTTGTCGAGTGAAAAAAACGAAATTTTTCAAAAAAACGTATTATCTTGTTTATTTCTTATAATGCGCTGATTTTTATTTAAAAAATGTGAATAAAACGAATCTTTTGTCGCATTTTTTTCAAAAAAAAGCGCATGAAGTTCTTTTTTTGCTGAAAAGAAGCGAATCGGGCAAAATTAAATTTTTTTAATGTATTCAATTTGTTATATTAAAAAGTATATAAAAATAGGCAGTTTGTAAAGGGCATGAAATTAACTTTTTTGAAGAGGAAAATTTACCAATTTTTAAATTATTTTGTATAGTAATTTGATTTATAAGGATAAAAAAATAATTGACGTCTGCGTATAAATGTGATATTCTGAGCGTTAGATAAACTTTAATACGGAGGCAACAGTGAGTGCGCAAGAGTCTTTAAGTATTATCTTAAACCAACCGGGTTTTCCGCGAGCGAGGCCATTATCAAGTGATTCAAAAGCGGGGATAACGGAAGAACGAGCGACGGAGCTGATTAACTATCAGCGGAATCTTGAGGAATTGCGAAACACGCTGAGTCAAGTAGATTCACTGTTAGCTGAGCCACCGACGCCGGAGATAGCGGCAAAATGTGCCTCATTATTAGGATATGTAGCAGCGATAGATTTACCGCAGGAAGTCAAGAATCAGGAAGCGGGACGATATCCGCCACAAGTGCAAGAGCAAGTGCATAGAGCGTTGGAAACGCAAGGAACGAGCACAACGCGTTCAGCGGAAGCGGCAGCATACGGGACGGCGATCATGCAACGAGTAGCAGAGGAAGCGCAAGTTCGGATACAATTAGAAGCGAAAGCGGCGTATGAGGAGAGTTGCAAGGTATATGAGCAACAGATGCAAGCGTATGAGATGGCGTTTGAAAATTCCGTAAAAGAATTTATGGATGGACCTTGCACCAAAGAACGTATAGAGCAGCTTCGAAAAGATACTGATAAACGTAATCGGGATATGGAGGAAGCTTCTAGAGCAGATGATCAACGACGGATGGAGGCTTTTGAACATTTATCTAGGAAAGATCAGCAGGTCGCTTTGGATGATCTGCACCGAAAGATTGAACAGTTAACGGAACAGGAAGCAGAGGCTCGCAGAAAGGAGCAAGAGCATTTGAAGCAGGCCAGTCAATATCCGGAGGGATCTACTGAATGGCAGCGACAGATGGCTTTAGCAGAGGTGTATGGGAAACGGGCTGTTGCATTTGGGAATGCCAGAGAGCAGGCTGAAGGAACTGCTCAACTGATGTCCGATATTATGAATGGAAACGAGCAATCGATGCCTAAGCAATATTCTGAACAAAAAGGTAGTTCACCCAAGCTGAATGACACAAGCGAGCGAGGTGTGAATATTCCGAAAGTGAGCCAGCCGACAAGTTCTG
>CALXVP010000005.1 GCA_944392125.1 uncultured Alphaproteobacteria bacterium | reverse complement strand
CCGCTTCGTGAACGAACCCTCTCCTCGGCTTCTCCCCCTCCCCACTTCACCCACAAAAAAACCGACCTTCACGGTCGGTTTGTTTTTGGTGAGCGCGGAGGGATTGCTCGGCGCTCTACGCCTCGTCCTCGTTCCTCGGACCGTCCTTGCGGACGTCTACTTCGCTCCCGCTTCGTGAACGAACCCTCTCCTCGGCTTCTCCCCCTCCCCACTTCACCCACAAAAAAACCGACCTTCACGGTCGGTTTGTTTTTGGTGAGCGCGGAGGGATTCGAACCCTCGGCCACCTGATTAAAAGTCAGGTGCTCTACCAGCTGAGCTACGCACTCTTCTTCGCTCAACATAGTTCGTTCTTATATACTATTCTTTTTCCCTTGTCAATACTTTTTTTTCTTTTTTTTGCTTTTTTTATCCTTTCCGCCTAACTCTTCTTTCTCTATCCCGAATTTTTCCTTTTTTCCCACGCCCTCCACTCCTCCGTGTCTGCCTCCTCCCCTTCGCCGACACGATGGCACATCGCTCGAAAAGATAGGAATATGGCACAATACTTCGCTTACGACGCTCTGCTCCGCTCTTGTTGACGATGATACATCATCCCACTGCAGTATTTCAAATTCATATCCGTTCCGATACGCGCCATTTGCTTTAATTCATTGCGCCCGACAGTCGCTTCCATCATCGATTCAACATATTCTTTAAATTTCGGATTTTGCATGGCATACATCATCACATATTTCGCATATTGCCGTTTCTGTGCACGTGTAAATTTTGCAAAATCATAAACTCCCGACTCCGTAACCGGTAACCGCTGTGCAAACAGCATCTTCCGATAATTAAACCGTTGCGCACGCGTTAACCCGCTTTTCTTGATATTCCCGTGTTCATCTCTCGGCAACATGGATGTATCCTCTAACCAGCGCTGTGTGCGGTAGGCTACCCGATTCGCTAACGCATTGCGCGTTAACCCTTTTGCTCGCAACGCATCGTTAATATGCGCCTTCTTCGCCTGCTCCCGCGCTTTTTGCGCTTCTTTTATTTTGGCTTCTTTCTCTTTGAAATAGGCCGTCAACAAATCTAATGCAAAAAATAACGGTTCTACAAATAAATTTAACGCCAAATCATCAATCTTTGTTGCTTTATTTACTCGGGCAACCGATTTATCCATTTGATTGAGAAACAACGCCGTTTTATCTACATGCGTATCTTTTTCATCAAACGTCCAATCAGGCCGAATGCCGTTCGTTGCAATCGGCTCTTCCGCTTCGTTTTCTTCTTTTTTAACTTGTGTTGTCATATCCGCTCCCTCTCTCCTTGGCAATCACGCAATGCGTTATCCTCATATTCTGGTGTTATTATACACGAACATTATTAAAAAATCAAGCGCTTCTGCAAAAAAAATAAACAACATGACATACGTGTTCAATCCAAACGCTTCTTTTGCCTTCATCATATTTATCCGATTGAATAGCAAGTTCCAATCAACGAAAAAACCCGTCTCTTCCAAGACGGGTTTCGGCATTGGCAACTTATTTCTAGCCTATTTCGGATGATTTTCCCGCATTTCTAAAAGCAGATACCGTGTCTTCCTCGCGCTCCTTTTCGGAAACTCCCTGCAACATCCGCGTTAATTTCGGATTTTTTTCTGCCGATTTTTCCGACGTTGATTGTTCAATACCCGATTGCTGGGCATGAGCCAAATCAGCATCCGTTCGCACGGGAATTTGATGATTGCGCCTCACGGATCCCTTTTCGGTTATACAGCCGTCCGTCAAAGAAACCGTGCGGGCATAATCTTTCAGTTCTGCCGGAGATAAATCCTTTGTCATCAAATCAGCCAACACTTCGCGATGATTTTTGCCACTCTCCGAGGCTAATGCCGTTTCAACTCTTTCCCATGAGCCGTCCGACATTTTTACTTTTTCTTTTAAATCATAAAATAATTTACTTTGATACAACCGATATAAATACACTTCCGCATTACTCTCGCCATTCGGCCCAACGGCAAGTAGTCCTTGCTCCTCCATGGCTTTTAAATTTTGAATGGCCTTATCGTGGGCGGATTGCTTTAAGCGCGCATTGCGCTTTTCGGCATGAGCCACTTCGCTTTGAAACGCTTTTTCATCTATCTGACGATATTTTAATACAGGCGTCTTTCTTGTCTCTATCTTTGCGACTCTCGGCTCTTCACATTCCTCCGCTTCATCTTCCAAAATCGCTTGCGTCTGTGGTTGTGTTATTGCCACGACCGAATCCGATTTTTGATTTGATTGTGCAAGTGCCTGCGCTACCGCATGCTCTGCATTATCGTTTGACCTTTCTTCCGTTTGTGAGGCTTCTTTTAATGCAACCGTTATACCTTTACTCTTTGGCGTCTGTCCATCTGCCACGGCGACACGACTCTCGCTCGGCGACAATGTTACGATTTGCGGTGCTTCTTGCCGTAACGCACTGTTTTGCTCTCTCAACTGTACGTTTTGTGCCAGCATCTCATTTTCTTGCTTCAATAATTCGTTTTCGCGACGCAACATTTCTATTCTTTGACGCATCAATTCATTATTTTGTTGAGCCAGTGCATTTTCTTGTCGCATCCATTGATTTTCAGCTTGCAACGATTCGTTCATGGCTCTTAATTCCGCCAGCTGTTTATTTAACTTGGCAATCTCCGCCTCTCTTTCGGCCAATAGTTTCGCCTGGTCAGTTTGCGCCGTTTCGCTTTGCTTGGGCGCCATATTATCGGCCAAACTGCTTTCTTTTACCTCTTTTTCGCTTGGCTCACTCGGCACCTGCTCCGGCGATATTTCTGACACAATCGGTTTCGCTTTGGCAAAAACTTCATTCGCAAAATGATTTTCCTCAACCGATAAAGCCGACATACCCGTCATCTCCGGCGTTTCAATCTGCATGGCTTGCGGGGCAAATACCGCGTCGCCTTTCGGAGCCGACGCAACGAAATCGGCAAAATCAGTTTCCGAAGGTTGCATTTCTTCCGGCATAAGTGACGCTGAATCGGCATTTACCACCGGCGTTGCTGTTTGACTTATGGTTGCCTGCTGAGCCGTTTCGGCAACAACGGCGCCTTCGTCAAATTGTCTATCGGTGCCAACCCCAGTATTCGGAGCACTGATATCGGCATTGGCAAATGTCGCTGTCGCTTGTCGATTATCTTCATACGAGCGCTTCAACAATTCCGTTGCATCCGCCATACGATAAGGCATTTCTTCTGCTTGAGCCCGTGTTAAACGCCCTATATCCCGCAATGATGCTTCGGTAACGGATTCCTGCGTTTCCTTGGATACATCAGCCGAATCCGCAAGTGCGGGCATATCTATCTTTATATTTCCATCCGCCTCGTCAGCCACACGCGTCTGATACGGCTCACCGATTGTCCATCCCGACTCGCCATTATTGATATGTTCCCAAACATCTTTCGCCTGCGCATTTTGCGCCATAAAAACATCATCTCGCAATTTAAAAAAGCCGGCTCCCAACGCTGAAGAATAATCCTCATAAGACGAGTTTTGCCCGACAATTTCACGCGCAATATCCTGCACTAAAACGGAATTTTTTCTGTAAGGGTGTTTAATTTGAAATCCCGGCGCTTTTGCTGCCACACAAAAAAACATAGCGGTCATCCGATCATCGGCATCATCACTCTCCCAAAGTTCCGACATTTTATTGCCGAACATCAATTTCTCTTGCGGTGTAAAGTTCTCATATTTCGCGTATCGAATACTGCCCAGCGCATTGATAACAGTGCTTTTACTTCTGGCGTTTAACGCCGTATCCATTTTTGCAACGGCCGTTTTATCTTCAACCTGATCTCTGCCGACAAACAAAACAGGGAAGCCCTCTTTTCCGCTGTTTGCCAATGCAAACTCTTTAATCCGCTCTATAACTCTTTTCCCCGGCATATAACCCTCCGTATTCTCATTTATTATTCCGCCCGATATGATTTCGTGATTTGGCTTTTTTGTTACCCTCGTTCAATCAATGATTGCGTTTATTATACTCTATTTTTTACGAGATGTAAAGGTTTTTCGATGCACGGAAGCCCTTTTATCCGCTTATGTATCAATCAGTTTAAAACTTCTGTCCGGAAAAGAAAAAGCAACCACATACCCATAAACATATCGCTATTTCTTTCTCGGCAATAATATTGTTGACTTACCCGTAACTACTCTATGCGATATCTAACACCTGGATAACTCGTTTATAAAAAAATGCGCCCGCTTTCCGGTGGACGCATTTCTTTTAGCCTGTTGCAATCAATTATTTTTTGTTTGCAAAAATGGAACGGCCTGCATAAACTGCCGTATCGCCCAATTCTTCTTCAATCCGAATTAATTGATTGTATTTTGCCAATCTGTCCGAACGAGAAAGTGAACCCGTTTTGATTTGTCCGCATCCGGTTGCAACGGCAATATCCGCAATCGTTGCATCTTCCGTTTCACCCGAACGGTGTGATAAAACGGCTGTGTATCCGGCACGGTGAGCCATATCAACGGCTTCCAATGTTTCCGTTAATGAACCGATTTGGTTAACTTTGACCAAAATGGAATTGGCAACTTTGCGATCAATACCCATTTTCAAACGCTTTGTGTTTGTCACAAACAAGTCGTCGCCCACTAATTGCATCCGAGAGCCGAGTGTCTTCGTCAGTAAATCCCAGCCTTCCCAGTCATCTTCAGCCATACCGTCTTCCAACGACATAATCGGGAATTCATTTTTCAATTCTTCATAATATTTAACCAATTCGGCAGATGTTAAGACTTTGCCTTCACCGGCTAAATTATATGTTTTTGTATCGGCATCATAGAATTCTGATGAAGCGGCATCCAATGCCAACACAACATCATCGCCCGGCTTATAACCGGCTGTTTTAATTGCTTCAACGATGAATGTTAAAGCCTCTTTTGCCGAGCCGATGTTCGGAGCAAATCCACCTTCATCCCCGACGTTTGTATTCATGCCGGCTTTCTTTAAATTGGCTTTTAATGCTTGGAAAATTTCGGCGCCCATCCGAATAGCTTCCGAACATGAAGAAGCGCCGACCGGCATAATCATAAATTCTTGAATATCAATCGGGTTATCGGCATGTTTACCGCCGTTCAAAATGTTCATCATCGGAACGGGTAATACGTGAGCCAACGTCCCGCCGATATAGCGATATAACGGCAATCCGGCGCTTTCGGCTGCGGCTTTGGAAACGGCCAACGATACACCCAAAATGGCATTTGCACCGAATTTACCTTTATTTTCGGTTCCGTCCAAACGGCACATTTCTCTATCAATTTCAATTTGTTCCGAGGCATCCATACCGACAACCGCATCATATAATTCCGTATTCACGGCATTAACGGCTTTTAAAACCCCTTTTCCGTTGAAACGAGATTTATCTCCGTCGCGCAATTCAACTGCTTCATGGACACCCGTTGAAGCTCCGCTCGGAACGGCTGCACGACCAAACGAGCCGTCATCTAATGCAACGTCAACTTCAACTGTCGGCGTTCCGCGTGAATCTAAAATTTCTCTGGCTTGAATATCAATAATTTCACTCATTTTTATTTCCTTTCATGTGTTATATTGATCTAAAATTAAAATTATTCACCAACTTAAATTTCCTTGTTTTATTCTATACTTTTCTATTATTTTTTTGATGTCTTAATCTCTTTTCACAACCTCAAAACATCTCCCTTTTATTTTGCCTGCTTTGCAATCGTATCGTATTGCTTTAATTTCGTCAAGACGGATTCCATATCTTTTAGCGGAATCATATTCGGCCCGTCGCTCGGAGCCGTATCGGGCGTTTCGTGCGTCTCAAAAAACACGCCGGCAATACCTGTTGTAATAGCGCAATTTGCCAAAATCGGCGCAAATTCACGCTGTCCGCCACTTGATGTGCCTTGTCCGCCCGGTTGTTGCACGGAGTGCGTTGCATCAAACACAACGGGATAACCCGTCTGCTTCATAATCGGAAGCGCCCGCATATCCACAACCAACGTATTATATCCGAACGAGACACCGCGTTCCGTTAAGATAATATTATGATTGCCCGTACTTTCAATTTTGGCAACAACGTTTTTCATATCCCACGGTGCCATAAATTGCCCTTTTTTAACGTTTATCACACGCCCCGTTTTCCCTGCCGCAAGCACCAAATCCGTTTGACGGCACAAAAATGCCGGAATTTGCAACACGTCTACCACCTCTGCCGCAATCGGGCATTGATACGGTTCGTGAATATCCGTTAAAACGGCGCATCCCAATTTTTCTTTAATATCGGCAAAAGCCTGCAACCCTTTTTCCAAACCCATACCGCGAATACCGTTAATGCTGGTGCGGTTCGCTTTATCAAACGAGGCTTTAAAAACAAACGGAATATGCAACTTTTGCGTTAATTCTTTTAAAGCAGATGCCATTTCCATCCCATGCGAGGCACTTTCCATCTGGCAAGGTCCGGCAATCAATACAAACGGATTCTCATTTGAAAACTCAATTTCATTTAATCGAACGATATGTTGCATAAAATTCCTCTTTTTAGTTATTGCACTCAACGCATCTTACTTATCATTCTTCATCTTATTTCTTAATCTGCGCGCGTTTATAGCATTTCTTTTACTGCTGTTCTTATTCCTTTTGCCCTTGCTTTTTCGTTTTCGCCGTTACCCAAACATATCAGGTAAAAAGCAAAAACGCCCTGCTCTTATTGTTGCGGTTGCGGTGTTTCGGCCGATTGCGATACCGGTGCGGATTGCGGTGCGTTATTTATCGGTTGCGATACCGGCGCAGATTGTTCCGTCGGCAAAATAGAAACCGTTTCGGGCATATCGGCTTTTTTAGCCATAATCACAAGCGTTAAACTTGTAATAATAAAACCGATAAACAAATAAACCGTCATCCGCGATAAGAAATTACCTGCTTGACGCCCCGTAAATAAACTAGCAGCACTTTGCCCGCCACCCAACGAACCGAGCGCACCGCCCTCCGAACGTTGCAATAAAACGAATACCGTAATACAAATTGCTAAAATAATATGAATGGTTAAAACTACTGTTTGCATCTTTTTTCCCTTCGTTTATGTTGAATAAACACACATTACACGTTTTTATTTTTTTTTGCAAGCATAAAGAATCTTCTTATCTTGATAATTTATTCCAAATGAGCGGTTATATCGCTCTTCCTTAAACCGACCTTCTGCTTTTCTTGGCTTAAGCACGTATCCAACGGCACCAGTGTTTGCTTCATTACTTCGGTTGTCATCATATCCGCAATCCGATAATTGGCATCTAACGGAATATCCGTTAAATACCTGCAAACCGTTCTGTATTTAATAAATGTTTGATTAACGGCGCCCACGGAAAACATTTGCACTTGTTTATCTCCGTTTGCCGTTAAGGCGCTCAAACCGGCCGTTCCGTAAAAAATATGTGTCCCGACTTCTTTTTCAAACATACTCTCTGCCGAAAAACCGTCAAATTCATCGCGTTCCTTACGCGCATCGGCATCCGTTAAGTCGTTTCGCGCATGATCGTAAGCATACACTACCACTTCACACGCCGTATTGCGATATTTTAATGAGGCGCCCCAGCCCTCTCCGCTGATTTCTTTTTCATAATCAACCGCATAATCTGTCATCGGCACAAGAAAACGCATCGTTTCGGGCGCTTCGGGCGATAATTGCAACGTTGTCGGCAATTCGCGCAGACACCGCATATAGATAGACTCTTCCTGATTATTTTCGGTTGCGCTCGCCGTTACGGCCGTGCCCGCTAATCCCAACATAATCCCCGATACGACTGCGCACCCGATCACAAAATAAACACATCCCGAAAACAAGCGAGATATATTCATTTTTCTTTGCGTCCTTTTTCGGGATTAAACGTTGCGGAAGCCACGGTTGCTAACTCTTTCGCCCAGAAAATGGCCGATTTCATATTCGCACGCTCATTCATATTCGGCAATGCCTGACAAGCCATATCCACCTTGATAAGCGTGTTATCTTTTCCCGCCAACATCAAAACAATGGCTTGTTCGGGCGTTGAACCGGCATTCATAAAGAATGTATGTGCGCCGAGCCGATAGCTATCCTGGCGAGAAACCTGAAATTTTGTTAACTCCTTAATTTGGCGCTTTACTTTGGCATTTGACATTCTGCCGATATTCGCCGGTTGATACGTAACGGAAGCCAAACAAACACCACTCTGATACGTTTGACGATACCGATTCCCGTTGACCTTATCTTCAAAAACAAAAAACGAATCGGGGCGCGTTCCTTTATGAAAGTTAAGCGTCTCATCTTCGTTGCTGACAACGATTTTATCCGGCAAACTTTTCATCTGTTCCGCCATATCTGCCCGAACGGGCATTGCGCACAAAAGCGCCACACCGATTAAAAGTATTCCTGATTTCATCACAACTCCCTTTCTTATTCGCTCCGATTCGTTTTATCGCATTCGTTTTTGCTCAATTTTCAGCGCGCAACACGTTGCCAAACATAACGTTAACAACGCACCGGCTGTTTTATTTCTTATAATTGCGTTTCGGCAATGCCCCAAAAATCCGCAATTTTAAGACTGGCGCCACCGATTAAAGCCCCGTCGACATTTTCAACGGCCAACAATTCTTTTGCATTGCCCGGTTTGACCGAACCGCCGTATAAAATGCGCATTTCGTCCGCAATTTCGGCGCCTAATAATTTTTGCAATTCTGCCCGAACGGCCGTATGCACTTCGGCGACATCTGCCGTTGTCGGCGTTTTACCCGTGCCGATTGCCCAAACCGGTTCGTATGCAATCACGCAATTTTCTGCCGTAGCAATCGCGGGAACAGATCCCTTGATTTGGCGCGAAACCACATTTAAAGCATCTCCGCTTTCCCGTTCGGCTTCCGTTTCGCCGATGCAAATAACCGCCGTCAATCCTGCTTGAATGGCGTTTTCGGCCTTTTGACGCACAACAGCATCTGTTTCACCATGCATCGTGCGACGCTCCGAATGGCCGACAATCGCATGCGTTGCCCCCAAATCTTTAACCATAACGGCAGATACATCACCCGTAAAAGCCCCGCTTGCTTTAGTTGTTTCGGCAACATCTTGCGAACCGATACCGCAAGCGCCGTGTGGCAAATCGGCAACCAATCCTAACAAACTCATCGGCGGACAAATCAAAACATCAAACGGCAAATTCCGATTACCGCACTTTTCAAAAACCGCCTGTGCCAACTGCAATCCTTCGGATTTCAGTTCATTCATTTTCCAGTTGCCTGCTATTAATTTTCTACGCATTTTTTCTCCTTTGTTATGCAAAATAATTCCTGTTTTGCTGTTTAGCACAAATCAAAACACTTTTCAAGCACCGAATTTATTTCCCTTGACAAAAAATACATACACTGATACCCTGAAATAAAAGATTGGCAAACAAAGGAGGCGTATCTTATGACCGATTCCGATAATTCGTTGCGTTTCAAAAGCAGTCTGTATACCGAAGAAGCAGTTAATCCCGCGCCGTCTCAAAATGATTTATCCCACACTCATTTTTCTGAATCGCCTCATTCGGGTAATACCGAAACAGTGGCTCAAAATGCTTATACGCATTATTGCATGGAAGAGTTGGCAGGCTTTCATCTTTCTCGTGTGATGGAGGAAGGGTATCAAGACCTTAAAATTGATTTTGCGCGCTTGAATCCTGCCTATAAATCACCGCTTTACAGCAATTCGTCCGTTCACTATTCTATCAGCAATGTTTTGTTTTTATATCAGAACTATGATGAATTAAAAGGCTTCCTTTCGTTTTTATCCGAGCAAGGTTATGCGCGGGAACAGTTGCGTTTATTTTTAAATTTGCCAACCATTGCTCCCGATATCAGAAAATCCATTCGCGCCAAAGCACCCAAAAAGTGTTCACCGAAAGAAAACAAAGCATACAATCAAGCCAAAACGGCTTTGGATTCTGCTTTGGCAACCATCGCAGATAAAATCGGCGTGCGGGCTTTGTGTGAAGATATATTTGCCGATAAAATACCCGTTTTAAACGATATAACGCAAAAATATCCCTTTGAATCCGCCAAAAAAGAGGCGCTTTATATCACCGACTATCTGCTTAAAAACAATTTGCCCCGCACAACGCTTGCCGTTTTCAAAGAAACGGTCAGTCAATCCGGCAATGTTAAAAGTCTTTTACCGTTATTGGAAGGACCCGAAACACAGCGATTTTTGCAAAAAGCCTTTCGGCAACACGCAAAACCGCAACAACGTTATCCGGCGAACGACGCTTTGGTTGACTTTTTAGAATCCGCATTACCTACAAACGTGTTCACGCAACTGATTGTCGGGAAAGAAACATCTTATTTATGGGAGAGCGACTTTGCGCAATCTGCAAAATCTGCCGATTCAAAAGAAGCAAAACCGATTGTTCAGCAAAAACTCCCGTTTTACACAAATTCGCTCGTGCGCGAATAAAAGCAAATGAGTACATCAATCAACGCAATGATATACCGTTCGGAAAAAATCTTGACGGCACCTTTTGTTTCGGATACAAAACATAAACGTGTTTACACCGTATCAACACTCTGCCACAAGGAGGCAATATGTTGCTCAAAAAAAGAATTATGATTGCATTTATCGGTTTCTTTTGTTTGATTCCCTCGGCTTTCGGCATTACCGATTCCGTTTTGGATAACCGCGCCAAAAATCTACCTTACGAACAAGGGCAATCCGTAAACGATATTGTAAAAAACCTCACTCACGACTTAACCGACGAGAGAAGCAAAGCCCGCGTTTTGGCCACATTTGTTGCCTATCAACTGCAACGCAACGGTTATGCCGAACGTGAAATTGAAAAAGCCTCGCGCAATAATAAACCGGCGGAAAAATTGCCGACAAACAATTTGCTTAAAACCCGAATCGGCACACCGCAAGAATTTGCCTCTTTATATCATCAACTCTGCCAAACGGCCGGGTTGGAAAGTGTCGTCATTATCGGATATGCCGGCAAAAACGTTAAATCGCCCGATAGAAATGCCCCGCCCGAAGTGCAGGTTTTACGCACAACCATGAAACAACTAACCGGTCTTCAAGATTACCGCATGCAACGATATGAAGCCTCATGGAATGCCGTTAAAATCAACCAAGAATGGGCATTAGTTGATACCTATATGATGATTGCGGGAAATACCGCTTTCGGAGACAATATTCGTAGCGAATCGGCTTTTGAACGGCTCTTAAAACGGCGAGAACGGCAAGGTGTTTCCTTGCGCGAGTTAACAAGCGGAAAACGCATGAATGATGACTATTTTGATGCAAAACCGCGTCAATTCGTTAAAACGCATTATCCGCTTGATGAACAATGGCAACTATCGCCCGTCCCCGTCAGCTGGCGCTCATTTGTAAATTGAGCCTCCTTTTTATCTGCCAAGGTAAACACCCTTAATCACGCAGTAATGCGCGGAAGAAATAATCGTTTTCTTTGACCATGTTTTCTTTGACCGATAGTTATTCTTTCAACCTATGCTTTAGCCTCTAAAATCTTTTGACTTTTATTTGCGTTTTTTTCTGTTTTCGCTGACGCAGTTTCATCTGCTTTTGTCGCCGTCAGCGCCGTTTCTTCTGCTGTCGTGTCCGTCGACATCGCTTCTTCTGCTTTTGCGTTGGACGTGGCGGAGGATAAAGCGGATGCGTTATCGGATGAATCGAGTGCCTTTTCCGCTTGTTCGGCAGGAGCAGTCGGCTCGGTCATTTCCCGATTCCGTGATTCCATCGGCTCGGGTTCAATTTCTTTTAAACTGCCGTTCAAATTAACCAAGAAATGTTGCTCAATACGGATATATTGATTTAATACCCATTTGGATTTTAGCAACACGGCAATCAAAACCGCCACGCAAAATAACGTTACTTTCAAATTGATGGTGAGGAACTGGTGAATAGCCATCATCACAAACAAAGCAGCAATCACCAATCGGAATGCGGTTAAGAGCGTCAGCGGTAATCTGTTTGTTTTCTTTTCATTCCATAACTGCATATAAACAGCCGTATATTTCCCTCTGAATAACAGCAAAGCGTTTAAGAACGGCGCCATCAAACCCATAACAATCAACGTAGTGAAAATTCTGCCGTTCAGACCGGGCAATAAACTTTTAACCAACGGGAAAACAAACGCACTCATTAAGTTAATAATGCTTAATAAAATCACCGAGAAAATAACCATACGCAATAAATACTGCTTAAACAGTGTATTCCACAAACTGTTTTCGGCCGGCGTATCATTCGGTGTACGCACAAATGTCTTACCGATAAACTGTTTCCATTTTTCGGGTAAAACTTCCTGCATTTTATTGTAAAACGGCGTTGCCGATTTAATCATCATCGGCGTTGTAAAGGTGGTGATGACGGAAACAGCCACAATCGTCGGATACACAAATTCATCCAACACGCCGAGGCTCATACCCAATGCCGCAATAATAAAGGCAAATTCACCGACTTGTGCCAACGAAAAACCGCAAGAAACGGCTGTTTTCGGTGATTGTCCCGAAATAACCATACCCATACAGGTGAAAAACACTTTACCCAAAACAACGATAATCGTGATGCACAAAATCGGCCACGCATATTTCACAAACATCGCCGGATCTACCATCATACCGACCGACACGAAAAACACGGCACCGAAGAAATCTTTAACGGGTTTCAAAACGTTTTCCATCTTATGCGCAAATTCCGTTTCCGCCAAAATTGACCCCATAATAAATGCGCCGAGAGCCGAAGAAAAACCCGAGCTTGTTGCCAATAAAACCATGCTCATGCAAAGGGCAATGGAAATAATCAGCAAAACTTCTTCATTGATATAAGCAGAGACTTTTTTAAGGAAGGTCGGCACCAAATAAACACCTACAATGAAACACAAAATTAAGAAGAAAATTAACTTAACCGTGCTGTTTAACATTTCCAGTGTATTCACACTGTTGCTCAATGCAACCGTCGGCAACAATACCAACAATAAAATACCGACCAAATCTTCCACAACCAATATCCCGAACACAAGATCCGTAAACTTTAATCGTTTCAGATTTAATTCCTCAAACGCTTTAATGATAATCGTTGTTGACGACATGGAAATCATCCCACCCAGGAATAAACTGTCGGTTGTTGACCAGCCAATCATACGCCCCGTCGTATAGCCGACGAACAGCATAAAAATAATGTTCGCCATTGCCGTAATAATCGCCGTTTTACCGACGTTAACGATTTTCTTAAAACTAAATTCCAGACCCAAACTGAATAACAAGAAAATAACACCGATATCCGCCCATATCGTGATATTCGCTTTATCGGTTACCGAAGGAAAAAGCGTTAAATAAGGCCCTGCCACAATACCGGCTAAAATATAACCGAGCACAACGGGTTGCTTTAACCACTTAAACAACAAAATCGCTATACCGGCATAAATGGAAATTAATGTTAAATCCGTTATTAAAACAGGTAATGAATGCATTTTTTTCCCTCAACTGCAATTAAATGATTACAAATAAGAAACAACAAAAACACACACGGAACTTATCCCGTGCATTGTATACGTTGCATGGTATAAAAACCCGTTCAAAAACGCAAGAAAAAAATAACCTTACCGTCATTTTTTTTGAAGAGGCGTATTTTCTTTAATTAGATGCCCTCAGGCAACCAGATACTCGCAAACAGGCTTTCATGATTCATCGGGCGGAATGTGTTTATTTTTTTGCAAAAATACATCAACTGCCGGCAACGGTTGGCCCCAAACTCTTTTTGCTTCGCGCAAAGCGGGCATATAGAAAACGGATTCGGATTCATTTTGATAAATTAAAACCGTATGCAAATCCAGCAAATCACCGCGCGAAAGTAAGTGCGGACAGTGTTGCATTCCGCGCCGTTCTATATTAACGGTATCTTCGGTGCAAAATTGAGGCGTTTGCACAATGCGAACGGATTGAATTTCAACATCATCTCTGTTGATTCGTTTAGGAATAAATGTTTGCAAAGATTCGCCGTCAAACAGCAAAAACGCCGAATGCCATTGCGGATAGTAATAACTTTCCGTTACGGCAATTTCTCCGTTTTCCGTGCGCACGCCGATATAATTTCCACCGGCACCGATTATGCCGACGGGCTTTTCAATCCCCCAAAACGAAACAATAAACAGCGCCATCATACCGATAAAAAGCCATCTGATTTTTGAACGAAAAATCGCAAGCCCCATGAGTCCGATACCCCAAAGCACCAAGCCATACGTATGAAAATACGGCACAACTACCGTTGCATAAGGCGCCGTTGCAATCGGCATACCCGCTTCGTAAACAATCCGCAACAAAAAGTCAACAATCAGCAATAATCCCGTCCCGAGCGGTGTTGCACACAGCAAAACACCCACAAATAACAGCGGGATAATCAACGTTGCAAACAAAGTGGCGAATAAAACGTTGCCGATAACCGAATACGGTTGGAATTGATGAAAGTAATAGGCTACAAACGGAAATGTTGCCAGCGTTACCAAGCAGTTAAACAAGATATATGCCAAAAAAGCACCCGCCCATGTGGCCATGCGCGTTTTAAAATAGAAACGGAAGTGTTGTTGAAAAACATTTACGATACCCGTTAAACACAAAACGGCGGCAAAAGAAAGCTGAAAGCTTACGGATAAAATTAAATGCGGCATCAGGCACAACATAAACACACCGGCGCAAAAAACTGTGCGCACGGATAAAATACGCCTGTCAAAGAAAGCGGCGGTCAACACAAACGCCACCATAATAAAAGACCGAACGGCCGGTGCATGTGCACCGGAAAGCAACGTATAACCACCGGCAACAAGCAATGCGCCTACCACGCCGATTCGCTTAATCCGTATGGGAGAAAGATTAAAAGGTAGCCACGTTAAAACAAACCGAATAATGCCGTAAACTAAAAAAGCAATTAACCCGATATGAAAACCCGAAACCGCCAAAATATGCGATAGCCCTAATGTGCGATATAAATCTCTGGCTGAAAGCGTAATGAAATCGGTATTACCGAGCACCAGCGCTTCCGCAATACCGGCGTTTTCGGCGGAAAACGTCTGTTGAAAAAGCACGTGTATTTTTTCTCTGATTGTTTCCAATATGGCGTCAGCTATTGCCATCGGCGAAAATGTTTCATCGGTTTTTTGGGGTTTTGAAACAACATAAAAACTGCGTCCGGACCCGACAGCGCCGATTCCTTCAAACCAATATAATTTTGCGCGAGCCAAATCATACGGGGTAAATGCCGTTGGCGGACGCGTTAATTTAAAAGCCGTTCCTTTCAGAATATCGCCTTTTTTCACGGTTAAATCGTCCCGATAAATCGTGAGTCTGATTTTCGTCGGCATTTCATCGGCGGACAACATATCTTTTTTGCCTTTTTGGGAACGCGTATAAATGGCCGTCGGCTCCAAATCAACGGTTACTCTGTCAATGCGTGGCCGAGTTTCAACAACTTTGCCCTCCACCACCACATTAAACACGGCATGCGGTAAAAAACGGGTGGTAGCCGTCTGCGCCCGCACAGTAACAAGCAAGAAGCCAAGCGCAACAAATAATGGTGTTATCAACAACAAAATTTTTTTCACGCGTGAACACCGAATAATCAGGCACAAACTCAGTAGTGCCGTTACAATGCCTCCGGCTATATGTGTGTCCGGTTCCGTCGGCAACATAAAATAAATCAAAATGCCCAGCACAAATCCGGCCAACGGCACAACGGATAAATGCGGTTCATTTGCTAACATGTCTGCAAAGGCGTCGTATACTTTTTTCAACCGATTGCTTAATTGACTCCACATTTTAATTCTCTCTCGCCTATGCTCAATAACGTGCTGTGTGCTTATTGATAACAAACCTTATATCGCAATCAGCGCGTTCCAATCTTGCCGTTATCCGTTTTTCTCATCCGCATAACCACCGCACCGATTGATGATACTGAGTGCAACACAAAAACATGTCCCGAAAAATATGCCATAATCGGATATAAAAAGCAATTAAAATATCCAACCTGCCGAAAATCATATCCAAATCGGGAAACGTCAAAAAAACCAACCTTTTTACAGAAGACAGCGCATAAGAATTGCGCTTATCGGTGCCTCAGCGCACACCGGATTCAATTCGCAACCGAGAGAATGTGCGCATAGGTGAGAGTCTGTTGAATAAGCAAGCGTCTAGTATTCGGGCGTGCGAAACCGCGTCGGCACGGAATCGGTTATTTGCCGATTGACTTTCCGAATCATGGCATTCATCATTTTAAGCCAGGTGGCTTCTTTATCCGCCATGGAACTGCGTTGCGGTAAAGAAGAACTTTCCCAGCCCTCAACGGCGTGTTTATATAAAATGCGGTCGCCCTGTTCAAATGATATGGCTACCTGATAAGATAAACGATATGCATAATTATCCAGCGTATACCAATTTGCGCCTTTTTCTTCGCTTTCCGTCATATCCGCTTTTGTAATTTCAATAACGGCTTTAACGGGGGAGGTGGTATCAACGGCCACAAAACGATGTTCCGCCCACTCCTGCAACGCCGACTCGGGCGTGACGGGAAGCGATTCTTCAATATGCGGTTTCCGATCATATCGCATAACGGTTGAATCAACCGTTACCGAACCGACATTTAATTCAATCGGGCGTTCATCCGTTAATGTTTGCACGCGAAAGTTGCGCAATTCCGGTGCCTGACACCCTGTTAAACTCACACCCACCAAAATGCCTGCCAAAGCGAAACGGATATACTGCAACATTAGAACTCTCCTTTTTCAAATACAAATTTATTACCGCAAAATTGGCATTCTACCGTAATTTTGCCATCTTGATACAATGCTTCCCGTTCTTGCTCGGACAATGTTTTCAAAAATTTTTCCATTTGCGAACGATGACACGGGCAAGAAAAACACGGCTCCGTTTTCGGGAAAACCGTTATCTTATTCGCGTGAAATAACCGATATAAAATATCTTCCGGTTGCAAAGAATCGTCAAACAGTTCATTATCTTGCACACTTTCCAACAAAACGGTTTGCGTTTCCCATAAGTCAGCACATTTAGTAGCTGACAAATTTTCTTTGTGTGGCATTTCTTGCAATACCAAACACCGATGACGCCCCTCCTTCGTGCGCAAAACCAAATCCGTTTTAATTTGTTCCGAAAGGCGGAAATAATCCGATACGGTTTCTTTTAACGATGTTTGCGTTAATTGCACAATTCCCTGATACGGCTCCTGCCCCAACTGTGCCACGGAAAAAAGCAACTCGCCGTTTCCAAACAACGCCTGATTGGTAGGATTATCGCCGGTCGGCAAATGCTCGGCATCAAAATCGGCATACGCCCGCACTTTTTTATCATTCGTTACCGATACAAAAAGCCTTTTTACGGCACCGTCGCCCCGAACATTAAACGAAAAAATCCCGTTAAATTTAATGTTACCCGCCAGTGCCAACGCCAGCAAAATAGCTTCACCCAAAACATTTTCCACCACTTTCGGATATGAATGACATGCCAACACGTCCGCCACCGTTTGATCGGCTGCAATAAACGCTCCGCGGGAAAATCCGTTATCCAACATAAACGGTAAAATAATATCCATTTGCAATTCCTTTCATCATCATATATAATTTGTGATTATTATGGGGAAAAGGAATAAACTTGTCAATGCCAAAACAAATAACCGAGAAAAGATTATATAACATAACACTTTTTTATCTTTCAAAATATGAAGCATCGGCCGAGAAAGTGAGGCAAATGCTCAAACGCAGATTAGATAAAGCCGTCCTTGCCGGTGCAGAAATCCCCGCCGAATCGGATGCTTGGATTCAGAATGTGATTACCAAAATGGAATCGCTCGGATACATAAACGATAAGCGATTTGCCGAAAATCAAGTGCGTATTTTAACGCGTCAGGGCAAATCCGCAAAATTTATTACGGGGAAACTCTTACAGGCCGGAATATCCGCAGAAGTTATCCGCACGTTGTTGGACGAAACGGAACAATCCGATACCGAACGCGCCCGCGCCTGGTTAAAACATCACCGTCGCGGGCCGTATCGCACAAATCCACCGCAAACATCGGAAGAGTTGCGCTTGATATATCAGAAAGATTTATCCGCACTCGCGCGTGCCGGATTCTCCTACCAGACAGCAACCGAAGCCTTGCAAAACGAAGATTCATTTTCTTGATTTGTATAACCGAATCACCGTTTAGGAGTGCTTTGCCTCGCATTTTTCCATTGATATAAAGCCATTTCAGTGAACGGCATTCTTTTGATAACTATTTGTTTTTATGTTTAAAATCAAATTTTCTTTTTAACCCAACTTATCGGTTGCGTTTATTCTTTTTATTGCTTTTGTCATTCTTTTCCTTTTTATTCTTAAAAAAATAATTTTTCTCTTTTTATTTCAGAAGAAATATGCTATTATCATAAATTGAGCGAATAATAGTAGGGAAAGGAGCACAACATGAGCACGGATAACGCGGTGCCGAATTTTGAAAATGAAACATTGCAAACGCGCATTCAAAAGCTTCTGAAAAATAACGATATGATTCAGGAAGCAAGTAGCCAAATGCAAATGCGCTTCCATTTTGCCGGCACCCGAATTACCGAATTGGCACACAATTTTGGCTTATCTACGGAATTGATGAGCGATGGCGCAAGGAATAAACAGGTGCTTTCCTTAATAGGGTGTATGGAGCCGGAGCAACTCATGTATGTGTTCGGCGTTTGGAATGAACGTGATTTTTTAACGTATCAGAATATAAAAAAACAATTTGTATCAAATAAAACCAGAGAATCAAAAACAAATATTGTGCAACACATTAAAGAACAAGTGCGTGAACAAATGAATGCACAAGGGGCCTTCTCGTCCCCGAGCCCTAAAACCTTTAAATTCATGCTTCAAATTAATGTAATTAACACAGATTTTCATACCGTTTTGCGATATGCTTCCGATAACGGCTACACTTTTTCGCATAACGAAATGGTATTAGAGGGAATTGAGCAATTACAAGATGATTTAAAATTATACGCTTTATCCGGTGAAAATCCGCAACAAAAAGGCTTTTCCTTTGATGACGGAGCACCGTTTGAAGGTGAATGGAGTCGGAATAAACCCATCCGAGAAAGCGAAAAAATTTTATTACATAATTCGTTAATGGCTGTCGGGCACAAAATGTTAGCGAGGGAAATGCCGATGTATTCCATTGCCGATACGTTGATAGAGAATCGGATTCACGAATCGCTTATCAAAGTTGCCGAAAGCGTTATGCCGTATGTCTATGATGATCCTCAATGTTTTTTACAAGTGCAAATGTCGTGCAATTTAATGAAAGAAAAGCTTTCGCATTACAATAGATTATCTCTTGGAGAACGCTGTTCGGCCATTTACCGGTTTATTCAAAAAACAAGAGAAACTCTTTCGGCTGTTTATAATCAAGCGGAAGAAAATATGATTGTTTTAAATTGGTATGATAAAGGCACAAAAAGCATCGTCGAAGAGCTACCGAAAGAAATTACCGAATCCAAAATTTCTTTCGTTCAAACACACGAGGCGGGGAAGAATAAAAAACAAGACCATCAATCGCAAGGAAGAGAACGTGATGAATAATGAAGAAACAAGGCCTCATCAACAAGAAGAGCAAACACATATTGAAATTGCCGGCAAAACATTATTCCGTGAATTTTTGTCGTCGAACCTCGGTGCCAAACAAATGCGTCATGAAATTTTTAAAAATGTGCGTAGTCTGCCCCGCGGAATGAAATATGTTTATGCCATGGCGCAAATGGAACTGCCGACGCTGGCTTATATGTGGGGTATCATTTCACTTGACGAACGTAAAGAGCTGGAAATGGTTCGCCAGGAAATACAAAACAGCCGTTTGGATAATTTATTCGGCAACATAGAAACAGACAATTTAACGCATTCCCAACAGGTGCGTTTACAAAAGATATTAGATGCCACCATTGAACAAGGCAGAGTGTTTTTTACAGAAGAAGACCAACGTCTGTTCGGCATTTCAAGAGAAGAGTTGGCGCACTGTAACGTAACGTATGGTGAAGTCTTTAAGGAACTGCTGACAGATGATAAATACCTGATCGATGCCACCGGCATGCCGAATGACATGTATACAAACATTGCAAAAAAATTCAAGTTTGAATATTTTGAAAAACTAAATGAATTTCAGTTAATTATTGATTTTATCAATGCAAGATATTTCGGCGAGCAAGAAATAAATTTAGTCAATTTAAATGCGAACACAAATATCCTCAACGTCTATGGTCCCGATAAATTACAATCGGAATTAGATTGCACACTCGGCATCATTAACTATTTTGAAAATCGTGAAATTGCTCTACCGGCCATACAAAAAAGTATGTTCTATTGGCAAAAAGTTGCCCTCGGATATTTCAAAAAAATTGCGCGAGAAATCGGCGAACTACCGCCTCACGACACATTCCCGGAAATCGGCAAGAATCTGAAATCAAGCAGTGAAGCGCTCATGACTCTGTTTCCGAATGCCAAAGAAACAGATATTTCCGTTTGTCGGGATTTATTGCTTTTTTATGTGCGGGAGGCACTCAAAGAGCAAGCAATCAAGGATAAAACCCTCTCCGGCGCAGTGGAATGGTATGATAAAAATTTCGCGGGGCATACTCAAATACATAAGTTATCTCCACAGCAACAAGCTTATGAAAAAGAAATCGCAAAAAAAGTTAAGACACTTACGCTTTTTGAAAAAATACTGGCAAATAATCCGAACATTCCGTTAGCGAAAGTCAATACCTTAGACGAATCCACTGTATCCGAAGCATCATTGGCAAAATCCGAGCACACAAATTCGCCGACGGAACTGCAACGGGTTTTAAGCGAATTGGAAAAACTGAAAGAGCGCTATTTGGCCGATGATGAGCGCACGCAACACAAAGCGAATCGGGCTGTATTTTCTTTTATGAGTGATGAAGAACTGTTATATATGATGGGCGTTTTCAATCAGGAAGAATATCTTTTATGTTCGGCTCACAAATACAAACAAATTCAACAAAACAATCAACACGCCATACGTGAACAATTCATCACTGAAATTTTTGATCAGTTGTTAGCCGATGAATCTATTCCTGCATTACCGCTCAAAAAGGAATATTTGGACACAATGGAGCAAATCCGTTTGGCTGCCCGATTATATCAAGCCTTATATACCGATAATACACCGGATACCCTTGATTTACTCGGCGCTCATCCGTTTGAAAACGAATATACCCAAGCGGATTCCCCCTTACGGCGAGAGGGGTTGTTTTTAGAAGATATGATTATGTTGGGTTGCCATTTGGAAGGGCGAAAAAAACCGAACCAATATCTGGTTAAACTGGTTGATTCCTATTGGGAGGAATCCATCGGACAATTATTGAATTTACCGCCGTATAAGGGACGTCCGAACGTGCGACAACAACTGCGTGATAATCTGATTTTATTCAATCTGGATCCGACTATGAAAAAATCCGAACGCAATCGGGTATATTGTTTTAAGAATCGGCGCGATATGTATACTTCTTTATTATCGCAATATCACTATGAAATCTGTATGGAATACGATGCAAATAAAGCGAATCGCTTACGCGCATTAACTGCTTTCGGGAAATACACAATTCCGTTTGAGAAACAGTTAAATATAACCGAAAAAGACATTCTGAATCGATTATTGAGCAAAAGAATACGTAATAATACGCATACAAAGCAATAAAAATGCGTTGGGTAACGTTTTTTGCTTGACAGACGCAAAATAATCTGCTAAAAAGACGTCTACCGATGGCGAATGTAGCTCAGTTGGTTAGAGCGCTGGTTTGTGGTACCAGATGTCGTGAGTTCGAGTCTCATCTTTCGCCCCATACCTCCTTTATTAAGGAGGTTTTTTTATAAGCGAAATCTCACGACAATGTGAATCAGGCATATTTATCAAAAAAAATCAAAAAAAGCAAAAAAAGTTCTTGCAAATCGAAAAAAAATAGGTTATAAGAGAGAAATCAAAGAAAGATGCACCCGTAGCTCAATTGGATAGAGCATCTGACTACGGATCAGAAGGTTGTAAGTTCGAATCCTGCCGGGTGCGCCATTTAAACACTCCTTTTATGGAGTGTTTTTTTATATCTTAATACTTGTACGATATTGCCATACGGCTGTTGCGCCCAATTCCAAGGAACCAGGTTAATTTCAAAGGAATGTGCACGCATTCTGTGAGAACATACATTCTGCAAGAAAAGTAGACATTTCACAATGTTGACACGATATTGCAAGAAACGGTATAATATGAAATAACGTATTTTCAGACATATTTTCAAATGTAAATTTGCTATTCAATGGGTGCGTATCATAGTATTTTTGAACCCCTAAATTGAAAGAGTCTTTTTTTCGCTGACATTGCAACAAGTTGTTTTCATTCAAACAGTATCTCTTTATTTACAGATCCACCGTATACGAATGGGAAGAGATATTCGTATGCGGTGGATAAGTAGATGCCATAAAGGTGATTTTATCGTATGAGTGATGATACGCTATTCTTGGCAACGATAGGCATACTCAACATTATCATATACACACTTTGTCCCTTTATTCAGCGTGCGACACTCACTGTTGGTTCTGCATTCCGAATGGTTGCAAATACCGTTTGATAAACAGTATCTCAGATAAGAACTGACTGATTCACAATCCGCGTCGCTTTGGCAGGCCTCAAGGCATTCATTACCAATACACTGAGATCCTTTGCCCGTTGCACTGCAATCCGCATCAGCAGAGCACTCTTGATAATAACACCCTCCATCAGCATGGCAGTAGGGATAATTAGCGTCTCTCGCTTGACACTCAGCATCGCTTTTACATCCATCATAGCATTTATTCTTAAAACAACTTATTCCTTTATTCATTTCTGTGCAATCCTCGCTGTAAAAACATTCGTAAGAACTGCACGTTCCATCAGCATGGCAGTATTTATAAGCGTCAGATTGACCACTCAACGGGCAATCATCATCACTTTTGCATCCCTCTGCGTAGCATTTATTCCCAGAGCAAACCGTTCCTTTACTGCTGGGACAATCATCATTGTAATAGCATTCTTGGATATTGCACCTTCCATCAGCATGGCAGTATTTATAGGAGGCAGACTGACCACTCAACGGACAATCATCATCGCTTTTGCATGCATCATAGCATTTACCTCCAGTGCAAACCGTGCCTTTACTGCTGGGACAGTCATCATTGGAACTGCATTCGACAGAAGAACACGATCCATCCGCATGGCAGTATTTATAGGAGGCAGACTGACCACTCAACGGACAATCAGCATCGCTTTTGCATCCCTCTGCATAGCATTTATTCCCAGAGCAAACCGTGCCTTTACCCCTTGCACGGCAATCCTCGTTGGAACCACATTCGCTATAAGAGCACCTTCCATTAGTAAGGCAGTATTGATAGGAATCCGACTGACCGAGCATGGGACAATCAGCATCGCTTTTGCATGCATCATAGCATTTAAAGTTATAGCACATCGTGCCTTTGCCAAGGAATTGGCATTCAACATTTTCACTACATTCATCGGAAGAACATCTCCCGTATGCGGTACAATAAGGACTGTCTTCCGGACAATCTGAATTCACATTGCACTTATCAATGTTTCCTTTATAACATTGACCCGAGTATAGACCACAGTATTCATCTTCTGCGCAATCCGCATTTGTAAAACATTCCGGTTTGTTATCCGTGCAGAGACCTCTCTTACAATACTGTCCGTCTTGACAATCTATATCCGCTAAACATTGTACACAAAATCCATGATAACATGCTATATAATTTCCTACACAATCTTCATCCTTCGTGCAATATTCATACGTATTAGATGTAGGAAGAAACGGCCACTCGTCCGGCGATGCACCTCCCGTCGGTAAATCATCGTTCGGATTCCCCGAACCGCCGGCCGAATCATCCGCGTTGTATTGATCAATCTCAAATAACAATACCAATTCATTATTATCCCCACTGCAAGACGTTCCCATCGTATCCACTGTATCATTGACACGTTGTTCTACTAAATACGATAAATTCTGTGTGAGTTGCGCTACGGTCTTGCATAAATCTTCCGGCAAGCCACTCAATGTTTCATAATAAGTTATGTCATCTGCTAAGCAACCCGTCATTGTCGTATCCGTTCCGCATCCGTATGTAAAGGCAAAGCCTGATGATAATGTGCCCTCATCAAAAGGTGAGCCCAGCGTTAAATCAAAACTTTCCTGATGCGGTCTCGCCAATGCAAAAGCAATTTGATTCCCTGCTAAATTCAATTCATTCGCAATTTGATTCGCACGATATTTGTTCATGGCGAATTGATACCCTGCAATTCCCGCAACCGATAACACCCCGATCACTGCCAACACGCCCAGCATTTCCACCATACTCCGGCCGGATTCAACCGGTTGCGTTGCCTTTACTTCTCGTTTATTTATGGCTTCTTCCGAAATCCCCGCATTTTTGGCTGTTTTCTGCGGATTTTGAGCATTTTTCGGCAAACTGTTGCTTGCTTCATTTTTCCGATTCGTGCAAAATCCCGCCGTTTTGGCTGATGTTAATGTATTTTTAATTTTGATAACCGTTTGTTTTATATTCATTTTCTTCCTCCCCAGTCTACATAAACGTCCGTTTATGTAGAGCGGGTAAAAAAAATAATCATATATTTAAAATAAATCGCAAAAAATCATTATGTTACAATAAGATATTAAAATCAAAAATTTTTCTTGCATATTTTAAAAATACCTTTATAATCTGATTTATACTATATCATCTAGACGGACCTTTATGCAGAGTCCGTTTTTTATTTAGCCGTGGGTGCCTTAAATTAACCTTATAATCAAATACATCTCTGCCAAAAAAAAGACGGCATAAAAATAGGCCGTCTTTTTCTATTTGTATATATCGTTATTATTTAATCTATTATTTAATCGGTGCTACCAGCATACCCATCTGGCGACCTTCCAATTTCGGTTCTTGTTCCACTTTTGCGAGCTCAACCAAATCGGCTTTCGCGCGTTTTAAAACTTCCGAACCTTGCTCAATGTAAGACATTTCCCGTCCCCGAAAGCGCAATGTAAATTTCACCTTATTACCGTCTTCCAAAAACCGTTTGGCTGCGCGCATTTTAACGGCATAGTCATTATCTCCGATATTGGGCGTGAATTTAATTTCTTTGGTTTCAACCACCTTTTGCTTCTTTTTCGCTTCGGCTTTGCGCTTTTGCATTTCATACCGATATTTGCCGGCATCTAAAATTTTGCAAACGGGAAATTCGTTATGCGGTGCAATTTCTACAAGATCTAACCCCGCATCATCTGCCTTTTTCAGCGCCTCACGAATGGATATAATCCCTACATTTTCTCCGTTTGATAAAATTAAGCGCACTTGTGGGTTTGTAATTTGGTCATTTACCCGAAAACTCATCTTATCTGCCGTAAGAGCGTTTCCTTGACCGTTTTGATTATTCGGTTTAATACTGTCCTCCATTGATTGTTAATACAAAAACATTTGCAATCTACACATTTTTTACAAGACAATCAAGTTTTTTTTTGCTATATTCCTCCTTATGAAACGCTTTTTTTATATTTTTGTCTTAATTTCGGCACTTCTTGCCCCGTTCCGCGAAAATCGGGCACAGGAGATTTCCGAATCCACACCCGTCCGTTTGGCCGAATCGGCTGTCGCAAATACGCCTTTCGCCGATTTTCAACAATCCGTCTACCAAAAATTTCAACAGGCGAAACAATTAAATCCGAATGAATTTTCCGTGATTGATTATCCGCAAAATATGAGTGTCTACACACTCTTAACGCTGATGGAGCAAGATGCCGGTTTACTGACGGGCAGTAAAGGGCTCGGCCCCAAACAGGAGTTTGATTTCGGATATGCGCAACTTGTTTCATGCGTCGGGAATTTGAATCATCAATCGCGCCTGATGACGGCTTTTTTGGTGCGTCTAAACCCCGATTATACATTGCAACGCCCCACCATTCCCGCCACACAATCCCCGTTATGGGAAAGCGAACAAATTTTTTATCCGTTGCGCCCGGAAGATAACGGAAAACCGGCAACAAATTATCAAGGCATTGTGCTGTTTCCGATGATTTATTCATTAACCGATTCCAATCAACCGTTCCGCCTTGAAAAAGAAATTCCGTTAACGGTTTGCCATAATCACCTCTGCACCACACAAACACGCACGTATAAATTAGATATTGAACCGGGGAAAGGGTATCAAACAGATGTCTGCCCCGCAATTATGCACCATTATTACGCTACACCCAAACCGTTACCGGATTCATTTCAATACAGGTTTCATCAAAATGAGGAAGGCGCATTGCAACTGATTTTAAACTTTCCCGAGCCCGTCTCCGATTTCCTGTTGCAACCCATTGTTCCTGCCGATTTAAAAATACGCAAGCAGTTTATCAATCAAACAACTGCCGATATTATTTTGGATTCATCAACACCATTACCCCCAAATACAACCGTGCGTTTTTATTTACTCTCCGAACTCGGCATTTACTCCATTGAAGCACAGCCGGATAGCCACCCTTTTGAGGCCGAATTATCCGCACCGAAATGGGGCGACTGGATTCTCGGCGGAATTTGGTTTTTCTTATTTTCGCCGTTCTACCTGCTCTTTTGGTCATTACGACCCCAAAAGAAAACCGAACTCACACAAACTTTTGCTTTTGTATCTTTCAACTTAATTTTATTTGCGGGAATCGCCTGCGCTTTGCTTTTCTACGGCGTGCCGGTTCAATCATTTTTTGCGCACCCCATTATTCTAACAATCCAATGTATCTTACTTTTATATCTGCTGGTTAAACCGTTTATCTCTTTACGCGGACTGACACTGTTAATGCTCCTAATGCCGTATCCGTTTTTATACGCCGTATCCGCCCGCTTCCCGCAAGGAGAATTTTTAAGCGCCTTTTTATTATCGTTATGGTGGGCATTTTGTGCTTTCACGCCGTTTTGGCTGACTTATCGCCACATCAAATTATTCCAATCGTTCGGCGAAGCACTGCAACCCGTGCGCAAAATTATTCGTCTGCCTCTTGTATTGATGACGGGCTATATGATAATCGCAACACTTCTCTCTTTTTTCCCATTGCAAAACAGTTTTTCGGAGCAAGAATTAAAAACGGCACTCGCGGAGAATAAAAGTGTTTTCATCACATTGGATAACCCGCCCTGCCTCTCCTGCGCCTTGAATCGGCTGACAACGCATTCACTTTATCCCACCGACACACTGATTCGGCAAGGAAAGTTGATTATGATGAATCTTAACCAACATTCATCGCAGGCAAAAAACTTTCTAAAGAAGCTGAATATCAACACGGCAGAATCATTTTTCTTGCTTTTCGGACCGAATAAGCCCTACGGTTTACAATTAAATGCACACTATATTCAACCCGAAGAGTGGTTTGAGTTATTGGAAGCCGTCGGAACAATCTCTCCCGAGCCGGCCACACAAATTACGGACCCGCCTGCGGACGACGTAACAATCAATCCCGAAAAAATAAAAGAATTACTGCTGGAACTTAAAAAAGAACAAGAGGATAAAAATCCACCTCAAATTAAAGAGAACAATCTATAATCTTTACCCACTCATTCAAAAAGCAACTTGCAAAATCTCTGATTTTCGCATATAACCTTATTCTCACCTAATAACAAATGCATAAAGGATTAGCACATGATTCGTTCATATCGCAAAATTTTGCTCTCCGTGTTTCTCATTGTTTTGCTTTGCCTTTGTGGCGGTATCGGGATTTGGCATGGAAATCAGCAAGAAAAAGAAAACGTCCGTTTTACATTGCATCTCATGCATACGAATGATTTACATGCCCATCTTATTCCGTTTAACAGCGATAACCGAACGTGTGATTATGAGCAACCGGCATGTCTCGGCGGATTTGCCCGATTAAAAACGCTTGTGAATCAGTATCGGCAACATTATCCCGATATGATTCTTTTAGACGCCGGAGATAGATTTTCGGGCACCGTTTTTTACTCTCTGCAAAAAGGAGAAAACATTATTCGTTTATTCAACGAAATGAAATATGATGCCGTTACGCTCGGCAACCATGAGTTTGATGATGGATTATCCGAGATTGAAAAAATGATGACGCTTATAAAATCTCCCGTTATCGTATCCAATGTGATTTTTCCGCAAGATTCCCCGCTGGCGCAAACGATTATGAAATCCGTCATCATTCGTCGCGGAGAACAAAAAATAGGCGTCATCGGATTGCTGACGGACGAAATGAAAACCCAGTCCGCTTTTGCAAAGGAAATTCGTTTGCGTCCGTTATTATCATCCGTGCAAGCCGAAACAGCGCGTTTAAAAAATAAAGGAGTTTCCGTTATTATTGTGCTTTCACATATCGGCTTTGAGGCCGATAAGTCACTGGCCAACTTGTCGCAAGATATTGATATCATCGTCGGCGGACATACGCACACATTGCTTTCAAATAATCCGGTATTTCCAAATGTTCAAGGCAGATATCCGACCGTAGTGCAAAATAAAAGCGGACAACCCGTGTTAATTGTTTCCGCCGGTTACGGGGGCGAATATGCGGGGCAACTCACCGTTGAATTTAACCAAAACGGGGAAATTCTTTCCTACAAGGGTGATACGCAACAAATAAATACCACCGTTCCACCCGATAATGTGATGAAAAATGAAATTGAAGCCGTTGAACAATCCCTTCAGAACCAATTAGATGAAGTAGTAACGGTATCCCCGCGTTCCGTTTTGCTGACAAAAAATACGGCTTTTTGTTCCGAAGAATGCCAGATTGGCGAAGTATTGACCGATACATTATTGCAAGCCGTTCCCTCGGCAAAGATGGCTTTTTTAAATGCGGGCGGTATTCGGGCAGGATTGCCGAAAGGCACAATCCGCTATGGGCAACTCGTGCAAAGTTATCCGTTTGATTCAAGCGCCGTTATTGTTAATTTAACGGGAAAAGAAATTGTATCTTATCTGGAAATCGGCTTGCGCGATTATATCCCCGACCAACGCACAAATGCCTTTTTACAAACAGCCGGACTTTCTTATACCTTCAATCCGCTGACAAAAAAAGTTACCACTGTTTTACATAACGGCGAACCGCTTCATTTGAATGAAAGTTATCCGGTTGTGATGGCCTCTTTTTTGGCTCGCGGTGGCGATGGCTATCCCGAACAGCCCAAAGCGCAAGAAATCCATTCCTCATTACGGCAGTTGCTTAAACAACAAATGCAACGCGCCGATTATAAATTTTCCCCTTTTGAAAATCGGATTACCGTTCACTGAAAGCAACCTATCAAAAGTGCATAATCGTCATTATCCAAAAGCGTCATCATCGGAGGCACCCGCCAGTCTCGGCGCTTTAACGGAACTTTTTATTTATTCTGATAAATGCAGGCGTTATATATGCTTAAAACCTCTATATTCACCCTGTTTTGTTTATGCCATTTTCGGGCGATTTTCATCATCAAGCGAAACAAACATAATATTTTCCGAACAACGGTTTACATTTCTTTCTTTGGCAAATAAGTTAAATAAAAAATGGACGGCTTGAAAAACCACACAACAGCAAGGAATCAAGTAACAGCCGTCACGGCACGGATGTTTCCGTCGCGATTGATTTGCACAACCCGCAATTTTTCTTTCATTTCACGATACGTTTTTTCACGATCGGTTGTCGGGTACGTATGCAAAATCCGCCCGATAAAAGCTTTATAGGCGGCTTCCGGACTTTCGGCGTGAATGGTTGCAAAACAGTTATCATGCCCAGACCCCATTAACTCCCAGATAGCCCCGGCATTTGACGTGGAAATTTCACCACCGATAATGGCATCCGGCGTAAACCGAACAGCCAAGTCAATCACCCGCTTATAATCAAATTTATTCGTCAACTCCGTCCGTGGTAAAACTATATGCACCCGATTTTTATGTGGCACAATTAATTCGCGCGTATCTTCAATCGTTAAAATGCGTTTATGCGGATCTAACAAACGAATTAAATTGTTTAAAAATGTTGTTTTACCCGTTGCCGTTGCACCGCTCACTAAAACATGATCTCCCCGTTTAATGGACAGCAACAATCTATCATACGGATCATCGGGATCTTCCACTTGCTTTAATTTATTGAGCGGACGTAATCTACCACCTTCATTTAATCCGAAATCGCCCATGGTAATAGATAAATCTTCTTTATAAACACGAATGGCTAATGCCACCCCGCCCGTTAAATCATTATTATCATACATTACATTGCGTCCGGCAATACCCGTAAAACGGTGTCCGCCCGGCAAGGTTGCATACACTACGGGCGTGCCCTGCTCGGGATCAAAAGCATAATCATACGTATTTGCAATAATGTATAAGATATTATTTAAATACTCGCGCGTTAACTTCGGATCCTCATAATAATGCCACGGATAAGTATGCTTCCCGCGCAAGCGCAACCAAATACCGCCCGGGCAATCAACCGCAACTTCTTCAACATTATCTTGATTATACCAGTAGGAAAGCGGACGCAATGCCGACTCTAACACCTTATACGTATCTTTAATCGATAATTCGCCCATACTTCCCCTCTCTTTGCTCAGCCGTGTAAATACAATCTCCTCTTACCGGCTCCCTTTTACTTCTGTGCGTTTTTTTTGCTCTCCTCCCGTTTCGGGTAGTGGGTAATTATAAAAGTATGGCTTACCCAATCTGCCCGCAACAGGCTTTACCTAAAATAACCGCCCGACAGTGCCTGTTTTCGGCAACACCGGTGTTACCGTGCGATCCTTTAATGAAACTTCACCCGTCTCACTGCTACCGTCATACACGGCATCATTTCCGCTTGTCGGCTGTTCTTCATCCAACCCGGAACGTTTCTTATATGAATCGTCAGGGGCATAGTAATCAACAACTTCCTCTGAATCGGAGCCTTTTTGCTTGCTTTGCGAATTATCCTCCGATTCATCCGCATCATCTGCCGTATCGCTCGGTTGTATGCGGTTATCAATCCATGAACCCGTATCCGGTTTTTGCGCTTCGGTTGTATCCGGGCCGTTTTCTTTTTCATAATCGCTCACATCATCATCTGCCGAACGCAACCACAAATCCGTTGTCGAGAAAATCGTCACCCGTGTGCCCGATGGGACAAATACAACCGGTGGCACACTTGTTGCTTCCGAAATCAACTGATCAAAGATTTGTTGCATGGAATCAATGAAGTTCTCACGCGCATCGGCAGCCGCTTGCGATTTGGCACTTTGCGTTGTTGTATCCGATTCGTTATTAACCGTGTAGTCATCATTAGCAGCCATCATGTAGGAAACCGCCGATGTTACCACAGATGTCATCACAGGTTTACCGTATTTCGTAATCAACTGATCATCCAAATACGCTGCCACACCACCGCGACCTTGCGCATCACCCGATGTTGCCGTGAATTTAAACATACCACCATCCGGACGAATCAAGCGCGACCACGAAATTTCCATCTTGGCCACTTTATCTTGGCCGGGGCTTCCCGTCATCTTACCGATAACTCGACTACCTGCCGGTATCAAAATGTTCCGCCCTTGTTCAGAATAGATATTTCTTTCCACAATCGCCGTTACGGGGACATCCTTATAGCGCGAATCGATAGAACGCACAATAACCGCCGGAATGGCTTTATCTTGTAAAATCATTCGAGACATATCCACCGGCCAAGATGATACCGTCTTAAATTCATCGCCCCAATCAGACGCTTGTTGAGGCTTTCCTTTGGCCAATATCCGCCCATCCGGTTTAATAACATTCTTAATTCCGGCGCGCATGCTTTGGCGCTTTTGCGTCAAGAGATTTTTCATCTCCTCTACCTGCTCTTGTGAAACTTTCGGACGTTGATAGACATTCGGACGCGAACGTCCCGTCACATCTCCGCTGGCCGTCAATACACGATTGTCCAGCGTATACGGCTTACCATCCTCGCCCATGTAACCGATAATCGTTCCGTCGCTGTTCACAATGGAGCCCTTATCCGAAACAGCATATTTTTGATTACCGATATAAATGGCACGTCCGGCAATGCCTCCCGTTGAGGCTGTAGCACTGAGTGAACCTAATGACTTTCCGTCATACAAATGAACATTGCCATCTTTATCAATATAACCAATCGGATTGCCGTTTTTATCATAAATAATGCCGTTTTCATCAACACGACCGATTAAATTACCGTCTTTATCATAAATATTTCCGTTTGAATCAACACGACCGATCAAATTACCGTTCATATCATAGATATTCCCGTTTGCATCCATCGTGCCGACAATGCTCTCACCTGTTCCGACACTACCGTCCGCTTTCATACCACCCAGTTCGGCGCCATCGTATAAGTGAACGTTTCCGTCTTTATCAACATATCCGATTAAATTACCCTCGGCATCATAGATATTGCCATCTGTACCCACTCGGCCGATTAAATTACCATCTTTATCATAAATATTTCCCTTTTCATCAATACGACCGATTAAATTGCCGTATTTGTCATAAAGATTTCCGTTTTTATCCATACGCCCCACAATTTGCGTTGCTGGCGTTACTTGCGTTTGAATACCGCATCTATCTAAACGCGGATTTGTGCCGGCAACTTTTCCTAAAACTTTCCCGTCTTGTAAAATCGTTCCGTCGCCCAAAATTCTGGCAAATACACTGCCGTTTAAATCTACAACATTGCCGTTTGCCAAAATTGTGCCGATTTTTTCACCGTAGGAATTTAACACATCGCACCCCGACACAATTCCGAATGCTTTGCCGTTTTTATCAAGCAATACTGTCATGCCGTCTAATGCGTTGCCTTTTGTATCCACAAATTCGCCATTTTTGTATCGGCCGATGATATTATTCTCGGCATCATACACATTCCCGTCTTTATCAATTCGGAATACAGGCTTGCCGGTTTTTGTATCATAGAAAGTGCCATCAGCGCCGAAAATGCCCTTAACGTTTCCATTTTCATCAAACAGAATTTCACGATCGCGCGATACGGCATGTGCAATCACATTCCCATCGGCATCTACAACCATTCCGTCAGCCCGCACATTTCCGATTTCATTACCTCTTGCATCAACGACCGAACCGTTTGCTCTAACACGTCCGAGCGGTTTCCCGTCTTTGCCCAACACCAGGCCTCTTTCAATCACACCACCGATAATGTTACCCGTATTATCCACTACCGTTCCGTCATTTCTGGCGCAACCGAGAGAAATACCCTCCGTATCCACAACTGTTGAATCAGGCAATGTCCGACCAAGGTATGTTCCATCCGGAGAAACCACAATACCAACTCGCGTTACGCGTCCGATTCGTTCGCCCGCAGCATTCACGGCCCATTTATCGGGAGTTACGCGACCAACAACCGTTCCACGCGCATCAATCACCTGACCGTTTAATGCCGGGACACCCACAACTTTACAATCGTTCGTAATTGTTTTGTTCGGTATCAAGGTTCCGATAATTTCATATTCGCCGGCCCCTTTCACCGTTTCGTTCACGGCAACCTTGCCACTTACTTCGCCATTCGGCAACACGATTTGCCCTTTACCGTTCAATGTGCCAAGCAAATCACCATTGTAATTTACGGCAGGAACAAACGGCAAAACAGCCCCCTCCAACGGTTCATTTTTACCGAGGATTGTTCCGTCGTCCAAAATTCGATTCGTTTTAGCCCCGGTGTAATCTACCACATCACCGTTGATAGTCGTTGTCCCTAACACACGATTGCGATAGCTTAACGGCAAACCCTGTGCCGTGATTGCACCGCCATACGGCATTGTGTTATACAACTCACGATCCGTAACCGTCACCACAGATCTATCACCTAACACGCGTCCGGCAAATAACTCTTCTTTATCCAACACAACCCCGTCTCCGGAAATCGTTCCAATCAGCTCACCGTTATCGTTAACGGCCGTCCCGCTTGGCATTACACCGCCAACCCAACTGTTATCCGTCATCAATACCGTTCCGAATGTCATTTGAACGGCAACTTGCTTACCCGTTCTGTCTGCAATTTGACGCGTCCCTGTCGGTCGGCCGATAATGTTGCCCGTTTTTCCGATAACGGTTTCTAATGGCAACACGCTTCCGATGATTCTGTTTTCGCTGTTATAAACAGCTTGCGTTCCGCTGATAACACCCTCCGTTTTTGCCCGCGAAACAACCTGACCGTTCAAATATGCCTGTCCGATCGGAGAAAGTGCATTTGTTACAGGCACCCCGTATATCGTCATCTTCCCGATTACTTGCCGTGCTAAATTGATAACGGAGCCATTTATCATCATACTGCCAACCGACTTGCCGTTACTGGCCGTCACAACATCGCCCGTCATCTGCGCCAATCCGTTTGTCTTTCCCAGCAAATTATTGCTGACATACGGCATACCGGACACCAATCGGCCAATTATTTCACCGTTGCGTGCCACATAATTACCACCCCGCAACTCACCGCGCGTTTGTCCGGCAACCGAAATAATCGTTCCATTGATACTCATAATTCCAACGGTTTTACCCTCATTATCATACGCCGCACTGCCGAGCGGAATATAATATCCCAAAATATTACCGCGGGTATTTACAACTCTGTTATCAAGCAAAACGGAACCGACTGTTTCGCTTTGCGTACCGATAGAGCCGTCACCGCGCGTCCAGCCCAGTAACCGCCCGTCATTTCCGATGGCAATACCGGCCGGCAACAAGCGACCCAATAACACATTATCCGTTGTATAGATATAGGGTGATGCTGTTGCGCTACCGAGCAACCGATCTTTTTGCAAAATCCGGTTATTGGCAGCAACAGAAGAAATAAATTCACCGTTTTTCCCGATAACCATACCGCGCTTAACCATACTCCCCAGTAAATTATTCATCCGATCAAATGCCAAACCGTTTACATTTATCTTGCCTGCCGGTTTATTATCCGTTCCCGTCAACGTGCCTTCCAGCGATGTCCAGCCGACTGTCTTCCCGTTTTCATCAACAAAAACACCCAATCGCACCAATTTGGCAACAACCGTCCCATCATCAGAAAGGACAAGCCCGAACGGGGTGGCTTTACCGACATATTCACCCGAAAGTCCTTGCACTTCTCCTTTGGTATTTAGATAGCCGACCAACCCGCGTGCATCCATCGCCAACGCCGATTGCGGAACGACGCCACCGATTAACTTCTTTCCATCGGATGAAACGGCAAGTCCGTTCCCCAGAATATGCCCGATTTCCGTTTTCGCTTCCGATAAAACGGCACCCTTTGAATCGACCGTTCCGACAATCGCTCCGTTTCCGGTAGCAACATTTCCCTCAATCACTTTGAAGCCGATAATGTTCCCATCTTTATCAATAACGGTTCCGTCCGCACGAATTGCTCCGATAACCGAGCCATCCTTATTTCGCAATGTCCCGTCCATTTGAACCTGACCGAGAAAACCGCCGTTTTTATCAACAAAACCGGTGTTATCCGGAATCAAAGCCCCGACGATAGCGCCCGTATCACCGCTAATTGCCGTCATATCAAATAAAATTTTTGCAAATCGCTCATTATTTTGATTAACGGCATAACCTACTTTGGAGGAATAACGCCCTAAAATCAATCCGTCAGGCGAGAAGATATGACCGTCTTTCGGAATAAAACCGGCGTATTTGCCCGTTTCGGATACAATTACCCCATCTTTATTTAAAATACCGACTTCGTTCCCGTTAATATCAAAAATTTTATTTCCGACCTTGCTCCATCCCGTCGGATTGCCGGAGCCATCAACAATAACACCCGGCGCGTGTTGCGATACTTCCCCGATTAACTTGCCACTCGTATCCGTTACCGTTCCGTCCGGATTGACGCAACCAATAATATTTCCCTCCTTATCGCGGACTTTCCCGTCAAAACCGACACGCCCGAGCAACGCTCCGTTTTGATCATAGACACTCCCTTTCGGTGCAATGCTTCCGATTATCTCACCCGCCGTGTTAATAACCGTTTTTTCAGGTGTCATACAGCCGACAGGTTGATTTTGCATATCCAAAACTTGTCCGGTTAATGATACCAGACCCAATAAACGACAACCGTCAGCCACGGCTGCTCCACGTGATGCAACAATACCAATAATCTTATTTTCATTATTTCTCACAAAGCGATCCGGCATCACACGGCCCAAAGATTTCAGTGTATTATCGTAAACTTCACCATTCGGGAATGCTGAGCCGACAGATTGGCACCCATACCCGATGACATGCCCGCGCGCCATAACGGCCCCGATGGACTTCTTACCGGCAACAACCGTTCCGTCCGGATTGACGCATCCGATAACGGCACCCTTTCCGTTCACGGCCTTTCCTTCGGAATTGATAAAGCCGACAACTTTGCCCTTCTCATTGATAACCAATCCCTGCGGAATAACAGCTCCTAACTCCTCTCCGGATGCGTTAACGATCGAACCGTCCGGCATTACCTTTCCCATGGTCTGATCATACGCATCTTTGACATCACCGTTCAGCAATACTTTACCGGCCAGCTGACACCCTTGCCCGATACCGACACCCATCGGAATTGTCGCCCCGATAAGTTCTCCTTGATTACCGATAGCAAACCCGTTCGGCATAATCCGTCCCAACGTATTGTTCTTACCATCAATCACCGTTCCGTCGGGAATAATAGCGCCAAGCACTTTACCCGTAAAATCAGAGACCAATCCCCATGGGCGCACATAACCCATCGGCTGTCCCTCTAATGAGAAGACTTGCCCGTCTACCCAAACCTTTCCGACAACTTTATTTTGCCCATCAACAACCGTTCCGTCTTTCGTCATCTTACCGATAACGTTACCTTGCGCATTGATAGCCGATACAACGGGAATCCCTGCTCCCAATACATTTAATTTTGGATCAACAATCGTTTTATCACCCAGCATTCTGCCGAACTTCTCGCCGTTTGCACCAATCACTTCATTTGTATCGGATATACTGCCCATTAACTCATTATTCATATTCAAAGCGATGTATTCCGGTTCAACAACGGCAACAATATTTCCTTGATCATCAGTTACAACACCGTTCTCCGTTACTTTTAAACGTGTGCCGTCCGGCAATGTGATGTAGCCTTCATCGTCTACCTCATATAACTCGCCATTCAAACCCATTGCCATCCGCGGTTCTTTTGCTTCTTGCGCGTTTACGTTTTCACAAATAACGCAGTCTTTTGAATCGGTAGATTGTGCTTTGATTTGCACAACCGATGTTTGTTCACGAAATGCCGTCTGCGAATATTCTTTCCACCGAATCGTTAAATTGTTTTGCAACTGACGCAGTGATACAGGATTCCATAAGACCTTAATAGTGCATGTATTACCCACTTCAATCGGAGTATCCGAGGAACAGGTTGTTTCCAACCTAAATCCATCTGTTTGCTCTTCCGCCAAATCCATTCCTAAGAATTGTATCGGCGTATTTTCAGCCGTCAGTGTTAAAATGGCCTCCACTTGCGAACCGATGACCACGTTATTCATATCAATTTGCGCCGGATCTAATCTTAATTTAGCATCTCCGCGTGCAAACAAATCGCCCTCAACCGTATTGGCAGGTGCGCTTTCAATCGGTTCTATCACATAGTTAATGGAAGACTCCTCACCTCCTCGCCGTCTGGATTCAGACATAAATGCTAGTGCAATAAGAAAAACAAATAAAAGCAATATTCCGCCGAACAGCAGTTTCCGATTGCTTTTTTTGATATATTGTTCCGAGGTGCTTTGTCTTCTGTTTTCTGGCATATTAACCCTACTTCTTTAAATAATACAAACTGATCTTTCCTTACGCAAAGTGCGCGCATCGGGATAATCCCGATGCCACTCCTTTATTGAACGCGAATAACCGAGCAAGAGAAGCCTCTACGACCGAGTTTTTTGCACAATTTATCCGCCGTATCTACGTCTTTAACAGGACCTACGCGTAAGCGGAATAATTCCCGCACACCGCCATCCGCCGTTGTGTCAACGGAATAATACGGCTCATACCCTTTCAGCGTATCTTGATTTTGCGTATAAATGGTTTCCCAAATTGATTCAAGCGCCGAAATATCTGCATTCGTTCCCAATTCAACCGAAATTGTCTCCCGATCAACCATAGCACGATTCGTTGACGCTGTTGCCGGCGATGTTGAAACAACATCGTTAATAACGCCGACAATATTGGCCGATGCTGACGGCGAATTCATCACCTGCGCCGGAATAGCGGGTAGCGGAGCCATATTTTGTTCGTAAATAACGGCTGCCTGTTGCGGAATGGTAACCGTTGTCGTTTGAGCCGTCGTCGGTTGCTGGGCCGGTGCAGAAGCCGTTGTTCCGTTAGCCGGTAAATTATTCATATACGCTTCTATCTGACGTGCATTGTTTTGCGCAACATTCGTTTCTTCCGACGTTGCCGTTTCGGGGGCATTTTGCGCTTTCGGCATCAAATCAACCGGTTCGCGACTAATCGTTGACGGCTTCGTAATGGAATTACTTTGTGATCCACTGTAATCCGTATACTCCAATCCGGAAGATGGATCACGACGCAATTTCAAACAGATAATTTTCTGTCCGTTCCGCAACACCATATCACCGATTCCCTCAACAACAATCAACCGACTGTTCGGACCGCTTGTGCGGAACCCAACCGGCACTTCCGTATCTTGCACAATTAAGTTCACAATCGGGCGTTGCGTCATCGTTAGGGCTTTCGGTCCAAAATCGATATAAGTAAAAATGTTGTCACGCCAAACATTATCAGGCGCAATATCCACATCTGCCGGATTCGGCAAATACATATCTATATCAAAGTGAAAACTTTCGGGATCAACCGGTATATTTTTCAACCAGTCTTTCGGGCCTGTTGACGCCGTATTTAAACCGATTTGCGGATTTTGTCCGCTGCCACGACTGCTTGCCCATGTCGGAGAGCCGGAACCCGCCATTGTTCCCGAACCGGCCGTTGTCGTGGCTCCGTTAAAATTTCCGAGTTTTCCTCCGTATTCAACCGGTGTATACCGCGGGCCGACAAGCACGTCCACAACCGATTGCGTTATCTTTTCCGTATTGTATGTTTCAGAGCGCAAGTAGAATACATAGCGATTCCCCGAACGGCCGAAAATAATCATGTTACTGTCAACCCCCAAATACGACGGATCGGCATAAACAAGCAAAGAGTTCGGAGCCGCGATTTCGCCCCCGAACGATTCGGGCGAGCCGATATGCACTTTTTCAATCAATTCCCATGTCGGCAGGTTAATTAACGTCATCATTCCTTCCCGCAACCGAATCGGCAAAATAACGTCCGGCGTCCACGTATATTTTGAATAACCCGGTTTGGATTGCCCTTCGCCCATGTGCGAAAGCGGATCATTCCACGCTTTTTGTTGCATACCGAGCGAATGCATGTAATTCATATTCACCGAATCAAATTCTCCGTTCGTTTGCGCAATGGCATCCATCATTTGCTCCGTTTCCACGTTTGCCGGCAAAATGGATTGTGCCGATGCACTCACGGATACAACCAATGCCATCGCAACGGTTGCAAGCCAAATTCTTCTGTGTGATTTTTGTTTTGACATTAACCTTCTCCTCTGAAATTTACAATCCTGTGCATAGAATAGACCCAAAAAGCCCTAAAAGTCTAGCAAAAAATGCACGAAAAACAGATTTTTTTTATGTTTTGGTTCATTTGAGGGTAACAGTACCTCGCTACAACAAAAATTTACATACGCTATTACTTAAAATAATACGATTTATCAAGTAATTATTTTATTTATTCATAACCGAACGTCAAACCCGAAAAAAATACTCGCGTTTTGTTTTGTTTTCCAACGCGTTGAAAGATTTTCGCAGGACCGCGGGTTCATTAGTGCGTTTTGAGCGTTAAACAGGTTCTTGCACACTTATTTTAAATCAAAAAAACTGTCGCTTTTTACCTTATTTTATCAGCGAGCGAATGATTTGCTAGCGAGCGAATGATTTGCTTGATTTTTTTATTCCCCCAACGGCATAAAGTTTATCAAATAAGGAATAAATATCAGGCAAATTGATCAACTCGCCTCGCACCAACTTACCTCTCAGGTCAAACAAAAGCGCTTCCCGAAGCGAAGCGCTTTCAATCATCCGACAACCTAAAAAGGAGTTATCATTATACCCAACTGTTCCTTATTGACGTTAATCAAGTTTTTGAATACCAAATCTTACAACCGTAAAACCCAGTGGATTTTTGAGACGTTTTTCCCACGTCAAACCTTTTCTGGTCGTTTGAAATTCAACTTTCAGCGTTACAATCCAACGCGTTCTGACAGGTGCGGAATCTCCGTATTTCATATCAGTCAATTCAATCTCTGCCCGCCAAACATTTCCACCGCCCTGTTCCGCTCTTAACGGCACGATATTCAATATCTTAACATTTCGGGTTAATCCGTCATTTCGCGCTTGATTTAAAGCGAGATCTGCAGTTTTACTGAATTCCTCATACACAACGGCCGAACTCATCCAATTAATGATTCCGTCAATCCCCCAGCGCCGTTCCATTTCCGCAATATTTGAGCCGACGGTCAACCGTGCCAAAATATACTGCCGAATAAACGCTTCACTTAACAACTGCATGTTGATTTGACGGAAATTCGGTCGCACGACACTGATAACCTGTTGGTCCTTATTCAATGTCGTCAAATAAAACGGTTGAACACGCACAATCGGCAACAAGGAATACAAAGCCACAATTAACATAATCGTGCTTAAAAATGAAACAACGGACACCAGCGCAAATGTGCGCGCCATCCATAAATACCGCCGTTCACGCATTCCCTCTTCGGAGATATCCTCCCCTATGGGACTTCCATATTCCTGATCCGCCATTCAACCTGCCTTATTCTTTTATCCGTTGATATTATAAGAACCAAGACGGCACTTGTGGCATTTGCTCAATTTGCAAACAGGCGCACGGTGATTTTTTCAATTCCGAATAATCTGCACCGATACCGACCGGCTCTCTTTCATAAACGGATCCGCAAGCCGCTACAAACGCAACCATTCCCAAAAATAACAAAACAAATAATTTCTTTTTCATTTTACCCTCTCTCAATCAGTTTTGCCTTTTTACCTTATCACAGAAAAAAAAAGAATCAAACAAAAAAAGCAATCTTCTACCCTTTTTTCACCGATTCTTGATACGATTTCACAAACATCCCGAACGGATTGGAGTAAGAAGCATTAAAAAAGCGCCGTCCCGGGTTGTATCCGACAGTCACAACGGCAACCTTTCTTTGCGAACGCACATTTCCCCGTCCGTATGTATATACATCAAATTCAATCGTAAAAATATTATCCAGTCGCGAAATGGAAATAATATCCACATTCGTCGTCGTATTCGAATTGTTCACAGCCGTCAGCTTTTCTTTCAAATCTCCGGCAAATTTGCGATAAACATCTTGTGTTGAAAGCCGTGCTACCGGACCTGCTCCACCCCAGCGTCGTTGCATTTCATCTTTGTCTTGAAAAGAAGCATATCGCGAATCCATATAATAACGAATCAACGTTTCATCAATTAATTTTTTATCTCCCGCAGTATACGAAAAGGGTTCCGTTTGCAACAGCTGGTTTGACTGCATGGGCGACGTTGTTAATATCTGTGCAATCACTTGCAATTTCGGCGCCATTTGTATCAGCGTTAAAATCAAAAATAAGTTTATGCCGATGATGATAGATGCAATCACCATCCAGAATTTAGCTAACCCCTCACCCATACCGTAAACGAGATTTTGTGTGCGTAATTTTGAAAACATCTTTTTTCAATCTCCGTTATAAATCGCCGTCAAAGAAGCAATCGGCATTCAGTTTCTTGGCGCGTTCTTTTTCCAAATATTTGCGCTGTTCTTCCTGAATGGTGCGCACCAATTCACCTTGCGCACGTGCTGCTTTGACTAACTGTTCCGCATCTTTGGCGTTTACCTGCGTCAGCATGGCTTCACCGTTTATATCTTTTTCCATGGCATCCAAAAAGATTTCATCTTGCACTTTTTGATCTGCATTCAAGAGCGTAATTGCCGTTGCATAATCCTCTGAATTGCGATCAATTTCATCCAGCGCTTTTAATTTATCTTGCAGTGTTAAGGATTGGAATTTAACTAACCTATCGCTCAGACCGGAAGCATCATACTCGGCTTTGGCGGCCAGTAAAGTGCGCGCCTTTTCTATGGCGACACGTTTGCGTTTTACCAATTCCTCTTTAAGTGCTTCGGGATACTCAATATCAAACGGCATCTGAATCCCCAGTTGTTTCAAACTGCTTTCAACTGCCGCCTTTTCATTATCTTGTGCGGCTCGATTCAAACGTGCTGTTTCCTTTGTTGTTACCAAACTTGTTTTCTTGCGTTGAAACACCTCAAATCGATTATCTATATTTTTTGAAGCGACATCCATTCGCAAGCGCAAAGAATTCGGTTGATAGTACTCGCTCATTTCCCCGTTCGGTAATCGTTTGACATTTGGATTTTTCGTATAATAAGCCCATGGGTCCGGCATAGCGGGGAAAAGTTGTCCTTGTGAAGAATCCTGCGTCAGCTTAATAATTTCGTTTGCCGGCGGTAACGGATCCGGCGGTAGCGGAAATGAAAGTTGATCCTTGCTTAACCGATTATACCGCTGTGCATTATTTTTACGCACATCGGAAAGAAATGCTTGATACGCCTGCGCATTTTGGGAGTATGTGTTTTCCCGAGAGACACCCGGAACGGCAGATACACCCAGTTTTCGCACGACATCAACCAAAAAATTATTCACTTGTTCGGCATAAATGTAATCTTGATCTTTCCAGCGCTTAAATCCGCTATCCGGCGAGCGTAGCGTTCCGTATTTTTCAGGCTCGGCATACACATCAATCAACACATCGCGCCCGACACGCCATGTCGGAAACGCCTGCTCCGCGTTGTCTTCTTTTTGACTCGGTTCTGATGCGTTAATATAAATCTTTAAATTATTTACCCGATTTGCATACTCTCCCGTCATCTTCTCCCATGCAGCTTTCGGATCTTGATAAACGTCGGATAATCTTTCTTCGTTACAAGTCGTTAAAGCCGTTAATTGCTCATCCAACACGGCTACTTGTGCATCTGTTGCCACAACATTTGCGTGCGTTGTTCCCAACAGCGTATTCATCTGATACTGCGTTGAGTGAAGACTCATGGCTTCCAATAAATACGTTTGATAATTTTCGGGAACCGTTATTTCTTTTTTTGGTGAAATATAAGGCTGTACCTGTGCAAACTGCGCCATCGCCTGCCCGACCGAAAACCCTGCGAATAGGATTGCTCCCGTCATCACTCCGCAAAGCAAGTGTTGTCCGCATCTTGTTTTCTTTTGATTCATTATTTATCCCCCGTTGTTTTAATTGTTCCACCGCCGTCAGAACCGGATGACTGTATTTCCGGAACTTTCTTTACAATTTTCATTCCCGAAATAGATTGATTGGCAGCAAACTCCAATTTAATGGCTTCAATCGTGCGCTGATATGCCAACAATTTAAACCAGATTAATCTTAATTGTTGATTAGATTTCAATATAATTGTCTCATTGTTGGCAGTCGTATCCATTGAGCCATCCGATGAGGCGCTCGCTTGCGCTTCACTCTTTTCGACATCACCGGCAACTTCATCAACCAATTCTTTCAAATCTTTTAACTTGGCCTTAATCGTCAGCATCCGCGCCATTAATGTAATAGTTGCTTGTTGACGAATATAACGCCGGCGTTCAACCGTAAAATACTCGCTGGCATAGTCGCTCTTTGTTTCTTCCTCATACGTTTCCAAATTCTTTGCAATTCGTTCACTCACTTTTGTTGAATCACTATGTGAATTATCTTGCGTAACGCCTGCCTTATCCTCTTCTTCATCTTTTAAAAGACCCGCCTGCTTTCCCACATATTCCACCGGCCACTTTGCCGCATTGGACACCGCGTTTTTCACACTATCAACTGCCGAGACGATTTTTTTACGTGTTTTTGAAATTGTTTTTGTTACTTTCCGATAAGCCTGAGAAACGCTTTCATAAGCTGTTGAAACTTTCTGAATCACTTCATTCGTTGCTTGAGCGGTTTGACCTCCGGCCAATTCCAACGGACATGCCAATGTCGGCACACACGTGGGTGGCGACGGACAGCATTCGGATGCAAATGCTTTTGCACCCAATCCGATACACGTCAGGACTAAAATCACAACTCCGATATTTTTTACCTTTTTCATGATTTTTCCTCCCCATTTGATACTTTTTTCGGGACACTTAATAATTCTGCATCCTCTTTTAACAGCATTTTAGCACCCATTGATTCCAACGTTAAAATTTGAATCATAATATCCGATGATGTTTCTTTTATCAAAGCAACTAAATTTCTGTTATCCATCATCAAACCCTGCAACTGGTTACACCCGGCCGTTTGCGTTTTTTGAATGGATTCAAAATCTTTAGCCATTTTTTCGCGCAAATCCAGTGAAATTTTAAGATTTTTGGCGGCTACCTGACTGGCATACTCCTCACGAACTTCTCTGATTTTTTTTATTTCTTCCGTGCTTAACCCGGCTTTACTCATATCAAAACCAACGCTCGATGTTACCTTGTTTACTTTTTCACCCAATTCCGTCAAACCGCTGTCCTCTTCTGCTTGAGCAAAAAATGTTTCCTTTACTTTTGCAAGATTTTCGGCATACGTTTCACCCGGTTTGATAATTTCATCTGCATCATCTTCAAAACCGGAATCCAATACTTCATCATATAAGTATTCAAACACTTCAGTTTTAATCGCGCCGTTTTCTTTTGTATTTTCCGGATTTGCACTGCAATTTGCATTTCCATGTTCGGCAACTTCGGATTTTTTCTCTTCCAGTTTAATAATTTCTTGTTGTACTTTATCTGCCGCCGACTCGGCTTGTTGCAGAAGACCTTTTGCGTCCCGTTCAGAGTCAATCACCGGCGTTCCGGCAGCTAAACACACACCTGCCGACAGCATAACCATGCCGGATAAAAAGTAGCATAAAAGCATTTTCTTCCCTGTCATTTTAGCCTCCCGTTACCGTTTTTAACATACCTTCAACAACGCCGCCCGACTTTGAGACTTCCGTTCCTTGAATTGTGTTAATTGCATTAATTTCAATATAACTATTCCGCAAGGTTGCAATTTCATTCAGCAACTGATGCGTGCGAAACATAACAGATGAGGGCATGCCTTTTTGGATAGAACCGGTTGTCGTACGTGCATCATTTTCGGCTTTAATCTCTTCGGCATCTTTTTGAGCCTTTTCCACCAAATCCAACGCTCGTCGAGCCAAAGCTCTGCCGTTTTCATACGTTAATATCGTTTGCATTTGCAATTTTTCCAAAGTGCCGTCTTCCGCTTCAGCCGCTGTATCGGATGATTTCTTATCCACTTCCACATTACTTTTTTCATTCAATGTTTCCGATTGATAAGCAAACGTTTCTTTAATAACATTTTCCACTTCCGGAATTGACGGTTCCTTTTTTGATAAGGCCGCTCTCAACTTATCATCCCCGTAAGGCGGGAATTCCGAACTTTCCGGATTTCCTTGATTTGTCTTAACCTCGGCAGAATCTTTTTTCGGATCGCGCATTTCAATTTTTTTCTTATCTTGTTCATTTTTTTCTTTATCATCCTCGCCGGATAATTGCGCATATACCGTTTGCAATATCTTCTCGGGATATGATAAATTTTCGCTCACCGGATAAGGCGTTAAAATTTGAATTTGCGCCATTGCGGTATTTGATAGCAATAAGGCTCCCATTACATATAAGATGATTTTATTCATGATAACCGCCTCCTTTATTGGCCCAAAATACCACCGACATTACCTAATGCTCCGCCGATTGCTTTATCGGTAATACCGCGCAAATTAAAATCAATTTTGCCTTCCATGTCATCCATGGCGGAAAAAGCACTTAATCCGTTTGCCGCCGCTTGCGACATCAATAATCTGTTAAATGTATCTGCCAGCGCCATATTCCCGACGGACTTACCCGTATGTGTTTCGCGAATGGTTGTTGTTTTTGCCGCCTGTTCTTGTGCAATTTCTTTATTATCTTCAAACGTTCTGTGTGCCAAAGTGCGGTGAACCAACGCTGTTGCCAATGCATACCGTGCGAATGCTTGCTTTGACTTTGCAAGTTGCGCTTTCTTGCGACTTATTTCGTCCGACCGAGACCCGGAAGATACTTCCTCTCCCGTTACGGCAGACACGGCCTTATCCACACCGGCATTACCCGTTGAAGTATCTTGGTCTGTATCGCGCACTTGCATATTATTACTGACGGATGCTTTAACTTTGGAAGAACTTTCAAATTTTTGAGAATCACCATCGCTACCGCCACTAACTGCCGATGTAGCCGACGAAGCAACATTTCCCGTTCCCGATGCCGAGTTACTCTCCGTTTTCGGAACGGAATTAACAACATCGGAGGAAAGTTGTGGCTTTGGAATCAAGAAGTTCACATCAAAAATCGTATCCATATAAGCGCCCAAATCAATCGCGCGCGTTACACTTTGCTTCAGAGATTGAACAGATTGAATTAAGCTCTCTCCCTCGTTATAAACTTGTTTACCTAAATTTACAAGTTCCTTATCATCTTTTGTAATCACCTGAGCCGATAAAACCGTTGGGAAGAATACCACCCCTGCTAAAATCAAGCCGAAAATTTTAAAAGACTTCTTCATGGTTTTGCCCCCTTAATTTTTCATCAGCAAACCGTTAATCGAAACGGAGTTGATGTTATCGTAAATCGTCGCGCTTTGAATTGAAAGTTCCGTAATATCTAACGAGAGCAAGGTATTTGCCATCACGTTCATTGTCATACCGGCACTGTTGGTCTTGTTAATATCTTCTTTAACATTCGTCGGTTTACAAGATGCTGTTGCGTTTTGGTTATCCTGTGCCGATTTCTGTACTTTTTCAAACTGCGATGTGCCGTTCATCACCTGTGTTGAATCACCAATCGCCGTCTGCGTTGCCTCTTGCACGAATTTCTTTAAATTCTTCTGCACTTGTGAAACGGAATATCCGGATAACTTATCGGATGTCTTCGTATAGAAAGAATCACGCACACCCGAAACTGCTCCGAATATGTCGCCCGAGGCCAACTGAGCCGCCGGCTTGATATATTTACTATACTTTGAAACAGCCTCTTTTAGGCATCCCAAGTCTTGCGTTAAAGAAAAGCCCTCACCAGCCTCACCCGAAAGACCGACACTATCGGCAAGATATTCGCCGGCGCCTTGCGCTTGATCTGCAAGATACTCACCACCTGCTTGAATCTGGCTATCCACATATCCGGTTACATTTTGATATTGTTCACCAACGTAGCCCGAAAAGTCGGTAATATTTTCGTTAATCAACTCTTTAAAACCATTTGTTTTAGCCTCAATGGTCGTCACAACGGCAGTTGACGTATCATTCACGGCTTTGTCGGCGCGTTTTACTTGAATGGTAACATCCTGTAAAACTTCTGAAACAGTTGTTGTTTGAAGGGTTGCCTGTGCCTGTGAAAAGACAACCATGTTTACAATCAGGACAGTATTTATCAAACAAAAACAGAAGTATTTATTAAAATATACCATAACACCCTCCGCAAAAGCGTATAAGACCTTTTCTTTAATTTTACACGCATTTTCCCGATATTGCAAGTTTTTTTTATATTCTTTCCGACTTACCCAACAAAACAAATCCGTTATGTCAAAATTTTACATAACGGCACCTTAAAAGTAAGGAATTTTGTTTTTGATTTCCCGAAGACTTTTTTATCAAACATACTTGCAAATTACCATGGATCAGCAGTCGCTCAAAAAACATAGCAACTTAAACCCCACAGATAAAGTTCAAATGATCGTGCGTAGTTTGAGGCATCATATCGCCAAAAACGCATACATAAGAGGAGGAACTTTTAACCCATTTTCTTTATTTCTCTATGCGTGAGCCTTATTCTTTCAAAACGCAATAATTACCATCCAATTTGCGTTCTTCATAGCATTCCATACAAGCATCAGTGATATTTTGAACATTCACACGTTCTTCGGTATCACATGGATAGCATTTATTATCCGCACCGCGCAACGGCTCATCTGCCGGACATTTCGGGACGCAATAACCATTGTACATATTGCGGGTATCAGGGCATTGTTCACAACCACGGCTATCAATACCAGCTGCACTAATAATATTTTTTTCTTCATCACAAGAGTAACATTTACCATCATCTCCTGTAAAAGTTCCTTCTTCACATGGAATTATACACTGTTTATTTAACCAACCACTTGCTACACGATTAGAGCAAATTCTCTCACACAAATTGGCTCCAGAAATATAAATAGGATCATTTTCTTGACAACTATAGCACTTGCCATCATCCCCACGTATTTCGCCCTGTGGACACATTAAAACACACTGATCTCCAAGCAATTTTCTATTACTACAACGTTCACAACCATCATGCGTAACACCACCCATTCCTATATTTTTTTCCTCATAACATGAATAACACTTCCCATCGTATCCTGTAAAAGTTCCTTCTTCACATGGAATGGAACAAAACTTATTATTCCCATTTGCAACCCTGTTTGAGCATGTACTTGTACACCTACTGACCGCATCGCTCATTGCTATCGGATTTGGATATTCACAATCATAACATTTCCCGTTATCACCACGGATTTGCTTTTCTCCGCACGGCAAGACGCATCTATTATTCCATAGTTCTCTGTTTGGGCAAGCGTTGCAGTTTTCATTCACACCCGTAACGTCAACCCCGTTTTCTTCCTCGCAAGTATAGCAATTCCCGTTTTTATCAATCAATGGTTTAAACCACGGGCAACATTGGTCGCCTGACACATTACAACAATAGCCATTCATTGTTGACGGACAACAATACGGCCCTGCCCATCTATCGCTCGTGCAACAAACTTGACTCCCCGTTAAAATATCTTGCCTGCACCGTTCATTACTCCCGCAGATTGACACGCACACACCCTCTGCCGAACATCTTGCACATTTGCTCGCACAATCGTCATCATTATGGCATTCTTGATATGGCAACATATCGTCTTCCAAGTGCGCCCCGTATTGGAAGACCATCACTGCCGTTGTTGTCGGTTCACCCGCTTCCGTCAATCCATCGCAGATACTGGTGTTCCCGTCGTAGGCTAAATCGCCCACTTTCATAATAATCGGCAACGTCCATTCCGTCCGCAAAATCATCTTGCATTCATCTACCGGCACATTCTGCACTTCTATTTCAAAGTATTTCGGGTCTTCTAACCAATACGCCCTTATCGGATACCCGAGATTCGTATATTCCCCCATTTCCATGACGATTTCGGGTTCCTCGGGGTCGGTTGTATTATTATCCGCAATCGGGGCGATTGCATACGCCCGTAAATTGATTTCATGCACCGTTTCATTCGCCCGATACATCGTCATCGCATACCGATAGCCCCATATCGCCGTTATGGATAACATACCAATCACCGCCAACACGCCCAGCATTTCTACCATACTCCGCCCGTATTCAGGCAAGCGCACTCTCCTTGTTCGCTCGCCACTTAATCCGCGCATACCCTTTAATCCGCTCAATTCAGACAATCCACACAACCCCCGCAATCCACTCAATCCGCGTTGCGTTTGTGATTCTGCTAAACATTCTGTTTTTTGATTATTTTTCAATCGCGTGAGGGATGTTTGATCCGCCCTTTTTATCTTTGGTTTGGTGCGATTCGTCTCAAATTCCCTGTTTTTTTTTTGCATAAAAAGAAGCCAAGTTAACTATTTGTTTTATATTCATTTTTCTTCTCCCCATTCTTCATAAACGTCCGTTTATGTAGAGGGAGAACAGCGCAAAATCGTCCCACAAAAATCAATCTTAAAAAATCATTATTTTATAAGTAGATGTTCACATTTAAATTTTTGCTTGATTATTTTAAAAATACCTTTATAATCCCTTTTATGCTATATCATCTAAACGGACCTTTTTGTAGAGTCCGCTTTTTTATATTCGGATAATGAATAAATCAAATCTTATCTACTGTTATTTGGTCGGATATACAAATATTTTTCCGCCTCCTTATCACACCCAAAAATCTCGGAATGCCGTCTCGCGCATTTAATATACGACGTCATCAATATATCCTCAATTCTTTTGCCGACCACCATAAAAAACTCCCTCAGCCATATTTTGGCATACAAAAAAAGCGACGCTTTCGCATCGCTTTTCTTTAATGGAAAAAGAAGTTTATCAGTTAAGCTTTTTTCTCTTCCGTTGCTTCTTCTTTCTTCGCACTCTTCTTTGCTTTTTCGGCAACCGGTGCTTCTGCTTCCACTTCTACAACCTGTCCGGAATCTTTGCCTTTGGCTGTCACATCCCGATCAACAAGTTCAATAATTGCCATCGGAGCGCAGTCGCCATAGCGGAAACCGGCTTTTAAAACACGCACATATCCGCCCGGACGAGATTGATAACGCGGCGAAACAACAGAGAGCAATTTCTCCGTCATTGCTTCATCACGCAAAAAGGAAATCAATTGACGACGAACGTGCAATGTGTTTGTCTTTCCTTTTGTAATCAATTTTTCAATAATCGGACGCAATTCTTTTGCTTTCGGCAACGTTGTTTTGATTTGTTCATGTTTAATCAACGATACAGCCATATTCGCAAACATTGAACGACGATGTGCAATTTTCTTATTCAGCGTTCTTTTCTTAAATCCGTGACGCATTTTTTCTTTCCTTTCTTCATCATAAAGCCTTGACGCGCAAAGCTGATAATACTAACCGATTCCTCCACACTCCTTGGCAAGCAATGTAAAGATCGGACGCCGAAACCATTTCGGCGATTTTCTTTTTAATTTTCGGCATCAACCGTAGCGGATAATGCTTCCAAATCTTCCGGAGGCCAACCTTCAACCTGCATACCGAGATGCAAGTCCATATTGCCCAACAATTCTTTGATTTCGTTCAAAGACTTCCGACCGAAATTCGGTGTCCGCAACATTTCGGATTCCGTTTTTTGAACCAAATCACCGATGTAAATGATGTTATCATTCTTCAAGCAATTTGCCGAACGAACGGATAATTCAAGTTCATCTACCTTCAATAACAAGTTCTTGTTGAACGGCAATTCGGCAATCTTATCTTCAAGCGTTGCTTCTTCCGGTTCTTCAAAGTTAATAAACGATTTGAGTTGTTCTTGTAAAATGCGAGCAGCCAATGCCACCGCATCTTCCGGCGATACCGTTCCGTTTGTTTCAACCGTTAAATACAACTTATCATAGTCTGTTTGTTGACCGACACGAGCATTTACCGTTTTATACACAACCGATTTAACGGGTGAGTAAATGGAATCAATCGGAATTAACCCAATCGGGCAATCTTCCGGACGATTTGCCGCTGCCGTTACATAGCCTTTACCCGTTGAAACAATCATTTCCATATTGATGGAAGCGCCCGCATCCAACGTGCAAATAACTAAATCCGGATTCATCACTTCAACGCTTTGATTCGTTGTGATTTGACCGGCTGTCACAACGGCCGGACCCGTCGCATTCAAATAGATGCGTTGTGGCAAATCCGAATCCACTTTTAATGCCAAATCTTTGATGTTTAAAATGATTTCCGTTACATCTTCCCGAACACCCGGAATGGATGAGAATTCATGCAACACACCATCAATTTTAATTGCCGTGACGGCTCCGCCCTGTAATGACGACAATAACACCCGGCGCAAAGCATTTCCGAGCGTAATCCCAAATCCGCGTTCCAACGGCTCAATAACCATTGTCGCTTTAAATCCGGGTACTGACTGATTAACGGACAATGTTGACGGTTTAATCAAGTCTTGCCAATTCTTTTGTATCATAATAAGGCTCCCTTATTTATAGAGTTTTACATCGGGGCAATTCATTGCCCCACATCAAACGCATTATACGCGACGGCGTTTACGCGCACGGCATCCGTTGTGCGGAATAGCCGTAATATCCTTAATTGACGTAACAATCAAACCGGCGGCTTGGAATGCACGCAAAGCGGATTCACGCCCTGAGCCCGGACCTTCCACCAAAACATCAATTGATTTTAATCCGTGTTCTTGTGCTTTGCGAGCTGCATCATCGGCGGCAACTTGCGCTGCATACGGTGTTGATTTACGTGAGCCCTTAAAACCTTTCAATCCGGCTGATGACCATGAAATCGTGTTTCCTTGAACGTCCGTAATCGTTACCATTGTATTGTTAAACGATGAATTGACGTGAGCCACACCCACGGAAATGTTTTTCTTATCGCGATTCTTTGTCCGCGTAGCAACTTTCTTTTCTGCCATTTTTTATCCCTTCCTTACTTCGTCACTTTCTTCTTACCGGCAATAGCAATTGCTTTACCTTTACGTGTCCGGGCATTTGTGTGTGTCCGTTGTCCGCGCACCGGCAATCCTTTCCGATGACGCAGCCCACGATAGCAACCAAGATCCATCAATCTCTTGATGTTCAGGGATACTTCACGACGTAAATCACCTTCCACCCGATACGAACTATCAATCAATTCGCGGATTTTTAAGGTTTCTTCGTCTGTTAAATCATTCACACGCTTGTGCGAATCAATATTCAATTTGCTGCAAATTTCTTCAGCTTTTTTCCGACCGATTCCATAAATGTACGTTAATCCGATAACGACGATTTTTGATGTCGGAATGTTTACACCTGCAATACGTGCCAAGGTACTTTCTCCATTAACATAATAAAAAATAACGACTATTCGTCCTGCTTTTGCAAACAAGACACTTAAACGAGTGGGAATTATAATCTATTTTTCGTTTCGTGTCAAGTCCTATTTTAATAGCCAACTATTTTTCTTATTTTTTCACTCACAACGTCAATGGGTCCCGTCCCATCAACGCACACCAAGAGCCCCTTCATTTCGTAGTAAGGTATAACCGGAGCCGTCACACGACGAAACGTCCGGAGTCTAGATACAACCGTTTCATAGGTATCGTCAGCCCGTCGCGTGAATTCTTTGCCACCACATACATCACACACACCGTATACATGTGGTTGCTTAAACTTTTCATGATAAAGCGTCTTGCAATGCGCACATTGATACCGTCCGATAATCCGATCAATCACGTAATCATCCGGTACCTGCAAGAGCAAGACTAAATCAATGTTCATGTGATATTGCGCGTATTTCTCGCTGTTCAGTGCATCATCTAATGCCTCTGCCTGCGAAAGCTCGCGCGGAAAGCCGTCTAATATATATCCCTTTTCATTTTCCGGCTTAAACAATTCGTTTTCCATTAAGCGAATGGCTAAATGATCAGGAACCATGTTCCCCTTCTCAATCAGCGATTTCACTAATTTTGCTTCTTCCGAATCTCCTTTTGCAACACCGCGTAAAATATCGCCCATGGAAAATGCGTTAATCCCCAACTTCTCTGAAAGAATCGCACTTTGCGTTCCCTTTCCGCTTCCCGGGGCACCCATCATGACTATATTTCGTCTCAACATTTCTGGCATTGCTTACTCTCCTAACTTTTTCACTTGTATCAATTAAAAATGTCCTTTAAGTTTGGCTTTCTTAATTAACCCTTCGTATTGATGCGCAATTAAGTGCGATTGAATTTGCGAAACCGTATCCATAATGACGGACACAACGATGAGCAACGTTGTACCACCCAAAAAGAACGGGACACCCCATGTTGCAATCAAAAATTCCGGCAAAATACACAAGGCTGTCAAGTAAACGGCACCTAGCACCGTTAAGCGCGTAATCACATAATCCAAATACTCCGCCGTATTTTTACCCGGCCGAATACCGGCAATAAATCCACCTTGTTTTTTCAAATTGTCTGCCGTTTCCGTCGGGTTGGATTGAATACCCGTATAGAAGAACGTAAAGAACATAATTAAAAATGCAAATAACACAATATAAAGCCATTGTCCCGGTGTTAATAATACGGCCAACTGCGATACCCAATCCGATCGATTCGTTTTAGATGAGAATTGCACGATGGCAACCGGAATTGCCAAAATCGCACTGGCAAAAATCGGAGGCATAACGCCTGTCGGATTAATTTTCAACGGCAAGTGAGAATTGGCTCCTTGCATTAAGCGATTTCCGACCTGGCGTTTCGGATATTGAACGGGAATCCGCCGTTGAGCCATTTCAACAAACACAACAATATAAATAATAGCGAATGTCATCAAAAGTAACGCCAATAAAACGCCTGTTGACATCGCGCCGGTTTTATTTTCTTCCAACAAGCGCACCAAGGCATCCGGAATACCGGCAACAATACCGGTCATAATTATTAACGATGCACCATTGCCCACTCCGCGGGCCGTGATTTGTTCACCGAGCCACACAACAAACATGGTTCCGCCCAGCAACGAAACAACCGTTGATAATTCAAACATGGCACTGGATGGCATAATGACTGCGCCTGCGCTCTCCAATGCTTTGGCCATAAAAAAGGCCTGAACAACCGTAATTAAAACGGTTAAATAACGCGTATATTGATTGATTTTTCTCAATCCCGACTCGCCCTCTTTCTTCAACATCATAAGCGACGGGATAATGCTTGCCCCCAACTGAACGATAATGGAGGCCGAGATATACGGCATAATATTTAATGCTAAAATCGACATACGGGATAATGCGCCCCCCGTAAAGGCGTTAAACATACCGAGCAATCCGCCCGAATTTTCAGAGAAGAACTCCGTTAAAAACCCCGGATTGATTCCGGGAAAGGGAATATAGGTTCCCAAACGAAAAACGATTAAAGCAAACAGGGTGAACAGCAACCGCTTTTGCAAATCTTTCGCTTTTGAAAAAGCCGAAAAATCCATACTTGATGTTAATTTATCCGATAACGATGCCATTGCTGTTTTCTCCTGTCTGCTTTATATCACTTTATTTTGCTTTTTTAGATACTGCTTTTTTCGCCGGTTCTTTTTTAGATGTTTTTTGACCTTTGACTAAAACAGTTTCTTTTTTCGGTTCCAAAATCAATTCTCCGCCGACTTTCTCAACGGCTGCTTGTGCTGATTTGGTTGCTCCGGCAACACGAATGGTTGCCTTACTTGTCAATGTGCCGTTGCCGAGCAATCGAACACCGTCTTTGACATTTTTGATCAAGCCGGCTTCCATTAAGGAAACACCGTTGATTTCTTTTGAAGCATCCAATACTTTTGCATCAATTGCTTTTTGAATTGTATCCAAATTGATTTCGGCAAAAGATAACCGGAAGATGTTGTTAAAACCGCGTTTCGGTAAACGACGATAAACCGGCATTTGTCCACCCTCAAAGCCGTTCAAACGAACGCCTGTGCGGGCCTTTTGTCCTTTGAAACCACGACCGCCCGTGCGACCTTTACCCGAGCTTACGCCACGGGCAACACGCATTGATTGTTTGCGAGCGCCTTTATTATCGCGAATTTGATTTAATTTCATTGTCTTCTTCCTTATTCTGCATCTTTGTTAGCGACTGCACCATCACGACGCGACACAATATCTCCTACTTTCTTACCGCGTTTTGCAGCAATTAAGCGCGGAGAATATAAAGATGTCAACGCATCAAATGTTGCCCGAACCATGTTGTGCGGATTTGAAGACCCTGTGCATTTTGCAACAACGTCTTGAATACCCATCACTTCAAAGATGGCACGCATCGGACCACCGGCAATGATACCGGTACCGGCCGGAGCCGTTCTTAATGTAACATGACCGGCGCCGAAATGGCCCAAAACATCGTGGTGCAACGTTCTGCCTTCGCGTAAAGGAACGCGCATAATCTTGCGACGTGCTTGTTCCGTTGCTTTCTTAATCGCATCGGGAACTTCTTTGGCCTTTGCGTGCGCAAATCCGACACGACCCTTTTGATCACCAACAACTACCAATGCAGCAAAAGCAAATCTTTTACCACCTTTAACCGTTTTTGAAACACGATTGACATGCACAACACGATCGGTGAATTCATCACTTACTTTTTCTACTTTGGCATCATCGCGGTCCTTGCGGGGACGGCGTTGTTTCTTTTCTTGAATTTCATTTTCTGCCATTTTGCTCTCCTAGAATGATAAACCAGCTTCACGCGCTGCGTCTGCGATCGCTTTGATTCGTCCGTGGTATAAATAACCGCTACGATCAAATACAACTTCTTTTACTCCGGCTTTTAATGCTCTTTCGGCAACCAATTTGCCGACTGCCGTTGCTCCGGCAACCGTTGACCCCTTGGCCGTGATTTCCGCATCTTTTGAAGAAGCAGAAACAAGTGTAATGCCTTTCTTGTCATCAATTACCTGCGCGTAAATGTTTTTATCCGAACGATAAACGGATAAACGAGGGCGATTGCCTGATTTTGTCTTTAAAGCGTAGCGAACGCGCGCTTTACGACGGGCAAGTTTTGTAATTTCTTTCATCTTAATACCCCTTATTTCTTCTTACCGACTTTACGCAAAATGGTTTCGTTTTCATACTTAACCCCTTTGCCTTTATACGGTTCAGGTGAACGATAAGAACGAATTTCAGAAGCAACTTGACCCAACAATTGCTTGTCGGCACATGACAACTCGATCGTTGTCGGTTGCGGTGTTGCACACTGAACGCCTTGTGGCAATTTGTAATCGATATCGTGGCTGTATCCCAACGACAATTTCAAATTTTGACCTTGTGCCTGGGCTTTATAACCAACACCAACCAATTCCAATTTCTTCTTAAAACCTTCGGAAACGCCCGTAACCAAGTTATGCACATTGGCGCGAACCGTTCCCCACAACATACGATGTTCTTTGTCATCGGAAATCGGACGAACAACAAGTTCTCCGTTTTCTTCTTTAACGGTAACACCGTGCGGAATGTGTGTTTTTAATTCACCTAATTTACCTTTAACAATGATTTCGGCATCTGTAATCGTTGCCGTTACGCCGGCCGGTAATTTAACAGGATGTTTTCCAATACGTGACATTGCAATATCCTCCTAAAATACTTTGCACAAAACTTCGCCGCCTAAATTGGCTTGACGAGCTTCATGGTCGGACATAACACCCGACGGCGTTGACAATACATAAATACCTAACCCGTTATATACGCGCGGTAAATCTTTAATCTTGGAATAAACACGACGACCCGGTGTTGAAACACGTTGGATTTCCTTAATAACCGGTTTGTCTTCGTGGTATTTCAATTCAATTTTGAATTCGTGAACGCCCGGACGGACTTCTACCTTTTCAAAATTGCGAATATAACCTTCCCGTTTCAAAACTTCCAATACGTTTGCACGCAAGTTTGAAGCCGGAGCAGTCACAAAACTTTTATGAGCCATGCCACCGTTTCTGATACGTGTGAGCATATCGCTCAAAGGATCTGTCATAGACATTCTGTCTTCCTCCTTACCAACTGGATTTTGTCATACCCGGAATCTGTCCTTCATTTGCCAGTTTCCGTAATTGGATACGACTCATTCTTAATTTACGATAGTTACCGTGTGAACGACCTGTTAACTCGCACCGATGATGGACACGAACCTGAGCCGAGTTACGCGGCAATTTTGCCAATTTCAACGTTGCTTCAAAAACTTGTTCGGGCGTTGAATTTGCGTCCGTAATAATGGCTTTTAAAGCTGCACGCTTGTTGGCATATTTCTTTACCAACTTCTCGCGTTTTAAGTTTCTGTTAATTAAACATTTCTTTGACATGTTCGCTTCCCTTATTTCATAAACGGCATTCCGAAACCGGCCAAAAGTGCTTTGGCTTCGGCATCTGTTTTTGCCGTAGTTGCAATAACGATATCCATACCACGGATTTTATCAACGGCGTCATAATTGATTTCCAAAAAGACGATTTGTTCTTTTAATCCGAGCGCATAGTTTCCGTGTCCGTCAAAGCTCTTGCCCGACACACCGCGGAAGTCGCGAACACGCGGTAAGGCGGTTGTAATTAACCGATCCAAAAATTCATACATTTTATCGCGGCGAAGTGTTACCTTGCAGCCAATCGGCATGCCTTCACGCAATTTGAATGTGGCAATGGATTTTTTGGAATGCGTCAACACCGGTTTTTGTCCGGCAATGGCTTCCATATCCTTTAACGCACCTTCAAGGGCTTTGCGGTCTTCCGTTGCTTCACCAACACCCATATTCAACACAATCTTGTCCAATTTCGGTGTTTCCATCTTATTCTTGTAGCCGAATTGAGCTAACAAGGCGGGAGCGATTTCTTCATCATATTTCTTTTTTAATCTTGCTACCATGATGTAATCCCTTATTTGCTGATCACTTCGCCCGAACGTTTCGCAACGCGGACTTTTTGACCGTTTTCAACTTTAAATCCGACACGAGTCGCTTTGCCTGATTTCGGATCAATTAACGCAACGTTTGACACATGAATCGGGCTTTCTTTCGAAATAATGCCACCGGCTGATTCTTGTGACGGTTTCGTATGGCGTTTCACCATATTGATCCCTTGAACAACAACTTTGTTCTCTTTCGGCATCGCTTTCACGACTTCGCCTGTTTTTCCTTTATCACGACCGGTAATAACGATTACTTGATCGCCTTTTTTAATCTTCATAGCCATCTTATAATACCTCCGGTGCTAATGACATAATCTTCGTATAGTTCTTCGCGCGTAATTCACGAGTCACCGGTCCGAAAATACGGGTTCCGATCGGTTCTCCGTCTTTATTGACCAAAACGACTGCGTTGGAATCAAAGCGAATGGCTGTACCGTCTTGTCTGTGAATTTCTTTTGACGTCCGAACGATTAAAGCGCGTTGGACATCACCTTTTTTGACTTTTCCACGTGGTTTTGCTTTTTTCACGGAAACAATAATTACGTCTCCGACGGAAGCAACCTTACGTTTCGAGCCGCCGATAACTTTAATACATTGAACTTTCAATGCACCCGAGTTATCTGCAACATCAAGGTTTGTTTCTACTTGAATCATTGGTATTTCCTTCCTTCAGAATCCAATTTTACTTACTTTCCGACACAACTACCCATGTCTTTGTCTTGGATAGCGGACGGCTCTCAATAATTTGCACAACGTCACCGACTTTGCACAAATTGTTCTCATCATGCGCCGTGTATTTCGCACTGCGCTTGATGTATTTCTTATAAACAGGGTGCATAACACGCCGTTCGACTTTTACGACAACGGATTTATCCATCTTGTCGCTCACGACCACACCTTGTAATATTCTCTTCGGCATATTTCTTCTCCTTATGCACTACTTCGTTGCTTTTTTTTGAGCAACGGCTGTTTTAATCTTTGCGATTTCACGACGGACTTGCCGACGGCGAGCGGTGTTTTTCAACGCACCGCTTGCCTGTTGGAATCGCAAGTTCAAGGCTTCTTTTCTTAACTGAGCTTCCATTTCGGATAACTCTTGTTCGCTTTTAGCCACTATTGTTTTGAACTTTTCCATCATTATACCTCTTCATCGGCTGTTCTGACAACGAAACGTGTCTTAATCGGCAACTTCATGGATGCCAAACGAAACGCTTCGCGTGCAACTTCTTCTGAAACACCATCGGCTTCAAACATGATCCGACCCGGTTTCACACGCGCAATCCAGAATTCCGGTGCGCCCTTACCTTTACCTTGACGAACTTCAGGCGGTTTTTTTGAAACGGGAACATCCGGGAAAATTCTGATCCAGAGACGGCCTTGTCTCTTCATCGCACGTGAAATTGCCCGACGTGCCGCTTCAATCTGACGCGCCGTCACCCGTTCCGGTTCCAGCGCTTTCAGACCAAAGCTGCCGAAGTCTAATGTCGTAGCTGATTTAGCGTCGCCGTGAATGCGACCCTTAAATGCTTTACGAAATTTTGTTTTCTTTGGACTTAACATTTCTTTAATCCTTTACTTAACGTTGTTCTGAAAGGCGTTTATCTTGTGCCATGGGATCATGAGCCATGATGTCGCCTTTGTAAATCCAGACTTTAACACCGCATGTGCCGTAAGCCGTATGAGCCGTTGACACACCGTAATCAACGTCTGCACGCAATGTATGCAAAGGAACACGTCCTTCACGATACCATTCAACACGTGCAATTTCCGCTCCGCCCAAACGGCCTCCGCAGTTGATACGAATACCTTGTGCGCCTTGACGCAATGCCGATTGAACGGCACGCTTCATTGCCCGACGGAATGAAATACGTTTTTCCAATTGTTGTGCAATACTGTCCGCAACGAGTTTTGCATCAATTTCCGGCTTGCGAATCTCAACGATATTGACGCTGACATCATTGTTTTTAGATAATGCCGACAATTCTTTTTTCAAAGAATCAATATCTTGACCTTTCTTGCCGATAATGACACCCGGACGGGCGCAATAAATCGTTACGATTGCTTTTTTGGCCGGACGTTCAATCACGATGTGACTGATTCCCGCAGCTGCCAATTTCTTCGTCAAAAATGAACGAATCTTAATGTCTTCATGCAATAAATCTGCATAATTAGCATCCGCAAACCAGCGAGAATCCCATGTGCGGTTAATGCCGAGACGTAAACCTGTTGGATTAACTTTTTGACCCATTAGATATTCTCCTCTTTCTTAGAAACCTTTGTTGTTGCCTTTTTTGCCGGTTTCTTTTCGGCCTTCGGCTCAACTTCTTTCTCTGCAACGATAATCGTTAAATTTGAGAAAGGTTTAATGATGCGGTTTGCGCGTCCTTTTGCGCCGGCTTGAAATCTTTTCATAACCATGGCTTTTCCGACGTATGCTTCGGATACAACCAAGCGATCTACATCCATATTATGATTGTTTTCAGCGTTTGCAATAGCGGACATTAATACTTTCTTGACTTCTTCGGCAATACGTTTTGTCGAGAACGTCAGTTGAGCGAGTGCTTTGTCAGCTTTCAGCCCGCGAATCGATTCCGCCACCAAATTTAATTTGCGCGGAGAAATACGCAACGTGCGCGCTTTCGCTTTTGCTTTTTTCACTTCATTTGTTGTCATTATTTACCTGCTTTCTTTGCTTTTGCGTCGTTTGCGGTATGACCGGGGAATGTCCGCGTCGGTGAAAATTCACCGAACTTGTGCCCAATCATATTCTCGTTCACTGACACCGGGATAAACTTTTTACCATTATATACGCCAAAAGTCAAGCCCACAAATTGAGGAAGTATTGTTGACCGGCGTGACCAGGTCTTAATAACCTCATGACGACCTGATGCTCTGACCTTTTCTGCTTTATCCAACAGATAACCGTCAACAAATGGTCCTTTCCATACGGATCTTGTCATTTATGCCTCCTTAGGATTTCTTTACTGCGTGACGTGAACGAATAATCATCGAATCCGTCCGCTTGTTATTACGCGTTTTCAAACCTTTGGTCTGCCATCCCCAAGGTGATACCGGCTGACGACCGCCGTTTGTCCGACCGCCGTGCGGGTGATCAACAGGGTTCATGGCAATACCGCGAACGGATGGACGACGATCGTTCCAACGAGCACGACCGGCTTTCGCCATTACCGTATTTTGATTGTCCGGATTGGAAACCGCTCCGACCGATGCAAAACATTCGCCGCGAACCAAACGTAATTCGCCTGAATTCAAACGAATTTGCGCATAACCCGAATCTTTACCGATTAATTGGGCATAACAACCCGCCGAGCGAGCAATTTGTCCGCCTTTTCCCGGATTGAGTTCAATATTGTGAACAATCGTTCCGACCGGCATATTCTTCAACGGCATGGCATTACCCGGTTTAATGTCCGCATGTTGCGAGGCAACTACCGTATCACCGACACCTAAACGTTGCGGTGCCAAAATGTAGGCCAATTCGCCATCTTCATATTTGACCAATGCGATGAACGCTGTTCTGTTCGGATCATATTCCAAACGTTCTACCGTTGCCGGCATATCAAGTTTCTTCCGCTTGAAATCAATAATACGGTATGCTTGCTTATGCCCGCCGCCACGACGACGTGAGGTAATATGACCGTGATTGTTTCTTCCGCCCGTGCGTGATTGACCTTCCGTCAATGTTTTAACAGGCGCCCCTTTGTGCAAGTCAGTGCGGTCAATACCGACCAAGTGTCTGACTGTTGAGGTTGTAGGTTTATATGTTTTTAAAGCCATAACTAAATCCCCGCTGTCACATCAATGCTTTGACCTTCTGCCAAAGTCACGATTGCTTTCTTTGTTTCGTTGCGAACACCTTTAATGCCACGGAATGTTTTTGTTTTCCCCTCTTGACGTAATGTGTTCACTGCTGTCACTTTCACACCAAACACGCTTTCAACCGCTTGTTTGATTTGCGGTTTTGTTGCCTTTAAGTCAACCAAAAATACAACTTGATTGTGTTCGGAACTCTTCATTGCCTTTTCCGTAATTACGGGACGGCGGATAACATCGTATGTTTCGGCCGTTGCTACTGTTGTGTTTTTCTTACTCATTTCAACCGACCTTCCAAATTGGCCACGGCATCTTTGGATAATACCAAAATATCGCGGCGGATGATATCATAAACATTTGCTCCTTGCGACGGCAACACATCCGTATTGATAATGTTGCGAGCCGATAAAGCAAAGTTGCTGTCAACCGTTTCACCCGAAACAAACAAAACGGATTTCCAACCATGTTGATTGAAAATGTTTTGCAATGCTTTCGTGTTCGGTTTTTCGGCCGTTAATTCGTCAACAATGACGAGTTTGCCGTTTTTGGCTTTCATTGACAAAGCTACACGCATACCGAGTGCGCGGATTTTCTTTGTCAAGCCATAGGCATGCGAACGGACAACCGGTCCGAAAACAACACCGCCATGGCGCATTTGCGGAGCTCTGTCCAAACCCTGACGTGCACGACCCGTTCCTTTTTGTTTGAACGGTTTGACGCCCGAGCCGCTGACTTCGCCGACATCTTTGGCTTTGTGTGTGCCGGCACGACGTTTGTCTAATTGCCATTGAATCACGCGAGCCAAAATATCTTCGCGCACTTCAACGCCAAATACGGAATCTGCCAAGTCAATTGACCCTGCGGATTCACCGCCTAATTTGATTACATCATATTTCATGGCCTATTCCTTTACCTCTGTTTCAGCAGATGTTTCAACAGCAGCTTTCGCTTTTAATCCGGCAGGAACCGGTAACGTCGGTTGCTTTGAAATCTTTACTGAATCTTTGATTGTAACAATTGACGAATCAAATCCCGGGACGCTGCCTTTTACCATAATCAGGTTGCGAGCCTCGTCAATGGAAACAACTTCCAAATTTTGAGCCGTCACTTGCTTATTTCCCATTTGACCCGGCATTTTAACGTTTTTGAAAACTTTGCCCGGCCATTCACGTTGACCTGTTGAACCGCCCGAACGGTGTGTTCTTGAAACACCGTGTGTGGCGTTATCACCGCCGAAGTGATATTTTTTCATCACACCGGCAAAGCCTTTACCGATTGATGTGCCTGTCACATCAACTTTCTGGCCGACAACAAAATGGTTTGCGCTGATTTCTGCGCCAACCGGCAATACGCAGTCTTCCGAAACACGGAATTCAATCAATGTTTTCTTCGGTTCTACGTTTGCTTTGGCAAAATGTCCGAGTTGCGGCTTAGCAACGTTTTTCGCTTTTGCTTTGCCGGATCCCAACTGAACAGCGACATATCCGTCCCGTTCCATTGTGCGAACATCAACTACCGTGCTGTCAATTTTCAAAACAGTCACGGGAATTTGTGTCCCGTTTTCTTGGAACAAGCTCATCATGCCGACTTTTTCTGCAATTACTCCTGAACGCATAGTCTTTCTTCCTTATACTTTAATCTCAACATCTACACCGGCAGCTAAGTCTAATTTCATCAGAGCATCAACTGTTTGTGGTGTCGGATCAATAATGTCGAGCACCCGCTTGTGGGTACGAATTTCAAACTGTTCCCGTGATTTTTTATCAACGTGTACGGAACGGTTCACTGTAAATTTTTCAATACGAGTCGGCAACGGAATCGGACCGACAACTTCGGCACCCGTCCGTTTGGCTGTATTGACGATCTCACGGGTTGATTGATCCAACAACCTATGATCGAACGCTCTTAAACGAATTCTGATATTTTGGTTTTCCAACATTTTTCTAACCTTTCTTAACCGGCAATTTTTGCCTTGATTTCATCTGCTACCATTTGAGGCACTTCCGCATAGTGCGAGAATACCATCGTGTATTGCGCACGGCCTTGGCTCATGGAACGTAAGTTATTCACGTAACCAAACATGTTAGCCAAAGGAACTGTTGCATCAATTACACGCGCATTTCCGCGTTGATCCATGCCCGAGACTTGTCCGCGACGAGAGTTCAAGTCACCGATAATATCACCCATGTAATCTTCCGGTGTCACAACTTCAATCTTCATAATCGGTTCAAGCAATTTCGGACCGGCTTTTGCCATACCTTCACGGAAAGCGGCACGAGCGGCAATTTCAAACGCCATTGTACTCGAGTCGACATCATGGTAAGCACCATCATATAAGTTTGCTTTAAAGTCCGTGCACGGGAAACCGGCCAACACACCTGTTTCCAAAGAAGCACGTAAACCTTTTTCAACGCCCGGAATGTATTCTTTCGGAACAGCACCGCCGACAACCGTGTTTTCAAACACGAATCCCGAACCCGGTTCCAACGGAGAGAACTTAATCCGAACACGTGCAAATTGACCCGAACCACCGGATTGTTTCTTATGCGTGTAGTCTTCATCGTATTCACGAGAGATTGTTTCACGATAAGCCACTTGCGGAGCCCCGACGTTTGCTTCAACTTTAAATTCACGTTTCAAACGATCAACAATGATTTCCAGGTGAAGTTCACCCATACCCTTAATGATTGTTTGACCCGTTTCCGTGTTGGAAGCAACGCGGAAGGAAGGATCTTCCATTGCCAAACGGTTCAACGCCAAGCCCATCTTTTCAATATCGGCTTTTGTCTTCGGTTCTACGGCAATTTCAATAACCGGATCAGGGAAGTCCATCTTTTCAAGAATAACTTTTAATCCGTCACCGCACAATGTATCACCCGTTGTTGTATCTTTCAAGCCAACCAATGCAATAATATCGCCGGCATGGGCTTCTTTGATTTCTTCACGGTGATTTGCGTGCATCAACAACATACGGCCGATACGTTCTTTTTTATCTTTAACCGTATTTGTAACATAACTACCGCTCATCAATGTTCCTTGATAAACACGTAAGAATGTGAGCGAGCCGACAAACGGGTCCGTCATAATCTTAAATGCCAATCCGGCAAACGGTTTATCATCAACCGATGCACAAACATATTCTTGCTCTGTTCCTGCAATAACACCTTTGGCTTGCGGAATATCAATCGGAGACGGCAAATAATCCACAACCGCATCCAACAACGGTTGAATACCTTTGTTTTTAAAGGCAGAACCGCAGAAAACCGGAATAAACGATTGTGTAATCGTTCCCTTGCGGATACATTCTTTTAATTTTGCCTTATCCGGTTCTTTGCCTTCCAAATAAGCTTCCATGGCTTCATCGTCCATTTCAACAGCCATTTCTACCATTTCATGATAGCATTTTTCGGCTTTTTCTTTTAAGTCGGCCGGAATTTCTTGATATTCATACGTTGCACCCAAGTCTTCCGAATGCCAGATAATCGCTTTTTGTTCCAAAATATCAACGATTCCTTTGAATTCGGATTCGGCTCCGATCGGTAATGCCATAACCATCGGGCGAGCACCCAAACGCGTTTTAATCATTTCAACGCAACGGTCAAAATTGGCTCCGATACGGTCCATCTTGTTGGCAAAGCAAATACGGGGAACACCGTATTTATCTGCTTGACGCCATACGGTTTCGGATTGCGGTTCAACGCCGGCAACGCCGTCAAAAACCGTAATGGCACCGTCTAATACACGTAAACAACGTTCCACCTCAACCGTGAAGTCAACGTGGCCCGGCGTATCAATGATGTTAATACGGTGATCTTTCCAGAAAGCCGTTGTAGCGGCCGATGTAATCGTAATACCGCGTTCTTGTTCTTGTTCCATCCAGTCCATCGTGGCAGCACCATCATGCACTTCCCCGATTTTGTGGGATTTACCCGTATAGAACAAAATACGTTCCGTTGTTGTTGTTTTACCGGCATCAATGTGCGCCATAATACCGATGTTTCTGTATTTTTCAATTGGTGTAGTCCGTGCCATGAGAACCCCCTACCATTTAAAGTGAGCAAACGCTTTGTTTGCATCTGCCATACGGTGAGTATCTTCACGTTTACGGATTGCGGCACCGCGATTGTTATAAGCATCTTGCAATTCGCCGAACAAACGTTCAATCATCGTTTTTTCGGAGCGACCGCGTGCGGCATTGATAACCCAACGAATTGCCAACGCTTGTTGACGATCCGGACGAACTTCAACCGGCACTTGATACGTTGCACCGCCTACACGACGAGAACGAACTTCCAATGTGGGTTTAACATTGTTTAATGCTTCCAAAAACACTTCCAAAGCCGGTTTCTTAATTTTAGATTCCAACTCCGTCATGGCACCATAGACGATTTCTTCGGCAACGCCTTTTTTACCGTCATACATCAAACTGTTCATAAATTTTGTAACTACCGTGTTGTTATATTTGGCATCGGGAGTTACTTCGCGTTTTACTGCTGCGTGTCTACGAGACATATTTCCTTCTCCTTACTTATTTCGGCCGTTTTGCACCGTATAACGAACGGGCTTGTTTACGTTTAGCAACACCCTGTGTATCGAGTGTACCGCGGATAATATGATAACGAACACCAGGCAAGTCCTTTACACGTCCGCCCCGAATCATAACGACGGAGTGTTCTTGCAAGTTGTGACCTTCGCCCGGAATGTAGCATGTTACTTCAAATCCGTTCGTTAAACGGACACGAGCAACCTTACGCAAAGCCGAGTTCGGTTTCTTCGGTGTTGTTGTATAAACACGTGTGCAAACGCCTCTTTTTTGAGGACATGCTTGCATGGCCGGCACTTTATTGTGGACCTTTTTTGATTTCCGGGGTTTCCGGATTAATTGGTTAATTGTAGGCATTTAAATTTTTCCTTTATTCTACCTAATTATACACATCTTTTACCGACCCGTTTCGGGCAGATAAAAGCACTCATATTTCAACAGTAAAAGCAAGAGTAATCCCTTGATTTTCATTGAAAACCTCTGCATTCAATAACATGCTCTCCGAGTCGAAAAACATTGTTAAATTCAGCATCAAAGTGGATTTATTCTACTGTATTTAAAACAAAATGTCAAGCGTTTTTTTGATTCTTTTTAAAGAAAAACAGATGGTTTTTACATTAACATCACGAATATTTTTGTGTCCTCGTTTTACCACCTTCCGCATCAACCATTTTTACAACCATCTTTAGCAGCCACGCCGGCTATTCAGCAATAGCTGCACTATTTTTGGTTTTATTTCCTTACTACTTAAAAGCGCACAAAAATTGAAAGGGAGTTAAAAAATTAACTCCCTTAATAATATACACCCGACGCAACCTATCCGCGATTCAGGATCTTAGGAGAGCGTCTTAAATGTATCGTCCCTTTAAATCCCGTCTCATTTTTACCGCCATTTTGAATTTCAAAGTATGCGGAATCTCCTTTTGTTAATGTCCTCGTTATTGTCTGAGCAGTTCTTGTCCAGTTACAAATTGTAGTCACCGTTTCTCCTCCTTTTGCCGGACGATAGAACATTTTCAACCAATCATCAACATAGTAGGTATATACCACAATCGTATACGTATATGGACGAGATCCTGTAGATGCGACACTTCCTCCCCATCCGCCGCCGTATTGAAAGTTCTTTGCATTTAGGTTAATACTACAGACCATATTATTTTTATCAAATGACTCTCCTTGACTTGAGTCACAAATATAGCACTTATCATCAATTGAAGTTCCTGCACATGAAACACACTTCTTTTGTGTTGTATCCCAAAATGCTGCCGTGGATGGACAATTTTCACACCGTCTCGAGGCCGTATTCCAATAAGGCTTACTTGTCGGACATGCCTCGCACTTCTTTGTTGATGCATTCCATGAAGGCGTACTTGCCGGACATACCTCGCACTTCTTCGTTGATGTATTCCACACAGGCGTGCTTATCGGGCATCTCTCACACCGCTTCGTTAACGTGTTCCAATACGGCGTATTCGTCGGACACGTTTCACACTTCTTTGTTGATGCATTCCATGAAGGCGTACTTGCCGGACATACCTCACACTTCTTCGTTGATGCATTCCATACTGGCGTGCTTATCGGGCATCTCTCACACTTCTTCGTTGATGTATTCCATACTGGCGTACTTGTCGGACATGCCTCACACTTCTTTGTTGATGTGTTCCATACCGGTGTACTTGTCGGACACTCTGTACACTTCTTTGTTGATGTGTTCCAATACGGCGTGCTCGTCGGACACGATTCACACCGCTTTGTTGCATAATTCCAATACGGCGTATTCGTCGGACACGATTCACAGGAGTTTGATGCATTACAGACCGGTTTCAAAGCGTCATCGCAATCATTATTCGTTAAACACTCCACACAACTTGTTCCACTCCATAAATAACCGTTCGTACATGCCGGTGAACACACCTTTGCACTGGCATTCCAATTTGGTAAACCACTCGGGCATTCGCAAGAATTACGTTCCGACACAAAAATCTTATTCCCCTCGCAACCTATACACGCCGCTAACCGATACGGTTTATCACTCGGACAAGCACAAACACCGCTCTCTAAAGTTGTTCCCGCCGGACATGCTTCACATTCACTACCATTCCAGAACGGCTTATCTCCCGGACAGGTTTGACAAGCAAATGTCCCTATATTGCACCACGGCTTATTTGAATCCGTGCAATCAGCATTCGAGATACATTCTACACATTTTCCATCGACCTCATGCAATGCACCACATTCCGGCAACTCGGGGCAACTCGGAAATGTGCGACATGTATGCGTATCTATATCACAAATTCCATCTTCGCAATCTGCAGTTGATTTACATTCATATTCTCCGATAACGAGACGAATATGTTGCGCCGACACAGGACAATTTACTGATAAAACCATAGCGCACAAAAAACCAAATACCATTCCGAAAAAATATTTTAAATTCATAAAGTTGCTCCTTAAAATATAATGTGTCAAAAAACGTTCCTTTTTGAAGAGCATAATTCAAGCATATCTTTTTGTCAAGCATAAAAATATAATAAATTGATTTTTCGTGTTTTTTTTAAAGAGATAATCTTATGTGTTTTTTTGAAAAAGCGCTCTTCAAAAAGGAACGTTTTTTTAGATATTTTTTTAAAATATTTATTTTAAAACAGTATATTGTAAAAAAAATAAAAATTTATTTATTCAATTTTACAAAGAAAATAAGTTAAAAAGATAACTCATATTTTATAATTAAAACAAATAATTATCTTTTATTCCCTAAGAAGTTTGATTTTTGCTTTTTGACTACACCACGTTACGAACTGTTTTCTTTTATTATCAAAATCGAAGTACTTTTACTTAATATGAAGCCATTACTTGTTTTCGGCAGAAGACATAAAAAAACGCTCCGATTTTGACATCGGAGCGTTTTTTTACAGATGATATTATTCTTCAAGTTCCAGCCAGATTTTTGCGCCGTTCTTAAAGTAAATACAGCCACCGGATGAGTATAATAAGGCGCTTCCGTATGAACCTTTCGGCAAATCACCCAGCTTTGAACGAGCCGTATATCCACCATAGTTACCAAAAGCCGATGAATAACCCGTATACCAATTACACAAGGTATTATACGATGTTTTTCCGGTTGACAACATATTTGTTGAATCAATATACAATCGCATTTGATCATCTGTTGATCCACTCAAATATACACCATAATTATGCGTATATGGTCCAAACTTATCAACAATACTCCAACATCCCGGAGCCGGTCCCCATGGACAAATATTCCACTCATTTTGGAATACCGTGATGACACAAGTTCCTTTTTCAACATCATAGATACCTCCGTCCGGACATGGTTGACATTGTCGTTCCGCTTTGTTCCAGTATGGTCTGGTCAGGGAACACTCCTCACATTGTTTCAGTTCATCATTCCATGAAGGGCGACTTGCAGGGCATGGCGTGCAGGTATTATCCGTATTACACAGCGGACTTTCTCCCTCTTTACAATCAGCATTCGTTAAACACTCGACACATTGTGTTTCTTTCCATTTCCAATCATTCTCGCACGGCTCCACACACATCTTTGTTTCCGTGTTCCAGTTCGGCAAATCACTCGGGCATTCGCAAGCGTTATGCTCCGAAACAAAGATTTTATTCCCCTCACAACCAATACACGAAGCCAACCGATACGGTTTATCACTCGGACAGGAACAAACCCCGCCCTCTAAGGTTGTCCCCGCAGGGCAAGCCTCACATTCATTTCCGTTCCAAAAGGGCTTATTTCCAGGACACGTTTGACAAGTAAATGTGGCCGTATTGCAATACGGTCGTCCGGACTCCGTGCACTCTGCATTTGAGGTACATTCAACACACTTGCCGTTAACCTCATTTTTATCACCGCATTCCGGCAATTCGGGACAGCTGGGACACGTGCGACACGTATGCGTATCTATATCACAAATTCCCTCTTCGCAATCTGCCGTTGATGTGCATTCATACTCCCCGATAACGGGACGCAAGTGTTGTGCCGATGCCGTGCAAATAAACCCGAACAAAGCAAAAAAACCGATAAAAGCACCCAGTCCCCTTCTAAAATAGCGTATATTCATAATCATTTACCCCTTCATAAACGGATACATCATCTCCCGCAGAGTAGGCAAAAGGAGTTAATCTGTCAACAAAAAAATCAAAAGAGTTCACTTCTGATTTATTTTTAAAATTTATAGTTCAACTCTTAAATAAAAGCAATAAGCTAAACTTGTATCTATCGTTGAATGATACATCGATTTTGCTGATTTTCCAACACAAAAAATTATGAATCGGCAAAGGCCGCATCTTCTATTTGAAATTGAATTTTAGAGCGTCCGCGCCACACATCTCGCTTTAACACACCCAATACGTGCATATAGCGATGATGCTCATTAAGCAACTGCACCCCCAATGCCGTATCCACAGCCCGAAAAGCGATTGCGTTGATTGATTTACCGCCACGACCGGATAATGTGCAAGCCACGTGTCCGTTTCGGAGTAAATTGGCTCGCGTCACCAACACATCCGTCAATACAAAACGCGGTTCCGGATTCGATTCGCCGAACGGTGCTAACATTGCCAACGCATCCATCAGGGCATCATTGACACCGCCGAGCGTTAAAATACCGTCAACCGTTTCTGCCGACAAATCAGCCGAAATCATTTCGGGCTTAATTTGCTCTTTCAGATAAGATTTGAAAGCATCTAATTTTTCTTCACTCAGCGAAAAACCGGCCGCCATCGGGTGCCCACCGCCTCGCGATAATATTCCGCGTTGAATGGCATTCATCACAAGTGTTCCCAAGTCAACACCCTGCACCGAGCGCGAAGAACCTTTCACCTCCCCGTTTTCTATGCTGAGCGCAAACACGGGTAAATTATATTTGTCTTTCAATCGGCCGGCCACAATTCCGACAACTCCCTGATGCCAATTCTTCCCCTGCACCACTAAAAACGGTGTGTCAATCGGATGAGATTCCACCTGCTCTATGGCTTCCGCCAAGACAGCCGTTTCTATTTCCCGACGTGTGCCGTTCAAGGTTTCTAATTCTTGTGCCAACTGAGATGCCGTTAATTTATTATCCGACGAGAGTAACCGCATACCGATATCCGACTTACCCACACGCCCGCAGGCGTTAATGCGCGGGCCGAAAACATATCCGAGGTGGTAAGCCGTCGGCGCTTCGGATAAATTCACCATATCGGCCAATGCGCTGAGTCCCAGATTATGCCGTTTTTGCATTTGCTTCAAACCCGATTTTACAAACAGCCGATTCACACCGCGTAATTTCACGACATCGCACACCGTTCCGAAAGCCACCAAATCCAAATACTCAATCAAATTCGGTTCTACCCGCGTTTGGTAAAATCCTTTGCGACGCAATACGGCATTCAAGGCAACACTAAATAGGAATACAACGCCCACCGCCGCCATATAATGACACGGATGATTGATATCTTCATCCAATCGTTTCGGATTAACAACGGCATACGCATTCGGCAATCTTGTTTCATCGGCATCATGGTGATCCAAAACAATCACATCCAAGCCTAATGCCGTCCCCTCCGCAATCGGTTCAAAAGCCGTCGTCCCGCAATCCAGCGTTGCAACCACATGGCACCCTTTTTCATAAAACTCTTTCATTTTCTTCCCGTTCGGGCCGTAGCCGTCTTCACGATCGGGGATAAAACAATATGTGGTAATTCCGCAGGATTCCAAAAACATTTTTAAAAGCGCCGTTGAAGTTGCACCATCCACATCGTAATCGCCCATTAAGCCGATGGGTTCGCCGTTCAACACGGCCTGCGCCATGCGCTCGGCTGCTTTTTCCATATCTTTTAAGGTAAACGGATTCGGGAGGTGTTGTTTCAGCGTCGGGTTTAAAAATGCTTCAACACTCTCTAATGAAACGGAACGAGAGGCTAAAATCCGTGCCACGATTTCGGGTAATCCGTATCGTTGTTGTATCGTTAAAGCCAATCTTGAATCACTCTCTTTATATATCCACCGGCAGCCATTGATTGACTGCTCCACATCCAACACTTGCATCTTCTCTTCACAACCTTAATTTATTCTTTTCTTACTCGGATTCAGCATATCTTGTTTTTGCCCCGAAAGCAAGTGAAAAAAAATAAAATAATACTTGCATCACGTTTTTTTTTCAGTTAAGATACTCACAGATTAAACCAAGGGGGGCTATATGGCACAAAATATTTTGTTTATCGCAAGTGAAATGACACCGTTTATTAAAACCGGCGGTTTGGGTGATGTTGTGGGGGCTTTGCCGAAGTCTCTGGCTACCGAACACGGGGTAAACGTTAAGGTTATCATTCCGCTTTATTCATCCATTGACTATCAAAAATACGGCCTTTTCCCACGAATGCAGGGAAATTGCGTTAATATGGGAAACTGTCAGGAATTTTTCAGCGTTCATCAATCAAACTTCGTGAAAGGTGTTGAAACATATTTCATTGAATTTAACAAATACTTCGGTCGCCCGATTTATCGCCAACACGGGTTGTATGATGACTGCAATACCCATACGGAATACTGGGATAATGCTTACCGCTATTCATTCTTTACGCGGGCAGCCCTTCAAACGGCCAAAGATTTAAATTTCCGGCCGGACGTTGTCCATGTGCACGATTGGCAAACAGCTTTGGCTCCCTATTATTTAAAGCATGACCACGATCCGTTTTTCGCAAATACCAGAAGTTTATTAACACTCCATAATTTGCCTTATCAAGGGAAATACGGGGCCGATGTTGTACCCTACGCCAAAGTTGATTGGGCTGATTTTAATGCCGGTGCATTTGAAGATTACGGCAGAATTAACCTGCTGAAAGGGGGCATTCGTTTTGCCGATAAACTCAATACGGTTTCGCCGAACTATGCACGGGAAATTCTTACACCCGAATACGGTGCCGGTTTGGATTTTATGTTGCGTGAACGGCAAGGTGATTTGGTCGGCATTTTAAACGGCATTGATACACAAATGTGGAATCCGCAAAAGGATATTGTGATTCCGCATCAATATACATGGGATAGTTCGGATGAAGGCAAAGCCCAAAACAAGAAAGAATTAGTCAATCGGTTTCACTTGAGCTCAACGGAAAAACCGATTTTCTCCATGGCCGTGCGCTTAACAGAGCAAAAAGGCGTCAAAATGCTTTCCGATTGTATTGAGCCGGTATTGAATACGATGGAATGTCAGTTCGTGATTATGGGCAACGGCGATGGTTGGATTCAAGATTACTTTGATTCGCTTCCGAAAAAGTATCCCGGCAAAATCGGTGTGCATATCGGCTTTGAGGGCGAAACGGAGCATTTAATGGATGCAGGGGCTGATTTTTCACTTGTTCCATCTATTTATGAGCCGTGTGGGTTAAAACAGATGGTCAGCCAAACGTATGGTGCTTTACCCGTCGGACGCGCAACGGGTGGTTTGGAAGATACGATTTTGAATTATAATGAACAATACGGTGTCGGGACGGGATTTAAGTTTCATGACATTTCATCTCGGGCGCTGTATAATACAATCGGGTGGGCAAACGCAACGTATTTTGACCGTCCCGAACATATCCGCATGATGCGGAAAATGGCAATGAAACAAAACTATTCATGGAATAAATCCTCCATGGATTATAAAAATTTATATAGCAAAATGGCAGGAGTCTACTAATGCAAAAAATATCAGTGGCAATCGTGGGGTGGGGAAATATCGGCAGAGCGTGTAAACGCGCTATATCCGAATGTTCGGATATGGTTTTGGCAGGCGTTGTTCGTCGTGCCTCGTCTATCGCGCACGGGGATGATCCCGATTTGGAAAATACGATTGTGGTCTCTGATATTACAAAGCTCAAAAACGTGGATGTTGCCTTGCTCTGTATTCCGTCACGGGAAGTACCGCAACGCATTAAAGAATATCACGCACTGGGGATATGCACGGTTGACAGTTTTGACGAACATCAACGTATTGCCGGATTACGCCGAGAATTAGATGTTACGGCCAAAGTGAAAAAAGTTGTTTCCATTATGTCGGCCGGATGGGATCCGGGCACCGACTCGCTTGTGCGGGCATTGATGAAAGTTGTTTCATTAACGGGACACACCACAACAACTTTCGGGGGCGAAAAGGGCGGTCGCAGTATGGGACACACGGTGCAGGTTAAATCCTTTAAAGGCGTTAAAGATGCCGTGGCGTTGACACTTGCAAACGGGCGCGGCAAGCAAAAACGGCGCGTCTATATTGAACTTGAAAAAGATGCAAATTTAGAGGAAATCAGAAAAGCCATTTTGGCTGATCCGTATTTTAAAATGGACCCGACGGAAATTCTGCCCGTGAAAAGCATTCAACCTTATAACACATTGCATCACTCGGCAACGATTGAGCGCACGGGAATGGAAGTGAATCAAGTCTATACGGTTGAAGGTATCAATCCCGAATTTACGGCGAACATTATGGTTGCCTCCGCACGCGCTTGTATGAGTGCTTATAATAAAGAAGAATATGGCGTTTATACTTTTATTGAACGCCCGATTATTGAGTATTTACCCGGTAATACGATTGAGGAAAAATTGGAAGGCTACTAATCGAAAACTTTCAATTTGTTTGGTATAATAAACGATTGTATCAGAATGCAAAAAAGTGTCGGAATCTTATGCGCCGGCACTTTTTATTTTTGCTTTTTTTAGAATTGTATTCCCAAATATAAGGCGTTATCTCCAGCCAAACCGTCTTGCCGACGCCCAACAATCGGATAAGCCAAAATTTCTGCGCTTTCTGCACACAGCGCATATCATAATGGAGGACTTTCCCACACGACTTACAATTTCATTTGCACGATGAGCAACATATATTTTACTCCCCCCTTGATTTTCAGTTTTCGTCTCAATTTTGGCACATGCAAAATCCTTTTCTTCCGTTCCGCCACGTGATATTGATTTTCATTCACCGATTGAATTGCCGAACTATACCGTTATAAAACAAATTGCCTGCAAAAAAACGCCGAAAAAATTTTTTCTCGGCGTTTTAACTTTATATAATTCCGACTTATCATGCCAAAAAACGGCTTATCTCTGGCGCTTAAAATGTTCCAGAATTGCTTTACGCCAATTTAACCGTTGCTTCACGTCCGGACAAACGGATTTTGCCTGCGATGTTGCAAATTCGGCGCGTAATTGTATCAATTCCGCCGCTTTCTTGTTTCTCTCTCCGGCATTCAAAAGACGTTCCGTTTGGCGGGCCACTCTTTCCAACCGAAAAATTTCGGATTGAATACTTTTTGTTTTTGCTTGCATGGCAGGCGTTCCCATTTTTTTATTGGGATATATGTTTTTGATAAACTCTGCTCTGTGGTCGGCAACCGTCCAATCCGTGCGATCCAAAATATAATTATACAAGTTTTCCCTTTGTCCCTCTAACGCAACAGCCAGCATAGATTTTTCTTTACCGTTTTTACTGTAAGTAAAATACAAGGAGTTCGGTTCGCATTCATAACAAATCCGAGCTAAGCGCACATCATCATTTTGATAGGCCACGCGCATTACATCATGAACAATATGTTCATGATAATATTCTTGGAATGTAATTCCCTCCCGTATTTTCTGCACCTTGCGTTCCAGTTCATCACGTGAAATCGGGTCTGCATCTAATACTTGAACTTCAACATTAATAATGTCCGGTTCATTTTCCATTCGCTTTTCAGCTTCGGACAAATTGAATGATTTTTGCATATTTTCTCCTGTTTTATCATTTATGATAGCCATTTTGAGCGACTATGGCGTAATACTATCACGCGTCTATTTTATTGTCAACTATTTTTTGAATTAACATATTGTTCGTTGGACAAAATAGTACTCATTTCGCCGAGTTATGATAAGGTAAGTAACCTCTCACTTAAAACCAAGCAAGCAATAAGGCAAAAAAAACACCTGCCGAAACAGCAGGTGTTTTTGAACGGTAAACACGAATTAATCTTCGTTATCCATTGCCTTATCTTCCGCAATACGAGCTTTTTTACCAAACAGGTTGCGCAAGTAGTAGATTTTGGAGCGCACAACTTTACCGCGACGCACCACTTCAATGCTGGCAACGTTCGGAGAATAAATCGGGAAAATTCTTTCCACCCCTTCGCCGAATGAAATTTTGCGAATAACGCAAGATGAATTTAATCCATCATTGTGACGAGCAATGCAAACACCTTCATACGCTTGCAACCGTTCACGGCCTTTATCTTCAACGATTTTATACATAACCCGCACTGTATCGCCGGCTTTGAAATCAGGAACCGTTTTGCCGAGTTTGGCAATTTGTTCGTTTTCTAATTCTTTAATTAAGTTCATTTTTTATTCCTTTCTTAATCTTTTTTTTGAGCCAGATAACTTGTCCACAAGTCTGGTCTTCTTGTTTTGGTTAATGCGATTGATTGTTCCAAACGCCATGCATTGATTTTGGCATGATGCCCGGATACAAGAACATCGGGAACCAAACGTCCTTCCCAATTTTGAGGCTTTGTATATTGCGGATATTCCAATAATCCGTTTTCAAAACTTTCCTCGCTCATGGATTGTTTGTTCCCCATTACTGACGGTAATAACCGAATGACCGCATCCAACATGGTTAAAAGAGCAGGCTCTCCGCCCGAAAGCACGAAATCTCCGATACTTATCTCTTTTATCTGCCATTTTTCAAGAATACGTTCGTCAATCCCTTCGAATCGTCCGCAAATAAACGTCATTTCATCTTTTTGCGCAAAAGCGTGTGCCGTTTTTTGATTAAAAACTTCTCCGCGCGGTGATAAATAATAGATATCGCCCTGCGAATAAGTGGCTTTGATTGCCGAATCCAATACATCGGGTTTCATAATCATTCCCGCACCGCCCCCAAACGGCGTATCATCCACTGATTTATAATTATCCGTTGCAAAATCACGAATATTCACAACATTCAGCTGATACTTCTGTTCGGCCAACGCTTTGCCGGCTAATGAATACCCCAAAAATCCGGGAAACATTTCGGGATAAAGTGTTAACACATTAATCTTCATGTATCACTTCCTCCATTCCCGCCGGCAAACAAATTTCCATTTTCTTTTCCGCGATTGACACAACGGGAAACGTTGCATCCGAAAAATCAAACGGGTAAACTTTGCCGTTTGTTAATTTGATATTCACAATATCTCCGGCACCGAAATTTTCAACCGATTCCACCGTTCCGAAAACTTTATCGCCACGCATCACCGTTAATCCGACTAAATCACAGTAGTAATACTCGTCTGATTTAGATTCCGGCAACTGCGCCCGATTGACGTATAAATACATTCCTTTTAAAGCCTCGGCGGTTGTTCTATCGTTCACGCCTTTAACAGACGCCAATACAATCCCTTGTTTTTGGCTATGTGCCTTTAAGTGAAATATTTGTTTTTCCTGCTTATCCGTGACAGGTCCGAATGAATCAATATCCATCGGGTTCGTCAGATACGATTTTATTTTAATCGCACCTTTAATCCCGTGAACATTGATAATTTGACCGACGCAGACGAGTTGGGACATTTCTTATCTCCTATTCGGCCGACGCTGTTTCAGAAGCGGCTGCTTCGGCTTCGGCGGCTGCGCGAGCGGCTTCGGCTTTTTCTTGAGCTTCTTTCATACGTTCTTGTGCTTTGGCTTTCGGAGCCGATTTTTTCGGCTGTTCACGAATGGCCGGTTTTTCTGCTAACCCGAGAATGGCAAATAATTTTTGCACACGTTCTGTTAATTCTGCCCCTTGAGCCATCCATTTTTTGGCGGATTCGGCGTTCACACGCAATGCATCGGCATGATCTTTCGGCAACAACGGATTATAAAATCCCAAAGCTTCAATGAAACGACCGTCACGCGGTGCCCGTTTATCGGCAACAACGATTTTATGAACCGGACGTTTTTTAGAACCCCCACGGGCTAAACGAATACGTACTGACATTTATTTTTTTCCTTTCTTTCTTGTCTTATTTACCGTTCAAAAACCGAAATACGCGTTTTGCACCAATGCACGAACCATCGCGGATTGATGTATCTCCTTGGAGACTGAAAAACGCATTTCAGTTTATGAAAGATGTTTCCTTATATCATTAAGAATCTGTTAAGTCAAGTAAAAAACACACAAAAATCAAATTTTATGATTGTTTGTGCCGTCATCTCACGTTTATCTTGTTATTCCTGTCGTTCGATAATATGGCGTGATAATATCTATCTGATAAACTCTATATCCGCTACGTTTGGCACAACCATTCGCTTTTGATGGCATACCCCATTTGAAACAGATGTGTGCTTTGGCGTTATCTTTGCACTATGATCCACCCAACACCGATGGCTGATAAGTGCCGACAAACCGCTTGGTATGATAATAATAACCGATGATATTACGGCAACAACCGACTCGCGCCGAGCGAATCACAACCGCCCGCTCGCACTATAACGCATCGCAAATTGCGCGTTTTATTGATTCATACTTTCAAAAAATTCGGCGTTCGTTTTGCTTTGACGCAATTTATCCATTAAAAATTCCATGGAATCCGTTACCCCCATCGGCATCAAAATACGGCGCAAAATCCACATTTTCGGCAATTTGTTTTTATCCACCAAAAGTTCTTCGTTGCGCGTGCCCGATTTAATGATGTCAATCGCGGGGAATATTCGTTTATCCGATACTTTACGGTCTAAAATAATTTCGGAATTACCCGTTCCTTTAAACTCTTCAAAAATCACTTCATCCATACGCGACCCCGTTTCAATTAAGGCCGTGCCGAAAATCGTGAGCGAGCCCCCCTCTTCCACATTCCGAGCCGCGCCGAAAAACCGTTTCGGCCGTTGCAACGCATTGGCATCCACACCGCCCGTCAACACTTTTCCCGAACTCGGAATCACCGTATTATAGGCTCTGGATAAACGCGTAATGGAATCCAATAAAATAATCACGTCTTTTTTATGTTCCACCAACCGTTTTGCTTTCTCAATTACCATTTCGGCAACTTGCACATGGCGCGCGGCCGGCTCATCAAACGTGGAACTGATCACTTCCCCCTTAATGGAGCGAATCATATCCGTCACTTCTTCGGGGCGTTCATCAATTAACAACATAATCAAATGCGCTTCGGGATGATTATGTTCAATGGAATGAGCAATGTTTTTAAGCATGACCGTTTTACCCGTCCGAGGCGGAGCAACAATCAAACACCGTTGCCCTTTTCCTTGCGGACAAACCAAATCAATAATCCGAGGCGTTAAGTCTTTCATACTCTCGGGACTGCCGTCACCATATTCCATCACAATCGGTTTATCGGGATACAACGGTGTTAAATCATCAAAATTCACCCGATACCGCAATTCTTCGGGATCTTCAAAATTAACGGTATTGATTTTGGCAAGGGAAAAATACCGCTCTCCGTTTTTCGGCGCATCAATCTCACCCGATACCGTATCCCCCGTGCGCAATCCCCATTTTTTAATATGGTGCGGGGCCACATAAATATCATCCGGCCCGGCCAAATAATTTGCCTCGGGCGAACGCAAAAATCCAAATCCGTCCTGCATGACTTCCAATACACCCTCACCGTATAACGTTGTTTCGGATTCCGAGAGTTTTTTCAATATGGCATACATTAAATCCTGCGTGCGTAAAGACGTTGCGTTTTCTACACCCAAATCTTCGGCATACATCAATAATTCTGCCGGCGTTTTCTTTTTTAAATCCTGTAATTGCATTCAATCACCTCATCAAAAATGTATCGGAAAATTCTTTGTGCGTTCCGCTATCATAACTTGCCGTTTTTACACCGGCGCAGAAACCGCACGCGGGCAGGACGCCCTTGCTCTTTCTATATACGGATTTTACCGATTTGTCAACAGCTTTTTATTGAATTTCCTCACGAAAGCGCATTACGGGCGAAAAAGCGCTGGACATCGCCCGTATTTTATGCCAAACTGCAAACAGAATTGATTTTCTTGATAATGAAACGGAATACCATGGAAATTCACGAGTATCAAAACAAACGTATTTTTAAATCATATAATCTGCCCGTGTTAAAAGGAAGAGTCGCCTATACACCCGAAGAGGCGCAACAAATCGCAACCGAAATCGGTGGCACGTCATGGCAGGTAAAAGCGCAAATTTATGATCCTAACCGTGCAACGGGCAGTTTCGTGGATGCCCCGGAAGACAAACGCAGTGGCGTTCAAATTGCCACCTCGCCCGAAGAGGTGCGGGAAATAACCGAAAGTATGTTGACGCATTTATTTTTATCGCCGACGATGAATTATGCCGGACAAGTCGTCAATCGTGTCTATATTGAAGAAACGGTGGAGGCAGAACAATCTTTCGGCATATCCGTTCGGCTGGATTTAGCGCGACACTGCTATGTTTTCACCGTGTTGGCCGACAACCGAACCGAGGAATTTGAAATATCCCATATGCGTCCGACGCTCTTATATTGGTATCGGGTGATTCAGGCATTCGGCGTTAAGGGCTTCCCGCAAACAACACTGTTGAACATTTTGCGACAAATGTTTAATATCTTTAAAACGTATGATGCCATCGGTGTGGAAATCAATCCCCTTATTTTAACACCGCGCCATAAATGGGTTATCGGAGAATGCCGAATTGCTTTTGATGATGAGGCGATTGAACGATTCCCGGATATTATGTCGCTGAAAGAAGTGCCGACGGGGCGTGAGCGTGAAGCCCTGGCAGAACGTTATCATTTTAAATATACACCGTTTAACGGCAACATTGCGTGTCTTGTCAACGGCTCGGGATTGGGCGCGGCAACCGTAGAGTTGTTGGAAGCGCATAACGGCCGACCCGCCTGCTTATTAGATGTCGGCACGGAGCCGACGGGCAACGCCGTTACACGCGCCTTTAAATTAGCTCTTTCGGAGCCGAACGTAGAAGGCATTTTTATCAATATCTTCGGCGGATTAACCCGTTGCGATACCATTGCACAAGGGTTAATTGACGCCTCAAAAGAAATATCCGTAGGCATTCCGCTCGTCGTGCGAATGGACGGCACGAATGCCAACGTGGGCGAACGGTTAATTTTTGAAAGCCGATTGCCTTTTGTGGTTATCAAGCAACCCGAGCAAGCCGTTCGGGCCATTGTTCAATCCGTGGAGGAATCGCAGTTATGATTAAATTCCCGACGAAAGAAACAAACATTATCTGCCAAGGCATTACGGGCTCAACGGGTGGTGCCCATACCGAACGCGCTATTGCTTACGGCAGTCATATCGTGGGCGGTGTTTCACGCGATAAGGGCGTCAAAAAATTTCTGGATTTACCCGTATTTCCTACGGTCAAAGAAGCGGTGCGCAAAACAAAACCGGATATCAGCGTTATTTTCTCCAACCCGAATCGGGTCTATGCCGATGTTGAAGAAGCCGTCAAAGCGCGTGTGCCGATGGTGATTTGCACAACCACAGACGTACCTTATCACGATGCTTTAAAAATGCGCGAATTGGCGCAACAATATAAAGTTTGCGTTTTAGGCCCCTCATCGCCCGGCATTGTTGTGCCCGAACAAGTATTGGCCGGAAATATGCCGGCACATTTATTTCCGAAAGGGAACATCGGCATTATTTCACGCTCCAGCTCGCTTACGTATGAGTTTGTGCAACAACTCGGCGCCAACGGATTGGGTGTATCCACCTGTGTCGGCATCGGCTCGGCTGCCATATTATGCACCTCGTTTGTGCCTGTTATGGAAACAATGATTGCCGATCCGAAAACAAAGGCCGTTTTAATCGTCGGCAAAATTAACAGTCAGTTTGAAACGGAATTAGCCACCTATCTCAAAAAGAAAAAAACAAAGAAACCCGTTTTTATCTATCTGGCCGGACGACCGCACAAGAAAAACATTAAACCGCTTTTAGGGAGCGATACGCAAACTTCTGCCGAAACGGCTCGCCGAAAGAAAGAAATTTGCACCTCGGCCGGTATGATTGTTTTGAATCGGTTTGATACCATCGGCACGGAAATTAAAAATCACTTTTTAAAACGCAAAACTCCTGAGGGCAATACCAAATAACCCAACCGAACGTCATCGCCTCGCCATATTTACGAATACGGCACGTGATAAGTTGCTTTGAAAAGGTGCTTGCATTTTTAAATCATTTCGGGTATAATCGGCGCACATTTAAACGGATATTAACACACAAGGCTCTGCAAAAAAATAATGATTAAGCCTGCTTGCGGTGGCTTGCAGTGCCTCAAAATAAAGGACGTTACCGAAATGACAGATTTATCACATATTCGCAATTTTTCCATTGTTGCCCACATTGACCACGGCAAATCCACCTTGGCAGACCGATTGATTCAAAAATGCGGTGCCGTTTCCGATCGTGAAATGAAAGAACAGTTGCTGGATAATATGGATATTGAGCGTGAACGCGGCATTACGATTAAAGCCCAAACCGTTCGCTTAAACTATCAAGCCGAGAACGGCGAAAAATACATTCTGAATTTAATTGATACGCCGGGGCATGTAGACTTTGGGTATGAAGTGAGCCGATCTTTGGCAGCGTGCGAGGGCTCACTGTTAGTTGTTGATGCGTCGCAAGGCGTTGAGGCGCAAACGTTGGCTAATGTTTATAAAGCGCTGGACGCCAATCATGAAATTTTGCCCGTCATCAATAAAATTGATTTACCGGCAGCCGATCCGGAACGCGTGAAAGCGCAAATAGAAGATGTTATCGGCATTGATGCCTCAAACGCGCCGTTGATTTCCGCCAAAACGGGTATCGGTATTGATGAAGTGTTGGAAGCGATTGTAACACGATTGCCCGCACCGACAGGCGATGCAACCGCCCCGTTAAAAGCCATGCTGGTTGATTCTTGGTATGATGCATATTTGGGAATTATTGTTCTTGTGCGCGTTATTGACGGCACATTGAAAAAAGGGATGAACATTCGGATGATGGCAACCGATGCCGTGTATAAAGTGGAGCGACTGGGTTATTTTACGCCAAAAATGACGGATTCCGAACAAATCGGCACGGGCGAACTCGGCTTTATTATTTGCGGGATAAAATCCATCGGCGAAACGCGCGTGGGCGATACGATTACCGACGATAAAAACCCGACGGCGAATCCTCTCCCGGGCTTTAAACCCAGTTTATCGGTGGTGTTTTGTTCTTTATTCCCCGTGGATATGAGCGACTATGAAAATTTAAAAGAATCCCTCGGAAAATTGCAGTTAAATGATGCCTCCTTTCAATTTACGCCCGATAAATCCATGGCGCTCGGACAAGGGTTCCGGTGCGGATTTTTAGGGTTATTGCACATGGAAATCATTCAAGAGCGATTAAGCCGTGAATTTAATCTGGATTTAATCACAACGGCGCCCTCGGTTGCGTATCAAGTCCACCTGACCAACGGAGATGTGATAACCATGCACAATCCGGCTGATATGCCGGATCCCAGCACCATTCAGTTCATTGAAGAACCATGGGTTAAAGCAACGATTATGACGCCTGATGAATATCTCGGCAGTATTTTGCAACTCTGCACGGAACGGCGCGGTGTGCAAAAAGATTTAACATACGTCGGCAATCGGGCCATGGTGGTGTATCACTTACCGCTTAATGAAATTGTGTTTGATTTTTATGATCGGCTAAAATCCATTTCGCGCGGATATGCCAGTTTTGATTATGAAGTATCCGATTATGAAAAGAGTGATTTAGTTCGCGTGAACATTATGGTCAACGGTGAACAAGTAGACGCATTGGCCTTTTTGGTGCACCGTTCGCAAGCCGAGCGTCGCGGTCGACAAATTTGCGAACGTCTTAAAACGCTGATTCCGCGTCATCAATTTAAAATCCCCATTCAAGCCAGTATCGGCGGAAAAATCATTGCGCGGGAAGATATTTCGGCTTATCGGAAAGATGTAACGGCAAAATGCTACGGTGGCGATATTACCCGCAAACGTAAATTGCTTGAAAAGCAAAAAGAGGGCAAAAAGAAAATGCGTCAATTCGGGAATGTGGAAATTCCGCAAAGCGCTTTCATTCAAGCCCTTAAAATCGGAGATGAATAAGGTTTATTCTCTATCTTTCTTTGCGCACCCGCCTACGTGCTCCCGTCTGCCGACACCTGTTTGCTTTATGGTGCGCATACGGTTTTGTATCATATTTTTTGGGTTAGCTTCCGAATAAAGCAAACATTAATTTGCTTACGGTATATTTCATTTTGGCAATCAAGATTTTTCGGCGATAGTTTTTAACTAATGCGGGCATTTCTTCGTCCGTTATTTCGGGCGGATTACTCGCACTTAACTCCCACGCGCATTTAAGCATCACTTGATTGAGTGTGTCATCATTCTTTTTCATTTTCCCACCTTTCTCTGCCACCTTTAAAAATACGAAACCCACCTGTGTCGTAAAGGCGGGTGGATGTTAACAACTATAATCAGCAAGAAAAATAGCCCTGCTTATTCAGGTGAATACCTCTATTTAGCAGGCATCCACCCTCAGCCTGACGCGCATTGCGTCATCTTGTGGCGGATGCCGACAGTCTTCACTGCCCTTGCTGATTATCAGATTGTTACGTCCTAGCTCGGCGGGCATGAACAACCAAGCCCGTTTACTTTAAACGAAACATTTTAAAATTGCAACTAAAAAAATGATGCGTTATTCAATGTGTCGTTATTCTTTTTCATTTTCCCACCTTTCTCTGCCACCTTTAAAAATACGAAACCCACCTGTGTCGTAAGGCGGGTGGATGTTAGTAGCTATCGTCTATGAGAAAAATAGCCCTGCTTATTCAGGCGGACACCTCTATTTGGCAGGCATCCACCCTCAGCTTGACGCATAAACGTCGCCCTGTGGCGGATGCCGACAGATATTTTCTGCCCTCATAGACGCTCGGACTACTAAATCCTAGCTTGGCGGGCATAATCAACCAAGCTCGTTTAGTCTAAACAAAATAATTTTTATTTGCAACTAAAAAATTCACCGCACTTAAAACGGGCACAAATAAAATGCAATTTTTCGCCATACATATTTAATTTGCGCAATCAAAATTTTTCGGCGATAACCTTTAACTAATGCAGGCATTTCTTCGTCCGTTATTTCGGGCGGATTATCCGCGCTTAACTCCCACGCGCATTTACGCATTACTTGATTGAGTGTGTCGTTATTCTTTTTCATTTTTCCACCTTTCTCTGCCACCTTAAAAACGCAAAACCCACCTGTGTCGTAAAGGCGGGTGGATGTTGACAGCTATCGTCTATGAGAAAAATAGCCCTGCTTATTCAGGCGGACACCTCTATTTGGCAGGCATCCACCCTCAGCTTGACGCATAACGCGCCACCCTGTGGCGGATGCCGACAGATATTTTCTGCCCTCATAGACGCTCGGACTGTCAAATCCCAGCTTGGCGGGCATAATCAACCAAGCCTGTTTATTTTAAACAAAATAATTTTTATTTGCAACAAAAAAGTTGCTTTTAAAAGAATCATCAACTATACTCAATTATCGTTTACTATTGAATTATGAGAGTCTGCCATGAAAAAACACATTCATCACCAATCTAAAATTTTATATACCGTCAGTTCGTTAATTGTGCTCGGTTTAGCGTTCGGCGGTTACCTTTATTACACACCGAATCAACAAGTTCAACTCAATCTTGAAAAGCCCGTTCAATTAGACGAGAATCAAATAACGGCCACGAATTTAACTATTTATGAAAACGGGCGCGGATTTATCAATCAAACATATAAGGCAACCCTCCACAAAGGTCTTCAAGAAATCAGTTTCGGGGAAACACCACCCACATTAATTTTATCTTCCGCCAATATTTCCGGTAATCACTTAACACTTCAAAGTATGAATTTTGACCCCTTTTGGGAAAATAAAACTTATTACGAAACGGCTCAGGAAAAGGCTATCGGAAAAGAAGTTACGTTATTATGGACCGTATGGAAAGAGGGTGTTAAATCAGAAATCAAAAAGCGGGCAAAATTATTAGCGGTTGAAGATAATGTGCCTGTTCTTTTAATTGACAATCTGGTTCAGAAAGGAACAGATGCTCGCATTTTATATCCCGCACTTGACACAGTCATTCAAAATAAATCAACTTCGTTGGATTTCGTTGTGAATGCCCAATCAGATACCGAACAAGAAATCAATTTTTCATACTTGTCCGACGGGTTTTCTTGGAAGACAAATTACAATCTCTATCTATCAGAAGATGAAAATAAAATGACCTTAAAAGGATATGTTCAACTCAAAAATGATACATCATCGGATTATAAAAATGCCAATATTGATTTTGTGTTGGGAGAAGTCAACACCGTCTCTCAAAAGCTACCGCGCGAGCAAGTGCCGGCAACCTGCCAAATACAGAATCAATCAGGCATCAAACTATCTACGGATCCGATTACCGTTAACGGGAAAATCCTTGAAAGTATGAACGAATCAGATGACGAAGCGGGCATTATTTTGCATACCGGCTTGGACGGTGTTCTTTTCGACGCTATGGGAAACACATTGGAACCCATTTCAAAAATTTTAGATTTAAAAGATTATTATGTTTATCGTTTGCCATTCAAAACGGATTTAAAAAAAGGCCAATACGTTACGGCACTTTTCTTAAATAAAGAGGGATTACCTTATCAAAAAGAATATACCTTTCAAGATCCTATTTCACTCGGAACAACGAAAGAAATTAAAAATTTAGCACCCGATTTACAAATCGTATTTAAAAATGATTCTTCTTTCGGGCTGGATTTACCCTTACCCAAAGGCATATTCCATATTTATAATCAAAAAGGCAATGAGATGTTTTTTGTGGGAGAATCTAAACTTCACAACACAATTTCTCTTGGGCAAACGGGCATGATTACGGTGGGAAAAGCGCTGGATGTATATGCTCAAATCAAGCAAACAAATGTTCAAAAAATATCTGACGAGCAAACGGAATATACATACAATATTCAAATACAAAATGCCTCCGATACCTCAAAAACAATTCATATTGAACAATATATGTTACACGATTTTACATATAAAAACGCAACATTGAATCCTAACGAGGCAATACCGCATCGCTTATTATGGACCATTGAAATGCAACCGCGCGAAACACGCGCATTCTCATTTACATTAACTCAAACGGATATGGATTTAATCAAGCAAAAACAATTACTTGAAATTGAAAAAGAAAAATTGGCAGTCCGGGAAAAGCGCTTGGAAAGCGAGCAGGAATACTATCGCCAAAAAATACAATAACCATTATGCCGATAGGCAGCACGGTTCTTGCATGGTTTAATCAAAAAATGATTTTTTCGGGGAGCGGAGAGAATAATACCCTCTCTTCACTTGCCGAAAATACCATTTAAACAACACGCTTTGAGGTATTAGAGTAGGAATCAAGCATATAAAGCGGTGCGCGGGTTGCTTTAATTCTACCGAATAAAGAGGAGCCATGCCTCACCAAAAATCAAACTGCACCCACCTACCTGAAAGCAATCCACCGATTCATTTAAAACCAAACTATATTCGCCCATCCGGCACCGAACACGCTGATTTGCTTAAAACAAACTATGCCTATTTATCCGTAGTCAAATCCATCGATTTACTTGAAATCAAAACTACGCTTACCTGCCTGAATCCAAACACACTTTTTCAAATGCCTCAGACAACCGCAAAAAAAATAACCCCCTCAATGCGATTTGCGTTGAAGGGGGTTTTTGGTATTTCTAGCCGGACTTAAACTAATTCGTCCTACGATTAACAGATTTTAAGTCTGCAACGCCTACCAATTTTGGTACCTCTAGCCGGACTTGAACCAGCATGACCTTGCGGTCAACAGATTTTGAGTCTGTCGCGTCTACCAATTTCGCCATAGAGGCATCTTTTCACTAGACATTTCGATTATACTCATTTATAATCACTTGTCAAGCACTTTTTTTATTTAATTTGATTTTTTTTTGAAAGGTCGGCTATATGAACAAAAAAACTGTTTCATTTCAATCTGTTTTTATTACAGGTGCTTCAAGTGGCATCGGGGCGGCGTTAGCGCAGGCGTATGCCGATAAAGGTGTTTTTCTGTTTTTATGTGGCCGAAATGAACAACGGCTTAACGAAGTTGCCGAAACATGCCGGCAAAAAGGCGCTGAAGTTTATACCTTTATCTTTGATGTTATCAACGCTAATGATGTGCGTGATGCCTTGCGCAAAGCAAATTCCATTCATTCACTGGATTTGGTTATTGCAAACGCCGGCGTTTCAAGCGGTATTCTCGGAATGTGCGAAAATATTCATGCCACAAATACCATTATGCAAACAAATATCTTCGGAGTCGTTAATACCGTTTTACCCGCATTGGAATTATTCAAATTTAAAGGGTGCGGACAAATTGCCTTAATGAGTTCCATGGCCGGCTATCGGGGATTAAGTAACTGTCCGGCTTATTCGGCTTCAAAAAACTGCGTTAAAGCCTGGGGAGAAGCCTTACGCGGGGTTTGGGCAAAAGAACAAATTAAAATCAATGTAATCTGCCCGGGCTTTATCAAAACCCCGCTTACGGATGCCAATGCCTTTCGCATGCCTTTTATTATGGACGCCGATAAAGCCGCCACTATTATTCAACGAGGGATTGCCAAAAATAAAGCCATTATTGCCTTCCCTTCCGTTATGGCTTTTTTGGCTTGGTTCGGTTCGTGCTTGCCCTCTTTTATTTTGCACCCTATTTTAGGAATGCTACCACAAAAAGAAAAATAAAAGTTGCGTTTTATGTTCGTTTTTGATATAAAAAACACATTCAAATAACTTTCGGTAAAGGAAAAAAAGAATGAAAAAAGAAACACAAGATGAAGTTGAAAAAATCCAACAAGCCATTTTGGAACGCGAAGTGGAAGAAGAATTACAAAAAGAACGGTTGATGAATTTTTGGAAAAAATATCGGGCCGTTATTATCGGCGGTATTGTTTTAATTATCGGCGTTACCGTCGGCAACGAAATTTATCGTTCTTGGCTGACGAAAACGCGGTTGGCCGAATCCGATCAATTTGAGCAAGCGGTTTTGCTCAATTATACGGGCAATGAAGAGCAATCCATGGCCATTTATCAAAACCTTGCCGATTCTGCCAAAACAGGCTATAAGTATTTGGCTCAAATGCGATTGGCGCAAAATGCCTTGGCGCATAATGATATACAACAAGCCGGTTTAATTCTTAAAAATCTGATGAATGATTCGGGGGCGCCGATTGAATTGCGCAATGTGGCTCGCCTCTCATTTGTCGGCAACCAGATTGATACGTTACCCACGGCCGAATTACAACAAGAATTGCAACCGCTTTTAAACAGTTCAAATGCGTTTTACGGTTCAGCCGTTGAATTGCAGGCGATTTTATTGATGAAAGAAAAGAAATTATCCGAGGCCAAAGAGGTATTAACAAAAGCCATCGGATTACCGACACTTGCAAATGATGAGAAAGACAGATTAAAAGAATTACTGTCTATTATCCGCTAGTCGGTTTTAAAAAGGAGTTGATATGAAAAAAATAGGATATTTCATTTGCGCCGTATTATTACTTTCGGGCTGTGCGAATGATAAAAAAGTTGCACCGCAAGAGGGACGGATTGCCGTGCAAAGCGGTATCAGCGAACAAATCACAAAGACAAATACCGCCGTTCAAATAAATACTCCCTCCCCCCATGTGAGCTGGATGCAGGCAAGCGGGAATGCAATGAATTTAATGCCCCACGGCACCCTTTCCGAAACAAACGAAAAAATATGGTCGCGGAACGTGGGGAAAGGGATTTCCGCTACGTACTTAATGTTGCCGGAGCCGATTATCGTTGATCACAAAGTATATGCATTAGACGGGGCTTTTCAGCTTTCCGCCGTTGATGAATCAACCGGGAAGAAACTTTTTCAAAAAAAATTGCCCGTGCAAAAAGAAATGAGTATGGCCAGTATCGGTTTGGCGTCGGACGGGAAGAATTTATATGCCGTAAACGGACAAGGCACTGTTTTTGCGCTTGACTTAAACGGTGAAATTTTATGGCAACACGAAACAAATGCTATCTTGCGCGCAGTGCCGACCGTTGCCGACGGACGTATTTACGTGTTATCCGGCAACAATGAATTGTTCGTTTTAAATGCGCAAGACGGTTCGGAAATTTGGCATTTTAAAAACATCTCCACCGAAACAAATTTATTCGGCATGGGGCAACCGGCCGTTTCAAAAGGGGTTTTGATTGTGCCGTTCAGCAGTGGCGAAGTGATTGCGTTTGATACAAACACGCGTATGATGTTATGGTCGGATAGTCTGTTATCGCGACGCACGTTCAATCAAATGAACGATATTTCCCATGTGATTGCCTCCCCCGTGATTGAAGGCGACACGGTTTATATTATCGGGAATGCTCAAAAAATCGGTGCGTTTGATTTAAAAACGGGTGCCGTTCAATTCATTCAAAATATCGGCGGGCAAAATACACCCGTTGTGAACGGCAATGCGCTGTTTATGATTACAACCCAAAATACACTTGTTGCTTTGGATAAAAAATCGGGCGCGTTGATTTGGGAAACGGCGTTAGTCTCGGAAGAGAAAAAGGGCGTTGCCTGGAAAGGGCCCGTATTGGCACAAAATCAGTTGATTGTGGTTTCAAACAAGGGGGATGTGCAATTCTTTAACGCCGTCAACGGTGAAAAAATAAAAGCACGTCAAACGGATGAATTATCCAACAAGCCGATTTTGGGCGATGGGAAGATGATTCTTTATACAAACGATGCAGATTTAATTGCTTATCAATAATTGTTTATCAGTCAAAAGGGTATCAAATGAAAACAGTTGCCATTGTGGGGCGGACAAATGTCGGGAAATCAACGTTGTTTAATCGGTTATGCGGGCGCAAGTTTGCCATCGTGCATGACGAACCGGGCGTTACGCGGGATAGAAAAGAAGCCGAGGCAAGCCTTTACGACTTATCATTTCGGTTGATTGACACGGCCGGATTGGAAGATACAACGGCGCTTGCGCAAGCGATGTGGCGTCAAACGGAAATGGCCGTAGAAGAGGCCGATGTGGTATTGGCTGTGGTAGATGCCCGTTCCGAATTAACACGGTTAGATGAACAAATGGCACGTGATTTACGCAAATCGCACAAGCCCGTTTTGCTGATTGCCAATAAATGCGAAGGGAAAATAACGCAAAATGCGTTGGGCGATTTTTACCGCTTGGGGCTGGGTGATCCGATTCCCGTTTCCGGGGAACACGGCCTCGGTATGGGTGATTTGCATGAGGCGCTTTCTCCGTTATTAAAAGAAAAAGACGAAACGAGTGAAAAAGTCGCAAAAATCGTGCGGGCGCAGAAAAATATGCGATACGGCGATAATAAAAAAATGGCTGAAAGATTTGCTGATGAAACCGCGCAACGGGATTCCGAAACAACACCTACAAATGCCGAACAGCCAAGCCAATCATCAACCGATGCGGATAACACTGATTTTTCCGAAAAGCCAGAACTATATACGGCAGAAAATTTTGATATGAAAGCACGTGAACGCGCCGAAAAACAAAAGCGACCGTTAAAATTGGCGATTGTGGGGCGCCCAAATGTCGGGAAATCAACGCTGGTGAATCAACTGCTCGGAAAAGAACGCTTATTGACAGGGCCCGAAGCCGGCGTTACGCGCGACGCCATTACAATTCCTTGGGAATGGCGCGGGCGCTCGGTATTATTAACGGATACCGCCGGTTTGCGTAAACGCGGTAAAGTGGAGCATGATTTGGAAAAAATCTCGGCCGCCGATACACGAAATGCCATAGACTTCGCAGAAGTGGTTATCTTGGTTTTAGATGCCAACGTTCCGATGGAAAAGCAAGATTTACTGATTGCGTCAAAAGTGTTGGAGGAAGGACGAACCCTGTTAATCGCACTCAATAAATGGGATAGTGTGCCCAATCAAAAAGCAGTTTTAAATCAGTTAAAAGAAAAAATGGCGGTATCACTGCAACAAGTAAAAGGTTTACCGATTCACACCATTTCTGCCAAAACAGGCTACGGCTTGGATCGACTGATGAGCGATGCCTTTAAAATGTATGAACTATGGAATAAACGTGTTCCGACGCATAAACTGAACGACTTTTTAAAGCGTATGACGGAAGCGCACCCGACACCGATTGCAAGCAACGGTAAGCGGATTCCGATGAAGTATATGACACAAGTCAGCACGCGCCCGCCAACCTTTGTGATTTTTTCAAGCAATCCTGATTCGTTGCCCGAATCGTATTTGCGTTATTTATCCAACGGCATTCGGGAACAATACGGATTAGTCGGTGTGCCCATTCGCATTTATATGCGCAAACGCGAAAATCCGTATGCCGAAAAAGCCAAAGAACGGCGCCTCAGTCGCTCTAACACACCGCGTCAAACAAAGAAGAAAGCATGAGTGATTACTATATCGGGATTATGACCGGCAATTCCATGGACGCCGTTGATATGGTTTACGCGACGGTTGATGAAAACGGCATTCGCCCGATATACACCTTTTCGCAACCGTTTTCGGCGCTAACGCAGTCCGATATGGCACAGCTCAGAATAGATGTAAAACACTGCAAATCACGCAATGATGTTTTGCAACTGCCTCGCTTTCGGGCAATACACGATGCGTATATTCATCAACTTGCCGACGCCGTCTGCCGATTGATTGCGGATAATCGGATTCCGTTAGAAACACTGAAAGCCGTCTGCTCGCACGGTAAAACATTGGATCATTGTCCGCCCTCCCTAAATACCCCAACCCCCTATACATTACAAATCGGCTCGGGGAAAATGTTGGCCGATGAGATTGCACGCAGGTGTCAACAAGCAGGCATTTGTGATGTCCCGAAAATACGTGTTATTTATGATTTTCGTTCGGACGATTTATTGAACGGTGGTGAGGGAGCGCCCCTTATTCCGCCGTTGAATGCGTTTATTGCACGGCAAGAGAAGTGTTTCAACCGCATAGATATCAATGCGGGAAACACCTCTAATTTATGCCTCATTCGCAACGGGGAAGCCGTGGCCGGCTGGGATATCGGCCCCTGCAATGAATATTTGGATTATCTGGTGCGTCGGCACACTGATTTACCGTTTGATATTGACGGGCAAATCGCACGGCGGGGTTCACTTAATAAGAGGCTGTTTCGGCAATTATTTGAAATCGGGGCTGATTTTTATTCCATGCCACCCCCACGCTCGGGCGACCCGGCATATTATCACACGAAAGAGATAGCACGCTTTCAGGATAAAACACAACTGGCCGACAATTTGTATACCGTGGCTTATTTGGCAGGATATTTGGTTGTGTATGCCTTGCAATTTATCACAGGGGAAATCCCTGCCACATTTTCACTATTCGGCGGTGGATGGAAGCACCCGATTATCAAACAATCACTTTATGACATTCTCCGCCAAAATGCCTCATATATTCTACCTGAGCATAAAGGGATTTTTAAAAACATTTATCAGCGATTGGAAACACCACTCAACATTACTCTCCACCCCTATGGGCAATGGATGGAAAGTTTATTATGGGCGCGTATGGGATATTGTTTTGATAAACGGATTCCGTGGACAACACCGGCTTTGACAGGTTGTAAAACACCAACGATTTGCGGAATAGAAGCCGTGTCGGATTTAAATCGCACAACAAGCGACTATGATGACTGTATTTCCCGCGCTTATTATCAATAAAAATAATCTGCGTATGCAAATTATGAATCTTCTTGCTTGCTTTTTTCCGTATCAAGAAAAACAAATAATCGGCAAATCTTAATTTTAAGCGAGTAAAAGATAAGAGCCGTTGCTTATCTGACGCCACCTCAAATCATCTTCGTTTAAGTCCAAATGATATACAGAATTGCAGGCACCCTACCTTGCTATTTACCTTCCCTGCTATCTACCCTGCTGAGTTTTGTGCGCTTGCTTTCTCGCTCCATTCCCCAAAAACACATCAAATAGATTTTATTGATTGCACGGAACAAAAAAGGGTGCCGAAACCCGACACCCTTTTTCTTACCCGAAATAAATCAACTTATTCGGCATCTGCCTTTGTTGATTTTTTCTTTTTGGCTTTGGCCAAAGCGTCACCTAAAATGTCGCCCAACGAAGCACCGGCATTTGTTGCGCCGAATTCTTCCATAGCGGCTTTTTCTTCCGCAACTTCACGTGCTTTGATGGATAACGTTAATTTACGCGTTTTGGCATCAAATGACGTTACCTTGGCATCCACTTTTTCACCGATGGCAAAACGTTCCGTTTTTTGTTCGGCACGATCTTTTGCCAAATCCGTGCGTTTGATGAAACCTTTAACACCGTTTACATCAACTTCAATGCCACCGTCTTCAATCGCCGAAACGATACCCGTAACAACTTCACCTTTCTTAATATTTTCGGAAGCAGCAGCCAACGGATCTTCCGTTAATTGCTTGATACCCAAAGAAATGCGTTCTTTATCAACGTCAATATCCAAAATCTTGGCTTTGACAATCATGCCTTTCTTGTAATCTTTAATAGCTTCTTCGCTCGTTTTATCCCATGATAAATCCGATGTGTGAATCATACCGTCAATATCATCATTCAACGCAACAAAAATACCGAATTCAATCATATTTTTGATTTCGCCTTCAATGATATCGCCAACCTTATGCGTATCGGCAAATGCTTTCCACGGGTTTTCTTGAATTTGCTTCATCCCGAGTGAAATCCGACGTTTTGATTCATCAACATCCAATACAATTCCTTCCACTTCTTGGCTGAGTGAAACAATCTTGCTCGGATGAACATTTTTCTTCGTCCAGCTCATTTCGGAAACGTGGATTAAGCCTTCAACACCCGGCGCTAATTCAACAAATGCACCGTAATCCGTGATATTGCTGATTTTGCCTTTGAAGTGAGAATTGACCGGGAAACGTTCGTTTACGCCAACCCACGGATCACTCTCTAATTGTTTCATACCGAGTGAAATACGGCCCGTATCCGTGTTGAACTTGATAATTTGGACTTTAACCGGTTGACCGACCGTTAATACTTCAGCCGGATTTGTAATCCGTTTCCAAGAAATATCCGTTACGTGCAATAAGCCGTCTACACCGCCTAAATCAATAAAGGCACCGTAATCCGTAATGTTTTTAACCGTTCCTTCAACAATTTGTCCTTCGGATAAATTCTTGATAATTTCGGAACGTTGTTCTGCGCGTGTTTCTTCCAACACGGCACGACGCGATACAACGATATTGCCACGCACGCGATCCATTTTTAACAACGCAAACGGTTGCGCCACACCCATCAACGGTGTTACATCGCGAATCGGGCGAACATCGATTTGACTACCCGGCAAGAAAGCCGTTGCACCGTTTAAATCAACCGTAAAGCCACCTTTAACACGTCCGAAAATCGTTCCGATAACGTGTTCGCCTTTTTCCATTGATTTTTCCAAATCACCCCAGGCTTCTTCGCGACGGGCTTTTTCACGTGATAAAACAACATTGCCGTTTTTATCTTCATACCGTTCGACAAATACATCAACCGTATCGCCTAAATTTAATGTTTGAACGCCGAATTCGGAAACGGGAATCCGTCCTTCCGATTTTAATCCGACATCAACGATGACCATGTCATCATCAAAACCAACGATTTTTCCGAGAACGACTTTGCCTTGCAAAGAACCTTTTCCCATAAACTCGTCCAACATTGCGCCAAAGTCTTCCGTTGCCGCTTGGTTTTCTTGTGTATTCATTTATTATCCTTAAAAATAATTTTGGTTGGCCACCGAAACACCCTCGTTTCGGGGACTTGTTAACTCCGCCCTTCCATATAGCGAACGACACGGGCGTATACCTCGTCCGCCGTCATATCGGATGTATCAATAATCAACGCATCTTCCGCCGGCTTTAACGGCGCCGTTTTACGCTCACTATCGCGTTTATCACGCGCTTGAATTTCCGATAGAATGTCCTCATATATAACACATAATCCTCTTAATTGCAACTCTTTTAATCGTCTTTGTGCGCGAATTTCCGCACGAGCCGTTAAAAAGAACTTAAAATCGGCATCCGGACAAATAACCGTGCCGATATCACGCCCGTCCAAAATCGCGCCTTTGGCCGGCGTTCCGTCTTTTTTAATCGGATTTAAAGCGAATCGCCGTTGAAAGTCAAATAACGCTTGTCGCACGCTCGGAACGGATGAAACAATGGAGGCCCCCTTTCCGCATGTTTCCGTTCGGATAGACGATTCGTCTTGCAAATGCAACATTTGTGCGCTTGAAAGACCGTTTGCCACCGCCGTTGCTTTGATTTCATCTGTTAAATCATCGCCTGCCTGCATCATTTTATAGGCCACACCCCGATATAGCGCCCCCGTATCTAAATAAGCATAATCAAAGGTTTGCGCCAATTTGAGCCCGAGTGTGCCCTTCCCCGTTGCCGAACTGCCGTCAATTGCAATAATTGTCATAAACTGTTTTTTCCTTGTTAATCGTAAATTTTTATTGACAATTTGAACATTACATGTAAAAGGCACAAATAACAAGTTTTTTTTGCAAACGGAGGTTAATTATGGCAAAAGCAGAATGGGGCTCAAAACGTAAGTGTTTGAAATGCGGAACATTTTTTTATGATATGAATAAAAAATCTTTTGCGTGTCCGAAGTGTAAAGAAAAATACACACCCGAATCGTATGAAGAATCAAAATCAAAACAATTATTAAAATTAGCTAAAAAAGCCGCTCCGCGGATTGATGACGAAAATTTGGATGAAGAAGCCTTATTGAAGATGACGGAAGATGTTCCCTTAACCGATGAGGATATGGAAGCCGATGATTTGGAAATTTTAGATGAAGATGCCGATTTATCCGATACGGAAAATTCCGATTTAAGCGGTATGGTGGGACGCTATAACCCGGATGAAGAAAATACGGAACGATAACGAAATGAAAACTCAAAAAGAAGCGTTTACCTCTCTCAAAGGGCAATTCTTAATTGCCATGCCTCAGATTGATGATTTACGTTTCAATAAATCCGTGATTTACATCTATGAACACACACGCGCCGGCGGTGCGGGAATTGTTATCAATCATCCGGCGGACAGAATGTCTTTCGTGGATATTCTGGATCAGTTAAAAATTGAACATCCCGTTCTGCCGAATCCGCCGAAAATTGTTCTGGGCGGGCCGGATAAATTTACGAACGGATTTATTTTACATACGTCCGATTATAAAACCGAGGAAACAATTTTCGTTGCCGACGGAATTTCATTAACCGCCACGCAAAACATTTTATATGATATTGCACGAGGTCGCGGGCCACAAAAAAGTTTAATTGCGCTTGGCTGTGCCACATGGATCGGCGGACAGTTGGAAGATGAGCTGATGAGTAATGTTTGGCTGACGGCATCGCTTGATACCGCCTCTTTTTTATTTGATATTCCCTTTTCAAAACGCTGGGAAACGGCTTTATCGTGTTTGGGAATAAAGGCGCAATATCTTTCTACCGAATGTGGGCAGGCATAATGAAAAAACGTAAAAAAATTTTCCTTTATTCTTTTTTAATTATCCTCTATATCTGTTTGTTGGGCTTTGTGTGTTTCTTAATGCTTCGGCCACCGCTTATTTCGGTTGTGATGCCCACATATAACCGTGTAGACTTATTGCCACGTGCCATTGAATCCATTTTAAATCAAACGGTTTCGGATTTTGAATTTATTATTGTGGACGATGGGTCAACAGATAACTCCGTGCAACTGATTCAAGCCTATCAATCATCGGATTCACGGATTAGATTGATCCAAAATAAACAAAACTGCGGTATTGCCTGTTCCCGCAATATCGGTATGGATGCCGCGCGTGGGAAATACCTTGCAATTATGGACAGCGACGATTATTCCGAGCCGAATCGTTTGGAAAAATCATTGGCGTTTTTTAAAAAACATCCGGATTATACTGCCGTCAACAGTATTTATTACGAAATGGGACGAGAGGCCAAAGGCCCGAATAATTGGGTTCCGCCCAAACGCTGGGAAATTATTTATCACTTTGCCAACTATTATACCAATCTGGCTATGTTTGATTTAGATTTTGCGCGCAAACATCATTTACGGTATGATGAATCGCTCATATCGGCAGAAGATTATGATTTTTGGTCACGCATGTGGTTAGCCGGCGGGAAACTGGGTATGATTAACGAACCGCTTTTACGGTTGCGTCGCCATTCTTCCTATGGGAAAGAGTATTACGATACAATTTTAAGTATGCGCAAAGTAATCAGTGCGAAATTACTGGCTCGTTTCGGTATATCCAAAGAAGATGCGTATGAAGCCAACCGTTGCAAATTGATGAAACAAATGATTGATGCTAATATAAAAAAGAAAATCGTCAATCAATATGCGCTTGTTTTCACATACGAACAAGAATGCACGCACCCTGTTTTGCCGGAGGGCACGCTCTATATCAAACATTTTGATTTTGTGGACTACTTCTTTCCGCTTTCGGGCTCGCTTTACATGCGCGCCGAAACGAAAGAAAAGTATGAAAAAATACGCGAGTCTGGAAATGAAATTATCTTTAAAAATCCCGCGGGTGAAGAAGAACTCTATCGCAGGCAATCCGGAAATATATTTGCGCTGGTAGAAGATTTAGAATAACAATTTAATCGTTAGACTCCTCTGCATTTCGCGCGCATGCAACTCTCTGCGTGAATACAATAACGCGCAATATGCCGTCAGATTGCACAGGCAAAGCAACACCTTTATTTCCGCTTGGATTTAATAGGTAAGCAGGAGCGGACGAACGCCCCTTATTTTGAAGCACCCATTTTCTTTTTTCTAAATACGCGGGAGAAGAACATTTGCATCACGATACGCTTTTACCACATTTGAAAGCAACATGGCAACCGTCATCGGTCCGACACCGCCCGGAACCGGCGTTATCGCTTTTGCATGACCCAACATTTCCTCATAAGCGATATCTCCCGTTATTTTTTTAGATGCCGTGCGCACAATCCCCACATCAATTAAGATAGCGCCTTTTTTTACAAATTTCTTCCGTATCAAACCGGCACAACCCGTTGCCGATACAATAATATCCGCATTTTTGCACACATCGGATAAATGCTTCGTTTTGGAATGCGCCTGCGTAACCGTGCATTGTTCATTCAATAATAACTGCACCATCGGCTTGCCGACTAATCGTGAGCGCCCGACAACAACCGCCGTCTTTCCGACCAGATTCCGAGAAACGCTTTTAATTAACGCCATACAAGCCAACGGCGTGCATGGAACGAGGGACGGTTGTCCGATAAACAATTTCCCCATATTGATATAATTTAAGCCGTCTATATCTTTTGCGGGACTAATTGCGTTTATCACGGCATTTTCATCAAAATGTTTCGGCAACGGCAACTGCACGATAATCCCGTCAACCCCTTCATTACGATTTAATTCTTCAACAAACGAAATCAAGGCATCTTGCGTCATGACGGGCGATAAATGGTAAATAGCGACATCAATCCCGACTTTTTCGGCCGCCTTTTTTTTATGATTCACATAAATTAAACTGGCCGGATTATCCCCGACTAAAATAACGGCCATTTGTGGCTTGCGTTCAAATGTTTGAATTTCAGCCTGCAATTTTTTTTCAATGGCGGCAGCCATTTTTTTACCGTCAATGATTTTCGTCTTCACTTTTTCTTTCTTTTCTACCATTTGTTTGCCTTTTTTATTTATATTCAATTACGGCATACCGTTTAACGCTCTTTAAAACTTTATCGGAGAGTGCTTCCATTTTTTCATTTTCAATCTGTGCCTTCAATACGGCATCATCCGGTAAAATTTTCTTATTTTCCACACTGCATTTCATAAAGAAAATATCAATATCTTGCGTCCGCACGGGGCCGATAACCGTTTTCAATGATTCCTTAGCTAAAATATCTTTTAACTCGTTTGGCAGTTGTTCGGGTGAAACCGCTCCCGATTTAACCGATTCCGCAATGGCATATTTTTTGCCGAAAGCCATAAAATCTTCGCATGTTTTAATTTGCGATAATTCCTTTTCAAACTGAACCGCCTGCGTGGTCGGCATAGCCATCTGTGCCAATGACCATACGGCAACCGTATCCGTTAATACCGGCGTTTTTTTATCTTGCAACAATAAAAGTAAATAGCCGTCTTTTGTTTTTAACGGGGCCGATAAATCGCCGGGACTGAGTTGTCTTAACATATCTGTAACCGCTTTGCCGTAATGGTTATTTTTAACCCACCCGACAGCACCACCGTTGCGTGCTGATTTCGCTTTGGAATACTTTTTGGCGGCTTCATCAAATGCCAATCCTTTTTGTAATTCCACATAGCATTTTTCCGCATCTTCTTTCTTCGGTATCAAAATCTCAAAAACAAAAAATTCTTCTTCTCGCAATTTAGCGCGCAATTCATTCTTCTTTTTTTCAATTTCGGCCGGTGTAATTTCCGAAACCACACCCCCTTGTTTTTGCAATACCTGAACCCACATCAAATCCGCCCGAATTTGGTCGCGCAAAATGCGTAAAGGCACACCGTTTTTTTCCAGCATACTGCCCATCGTGCCCGGCTTCATGCCGTTTTGTTCCTCCAAGTGGCGAACGGCAGCATCAATTTCTTTTTCGCTCACGGAAAAATGATTTTTTTCGGCTTCTGCCATTTTAACTTTATCATCAATAATATCATCTAATGCTTCTTGCACATATTGCGCTTTTTTTTGATTACTTAAATAATCGGCACGTTGAACGGCAATCAATTTCGCCCGCGCTTCCACATCATAACTGGAAATCGGCTCATCGTTCACAACGGCAACAATTTCTCCGCTCCATGCCGTTGCGCTTATTCCCATCATAAGCCCGATTATGCCTAAAAATACACTTTTCATTCTTTGCCTCCCTTTTTACATTTGTCCCAATGTTTTCAGCACAAACTTAACCGTAAAAGAAGTATCTCCTTTATAATCACGATCTTCCGTAAACGAGCGACTTAAATCAAACACAATCGCCGTGCAATCATTATCATATTGCAAAAGCGAACCGTATTCAATCGGCCCTCTATCGTCTTGAGCCATGTTATACCGATAGTATCCCGATAAATTCCATTGTTTGCTCAACCGTGAAGACCCGAAAAATAAAATTTCCTCTCGCTCGTTATAAAACGTATCTGCCAAGCTGATAGCTTTTAGTTGGGTATAACTCACCCCTAACCGCAAGGGGGCTTTCCCCGCAACAACCGTAATCTCATTCTTTTTCGGCTCAAAAGTTTCTTGATCTAACCGAAAACGGTAAGCCATCGTTAATAAATGATAATTCATTTGCAGGCGGCCTACATAGTCGGAATAATTATTTTCCGTTCCCGTGATGGCATCCATTTCCTCATCGCCCGAGAAGCGATAAGATTGCCCGAATAAAAACGAAAACGAGCGATTCTTCGTATCAAAAATAGACCACTGCACCCCGTAATTGGCGCGTGTGCCCGTTTCAACGCGATCGTATCCCACAAAGCGATTTTCCGAAAATAAATTCGTATCATCAAAATCAACATCCGTGCTGTCAATATTCGGAATTTTATCATTTTGCGCACTTGTCGGTGAGGTAATCAACATTAAAATCGGCTCTAAAACCTGTGTGGTATTTTCCGTATGCTTTGCCAACGGATAACTGATTTTGGCGGAAGCAATCGGGAATAAGCGCCCGGTATTATAGGTGTCGTCCGAGGGTCTGTCCAACACGCCGTATTTGCCCGTATCAATGGCATACGCATCGCCCCGCACGCTGGCTCTAAAATCCATATCTGCCCCGAACGGCGTAATATACGGCAGTGCAACCCCTTGTTTGAACGATACCCGTTGTGATTTAAACCTCTCCCGATTATTATAAATGGCGGCATTCGCGTTCGAAAAAGCATATAAGCCGTTATCCGTTAGCGGATCTGTTGTAAAATGATAATCCATAGTCGGAATAAAGACAGGGATTGATTCTTGATTAACGCGCGACCATAAACTTTGGAATGATAATCCCGTAAAATTAAAATAGTTTTGTGTGCCGAACCGCTCTGCCGTGATAAATGAGCGCAAATAGGCTTGTGATGTATTCACATCGGGTAAATTATAGCGTCTGAAATATGTATCCGATGAGGTGCGGTAATACTGCCCCGATAACCGCCATTCATTGTTAAAGTCATATCGCAAATTCGCTTTGATATGGCCCTGATTCGAGCCGTCATCATCACGTGTTCCGCTTCCTGCCAACTGGAAACTGGCTTTATCAAAACGGCCGTCATATTCAAAGATTCCCAACGGATCGTGTGAGGCAGAAAAAGTCGGCGTTATCGTTAAGTTTTGATTATCCGCCAAATCAACAAAAAACGGTAAGGTAACCCCTTGTTTCATTTCGCTTCCGTGCGAAAGACTCGGCGCCAAAAAGCCCGTTTTCCGTTTTACCGTAAAATCCGGCACATTCAAATACGGAAAATAAAAAACAGGCACGTCTTTCACTTCAAAAAACGAATGCGTAAAAATCATTTCTTTTTCGGGCACATCGTGTTTCCAATTACGCGCGCTGATTTTCCAAAGCGGTGCCTCGGCGCCACACGTACTGCACGGGGAATATGCCACACGCTTTAAATAAAGCGATTGTGCTTCATCCGTTCGTTTTAACCGTTTGGAAGTTAAAAGCGAGCCTTCATATAACCGCATGACAATGGCTTCACCGATGATATCATTCATATCGGCGCTCAATATAACGTTTTGCGTTCTCGTTACCGTCCCGTCCGGCGTTTCAATAATCACTTCCCCCGGCATGATAATTTGATTCGTTTTGCGGTAAAAATTAAACTTTTCCGTGCGCACAATCGTGCCGTTTTGCGCAATAATCACATCACCTTCTGCCGTTAACACATCATTATTCTTATCGTATGAAAACGTATCGGCCTCAAAATCAACGGGCTTATCTTTTTCTATTTTCACTTGCGGATCTACCTTGATTTGTGCCATAACGGGAGCAGATACCAATAAACTGCCGATAAGAAGAACAGGTATCACCGTTATTTTGGAAAAAATCTTCTTAAATTGAAAGCGCCGTATCATACTTAAATAAATCAACAATATCGGCAAAAAGACATTGACGAACAATAGCGGAGAAAATACGAGATTCTTGGCGGCCAAATTTTCAAAGGCCAAATTAAGCGATTGAATCAGCAACGCGCACAAAACCACGAAGTTAATCCGACCGACTTGTCCGCGCCGATTATAAAACGGCGCCAAAATACCGAATATGGCCAAAAAAGCAAATGTGATATTATATAAAGGCTTCGTTAACCGCTTTAAAATTTCCACTTTATATTTACGATACAGAGCGGGCGTCGGCGCATCGGAGGGCTTTGCATTGATTAAATACTCTAAAGAATATTCCGCCGCATTTACGTTGCGTGTTTCCCCCACATTTTTTTTATCGCTGAACCACATGGTATATTTATCAAATTTTAAAATGGAAAATTCTTTTGTTTCAGGATTAAATTCCTGCCTTGTTCCTTTATTGAAAACCAATTGAAACCCATCTTTATCTTGAAACATCAACCCGTTTTCGGCAACCAAAGAAGTTATCTTTTTCGGATCTTTGGCATCATACGCCATCACACCTCGCACGGAGCCATCTCCCAACCGCTCTTTGATATAAAGTGTTAACCCGTTATCAAACGAATTAAATTGGCCCTCCTGCAACAAAAGATGAGATAAATCATTTCTGACTTTCCACTTCATTTCATTGAGTTTCGTATACGATTCGGGAATCAAAACGAGCGTCATCACATAGCCGACAATCGTTAAAACAACCGCCATTGCGATAACCGGATACATAATTTGCCGATTAGACATTCCGATGGCCTGCATTACCATCAATTCTTTATCCGCCTGCATTCGTGAAAAAATAAACAAGATAACGGCAAACAATGCCAACGGCGAAAGTATCTGGATAAAGTTCGGCAACGCCAATAATGTCATCTCCAGAAAAATACGCACGGAGACACCCTTTGTTACAATCATATCAATCATCCGCAACGATTGCGTCAACCATATCAGCATCGTAAGCCCCAGTAAAACAAGGGCAAAACTCACAATCAGCTGTTTTAAAATATACTTGTTTATAATTTTCATACTCAATCCTTTCTGCCACTATACGCCAAAGGATGAGATTTTTCAACAGTCTTTTTCAATCTGTCTTGCAAAATATGCGTATATATCTCGGTTGTTGCGATATTGGCATGTCCCAACATTTTTTGAACGGAACGTAAATCGGCGTCATGCGCAATCAAATGACTGGCAAACGAATGCCGAAACACATGCGGTGATACTTTGTGCGGATCAATGCCCGCTTTCAGCGCAATTTCTTTCAATGCCTTAAAAAAGCCGTCGCGCGTTAAATGTCCTTCCTTTCCGATAGAAGGAAAAAGCCATTTGGATACCCGCCCTCTTTTCAAATTTAATTCACGCAACGTTAACCACTTATCCAACGCTATCCGCGCCGGCTCGTTTAACGGCACCAGCCGTTCTTTATTTCCTTTACCGACAACCGAAATCGTCTGATTATCTCGGGTAACGGCCATCACAGGCAATCCGACCAATTCACTGACGCGCATACCCGAAGCGTATAAAATTTCCAACATAACCGCCATACGTTTATTCTTTTGTTTGCCGGCCGTATCAATCAGCAGAGCAACCTCTTCTTCCGTTAAATACTTCGGCAACGATTTTCCGATTTTCGGAGCCTGCACGTAATCGGCGGGATTATGTTTAATCATATCTTCCGAATACAAAAAGCGGTAAAATTCATGGATGGCCGAAAGCCGACGCGCTTGCGTTTTCGCGCTCATTGCTTCCGAGGCAATCGTGCGCATATAGGCTTGTAAATCACTGCTTTTTGCTTTTTTCAACGGAACACCCCGAACGGATAAAAACTCATTTAAATCCGCTAAATCTCGGCGATAAGCCTCAACCGTGCGAGCAGAAGAACCCCGTTCGGCGACCATCATTTCCAAAAAAGCATCAATCAGCGGGGGCATTTCCGTTTTTGCAGGAGCATTTTTTTTCATATCGGCCTCGGATTATTCAAAAATCATTCCTTCCCGCACCAGGGAATCGCGCATATCTTTTCGGGCTACTTCTTGCACAAATAAATACGATTGTTTTAATCGCTTACCCGCATGAATATCCAAAACAGCCGTCAGCAAGGCTTCGCCCAAGCGGGTTGTTTGCGCTTCTTCACGCGTTAACCCGTTGAATGTTTGGGTTGCCGAACTATCGGCAGTCTTATTTGTTTTTTGATTAGCATACGCTACATCAGCCATAATATCGGGCACTTGTTTTTCCGTGTCGGGTGAAATTACAGATATGCTTTCAACATCACTCATCGGCCGGCGCTCATAAAAAGCAGGATCAATAAACAAACGAATCATCGGGCAAGCATTGATTGCATTTTCATGGCAATATGTAGCCGTTAATTTATCCATATCCGACGGCAACCCGCCCCCGAGATTCTGCCATAACGGCGCTAATAAAAACCGTTGACGCCGATATTTCGGCAAATCGTTATCTTCAAGTTCATCTAACCAAGGTTCTGCCTTTTCGGCATTATCCGTCAAGCCGTATGCCTGCACGGCACTGAATGCCAAATCAATATTTTCGGGCGTTGCCGATATGGGATTCATCACCTCGGCAATCACCGGCGCCAAATTGATAAATAAATTATCTTTTTTAATTAAATCAATCCATTCTTGCACCAAAGAACTCTTTTTGCGTTCCTCGGTTTCGGCCATAATTTTTTGATATAAAATCGCGCGTTGAACGGCGCGTTGCATTTTCTCATCCGTTGCGTTTGCCACATCCGATTCAAACAGGGGCAAGCGATACAACTTCATCATTGCCTCAGCCGATAAACCGTTTTGTTCACCCAGCATAATGCGTAGCGGAATAGCGGTGGCCGGCAAATCCGCAAGCGTTATTTGAACGGCTCTTGTTTGTTTATTAAAATCTATCGGCAATTTTTTATTGAGCGAAGCCAAATATATTTCCTCGGGGGCCAAAACGGCATTCGGGGGTAAATCGGTTGGTATTTCACGCAAAGCATTTTCCGCCAGGGTTGCAAACAGCGAGGTTGTATCCCCTGTTTTTTCCTGATATATATCATACGCCAATATGGCTTTTGATTTTTCTTCTTTCGCCAAAAAGCAGGAAATACGCATTTTATTGAGATAGGTATCCGATTCGTCTGCCGTATTTTCCAATAAATCGCAAGCAGTTTGTGTTTCGCCTTTTAAAAGGAGCGTATTCATTTCAATTTTTAGAATATCGCCTTTTACATCCGATTCGGGAATGCGCGAAATCATCTCGGAAACAAGACCAAATTCGCCCAAATTAAATAATGTTTGCACCCGTTCTTTTAAAAATTCGGAATTACCGGCCATTCCCTGCGGGTCATTCAACGTACCGCCCGAAACATCAATGGACAGCAGATGACTGACGAGTTTTCTTTCGGCCGGCGACAAATTTTCTGTGCCCACACGCTGGATTAAACCCACCAAATCAGCCATCGGCGTGCCTGACCACAACATCGGATTGCTTGTCGGCACAATACCGAGCGTATTCGTCGTCAAGTCCGGCAACGATTCCACAATCACGCCCGACGGATTAAACGCCTCCGTTTGCGCAAGAGCCGTCGCACTCGTCAAGACACTTGCGATAAACGCAACAATAAATGCGTTGCCGATTTTAAATGCACTGCCGATTTTATTTTGCATTCTCTGACACCGTATACGGTTTTTCCACCTGTATAACGGTCGGCTTCGGATTCACAAAAGCCATAACCGCGAAAAAAACAACCAAAATAACGGCTGTTATTTTTAACAGAAGATATTTTTTTTCAGATTTATTTAACATTTTCACTTCCCTCTCTGGACAAATACTTTCTTTACTGCTATGATACGTCATTATTACCATTAAAAAAAGAATTGTCAAGTAAAGAACATGAAACGAAAGCTATCAGAGCCTAAAATAATTTTGCTGGTCGGGATGATGGGTGTCGGCAAAACGAGTTTAGGGCGTATTTTATCTAAAAAATTACAACTGCCGTTTGTTGACAGTGATAAAGAAATTGAAAAAAGTCTGGGTCTGACCATTACGGAATTATTTGCCAAAGTCGGCGAAGAAGAGTTTCGTCTCGGGGAAGAACGGGTTATGAATCGTTTGCTCAACGGGGCACCTTGCGTGCTTTCCTCGGGCGGTGGCGCATTTTTATCCGAAAAAACCCGCGAACTCGCAAAATCAAAGGCCGTTTCCGTTTGGTTGAAGGCCGATGGCGACGTTATTTCAAAGCGCACGCAAGGGCGTTCGCATCGTCCGCTTGTGCCGGCTGCCGATAATCGCAAAATCGTGGAACAGCTGATTGCAGAGCGTTATCCGCTATACAGCGAGGCGGATATAACGGTTGAATCATTTTGCGAATCACCGTATAAAACCGCCAATCGGTTGTTATCGGAGTTGGAAAAACGAGCCATTATTGAAGTATTGCCCGATGAAACGGAAGAAACTCCGGCAGGCGTTCGCACCCGCTACAAAAAAACAAAAAAGCAACAACGCCTTTACGGGTATTATAAAAAGCGCCATAATAAGCGCTTGTTCGGATCAAAGCAACCGCACGCGGTCAATCATCCATCCACGGATTCCGTGGCGCAAACGGAGGATAAAAAATAGCCATGTTTGAATATATTTTATTAGCCGTTTTATTAATGTTATCTTTCTTTTTCTCGGGTACGGAAACGGCCATGACGGCAGTATCAAAACCGTTATTGTTGGAGTTGGAAAAAAGTGGCGATAAGAGAGCAAAACACGTAAATAAGTTAAAGCAAAACACGGCAACTTTACTCGGCACACTCTTGTTCGGCAATAACGTTGTCAACATTGCCATAACGGCATTGGCTACGGCTTTGACCATTGAGGCTTTCGGCGAGAAATACGGCGTATTGATTGCAACTTTCGGCGTGAGTTTCGTTGTGCTTGTGTTTTCCGAAATTTTACCGAAAACATACGCCATGAGTAATTCATTAAATTTTTCATTAAAGGCAGGCCCGATTCTCTCGGTTATGATATATTGCTTTGCACCGTGTGTTAAGGCACTCAACTCGCTTTCAAAATTAATGATGCGTTTCTTGCCCTCTTCCGGCACAAATCAACCGACGGCCGATGAAGTAAAAGCGGAAATTCGCGGAGCCTTATTGATGCAAACGGATGATGCCGTTATGGATCAAGAAAAAGGGATGTTGAAAAGCGTATTGGAATTGAGCGATGTAACGGTGCAGGATATCATGGTGCATCGGCGTCAACTTGTTTCCATTAATGTGGCAACACCTCTGCCGGAGATATTTGAATTTGTCAGCAGGTCGCCGTTTAGTCGGTTCCCTCTATGGAAAGGTTCCTCAAATAATATTGTCGGCATCTTGCATTCCAAAGCATTATTAAAAATGATGAATGCTTACTATCGCGGGAAGAAAACATTGCACTTAATGGACTATGCCTCAAAGCCGTGGTTCGTTTTGAATACAACTTCTTTGCTGGATCAGTTGCATGCGTTTAAAAAACGGCGGGAACACTTTGCGTTAGTTGTTGATGAATACGGTTCGCTGGAAGGGCTTGTTACGCTAGAAGATGTCTTGGAAGAAATTGTCGGCGATATTTCGGATGAAAATGATCGTCCGGAAGAATCGACACTGCAACCGATTAAAACGGATGCCGGCGGGTGGCAGGTAGAGGGTTCGGCCACCATTCGGGATATTAACCGCCACTTCAAATGGGAAATCCCTGATGAAAATGCCGCAACGATTGCGGGCTATATTATGTATGAAACGGAACGAATTCCGAATGTGGGGGAAACGTTCGTTATTGACGGTTTTTCATTTACGGTCGTGCAAAAAGAACGTAACCGTCTCTCCGTTATTGAAATTTTACCGCCGGCTTCATGAGCCACACAGATTGCTGAAACCGATTTATCCGCGCCGTTATTTTAGTATGCGCACACGATAACGTATTTTAAAATTTACAAAGCGTTTCCTTGGTTTGAATAACGGTTTATGTGAGATATGGACTGATCATCACGGTAGACCTCTCCAACCTGTTGCAGGCGTGTGGGAATACCATTGTTATCTGCCTGATTTTCAGTTTGTTTTTGTTGCAATAAGGCACGCACTTTTGCATTGGCAATCAGATAACCGAATAAAGGAGAATCCGTTTGTGCTCCATGCGCAAATAACATATCGGCAATAATAAAACTTTTTTCGGAAGTTGCGCTGGCTTCGGCTTCGGCAATTCCTTTTAAATTTGGATTCGCCCCGTGTTTCAACATTATTTTAACAAGTTCGGGATTATTTTGCTTCACAGCTAAAAGCAACGGACTGTTGCCATCTACGCACACATTTAAATTCACACCGGTATCCAGAAAGCGCGTCAGCGAAAACGTATCTCCGTCTTGCAAGGCGCCTTGAATCAAATTGAGGGTATGTGCGGGATTTTGATTACAAATTGCTCTGATTTCGGCAGGTGTTTTTTTCGCCAACACATCGGACAAACTCCACCCGATAATCGCCCCATTTCCGGCAGTTGATTTAATCCCCTCCGCCAAGACGTTATCATATACCGATTCCGTTCCGCCGACAATTTTTGAAACACCACTACCGACTCCCGGGCCGACGCCAACCACACCACCGGCAATTTGCGTCAATCCGAGGCCGACATATTTGATACCATGCCAAACCGATCGAAAAACGTTTCCGATACCGCGCGCAATTCGTGAAAAGAAACCTTGATGATTTTCTTCTGACATTTTATTCTCACCCACTTTCAAGGAAACAATATATCACGAAAAAGTGCAAAAGTCAAATAATGCAGGTATCTTTGATAAATTGCGCACGTTAAGAATTATCTCTCTGGCAATTTATAGACGCAACATCACTTTCTTCTATGTTTTACCTTAGCCGAAATTGATCATATTGACGATGATACCGGCTCCCTAACAAACCATAATTTTCTTTCAAATAATACGTGTTATTTGTCTATTAACAAATCTGGGATTTCGGATGGGGAATTTGCATATCCTTCAACATTTCGGAAACCAAACCCATAGTTAACGCCGAGAAAATCAATACCGGCTTGCTCAGCCGCTGTTTTATCGCCGAGAGTATCTCCGATCATTATCGCTTGATTGCCGATTACCTCTAAATCCTTCAGACATTTTTTAATCAATTCGGCCTTTGATAACTTATTGAAATTATCCGCACCGTAAATCGGTTGACAGTATTTATCAAGTCCGAAATGTTTGCAAATATCTACGGCATAATCTTGCCTTTTATTCGTTGCCACAGCCTGCTTATATCCCCTTTTAGAAAGATTTTCTAAAATAGATAGCATATTGGGATAAGGCTCAGCTTTGAGTAAATCAACATTTTTATATCTTTCACGAAAGATATCCGCTGCCTTTTGAGCTTCAATTTCAGATAAACCAAACTTAGAAATAAAAATTGTCTGCGGTGTAGGGCCGATAAAAGAGGATATCTCGTGATACGATTTTTCAGGCAAATTTAATTTTGCAATCGTATATTGATAAGCAGAAACTAGCCCTTCAAGGGTATTAAGCAAGGTGCCGTCAACATCCCACACCAATACTGCGTACTTCATATTATTTCTCATATAAAGAAGGCGTCAAAAACGTCATATTGATTGATTTCGTCAAAGATTGAAGCATTTTATGCATCACTTCGTTTCTCTTATCAAATTCACCTAATTTGGCATTATTGACCATTGAAGAATCAAAATAATTGTCGTTCCCGTTAGAAAAGCCGTCCATACCGGCAAAAACAACATTTTTAATCCCTGTTTTAATTAAAATTTTCAGCAACATCAAGCAGGAATTATCTGCCATTTCAGAATTATTTAAATATGAACCATAATTAAATGTTATGACATTTTCTGCTTTTATATTTGACGTTACAAGAACCTTTTCCATACTTGTCTGCTCGGAAAATCGGCGAGCATTGCTGATAAAAACATTATCAACGCTAAAAGCCTCTGGTCGGAAATTGATGCTGATAACATAAGGCTTCTTTTCGTTAATATAAGAAAGTATTTTATCTTTATACAGATTGATACTCTTCCCCGGCGCGATAATTAATACCTCTCGGTTAGCAATATTCTTTTTTAAATTTTCCAACGCAAGCGTATCATTTATCTCATTTTCTTGAAAACGCAAATAAAGGGTTTGGATTAGCTTTTCATCATAATTAGATTTTTTATTCTCGGGAATAAGAGCTAAAATTTCACTCATACTTTCAACTAAGATAGAGGCTTTATCAGTCAAAAATGAAGCATAATTCGGATGACACTTCATAGAGGCCGCCAAATAATACGGAACATTATATCCCCAAGGATTTGTTGCATAAATTTTATCAATTTGCTCATCAATGATTTTCAAAATCGGAATAAGATGATATTTTTTATCAAAGTTATCATTCAAATACTGCAACAAAAGCTCAGTACAAAGATTACCTGCCCCACGCCCCATTCCTCTGACAGCCGTATCTATAATCAACTCGCGTTTTGTATGAGTTGTCAACAAAGCTTGTGCATTTGAAAATGAAAGTTGCAAATTATTGTGTGAGTGGAAGCAAATACCAATTTTAGAATTTAAGTTACTGTCAATCAGGGAAAAAATATGTAATAGCTGTTGAGACTTCATTATACCCATAGTGTCAACGATCGACATTCCGCAGGGCATAATTTCATTAACTCCGTCAACTAAATCTAATAATTCTCTATCGGAATAATTATAGGTATGCATCGGATTAATAAAAACTTTATACCCCTTTTCTTGAACCTTTTTGCAATATGCAAGAGCTTCTTTCCATTGAGGCTTTTTGAAAATAATTCTAAAACCATCAACATTTGTATTTTTTCTTTCAGGAATAAGCGATAAGTCATATTGACCAAAAGTAATCATACCCAAATAAAGCGTTTTATCCGAACGTTGTTGGGGGATAAACTTATCAAAATCATCAACTGAATTGAACAATGTTTTATTACTGTCATATTGACA
>CALXVP010000004.1 GCA_944392125.1 uncultured Alphaproteobacteria bacterium | reverse complement strand
AATCATAAGCGGAGGCGTCATGAACCTCTATAAACTTAACGTTAAGAAAGGAAAATTAAACATGAATAAAACTGAATTTGTTGAAGCAGTTGCTAAAGAAGCTAAAGCCTCTAAAGCTGCCGCAAATGAATTGGTAAACGCTGTTGTAGCTGTTGTTACAAAAGCATTGAAAAAAGGTGAATCAGTTCAAATCACTGGTTTCGGTACATTTGAAGTAGCAAAACGCGCCGCTCGTAAAGGTCGCAATCCTGCTACCGGTAAAGAAATCAAAATCCCGGCATCAAAAGCTCCTAAGTTCAAAGCCGGTGCAGTTTTGAAAAAAGCTGTAAAGTAATTTATACAGTTTCTAAAAACCCCGCGGGAATAACACCTGCGGGGTTCTTTTTTTGTAACTCTTGGGAACAGCGTAAGTTTGATGAAGTTATTGCAAGAATAGCAACTGGATTAAATCCTAGAGATAATTTTAAGCTTAATAGTGGTGGAATAAATTACTACGTTACAATCAAAAATTTTGAACACGGTCATCTTCACCTCGACGAGAATTGTGATAAAATTGATGATACAGCATTAAAGCAAATTCAAGAAAGAAGTGATTTACAAAAAGATGATATTCTCTTTTCAAGTATAGGACGTGTTGGCGATTGCTATCTCATTGAAAGTAAGCCTAAAAACTGGAATATAAATGAATCAGTATTTACCTTGCGACCTAATAAGGCAATAGTGGATCCGTTATATGCGTTCCACACTATCCATGCAGATTGTGTCTTGTCATATATTCTAAATAATGTGACTGGAAGCACATTTAAAAGCATCAAAATTTCTGACTTAAAAAAAGCAATTATTCCTCTACCCAGTAAAGTGGAACAAAAAAAATTGGGAATATTCTTGAGTAAGTTGGATAACATTATCACTCTTCATCAGCGTGAGCGATTAAGTTAAATAAGTCCCGATAACGATCGCATAACAATATCTACATCCTTATTTTCAAGTTCGTGAATAATATGCAGATATGTTTTTTGCGTAGTCGTCATACTTGCATGGCCCAACCTCCGAGCAACACTTGCAATCGACACCCCTGCAAAAAGCAGTAATGATGCATGTGTATGCCTAAGTCCATGTATAGAAATAACCGGAATTTTAAGTGCTTTACATCTTCTTTTCAATATTTCATTGACTGTAGAATTATACACTTTTTTTTCAGAGAAGATTGGTTTGTCTTCAGGCAATCCCTTTAATAACTCCGAAAACTGAACCACCGTTTGCCAGTCTATTTGAATTTTTCTCGAGGATGACTTGTTTTTAGTTGGTAAAAAACCGCCTGTAGCCTTATAATTCCATGTTTTTGAAATTGAAAGTTGTTGGTGCGTAAAATCAAAATCCTTTGGGGTTAGAGCCAAGGCTTCTGAAAAACGCATTCCTGTTTTTGCAACCAACAAAATGAACCAATCCCAATTAATTTCGGATCCTAAATTTAAATTACTCAAAAGCGTATGAAGCTCATACTGGCTCAAGTATTTAGGCTTTTTATTTCTTGGAATTTTACCTTTAATAATGGCTTTTCGTGTTGGATCACGTTGTATCAAGCCTTCATCTACGGCATCTAAAATTGCGCCTTTTAATTGATGGTGAAAATCCATTGTTGTTTGTCTTTCATGATATACTGCATAATCATTCAGAAGTTGTTGATAGGCAATCCTAGTCAATTCGTGGATTTTAAGATGAGGAACCAATTTTTTAAGCCATTTTTGGCTCATCAAATATTTATCCATAGTAATTTTTCGGATTGCGTTTTTTTTATAAACATTGATCCATTGTGCGTAATAATCGCAAAACAAATCGTTTTTTCGTATTTTTTCTAACATATTAAATGTCTCCATAATTTTTTGTTATTTTGCTTACGCTGATGAAGAGTGATAAGGTTATCAAGGTTTGAGAAAAACGTTCCAATTTTCTGTTGTTCTGGCTTTGTCGGTCCAATAACAGGAAAGTCAACTAGAATATTTTGATTTAAATGTTTGATTGTTCCACCTGTGGCTTTTTGGGCTACATATGACATTAAAAAAGGTGCCTTTAAATATTGGAAAAGGTATTTTCTATCTGTATTTTCAGCTAATAATTCTACATTAAAAACTCCCGCATTTAATGTCGCAGGCTTCTTCAAATTACTTACATATGCGACTTTCCCCAGGGTTCCATCTTTTGTTATCAGTATACTCCCATTTTTAACTTGAATGTTTCTGTCTTGATCATATCGTTCTTTAGCAACATAGTGACAATTTTTTAAATCAATTTTACCATCATCAAAGTCAGTTCCTGTTATTAGATAATAATCTCCCGAATCTAAAAATTCAGATTTCCTCAGATTTTGCCAACCAATACGTGCATGCATTGTTGCGATTTTTGATAACTTACGCTGTTCCCAAGCGTCAGCAAATCCTTTAAATCTCAGCTGTGGTTTTAATGATTTTTCGTCCATTTATGCACCTTTCAACAACGATTTTAATTCGTCGAGGCCTTTCATGTCATAATCATTACCCGTCAGCTCATCAATCATTGAGGATAATTCCGTTTCGGTCTTTTCAATGTCATTTTCAACATCCGAAAAGGTTATTGCGTATTTCTCGGATAATTGTTTGACCTTTGCGGCGAGCTCATTGACGATGTTATCCGGAAGCTTATTTAGAGCGGTGGTCAAAGGAGCTATCCATTTTTCTTTCAATAATTCCAAAACCTGTTGATCACTCAAGCCCTCTATCGTTTCTTTTGTTTTCATCTGAAGATCTGTTGTTTCTTTTTTAATTTTAGCTTTCAGATCTTTTTCTTCAGCCAACAAGTCAGCCACCTTGATTATTTTCGCTTCGTAGCTTTCTTCGTCAAGTTTAATGCCTTTGTTTTCAGCTTTTATCTGTTTTACGGCCTTATTCACTTCGGCATTTACAAAGGCTGTTTTATCTTCGTTTACTGTGTCTGCTTCCTTTTCCTCCTCAGAGAGGGAATCGAGAATTTCCTCATACATAGAAGCGATTTCTGCAACACGATTTTCTTTTGCTTTTAAGGAATCATTCTGCCCCTTTAATATAGTCGCCTGAATTAATTCAAAAGGAATAACATGGCCAAGCCAACCTTCCTGAATTTCTTGTTCTTTACCATCTTTCTTTTTAATTACCATGTTAGGATCAACTTTTTTAGTGGCTGAAAAACCTTCTGTTTGAATAACTTCAAGGTCGATGGCAATTTTGGACCACTCATCATCCAGTATTTGATAGGCGTTATATTTGTCAATCAACGGAACGGAATCCAACTTTTCAAAAATGTAGTCGCTTAACACATTCTCTTCTTTTGGAATATTTAACTCCGTCATTTTATCAATAAGTTCGGACTTTAGAACAGCCGGGAACTCTGCAAATGCTTTTGCAAAATGCTCCTTATAACCCTTAATAGTTGCATGCTCTGTTATTGCATTTTTTATATTTTCGGATTTTGAACTGTAATAACCGTTGGCGTTGATAGCAAAAAGAGCTTCTTTTAAGCCCGGGAATGCGGCCCAATATTCGGATAGGTTATTAATTTCATTAGCAGGAATTCCACCAAACATTGAGGCATAAATATCCCAAGTTTCACCAGCCTCAGAAGAATCAACATAGCGAGGAATATTTAAGTTATAGTCATTCTCGCGAATTTCTTCCCTCGTTACAACCCTTGAATACTTTGTGGTTGTTCTGCGGTTAACAACTGTATCAACCATCCGCTTGATATCTGATGCTCTGAGCTTGTTGTTTTTACCAACTTTTATAAATCCTTTTGAGGCATCAACAATCAAAACGTCTGTGTTTTCACGTTTTTGGCGCAAAACCATGATGATTGTTGGAATACCAGTTCCAAAGAAAATGTTTGCCGGCAAACCGATAATTGCATCAATTTTATTCTTCTCAATTAAATTCTTACGAATTTCGCCTTCATCGCCGCCACGGAATAATACGCCATGAGGCAAAACGATTGTCATAATGCCATCCGGTTTAATGTGGTAAAGATCGTGCAAAAGGAATGCATAATCGGCTTTTCCTTTCGGAGCCAAACCATAACCGGCGAAACGAGGATTATTCTCTTTGTTTGCGGGATCCCAGTTTTGTGAATATGGCGGATTTGAAACAACTGCATCCACATATAGCGGATTATATGTTCCCACCGGATCGTTTTCATCAAAATATGGCCAGTCGTCTTCCAAGGTATCGCCATTTCGAGCAACAATGTTATCCGGTAAAATTCCACGCATAACCAAGTTCATTCTTGTTAGGTTGTAGGTATTTTGTTTTAATTCCTGCGCATAGTATTTAATGTTGTTTTCATCTGCTATGTGTTTGGCAACAGAGCGACCGATATTAATCAATAACGAACCCGATCCACTGGTCGGGTCATAAATTTGGATTTCTCTTTTATCTTTTAAGTGATTAGCAACAATTTCTGACATGAATAGCGAAACTTCATGCGGGGTATAGAACTCTCCGGCTTTTTTACCAGCGTTGGCGGCAAACATGCTGATTAAATACTCATAAATGAAACCAAGAACATCGTAGTCCTGCTTTCCATCCATTGGTATATCCTTAATTAATTGCAATAATCCGCTTATTGCTTTTGTTTGAGCTCCGGAGCTGTCGCCAAGTTTACTAAGTCCAGTTTGAAGTGTATCGAAAATGCCTTCAAATACTTTTTTATGCGTTGGGTTAATCAAGCGGCTGAATGCAGATAAGGCATCGCGAACATTAGCAACATCAAAACTAGATCCCATCTTTAACCAAGTAGAGAACAGATCATTATAAGCGATAAAATATCCGATGTTTTGTTGAACGTATTTTACCGTCTCAGGATCATCTTCGGTCACTGTTTTTAAATCTTCATCTGAAAAATCGTTGTCTTTCAAAAATTTGAGTTCCTTGTCAGACAAATACTTGTAAAAGATAAATCCCAAAATATAATCTTTATATTCATTTGCCTCAATTTTAGACCGCATTTTGTTTGCGGATTCCCAAATTTTCGTTGCTAATTGTTGCTTATTCATAAATTGCTCCTATATTAAAATTAATCTTTAATTTTACATCTTTCTTCAAAATCTTCCGGTTTGATTACTTTAACGTGGCCGCCCCAGGTGTAAAGGTGCCAGTCCATTTCACGTGCGCCGCCAGCTCGGAATTTAACTGTTAAGGTGCCGTCAGGATTCCTAATTGTTTCTTGTTTAGGGTGGAATGTATATTGGGCCGCAGAATCAGCAACTTCAGCATCAAACAGCCACTCAACATCAAAAGGTTTTTCTTGATAAACGCCAAAAGCCTGCTCACTGAATTCCTTTAATGAGAAATGAGGATCACGCTTGAAGTACGTATTTAAGACTTCAATTTCCTTTATTTTATTCAAATTAAAGTGACACATCTTGCGCTTTGTTGGATCCCAAGCAATTAAATAGTGCTTGTTGCCATACAAAAAGCCATAAGGGTACAACTCGCGCCAGTCCTTGTTATGTTCGGAATCATATTTTATTTTAATGCGGTTGCACGCAATAATTGCGTAGCGGAGCTGTTTTAAGTGTTCTGTATTGATGATAATCTTTGGTCCGGGCCGAAAAGCGTAACCTTCAGCTTCCAATAGTGCTTCGGCATCCGGTTCTATCCTGTTTGTGGCATCTTTACCGATGATAGCTTTTATTTTATGTAAAACCGTATCAACATAGTGCGCATCTATCATGCTTTTTGTGGCCAAAAGTTTTGAAGCACTTTGCAAGGCGTGGATCTCTTCCATAGAAAAATTGACCATTTCGCGGCCGGTTCCTTTAGGTAAATACCAACGTTTGGTATTATAACGTCCATTTATTTCTTTTAATTGAGGGTATTTATCGGCGATTGAATCTTTCATGCGAACTGCTGTCCGGAGGGAGACATCATACTTCTCCATGATGTCTTTAAGAGAAACGCCGTCATCTGTGTCCTGCATCCACAAAATCAGGTCATTGAGCGTTTGCGTTTTTTTATACATAGTCCGGCTCCATTCTTACAATAGCTTGCACATTATACTCGATTCTTTTTTCAAATGTCAATATGGGTCATGACAAAAATTGGCAGTTATTCAATGCCTCGACCTTGCAAAATATTTTATTTTATGTATCTTAATGAAAATAGAGAAAAAATGGTGGAAACAAAAATGAACATCAAAGAATTAAAAGCAGACATTCAAAAATACCTTGATGAAAACCTTATCGTTGAACGCGCATGCTACGATTTAGCAACGGAACCAATGATATTTTATCAGGAAGCTCTTCCGATGGAAGCCGACCTGTTGGAGGATATGGAGCCGACGTTTTCGCAAACCTTGTTTAAGATGATAAAAGAAAAAGGGATTTCTGAAACTGACTGCTATAAAAATGCTAACCTTGACCGCCGTTTATTTTCAAAAATCCGGAGCAATGATGATTATCAGCCGCGAAAAAATACCGTTTTTGCACTGTGCATCGGCCTTAAACTTAATCTTGATGAGGCTGAAGAACTGCTGGACAAAGCCGGGTACTCAATTTCGCACAGCATAAAGTTTGATACAATTATGGAATACCTGATAAAACAAAAGGTCTATGACATCATGACAGTTAATGAAGTGCTTTATTCCTTTGATTGTCCGATTTTAGGTATTAAATAGGCCCTCGTTAAAGGGCCTTTTTTTCAAATTCTTCAAATGCGTCTTTGTCCTTATATGCAAGGTTATAAATCCCCGCGGCCATTAAATCCATGCGTGCTATTTTACCCGTTTTGTTATTCTCTACGAGAAATGCGCCGAATCCACCGTCAGGCGTTTTTGGGGAAAACATTAAGACTGGTTTACCATCGCCTTGTTTATACATCATCACAAAATTAAACTTTACACCTGATTTCTTCATAGCCTCGAGTTTTCTTGTAATATAGTATAGATATGCAGTGCGGTTTTTTATTTCATCACATACCCACATAGAGGAATAGTGAAACCTCGCGGCCAAATCATCTGCAATGGGCTCCGCGTTAAATGTTGTGTACATCTGAGCTACTTTCCTTAAAAAGTTCTCTTGAATTTCGTAATCAGTCATGTAGTCCTCCTATTCACGCGTTAAGAAGCTTGGCAAATCATCGTCTTCGGTTGTTTTAGAAGTGGCCTTTTTTCTTCTCTTTACGTCCTTATCGATTTTCTCTTTCCAGTTTTCTGGTAAAGGTTCTTCAGGTGCGGCGCAACAACAGCATATAGCATCTGACACAGTCTGATAAAATACAGTCACACCTTCTTCATCATTTACAACGTTGGCCGCGTATTTTCTTCCTATGCCAATTTTGCTTGCCTCAGCTATTGCATCAATATTGGCTCCGAGGAACAGGAATTCCCAACCGAATTTTTCGCGTTGTTTTTCGATCATCTTCTTTATTTTCGGAAATGTGTATTCGCGGCTCGAATTCTCGTAACCATCTGTCGTTATGACAAACAGAGTTTTGGCCGGCACGTCATCATTACGAGCATATTTATGAATGTTACTTATATGTTTAATTGTGCTTCCAACAGCATCAAGCAATGATGTACAGCCGCGAGCATAGTATTCTTTATTTGTTAATGCAGGAACATCATTAATGGCGACCCGGTCGTGGAGGATTTCAATTTTATCATCAAATAACACCGTTGTTACAAGAGCATTCGGGCTTTCTTTTTTCTGTTTGTTTATCATGGAGTTAAATCCGCCGATAGTGTCAGAAACAACATTTTCCATTGATCCACTACGATCTAAAACAAATACGATTTCCACTTTGTTTGATTTCTTTTGAGCTTTTTGCATATGTTTTCCTTTCAGTTGCAAGTTACAAGGAAAGTATAACAAGAAAATTTTATAAGTTGGTCGCAGTAAAAGCGACATTTTGTTATGACAAGAAATGTCATCAATTTACTTTGTTATGCCATTTTTTGACTTCTGTTTGCGGTGGTGCGGTTGTAATCCTTTTTTATTTGTATAATTCTAATTCCGGTGGGGATGTCTGCCAGTAAAATGTAGATGTCCAGCGCATGAGTTGTCGAAAAAATTCACAAATCCCTTGCGTTTGTTGTTAACATCGGGTATAGTATAGCCCGTCACGATGGCCCATCGTGGCTAGGATATGCTAAATCTGATCAGTATGGGCAGTCGTTTGTGCATCCTTTTTGATACTTATTTTGGGTGCAGATCGAATGTTTTGGGGCATCTACTCCTTAGGGGTGGATGCCAGTGAATAAGGCTTCGCCCCAATAACTGGGCTACTTATCATACTGATCGTAGTTAGCACATCCACCCGCCTGGAATATGGCGGGTTATGACTACGGGCTGAATGGATAAGTAATGGCTATATGCACGTTCTTTGGTCATAGATACGCACCGCTTACAGAAGCAGAGAAAGAAAAATTAACTGCTTCAATTACCGATCTTATCGAAAATCACGATGTTACTGAATTTTGGGTCGGTGCCAAAGGCGAATTTGATTCCCTTTGTAGCTATACAGTCAGACAACTCAAAGAAAAATTCCCAAACATAAAACTAGCACTTGTTCTGTCCTACATTCCAACAAATAAAGAGGATTACGAGTGGAAAGAGCGTTATTATGATCATATCTTTTTACCAGACGGTGTTGAGGTTGGTCCTCAGCGATTTGCGATCACAAGGCGCAACCGTTGGATGTCTTTCAACACAGATTACATGATATGTTACGTTAAGCGCGATTATGGAGGAGCCTATGTCGCTATGAAAACAGCGATGACCCACAAAAAAAAGGTGATAAACATATGTCAAACATAGTGTGTAAATATGCTCTTATATGTTCGATGATGTTCATCACAACCTCAGCGTTAGCCGGAAATGAGCGCATTATGTCCTTTAATAAGGCCAAAAATGACCTGAAAAACCTGGTATATTATGACCATCATCAGACATTTTACTGTCATGTTCCTTTTGATGTTTATAATAAGACCATATTACCGGCAGATTTTTACATAACGAAACATAAAAAGCGCGCTGGCCGCATGGAATGGGAACATATAATTCCGGCCGAGAACTTTGGCCGAGCTTTCCGAGAATGGCGTGAGGGAGACCCGGCATGTGTTAACAGAAAAGGCCAACCATTCAAAGGCCGCCGCTGTGCAAACAAAACCAACAATCAATTTCGTATGATGCAGGCTGATATGTATAATCTTTACCCGTCCGTTGGCGCGGTTAATGCTGTCCGGTCAAATTACAATTTTGCCGAATTACCGGAAGATGTTGATTTTATCATTGATGCTTGTAACTTTAAGGTGCTGGGCCACAAGGTTGAGCCGGCGGACATGTGCAAAGGCGAAATTGCCAGGACATACCTTTATTTTGATAGCGAATACCCAACATATAGCATGAGTAAGCAATCGCGGCGGATGATGGATGCCTGGAATGTTTTATATCCGGTCACACCATGGGAATGCACCCGGGCCAAACGTATCGAGGAAATCCAAGGAAACCCGAACCCATTCGTAAAAGAACCTTGCATTGAACAAGGATTGTATAGGTAGTATGACATAATTTAACATACTTTTTTTCTGATTTTTTTATAATTTAATTTGAAATGCGATCGACTTAAACCTTACGGCTGTATAGTGTTTGAGCAAACCTGCGAACTATGCCCGAACTACCGGCGAACTTTATCCGGACTACCTGCGACTTACCTCCAGACTACCTTCGACCCACACCCGGACTACATGCATAACGATTAGTAATGACAATTTTTGACACAGCCAATATAGCCATGCTTGAATAATTTTTCAAAATACTATACCATCCGTCTTAACAAGGAGAAGAAAATGGGAATCATTAAAACAATACTTGGTGATATAACGGAAATTCATTCAGATGCAATCGTAAACGCGGCAAATCATTCTTTATTAGCCGGTTCAGGTGTCTGTGGTGCAATTCACTATGCTGCCGGTCCTGAACTTGAAAGAGAGTGCCAGACTTTAGGTGGTTGTGAAATTGGCAAGGCAAAGACTACTAAAGCCTACAACCTGCCGGCAAAGTATGTTATTCATGCGTGCGGCCCGAATTACTTTCTTGTAAAGGGTGAAAAGGCAAAGGAACTATTGGCTTCAACTTATACATCTATACTGAATGAAGCAGACGAGCATTCCGACATTAAAACAATTACAATTCCAGCGATTTCATGCGGTATTTATCATTTTCCCTTGGGTGATGCCTCTAAAATTGCGGTTGAAACAATAAAGAATTGGAAGAGCAAAAATTCAGGACAAACAGCCGCAGAACGCTTTGAGAATATCGTCTTTGTTTTATTCAATCAGGACATTAAAGAAGTTTTTGATGAAGCACTTGTTGCGTAACTTAAGGAGCGTAATCATGGCAAAATATGAGGACGAAAAACTTTATATCGTAATTGATGAAGGCCCAAGAAGTATTTTTGAGGACACAGTAGGAGAACGCCTGCATAATGGTTATTTACCGCTGGGTGGCGTTTCCACTTACACAGATGAATATGGTGCTATTCACTACTGCCAGGCTTTATTAAAACCGGCAGAAGATAATGATTAACGCAAGGTTTTGATTATCCCTGAACCGAATTTGTTTTCTAACTGGTCAATAACTCGGGAGAGTTTGTCATCTTCCGGTTCTAAATTATCAAATAGTGAAAACTGTTGTTTTTTACCGATAGTCAGGTTCATCAAGGTAATTCCGGTCGCTCGGTAAGTCGTGCCGCGGTGGTAAAGCTGATCCAACAACATATGCGCCGCATTACGCAAAGTTTTTTCGGAGTTCGTTGGGTTTTCAAGTTTTGCTTCCAATTGATAGACGGCAAATTCCTTTGTCCGGACCATAACAGCAATAGTTGAACAATATCCGTTCCATAGCCGGAGCTTTTTAGAAGCATTGTGTATATGTCCGGATAGCGTGGAGTGTAGGTAATCTATGTCTTTTGAAAATTCTGCAAACGCGCTGGTGTCCTGAATAGATTGCGGTGGCTCGGGTTTTGGATTTACCGGTGAGACAGTTTCGCCTAAAAGTTCGTGCTTCAAGGTTACACCATTCACGCCAAAGCCTTTTCTCAGCCAGCTATCCGACTTGGAAACATATTCTCGAATGGTGTTGATGTCATTATATAATAAGTGTTTAGAGTTCTGCCGTCCAACGCCACATACAGAATCGATCGGATCATCGCCGACTTTTTCAAGGATCTTATCAACTTCCGGCCGGATCACATAAATTCCACCGCATTTTTTTGCTTTATCACTCGCCAATTTTGCCAGGGTTTTAGATGAACACAGGCCGATTGATACCGGAATGCCTATGCGTTTCAAGACCTCATCTCGGATATTAGTGATGAATTGTGTGTAGGTTATTTTGTGTAATTTGTTAAAACCGGTCACATCAGCGTAGGCTTCATCAACCGAAACAACCTCAACATCGGGTGTAAAATCTCGGAGGGTATCCATAACTTGTTGCGATATTTCGTGGTAAAGAGAGTGATGCGCAGGAATGCAAATTGCATCAGGATGTTCGACTTTGGCCTTGAAATACGGTTCGCCCATCTTAACGCCGAGTGCTTTTGCTTCCTTTGACCGGGAAACAATGATGCCTTTATCACCACCGCCGGTCATGACACAGACGGGCTTGCCCTGTAATTTTGGATCCCTGACCCGCTCACAGGACACGAAAAAACAATCACAATCTATCAAAGCTACAATCCGTTGCATAAGAACAAGAGTAGAACATCTAACACAAAAAGTCAATTATAATGCGATTGTATGTTCACATCATAAAAAGCATTGTTTTACAACAAGTTAAGGCCACGTTTCGCGACAAAAGTGTAGGTGTCCACGTTGGATTTGAACCTCAACCCAAATATCAAAGTATGTAAATATATAAGAATCAATTACTTACGACCACGTGGCGCGTGAAAGTTGTCCAAGTGGTCAAGGTATACTTTTTAGGGTATAGGTATACTTTTAGGGGCAGAACTATCTAAGCGACATCTTGGTGCATTAAAAATTGATAGGGTGGAATAGTGGCTGAAACTGGGCTTTAAGCGGGTATAAAAAAAGCGGACCCTAAAAGGTATCCGTTTTTATTTTTTTATATTGGTCGGGGCGACATGATTCGAACATGCGACACCTTGGTCCCAAACCAAGTACTCTACCAGGCTGAGCTACGCCCCGCTCTACCATCACTTACCCTTATACTCCTCTTCTTCCATAATTGCAAGTTTTTTCTACTCCTCTTCCCTATTTTTTTTCTTTACTTTTCATTTTTATTATTGTATAATTTTTCCATGGTTTATTTTTATTGGAGTTTTTCATGATTAGATATTTAGTGTTGGACAAATTGATTGCCGATAATTCGCATTCTTTTGTCGTCCACGTTTGGGCCTGCAACAGTGATCAAGAAGCCGTAACACATATTGATTACATTGCTCTGCTGGCCGGCGTTAAAAAAGATGTTACCACCTTAAATAAAGCTGAAAAGAAAACATTCTACGATACACTACACACCGTTTCTTCTTGGGGAAAAATTCAAGTCAGCCCTTCCAGAGGTTGGGTTTTAGATGAAGTGGAAACGGCACCGCACTATCGCAATCGATTAGAACAAGATTGCTCCCTTGTCAGAAAATACTTGGAAACTGCTTTTGATTTACCGTATCAGCAATCTCCCGTTGCAGAGGTTTATAAGTATTTTCAAATCAAAGGTCGCACACGGGAATAATTGCCGTTCGCAATCAGATGAACTGACATATCAATCTTTTGTTTTTGCCTACATTCAATCAAAAATAATTGAATGTTGAGCGTATTGTTTAGATATATTGAACTATCTCGGGTTGTTTTCATAAGTGGGTTTCTTTATCGCACCTTTTTTCGCCTCAACGCCATACCGAAAAGCAAATCCGGTCGTTTTTTATAATAAATAGCCGACTCTGTTGATTCACACGAAGAAACATATAAATTGTCAGACAATCTATAAGCCGGGTTTTGTAATCGATAATCATTCGTCTTGAATAAACATTGCTGTTTATTTCCAGCAACCTACCTCTTGTCGGCAGAGCGGGAACGCCCTTTTTAACATATTGCTATGTGCCTCCTTAACTTGGTCTTGCTTCCGATAGGGCTTGTCGTGCCAATCCGGTTGCCCGAATTGCGGTGGGCTCTTACCCCGCCGTTTCACCCTTACCGACTTTGTGTCGGCGGTTTGTTTTCTGTGACGCTTTCCCTCAAGTCGCCTTGGCCGGACGTTATCCGGTATCGTGTTCCCGTGAAGCCCGGACTTTCCTCTGACTTTATATCAGCGATTATCCGATTGTCTGACTTGATACTTTATACGCGTTTTCTATCTCTTTGTCAATCACTTTTATCCTGAGTTTATTTACTTAATCCAACATTTTTGATTTTATAACCCGCTGTTTGGCTTAAATCAAGCCTTTTCAGATACGGCATTATAATACCATATAAAAAAATCTTTTAAAAACAGTAAAAAAGTTGTTGACAAGTAAAAAAGAAAAATGTATATATAGAACCCTAATCAACAAATAAGGATTATTAAAGATGACAATGAAAACAACAAAAACATTAAGTCCGGCAAATTGTGACGTTAAATGGTATATGATTGACGCCACGGATTTGGTGCTCGGACGTTTGGCAAGCCAGATTGCGACAATCTTACGCGGTAAAAACAAACCTTGTTTTTCACCCAATCAAGATTGCGGGGATTATGTCGTCGTCGTCAATGCCGAGAAAGTGCAATTAACAGGCCACAAAATGGCTCAAAAAGAATATTTCCATCATACGGGATACATCGGCGGTATTAAGAGTGTTTCCGTTGCAAAACAATTAGAAGAACACCCCGAACGCGTTTTAGAAAAAGCCGTGCAACGGATGTTATCTCGCAACGCATTGGGTCGTCAACAAATGCGCAAATTACGCATTTTCGTCGGTCCGGAACACACGCATCAAGCGCAAAATCCGATTGTTTTAGATCTCGCTTCTAAAAACCGTAAAAACAAAAGAGGTGCATAATGGTTACGAAACAAAATAAAACAACATTAGAAGATTTGAAACAAGAAGTTGTTGCCGAATCGGCCACACAAGCCACTCCGGTTGTGCGTGCTCCGAAAAAAGATAGCTTGGGTCGTTCTCAATCTGTCGGAAAGAAGAAAGATGCCGTTGCTCGCGTTATTATTAAAATGGGTAAAGGTGTGATTACGGTTAACGGTCGCACATTGGAAGACTATTTCCCGCGTCCGGTTTTACGCATGATTATCAATCAACCGTTTGCCGTTACCAACCGTGAAGGGCAATTTGATGTTCAATGTAATGTCCGTGGCGGTGGTTTATCGGGTCAAGCGTATGCTTTGCGTCATGGTATCAGCCGTTGCTTGGATTTATTTGAACCGGAATTGCACACGGCACTGAAACGGGCCGGATTCTTAACACGCGATTCACGTGTTGTTGAACGTAAAAAACCGGGTTTATCCAAAGCAAGAAAACGTTTCCAATTCTCAAAACGTTAATTGGTATCGTTTTGGAATTGTTATTTTTCAATGGGTTGTCAAAATCGATAACCCATTTTCCATATTCACACTTTCTTCACATTCTCTTGAATTTATTGCAATACCAGTTTATAATATTCACAAAATGTTAACTGCTATCGTTTAGGAACTTGATTTCTTAAGGTTGTTAAAAGCGATAAATTTTTCATTATTCCCTTTCTCTCTGATAGCTGTTCTTTCAGGCGATTATCCCATTAAGCGTTAAATGTCTCGCGGTTATGTTCTCAATTCGGATATTTCATTGCAAAAATTTTGAGGTCTTCTGTTTTCTCATATAAACAAATAAGCCTTACATATTTTCTTCGACCGTGGCACAAAAAAATACACTTATTTGAGTAACCAAATATAATCATTTTATCGGATAAAATAACTATTGCTTGATTTACCGACTTTGTGCTATTTCCGATATATTATATAACATATTTTTTCGAGTAGACACCCGTAACTTTTCTTTTATAATTTCGCCCAATAAACAAAGACTTCTAAGTGGCGCAAATCCCTTAATTTTAAATTTATTAATTTCACAACGTAGTTCACTTGTGGCTTTTTGCGAAACAAGAGATTGCCTATCTTCGATAGCGTTGAGCATCAACAAATGGTGAATAATTTCGGGATGTGTTGCCAATATTGTATCCGTAAGGCCTAATTTATGGACTTGCTTGCCAATAGCTGCGAAACATTCTTCCAAATTCTGCTCGCGCTCTTTCGGTGTATTACCCATGGCTTCTATATAATCATTCAAGGCAAGCAAAGATCTCTTTATCGTGCTGATAAAAAGCCTGTTTTGAGGCTCAATACATTGCGAATCCATCCGTTGCAACAGCAACTCCTTGAAAGAACGACCTCTTTTCTTTTCCTTTACAACATCTGATATAATATGTATAAGGCATTCTTTATTTTCTTCAGTTGGAATAAAAGATGTTGGTTGTAGCGTTTCATCATCATTTCTTTTTTCTTTCGGAGGCAAAACAAACTCCATTGCCCCGTGATCAAACATAGTTATATTATCGCCTTCAATGCGAACTTGTGCCCCGTGTCTATCGGAATCAATTTCTTTCCCCTGCAATAAAATAGATAATTCCACGCAAAAAATGGCTTTTGCAACTGCTTGCTTGAACGCTTTTTCTTCGAGGGTTTTGATTGGCAAATCATTAAAATGTTGCCCTTTTGCCAGCTCGGTTATTTTAAATTCTTTGCCATAATCAATTAACTCAGCTGATTTGACATTGAACTTATGATGACCTATCGTTAAAGAAAACTGTCCATATTGTTTTCGAGCAATTTCTATCTGCTTTGCAGCAATATAAAAATCCGATTCGATTGCCGTCAACTCAATCGCCTTTTTAATTATTTCGGGCAACCCTGCAAATTTAGTCTTATCTAATTGAGCTAAGCTCTCAGCCACCGGCAACAAATACCGCTTAAACTGTATATTTGCCTCCGCTTCAACATTATGGCGTAAAAGGGTTAAAGCAGATGTTGTCCGCTTTTTATCATTTAATACAACCTGAACCGTGTATCCGAATGATCCGGCACCCAAAAGTTTTCCAACGTGCAAAATTTTATCAGATAAGGCTATCCCATCTCTATCTTTCATACGAGATATATCTTCAAAAATTTCGTAACGCAAGGGCGGATTATAGTTACACTTTGCCTCTTTTAAATCCCGTCGTATTTCATCCGGCAACCCGGAGAATGAATGTAAGGCTTGTAAGACTTTTCCACCGGCTGCCCCCATTGAAGAAAGAACTTGAAAAATCAATTTACCCGGGCGTTGTATTTTTTTTGTTTCTACAATGTGATCCGCTTCATACAGGGGAATATATTTTGGCGGTTCAACCGTGTATAAGCCCGCAACAAATAAGGCTTGCGTTTCCGGATACTTGCATTGTTTGAAATACGTATCCAATAGTGTGATTGCCTCTTTTTTAAACCGAATCCCTTTTAATAACCTATTTTTTATTTTTTCAAATGATAAGTAAAGATCCTGCACTGCCTTTATATTTTCGGCAGTAACACCGCTTTCAAAAATTAAATGCTTGATGAGTCCGATTTGAAGTGTTTGTTCTTGTCGCCAAAATTCTCGGTGAAACGCAATCAAACGAGCCGTTTTAACATCACTTTTACACACCCCTTCATTCAAAGAAAACACACCGCCTAAAATATTGTTTCTATCCAGATAATTAATTGCTTTTCGGTTAATCGCATTCATTAAATTACGGACACTGTTCATTGAGACGGGCGAAATCAAAAAATCCAATACGGTTTGATTCAAACCGCATTGGTGTAAACTCCGCAATCCTTCGGTTGTTGCCCAAAATTCCCTATGATAATCTCGTTTCGGATGATTATTTAAAATCTCCTTTATCTTTGCAGACACATTTTGCTGGGTTTCGGTTTTTTCCATCACACCGCAAATAACCGCTTTGGCAACCGGATAAGAAAACAAATCCATACACCGCTCAATCGGCATTTTGTTGAAAAAAACTTCAGGATTTTTATGATAGTCAATACCGATTTTAAAAGCGTATAAAGAAGACAAGGTATCAATCAACAATTCTTTTAATCCTCCGATACCATTAGGTTCCGTTGCCAAAAGTTCTTCAATATGGTGTTGGAAAAAAGAAAAAAGCCGTTCCTCTTTCAGCTTATCAAAGCAAAGTCTTCCATCTTTGTAAAAAGTATCTTGAATAATCTTCTGCAATCGCAATCCGAATTGTTCATTTTCTACGGGTATCAATTCGCCGACACGATATGTATATAAACAATTTTCTTTTCTTTGAGTATTATATTTAATGTACTCTGATGAGAATATGGCAAATTTTTTCAATCCGTTTGGTAAATTATGATCGTTATCTTCCAAAGGAACATAATCCGAGGTGTATGGCATTCGCATCAATTCATTGTTCGCTTTTTTTTGCAAAATACGAATATTATGTTTTGCTATTTCCGCAAAAAATTTTCCTATTTTATCCGTATCAAAATCCTTGTATCTAAAACTATGCGGAGATCTTAAAATCGGCAAATCAATATATATATCTTGATATTTACCCTCATCAATATCATGCACGATTTTTTCTATACATTTCCCGTATACATATTGCTCAAATAAATCCGCTTGATTTTGATACTCTTTTGAAAACTTGTGATACTCTTTTGAAAATATTTCAAAGAAAGCATTTAACTCTTGTATTGTCTGGGGTTGCTTATACCCACAAAGAGCAAAGATATCAAATGTTAATATATTTCTGGTGCTTAACTGATCAATAACGAGGACATGCCCGAGAACAAATTTAAGTTTTTCTTCGTTGGGGATAACTTGTCCGGCCGGTGTTTCAAAAAAACGAATATATGGATTTTGGGCAGAAAGAAACCTATCATTTGTCATTTCAAGAGAAGTAAAATCATCATAAGATTTTTGGACAAACCGCGGTAATGTTTGAGAATAAAAATTTTGAATGATGGGTGCGTATTTTTGCGGATCTTGAGCATACAATTCGTTCAATTTGTCGGTAAATTTTTGAATGACGGCACTCTTGCTTGCCAAATTCGTTGTTTGTAAAAATGCATGCTCGGGGATTAAATTCTCCTGATACAACGAAACAAATTGATTAAAATCACGCTCCATCAGTGACCAATCCATTTTGCTCACTTCTTCTTCCATTCTCTGCCAATAGCGATTAAAATACTCTGTTTCACCAAACCACGAACGATTATTGTTTTTGGTTTTTGAGCTTAATATAATTCGATTATTTTCAATATTAAAGTATTCCTTAGCCTTCGATAACGCTTCTTGAAATCCTGATAAGTTTAAAAGTTCTCTGACAACTTCTTTTTCATCTTCCTTTGTTAATCTATCGAGTAATTCAAGATCTCTATACCACGCCAATCGGTGCGGAAAGTTTTGGGGCATCAAATTGATACCTCCTGCCCGATTTAAACCATAATCGGCGGAAAATCTATTAGATAACGGCTCCAATTTCGGCAAATCGCGTACGCCTATATAAGCATATTCAGTCATCAACATCAACGGATATTTTTTACCGACTGATTCATCCGAATCCAAAGCAGGAAATGCTTGTTCATATTTATCGTGAAATGCTTTAATTTGAGTTAACACGTTCAAATGATAGTCATCATCCATATAGGCATCGTGCATCAAATAATTTCTTCGTTTAACTTCTGCTTCATACTCGGGATGAACAAAAGGCAACCGGTTTAGAATAGAAATAATCTGTTCTTTTAATTTTTTGTTTTGTAAAGATACCGGCAATTCATACACGGCATTTGTAAACAATCTTTGTTCTGTTTCCGATAATTGATTCACTTCCGAAAGCAACAGTGAATGATAATCTTCCCACAAATCTAATCGTTCATTAACCATATAATCAAAAATGAGCAAAAGCGCCTTCCTTTTTTCTGATTCCGACAACGCTCTATCTTCATTATATCCTGTTGACTTTATGAATTTTTCCCAAAATGTTTCTTTATATCTTTGCTTGATAATTTCTAAATCATTCGGTTTATATTGTTGTTCACTTGCTTGAATCTCTTTTTTATGTCCCACAAACCCGATAATATCGGATAATAAATTTAATCTGTCTTCACGAATCGGATGAATCGTGAAAAAACGAGATAACGGATTCTCGACCGAATTCTCCGACTCTCGCCAAAAATCATACATGGATTTCGGATTATACCCGGCATTGAGAGCTAAAACAGCCCCTATTGCATCGCTTCCGGCTTCTTGAAATTGCGATTGAGTGTTTACTCTTGACCAATTTTTCATAAAAGGATGACCGAGTTCATGCCCTAAAACATAAGCCAAACAATCAATCGGCCGTGGGTTACCCGCCTTATCAAAAAAAATACCCTTTGAAATAATCAAGATGGGGGGCTTTGTTTGATTCACAATACAAGCATTCGGTTTTTCATCCGTTGACAAATAAATTTTACAATTCAGCAAATCCCCATAAAGATTAGAAACGCTATCCATACCGCTTTCATCTGTATTTTGCTCATTCGTTTCAAAAATCTTTTTATTCTCGGGCGCATTGAATAAATTTTGAATAACTTCATGCGCATACTTTTGCCACGGCCCTTCCGTCTTATCAACTGCCATTATTTCCTCAACCAACATTGAAAGTTGATTTTTTGAAATTGCTTCCTCGTGTTGCTGATATAAAATGTCCAAGTCGCAAAGACCTACTGTATCAATGCCGTCAGCTTCCATTTTATGACGGTATGTTAAAACAGGCGCACGCTGTTTCTTTATAAAAATCTTTGTTTTTTCCACCAATGAAGTTGCTTTATCACCCTCACTATCCAATAACCCCTTCGTTTCCATTTTTGAATTCTCTCCTCAAGGAACCAGACTTTATTCAATATAGAATTAATGTATCAAAATCTCATTATTTTGTCAATAAAAATAACCATACTTAACGGTTGCATCATTTCATAAATACCGCATAAAAAAAATGGGATTACGCCCTAAAAACACTCTTTACATCTCTTGGTCTTAGGAGTATATTTGTATGCATCTGGCAAGAAATAAGGGAATATCAAATGAAATTTAATCGTAAACATATTCAGACATTAAGGTTTATTGTTCAAGCCATTTTTATGTCGGGATTGGTTTTGGCTTTTATGCCACAATATAATCCCGTCGGCAAATATCTTTTCTTAACAATATTACTGGTAGGTGTATTCTTTTGCGGTTGGGTCTGTCCTTTCGGCGCACTTCAAGACTGGCTTGCAAAACTCGCACGCTTTTTAAAGTTACCGCGTTACCAAGTCCCCGATAAATATCAAAAGTATTTACAACTTTCCAGATATGTTTTGTATGCGTTAGGGGTTGTAGGAATTGTATTCGCCTTTTTAAATGCCCGAAAAGTATTTAATCACGATTTTTTCTCAGGAAAGTTGACATTAACGGCCGGCATTATCTTAGGCATTTTTGTTTTGGCCTCACTGTTTATTGACAGACCGTTTTGCAACTATTTTTGCACAAAAGGCGCACATTACGGATTATTCAGCGTGTTGCGGATTTTTGGAATTACACGTGATGAAAGTAAATGTATTCACTGCCATCTTTGCGATAAAAAATGCCCGATGAATATTAAAATTGAAAGAAATCAATTCATCCGTCATCCTAACTGCATTAACTGTCTGACATGCGTCAGCGTCTGCCCGAAAAAGTGTATTGCTTACAAACTGATTAACGAGGCTCAAAAAAGGCAGAAAAACGCACCAACTAATTTATCATAAGAAGAGGAAAAAACGGTTATCTCTTTTCGTGTAACCGTTTTTTTATGAAACAACATCTCCCTTTACTTTTTAATAATCCATCTTGCAATCTTATAAAAAATCAGATACCCTTATTTAAGGAGGGAACAAACATCCAGCTCATTCAGACAAAGGGGGTTAAATGAATCTTGTATCAAAGTTTATGATTCCGATTTTCGGCAATTTGCTATTTATCGGCGTAGCAATCGCACAACAGTCGACAGGTGATTCACCTATGTCAGTCTATTCAAACTCTTTTAAACATAATACCGCAATACCGCAAGAATACGTTTACGAAAAATGCGGTGGGCAAAATATATCACCCGATATAAAGTGGACGAATTTTCCTGCAAATACAAAAAGTTTTGCATTGATTATGCATGATCCGGATGCTCCGCGAGTCAACGGGTTTTATCATTGGCTTGTCATTAATATTCCGACAAATACAACCGGCTTTGAAAAAGGTCAAAAAATACAAAATGCAACGGAACTGCAAAGTGATTTTCAGACTTTGGGATATGGAGGTCCTTGTCCGCCGTCAGGACAACATCGCTACAATTTCACAGTTTATGCGCTTGACACGGAAAGCTTAAAAATATCCAAAGAGGCCACGCCGAAAGAAATTGAAACGGAAATAAAAAAGCATGCTATTGGACAAGGCACATTAACAGGGTTATATAAACGATAAAAAAATAAGTAAACAGACAACCTAAACTTACCTGTGTATATGCAAAAATACTCGGACAAGGTGATATAACTCTCCATCGCCGACGAATTGCCGAAGCCACTGGTTAAGTTCCCCTGCATCAGATTCGAGGGATATGGAAATTATTTCCAGAATGAAAATCCAAATACTTCCTTTGTTACATCCTCTTTTTAACAGGCCAACAACTAAATACCCTTTTTGAATTAAAGAAATTTCGCCGTAAAAATTATCCGTCTCAAAAGTTTTTAATACAATTAAAACGGTTATTTTAAAAGATACTTTTTATAAAAAAAGTCCGCAAAATGCGGACGATAAAAATTTTTGGTGGAGATTTTTTCATTTTCTACGGAAAACAGTATATATTCATTTACTTTTTGGGCATTTTGTAAATGACTTGTATGCAAAAATAGTGTTGGTTATCGTCAAAAATGCACGTCTTGAAAATATAAGTTGATAAATCTGAAAATAAAAGCATGTATGGTGATGTCATCAACTGAAAGGATAATACATGGAAAAACAACTTAAACTCTTGGCGCAAATCATCCTGCCAAAGCTCTTAACCGTATTGAAAAATAAGAGAATCAAAAAGTGCCTTATTTAGGCGCTTTTCTCTACATCCAACCTCGCACCCCATATCCATCACCAGACTACAGTTGCGAAGTAAAGGCCACTTGGAGGAAATTTAAGAAGTAGCCAAGCTTTTTTCTATTAATGTTTTTGCTTTTTCCAAATCGGTAAGATTTTTAATTGTTATTTCTAGTTTTCCCGTTCCAAAGTGTCCAATATTACGAACATCACGAGTAAAACCTTTTTCTATCATTATGTTATCGGCATCAACATTTACAAAAATTAAAATATTATTTTTATGAATTTCTACTGAAGCAAAGTTTTTTAACCGTCTGTATGCAATGTAGTGCATCAATATATTTTTTTGAACATCTTCTCCTAAAGACAATAAATAGTCATCCAATTCATTATATAAAGATTTTATCTCAGAAGAGGCTGTCTCTAATTTATCCGTTACGGTTTTTACCCTTTTATTTATACTACTTTCTTTTTTGGAAGTATTGTGAGTAATATTTGTATTTTCATCACTGGAAGTATTAACCAATTCAAATAATAAATGATCATTTTCATATATACGATAACGGATTAAATCAATATTTTTTTGCATTTGCTTGATGGCAAATTCATCATAACGACTAAAATCTTGAGCAATACAAATTAAACGAGGTTGTGTCCAATCAATATCATCTGCAATTTTTTTACCGAATTTTTCCAAAACAAGCCAAGCAAAATCTTTCGGATGCTTTACCAACCAATCCATATAAAACAACCCTTGATTGATAACTGTATCTTTTCCATCCCTTTTATATTCAATAATTACCGGGCAATTATTTTCATCTAATCCCAGTGTATCAATGCGTGCATTATGACCATCATCTGCTTTAAACATGTGTTCTGTTTTTAAAAAGCGAACGTTCAACAATGTTTCACAGTTTTCCTCAACAAGTCGTTGAATATTTCTTTCTTTTGCAACAATGGAACTATTTACTTCAACAGCCTTTCCTGTTTTGATGCTGAACAATTTTAAATCTGACATATTGCATCCCTTTCTTTTAAAGATTTTTTACATTCTATCCGAAAGCTTTATAAATTACAAGGTTCTTGCACTATTTTTTCATAATTGACTGGACTTCTTCGTTTTTCCAAGCATTCATTGTGTTGCAACGAAAGGAAAACTGATGAAAATGCGCAAGTATGAGGACATTAAACCCAGCAATCGGACAAACTTTACGATGGTTTATTACCATGCCGGCCGGATTTTGACATATATTGAAACCCATCTGAAGCAGGCTTACGGTATTCCTCTTCCCATAAAACAGGCGCGAAATCTGACCCGTATGCAACACAAATTAGAACAAATGGTCGCACGTTATAAACAAATGAAAGCGGACCTTGCCAAGGAGTACCGGCTCAAAAAAAAATAAAATAGGTCTTGTTTTTTGAACGTTCTTCGTATATAATCAGTTCTGTTAGGACAGCCCAAGTTCTAACAAGGGAGTACAAACCCTGATTCTCGTGGGCAAGGGACTTTTGTATTATTAAAAGTTTCTTTGTTAGTGGGCATCTCACCGTTTGGTGGGTGCCGGCGACATAAGGCACGCTCGAATAAACCGGGCTACTTTTCATAAGATTCGTAGTTAACAACACCCACCGCCTTCTGGCGGTGTTTTGTTTGGGCTGACAGGTATTCAGTTTGAGCATTTGCGCTTTTTTCGGCCACCGCGATACCCCTATGTCCAGCAACATAGAGCGACATTTAGAGGAAGTTATCAGAGATTTAATAGCCCAAGGGGTAGATGAATTTTGGCTGTGCGAGCAAGGCACATTTGACTGTATGGCGCGCCTTACCTTGAAAGAATTAAAAAAGGAGTTTAGAGGGATTTCCCTGTGTTTGCTTCCGGCGTATCATCCAAGTGATGCCAAAATGGAGTGGGTTGAGGCGCAAGATTATGACCTGATATACCCCGATGAAGTGGCCAACGCCCCACCGCAAGTTGCCATTTTACGGAGAAACGACTACATCACCAAGAATGCGGATTACATTGTTTGCTATATCACTCACAATTCCGGTGGTGCTTATAAGGCTGTCGAAAAAGCCCGAAAACACAAAAAGAAAATCATCAACCTGGCCGAGTATATTTAGCCCCAAAGGATTGACTTTTATGTGCGGTTTGGTTAGGATGAAAGCAATCACAAGGAGTTTTAATGTTAATACTGAATATTAATGGACCAATCAATTCAGGAAAGACAACAGTTTCCAAGATTTTGGTAAATCTGTTGCCCAATGCCACTTTTATTGAAGTGGATGAGTTGATGAGTGACGAAGAGGAAGCAAAATTGGGACTTTCTATACAGGATGGTTGGGCAGAACGTCAAAAACGCCTAAATGAAACACTCTTAGCATTGAAACAATCTCGTCAATACGAAACGGTTATATTTGCCTATCCCATCAGTGAAAATAGTTATAAAACATGGTCCTCTATGGCGGATGAAAACACTCGTTTTATAAATATCACCCTTGCCCCCAGTTTGGAAGAATGTTTAAAGAATCGTGGCGAACGGGAACTAGATGATTGGGAACGAAACAGAATCAAAGAGATGTATGAGGAAGGATATCAAAATCGTCCATACTCCGACTTTATCATCAACAATGACAATCAAACACCCAAAGAAACTGCCGAAGTTATTAAAGGTTTTATTGAACACGCGCTTTCCCCAAAACAGCAGTGGCTACATTTAGTTGAAAAGCGTTGGCCGGCTTTGTTAAATGGCGAAAAGACTTCTACATTTCGTTTGAATGAAGGATTTGTTCATAAGGGATTTTTGGTTTATAAAGACTGTCCGAAAGAACAATGGGCAGAGGTGGTTTATGTGACTCATGTGTATTATGTCCCTTTACGTCAAGCATTAGAAATAGATGGTTTCGATGAGCATACACCAGATATGGAATCGGCCTTAAAACAAATGCGTGTTCATTATCCAGATATTACTTTGGATACGCCCATTTTATTTGCTCAGCATTTAGGAGTTCCTGAAACAAAAAAACTCTATCCCAATCAAGTAGAGGAGATTTTAGATGCAATTAAAAATTCGTAAGGCTATCCCAAACGATGCCAGAGATATAAAATCCGCCCACTATCATGCTTACCAAGCCTGTTATCGAGGATATTTACCTGATGATTTTCTGGACAATATGCCTTTTGATGAAGCGGTGATAGAACGAACAGCTAATCGTATTAAAGAAGTTGAATATTATGTTGCCGAAACAGAAAATCACGTTGTTGGATTTTTAACTCTTGAATATCCGGAAGAAAGAACTGTTGAAATTCAAATGCTTTATGTTCATCCTGACTTTCAAAAACAAGGTGTCGGAAGCGCTTTAATGAAAGAGATTTGCCGATTAAAAAAAGAAGACGGCTATAATAAGTTAATTGTGTGGACAATCAAGGATGGACCTTCCATTGGTTTTTATCAAAAACAAGGGATGATAAAAACAAACGCTCCGAGTAAAAACTTTTGGAAACTTGATGTTCCACTCATCCGTTTTGAAAAAGAGTTATAGGAAAGTTGAAATTATTTTATTAATTTTTAAATGGGAGGAAGTTTATGCCTAAAATTTATATTTCGGGTGGACCGGGGAGTGGCAAAACCACCTATGCCAAAAAATTATCGCAAGAATTAAATATACCTTGTTTTGATTTAGATGAGGTTAAGTGGATTAATCGCCCGAATGCATTTAATCTGCGTCGTTCCAAAGAAGAAAGATTAGCCTTGTTAAACCAAATCCTATCTGAAAATAAAGATTGGATTTTAGAAGGGGTTTATTTCCAAGATTGGATTATACTCGTTATTGAACAAGCCGATAAAGTCATAATTTTAAAACCGCCCCGCCGACTAAGGCAGTATCGAATAATAAAACGTTCTATCCGCCGAATGTTTCATATTGAGCCTAAAAAGCACCGTGAAAATCCGATTACGCTGTTCCGTCTTTTACGGTGGAGTCATGAATACGAAAAGAAATACTTGCCCATTTTATTAGAGAAAGCAAAAAAAGAAAACAAACCTGTTGAAATGATAGAGAGCATTTAATTTTTTGACTTTCTTTTTAAGATGTTTTATAATTTAGTCTAAACGGAGGAAGTGATGTCTGAACGGGTCAAATTTAATGCTAGTGTCAGTTTTATTTTGGAGCAAGACGATAAAATCTTATTGTTCTATCGGACGGACGGTTATTTCAAAGATGGATGGTGGGTATTGCCGGCCGGCCATATAGAAGAAAATGAAACCGCTACTCAAGCCATTGTCCGAGAAGCCAAAGAAGAACTGGGAATTGATGTAGACATCAAGGATGTTGAGTTTGCTCACATTGTTCATAATTTGGTCGGTGATAACAAACGGATGGATTTTTATTTCCTCATAAAAGATTTTAAAGGTGAATTGCAAAATCTGGAACCGTCTAAATGTACCGATATGCAATTTTTTAGCAAGGATAAACTGCCATTTGAAAAAATCGCTCCAACCACATTGCAGGCTTTGCAAAGTGTTTGGGCTAAAAAATATTATTCAGAAAGACAAGAATAAAGATTATTATTTTATTTTCCGAATGACTTTACAGGGAACTCCGTAGGCCAAAGTATTGGTTGGAATGTCTTTTGTAACGACACTACCGGCACCGATAACTGCATTATCTCCAATGGTAACGCCCGACAAAATTGTTACATTTGCCCCAATCCATACATTATTGCCGATTGTAATATCTTGAACCGTTTGCCAACCTTCTTTGCGTTGCTCTGAATTCAAGGGATGTTGGGCTGTATAAATACCAACATAGGGACCAACTATCACATTATTGCCGATTTTGATTTTTCCGCCATCTCCAATAGATAAATGATGATTGAAATAACAATCGTTTCCAATCTCGGTAAAACAACCATAGTCACAGTTTAATGGAAATTCAAACCAACTGTTTATTCCCAATTTTTTAAAAAGTTTAGGCAAAATCTGTTGATGAATTTCCACTCTTTTGTCTGGAAAAGACATATTGATTTCATACACCAATCGGGTGGTATTTTCTTTTAATGCTAACAACTCACTGTCGTTTCCTTTATAAGGTGTGTTTTGTTTAATCAACTTCTTTTTCCTCCTTATTTTTCAAATACTTCAAAAATGCATCGCAACCTTCAACGATATCCCAATAGGTTTCATCAAAATTACCGGTGTACCAAGGATCCTTAACCGGACGAGGATTTTGGGTGAAGTCCAGCAAGCGATGAACCTTGTGGTCCTTATCCCCGCCAACGATATCCAAAATATCCCGCACATTATTATCATCCATTGCCAAAATATAGTCAAATTTATCATAGTCGGACTTGCGAATTTGGCGCGAGTAGTGTTGGGTGTAGGGAACTTTCATCTGCCGAAGCATATCCGCCGCTCGGTAATCCAGCGCCTCATGCACCATTTCATTATAGCCTTCTGTCGCGGCAGAAGCGATTTCAAATTGGTCCGCCAGACCTTTTTCGGCGACCATTTGTTTCATCACAAACTCCGCCATCGGCGACCGACAAATATTTCCCAGACATACGAATAGAACCTTGATCATATTAATACATTTCTTTTCTTGAATGATTATAACATAACAAAAACAATTAAAAATTTCAATGTATGTTATATATTTTAATAAATTCTCTTAATGTTTCTCTATGCACTTTTAATTTTCGTGCTATTTCACTTCGAGTATAACCTTTATTTATCATAGCCATAATAGTATTTTCATATCCGGTTAGCTTTAATTTAGAATTTTTAGCTCCGAAAGGGCGACCTAACTTCATTCCACAGGCTTTTCTGGCGGCAAGAGCATCGCGTGTTCGTTGAGAAATTAAATTTCTTTCTATTTCAGCAGCTAGACCAAAAGCAAAAGCTAAAACTTTGGACTGTATCCCTGCATCAAGTCTAAAATTATCTTTTATCGTAATGACGGTGGCCTCCGTATTCATGCAGTGATGCAGAATAGCCATTACCTCTAATAGCTTTCTTCCAAGTCTTGAAAGCTCACTTGCAATGATAATATCGTTACTATGTAGTTTTTTGATCAGTTTTCCTAGTTTACGTGATTTTAAATCCTTTGTCGCACTTATCGTTTCTTCTACCCACTTATCTACAACAATGTTGCGCTTACTACAATATTGTTGAATTTCCCATTTTTGATTTTCTGTTGTTTGCTTATTTGTACTTACTCTTATGTAGCCATAGATCATTTATAACCTCCATTGTTGACGCACTAATAATGCAATAAATGACGAAAATAAACGACCGTATAAATCCGCCAACGGAAAGATGGTATATAATGAGGTCTTAAAGCGAGAAATACCAGAAGGTTGGGAAGTTAAGAATATAAAAGATTTATGTAATGTTGTGACAGGAAAAGAAGATGCTAATTTTGCTACTTCTAATGGAAAATATGCTTTTTTTACTTGCGGTGATGATGTCTTAAAATGTGATAGTTACGCTTTTGAAGGAAAAGCCGTTTTAGTTGCAGGAAATGGTAATTTTAATGTTAAATATTATGAAGGGTGCTTTAATGCTTATCAACGCACATACGTTTTGTTTCCAAAAAACACTGATTATATAGGTATGATGCACAAATCATTAATTGATTCCATAAAATTATTTACACAGGGAGCTAACGGTTCAATTGTTAAGTTTATTACCAAGGGTGATATTGAGAATACAAAAGTTATAATCCCCGATAATACAAACTTACTATATCCCTTAAATTTGTGCTTATCCAAGATTGATACCTTAAAAAAAGAAAATATGCATCTTGCCTATTTAAGAGATTTTCTATTACCATTGCTTATGAATGGTCAAGTTAGTGTTCAGAGCTAATTGTAACCTGGCCGTTCATTAACAAAGGAATCAAAAAGTCTCTAATATTTGTAAGCGATTGTTGTTCTTTGCGATTAGTTATAATACTATCAAATATTGGTTTTATTTTACTGTCCAATGCATTAATTAAGCCTAAAGGTGGAACTAAAACATATGCTTGTTTAAGATGGTCAATGGTAATGTGTCCCATTGTTGTTTTTCTAGTTTCGGCTATTTTTTTAAATACTTTAACATATTCGTTTAAGAGATAATAACAAAAACTTTTCGGGTATTTTGATTTAACATTAAAAATGTGCTGATTTAATACTCCTGTTCCACCTATCCACATATGAACCTCAAGTGTAGCAGACCATGAAAATAATATGTCTCCATCGTTTACCAAATACTTTGAAGGAACATTTTGCTTTACCTTTTCTGTTTCTTCATTAAAACCAGTATGTAATTCTTTAATTTTTATAACATTGTAACTATTCTCATCAGTAGGCCTATATTTTTGACAAGCGAGTCCGTTTATATAAGTTGCAATATCATATAAACTTTTAACTTCCCAACCTTCTGGTATTTCTCGCTTTAAGACCTCATTATATACCATCTTTCCGTTGGCGGATTTATACGGTCGTTTATTTTCGTCAGGGAAATCAAACTGTACAAACCAGTAATCATATAAAGTCTTTGCCATATTTTCTAACTCTGTATTTATTTTATTATTCAATTTAATTTTGCTATCAATAAACGCAAGAACTTCGGAAATCTTCTTTTGCAGAGGAATTGAAGGAATAGAAACCTCTAAATTTTTCAAATCATTTATAAAAATACATTTTTGTATAGCCCCTTTAGCTGTATTAATTAGCTTATTTTGAATATAAGGACTATTAAGATAGTAATATAAAAATTTGGGTAGTAAAACATCTGTATTACATTTTATAATACCAACACTTCTTTGAAAATCATAATTAACATCATTTTCAACTGTAGCAACTTTTCCTATAGTTCCTACTGTAGAAATCAATACATCGTCTTTGGACAGTTTTGTTCTTTTATTAATTTTACGAAAACTCTCTTCAGATATTCTTCTATCGTCAGAAGTAATTACGACTTCCCCATCTAGCATATTTTTATTACTTAACAGGTAATACTTACCATTATTATCATCTATAACAGAGCCGTGTTCTCCATCTGTAATATTTAAGCAATATTCTTCTAATTTGGTCATCACAAATAACTCCTCATTGTATTAACAGCTCTCTTAAATTCATCGTCTGTATATTCCATACCTGCGTTCGTATAATCCACTCTATGATGTATAACGTTGCGTACAAATGTTATATATGATACTTTTTTACTATCATTACTTGCTTTGTATGGTTTATCGGCAATTAAAGAATATTTTTGTATAAAAAACTTTTTATCAAAAGTATAAGGAGAATCTATTGAATTATCTTCTTCTTTGGCTTTTCTATACAAAGTTTCATATAATTCGTTAAAATATTCTTCAGTATAAAGTCCAAAAGCCATAAAATTGACTTCATTTAATGACAAGTAATCGGTTATTTTCTGTTCTCTTAGTCCTTGCAAAGATACTCCTGTATTGTCTTTATGTAGTATGTGAAATTTTGTATTTTCATTTTTTAGTTGTTTAACAAACAACGGACTATGGGTTGCGATTATAATTTGGATATCTTTTGATATATTATTTAAAAGGTTAATCAACCTTTGTTGTAGTCCTGGGTGTAAATGTAGTTCGGGTTCATCAAGTAAAATAATCAAATCTCTTGTCTCAGAGCGAGAACGTTCTACTGCCCACAATATAGAGAAAAACATTTCATATCCAGAACCTAGGTTGCCCAATTTAATAATATTATTATTTTCTGTACACAAAGCTACAAATGCGTTTTCCATTTGGTTTATCGGATTGTTTTTATATAACCTTAATGGGATGTTGAATGCACTTTCAAAGCTTGAAAATACTTTTTTTAGTGGATGATTATTTGGTAATATATACTCGGGGATTTCTCCCTCCACACTTTGTGGAGCTGAACTCAATCTCTCTAATAAATAATCAAAATTTGTTGAAGTTGTTGAACCTTTACGCGTTTGATATATTCTATTTTTATCTAAAAATAATAAAGTGGGTTGTTCATATCTTTGTGCCCCAAAAGGTGTTAATCCTTCACAGCGTAGTTCATAATCTACTTCTTCTGTTTCTGGAATTAGCTTACGACCAGAAACAACAAGACTCCCATATAAATTTCCACTAGCTCTTTGTCTCTTATTGGCAATAAAGGAAAAACCTGTAGCATTAAATGTTTTTTTAGGTAAAAAACTCTTTACTTCAAATGGTGTTGAGGCATGAATGTCTATATTTACTTTTTTGCTTAAATCATTTATGTGCTCAATAGAAAAATTTTCACTTCTATAATCTTGAAGTCCTAGCGCAATAGATTCCAAAATAGATGACTTACCATTGCCGTTTTCTCCGCAAAGTACTGTTAAACCACTTCCTATCATTACACCGTCAGGAACATTAAAATCTACGGAGAAAGTATCCTTAAAAAGTTTGTAATTCTTGATATCTACGCTTTGGATAAACATCTTTAGTCCTTATCTTCCTCATTCCTTGTAATCAAATCATAGGCTAAACTTGTTAATGCTAGGTAATGAATAGCAAGGTTTCTACTTAATGGTTTAGCTATATCGTGTGCCTTTTCATTACGAAAGTTTTGTATTGCCATATTTAGAAACTTAATTCCTTCAAAAAAGTCTTTTTCTATGCCATCTTTTGGTTGATGACCAAATATAACTAAGTAATTTTCTTCTTTAAATGCTTTATGTGCTTGCTCTTCTCCTGTCAATTCCTGTAATTTGCGCCTAACAATCTTATAACCTTCTTCTACTGCATGAAAATAATCTTCATTATCCATAAAGCGTTTTACGTGCTCATATATTTCAGGTCTTAATTCTATTGTTAAGTCTTTACTATTACTGTGCTTTTTTTGTTGTAAAGGTTTGTTTTCTATCTCATCATACATCATGAGTTTTTGACCGATTTTTTCAATTTTTGTGCTAAATTTAACAAACATAAGAGATCTAAGTTCTTGATTTCTAAATAATGCGGCTAATTCAAGAATTGAACGACCTACAAGTTGGTTACTCTCTAGTTCCCAAAACTTTCTAATTCGTGCAGTTTTTGTTGTTCCATCTGACGAATACTTGGGATTATCAATATCAATTCCTAATTCATTAAAAAATGAGTAAAAATCAAAGTGCACAATTGGACTAGTATCTAATCTCAAAGCATTCTCAAGATATTTTTTATCTGCAGTTGACAAATTACTCATACTTCAAATTTCCAAGTTGCTTGTTAATTTCTTCTTCTAACTTTTTAGATTGTTTGAAGTATTCATTTAGATTAGCCTTAAAACCATCCATTTTGGTTTTAAATTCTTCAGCCGTTATGTCTACATACTCAATTTTAATATCAAAATATTGTCCTGCTGCTAATGAATAATTTTTTTCTTTGATTTGATCGTATGAAACAATTACCGAAAAGTCATCAATTGTTTCTCTTTTTTGAAATGTTTCAATAATTTTATTAATCTCAGTCTTGTTTAAGCGATGTTTTGTAATGTTTCCATCTTTATAATCTTCGCCTAATTTAGAAGCATCCACCAAAATGACATTTTCAGATTTTTTTGAATTATCTAAAAACAATACGGACACATTTGTTCCGGTTGATGCAAAAACATTAGAAGGCATACTAATCGCCCCAAAAACAACCCTTTTCTCAACAATATGTTTCAAAATTTTATTTTCTATTCCACTATGCGCCGTTAAAAATCCTGTTGGAACAACTATCGCAGCTTTTCCATCTTTTTTTAAAGAATTAATCACATGTTGTAAGAACAGAGTATAAATAGCCATTTTGGGTTTTTGAGGGTTTATCTCCTTAGGAATATTAGGAACACCAGCCCAAAATCTTGAAGTCATGCTTTTTAATTGCTTATGTTCTTCTGGAAAATCTAACTTAAATGGAGGATTAGATACGATATAATCAAATGATCTTAAATTTTGTTCATCATCGCTTTTGTGGTAAGGACTAGTTAGAGTATTTCCTTGGATAGCGTGGTCCAAAGAAGAAACCATCCCATTTAGTATGAGATTTAACTTAATCATTTTATTACTTTTTTGGGAGATATCTTGAGAGAAAATTGTACAACGATCAATTCCTACCTGATGTGCAAGAGCCATCAATAATGTACCTGTTCCAGCAGATGGATCATAACATTCTATATTGTGTAAATCTGTATTATCATCAACCAATAATTTTGCCATAATTGTGGCAATGGCATGAGGAGTATAGTACTCAGCATATTTTCCCCCACTGTTAGTATTATAATCCTTTACTAAATATTCAAAAATATGGGCAAAAAAGTCATAACTTTTTGAGAATGCGCTTTCAAATGAAAAATTTACTAATTTATCAACTAGTGCACGCGCAAAAGGTGCGCGTGCAGCATCATCGGTTATATAATTTGTAAGTTTTTCGAACAATGGAATTTTGGTTCTTTGGGTTGTTTGAGTAAAAAAAATATCTGCATTTTTATCAGCGATATCAATCATTGTGTTGTCAAAAATTAAGTCAAAATCCCCCTTTGTTTGTTGATTCCAAAGATTTGCGATCAAATGTTCTGGATTTAATCTAGGAATATCTGGTGAAAGTGTATCAAAAAGTTTCTCTCTTTCTGTTTGAGACATATCACTATATGCAACTTCCCATTTTTCAGTGTTAGCAAGTTTAAAACTTATTTTTTTGACCTCATAACCAAATTTATCATTTAGAAATTTATAAAGAAAAACTTGAGTGATGACTTTATATTCATTACCATCGTTTCCCATGCCGTATGACTGACATGTAGACTTCAAGGAATCAATAAGAGCCATCGTTTTTTCTTTAATATCTTCAGACATAGTTGCTCCTTTACATTGCATAAGTTTGATTGTATTGCTCTAAATATTGCTTCGAGATTCTTGATTGAATAAATAATCTATCATCTCGTACACTATCTATTCCCATTGCGTCCATTCCATTTGTTATTTCAGTCATAACCGTCCGTTCAAAATACGCATCCTTTTTTAATATATCATTACGGTCATATACTTTTTGATCAATAATTGTTTTTATTCCCATTAATGTTTGAAGAATGTTATCTTCATAGAATGAAATAATAGGTTTTTGCCCTAGAGATTTTCTTTCTGTATTTTTCTCTCGTATTCTTTTATGTATTCTTACAAATTTTACATCTCCATTATATTTTCGTAATAGTGTTGTATTCTTTTTTTGAAGGTCTGTTAATTTTGATAAAATTTCATCAAGTGCACGAGAATTCTCGTTATACTCTTCTACTGTACTGATTACAAAACCATGTTCCTTAAATCTCTGCATAAAAGCTTCTCTTAATGTAATATATTCAGGATCTTCTTGGTCAAAATTTAATGTAAATTCCCTTACTGTTCTACTGAATTTTTCATTAAGTTCAGCACCTCCGGAAATTATTTTCATTTCTTCTTCGCCAATTTTATGAAAATCAAAAGTTATATCCTCCATTGCCTGGTTAATAATTTGTCTTGTAGAATCGTCAGTGTAAAAGGCTTCTTTTTGATTAATGTTATCAATATGGCGTTGTACTTCGGAAATCATTTGTGGTAATTTTGTAATTTCTAATCCTTTGAATTTTTCTTTTAACTCATTATCTCCAAACGTCTTGACTAAATTACAGTAATCACGAGCAGAGATTAAAACTTTTTTGAGCTCTAGTAATGTTTTTTTATCATCAACAGATGATATCTCATGACTGAATTCTTCGACATTATCTGTTGTATAATCAAATAACGTTTGCCGTATTTCCTTCATCTGCTCAACTATAGCATCTTTATCTTCAATTATCTGCTTATAAGTATCTGTATTATTTCCAATTCCAGTTTCATCAGGATTATTAAATCTATTTAGTTCCTGTAAATATGCTTGATTGGTTTCATCGAAATTTTTCTTTATGTCTGCAAAATCAATGACGTAACCATAACGGTTGTCTTTATAGGGTCTATTCACTCTGGTTATGGCTTGGAGTAAATTATGATCTTTTAACTTTCTACCAAAATATAATCTTTTAAGACGAGGAGCATCAAATCCAGTCAATAGCATATTAAAAACTATGAGAATATCAATCGTCATCTCCTTCTTAAATGCTGATACAATTTGCCGTCTTGTTTCTTTATCATCACTGTCATGTAATATTAATCCTGCTTTAAGTTTAGAGGGATTAGAGGATGATTTGTTTATTTCGCGTTGTATTTCATCAAAATATGTAAATAGCTTCCGAGCCTGTTCACTGGTTTCACATATTACCATACCTCCCAAAGAATTATCACCATGCAACATTCGGAATCTCTTCAAATCACTTATAATATATCGCAATAATTCTTTGACGTATGAATCGTGCTCTATGATAGCGCTCTTTTTAATTTCCTTTTTTTGTACAAGTGTACTCAAGTTTTCATATATTTCGGAAAGTTTCTCTTTGTATGAAGTTTCTATATCTTCTCTAATAATCTTTAGGGTATATCCATCTTGGATTGATTTGTCGTAATAATACGTATGTAGATATTCTCCAAAGACTTTCCAAGAAGATCTTTCTTCCTTTAATAAAGGTGTACCTGTTAGTGCAATCTTAATAGAATGAGGATCTGCATCAAATAAGTGTGCTAAAAAACACCCTTTGGGATTATATCCTCTATGTGCTTCATCAATAATAAAAATGCGTTGCAGGTTAGTTGCATAATTTGGCAAATCAATTTTCGTTTTATCTTCTGCAAAACGCTGTATATTAACAACAGTAATTTCACGTTCCCCAGTGACACCCTCCATGGCTTGATTTTGTCTAAATTGAGCCATTAACTCTTCTCTAGTATTGGCCGTTTTTACTTTTAATCCTCTTGCTTCAAATTCCTGTGAAGCTTGCTCAAGTAAATCAAGTCTATCAACAATAAAATAAAATTTTGCTACTTTATGATCTTGAGCCAGAAAATCTGTTAAAATTCCAGAAAGATAGTAAGATAAAGCGGTCTTTCCACTGCCCTGAGTATGCCATATTACTCCAGATTTAACACCTGCAGCAAGTTTATCTTTTATTGCTAATGAAGCAAAAAGTTGCTGATATCTCATAATGTGTTTTTGGTCAGTGACCTCTATTTTTCCATCCACCTCTCGTTCCATATGTACATAAGCTATTCCATACTTAATAATATACAGCAGTCTTTCTGGACTACACATTGATGTTATAAGTCTATTTGTTGGAGTATATGTATTTAGATTTGTTTGATATTCTGGAGATGTATGTATAACTTGTACATTAAAATCAGAGAGAATTGCATGCTCTGTTGTAGGATCAATATCCTTATAGCTGTAATCTCTATTATATGGAGCTACTGGGAAATTAGAAGTATTTTCTTCTCTAAAGCAATTAAAAGGGGCTGATTTATGAGCCGTAGTACAATAAAAAGCCCCCTGTATTGGTACTATTCCTCCTTCGGCATCATATTCCATATTATTTGAGAAAATCATAAATTGTGTAATATTTAAAAAACGACGAAATTTTTTATTGGGGAATCTGAGCTCATTCATTCTATTGCTTTCTGCAAGCACACCCCCTGGATTATTTGGCTTTTTTACCTCTATAAAAACCAATGGTAACCCATTCACAAATAATGTAATATCGGGTCTAAATTCATCATCCCCATTTTTACATGTAAATTCAGCCGTACAATGAAAAATATTATTTTCAGGCCTTTCAAAATCAATCAAACGAATTGGTGATACACTGACTAATCTTTTATAAAAACTTTTTCCTAGATCATCGTTATCAAGCTCTTGCCTTATAGTTCTTAGTACTTCTTCTACATCACCAGTGTGTTCTGGATTGAGCTTTATGAATTGTTTTCTGAAAACCTTTGTTAAAATATTTGTATCGGCATCATAATCAATGCCAGCCATATCATCCGATATTTTCCCATAATAGTGATATCCAATGCGTGTCAAATGGACCAGGGCAGGCATTTGAACCCTAGTAGCTTCATTAAATAATCCATTCTTTGGCATGGTGCATCTCCTGTCAATTCTGATTTGAACTCACATGATTTTATATGAAACCCATCGAAATTGCAAGAGATAATTCAGATTTTCTAAGGGCAAAGGCAAAATTATACTTTTATATCTTCCAGATAATCATTAATCAGTTTTAACAGTAATTCTCTTCGCTTATCAGTGAAATCGATAAATCTATCTATTTTCCAAAGTTCTTTTTCCATAGGAATGCAGTGTTCTTTCAAGATTTCAATGTCCCGTTCTTTTACAATTTCATTTAAATAAACTTCCGGATTTTGATCGCTGATTTGAATGTTTGTAACTTTGCCAATAAATGTCAAGTTTGAGATGTCATTTATTTCTTTTCTGTCGTATTTTTCTTTCAGAATATTTTTAGGAAAGATGTGATGAAATTCGATTTTATCTTTCTTTCCCGGATGTTTCATACTTATAACAAGGTCTGTATTCCAATCTCTGGCCCTGTTTCTATGCATAAGTGTAAACATCGTCTTAAAGAATCCGCTTGTGCGATTTTTACCACGTAAATCATCTAAAGTAATATCCAGTCTACCAAATTGGGTCGTAATAATATCAAGTAATTTTTCAATATTCCCTTGTTTTATTGCCGCTAAGTCCTCATCTAACTTTGTTTCCGATGACCCCCACGAATAACGTCCTTTTGCATTGGCTATCAAAAACCATTTTTTTAACAAATTAGTTTCATGTTCTGTAATTTGCTTATCTTTTACATACACAAAATAGGCTAAGGTCGTAATAAAATACGGAGATGATAACAAATTTTGATTTTCAATATCAAAATTTTGTGTCAAGTAGGCAAGAACAAAAGACACAGCCTCTTTAGTTTTATCCCATCCCTCTTGTAATTTTTCCAAAGAAAGAGAAGAAACAATTTTAAACTTAGACTGTCCCGTTGTAATAGCAATAAGGGTCCTTAACAACGTACCAATACTTATATCCCAATTCGTTTTTTTACATTCTTCATGAAACTCATCAAAAATTTTTAGCGAGCCATGCCATTTTGATGTAATCTGCGCCAACGCTAAATCTGAGCCTTTTAACTTTGTACCAAGAGAGTTTACACGAACGAAAATATCAGCAACTTCATCATATTTTAATTCTTTTTTTAATGTGATAACAGGAAATTCGTAATCCTTAATACTCATAAGCCTTCTTAATCTTTCTTGATACTTTTTGTAACGAGGATCATCAAATGAATTTATTCCGATCCTTTGCAAAAAAGGTGTAATATCGTTGGCTTTGAAAACTTCTGTAACGGATACCCAATTAGGATTTTGTTTGACACGATTGTTGGCTACAATAAAAGGTTTGTCATAGTTATCTAGGGGATCTTTTTCCTCTTTTTCGTCGTCATCATCCGCTTCAAAAATATTTTCGTCTACCTCATCATCTCCTAATTCCGTTTCATACATATTTTCTTCATGTTCAAGATTAAAATAAATATCAATAGGTTTTTTGGAATCTCTAACTTGAACTAATTTTCCTTGAACCACTGCAGCCAAAGATGTGAGCCTTTGTTGCCCATCTAAAAGGAGATAAGAGTTTGCCCATTTTTCAGATGTTTGATCAATGGCAGAATTTCGTAATTCAACAGAATTATCTGTTGTCTCCCAGCGTAAAATATTACCCGTTGGGTATCCTCTGTATAAAGAGTCTAATAGGTCTCGAACTTGAGTGGATTTCCAAACATAGCCGCGTTGCATTTCCGGTAATTGCATTTGGCCCCGTTCAAATTCTTTTACTAGATCTAATATGGACATCGGATGAGGTATTGTCATTTTTAACTCCTATCTGTAATAGCTCCTCATATTCTAGTAAACAGTACGAGAAAAAGCAATGAAAAATTAAAAAATCAGTGTTATTCTACCTCAAACCATTCCATGCAGATGGCAAGCAAGTGGTCGTAATTGCCGGAGGTGGCTTCGGCGTAAAAAGCATCGCGTTCTTCTTGGGAAAGGCCTGCCCGGCGCATCGCCCGTAAACAGATACCTAATATATTAAAGGCATTCCCGTCTTTACCGGTCAACAAGACAGTAATATCAGGATATTTTGGCATGACGCTTCTCCATTTTTTCAAGTTCTCTAAATATGTCAAGACGGCACCTAGCCGCCTCTTTGCTGACAAAAATCATGACTCCACCTTGTTTTGAGGACATCAAACAGATGAGAAGTTCAATACCTTCTTCCTTGAGGGCTTTGTGGGCTTCATGAAATATCTGTCCGCATTCTTTTAGACGCTCCTCAGGTATTTTACAGTATTTCCTTTTCTTTGGGCCGAGGTGGGGTTTATAACCATAATTGTTTTCCCCTGCGGCAAAGAGCATGGTATGAACCACACAGTCGTGCTTATTCATTGCGTCAGCCACCGCCTTAATTTTATTCTTTAAATCTTCCGGTACTTCTTTATACATGTTATTCTCCTTATTTAACCTCAAGCCCCAAGTAGCGGCAATAGCTTGAGCCGGACGGGTCGGCGTAGAGTGTCGGCTGACCGTCACATTCTAGGGCGATAACCTGACGTTGGTTGTCGTTATTATATCCCCCTTTACCGGATAAAAAGATGTAGTTGTCCAGCGGGCGTTGGCAAATGGCCTGATACCAAATGGGTGACAGGTGAACCCTCTCGGCTATCACAACTTCTTCGACTTGGTGCGCGTATTTTTTGGTTAAATCCCGAACTTCTTCAATATCTGAAGGCTTCCTGACCATGTAAGTTTTAACTGTTTTCATGATAATCTCCTTTCGCATCACAATGAACGCTCTTTTTCGAAAAATTATCCAGTTATTTCGGCATTAATTTGCAAGAAATATGCATTATTTTGAAGGGGTAACCAGCCAGAAGTGACCAGTGACCAGCCAGGAAAAATCGGACCCCATTATAACCCTTGTGTTTATTGGTGTTTGGGATATGCCTGACCAGCCAGAATTTTTCTGTTTCGCTAGAAATATGGTGCGGCTTGCGTCCCCGCATATGAAATCTCGCCAGGAAGGACCCATAGCCGGATGCCCGACCACCCGGGTGACCACCCAAAAAGGCCAAGTGACCACCCGAAGTGAAAATAAAACTTTATAACTCATTGATATTTATATGTTTTTATCTGACCACTGACCACCCAAAATTTTTTGATTTTACTAAAAAAACACTGCGGCTTGCATCCTCGTAGATACAAAAAAGCCCCCCCTTTTGATCAGGTGGCTAGCAATCAAAACAACAGAGAAATTACAAAAATTGAACGGTATCGGACAAGGGCTTCTTGTTCGTATGCGTTGGCGCTGGTGCCGCCGAGGCTGTCGGATAACCGAACATCATGAGCAAAACGGGTACTTCGTTTTCGGGCAAATCAAAAGCCTTGCGCGTTTCATCCGGGTTAAACATATTCACCCAAGTGGAATGAACGCCCAAGTCTGCGGCCTGCAACATCATGTGTGTTGCCACAATGGATGCATCCTCAACGCCCGAAGTAATAGTCTCATCAGTTGGGTTGTGCCATTCTTGATTTTTATCATAGCAAATAATCATGGCAAGCGGGGCATTGTAATGACATGGTGTCAAGGTGCGCAACTTATCCATAGCCGCCGCCGATTGAACAACATAGACCTTTTGCGGTTGGTTGTTTTTGGCGGTGGGGGCCACCCGTCCGGCCTGCAAAATCTTTTGGATTTTGTCATCTTCAACCGGTTTAGTATCGTAACTTCTTTGCGTATAACGCACTGTACTCAGTTCTTCAAATGTCATTGTATATCCTTTCTATTTGTGATTATTATATAGCACTGTTTTTCAAAAAAAGAAAGTAAATTAGTAAGCGCAAAACTTTTAGCCTTCTTCATTGGTTTTGGCATATTCTTCCCCGTACATTTCCCATTGGTCAACCGAGCGCTTCCAATCTTTAATTGGGTTGCCATACTTATCACACCACTTTTTGCGGGAATAATAAACATGGAACAGGTAAGGGTTGATTTTATGATACTGCCTTACTTGACAATACTCTTCCACTTGTTCTATGGACGGGCTGTTATCACTTAGCCCCAACAGCTGTCCGATTGGAACCGGATCTTTAGAAATTGAGCCTTGCCTTGGCACACTCCAATTCATTGCCAAGCCTGAGGGAGTTTCTTTTTCATTATATACATTCTGGGCATTCTTTCCTTTCTTATTTATGGCCGCAGGTAGTTCGCCGGTCGTCCGCAGGTAGTTCGCGCCTGAGTCGCATGGGGATAATTCATCACCGCCTAACACATTGAAATTATTATATTTTAACATCTTTATAAGTAGTCCGTTTGCTAAGCGTTTTGTATCAACTTCACCGGTTTTTTTGAGTTTTGCTATAACCCGCTTGATTTGTTGTGGGGATTTTTTTAAGGCCTCTGAGATCACAGCATAACTGGTCAGCAATTCGCCTTTATGGATAACATATTCATAAAGTTCTTTATCTTGGAAATTTGCTCGCAGTAAGAGATAAAGGTACACTTGGCAGACATTTTCATCCGGAAGCCAACGCCAGTTTAAATAACGTCTGTCTAATTTGACAAAGCCAAGAGGGAACTGCGGATCATCCGTTTTTTGTTTGTTTTGAGACATCAGGTGTGTCCTTTCTAATGAGAGGGAAAATGGTTAATCTTTGACTGGTGGAAAACCGAACAGTTTTCTTTGTTCGGGCCAACTGGCCGGGATAGAGGCTCTGAGCAATTCTCGGGCGGTCATTGTTTTGGGTTGAGCTCCCCGTAAAATGGCATCAATAATATCCGGTCGTTTTTACTGACCGGTTTTAACCGCCGCCGCCGGATTTTTTGTGTATTTGATTTGAATAGGTTTTGGGCGGATTCAAATGTTTCTTTATCAATAATCGGTTGATGTTGGCCTGGGAAAGAAGTCCCTTTATGCGTAATCTCGCCGATATAAACACGATTGTTGAGCATACTCCTTAAAAAGGTCCAGCCGGGAACTTTCCCCCGAAAGGTGCAATTTTCCCGTAAAAGGATATGGCCCACCATGGATAAATTACCGGATGATAAAAACAGTTCATAAACGTGCTTGACCTTTTCGGCATCTTCCGGCACAACCACCAGTTTTTTATTTTCACCTTTATAACCAAACGGGGGAACACCGCCGACCCACATACCCTTTTTCTTGGATGCCAGAATCTTATCGCGGATGCGTTCTCCACTGATTTCCCGTTCAAACTGCGCAAAAGAAAGGAGCACATTCAACATCAATCGCCCCATGCTATCCGCCGTATTGATATTTTGTGTCACCGATTCAAAAGAGCAGTGGTGTTTATCAAAAATTTCAATCATCTTGGAAAAATCTAAAAGAGATCTGGTCAACCGGTCAATTTTATAAATAACCACCATATCCACTTTATTCGCTTGAATATCGGCCAGTAATTCTTGAAAAGCCGGTCGGTTCATATTACCGTCGGAATAACCACCGTCATCATAATGTTTGTCTATCAATTCCCATCCTTGATGACGTTGCGCCTTGATATAATTTTCCCCGGCTTCCCGTTGAGCTTCCAGGGTATTAAATTGTTTTTCTAATCCTTCGTCTGTTGATTTACGTGTATAGATTGCACATCTCATTATCCAACTCCAAAAAAGCGTTTTCCCGAGGTGCGTATGCCTGTGATATGATGGGCAGCTGATGATAAACTGGTGTAATAGGTGCCGTCCATATCTACGCCCCTTTCCAAAATAGTGACACGATAGTCCGTTCCTTTATAGGTGCGGACTATCACTGTTCCCACCGGATATAAACTTTTCTTGCGTTGTTGTTTTTCAAAGAGTTTTTTAATCAGACTTTTTGTCTTTACGGATAATCCCCCATGGCGTAATTCTTGCAAACGGTAAGAAACGCGCAAGATGTAAAACTCTTTATTGCCAATGCGGGCTTCTTGATTATACAGTTGGATATAATACTGTTTCAGGACATGAAAAGGCAAATCCGGCACAGTACAAATATCAATGTTTAAGTCAAGATTTGTATCAACCATAACGACTCCTTGTGAATACAATAACGCTCTTTTTACAATTTATATCCAGTTAATTCTGATTATTTTTGGCACTTTCTTCCCCTTGATTGAAAACTTTCAGCAAAGTGGGGAGTATGACCAGCGCCAATTCGTGTAACGGATTGTTCATGGGCTACCTCTTATCAAAAGTGATTGCTGTTTTTTCGGCTGATTCCACCCAAGCATCTAAATCCGCCACATCATAAAAACTATGACCGCGTACTTTTCTGAACTTGGGGCCGGAACCGTCCACTCAATATTTTTGCAAGGTGCGTTGGGCTAACCCCAGATAGGTGGCGGCATCTTTTGTTGTATAAAAGCGTTGCGTTACTTTTCTTTTTTCCATCTTTTATTTCTCCTTAATTTATTGTTGACATTGATCGCCTTATACGAACAAGGCAAAGATAAAGCTTAAAAAGAAGAATAAACATTGAGATTTTTTTGAAGAAAACTAGCATTTTTTTAAAAATCCCAGTCTGCGAAAAAAAGTGTTGAGTACAAAAAACTTGTTCCTGTTCCCCCTGAAAAATATTGCCTTTTTATCGCCTTTTGACTATATCTTTGGATATAGGAGTATCTGATGAAGGAATTTTACAGGAATTTATTTCAAGTATATTTGTTTATGGCCCGGGCTTTATTTCCGAAAGATTCTGCTCTGCAACGCGAATTTTTACTGATAAAGGTCTCAGGCCTTGAAAAGGAAATGCCCGAAGTTTTTGAAAAATTGGGTGGGGTTTCACTTTTACGCCTGTACCGATCGGCCAAAGAGATGAAAAAATTACAAGAGCATATTCAAACAACCGATTGGGCTTATGTCATGCGGATGTTAAAGACAATGCAGTCTATGCAACAGGATCCCAAATTGGCCGGTAAAGTCAGCCTCAACAAAGCGGCATTTGTTTTGGATAAAGACATCAAAGAGGAAAAATCCAAAGATTCCCAAAAGAACAATGCCCCTCGCTATAAAGATATCTGGCGTCAATATCGGGGTGTGGCTCATCTGATAGAGGCCCTTCAAATCATGAAAATGCAGTATCTGGAATGGACAGGGAATCCTATCCCTTTTGAAGCCTTTTTGGCGTTGGCGCTGGACCACCTGAATTTGGCCGCCTATCAACAAGGGGAAGAACTGAAGAAATTGTACGAAGGGCATACCAAAAAGCCCATTGTGCCGGCGGATGAATTTTTTGTGATAGAAAAACCAAAACTGGCCGAAGATGAATTAGCCACTGCCTTGGTGAAAGAGTATCTTTTAAGCGACCCAACACTCAGCAAGAAAATCAGTAAATACCGCGCCCCGGTCTTTGACTATGGGAACTTTGACATTCCAAGCGATAATTAAAATTGCTTAGCTGATGTCATATTTTATCTATTTTGTAAAAAAATGCTTGATTTTCTCCTGAAACTCTAATATAATTGGAGTAATGGGAGAAAATATGATATATTCTTTTGACGATTTAAAAACAAAATATAGTAATTACGCCAAAATTTACGATAAAATACGATATGAAGTAAAGGCAGGCCGCTTGATACCTATTGCACGTGAATTATATGAAACCGATCCTACGACCGATGGACAATATCTGGCCGGACGTATTTTCGGACCGTCGTATTTATCTTTTGATTATGCACTGTATGTTTATTCCCTCATTCCGGAAACTGTTTATAAGACATATACATCTGCCACATTTAACAAGCGCAGAAAAAAGAAGTATCAAAATAATTTTGGTTTGTTTACATACAGGGATGTTCCGGCAGAAGTATACCCTCTTGCCGTATTAATTCATGAGGAGAATGGCTATTCTTACCAAATTGCAACGCCCGAAAAGGCATTATGCGATAAATTATACACTTTACCGCCCATCAAGAATTTGACAGAATTAAAGGAACTTTTGTTTGAAGATTTGCGGATAGATGAAGGAGAGTTCGTCAAGCTTAATAAGGAAGTATTAGAAAAAATAGCTCCTCTTTATCATTCAACCAATCTTCACATGCTTAGTAAGCTGATTAGGAGAACTTTATAATGCAAACCATTTTAACCCAGATGTTGGAACAATATCAAACAAAAACTCTGACGGAAAAGAAAAACGCTATAAAGGAGGTTGTCCAAGAGATTGCCTTATGCGGGTTATCTCGAGCCGATTTCTTTAAACATGTTGCATTTTATGGCGGTACAGCATTGCGTATTTTTTATGGCCTCGATCGTTTTTCTGAAGATCTGGATTTTTCGCTTATATCTCCAAATCCGGATTTTGATTTAAAACCATATTTTAATGGGCTGGAAACAGAGCTGGCTTCGGTCGGCTTAAAATTTTCCATAGAAGAAAAAATAAAGTCCGTTGATTCTGACATTAAATCAGCCTTTTTAAAGGGAAATACAAAAGAACATATTGTCAGTATTTATGGCTCGCAGGACATCAATATTAACCCTAGTGAGATAATCAAAATAAAGTTTGAGATTGATACCAATCCTCCGGCCTTTGCCTCCTTTGAGAATAAATACCGATTACTGCCGTCACCATATCAAGTTAAACTTTATGATATGCCGTCATTATTTGCCGGTAAGGTTCATGCAGTTATTTGTCGGACTTGGAAAAATCGTGTTAAAGGGCGTGATTTATATGACTATATATTTTACCTGTCGCACCGATCAAAAATAAATTTACCCCATTTAAAAGCAAGACTTGTAGATTCTGGTGTTTTAAAGGACGATGATACATTTACGATAGAAACTTTAAGAACGATGTTAAATGAACGTTTTGAAGCTATTGATTACGAAAGTGCAAAACAGGATATATTACCGTTTATTACCGATGCGAATAAATTGGATCTATGGAGTAAGGAGTTTTTCATAGATATTAGTAAAAATCTTGCGGATAAATGATCAATAACAAATAAAGATTTACTTCTAATATCCGGTCTTTGACTATGGTAATTTTGATATTCCAAGCGATAATTAAAATTGCTTGAGAGGATAAAGATACGAAACGGAAAAGGCGCAAAGTTATGCCTTTTTATGGATTGCCTAGCAAAGAAAGTTTTGGGTGGTTCATTTGCTTAAATAGCACTTTTGCTTTCATCTCACAAAAAACACAGATGAATTGTGGTAAACGGGTATTTTCACATTGAACCTAAAATTCATCACAAGAGCCTTTATAACTTAGCTTTCATCACTTCATTTCAGGCACGAAAAAAGCCCGTTTCAAACGGGCTGAATTTTAAATTGGTGGAGGTAAGCGGGATCGAACCGCTGACCTCTTGAATGCCATTCAAGCGCTCTCCCAGCTGAGCTATACCCCCAACGGTTATGTGGGTGTTTATACCTTCTTTTTTTCACCTTGTCAACACTTTTTTTTCATTTTTAACCTTTTTTTATACTTTTCCTTTTTTCACGCATAACTTTTTTCTTTTCCGGTTGACAGATTTCATAACTCTTGTTATCCTCTTTTATGTTAGAAGGAGAAAGAATATGCTTATTGTTTTTGTGCTACGAATAATCTTTTTTATATGGATTGTCGGCGTATTATGCCTGTTACTTTATAAATTTTCCAGTGGCTCTTTGCAATCAACGCATATTTCTGTATTACTCCTCTTTCCGCTTTTGCTATTAACGCGCAAGGGACGCGCAAAAATTAAAGGAGAATTAAAATGAAAAACACCGTTCTATACGGGATTCTGGCCGTTATTTTAGTTATCACCGGCATTTGCTTTTCGGGTGTCACGATTATTGACACGGGTTATCGCGGTATTAAAACACGATTCGGAGAGGTTATCGGGGATCCGTTACCCGAAGGAATTTATTTCTATAATCCACTCACAACCGAAATTAAACCGATTGATGTGCGTGTGCAACGCATTGCTTTAAATATGAGCACTTATACAAAAGACGTTCAACAAGCCGATTTATCTGTTACCATCAACAGCAGTGTTGATGATAACACCGCCCACCTGCTCTACAAAGAAATCGGTATGGATTATAAAACAAAAGTTGTTACACCGCAAATTTTAAAAGCCGTTAAAGATACCATCGGCAAATGGGAAGCTGATTTGCTTGTTTCTAACCGCGAAAAAGCTTCTGATGAAATTTTGGCGGCATTAAAAGAGAATCTGGCACCCGCACATATTCTTGTCCAAAGCGTTGTAATTGAAGATATTAACTATTCATCACAATTTGAACGTGCTATTGAAGAAAAACAAATTGCAACGCAAGATGCCATCAAAGCAAAAAATAAAACAAAGCAAATTGAAGAAGAAGCCAATCAAAAGATTTTAAGCGCACAAGCCGAAGCCGAAAGTATGCGTATTCGCTCGGAAGCACTCAGCAAAAATCAAAGTTTGGTTGCTTATGAAGCCGTGCAAAAATGGGATGGAAAATTACCTGTTAATATCTATGGCAATGCCCCTATTCCGTTTATCAATGTTTTGAGTAATCAATAACAAAACGAATACGGCGTATAGCAAAAAAACCGCTTAATTAAAAGCGGTTTTTTTGTGTCTGCTTTTTATAGTTATTGATTCATAACCTCATGTTATGAAAAAACCGTCATTTCAATTTTGGCATCAAAATATTGAATAATTTTAAGAACCAAATCAAAATCAACGGCTTCTTCCGATGTATAAGACCCCAATTCTATTTTTTCAATCGCACCTGCCGGCTCACCGATAATAGATGCAAAATCCTCCAAGCTCAACCCTTTTCCGTGACGTAATCCGTATAGACCCATACCCAATTCTTTCAGCGTGTGTTTTTCAAATATCTTGCTGGAAATCAATTTTCGTTCTGCGCTCATTCATTTTTCCTTTCTTATTCCTGATAAGTGCAATCAATTTTTTGATTACATCTCTATTCTATATTGAATTTTTATTTTGTCAACATTAGTATAATTCATTTAAAAAAAATATTATTACTTTTAAAAAAATTTTTTTATGAATTTATATTTTATTTTTTTGTGCAATGTATATAGATTTTAATTTCAATTTAATTTTTTGCATTTGATAATTATCCCAATCAAAAAAATCTGTAAAAAAGCATACTTTTTTATTTTTTAACGTAAAAAGTGCAGATTAAGGTCTATATCAACCTTGTTTTTTATCAAAAATACACACAATTTTGATCTGTTTAATCATTTTTGAAAGGGACTGAACATGTCAAAAAAAATCACACAATTTAAAAAAGGGAAAAGCACCCAACAAAATCAACTTTGTCAAAACACAAAACAATGTCAAAAACAAAATAAAAATCAAGGGATTGAAAATTATTATATGAATTCTCCGATAATGTGGGCACAAGCGTTTGACGATTCGCAATGGCTGGAACCGAACATTGAAGTATCGGAATCAAACAATACGGTGAACGTATCGGCGGAATTACCGGGGATGAATCCGGAAGATATTCGCGTTAATGTATCACAAGACGGTTATTTAACCATCAGTGGCGAAAAAACACACCATCAAGAAGAAAACGATTCGGAAAACGGCATGTATTTTTCGGAACGTTCTTACGGCATGATTCAAAGAACCATTCCGCTACCGCAAGATTTAAATTATGATGAAACTTCGGCCGATTTTGAAAACGGCGTTTTATCAATTCATATTCCGAAATCCGAATCGGCAACAAAACGCATTAAAAAAGTGCCTGTTGTGGCCAAATAATCCCGATGAGATTCGTTGATGAACTCCATCAAAAAAGGCTCTTTAAGAAAGAGCCTTTTAATATAACCGACTTGCTACGAGAACTTATTTTTCATCCGCCGCAACTTGCATCTTCACAATAATATCCGGATCCGATACCTTGCCGTTATTGGCGGAAGTGCCCGCTTTCAAAGAATCAATGGCTTCCATGCCGGAAACGACTTGGCCAAATACCGTATATTGTCCATCCAAATAACCGGCATCATCAAAACAGATAAAAAACTGGCTGTCTGCGCTGTTCACATCCGATGCGCGCGCCATGGAAACCGTTCCTCTGCCGTGATGTTTATTATTAAATTCGGCTTTTAATTTTTGGCCCGAACCACCCATGCCTGTTCCCGTCGGATCACCGGTTTGAGCCATAAATCCCGGGATAACCCGATGGAATTTAACGCCATCATAAAATCCCTGACGCGTTAATTCTTTAATCCGCTTCACATGATTAGGGGCTACATCCGGATATAATTCTATCACCGCACGCCCGTATTCCGTATCCAAATAAAGTGTATTTTCCTTATCTAAATTGTTCATTGTTTGCGCTCCTGCAATTGTTGAAAAAAACAAAGTAACTGCCACACACAGTTTCATCAATAATTTCATATTATCTCCTTTGCTGACATTAACACAAATGAAGATAACGGGGGCAACTAAAATTGTCAACTCAATTTTTTTAATTTTTAACATATATTTTTGTTGCAATTATATAAAATATCCAGTATGGTAGTGCATATTTATGTAAGGGGTAGACCATGTTAAAAAATCGTTACCGTTCGGAAACGAACATCCTTTTTTTAATTTTTACGACATTCTTTAAAATTGCGCTCTTCGTCGTCGGCGGTGGATTAGCGATGATTCCCGTTATAGAGGATACATTCGTTCGGAAATATAAATTATTAAAAAGCGATGATATTGTGGATATGGTGGCCATGACTCAAACTATTCCCGGATTGATTGCCGTTAATTCCGCTATTTTTGTCGGACATAGATTATCCGGTTGGAAAGGCAGTGTGGTGGCAACCATAGGGGTTTTAATTCCTTCTATTTGTATTTTGTGTTTAATAGCGGCATTTTTCCCGTTGTTATCCATGGAAAATCAACATGTTTTAACTGCATTTTCTTATATCCGCGCTTGTGTGACGGGTATTTTCGGCTGTGTGGCTTTGCGTCTTGGGAAAAAGATTTTATCAACACATCGCGATTTTTTAATCGTCGGTCTGCTCATCGTGGGTATGCTGTATGGCGTTAATATCGTTCTATTGATTGTGCTTTCCGTTCTAATCGGGATAATCAGCACATATAAGCAACAAAAAGAGACGAAATCGGAGAAGCATTCATGACACACTTAATTCTCTTTATGCAATTCTTTAAATATGGCCTGCTCTGTTTGGGCGGTGGCTATATGATTATTCCACTGTTATATGAAGATTTTGTAGCACAAACAGGCTTTTTTACACCAGCCCAATTCGGGAATCTGTTGGCTATATCGCAAATGACACCCGGTGCCGTCAGCATCAATGCCGCAACCTATATTGGTTATATGCAAGGGCAAGTTCTTGATGCCATTATCGCCAGTATCGGCCTTGTGATGCCCACCTTTATTTTGGCAACAATCGCTTTAAACTTCTTTAAAAAGCATCAAAATTCAACATTTGTTACCGGCTTTTTCAAGGGCGCACGCTGGGCATCGTTCGTGATGGTATTGTCGGCCGTTGTATTGTTTGCCAATATGTCGGTTTTTTCACAACCGATTTCGCTTGATTCTCTCACAAGTTTTTCATTAAAATACCCGGAACTCGGGGTTGCGATTATGTCTGCCGTCATATATTATCGCGGACATCTTTCCATGATGCAACTTTTGGTTCTTGCATTTGCCATCGGATTCGGAGTGAGTTTTATATGACACCGTATTTGCAACAGCTTGAAAAAGAAGCCCTTGAAGTAATACGCGAAATTTGCTTTTCAAATCGACTTTCCGAAATTGTCGTATTTTACAGTATCGGAAAAGATTCATCCGTTTTATTACACTTGTTTAAAAAAGCATTTTTCCCGTTTCCGATTCCCGTTCGCTTTATGCACATTGATACCGGCTGGAAGTTCAAAGAAATGTATGCCTTTCGGGATAAAATTGCAAAACAAATTGATTTAATTGTTTACAAGAATCCGGCTTGTTTAAATCCGTATACGGATGGTCCGCGCTATACGGACGTAATGAAAACGCAGGCATTGAAACAAGCGTTGCAAAAATACAATTTTAAAATAGCGTTCGGCGGGTCCAGACGTGATGAGGAAAAAAGCCGTTCCAAAGAACGGGTAGTTTCCGTGAGAGATGCAGAAAACAAGTGGAATCCCTATAACCAAAATCCGGAAATTCCGCCTCTATATAATACATTTCATACCGATCAAACGAGTTTACGCGTTTTCCCGCTTTCGGATTGGACGGAAATTGATATATGGGAATATATTAAACACGAAAATATAGAGGTTGTTCCACTTTATTTTGCACATGAACGACACGTTGTTCGCAATCAATCCGGACTATATATTGCAACGGAAAATGATACGGGCGAAATTAAAAAAGTGCGCTTTCGCACACTGGGATGCTATCCTTTAACGGGCGCCGTTCTATCCGAAGCCGAAACGATTGATGAGGTTATCAACGAGCTGAAACACACGGCTTATACGGAGCGCATCACGCGCGTAATTGATTATGATACTGACTTCTCAATGGAAAAGAAAAAAATTAACGGATATTTCTAATGAAAAGAATGTTTAAAGTGATTTGTTGCGGAAATGTTGATGATGGAAAATCCACCCTGTTAGGGCGTCTTCTTTATGAAACCGGCAGTATTAAACAAGACCAGCTGGAGGAAGCACTGGCATCATCCATTAAAAAGGAAGGATCAGCCCAACCCGATTTTGCCATGTTTTTAGATGGGCTTGCCATGGAGCGCACAAAGAAAATTACGGTTGATGTTGCCCATCGCTATTTTACCTATAAGCAAATACGATTTCACGTATTGGACTGCCCGGGGCATGAAGAATATACTAAAAATATGGCAACGGCGGCCGCGTGTGCCGATAGCGCTCTCATCGTTGTTGATGCGACAAGACCCATTCGCGCTCAAACCATACGCCATATTGAAATATGCGCCTTATTCCGTTTAAAACAAGTATGTGTTTGCCTCACAAAATACGATTTGCTGGCGGATAAATCCGTTTTGAAACAAAAAGAGGAAGAAATTCAAAATTTACTGAAAGATAAAGGTTTTTCATACACCATTTTTCCGATTTCCGCCGTTACGGGATATAATATACCGAACGTCTTATCCGTTTTAGAAAAGTTCGCCGAGCAATCTGCCAATATGGCCGAAAAGAATCAATCCGTTATATTCCATATTCAAGCGATGAAACAGCTGGACGGCAAACGGTATATTTACGGAAAAAATCTCATGAATCATCTGATTGATTCGGAGTCGGGGAAAACATTTACGTTATATCCTTCAAAGCAAAAGCTCACCATTGCGCCGGAATCAGCATCTCTCCCGCTCGGTTGCATTCAAACGATTGAACCGGTAGATGTGAATGTCGGTGATTGTCTGGCGAATTGCCCTCTTATGGCAACAAACACATTTTCACATCGCACGCTTTTCTTTGAAGAACCAACCAATCGTTTATTACTGAAACACGGCACAAAGGTTGTCAAGGTTATTCAAATAAGCGATACACAAATGCAAACCGATGCACCGCTCTTTCTCAACACCATTGAAGATATTAAAGAAAACGGCTTTGGTATTTTGATTGACGAATCCAGCAAAAAGACTATCGGCTGTTGCATCTTTACACATAACGCGTAAAACGAATACCGAACTTATCGGCATCAAGCCAAAAATTTGCCGGACCGTTATAAGAATGTCATTATCAGCCGAGCAGAGATTAAGGCATTATAAATATGTCATCACCAACCGAGCAGGTGTTGAAGTTTTACAATGTACCAGCAAGAACAATGCCAGCCGATGATGGGGCTTTAACCCGGCATAAGAAATAATGCCTTCGCGAAACAGCGCAACCACTTCCGGTTGCATTTTATCAAATAATTCTTTGCGTTTTTCAATATCTTTTTGCTTACGAACAGCTTGATTTACCATCATTTTAAACCGACCGTTCAATACTTTTTGGCGCACCAACGCCACCAAGTCCGGCCGAATTTCTTGTGTATCTTTCGCGATATGACGGATTAACCGAATATAACTGGATACCTTTTGCCATGAAAAAGATGTTCGCATAATGGAATTCGGATTAGCATAGTAATAATACATCGGCAAATCTGTTATCACGGCACTTTTAATGCGCAACATTAAAGCCGTTGTAAAAGGAACATCTTCAAAATAAATCCCCTTAATAAACGATAAATCTTTAATCGCATCGCGCCGATATAATTTTGTATCCACACCCGTTGAAATTTTGCGCGTTTTGAGATACATCATACTCGGATTGTATGTAAGTTCCACGTGTGGTTCCGGCAAGGTCGGGAAAGCACCCGTATACTTTTCTTTTGTCTTAACAAAATTGCAACAAGCAACATCCGCACCCGTTTTTTCAATCGCCCGATATAATCTTTCCAAAAACTCAGGGTGATAGTAATCATCCGAATCGCAAAAAGCGATAAACTCTCCCTCGGCAACGCGCATACCCGTATTTCTGGCACCGGAAAGACCTTGATTTTCTTGGTGTATCACTTTAATTCGGGAATCTTTATCGGTATAACTTTCGGCAATGGTACCGCTTTCATCCGTAGAACCGTCATCAATACAAATAATTTCAATATCCTTAAATGTTTGCGAAATAATACTTTCCAAACAGCCGGGCAAAAATGCTTGCACGTTATAAATCGGCACAATAACAGAAATCATCGGTTTTGTCATTTGCAATCCTTTCAATCGTTTTCAGTCTACGCATTCTTAAATCTCTTTGCAAGAAAAATAAAAAAAATCTTCTCTTTTTTCAACTAAAAAGAAACGTATTTTGATTCTTTTCATCATTTAAGAGAAGATTTTTCATTTTATTTGATAAACTGCATTAAATAAACATCAAGCCTTTTTTACACAATGTGGTAAAAATCGGTTTATCTAAATGCAATAAGTGCATAATCTCTTGCGGTGATTCGGTTATATTTAACTCCTTTGAAACGGCAATACCGTTTTTAACCGTTTTCACAACGGCACTCGGCAACCGAGATTGCCCGATACAAGCCGAAAGATAAACAAAGCACTCATCATTATCCGCCAGATATTGTTTGGCCAAATACCTTGCATAAAGATTGAGCGTTAAGTCGGCTTTACTCGCATCTTTTGTCCACGGACTTCCGCCCCCGACCGGACAAGCCGTTGAATAAAAATCACAAGCCAGTTTTCGCCCCGTAATACCGCAATCCGCCACGGAAGAATGCACCGTATAAGCGCCCGTGCCGTTAACGATGATTTTATCCGGACGTTGCCCTAATACATGGATGATAAATGCCGTTAAATCTTCTTCTTTCAACATCGGAACGGCTACTATGGCCGTATGAATATGACCCGTTTCATCCAAAGTAATTTGTGTTTTAATATCCAACCCCAAATTATCGGAGGTTTTTGCCTTTTCATATAATGCGTTATTTAACTTGCGCGCCGTAACCAGCTCTGCCGGCATTGATTCCTCGCCTTGGCAAGCGTATCCGACGAAGACTCCTTGGTCACCCCAGCCATCTTGCGTTACGCCCTGCAAAATTTCTGCGGATTGAACACCGATTAAATTGATAATATGAATTTTGTTTATGTTAATGGCTTTATCGCCCCAAATTGAAGCATAGCGTTCATCGTATCCGATTTCACGCAATGCGGATTTAACCGTTTCTTCCACATTCGGCAATGAAACGGAACCGCTGATTTCCCCACCTAATACAACCGTATTGTCTTTAATCATTACCTCTACGGCGTATTTGAGTTGCGGTGTGTTTTGTAAAAGTTGATCCAATAAATAACTCGTAATAAAATCGGCAACCTTATCCGGATGCCCGAGCGAAACGTATTCTGCCGTTTTTAACATATTTTTTTCCTTTCATTTTTACATTCAGTACTTATTTTGAAAGGACGCGAAGAATAAATAAAATGGTGCATGCCATTCATGCAAACAATTTGTATTTGCTCCTTTTAGTCCGTTTATTTTGAGCAATCATTATTCCTTTTTCAAGAAATCATAACCACCCATGAATCAGGACAAGTAGAGATAAATCCGATTCGTTTTTTAGAATACATTATTCTATTCAAAAAGGCAAGTTTTTTTTAAAAGAAACCCGCTAAAAAAGGCATCAAAAAATCTTGATACATTGATAATTTTATTAAAGAAATCAAAGAATTCAATTTGATAAATCGTCAGTTATTTTCTTTTGTTCAATCGGTAAAGTTATTACGACCCGCAATCCCCCCATCGGGCTTTCATCTAACCGAATATCCCCACCGTGAGATAAAATAATGTCTCGGGTAATTGTCATCCCCAAACCGATTCCGCCCGTTTCCCGATTGCGTGATGCATCCAGTCGATAAAATGCTTTAAATACATCTTCTCGCTTTTCGGGCGGTATTCCGGGGCCGTTATCATCTATGATAATCGTTGCCATCCCTGCACGAATACCCAGTAAAACAGATGTACGTTCGGCATACCGACCCGCATTCGTAATAATATTGGAAACGGCGCGCATGATATCATTGAGTCGCCCGGATATAGTTATTTTTTCTTCAATGTGGAAATCTATTTTTTGGTTGGCTTTTCGTTGTTTTTCAACAAGTTGCGTAATTACCTCATGCAAGGCAATCGGTTGAGGCGCTTCTTTTCCCTCACCGCGAGCAAACGATAAATATCCTTTTAACATTTGCTCCATTTCCGAAACATCCGAAAGCAAATCTTGCGTTGTTTCATCTTGTTTCATCATGGAAAGTTGAAGTTTCATACGTGTTAACGGCGTGCGCAAATCGTGCGATACGCCTGCCAGCATACCCGTGCGTTCACTCATATATTTTTGAATACGGTTCTTCATCAAGACAAACGAATAACCCGCTTGTCTTACTTCCGTTGCTCCGCCCGGTTTGAATTGAATATCCCGCCCCATACCGAAAAGTTCCGATGCGCGCGATAATCGTTCTATGGAGCGGATTTGATTTTTCATAAATAAAAAGGCAATCCAAAACAGTAAAACCGAAGATCCGATCATCCATACCACAAACACGTGAACCGTTGAGCTGAAAAACCGTTTACGCGGAACAACCGTTGTTAATACCCCCGTAGGGAGTTGAATGGATATTTGCTGAAATTGATCTTTCACTTCAATCATATCAACCGGATATTTAAGTGCCAAAATCGCGCTGACTAAATGAAACGTGCTGGCTTCATACGGTAAATTTTGGCTCTTTAACCGTTCATCTGGATAAAAGCGCACTTGCAATCCTAAATTGCTTTCCACACGTTTTAAAAACACATTCATTCCTGCGGTATCCGTGCCGTTTTCCAAAACATAATCGGCAATCATCTGTATTTCACCGGATATATCCAAAGCCAGCCGTCGACTTACCGTATCCCAATGCCGATTATAAAAGAAAATGAATAAAATCATTTGCAACAAAATCAACGGCAATAAAATAATTAAGACAAAACGATAAAACAAACTCCGTGGCATAACCCGTAGTTTAAAAACTTTACTCACATAATGAAACCACTCAAATATGGGCTTTACCAACCCGAAAAAACGTGTTTTTTGAATATAGTCAATAAAATAACTCGTTTTTTTTGCTATTATTTCTGCCCACTTTTTCTTTTGTTTTTTCATTTTTTCCCTAAAAACTTGTTATAATCGTTTATTCATATTCATTTTATTGAGTTGCATTCATTTTATTTGAGCATTTGCTCACCTTATGCAATTCATTGAGCATTCCACCTTGCTGTTTTACTTTAATACCAACATATAGCCCTGCCCGCGCACCGTTTGAATACATTGCGGATTTTTAGCATCCGTTTCAATTTTTTTCCTCAATCGCGTAATTTGAACATCAATGGCGCGCTCATTATCCGTTCCCGCTAACCGCGCCAACTCTTCGCGCGCGACGGCATATCCCGCTTTTTGAATCAGGTATTTCAATAATTCTTGTTCGGCAGTTGTCAATACGATCGGATTGCCTTGCACGGTCAGAACGCCGTTTTTCGTATTATAACAACAAGCACCGAAATAGATTTCCGACGGATGTTTTTCCTGCCCGTTTCGCTTTAAGATATTATTGATTCTTAAAAGCAACTCTTTCGGCTCAAACGGTTTTGGTAAGTAATCATCGGCACCGGCTTCCAACCCCGAAATACGGTTATCTATATCGCCCATGGCCGTCAGCATCAAAATGGGTGTTTCGTTTCCTTCTTTGCGCAATTCTCTTGTCAACTCTTGTCCGTTTTGCCCCGGCATCATCACATCCATTACAATTAAAGCAAAACGAAACAGCATGAGCAATTCGCGTGCCTGCGAGGCATTGGCGGCCTCCGAAATTTCAAAGCCGTTGTCCGTAAGATACTTTTTCAACAACCGTCTTAATCGCGTATCATCATCAACAACCAACAAATGTGCTCTGTTTGAATCCATTTACGCATTTTCCTCCAATCGTTTGCGAATCCCGGCCAATATCTCATTCTCCGAATGCGGTGGGAATTGAATAACCGTTTCCATATCGGCCACATCTGCCTCAAATTCATTCAACATAGCGTCATCATACACTTTTCCCGAACGAATCAAGGCACAAATATGCGCCCCGAGTGCCGTCAAAACGGGATAACCGAATGTTGTGCCCTGCCCTTTCATATCATGCGCCGGTTTGAAAATTTGATTTTTAACCGCAACTGCCCTTTCTGTATCGGATAAAGCGCGTGCCTCTTGTATACCTCGCTTCAAGTCGGTAATTTGCGTATGCACGTTTTCCATATAGCTTTCGGCTAATGAATGAATAACGGCTTGCGCACGTTGTTGTAATTCTTCCGCTTCACTATTCTCGCGCGGTGCAACATTTTTAAAAATATCCGGAATATCATTGTGTTCTATTGTCATAAGCCCCTCCGTTCATTTTTTTTCAGTATATCAAAACAGATTTTAAATTACCAGTTTTTTTTATCAATAAACAGGCTTTTTATTGACAATTCCCCCTTTTTTATTATACTCTTTCACATAATCGGTTTTGTCAATCGGTTGTATATGAGGAAAGAAGAATGGATAAAAAGCTCAGACAAAATGTCGGCATTATGATTATCAATCCGGCCGGCGAAGTTTGGCTCGGCAAGCGTGCCGACGGACTCAAATTTAAATTCAATGAACAAATGCCCCAAGGCGGAATCGATTCCGGCGAAACGCCGTTAGAGGCTGCCTATCGCGAAATGAAAGAAGAAACGGGATTGCAAAAAGAAAAAGCCCGCTTGCTTTACGAATCGAAAGAATGGTATTCCTATGTATTTCCAAAGCCGAAAACAATAGGCAAGCATGTATATGACGGACAAAAACAAAAATGGTTTTTGTTTTTATATCAAGGCGATGGTTCGGATTTTAATTTAGAGTATTATCCGGAAGAAATTGAGTTTATCAGTTATAAGTGGTATCCGTTGCGGGAAATCGTGCAATATGTCGTGCCGTTTAAGCGAGATGTATATACAAAAGTAACGGAGGAATTTGAACCGATTATACAAAAATTTTTATCCCGCCGTATTGACGATACCGTCAGCTTATGATAAACAAAATAATACTCCCTGTATGAAAGGAATTTTGAAATGAAATTAACATCTCTTTTACTCGGAACGGTCTTTTTATTTTCAGCCGGTTGTGCCGATGCAACGGCTGTTAAAAATACCACGTCCGACACGCCTGATGATCCTTATGTTTTAATGGAATTATTCGGCTCGGCATACCAGTTGATTAAACAAGACTATGTGGAAGAAACAACGGACAGACAGTTGGTAGAAAACGCTATCAGCGGTATGCTTTCGGGTTTGGATCCGCACTCGGTATTCTTAAATCAAGAAGATATGGAAGATATGGAAACATCCACAAAAGGCGAATTCGGTGGTTTGGGTATGGAAGTTTCCGCCGATAAAGGATTGGTGCGCGTTATGAGCCCGATTGATGATACACCCGCCTATAAGGCCGGCATACAAACGGGCGATTATATTACGCATATTGACGGCGAATCTTTAATCGGTGTTTCATTAACGGAAGCCGTCAAGCGGATGCGCGGGAAACCCGGCACGAAAATTACCTTGACCATCGCCCGCGGAGATAAAGAACCGTTTGATGTAAAACTAAAACGAGATATTATTAAGGTTGATCCCGTTAAATATGAAGCCAAAGGGGATGTCGGGTATATTCGGGTTATTCAATTCAGCGATCATACGTCCGATAAAATCAAAGAAGCCATCACAAAAATCAATAAAGAAATCGGCGAAGATAAAGTTCTCGGCTATATTTTGGATGTTCGCAACAACCCGGGCGGGTTGCTTACCGAAGCCGTTAATGTATCCGATGTGTTTTTATCGGAGGGAGAAATTGTATCCACCCGTTCACGCAGGCCGGAAGAATCCATGAGTTTCTCGGCTAAAACGCCCGACTTCACAAACGGGAAACCGCTGGTTGTTTTGATTAACGAGGGTTCTGCCTCGGCTTCCGAAATCGTGGCGGGCGCGTTGCAAGATCACCATCGGGCTATTATTGTCGGCGAACAATCTTTCGGAAAAGGTTCCGTGCAAGCCGTTCGCAGTATCCCGGGCTTTGGCGGAATAAAGCTCACGATTTCGCGGTATTATACGCCGTCCGGCAGATCTATCCAGGCAAAAGGGATTGAACCGGATATTGTGATTCCGCGAGCGAAATTAGAGGAATTCCCCGCCGTCAGATGGATGGACGAGAAGAGTTTGCCCGGCGCTATTGCAGCCGAAGAAGGGAAAAAGGCAAAAGATACAATCACCAAAGAAGCTCAGAAAAAAGCATCCAAGGGATTAACAAAAGATAAAAATACGGCTGTTTCTTCTGATGAAAAAGATACCTCACCTGCAACCGACTATCAATTAAATCGCGCAATTGATATCTTGCGAGGCATTGCTCTTTATCAACAGGCCGATAAATAATTATTTTTCAGATTTGCTTTTATCGGTTTCAATCGGCAAAATAATAATTATTTTGCCGATTGTTTTTTGGGTTATCATATTGATACGCCTCTTTGCACACCTTAAATTCAACAGTCGGGGGGGTATGGCATTTGCCGAATCCATTATATGGTTTGATAAACAAATCCTCGGATTTTCAAAAACAATCTTTTGAAACACAATCGGGCAATACATCATAAAAAAATGAGCATAATTCATTAATCATATACGAGATAAAAAGCAATCTAACACAACTCCGTCGGAGAGAGCTACGCCTTTCCTCTTTTCCATTCACAATGCCCCATAAATCCCAATCAGAAATCAGCGCTCATCAGCCGATAACACCGGTGCTTTTTGATTATTTTCTTCAACACGTCGTTCCGTTTCCAAACGCTTTTTAAATTTTTCAAAACGTTCCAAAATCCGGTTGCACACTTCTTCCGGCGTTAAATGCGTGGTATCAATCACATAATCAAAATTAAACTCATTATCAATATCAACTTGATAAATACGTTTAAATCGCTCAACTTCCAACTTTCTGCGTTCACGCAAAGCATTTTCCGCTTCTGCGGGTGTCGTATACTTTTGCTCACTTGTGCGTTTTGTATCCCGCATTACGCGTTCTGCGGCAACATGCACATCAATGTTTAATTTCACTTTAAAAGAAAGCGGGATAAAATGGAATGCCATACGTGAATCAACAACATAATCAATCCCCTGCGTCGGCAACTCAATAAATACACTATCAATCTTTTTATCAATTTCAGGGTGTGTTTTACACATTTCATTTAATTCCAAAGTTGTCACCCCATACTCTTTGGCAATTTCGCGTTGCACGCTACCCGTTGAGTAAAACGTAAATCCCAATTTATCTGCCAACATCTTGCCGATTGTTGATTTACCGCTTCCCAACATTCCGGATAATGTAATAATGTATGCCATTGATTTTTCCGATTTTCGTGTTATTGATTATATATCCAAATTTTCAACAAATTTAGCATGCTCTTGGATAAACTTAAAGCGATGCTCCGGCTTTGAGCCCATTAACCGTTCCACAATGCTTGACGTATAGGCTGCCTCTTCCGCCTCCTCTTCCGTTGTTTTATGCGGAATAACCACGCGTAACAACGTGCGTTTTTGCGGATCCATGGTTGTTTCCTTTAATTGATACGGTGGCATTTCACCCAACCCTTTAAACCGCGAAATATCCACATTCTTGGCATTTTTAAATTCTGTTTTTAATAACCGTTCTTTTTCTTCATCATCAGCGGCATAAATTGATTTTCCGCCTTGCGTCAACCGATATAACGGCGGTAAAGCAATATATAAATGCCCGTTTTCAATCAATTTCGGCATTTCTTGATAGAAGAACGACATTAACAATGAAGCAATATGTGCCCCGTCAACATCGGCATCCGTCATAATAATAATTTTTTCATATCGCAACGCATCTTCGTTATACTTATCCCGACGCCCGCATCCCAGTGCTTCCGTCATATCCCGAATTTCTTCATTTGCCATAATTTTATCGTGCGATGCGCTGATAACATTTAAAATTTTGCCTCGCAACGGTAATATCGCCTGATGCGTTCTGTCGCGCGCTTGCTTTGCCGATCCGCCTGCCGAATCGCCTTCTACCAAAAATATCTCGGTTCCCGCTGTTTCTTTATGCGAGCAATCCGCCAATTTACCCGGCAACCGCAATTTTTTCGTAGCTGAGGCGCGTTGTGTTTCAATCGTTTTCTTGCGCCGTTTGCGCTCTTCCGCTCGCTCAACAATAAAATCAAGCAAGGCCGTTGCCGACTTAATATCTCGGCTGAGCCAATGGTCAAACGGATCTTTCACCGCGTTTTCAACCAATCGTGCTGCACTTTGCGTTACCAGTTTTTCTTTTGTCTGGCCTTGAAATTGCGGATCTTTAATAAAAACGGAAAGCATCACGCCGGCCGTATTTAAAATATCATCTGCCGTAATATCGGCTGCTTTTTTATTGCCGATCATATCGGCAAATGCCCGCAATGATTTTGTAAGCCCGGCTCTTAATCCCGTTTCGTGAGTTCCGCCAAGTGGCGTAATCACCGTATTACAATAAGAATATGAAAAGCCGTCTTTAAAATCATCGGGCCAGCAGATTGCCCATTCAACCGCGCCCTCGTTATCAGGCAATTCCACGCGCCCCGTAAACGGCTTCGGCGTAATGGATGAACGCTCTTTCATCAGATAATCTAAAAAATCGGCAATACCGTTTGGGAATTTCAAAATCTGCTCAACGGGTGTTTTATCATCCTCCGTTATCAACTCGGCAGCACACGACCACCGCACCTCAATTCCCCGAAACAAAAAGGCCTTCGTGCGCGCCATTCTAAAAAGCGTTGCCGGTTTAAAATGAACGGAATCACCAAAAATCTCGGTATCCGGAATAAAAGAAACACTCGTTCCGCGCCGATTGCTGACAGGCCCTACCAACTCCAACGGCGTTATGGGTTTCCCTTGTTTATATTCTTGCCGATATAAATGCTTATCCCGCGCAACTTCAATAATCATGTGCGCCGAGAGTGCATTAACCGCTGATAATCCGACACCATGCAACCCGCCCGAAACGGCATACGCATTGCCACCGAATTTACCGCCCGAATGCAATGTTGTTGTAATGACTTCCAATGCCGACTTATTCGGAAACTTCGGATGCGGATCAACGGGAATACCGCGACCGTTATCTTTAACGGTTACATACCCATCTGCCCCCAACGAAACATCAATTTTCGTTGCATACCCTGCCACGGCTTCATCCATGGCATTATCAATAATTTCCGCCACCAAATGGTGATACGCGCGTTCATCAATTCCGCCGATATACATACCCGGGCGTTTGCGAACAGGCTCCAACCCCTCCAAAACTTCAATATCCTTGGCGGAATAATTATCTTTTTGCGGTGTAACATTAAATAAATCTGACATACGCGCATTCTACCGAAAATAAAATCAAATTGCAAGAAAAAAAATCAAAGAACACGCGTTGTTTCCACGGTAGTCGGCTTTTTTCTTGAATGTTGTTTACCTATCATCGGTAAAAAATCGGCTTGGATTTTTATGCCGGCGTAACGGTGCTTTCTTTCTATCTTTTCCCTATTTGCCCGAATGAAGACGATAACGGATACCGTTCGTCAAAACAAGTATGATATTTCCGTCATATGTCTTTTTGAATTACAAGCAATTTCCGAGCGTTGTTACCTTTTGCACAATCTGATTTTGAATCATAAACGTGGTGATACAAGCTTCGGGCGTATAGTATCCCATCATACCCGGAAACCCAAATTCAGGCAATGCGCCCGGGTCCAAATAAGGTTCCGATTCGGGTGGCGTAAATGTTTCATACGTGGTGGCATAGATTAAATACGTTGTGTTCCCTTTCACAAAATTTTTATCCGGTTGCCCCAACTCTTTAATAACCAACTCTTCCGGTTGTCCCTTTAAAGCTTGCAAGCCCGCTTGATCAAATTGTAATTTCCCTGCCGTGCAACCACAAAGCAATCCCAATGTTAACATCATATAAAACGATTTTTTCATTTTTCCTCCTTTTTTGTTGATTAACACACAGGTAGGAATAAAATAACGTTCTGTCAACTCGCGTTCGGCGATTCAATCGGCCATCATTTTGGCACCGACGTCGCATTTTATTGATTCTGCTTACGGGCTGGATTTGAATGCCTTATTTCACAAAGCACTCTCTACACATTACCTTATTTTGCGTCGGATATTTCATTATCTTTGCCACAATCTACCGCCGTTTTAAAAACAAACAACGTGCCTTCGGCATACGCCGTTCCTTCTTTTCGCAAAGCAAAATCCGAATCGAAAACTTTTATCAACCCCGCTTTTTTCGCCGTTTCTTCCACATACGATTTCCGATATAAATAGCGCCCTTGCGGTGAAAGAAAAATATCTTCTTTTTCGCTTGTTTCATTTGTCATAACAAATAATCCGTCGGGCATCAAATGCTTTGCCGTTTGTGTAAAAAACGCCGTCAGTTCATTTAAATAATTCGTCAACTCAACGGCAACAATCGCATCATACTTTGCCGTATCCGTTTTTAAAAATGAAAGCACATCATTTTGTATCAAGTGGGTATACCGATTTTTTGCGCGCGCCAAATCCAACATCTTTTCGGAAATATCAACACCCGTTAATTCATCATGTTTTTTTTGAAACAACTCGGCAAATTGCCCCGTTCCGCACGCTAAATCCAATACACGCGCATATTTTTCCCGCGCCGTTTGATTCAAATAATCCGTTGCGTAACTCAACCCTTTGGATTCCAACTGTTGCATGGTTTCATCATACGTTGGCGCAAACGCATCAAACAATCCGCGCGCATAATCCAAAACGGCAACATCATTTTTTCTATCGTTTTGCAACGCATTAAGGGTATGAACGGCGATTTCATTTTCCGGAAAATGCTTCACCCAACCCTTTGCAAAATCCAGTGCTTCTTTCTTTGATTTTTTTCCTTGTTCCGATAATCTTGCTAAGGTATTGGCTATCCGAAAATCAATCATTTTAGGGTGTGCTTTGAGTGTTAAGATATTAAAATAAAGTCCGGCTGCTTCACTGAAATCACCCATCTCTTCCAATATCATTGCCAGATTATATAAACTTGAAATGTGTCGCGGGTTAATCAGCAATGCCGAACGATAATGTTCCAACCCTTCGGCTTTTCTTCCTTGTTGACAAAGGGCAATGGCTAAATTGTGATGCGCATTTAAAAAATCCGCATCCAGCGCCAACGCTTTTTTATAATATTCTTCGGCACGACGATTGTTGCCTTGTTTTAAATAGAGATTTCCCAAATTGACAAACGCATCGGGTGCATACGGATCTAATTCAATAGCGCGTTCATACGCTTCTTGCGCCGATGCTTCAAACCCCAGCGCTTCAAAAATCAATCCTTTTTCATTTAAAAAAACGGCCGTTTCAAATAAGGACAACGCATTTTTTATAGCCGTAAACGCTTCTTGATAATGTCCACACAACCGATTCTGAACGGCCAACTGATAAAATAATTCGGAATCTTTCACACCCGTTTTTTCCGCATCCGTTAATAACTGCAAGGCTTCTGCGTTGCGTCCCTCCTGTCTGGCCAACAACGCCTGCCCGATTTTGGCATTTAAACAAGCGTTATCTTCTTTCAACGCCTCGTCAAAGGCGCTTTTTGCAAAATCATTTTGTCCTTTTTGCAGATAGATATAACCGATTTGCGATAAGACAAGCGGATTTTGCTTATACTTCTCATAGAACGATAACGCCTCATCCAATCTGCCCGCTTTTTGCAAAACACCCGCCAAAGCCAACGCATATTGCGACATATCGGGATACAACTTGACGGCTTCGTATAACAATTTTTCGGCCGGTTCCAACGCATTAGAGCGATAAGCAATCAATCCGAGCAAATATAAAGCATCCCCGTTTGTCGGCGCAATCGTCAACACGTTACGAACGATTTCTTCAGCCGTTTCAAACTGATTTTGATTATACGCCTGAAATGCCGTATCCAATAATGTATCCGTTTCTGCCATTTTTTGCTCCTCTCATTTTTTGTGATGCGCCGTATCGCTCAATCATCTTCATTGGCCCCGTTCGGACCGATAACCATTTCACGGTTTATATAAACCGATTCAATTAACCCGAAGCCGACAAACAGTGTCAACATTGCCGTTCCGCCGTAAGAAATCAGCGGTAACGGCACACCGACAACCGGTAATAATCCGCTCACCATACCGATATTGATAAAAACATACAAAGCAAAATTAACCGTTAAGCCGATAGCCAACAACTTGCCGAAAAAGTTATTGCTCCGATACCCAATGTAGAACCCATATAAAATAATAATGAAATACAAACCGATTAACGCCGTTGAACCGAAAAAGCCAAATTCCTCCGATAACACGGTAAAAATAAAATCCGTTTGCTTTTCGGGCAAGAAATTAAGGCGACTTTGCGTGCTTTCCATAAATCCCTTTCCGAACAAACCGCCCGAACCGATGGTAATTTTAGATTGGATAATATGATAACCGGCACCCAACGGATCGTTTTCGGGATTTAAAAACGTTAAAACACGTTGTTTTTGATAATCGTGCAAAAAAGTCCATATAATCGGAATACATACCGAAACGCCGGCAATAACCACAAAAAACTTCCATATTTGCACGCCCACCACAAAAAATATGGCTCCCGTTACAAAAACAAGCATTAAAGAAGTGCCTAAATCAGGTTGTTCCATAATTAATCCGACGGGCAAAATCATCATCAATGCCGGCGGAATCATATATTGTATGGAACGAACGTCGGATAATGTGGCATTATGAAAATATCGTGCCAGTGCCAGCACGAGCGCTATTTTCATCACTTCCGAAGGTTGAACATTCACAATTCCCAAATTTAACCAGCGCTGTGCCCCCATGCCGACGTGCCCGAATACCGCAACACCCAACAGCAATAAAATGCCGATGCCGTATATCCAATAAGCATACTTCAACCAAAGCCGATAGTTAATCAAAGAAACAACCGTTAATGCGCCCAAACTTAAAAAGAATCGCAACAACTGTTTATCTGCCCACGGATGCCAACTGCCGTTGGCCGCCGAATACAATACACCGATTCCGATAAAAACAACCGCACAAATCAAAAACAAAAATTTATAATTAAACCGCTTGATTTTTTCAATCAACGTAAGCCGATAATTTTTCCAATAGCAATTATGGTCTTTATAAAACGTCATTGTTCTGCCTCATTTATTTTTTGTGTATCGGCCGTTGCATCATTTTGGCTTGTTCTGAATGTATCAGATTCATTCACGGGCGTATCCTGCAAATCGGCGGTCTTCTCTTTAAAATCCGCCTTGTCAGAATCGTTTGAATTATCATCGGGAAACGAATGAATATCCGGATTAAACAAATCATTCAGTGCATCATCATTCGGATACAACTGCAAAGCCTTACGCATAATTCGCCCCGCTATCGGTGCCGCCGCACTGGCGCCTCCGCCCCCGTGCTCTGCGACTACCACAACCGCAAATCTCGGCTTTTCTATCGGCGCAAATGCCGCAAACAATCCATGGTCCCGATATTTCCACGGCAAATCTTTTTGAGACACAATTCCCGCTTTACGCTCTTTCATGGTAATGCGTCGGACTTGCGTACTCGCCGTTTTGCCCGCCATTTTTTGCCCGTCAACATCAATGCGTGAATGATAAGCCGTTCCTCTGCGTTGATTCACAACCATATTCATACCGCTACGCACCAAACGTAAATGACTTTCTTGGAATAACTTTTTTTGCGCCTTAATGCGATTTACTTTATCCGTTCGGCTTTCATCTGCCGGTGTGATTAAGTGCATTTCTAACGGATAACCGCCGTTCGCTATTTCGGCAACGGCTCTTGCCAACTGAATCGGTGTGGCGGTTAAATAGCCTTGCCCGATACTGTAATTTAACGTATCACCCAAGCGCCACCCGTCATCATAGCGTTTCAGCTTCCATTCTCTTGTGGGCACAAGACCTTTTTTTTCGCCCGTAATACCGATACCCGTCAATGCTCCGAACCCAAGCCGATGCGCCACTTCGGCAATTTTATCCGGGCCGATTTCCTGCGCTAACTGATAAAAATAAACATCACATGAATGCATGAGCGCTTCTTCTAATGTTAAATGACCGTGTCCCCCCCGTTTCCAACAGTGGAAATACTGCTTCCCGATTTGCACCCTGCCGGAGCAGTAAACCTTGCGTTCGGGTGTAATATGTCCGCTTTCCAACCCTGCCAAAGCCACCACCAGTTTAAAAATGGACCCCGGCGAATATTGCCCGTTCACCGCTTTATTTTGCAAAGGATTTTTTTCATTTTTGATTAACGCATTCCATGTTTTTGTTGATATCGGAACGGTAAAGAGATTTGCATCAAACGAAGGCGTAGATACCAGCGCCAACACATCACCCGTCTGCACATCAACCACAATCGCTGCGCCTGCTTCCTCTCCCATCGCCTTTGTTGCCTCTTCTTGCAAACGGGCATCAATTGTCAACGCCATATTTTTCCCTTTAACGGCTTTTTCCTCTTCCAATAAGCGCACCGTTCGGCCCAACACGTTGATTTCGGTTTTACGCATACCCGGAATTCCTTGCAACACACTCTCTTGCGCTTCTTCAATCCCGACACGCCCGATACGATACCCTGGCAAATCCAGAAGCGGACTATCCGGATTCTTTTCCATATCTCTATCCGTTAATAATGATACATACCCGACAACATGAGCCCCATATTCCCCCAACGGATAAACACGCATAATTTCTTCTTCCGTTTGAATCCCCATTAAATCAGGCGCGTTCATTTGTATTAACGCTGCTTCTTGAAACGTTAAATTATCTTTAATCCGTATCGGCATAAACGGGCGTTTTTGCTTGATTTCTTTCTTGATACGCGCCACCTCTTCTTCGCTTAACGGCATCAACTTTTGAAAATTTTCCAATGTTCTTAAATAATCCGGCGCCTGTTCACGAATTAAAACGGCTTGAAATGTTTTGCGATTCTCGGCTAATTTAACACCGTTTCTATCGTATATATAACCTCTTGCCGGCAACGTCAACCGAACCGCCGTTCTGTTTTTATCGGCCAATTCCAAATATCTTTCGCCCTCAATAATTTGCAAATAAAACAACCGCGCAATTAAAATCAGCACAAGAATGAAAAAAAATCCGATGAGCATTGCCGTTCGTTTATAAAGCACGTGCATGCGTTCATATCGCCATAGTAAACTCATACATACCGTCCAATCAGGCGATTGATACTGCCACATCCTGCCGCAATAATCGGATACAAAATCACCAGAGAGGCATATTCAGCCGTCAAATAGCCGGCATGTGGCACGGCGCCATACATTACTTTTAACAAAATCAATCCCAACAGAAATAAAAAGCCTGATGCAACGGTATAGCCGACCCATTGAAACGAAAAGGTTGCATGAACAAGTGTGCGCCGATTAAAATGTCCGATAAAGAACATAAAACAATACATAGAGGGCGAAATACCGAACGGCATTTGCAAAAGTATATCGGCGCAAACGCCCAAGATAAAAACTTTTAACACACTTAACGCATTCGGATTAAACACCGAAAAATAAAAAATAACGGCCCATAAATTTGTGAGATAAGATTGAGAAAAGCCAAAAAAATCAAATGAAAGACTTTTCATTAAAACAAACAAAGCCGCTATCGCAAACGGCATTATCATCACAACCCGACGTTTGAAATGCCATTCCATCACTTTCCCTCCGAAACCGCACACGGCTTTTCGCTCGGCAAAAGTCCTTTCAACCCGAAATCAACCGCCCGCACAAATTCCAAGTGTTCGCTTCGTTCAAACAAGTCAACCGAAATTTCCCCGTCTTTCACGGAAGCAATTCGCCCGACGGGAATCCCCGACGGATAAACACCCGCATCTCCCGCCGTCATCACATAATCCCCAACAGATACCACGGCTTCTTCGGGCAAGGCCGTTATTTTCGGGTAGTGCGTATTATCACCGCTCATCAAAGCCACAATTTTTTTTGTGCCGATTGAAACAGGCAATCGGGAATAAAAATCAGTCACTTTTAAAGCGCGTGCCGTTGCCGTTCCTACTTCTATCACGTGCCCGAGCAAGCCGTCATTCGTTACCAACACATCACCCTTTTGCACACCGATATTTTCACCGCCGTTAATAATCAACGATTGTGAAAACGGGCTGTTATAATCCGCCAAAACCCGCACCACGTATTCCCGCCCTTGCGCAACGGGTTTATAGTTGAGTAAGCGGGCCAATTCTTTTTGATCAACAGCCAATTTTAGGGCCATTTTCTGCCATGATTTCAAAACTTCGTTTTCTGCCTTTAAGCGTTTATTTTCTTCATAAACATTTAAATAAGCCTGCAACGATTCGCTTTTATCCTGCACGAATTGCACCGGATAAGAAACCACGGCAATCACGGGAGCAACAAACTCCATAATTTTCGTTTTCAAAGCAACCATAACGGGAACATTGAGCGCCGTTAAAAAGAACATCATCAATCCGACAAGGACAAAAAAGACGGGCACAAATTTTTTGATTTGCGACTTGATTTGTTTCAAATTTAAAAATTTATTGCCCATCTTTTTATAAAATATCTTCACTTACCGCTGTTTTTGCACACAAAGCCTCTATATCCGCTTTTACTCCAAAAACGGCGCATCGGCTTACATGCTACTCAACACGTTTTCAAACTTACCGACTTTTTCAACCGCTTCACCGCAACCGAGTGCCACGCATTGCAACGCATTCTCGGCCACCGAAACCGGCAAGCCCGTTGCATCGCGCAATACCTCGTCCAAGCGTCGCAAGAGCGAACCGCCACCCGTCAGCATAATGCCTTTATCTACAATATCCGCCGCCAATTCGGGATCAATATGCTCCAACGCCACCCGCACGGCATCCACGATTTGAGCCACGGGTTCCGCCAACGCTTCAGCGATTTGTCTTTCCGTCACGGTAATTTCTTTCGGAACGCCGTTTAATAAATCCCGACCTTTTACGGGAATGGTCATACCCTCCCCGTCCGTCGGCACAGAGGCTGCGGCAATCGCTTTTTTCACCCGTTCCGCCGTTGCTTCACCAATCAAGAGATTATGATTCTTGCGAATATAGGAAATAATGGCTTCATCCATTTTATCACCACCGACTCGAATGGAACGTGCATACACAATACCACCCAAACTGATAACGGCAACTTCGGTTGTTCCACCGCCGATATCAACCACCATACTGCCTGATGGTTCATTCACGGGCAACCCAGCCCCAATCGCCGCCGCCATCGGCTCCTCAATCAAAAAGACTTTACGCGCACCGGCATGATAAGTTGCATCCTGAATGGCGCGCCGTTCAACCGCCGTTGCCCCCGAGGGAACACAAATCACAATCATCGGGCGCGAGATTTTTTTATGTCCCAATGCTTTAAAAACAAGCCCTTTAATCATTTCGTCGGCCACATCAAAATCGGCAATCACACCATCTCTCAACGGACGAATCGCTTGGATTTGTCCGGGCGTGCGTCCCAACATTTGTTTTGCCTCATTCCCAACGGCAATGACTTGTTTTTTTCCGCGAATTTCGGCAATCGCAACCACGGACGGTTCATTCAGCACAATCCCTTTATCGTGCACGTAAACAAGTGTATTAGCCGTTCCGAGGTCAATCGCCATATCGGAAGAAAAGATATTCAATAATTTTTTTATCCGTTTCATTTCTAACATAAAAACACCTTTCATCAGATAAATCTAAAAAATCGGAATGATTTTAGTTTTACACGAAGTGCGAAAAAAACACAACTCTTTTTTTAATAAAAAATTAACTTTATTCAAAAAGCCGTTCAAAGCAAGCCCCCATCTTTCCATCTTCCTTCTCGCAACCATCTTCTCGGCGAGATAAAATGCAAGCGGTTGATAAATTGAAGTTGCCCATAAATCAGACTGAGTCAATCCGCCCGCATCAAATTCAATCCAAAAATCTCGTCCGAAAAAAATTCTCCCGCACAGAATCCAAACAAAAAATACTGTTTAAGCCGAACACACCCGAGAAAAATTTTTTCAAGATAAAAATAATGACTTGACAATTTTGAAAAAGACATATATAAACGTCAAACAGAGAAGCCGCTGTGGCTCAGTGGTAGAGCACTCCCTTGGTAAGGGAGGGGTCGTGAGTCCGATTCTCACCAGCGGCACCAGTTTTTAATCAGCACTGCAAAAGGTGCTTTTTTAATATATAAATCAAACTACGCCCATGGGGAGATTTTGTATGAATACATTAGATTATGTGAAAAAATATCAAGATGAATTAAGTAACAATAAATACAATTCAGTTTTTAATATTTGGGCATTTTTATTTTCATCATTATATTTTCTCTATAAAAGAATGTATGTATGGTTCGCTGTATTTTTTATAGCCCCATTGATTTTATACCGGATTTTTGAAGCTATATCAGCCGAAAGCAATATATACTTAATAGCATTTTTAATAATGCATTTGATTGCCGGGTTTTCGGCAAATCCACTCTGCAAAAGATATTTAGAAAACTATATCAAAAATCATCAAAATGCCGATTTGAACAAAATTGTATCCTATCATTCCGTATCAGTAGTAAAGCTTGTTCTTTTTATGATCTTATCTTGCGGATTATACAGTCTTTATTGGGGATACAAACATTGGGAAACGTATCAGTTGACAACGAAAGATGATGTTTCTCCGTTTGTCAGAGGGTGGTTAATTCATTTAACTGCTCCCTCATTGTTTGCCAAAATCGGCAAATCCATTCATTCCAGCATTCAATTACAATACCTTGGTATCGGATTTTTATTTTGTGCTTTAATTCCGATTTTTTTTGATAGATATTTTGAAACATTTCAAGATGCAACTACGATTTATTCTATCATTGTATTACAATTAATTTTATTTTTAATATCTGTGTTATTCTTGGCAATTGTTCAGAAAAAGATTAATGATTACAATATCTCCCATTCAAATGAAAAAGTTAAAATAACCGTGAATATAAAAGAAATCATCATTGTGTTAATCGGTTTTATATTGTTTGGTGTTTTATCTTTTCAAAACGATAAAGATTCATATTCTTTTTTAGGGGAATATACTCAAGAACAACAGGAAAAAATAGGCGCCTCCGTTGGTTTTATATATAGACATACAAAAGGATATAAGGAAGTGTGCCAAAAAGAAGGATACATAATCAAAAAATATCCAAATGAATTTCTAAGCTATTTTTCGCATGAAATAAATCAGCTGAATGCCGGCTTATCAAAACATAACTACACGATAGAAGATGTTGAGAATGCATTGTTAAATGATAGCCTTAAAACAAGAATAGCTACCGATATATACACGGAATTAGAGATGACTAGAAAATTTATCATCATGTCACTGGTAGCGGAAGAGCAAGGCGTTTCTATTGAAAATGTGCATTGGGATAATAATTGGAATAATCTGCTCACATTTAAAGATGTTTGCGAAATCTTCGATGAAAGAGGAATAGATTTATTAAAAGAAAATGAAAATAAAGATTTCCTAAAAGCAAACGGGTTATAGCATATAAACGTCTATTTATACAACATATTATATGCGTGTGTGCGGAAAGTTTATTCAATCATATTCATTTTTGTGCAAAAAAATGCGAAAATTACCATTTTTAGCTCGATAATTGGGCTAAATTACACATCGGTAATTTCTTTTCCGTTTCAGCAAGTTTTCAACAAAAAAGCAATTTGATTTGCATTCACCGCTATAACTACTTTATTCAAAAAATAAAATTACCGCTGTTTCATTTTTGGAAGTGATAGTTCCATATTCTCAATAGGTATCTTTGCTTTCGTTATTTTATCAAGTGATTGTTTTGATTATGTCTTGTTTACATATTGCAAGTCATACGGAAAACATTAAATCTCTCTTTTTATCCAAACAACCGCAAGCACCTATACAAACTCAAAATATCCCCGTATTTGCACATAAACCGAATGTTTATCTCTTTATAATGGAATCCTATCAAGGGCAAGAAGCACTAACAAAAATATACAATTTTAAAAATGAATCGTTTTATCATTATTTGCAAGAAAATGATTTCAAAATTTACAATGATTTTTATGCGGTTTGCCCAACAACCAGAGCCTCTATTTTTTCGCTATTGACTTATAAAAGCGATATAAATACATCAACAGCAACCGTATCGGATATACTGAAACAAAAAACGCCCTCTACCGTTATTGATACATTCAGAGAAAACGGCTATCAAATTAAATATCATTTTCCGAACGAGTATTTAGTTCACACTCAAAAACATCTGTTTACGAATTTTCGGGCACTCAAAGAACATTGTATTTAATGAAACGCAAATCCTGATTTTTTAAACATATCAAAATCTTATCCTATTTAAGCTTATATGACGCATTTTTTTGTTGACTTTTATTAAATTTTGCATAATTATCAAATAATACGCAACGCGTGAGGATTGCTTTAAACGAATCAACGAGGCTTTATGTATATTCTTATTGCTTTTTTTGCGCCGATTTTACATGCACTTTCTTGTATTGTGGATTCGCATTTTTCAAATAATATCTTTAAAAAAACATCTTCTTTGGTATTTTATGCCACAATTACCAATATGCTCCTGATACCGTTTTTATTTTTTTTCGGCACTCCGAGTATCCCTCCTTTTCAAATTTTTATCGTTTTATTGATGATTGCTTGCGTAGAGGTATTTTATCAAATTCCTTATTACTCCGCCTTGCGCCATATTGATACCTCTGTTGTGGTCGCGCTTTTCTCGCTCGGTAAAGTTGCCGTTCCCGTGTTGGCCTTTTTTATCGTTGATGAAAAATTAGAGTTTGCGCAATATGTTGGCTTTGGTATTATTGTATTATCGGCATTTTGTTTAAACTTTGATATTAAAAAATTAAAATTGAACATTGCTTTCTTTTTGATGTTAATCGTCTCACTTATTTTATCGTTATCATCCGTGCTTTCAAAATATTCTTTGCAACGGGTTGATTTTGTAACCGTTCTCTTTTGGATTTCTTCCTTAGCCACGCTTATCGCTTTTTCATTTTTACTTATCCCAAGCTATCGCAAAGATATTGTGCACGATTTTTCCATATATAAATCAAAGCTCAAATTATTTTTTTTAAATGAGTTTCTCACGCAAAGCGGTTCACTTGCCTCAACGGTTGCTTTGGTTCATCTGCCTGTTTTAATTACAAAATCAATCAGTTCCTCCCAAAGTATTTTTGCTTTATTAGAGGCTTATTTATTATATAAAATTTTCGGAAATCGCTTTAAAGAAGATTTCAGCAAAAAAACAACCGTCAAAAAATTAATTTCATATATTTCCATTATCGTTGGTATTTTTTTTGTTTTGCAGTGATTTTTCTTCTTTAATCTTTTGAATCAGATGATACACTTCATCCATATTTTCGGCATAAAGAATACCTTTAAGCGAGCTGTTTTCATTATAGGCACTTTTATAGCAAATAACAGGCATATAGGGTAATAACGGTTCAATGCGTTTTAAAGAATCTTCAATCATCACATCAATATGATGCTCTAAACAAGCCGATAATTTACTTTTAACGGTGTTAAACACAATTTCATCATATTCAATATTCCATCGGTTTAGCCAATCTTTAATATATTGTTTCATTTCATCAACGGATATATCGCAATATGAAAGATTACGGCAACGGTTGGTAATGATAACAATACGATGTCCCTCTTTCCGTAATTGACGTGTGAGCGTTGAAGCGCCGGAACGCGCGGGATAACAAGTCGCATACGTATGTATCATTTGATTCCAAAAAGCATCTTCCGTTTCTTGACTCACACCGAATACTTCGGCAATATCGTCGCCCGCGTAATTGACGGGATATTTATTTAAAAACCGTTGACCGTATTCTATTACAAAAGATTCGGCATCATTCAAAACACCATCAATATCCAGCCCGATATTCATTTTCACCCCATAACCATAATTCAATGAATCATATTGTATCATATTTCATCTAATTGATTTTTTCAATAAAAAACAATAAATTATTTTGAAACTTATTGCATGCACAAAAAAATCAGGTCAATCGGCCTGTTTTAATGAAACGATGATTGAGGCGTATGCCGTAATAACACATTAATGCAATAAAAACTGTTAATACCAATAAGAAATACTTTAAAATTTCAAAATGTGCAATAACCCCAAGGATATATAACATACCAAAACTAACAAGTCGCCCTATATTCAAAAATATCTCCCTAACAATAAAATACTCATTTTTATATTGTTTTATTTCCGTCATATTGGAAACATTAAATATATTGATATCACAAATCATCCGCATAAACTGAGATACAACCGTGAAGCAGAAATTATAAAAAATAAAATTTGTTCTATTAGGAAAGAAAATAAAAATAATAACCGATAAGACAACTAAAATCCCCGTTACTAACAAAATATTTGCAAAGTATTTATATTTACAATAACGACCGAATATAAAATTAAACACAATGATAAAACCGCCGAAAATAGAACTGATCAAGCCCAAATTAAAATCTGTTTTAAAAAGATAAACAGTGTAAAGTGTAATCAATGTTAATAAACCGCCCTCAATTGTAATTCCCCTGCAAAATTCAATACCGTAAAGGTAATTCACAAAAGAGTTTTTTCTGCTTTCAAGACAATATTCTTTAATTTTTAATTTTGGCAGTTGTTTCTGCCTCGGCGCCTTTATCTGTGCAAACAAAACAAATTCAACAAGCGATAAAAGCGCTAAAAATGCAACTGTATGAAAATAAGAATCAAACGTCAGGAAAAAACCCAATATCACGGGTGTTGCAATTTTAACAATATTTTTGATGCTTTCCAAATATCCCTTAAAAGCAATCAACTGTGAAGCTGCCACATTATCAGCAATAATCAAATTAACAGGAAATGCTTTCAATGCCGTAATAATCCCAAAGATAATACCACAAAGAATAACATGATTTGTGATTTTTTCTTGCAAAAAAATAAAAGCCACAAAGAAAATAAATGTTCCGAGAATGCCCAGTTCATACATCAACAAGCGATTCCCTCGTTTCACCCAATTTCCCGTAGCATAAGCTAAAATACCAACCGTCAAATAACCCATAAAATTATAGAGGCTGATTTCAGATACATTTTCGGTTGTGTGTTTAAATAAAAAAGAAATTAAAAAAGTATTCAAGAAAATAAAATAAATTGTATTTAAACAATTTGTTGCAATCAGTAAATAAATATTTTTTCTTGTTTCACTCATAAGTTACTTCTTCCCATTTTAACTTTTCCAGTCAAGGAAATAATGCTGATATAACACACCTCATTTTAACTGTCAATAATTTTATTTGTTAACTTTTTTCAAACAAAATTTTTTATTAAAAAACCCATTGACAAAAAATTTTATTTGTATTAAACAGCTCATAATTTTTGTATTTATCACAATTATTTTATCGGAGAAAGATACATGAGTGATTTTTATGCAACACATTTAGGTCCACATCGATTTCACAATAATAATGATTTCATGTACCTCCCTCCTTCTGACCCAAGTATACAAAAAATAACAGAGAAAGAGAAAGTCTGCTCTTGCCCACTATGTCATGGAGATGGGAAACCTGAACGCTTTATTACGATTGGAAAATTCTCTATTGACGAAATGATAGATGAATGGGTCAAACGAGCCAAATTTAACCCGATTGCCGATGTTTATCGACATTCTTTTTTAGAAGAAAGACGTTGCTTAAACTGTGGCTTGCATTTTTATAACTATCATCTTCCCGATAGTGCATTGTTTTATGAAAAATTGATGGATAATATTGATTACTACACTCAGTTTCGTTGGGAATTTGGTTCAGCATCTAAAATTTAAAACCAAACAGTTTAATTGAAATCGGATCAGGCGATGGAGCCTTTTTGGAGCGTATACAATATATGGTTCCGCGTATTGTTGCCAGCGAATATAATCAAAAAGCGGAACAAGTTTGCCGTGAAAAGGGTTTTGAAACATATTCGGAAGATATTTCAGTAATCAATGAAAAATTTGATATTGTCTGCGCATTTGAAGTAATGGAACACGTTCACGATAATGCCATATTTATGAAAAACTGCTTAAACTTGCTTAAAGAAAACGGCGTTTTGATATTCGGCATGCCGGATCCTGACGGAATGCTGACAGTCAACGGTGGCAGTTGGCTGAATATTCCGCCGCATCATCAGTATAAATTTTCATATCAGGCATTTCAATATCTGGCAAAGAAATATCAGCTAAAAATTATTGCGTATCAAAAATCCGAACTCACTTATAATCAATATGCCCGATATGCTCAAGCGTTATCAAAAAAAGAATTGACTGCACCTGATATCTCTGGCTATTTAGAAGCCAAAAAACAATATACCGGACATTCACATTTTGTTGCATTCCAAAGACAAAATAAATTTGATAAATTGTTGCGCTTTATGAAAGGCGGTCGTTCCCGAGAGTAACAGGAAACACTCTTTATGGAGCAAAATAATATCTTCAAAAAAGAGATAAGTCTCAAATGCTGATTTCTTGTTTTTTGACAACCTATCTCTCCTTTGAAAATACATTGGAATGATTCAATAGATTATCCGATTGCACAACGCCGTTTCGATTAACCTTCAACACCGATTTTTGCCCCGTTTCAATATTCACAACTTCCAAAACGCCCGATTGAACACCTAGCTCTTTCAAGTGCATCCGACACAATTCACAAACACTCCCTGTCTTACGTTTCCAAATATCTAACCCCTGTGCTTGCGGTGAATTTAAATTCTTTTTAAGTAAAAAAGGTGTCATTATGTCGTCTTTACCGGCGTAAATTAAAAAAACGTGTTGCAATTCAATTTCCGACGGTAATTCGGAACGATTGGATAAAACGCCCTTTTCCGCGAATCTCTCAGTCGGAATCTTAACCTTAATGTTGGCTCTTAAAACAGGCGTTCCTTTCGGAAACAGCGGTAAAGCGCTGTCCGCTAACTCTCCGCAATTCGCAACCCCTTGTTGCAAAATATTTTCAACGGTCGGATTCCTTTGCACTTTCTGATAGGCTTCTTGCGACTCGGGTTTTGCCAAACAATCCAACGACTCTTGTATAAACCGAATATCGTTTGGCGTTAAATTCTTATTATAAACCAACTGCCCTACCAACCATGATTTTGATAAATAAGTATTAGGAGGTAATTTTTCATCGTATTTTCTCAAAATCCGATTACCCAAAAACGCCTCCGAATTCAAACTAAAACTTGTTTTTGGCAATAAACTTGTCGGATACTTCTCCAAAAGTGAATGAATTTCAGCTAAATTTAAGCTGTTTTTACCCTCCTCATCCGTCATAATATATACTCCCTTAAAAATTTCTACAATCTTATTCTACTCTTTTTTTTCATCAGTGACAAGACTTTTATAAAAATTCCATCCGCCGGCATAACTTAAAACATGCTTGAATCCGTTTTGCATCAAAATACGCGCAACAACATAACTCGTATATCCTTTAAAGCAATGCACCATAATGGTCTTATCTTTCGGCAACTCGTTTAAGCGACTGCGTATTTGCCCTGCCGGAATGTTAATGGCTCCCGCAATATGCTCTTGTGCATAAACCTGTGGCGGACGCACATCTACCACAACCATATTTTCAAAATCTAATCCGAAATATGGCTTCACAAGCCCTTGTCGCACATTCTCAATCGCCATACCAATCAAGTTAATCGGATCTTTCGCACCCGAATACGGCGGTGCATAGCATAATTCCGCATCCCGTAAATCCGCAACCGTTCCACCTAAACGCATTATAGTGGCAATCACATCTATCCGTTTATCTACGCCTTCTCTTCCAATGCACTGCGCACCCAAAATTTTACCCGTTTTGTTATCATACAACACTTTAAGTGTTAATGCTTCCGCATTCGGATAATATCCGGCATGCGAAGAACCCATAATCAGCATTTTTTCATACGCCGTTTTGTTTCGCTCTAGCTGCTTTTCGTTATTACCCGTAAAAGCTGCCGTTAAATCAAACACTTTAACAATGCCTGTTCCTTGTGTGCCCGTATACGGATATGGGTGATTATCGGCGATATGATCGGCTATCAATCTGCCCTGTCTGTTCGCCGGACCCGCCAACGCTATTGCCGTTTGCTGTTTGCTCACAAAATCAATCACGCTCACGCTATCACCGCAAGCATAAATATCGGGCAAATTCGTTTGCATATATTCATTCGTTACAATAAATCCGCGTTCATTCACTTGTATACCGGCTTTACCTGCAATTTTCGTTTCGGGGCGAACACCGATGGCCCAAATCACCATATCGGCAGGGACAACCTGCCCTGACATCAGCACAACCCCCTCTTGACTTATTTTTTGAACCCCGTTATTCAAATAGAGGCGGATACCGTTTTGACGCATTTTTGTGTGAATTTGCGCAACCATATCGCCGTCCAACGGCATTAACACCTGACCTGCCTGTTCAATCAACGCCGTTTGCAATCCCAAATGTCGCAAATTTTCGGCAACTTCAACACCGATGAATCCACCGCCGATAACAACGGCTTTTTGTGGCTTCTTTTCGCTGATAAAGGCTTTGATTTGATCGGCATCTTGTAACATTTTAACCGAAAAGCAAGGTAATAAATCCATGCCCTCTACGTGCGGGACAAACGGTTTTGCCCCTAATGCCAAAACAAGTTTATCATACGGAATCACTTCTGCATTTTCGGTAATAACCGTTTTTTCATTCGGATTGATTTGAGCAACCCCTGTATTTAAGCGCACATCAATATCAAACAATTGTTTCAAAAAAGCAGGACTTGCAACCTGCATGGCACTACGCTCGGAAATAACATTGCCGATAAAATACGGCAACCCGCAACTCGCAATAGACGTTTCATTTGTTTTTTCCAAAATCGTAATTTCCGCCTGATTATCCAATCTCCTCATTCTGGCAGCAAAACTGGATCCCCCTGCGCCACCGCCGATCACAACAATTTTCATTTCCCCTTCTCCTTTCTTCTATCGTTTATCATAACATGTTTGAATCAACCCTGATTTTCTTTCTGCAACTTTCCAAACCGCATCGTATGTGACACACCCTTATCATGATATAGCCGTGTAACAACATCTTTTTCTTTTAATTTAGGATAGATGATTTTTTCTTTCGGCACCGGTAAAGAATCGCTGATTTCCGGTAATGTTTTAGTTCGTAATTCTTCCGAAATCAATAAATCAAACTGACCGTCGGACCGCTTTTGCAAGGAAATATTCGTAAACTCCCCTTGAACCGTATAATAATAACCCGTTAATTCGCCCTGCGGATTATAAGCTTGAACCCACGCGCTTCGATTCCAATTTTGCGTTAATTCATTGTAAGTAACCGCCCTGATACCATATCCGCCCGTATCGGAATAAATTTTCTCTTCCCCGTTCTTTTCCTTTTTATCATACATGATTTCGGAGAGCACTTTCCCGTTTTGGCGATATATCCACATCCGAATTGCCTCTTTCGTTTCAATTCGCTTTTGATATACCTGCCTGCTGACTTTGCCGGATACATCGGTTTGTTCTAAATTATTATAGTAGATAGCTATTTCCGAATCCCCGTTTGCCTTTCGCTCTTCGCTGACCATCATTTTTCCGTCCGCATCATACCGAATCCCCGAGAATACTCCGTCGGAAGAAACAGCCGACAAGGATTTTAAACGCCCGTTCAAATAATACTCCACATCCAAGTTCGGCTCTTTTTTATCGCAAACACGATAACGTTTAGCTAAAACGGTATGATTTGCATCCGATGAAAATTCCGTATATTCGGCAGACTGTTCGGAAACCTTTTCCCAGCGTTGAATATTGCCGTATTTGGAATAAACGGCACATACAATGCGATCTCCGCCACCGTATTTTTTTTCTAATTTAATAGATGAATTAATCTTTTGCCCAAATTCCTCTACATCTTTATACTGCGTAATGCACACGGTATCGTTATTCTTTTTATTCTTAAAAATCTGCCGATGAACATAGCAAATTTGCTGTTTTTCTTTTTGGTTCGTTACCAGTTTCCACCCCTTTTTGGTAACCGATAAACAACTTGCAACATCTTTCAAGAGTAAATCATACGCCGAATCTTTTAATGATGACTTTAATTTTTGCCGAATATCTTGTAATGTTTTTTCCTGATTTTGCAGTGAGGAAGATAAATAGACTTTTTCTCCGGCAGTTTTATTTTTCAAAATGTTTTCCTCTGCCGGCGCAAGAATTTTTTGAATCCGATCATATTCCTCTTGATTCATTACCAACAGAGAATATCGCCCGTTATCGTATTTCGTTACCCGAAACGGATACTCCCCATCTTTTTTATAAATAAATTCAATATATGAATCATTTTCCCACTTCCTGACGATATAGGCCGGATCGTGCGTGCCGGGATAATAAAGACACGTTTCTTCCGGTTCTTCAAATACCCTATCTTGAAGCGGTGAAGGAAATACCGCATGGGCTGCCAAAAAGTCGCTGTGTTTTAATACGGGATACCGTGCTTGATAAATGGAGCGAATATAATTCAATCTTGCTTGCTCTTGCTCGGATAATCCGACTAAATCAAAAGAATAATCCCACTCTTCTTGCCCTTTTTCCACCAATAAGTCATAAAATTTATGCCATTTTTCCGTCATAATGATTAAGTATTCATCCATGGGAATTTCGTGTTTTAAACAAGTGGCAATCATCTTCTCTCTGGTTGGTTGTTCAAAGACATCAATCAGTTGTCCGATCGTGCATTCCTCAGCCAACGCTAACACAAAATCATTCTTTTCTGATTCATTTGCAAAGGAACTCACGCTTTTTGTTTGCAAAAAATGCTCAATTTTTGCACGATTTTGATCAAGCAACGGCTGAATGTAGGCAGAGCGTTTAACATTCATAATCATTCCTAATCCCTGCGCTTCCGCTTCTTGTAGCATATAGTCTACAAAAAATATGTCTTTGACGCCGTAATAACTCCCGGCTTTCATCAGTTTATTATGCTGTGAATGCAAAAGTTCATGATAAAGAATCTCATCCGTTTCAAACACCTTCTGGTCCATAATAAATTGGATATGCGCTTCACCAACCCTGTAAGCCCCACCCATCTCGCTTTGATACAACTCGTCCGCATTTTCAAGGCTTGCCGTTAAAACAGCCTCGGCTTTTAATGCCACCTGTTCTCGGATCATTTTCCGTAAATACGGCACGTTGTCAGCACTTTTTTTAAGTGTGAGCATAACATCCTTTTGCTCTTCTTCTGGCAATTTGCTCAAATCAACGTATTTGAAAAATGCTCCCCAATCATCATCCGTAAGCGGGGCATATTGTTTTCGGCATTCTGCCAATTCTTCAACGGTATATAGTAATTCAGACATATTCAATCGGCTACCTTTGCGTGCATACACAATTATCTCCGAATGAGTTTAACATAAATTTGAAGCATTCACAAGCGCAATCTATCGCATGTTCTTTTTTTCTTGCCATGTTGCCATCAATGGTGAGCCGGATTTTAAAGACAGCTTATTTTCCGGTACTTCTTGCATTCTTTTCGGCAAAATACGCGCAATCCAATTTGGCTTTGTCATCCAATTCATTCTAATCGCCGTTGACACAAGATACCAGGCAACATCTAAGCCGATTTTTTGATTCTTATAGAAAGCAATTCCCGTTTTTTCGCCCTTTTCATTCCGATACCGATACCCTTGAACGGCGCCGTTTTGTTGATATAAAGCCGACCAGCCGATACGCGGACCGAATGCACATATTTTCGGGCAATGAGGCGCATACCCACGCGCTCTGACATATCCTTCCGGCGCATAAATTTCCCGCACACCGCAACTTTCGCCTGCTTCGCATTCCGTTTTTGATAACAAGCTACCGTCTTTGCGATACTTAATCTGTGAAATTTTACCGTCCTTTTCGGTATAAACGGAATTGATGCGTCGTTTTATATTCCCCTGACTCTCTTTTTTTTCCAATTCGCTGTAATAAACAATCTTTTCCGTTACATTTTGATTTTTCCGATAAAAGGATTGTAATCGTCCATTGGCATCAAATAATTGTTCTTGTTCCGATTCTTCATCTTTACGGAAAATACTCTTCACACTGCCATCAAAATGATATTCTCTTTTACGCATAACACCATTCTGATAAACAACATCTTCCCAAAGAAATCCTTTCATATTCGGATTAAACGGCAATGAATTTAAAAAAGCCTCTTCCGCATCATTTACTTTCGGATATTTTGCCGTTGCCGAGGCAACAATTTTATCATCTTTTATCTTATACTGATAAAGAATATAATTCTCTTCCGGAGAATGCGCACTGCGCTCCCAGTGTTCAATAAAACAACGCTGATTTTCTTGATTAAAAAATTCTGCCTGACTGATTAAACCGTCCTCATATTGATTAACACGATATAAATGTGCTGTTTCCCGCTTGTTCATTTCGGCAAATTGATACGGTTTTATCGCACCCGAAAATGAGTCCGCCACCTCAGCCGTTATTTGTTTAACTGCCGTATCTTGATATTTTTGATAAAATTCTTCTCGTTGCGTCAGTCCCGTCGGCGAGTAATAACGAACACGGCTAAAAACTTTGTCTTTACCATAATTGAAAATCTCTTGATAAGAGCCATCCGCCCGACGGGTCATCACGTATATCGGCTCATTCAACTCATCACGGATAACGCTTTCCTCCGGGGCATAAAGCCATTCTTTCCTGCCTGTATGAAAGGCATTTTGAAACGTCATAAAACGCCCGCCTCTTAAAACGGGATAGTTCTTCTCAAAATAATCTTGAATGCGATTCAGTTCTTTTTTTTGCATGTCGGATAACCCGGCTTCCGCCACCTCGTATAATGAACCGCATGCCTCTTTGCATTGCGCATTATACGCATTATGCCATGCTTCAAAATCATCTATAATGCGATTCGTAACGGGAACGCGGTGTTTTGCAAATGCCTGAACAGCCTCTTTCATGGTCGGCTGCATCAAAATATCTATCGTTTCCCCAATCAATATCTCGGATTCCAATGCTTTTATAAAATCCTCTTGCGCTCTTATACTTGGAAACGAAAGTTTACCATACCGTTTTAACTCGGTAGCAATTAACTGTTTTTTCTCAATCAATCTATCGTTTTCCACCCCGTAAAACACAAAATGGTCATCTAAAACCATATCCAATGGCCACGCCTCGGCCTCATTCAATTTGTTGCCAAGCAACGTCATTTCTTCCGTTTCATCTTCCATCCAAAAGCGATATGCTTCCTGCCTTGCATGCAGCAATTCATGGTGAAACGTTGCAATATCGGCATTTCTTAAAACAATATGCGCTCTGCCGGTTTCATACATACCGACCGCATCGGGTGCCTGCTTTCGCATCTCTTCAATTTCGCTTTTTGTTGCCGTAACAACCGTTCTTTTCTCCGATACAATATGATCACGCACCATTTTGCGCAAAAACGGCACCCGTTCGGCCGTATGGAATAAATCAATCTCCAACTTTCTTTTCATTTCGGGTGGCAGTTTGCTTAAATCAACATAGTGAAAAAAGGCTCGCCATTCAATCGCCGTTAACGGTTCATACCATTTTTGGCGCATTAGTAAATCTTCGGTTGTGTATTGTTCCAACATGATAAATCACCGATTTCAGTTATCGCATTCAAGCTGTTATCTTACGCACGAGATTATATCATATTTTTTGCGTGTGCACAAGTAAAATTTGTCAAAAAAAATCAACAAACCAAATCTATCGTTCTGATTGATACACAGGTTTACTTATCATAATCCATGCGTGGCGGTAAATTACGCAACCGAACCAAATAGGGCTTATAAACTCTGTCGCGTCCTAAAAGATGCCCTAAAAACCACGAACTTAAAAAATGCGCCGTCTTCTTCGTAATGTATCTGTATTCCTCGGGCGTTTTTGCCTGACTATATGCCTTACGCAATTCCGATATATTTTCAATAAATTGTTGATGGCTTTGCGCATGCGCTTCCAAATCCGGAAACCCCATTCTTTCCATTAAATCTTCTTCGTGCGGGAAATGCGTGCGCGCATATTCATAACATGATTCAAATAACTCATCAAATTTCATAAAGTCTTCTTTTTCGGCACACTCCTGCGCCTGATTAACAACAGCCATAAATGCCCGATGTTCATCATCAAGCGGTGGATAGGCTAAATCCATTTGCTTATACCATGAAATATGCGTCATCTTCCCCTGCCTTTTAATTCGGCAGTCAGAACGCGCTACACATTAAACAAGAAATGAACAACATCTCCGTCTTGCATAATGTAGGTTTTTCCTTCCTGCCTCAACTTACCGTTTTCCCGAGCCCCGACTTCTCCTTGATATGCAACATAATCATCGTATGAAATCACTTCCGCCCGAATAAACCCACGCTCAAAATCTGTATGAATAATGCCCGCTGCCTGCGGTGCCGTTATGCCTTTTTGCATTGTCCACGCGTGCGCTTCTTTCGGTCCGGAAGTAAAAAACGTTTCCAACCCGAGTAAACGATACCCTGCTTTTATAATGCGGTTCAATCCCGTCTCTGTCAAGCCCAAGGTATCCAAAAATTCTTTTTGTTCCGCAGAATCCGTTAATTGGGCTACTTCCGCCTCAATCGCCGCCGAAATAATCACACTGCTGTTGCCTTGCGCTTTCGCCATTTCTTCTACTTGCTTTGAAAATTCATTTCCCGTTGCCGCACTGGCTTCGTCCACGTTACATACATACAAAACGGGCTTTCCCGTTAATAAATATAATTGATTAAATAATTTCAATTTATCGGCATCCGTCGGCCGAGCCAAACGCGCCGGCTTACCGTCTCGCAACAAAGCCAAAACAGGTTGCATCACTTCTAACCATTGTTTGGATTCTTTATCACCCGCTTGCGCTTTTTTTTGTATCGGAACAATGCGTTTTTCCATACTTTCCAAATCAGCCAACATCAATTCCGTTTCAACCGTTTCGGCATCACGTATCGGATTAACGCTCCCCTCCACATGCACGATATTGGAATCTTCAAAACAACGCAATACATGAATAATGGCATCTACTTCCCGAATGTTTGCCAAGAATTGATTACCTAAACCCTCGCCCCGAGAAGCCCCGCGCACAAGCCCTGCAATATCCACAAATTCCAACTGTGTCGGCACAATCTTCTGTGCTTTATCAATTTGTTGCAATACGTCTAATCTGGCATCCGGCACGGCTACGCGCCCCACATTCGGTTCAATCGTGCAAAACGGATAGTTTGCCGCCTGCGCCTGGACGGTTGACGTCAGCGCATTAAACAACGTTGATTTACCCACATTCGGCAACCCGACGATACCGCAATTAAATCCCATCTTTTTAATCCTTTCGTTCTTATCAACTTCGTTTCGGTGATTGTATAAAAGTTATTTCATAAAATCAAGCGTGATTTTCTCTCTTTTCACTTTAATGGATACCGATATGTCAAAATCCGCATATCAAAATTCGCTTATCTTTATTTTTCCTTGATACCCTAAAAATACTTTTCCCGACAAACAAGAATATACAACTATTTAATTTTATTCATAAACACACCGGCATCTTTTGTGAGCAACACCGGCAATTCCTGCGCGATTTTCTGCAATGTTTCATCTAACACCTTACGCGAATCGGGCGCAAATTTACTTAACACCCAATCGACCACTTGTTCGCGTGTTGCGGGCTTATCCACGCCGATACGCACCCGCATATATTCGTTTCCGATATGCGAATCAATACTTTTTATACCGTTATGCCCGCCGGAGCCACCTCCCGTTTTTACTTTTACTTTGCCGATAGGTAAATCCATATCGTCATGAAAGACAATCACTTTTTCCGTTGGTATTTTGTAAAACTGACAAATTGCCCGAACAGCCTCGCCCGATAAATTCATATACGTTGTCGGCTTTAAAATCATGGCTTTTTCATCGCCGATAACACCTTCGGCATATTCGCCTTTGAATTTAGATTTAAAGGCACCGAAAGAATAGCGGTGGACAATTTCGTCCACCGCCATAAATCCGACATTGTGGCGTGTTTCGGCATATTCCGAACCGGGATTTCCCAAACCGACCAGCAAAATCATTTTTATTTCTTTTCAGCTGCTGCTGCCGCTGCGGCCGCCGCTGCGGCATCTTCGGCTTTTTCTTCAGCCGTTTCAGCCATTTGAGCCGAAACAATTGTAGCAATCGTGAAATCTTCCGTTGCCGTTAATTTCACACCTTTCGGCATTTCAATTGAGAAAGCCGTGATAGAAGAGTTCAACTCTGCATTTGCCAAATCCACGATAAAGGCTTCCGGAATATTCTCCGGCGTGCACTTTGCTTCCAACGTTCTGTGAACAATGTTCAACAAACCGCCGAGTTTGATACCCGGAGCAGTAGCTTCGTTGATAAATTGCAAAGGAATATCCAACGTTAATTCTTCATCTTTTGCAATGCGTAAGAAATCCACGTGAATCGGGCGTGAAGATACCGGATGTTTTTGAATATCTTGGCACAACACATGATTATGCGTTCCGTCAACCACAATATCGTATTGACGCGTCCACAATCCTTTTTTACCCATTTCGGCAACAACGACTTTTTCTTCCAAAGCAATCATTAAAGGTTCTTTTTTATCTCCGTAAATAACGGCAGGAACGAACCCTTCACGACGTTTTGCGCGAGAGGCCCCCTTACCAGCTTTTTCACGTTTTACTGCATTTAATTGAGCAATTTTCATCTTTATTATCCTTAATTTAATCAATAAGTTAATCAATAAAAAACAAAGGAAAATCCTCCAGGGGTGAATTAACCTTTGGCTTTTGCGACCGCAAAAGTGTTTCTTTTATACACTTTTTATATTTGTTTTGCAAGTTTTTTTTGCAAAAACAATGTATTTTTATCCCCACACGCCTCTTTATTTAATGCAACTGTATACAACGAGTCATTATTCCTTTACGGGTGCGCCTTATATCGCTCTCCCATAGGCGCTTTTTAAGTTGCGCAAGCAATATTTGACTGTTTTGGCGTTTCACTTTCTAAAAGAAACTAAATCCTACCGTAAATAATTTTTCCGCTTCACGCACTTTTCCTCGCTCCGCAAATAAAATCACCGTATCCCCGTTTTGCACAACCAATCCGCTCGTCGGCAACAAAAATGTATCCCCGCGCACAATCCCCGCAATTACCACACCTTGCGGTATTTTTAATTTCCCGAGTTGCGTATGCGTGATTTTAGATGTTTCCAAGGCTTCCATTTCCAAAACTTCCCCGATACCCGATTGTAAGAAATAATCCGCTTTAACGCGCCCTTTTCTCAAATGTTGCAAAATTGCCGAAACCAATACCGCGTTCGGTTCAATCGTAATATCAACACCCATGCCGATAAGTAAATCATCATATAACGGATTATGCGTTAATGCACACGTGCGCGCCACGCCGTTTCTTTTAGCCAGCAGTGAAAGCAAAATATTACTCTCATCCGTTTGCGTTGTGGCAATGGCAACTTGATAATTCGATAAATTTAAATCTTCAACTAACTTATCATCCAATCCGTTCCCGTGAATCACAAGCGTGCTTTCCAATTTTTCGGCCAAATAACGCGCCCTGTCTTCGCGAGCCTCCACAAGCGTGATGTTTTCGGCATAAGACGTCTGCTCCAACAATTTCGCAAGTTGATATCCCACTTTTCCGCCCCCGAAAATCACCATGTATTTCGGTTCAATCATCTCATAACCGAAAATATCCAACACCGGTTGCAAATGATTTGCATCGACCACAAAATACATATCATCTCCTGCCCGTAAAACGGTATCATTGAGTGGCATTAACTGTTGCCGATGCTTAAACGCAACCACTCGCACATTAAAACCTTCCGTCATTTTTTCAATATCCGACAATGTCTTATTAAAAATCGGAGACGATTTCCGACACCGAATACCAATCAATTTGGCGCGTCCGTCTGCCAAGCTCACAAAATCTACCGAGTGTGCTACGGATAAATTTTCCAATACCCGACGCGCCGTTTCCATTTCGGGCGATAACACAACGTCAATACTCTGCGATTGCAAAAACGATTTATATTTTTGCGATAGATATTCGCTCGCCATAATTCGCGCAATACGCGTCGGGATATTAAAGACGGAACGCGCCACACCGCACGAAACGATATTTGTCTCATCCGACCCCGTTACGGCCAGAAAAACATCCGCGTGTTCCGCACCGGCCTTTTCCAAAATAGCCGGATACGCGGCTGAGCCCTCTATCGTTTGAATATCTAATTGTTCGCTGAGATTACCGAGTCGTTCACAATCGCTGTCAACCAACACAATTTCATTATTTTCCGCCCGCAAATACTTTGCAAGCCCCACACCGACCTGTCCGGCACCGGCAATAATAATTTTCATTTTGTTATTTCCCTTTCATCTTCCGCAGAGCCGAAAAACCTCCTGATTTTTTCTTTCACTGCCTTTATGTTTTCCTCATGATAAATGCTTTGGCAAAATTCTGCAACACCTTTTTTCCCGCGCGCATACCAAGCCAGGTGTTTACGCGCCACATAAATACCGTGTTTTCCATAATAATCAAGGATTAAATCATAATGTTCCAATACGATTTCCGTCAAAGAAAAAAGTGGCTTAACCCCCGTTTCAATTTCTTGCAACAGCCACGGCTTTCCTAAAAGTCCTCGTCCGATCATGATTCCTTCAACGGGAGCAATCTGCAAAGCCATATCGGCAGTTGCTCTTGAAACAATATCTCCGTTCCCGATAATCGGCACATACCCTGCCCGTGCTACCTGCCCGATTGCCTGCCAATCTGCCACTCCGCTGTATCCCTGTTCACGCGTTCGCCCGTGCACCGTTACTTTGTCGGCGCCGGCATTTGCTAATTTTTTAACGAATTCGGATAACTGTTCACCGCTTTGCCACCCCAATCGTGTTTTAACGCTGACGGGAATTTGAACGCTTGCACGCACCTGTTCAACCAAGCGATAGGCTCTTTCCGCATCTTTCATCAAAGCAGCACCGCTACCGTTTGTTATCAGCTTTTTAACGGGACAACCCATATTTATATCAACGCCGATTGCGCCGTTAAATTCCGCCTCCTTTGCCCCGCGAATTAAATTTTGCTCCTCAATTCCGACTAACTGCACGATAATGTTTTTTTCATCACCGATATGAATCATCTTGCACGTTGCGGGATGGCGATAAGCCAATGTATTCACACCAATCATTTCCGTATATAAAGTTTGCGCACCGAACTTGCGAACCATCATACGAAACGGTTTATCGCTGACACCGGCCATCGGCGCCGAATATAAATGACATCCGATTGCCTGCGCCATTACTTATTTCCTTTATCTTTTTGATTGCCAACCGCCTTGACCGTTTCTTTTTGTCCGACTTCACTGACATGATTGAAACTTTTCCGCATGGCCGATTGCGGGTATTGGTTTGCTAAGACGGTTTGTTTGGCATATAACTTTTTCGCCCGAAACGGCTTCAAGCAATTTTCATGCAACACATTTCTTTTCACGCCTCTCGCATTCATTCTTTTTTGAATAACAGCCAGACGTTTTAACTGTGATAATTCGGGGTCATGCGCTTCCAAACTGTCAGCTTTCGGGAAAAGCTGGCGCAATCCGGCTTCCCGCCATAAAACCGCAGATACGTAATCCCCGCGATTCTTATAGATTTCAGAAACTTTTAACTGCGCCTGCACATAACCGCTTTTACCCGCTTTTGTATACCAATATAAAGCCTTTTCATCATCTCGTTTCACGTATTTATTTTCGGTATAGATTTCACCCAAGCGCATACAGGCATCAATATGCCCTTGATCACCGGCCTTTTGATAAAAAGCAACCGCCTTGCGCGGATTTTGATCAACTTCTTGCCCTAAATCATACGCCCGCGCAATCACATATTGACTTTCCTCATCACCGTAATCCGCCAATCTGGCATGCCAAGCCAAATCCCAGTATTCCTCTGATTGCGGTGTCATGGAATTCGGATTCTTTTGATAATACTTATCTAATGAAACCCGATTTTTGGCTTGCTGTTTATTATGGGCTTTAATTTCTTGAATTTCTTGTAAATCTTCTTCGCTTAATTGCGCCGATGAGGCAACACTCGGCTCAAAACAACTCATTATGCCGAAAAAAACAAAAAATATCCGATAAAAGTATTTTATTTTCATTCTTTTTGTGGTATAGCACATTTCAGTTTAAAAGGAAATAAAAAAATGAATCAAAAAGTCATTATTATCGGAGCCGGGCTTGCCGGTTCGGAAGCCGCTTGGCAATTATTAAAAAGAGGCGTCGGCGTTCACATGATTGAAATGCGACCTCAAAAATCAACCCCGGCGCACACAACAAATCTCTTCGGCGAACTTGTTTGCTCCAATTCTTTACGCTCGGATGATGCCGAAATCAATGCCGTCGGGCTATTGCATGAGGAAATGCGTCGTTGTGATTCTTTGATTATGCGCTGTGCCGACGCAACCAAAGTCCCTGCGGGCGGAGCCTTAGCCGTCAACCGAACGGCTTTTTCGCAGATGATAACCGATACACTTCGCAATCATCCGCTTTTTTCTTTTGAGGTGAAAGAATCCGGCTTGCCCGAAGCGGGAGCGCATCCGATTATTATTGCCACCGGACCGCTCACCAGCGATAAAATGGCAAACGACTTGCAAAATTTAACACAACAAGATTCACTTCATTTCTTTGACGCGATTGCACCGATTGTCTACACGGAAAGCATAGATATGTCAAAAGCGTGGTATCAATCACGCTATGATAAGGGCGACGGAACGGACTATTTAAATTGCGCTCTTTCCAAAGAAGAATACAATGCCTTTATTGATGCGCTTTTAAGCGGTGAGAAAGTTTCATTTAAAGAATGGGAAAAGAATACGCCCTACTTTGAGGGATGTTTACCCGTTGAAGTGATGGCGGAACGAGGCAGACAAACGCTTTTATTCGGGCCGATGAAACCCGTCGGGCTTTCCAATCCGCATGAAGACGGACGCAGACCGTTTGCCGTTGTGCAGTTACGTAAAGAGAATAAACAAGGAACCTTGATGAATCTCGTGGGCTTTCAAACAAAATTGACATACGGTGCGCAAAAGGAAGTTTTTAAACTCATTCCGGCGCTTCACAATGCCGAATTTGCCAGATTTGGCGGTATTCATCGGAATACGTTCGTTTGCGGTCCCAAAGTATTGGATGAGAAGTTAGCTCTGAAAAAGCGCCCTGACATTCGGTTAGCGGGTCAATTAACAGGGTGCGAAGGATATATTGAAAGTGCTTCCGTCGGTTTACTCGCAGGGTTATTTACGGCTCTGCCGAATTTACCCATTCCGCCGGCAAATACGGCGCTCGGTGCCATGTTGCGACATATTACGGTAGAAGCCGAAGCCGAAACGTTTCAGCCGATGAATATTAACTTTGGGCTTTTCCCGCAACTTGATTTATCGGCTTATCCGAAAAAGGTGAAAGGGCAAGATAGAAAACGCCTTTATACGGCGACGGCGCGAGAATCTCTGACCGAATGGGTCAACTTATTCGCATAACCCATCCCAATAAAATAACTCACTTTTTCACACGCGTTTGATACCCTGTCAACCGCGTGTTTTTTAATATATCTTCTCACATCAAAGCAAAAATAATTACCATGACGCATTTCCACCCTGATCCATCTGATTTTCCAACAACTCGGATTGCTTTGCAGATAACGGCATCATACCGTTTTTTCCGTGTAAATCAAGTATTTTTTATAAAAAAATAGCGCACAAACAACATCATAACAAGCAAAAATAAATATTTACCAATAAGTGCGGGAAAGATATAAAACGAGCAAAAAATGATTGGAAGCAAAAAGAGAAAGCAAGAAAAGAGAAAAAGCAAGAGTGATGGAGAAAGAGGAAAATAAAGAGCATGGCCGAGGGATAGAGACAAAAAAGAGATAAAGGGAAAGAGTGCAAGAGGAAAAAGGAAAAGGGAAAAGGGAAAAGGAAAAAGACAAAGAGAAAAAAGAAAAAGAAAAAGAAAAAGAAACAGGCCTCGCTCTTTTTGAGCGGGCCTGTCGCCAAACTGCGTTTTGAAGGCCGACGAATTAGCGTCCGCCACCCAAACCCATACCGTTGACCATTTGCTCTTGCATATCAAATGTGCCCATCACAACCCAAGCAACAATAGCAGCAATCGTTAAAATAGCAAAACCGTTTAAAATTCCGGCTTTCTTTTCCACATCTTTAATAGAACTTTCCAACCAATCGTTAGATAACCGCGACAAAGCGTCCGGAAAGTTATCCAATTCGGCATAAATCCGTAAATCACCCACAACTTCTTCATCCGGAAATCCCAACTTTGTTTTATAAAGCGCATCACCGATATTATCACCGTTATTAATATAACTCAAAGCCTTATCAATCCGGAAAAGCAAATAAGGCGATGCATCACTGCGCAACGAACGAAGCGCTTTTGAAATCGGCGTTCCGGCTTGAACCAATGCCGAAAGAGAAAGCAACCAACCTACCCCGATAAAAATCCGATAAATCGACCATGGCGGAAATTTATCCGCAACGGAGCGAGACTCTGTTTTCCACCTGGGGAATGTTAACACAACTAAAAAGACAATAATCGGCAACGTTAAAAACAGTGGCACCGGGTTATCCCGCACAAAATAAGATAAGTCCACCAATGTTTTTGCCGTTCCTGTCCATACCAAATTCGGCACGGCATCTACCATCGGTGGCACCATGTATGCACCCACACCGTAAATCAACAAAATCACCATAAACATCAAAAATAACGGATACGATACGGCGCTAAATACCGGCTCTTTCATCCGATTAACACCTTCCACAACCTTAATCGTATTCGCCAAAGCATCTTCCAAATTGGAAACATCACCAACAGATAACATCAAAATTTCAGTTGACGGAGCCCAACCGCGCAAAGCAACGGAAAACGTATCACCGTTACGAATTTGGCTCATCCAAACCGTGCAGGCAACCGCCATCGATTCCGTCGGCTTCTTTCCGTCTTTTGAATAAATTTGATACATCCGTTCCAAAGCGTCCATCAAAGAGAATCTGTTTTTCAACAACGCGCGCAATTTATAATAAAACGCCAATCGGTCTGATGTATATAACCGCACCATTAATTTTGCATACACCATATCGGCAGGGCTGACAGGTCCACTCGACTGGGCCGCTTTTTTCTTATTTTTAAATTTCAATTCAGCCATTTATTTCTCCTTTATTTCTAACCGACAATTACTTGATTTAAGAAACCGGTCCACCGTTCTACTTCATCAACATCAATAATACCGCGGAACATGTGAGATAATGCCACTTCACGCAACGTCATCCCGTTCAAATCGTTAATCCAATAGTTTATGGCTTTTTTCGTTTCGCCTTTCATCAACAAATCCAGGAATGTTGCATCGGGCAAAATAATTTCGGCAACGGCAATACGCCCTTTAACACCTCTGAAATCACAATGTTTACAGCCCTTTCCCCGCAAGAAAGAACTTTCCACGCCAATATCACCGAATGCCTCCCGAAGTCGCATCACCGACGGCGTATTAAGCCGTTGCGTTGCCGGCACCCGACAATAAGGACATAACTTTCGGAATAACCGTTGTGCCAATAACCCTTTGATAATCTCGGGATCGCGCAATTTAAAATCTTCCACACCCAAGTCTTTCAAACGCATTAAAATAGCCGGTGCACTGTTAGCGTGCAACGTTGTCCACACGTTGTGTCCGGATAAAGCGCCTCTGAAAGCCAAATCGGCAGCCGACAGTGTCCGCACCTCCCCGATCATCAAACTATCCGGGTCGGAACGCAACGCAGCCGACAATGCTTTTGTAAATTCCCGCTCTTTTGCTTCTTCAATAGAAGCGTTTGTCACCGGCATCTGCCTTGCCCCCGGAATCGGATATTCCGGCGGATCTTCCACGGTAATTAAGTTCGTTTCATAGTTCCGCTCTTTCAACATTTGAATCATATTGCGTTGCAATGTTGTTGATTTACCGGAACCCGTCGGACCCGAAATAATGGTAATTCCCGTCGGCGCACCTCGTAACTGATAGAAGAAATCCATTTCCCGTTCCGTAAAGCCCAAAGCCTCTAATCCCGTTGCCGTGCTGGATGAATCTTCTGCGTATAACAAACGCATAATCACATACCGCGTTCCGAATGCAATCGGGTTAAATTGCAAACGAATACCTAAAAGATTGCGCGGTAATACCAATTTCCCGTGCGATCCGCGCAAAGGTGTTCGCCCTAATTTCTGCGCTGCTTGGTATTCATTTTGTGCATAGTTGGAATCCGAAATATCAGCCGATGCAAAGGCTGCACGCACAAAACTTTCACCCCAATCTTTATTATACTCCATCTCGGTTTGCATCAAACCGTTCACACGGAACATAACTGTTGTATGCTCCGCCACCACAATATGAATATCGGAAACATGCATGGCTGCTGCCCGCGCAACAATCGTAATGAAGTCCCGTTGCATACGGGCTTGTTCTTGTTCTTGCTCCTCGTTTTTATCCGTCTCAACGGCATATCCGTTTTGAGCAGCATACTCGTAAAGTGCCCGTAACGTCTGCATCGGCACATATTCGGGCTTACCGATTTGCAACCGACGCTTTTTGGCCAAATACTCAAAGCCTAAAACTTTACCGTCAAATTTATATGTCTCGCAAACAAAAAAGCGACCGTTGGAAAAAAGAGCCAGTAATTGACGTGTATCCTCTTTAATCGGTAACGAACCGCCGGGTGCCGTGATACAAACGTTTCCGTTATCAAATAACTCTTTAAAAAAAGTAGGCGATGTATAATCCGTATTATAGGCCAGTTTAGGCTTTGCGGGTTTCCCATTTTTTAACAAAGCTTCCTGAACAACCGTTTGCAATTCTTGTCGCTTTTGAAGTTCTTTATCGGTTTCGGAAGATGGGTCTGCCTTTGGCAGATTTTTATTCACAAAATTCAAGGCTCGAGGCGGACTGACGGCGTCCGATAAATGCGGTTGACGATTATCTGCTTCCTCAGCGCTTGACTCAGCATCAACATTTTCGGAGTTCTCCGAGACTTTTTCACGTAATTCATCTTTTTCGCCCGTCGCACCGGAAACCGTATCACTCTGCCCTGATGAAGCACTGCTGATAAATGAGGGAAATGGCGGTAACTTCGGAATGGACGGCAATTCTTCCTCTTTGAATCCGCCCGTTTCCGGAACTTTCACACTTGATACATCCAATAAACCGGAGGTCGTTTCTCCCGCTTGCACTTCACTGTTTTGGTGCGTGTGTTGCGCATCACCGTTTCCTCTTTTTTTATCGGATACACGTGCCGAACCTCCCTTATTGAATATCTGAAACGCCATACATCCCCTCTGTCAGTCGTTCTGTATTACCTTCCCCTAGTTTTCATCAGAAGAGGAAATAACATTAAACATCAATACCTCTTTACGATCACCCGATTTCATTGTGATCGTATCTTTTGTAATTTCTTCTACCAAGAAACCCTCCGGCAATGTTTCTGTTACTTTAACAGAAATTATCTGCCCGTCGCTCAATTTTTTAAGCCGTGCCGTCAAGTTTCCTTTGATACCTCTGACAGAAACCAAAGAATATGTATCAATAGCACGCGACAACTTTTTGGTTACCTCTTCTTCTTCGGTCTTTTGATCGGCAGAATCGGAAGCATCGGAAGCATCAGAGGAAGTTACACCTTTTTTTGCTTCCTCTTTTTCCGCTAATGCTTCCGCACGCAACTTATTACGCAACTCTTCCGCCTCGGCAATTTGTTGCTCCACGGCTTCTGTTTCGGCCTTCTTCTTTTCCATTTCCAAACGCACGTTTTCTTGCTCTTGCCACCAGTTTATCCGCGCGCGAACCACATCTTCACGTTTGGCAATTTCTTCTAACCGTGTTTGACGATAAGTTGCCTTTAACTTTTCCAAATCGTTTTTCAGCTGTTCTTTTTGCATTTGTAATTTTAAGAACACATTTCCACGTTCCAAATCTGCCATTTCTTGGAAGACTTCCGATGTGATTCTACCGAGTAATTGCTCGCTCGGTAAATCCTTTGTAGAAACGGAAGGAGCCATCGGCGCCGGTCCGGTAATCAATGATTCATCAATACCCGGCAAGGTTGCCATTTCCAATTCGCCTAGAGAGGTCCGCGCCGGAAAATCCAAAACCTCTTCCGAATTGACATTCGTATTATTCAGCTCGGTTTCCAGAGCTTTCTTTTTTGCCTCTGTTTGTGCATTAGCTGTTTGAGCACTAGCCGATTGGGCCTGCGTTGCATTCGTGTTAGCATTTGAATTTGCATTCGCATTTTGCACTTCTTGACTGTTTCCCTGAACGGCACCGGTCGAAGGGAGTGCGCCTGCTTGTGCTGATGCTGCCGCCGAGGCATCAAGAGGCGGTAATTCCTGTGCGGAAACACTCACCGATAAAAAAGCAGTTGATAAACATAAAGCGGCAATAAAAGATAATGAGTTATTTTGCATAGATTCTCCCCTCATATTTCCATTTGTCCTGAGCATCCAATCCCGGATTAAAGTTAATAGTCGTTAATTGAAATCCCGGAAACTTTTCAAAAAACGTTTGCCATTCAAACGGCGTATACGGCGACGATACGGATATTTGATAATACACGTATTCCTGCTGATTAACGGGCTTTGTCCCGTCCGGATTCGTCGGCGGATCAAGAACGGTCTGCCGTGAAAATGATAAGTTTAGGTTTGCAGCCTGATTAATATCCGTTAATTCCTCCCATAATTGTCGATCCGTTAAGGTCGGAACGGAAGCAACCATCGGAATCCCCGTAAACATGAGCTGTCCGCTGGCAGAGGCACCGTCTTGATTAAGCTGAACATTCACACGCGACATTTTATATTCATTTAATGCCGCTTTCAACCAGGCAATCCGTCCACCCGGTTGCCACGACTTCGTCCAACTGGTCGTCAACCCCTCGGGTGTGCAGGTAATACCGCCGATTTGCCAACCCGGAATAGTCAATGCATTTAACTGATAGGCGTTATTCCAACACTTATACATAAATATCCGCGTATCCGGCACTTTTTCCCACGGTTTCGGTTTCTCCGGCACCGGTTCTACCGGACGAATTACCTCCGGTATCGGCATGGCTTCAATCTTTTCTTCCTGCATCACATTCTGCCACAATGATACAGCCATCCAAATGATAACGATAACCAAAACGATGAAAAACAACGCAATCAACGATAAAATTTGCGTCTTGCGCGCAGCACCGAGTTCCTGTAAACGAACTTTTGCTCCCGATTTCTTTACGACGTCTTCAAGCGACATTTGCTTCGCTTTATCAATCATCCATTCTTCGGGGGCAATTTTCAAATCCCAATCAGGCAAAGCCATCAAGGCATAAAAGGCATCTTGCGCTTCTTGCTCGGTTAAGAACAAAATATCGTCTTCCGACAAAATCAAGTCATTCCGAATGGCAATCAGCCACCAACCTTCTTTTACTGGGAAAACGGCCGCAACAGATGTATATTCACTTAATGCCGATGCTACGGCTGCCGCCGCCGAAGGCTCACCCGCCTTATGACCCATAGCCTTCTTACCGATACCGTATTGAGGCGTCGATGTTGAACGCAAACAGTATAAATCAGCATCAGAATCGCTTTCTATCGCTTCTTTGATTTCAGGCGTTGGGTCTTCCGGATTTTGCAGTGGTTGCCAGAGCAATCCGACCGCGTATCCGATACGCCCGATGGTTATCGTTCCGTAGGCGGTGAGGGGTGTTCCCCCCACCTCACCTGCCGGCACTTGATTATCTTGCGTTTCATTGGCCATATTTTACGCTCCTTAAAAATCTCTCATGCGTGATTCGGGTGCCAACGGTGATTCAAGCACTTCCGGTGTTAATAAAATCACCATCACGTCGCGCGTATTTTCGCTGTATGCTTGACCACCCAATAACCCGACTTTGGCTTTACCGATACCGCCCGTTGTCGTTGTATCCTTAACTTGTTCAAATCCCGTTAAGACCAACGTAGAACCGGACCGCATTGCAATCTCTTGGATAAATCCGCGCGTTTGCATTTTCGGTAATTGCACAACCGTTACATCCTTATCACCGGAATCGGATTCTTCATCTTCACTGTCAGAGCTTTCTTCTTCCGTTGTTGTTCCGTCAGATTGTTGCCCGTCCGATGAGAATGTTTCAAGGGAAATTAAGTCTGTTAAGTTCATTGAGAACATAACGATTAAGCGACCATGATCCAAAATCCGCGGTAAAATTTCAAGCATGAAACCGTAGTTCAATGTATCCGTTTGCATATCAACGTCCACACTTCTATCTGAACCCGTACCCGATGTTGATACGTTTGATTCACTTACATAGTTTTGTTGCGTTGTAATTTGAACAGGCGCCACTTTGTTATTCAACGTCGTAACACTTGCCGATGTAACCAAAGAGGTTTTTCCTTGCGATGAAAATGCTTGAATAACGGCTTTTGAATCTTTCCATTTTGAACTCGGTTTCAATAACGTCATGGAAAGCATACCCGCAGAGGCGGCACCCGTTGTTGAACCCGCGCCGATCGTAAACGGACTGGTATATTCGCCCAAGATATTGCTGTTTTGGAAAACACCCGTTAAATCCAATCCATAGTTATCGCTGTTTGAAATAGATACAAGCAATACTTTCACGGAAATTGCTACTTGACGCGATAATTTCGCATTAAATTTGTTAATCCAATCCGATGCCTCGCGAATAATGAACGGACTGCCCGTTACCGTGACCGTTCCGGCAACACGACTGAACGATAATTGAGCATTTTCACCAACCACTTGTTGCAAGCCTTGCTCAATATTATCCCACAAAGCTAAATTCGCCGTTGATGACAATGAAGAAGATGAACTTCCGCCACCATCACCCATGGTTGCACCCGATAATGAGTTCGAAATAGATGTTTCCGTCGGCAAGGCATAAATGTTAAATACGCGGGTTTCTTTCGTGTAGAACGTAATAATACCCGATTTATACCGCCACCATACACTATATCTATTGGATAAATAATTCAACAATCCGCTTAACTTACCCGTGTAATTGACAGGAACGGTTTCCGTCGGGACGGCATCTTCCGCTTTCAAATTATCCAACCGAACGGTAATCCCCGTCATATCGGTTAATTCCTGTGCCAACGTCGGCAATGTTGCTCCTTCGGCAATGGATAATGTAATCGAATCGTTTTCCTCAAATTTGGCCGGCAAAGCATCTCCTTCCGAAATTTTTACGCTATCCGCTCCGAGCCAAATATCGTTCTTTGTGCGAACGGTATCAACCGGCTCCGGCAAATCCGGAATTTGAGATTGTTGCAGATGTTCTTCTGCGCGCTCCAACGTTGTTTCTATTTTCTTGTTTGTTTTATCAACATACTTATTGCATCCGCTTAATGCAAATGTTGTTGCCATCAAGATGGTCAATAATCCTACTTTGATTGTTTTAGTCAGCATTTTCATTCTCCTGTACGTTGATTACCAACACTCTGTTTCCTTTATAGAAAGTTCCGATCGGAGCCGGCGTTGCCCGTGCGAACGAACGAATAAATGCCGCGGCCACTTCCGTAAACTTTCCTCTGAACACAACGCCTGCTTCCAGGTTATAATCTCTATCTAATTTCCAAATAACCGTCCAGCCGGACATTTCGCCCCAGCGCATTAACAACCCGCGCAACGTTTCCCCTGCCGGAGCCTCCCAATCATGCACTTCTTCACCGAATGCAATTTTTTCTTTGAGTGTAACCGGTTTTTCTACCGTGCCACCGTCTTCCGTTGCACCGACGGTTTGAACGGCACCGCCCTCACCGGCTGAAGCCGTCTGCCCGTTTGCTGCGACATAAACATAGTCGCTTGAAGCTTGATTTTCCGTTACCGTTGTGCGAATTGTTTTTTCTATTTCTGTTTTAAATAAGGCCTCGGCACACGCATCCCCCGTGCAAACCACTTCTCCGCCTTGAACGGGTTGCAAAGCCAAATCGGCCTGTTGTTGCTCATAAGCGCGTTGTGCTAACTTATCCTTTACGGAAACACCGCCCATCGTTGCCGGCGCCGATACCGCAACCGCTGAATTTCCGATTTGATAAGATGAATTCGTGCTCACGGCATATCCTGCATAAGCTTGATTTAAATTCAAATCCGGTTCTTCATAGCGCACAATGCAATTACCTTGATTTTCCGCCGTACAAACATCTTGCGGAGCCGAAACTGCCGTCGTTTGTGTATTTTTGCTTTCAACAACCACCTGTTCCTCATCCGATAAAGACGTGCAGGCACCCAGCAAGCCGAACGCGCATGTCGCAACACCGACAACCAACGTATTTTTCAGTAAATTTTGCTTCATTCTCTCTCCTTTTGTTTGTCCCGACGGGAATTACCAATTGATTGTTTTTCTTTCTTTTACTTGCCCGTTTTTCAACTTTACCTTACGGGTTTGAACATTCTCATTCTTTTTTACCATACGTAAAATCAAACTGTTTTCCGGTCTATCCACATAGTCAACCGCAATTTGGTGTAGCGATAATCCGTTATTCATTAAAATACGTTGTATCACAAACAAGCGTTTTTGTTGAATGGTCGGATTGGAACGACTTAACCGAATTTCAACCATGTAGCGCGGATCTTTACGGGCCCGCAATGAAAACACCTTAATCCATTTAATCGTTTGGCCCGAAAACTCCGCCGAATTCGGATAAAATGTTACCTTAATTTCTTGTGGCATTAAAAGGGACTCATTTTCTTCACTTTGGGCATCGCTTAATGCTTTATCCGCCATTTCGGAAGAATAAGTTGTATAAAGCGGTTTTGTATCCGTAATTTCTTCTTGAACCGCTTTCCGTTCCGGTAACGGTTTCAAGGGTAAAAGAAGTTTCTTCTTCTTAACGGGCTCTTCTGCCGATGAAGCAGATATTTCACCCGTTAAAATCCGATCAACCGATGCATCCGCGTTCGTATCTTCCGCATTAGCACTTACCAAGCCATTTTGAGTATTTTGCGTTTGTGTTCCAGCCGCAGAGACACCTTTACTCCGCGCCAATGCTTCTTGATATTTTTGCATTGTTTTGGTTGTTTTGCCGGTTAAGCGACGTTCAACCGCCATTTGCTCTCTCACGGGGATTAATTCCGTCTGTGTAATTTTTACAACCGGTAATTCACGAACGGTTTGCGTACGTGTTTCAACGGATTTAGCTTGGCTTACCGTGCTTTGTTCGGCAGGTTGTGCCTCGGGCAACAGAAATGTCGGCACCATAAAATCACCTTCCGCCGTAATCGTGGCCACTTTTTCATCTTCCGAATTATTATCGTTTGAAGATGCTTTTTTATTTTTCGGTTCTGCTTTAGCGGTATTTTCACCTGCATTCAGTATCGATTCGACTGTTTCTGATGCCGAATCGCCTGTTTGGAGCAATGTTTCATCCTGATTTTCCGGCATTCCATCTGCCATAACGGGCGAAATTGCAAGTATTCCGATTAACGCTGAGCATAAACAAAATAGGTTTTTTTTATGTTGATACATCACTCTATCCTATTGAAACATATAAATAAAACTATTTATTCTCGTGCAGTTCTTTTTGATTTAAAAAAGAGACATACACGCGGAACTTGCTTCATATTACAACTTTAAAAAAAAACTTGCAAGGGAAAAAAGTGCTAGACAAACGAAAAAAACTACTTTATAATAGGTATGAGACGAAAAAGTCTTACAATATGCATATTATAAGGAGTATCAAATGAATAGATATTTGAAAATGTTTTTAATGGTTGCGGTTATCGCCTGCGTTTTTACGGCTTCAAGCGCGTTTGCGCAAGATGAAAGCGTATTTACCACGGTGCTTTCCAAATTGTTGAATACTTTTAAAAACATTCGTAACGTTATTTTCGTTGTCGGCGGGTTCGGTCTTGTTGGCTTAGGCTTTGCCGCTATTTTCGGAAAAGTCAAATGGCCGTGGTTAGCGGCTTTGGCTTGCGGGTTGGCAATTGTGGCGCTTGCCGGTGCCATGGTTGACTACGTTACGCAATCTGATGGTGGTTCGGGCGATATTTCCGATTACGAAACGGATTGGGAAGATACGTTAACGAATTAGTATTCTTGGCAATCAAAAAAATGCGTCTTTTTGCTTAAAAGGCGCATTTTTTTATTATAATCATATAGCATTTTTATATTGAAATATTAACTAATTCAGCGTTAATCATGTTTATCAATCAATGTATTTCAAAAACATAGCAACAGGTTTTTATTTCATCCCTTTTATTCAAAAAAAGCTCAAAAACGGTATTTGTAAATTGTTTCATAAAGCGTTCCGAGAGAAATTTTCTTAATCGGTCTTATATCCGGCAACGGAAAACGATTGCAATATAACATTGAGGAATGTTGCATATCAGCTTGACATTTATCTTGAATCTAAAACATCATTTTTTTCATCAAAAAAGAAATAACAATATTAACATCGGAAAGGTTGAAAGAAAAGAAATCCTGACGGCAAAAGAAACCATTTTCTAAGCGAGAAGCTCGTATTTTTGAAAAAACATACGGTAAAAAAGCCTTTTCAATGCCGACAAACTTATGATTCGGGAATTTTCTTGCCAACGGAATTAATAATGTTCCCCATCCGCTTCCCAAATCAACAACAGTCTGATTCTTTTTGCTCCGTAGTTCCTTTCCGAGCTCGCTCAGCAATATCTTTTTGATGCGACCGCTTGTTGGAACCGCCGGTGACGTTCTGAATCCGCTTGAACTCAAAAGAAGATATATGCCGATTACACTGATTATAATAATCCCGATTAACACCAGCCAGACAAAACAGAATATAATAAACAAAAAAATGTGAGCCATTCCTTATTCCTCTAATAACATTTATACTCTATATAACTCCGATAACTTGATTTGTCTTTCAACAGACAAATAACATCCCTTCAAATCTATCCATTTTTGTGTTCAGCAAAGAATAGTGCTTCCCGCCATAAACATTAACCGGTCGACAATTACCAAAAGTATACCACAGTTATTTGCATTGCAATCTTTTTTTCAGTATAACACTCTCTAAAATTTGCCGTTATCTTTTCAATCTTCTGTATTTTGTCTTATTGCATTCAACTTTGACTTCTCTTTCTATCATACACGAGATATCCTTTTTTTGAAATAAAAAACAGAATTTTTCTTGACTTTTTTTGGGAAATTACGGAAAATAACGGGCTAAAAGGAGTTAAAATCATGTATAGTGGCATTCCGTTTCCTCAAATTGATCCGGTAGCAATTCACTTGGGATTTATTGTTATTCGCTGGTATTCCCTGGCATATATTTTCGGGTTAATCGGCGCCTGGTTATTGGCGCGAGAAATGTCAAAACGCACAAACAGCACTTTCACCGTTTTAAAAATAGATGATTTTTTAATTTGGGCGACACTCGGCGTTGTTTTGGGGGGCAGGCTCGGATATGTGCTGTTTTATAACGCCCATTACTTTTACGAAAATCCGGCGCAAATTTTAGCCGTATGGGAAGGCGGGATGTCGTTCCACGGCGGGTTGCTCGGCGTTGTAATTGCCACACTTTTGTTTGCGTGGAAGAAAAAAATTTCACCGCTTTCCATGGGCGATATTTTGGTTTGTGTGGCCCCTATCGGATTATTTTTCGGTCGGCTCGCCAACTTTGCAAACGGAGAACTTTTCGGCCGTGTCACTCATGCCGTGCCTTGGGCGATGATTTTTCCGAACGGCGGTGCAGAACCGCGACATCCCTCTCAACTGTATGAAGCGGGATTAGAAGGACTTGCCTTATTTATGATTTTAAACAGCGTTTGGTGGTTGTGTCCGAAATTGCGCCAACGGCAAGGATTTATATTGGGCTTATTTTTCATATTATACGGTCTGTTTCGTTTCGGCATTGAATTTACGCGTGAACCGGATGCACACCTCGGATTTATTTTTGCGCACCTTTCCATGGGTCAATTGCTTTGCATTCCGATGATACTGTTCGGCATTTGGCTTATTCGAAAAGTATCACCGAAGCAAGCGCTTAAACGGCTAACCGTTTCATCCGATAATAAAAAATAAGGCGGATAGAATGCGTAAATCTTTTTCCGAAAAAATAATACGCTATTGCAAAGTGGTTGTTTATCTGCACTTGATAAAACCGCTCATTCATTCAAAGGCGGCACCCGAGTATAAAGCCCGAGGGGTTGCCATCGGATTGGCTTGGTCCATGACACCGCTGGTCGGCATTCAAATGGCGTTGGTTGTGTTCACTTGGGGATTGGCAAAAAAATTAAAATGGGGCTTTTCTCTACCATTGGCTCTGGCCTGGACTTGGATAACAAATGTTGTCACGCTTGTGCCGATATACTATATCTTCTATGTGTGCGGACAAATTTTACGCGGACATTGGCATAATATATCCGGATATCAATCACTCGGCAGACTGATTGACCACGTTTTTTTGAGCGATGCCTCTTGGCTCGTTCAATTTAAAGAATTTTTAAAATTATTCGTGCAAGACTGGGGTATATCTATGTTTATCGGATGTATTCCGTTTATTATCGGCGGATATATTGCCGGCTATAAATTGACACTGAAATTTGAACAAATGCGCCACAACAAAAAATTAAAAAAAGCAACACAAATGCAAGCAACAACAAAGGGAGAATAAAATGCAACAAACACATGGATTGATTGATTTAGACTTTATTGAACATGGTTTTTACGATGCAACGGATTCCGATACGGCCCAAAATCCGATTTTAATGACACAGGTTCATTCTGCCGATGCATTGGTTATCACCCAACAACCTGAATTACCGCCCGAAGTTGATGCGTTAATTACAAAAACACCGGGGCTCAATTTAACCGTCAAAACCGCCGACTGCGCGCCGATTTTAATTGCCGATGCCAAAGCACGAATCATTGCTGCCATCCATGCCGGATGGAAAGGAGCCTTTCAGGGCATTATTGAAACAACCATATTAAAGATGATTGAACTCGGCGGTAATCCGGATTATATGGTAGCAGGTATCGGCCCGCATTTGCATAAGAAAAGTTTTGAGATTGATGAGAAGATGTATGCTCTGTTTCCCAAAACGGAAGCACATTTTTTCACACCGAAAGAAAAAGACGGACTTTATGATTTTGATTTTCATGCGTATATCGTTCACAGATTGCAACGCGCCGGCATTACCCACATCGATTCCGTTCTGATTGATACTTACACAAACAGTAAATACAACAGCTATCGTCGCAATCCGAAAAATCCCGCACGGCAATTCAGTTCTATCATGATTAAGAAATAGTTATTCCGAGAAAGAAGTGCCGAAAAAGGTGCACCGTTTATTCGTGTCGACGAAAAAAAATCAAAAAAGAGCGTTTTTTTTGAAAAAAAGTCTTTTTCCGGTTGCTTTCGGATTTAAAATGTCTTATGGTAGTCTCATAGATAATTAACATTCATCTAAGGAGACAAAATCATGTATGATGATATAGAATTTATTATAGCGTGCGGGGGTAAAAGCACGCGCAATTTTCCGCATTCAAAAGCTGTTGCACACAAAAGTTTATTGCCGTTCGGGGATGTTCGGTTGATTGACTACGTGCTCAAAGATATTATTCGTATCGGTGGCAGACATGTTACGATTGTTTGTTCGGACGAAACAACCATCGGAGCGTTTAAGCAAGCGCTTGCTCCCAGCCCCGATGTTGAAGAAAAACTCCGCAAATCCGGCAAAGGGAAAATTGCCGATGTATTAAAATCCACATTCCTGCCGGATGATATGGATATTAAATATGTGATTCAAGATAAACCGTGGGGAACATCGCATGTATTGGGTTTGGCGCACCGCGTTTCACCCAATCGTCACGGGGTTTTGATTTTTCCGGACGATTTAATTGATTCAAGTGCCATGCCACAACCGTTTATTAAGCACTTATTAGATGCATTTATGAAAAATCAAAAACAAATTTTATTGACGGGCGTGGAAAAAGAAGATGTCAGCAATAATGCCATTTTGCAAGATAAGCGTCTGATTGAAAAACCAAAGCATCCGAGAAGCCATATTGCCGGATATTCCCCGTGCGTTTTCCCGAAAGCCTGCTTGGATTCCATTGAACGCGAAACAACGGTTATTGAAAAAATGGGACATTTGCCCGAAAGTTTACCCCTGAACGAATGGGTGTATACTGACGGTATCAATTCCTTCCTTGATAACGGGGGTGAAAATGAAGGTTATCATATTAAAATGTTTATGCTGAATCCGAGTGAATACGAAATGTTGGATACGGGCAATTTAGAACTCTATGAGGCAGCGCAAATTCGTGAATTACTGATTAACTCGGTATTCATGGAAAAGAATCGGGAGATTGCGAAACGGTTATTGAGTTTACTTGCCTAAAATTTTACATTCTGATTTTGGAATTTTATTATTAAAAAAGCCTCGTTTTTATCGGGGCTTTTTTAATAATAAAAACACAAACGCATTTTGAAAAATCCGATTGACTTTTGGGGAAAGAAGCGGTATATTCCAATATCTGTTTGCAAAAGGAGTTTAAAATGGCAGCAACAAGTATGGATCAATTGGTTTCGTTATGTAAAAGACGCGGATTTATTTTCCAAAGCGCTGATATTTACGGCGGTTTGCAAGGGGTTTATGATTTCGGACCCCTCGGCGTTGAATTAAAGAATAATTTAAAATCAGCCTGGTGGCGGGCAATGGTTTATGAGCGGGATGATGTGGAGGGCTTGGATGCTTCTATCTTAACGCACCCGAAAGTATTGCATTACAGCGGTCATGAAGCAACATTTACCGATCCCCTCTGCGATTGTAAGAAATGCAAAAACAGATTCCGCGCCGATCATATTAAAGACGGGAAATGCCCCGTTTGCGGTAGCACGGAATTAACCGAACCGCGCATGTTCAACTTAATGTTTAAAACAACAGTCGGACCGATTGAAGATGCTTCCAACTTTGCTTATTTGCGACCCGAAACGGCGCAAGCGATTTTCACGCAATTTCGGAATGTTGTAGATGCCACGTCGCGCAAGGCACCGTTCGGCATTGCGCAAATCGGTAAATCATTCCGAAATGAAATTACACCGCGCAACTTTATTTTCCGCGTGCGTGAATTTGAGCAAATGGAGCTTGAATTTTTCGTCAAACCCGGAACGGATATGGAATGGATTGAGAAATGGCGCGAAAATCGAATTAACTGGTGGATTGAGCAAGGTCTTGATAAAGATAAATTAAAAGTCCATGATATTGAGAAATCCGAATTGGCGCACTATTCGAAAAAAACATACGATTTGGAATATGAATTTCCGCATGGTTTGGAAGAATTGGAAGGTATTGCCGATAGAACGGATTATGACCTCGGTAACCATACGCGCTATCAAGAAGAATTAAATATTTCGGCAAACGTTCATGAAAACAAAGAAAGTTCCGCAAAATTAGCTTTGTTTGATGACGAAACGAAAAAGTGGTATGTACCGTTTGTTATTGAACCATCTGCCGGGGTGGAACGCGGTGTATTAGCCGTTTTGACGGAGGCATATAATGAAGAAACATTGCCGAACGGAGAAACGCGAACCGTATTGAAATTAAAGAAACACTTGGCGCCGGTAAAAGTGGCCGTTATTCCGCTGAAACGCAATAATGCCGAAATTGTTAAATTGGCTCACGAAATTAAGCAATCATTGCTTAAAACGGGTATTGGGCGCGTGATGTTTGAAGATTCGGGCAATATCGGTAAAGCTTATCGCCGTCATGATGAAATCGGCACACCGCTTTGTATTACGGTTGATTTTGAAAGTATTGAAAAACAACCGGCAACGGTTACCGTCCGCAATCGTGATACAATGGCGCAAGAACGCATTGCCGTTGCCGATTTGCCAGCCTACTTAAAAGAATTTTTTATGAAATAGCATTTGCTGATAAATAAAAAAACACGCGCCGAAAGACGTGTGTTTTTTTATTTTTACGCATTGCGACTATTCCATAAATTTGCTACCGAATAGATGACAACCCGCAACAATCATCATTTTTATTTTGTTGCAAAAAACGTCTCTTTTACGAAATTGAAAACAACTTGCCAATCAATTTCCATGCCAAGTTGCTTTAAAATATAAAGCGCTAAAATAACAATAATTGCCGTTATGCCGATTAATTTCCCGATGCGGTGCCAAGAGAAAAACGATTGACTCTGCGCCAATGTCTCTTTTGTCGGTCTCGCCGTGCCACTCTCTTTCACATACGATAATCCCGTGCCGGGAATGAAAAACGTATGCCGTTTTCTGCCGGTTGAACCCCATGTAAACCGATACCCTTTTTTTGTGCCGACACTAAACCCCAATCCGGATTTACTTAAATTAACATTAAGCGGTCCGAATTTAACCGTTTTCTTTAACCGTATTCCCATCTTGTCCTCATCCGTTTTATATTTTTTCGGGTCTATCTTTATCCCGTTCATTCCGGTAAATATCCCTGTATGAAATTGCATTATACAAAAATGATTTGTTTTCGCAAGCAAAATTTTCATTGTCTGCCGATGCGTTGCGCAATATATCATCTGCCTTTAAAATCATATTCAAGTAATTTTCTTCCTCAGAGCAAATGAAAAGTATCCTTTATTTTCTTTTTTGTTTCAATGAATTATTTTTTATTTGTTAACAAATTGTTAACAGATTGATTTTTTTGAAAAATTTGTTATTTCTGCTTGCAAGGCGATAAAAAGTATGCTAAAAATGGGAAAGTTATCATTAAGGAGTCCCAATGACAAAACGATTCTCCCGCCTTTTCTTGTTATTATCCGGCGTTTTTTATGTCCCTGCCCTGCTGGCGCAAACGGTTAGCAGTGAAGTGACCATCAATGCGCAAAATCCTTCTTATACCAACACGGGCACCATTACTACCGAAAACGGCTACGGTGTATTTGTTGACGGCATTTCGGGTTTCAGCGGAGAACTCATAAACAGTGGCAATATCACCGTAACGGGAACGGGATACGGCATTTACGAAACACCGTATCAAACGCGTCCCGTTGATTTGCATATTACGAACACGGGAACCATTCAACGCATTCAATTGGAAGAAACCGATGGGAGCATTATAGAAAACGGTGACGCGACGACGTCTTCTCCGAATGCCGTGATACAAGGATCTGTTTTAATGGGCGTCAACTCCAAAATATACAATGATAGCGGTACATTTGAAAATTTTGATTTAGATACAACGCAAGGCGGTGAAAAAAGCAATTTAATTTCTTTAGGGCGCGATAGCCAATTCATCAACGGCAATGTTTATTTAAAGCAAACGAATATTGATATCGGCACCTCAACCGAGGATATATCGGCAACCATTTCACTTATTCAGCCGATTTATACAACGGCAACCGTTACAACCGACCACATACAATTTGCGCAAGGCGGATATTTTGATAATCGCAGTATTGTGAACAATCAATCGGTTACATTCGGCAACTTCGGCACGTTGCGCAATACGGGTATGGCTTATCTGGAACCCAATTCCGATGGAACGGATTTAACGGATACAGGTGGCACGTTTCATACGGAAATGCTTTCTTTTGCAGATAACGGGCAAGTTATCAATGAAATGGGCGGAACATTATCGGCGAGCAGTCTTGCCATGGGGAATAATGCACTTTTAACAAACGGAGCGGATTACTCGGTAGCCGGCACAACAACGGATGACACGTATTATAAAGTATTGCAAATTGTAACGCCTGCCGAAGATGAAACGCAATCGGATAGCGTGGAGGAGCATTTTTTCAATCCCATTCCGCAACAAGCCGTTATGGATATTCAAAATGTATCCATGGGAACGGGAAGCGCGATTGATTTAAAAAACAATAGTGTTTACACGGGCGAAACAGTGCAAATGGGTTTGAACGGCACGGTAAATATTACAGGCAGTTCCATGACTCTTTCCAGCGACAGCGGTGAATCATCATTAACGATGGGTGCAAACGGCACCATTAATATGACGGAATACATGCAAGCCCAAGTAACGGAGCCCGAATTGGATACCTCCGCTGATACGTTATCGGTTATAGATAAGGTTGTTCTGGAAGCCGAAACATATTCGCCAAAATTAAGTGTTGATAACTTATCCATGGGAACGAACGGAACAATCAATTTACAATCCGGAACGCTTAATGCGCAAAAAATTTCAATGGCTGACAACGGGAAAATTTTGATTGGCATGGACATAACAACAGGTTCGGATAGCGCAGATAGTTCCGATACCTCGGATACGGGGACGGGCACGGGAACGGACACAGATACAAGCACGGATACAGGCTCCTCAACCACGGTAACGCCCTTAAATTCCGGCATATTAACGGCAACGGAAAGCCTAACTTTCGGCAACAACGGATCGTTAACTTCCAGTGGGAGCGTTACATCTCCCACAATTTCTTTCGGAGATTTCGGCTCGCTGACAAACATGGGGACTTTATCGGCAACAAACGTTATCTTCGGCAATAACGGCACGCTCAATAACAGTGGGACATTTGATGCCGACACATTAACGATGGGTAATAATGCCACTATTTCCACCTCTTCCGCAATTGATGCGTCGGTTACCGTCGGAAGCAATTCGGTAGCAACAATGGTTGGTGGCGGAATAGAAACGTCGTCCGATGTTTTGGATAAAGACGATGCGAATTTCTTAACAGGCGGCGCTTTTACGGGCGGATTTAACAAGGCTTCGGGCGCCGAGAATGTTCAAATTGTTTCAAATGTCGGGTTCAAAGAAACAGAAACGGATACAAACGGCAACAGCACAGTCAACTATTATCACGGCTGGCTGGCCGGCGGGGTGAATGTGAATAGCATTCTTGTTCAGCAAGGGGAATTATGGGCGCAAGATGATGTGCGCGGAACAATCGGTATCAATACGGATTCAACCTTGCGTTTAGTCGGCACAGACGTTGATATTTATGATCCGATCAGCAAAGTGCAAGACGCAACGAATACACGGCTGATTGTTGATTTGGACGGAGATGATACCTTTTACACAACGCGCAACAGCATTCTTGTGGATCACATTATCTTGCTTGGGGGAGGATTACAGATTCAAAATCCCGTGCAAGCGGATGAAATTACATTCGGTTCCAACACAACCGTTCGGTTAACGGGGAATTACTTTGTCGGGAATATGGTTGAATACGGCGGAGATGCAGCCAACACAACTTTGGATATTGATGCGGGCGAAGGGAAAAGCATTAACTCTACCGGCACCATTCAGCTCGATAGAATTGTAGTTGAATCGGGCACGTTTAATATCAATCATGCCGTTGAAGCCGTTTATACGGCCGATAACACCAGTATGCCGGGTGCGTATGAGCAAGGGCTGGAATTGGGCAATAATACAACTGTAAACGTTAATTCTCCCGATGTTGAAGTTAATCGCATTGTGCGCGATCAATTAGCACTCCAAGAAGGTGAAACGGTGGGCAACACAACCGTGAATGTTAACAGCGGTCATCTATGGGTTGAACGAGATATGGATTTAGATAATCTCAATATCAATTCGGGTACGGTTGAAATTATGAACAAAGACGGCGATAATGTTGCGAATATCGGCAACATTTCCCCTATCAACAATGGGGCACAATTAGCCGGCGCAGGTGTTATTAACGTGAAGAACGGCTCATTAGATATCGGCAACGGAGGCAGACTCTCCGTCTCAACGCAATCAACGGCCGATCAACCGATACAAACCATGCAGGTTATTCAATCCGCGCAAACCTATTCCGATTCGGCAGATATTACGGATACGGGCAACATTACGGTGAATATGGCACAAGGGAGCACCTTGGATTTACGCGCCGACGGAAATACGGCCGATAAGATAGATGTTTCCGGCACCGTTAATTTAGCAGACGGCACGCGGATTATTGTGCGCAATATTGAGGCCGGAACGGAATACGAACTGATGAGTGCCACGCAGTTAAACGGTAATATGGATCGTTTAACAACATCGTTTTTATGGATGGGAACGGAGTTATCCAATAACAACAATACGCTTTCGCTTAAAATCAGCGGGATACAAACGTTGAACGAGGGTATTTCAAGCACGCAATACTCTCAAAATGTATGGAACATTGCACAAGCGTTAACCACTATCAATAACAGCACTGCTTCCAATACGGTTGATCCGTTTTTAGAAAACGTGTTTTATGCGGGCGATGCGGCAACGGCAGTTGAAGTAATGGATGAATATTCTCCCGAAGGATACTTGAACGCCCAGCAAATGGCTTTACGCACAAACCGCACATTCAGGCAAAGCGCGTTATCGGAATTAGATGCCATGCGCACGTATAAAGATGTGGAAAATATGTATCAAAACAGCACGCCGGGCATTTATAATCCCAACTATTACGGCCGTCCGGGTATGGAAAGATATTACGCATCATGGAATGCACAACAAAGATCACGCCGACACACGCGCACGGATAAAGGCGGGCTTTGGGCAAAACCGTTTGCCGTATCGGTTTCACAAGATGATGTTAAAAATATGTCGGGCTACGATATTTCAAGTTATGGATTTACGGCCGGTATTGATCGGCGTTTCGGCGCTGTTTCGCTCGGTTTGATGGGTATGTATGCAACAGGCTCCATTGACCAAAACAATCAGGTTATTGAAACAGATACCTCTACTTACGGTTTCGGTGTATACGGACAATACAGACCTTATCGGACACGCCAATTCTTTAACTTCTATGCATTATGGACGGAAACAAAGAATGAATCAACGCATAAGATTAACTCTCTGGTAGAAAGTGCGAAAGCCGACTTTGATTTAACGGCCTACTCTGTCGGCGCCGATATGGGGTATGATATGCCTTTAACGCGGAATATTATCATTACGCCGAAAATCGGGGTGGATTACACACGTGTGAAGGCTGATGAGATAACGGAAAAAGGAACGGGAACAGCGCTTTTGAAAGTGAAAGCCGATGATATAACTTCTATTCAAATGCCGGTTGAAATCAAAGCCGCCTTTAATTACGGCAATGAATTATATAAATTCAAGCCGGAAGTGCACGCGAGATGGACTCATGAATTCGGTGATACCGAATCAAGCGGGGAAGGTTTGTTTGTGAACTATAATCAACCGTTTGCCGTTAAAGGTCTCAGCGTTGATAAAGATGTCTTTACATTAGGCGGTTCATTATTATGGCTTTACGGAGTTTCGGAATTAGAATTGAGATATGATTATGATTTCAGTTCCAGTAGCACGGGGCACACATTGAATGTGGGTTATAAATATCTGTTCTAACGAAGAGATACAAGAGTTTATAAAAACCTAACAAGATATTTATTTTATAATTCAATGGTCTGTAATCATTGAAAAAGATTTGACTTTTTGTGCTTGCGCACTCATTTTTCAAGCGGAAGGAGCAAGCGGATGAAAACATTTTGGATCATTGTAGTACTGCTTTTGTGCGTCTCAGCTATATTTATATGGTCTCCGTTAGAAGTCGAAGAAAACAGCATAACAATATCGGAAAATCAACCGATTACTCCTTCCGCGAAAAAGTAAATTCTCTTTAATGAAGTATCTCACCGGCCGGGGGCAATATTCATTGCCCTCGCTGTTTGTTTATAAAGCAAGACTGAATAAATCTTACACCACATATCATACGCCAACCCCACCCCCAAGTCAACACGAACAAAAGTTTGGGGTATACAACCGAAAAAAAGCAATAACACACTAAAAAAGACTTGCATTTAAAGAAAAAATCAGATAGAATAAGAAAAATTAGAAATTGGAAGAGAGGTGAGTCCCATAGTTACAATCGTTGTCCACGACAATAACGTTGAACAAGCATTACGTGTTTTAAAGAAGAAAATGCAACGTGAAGGTAGTTTTCGCGAAATGAAGTTGCGTCGGTATTATGAAAAGCCGTCTGAAAAGAAAGCACGGAAGATGACGGAATGCATTCGTCGTTCACGTAAAATGCGTCGCAAACGTTTTAGCACGGAAGGATTTTAATCTCTCGGCTTAAAATGTATCATTCCCTTTCGGATTATCTGTTCGAAAGGGAATTTTTTTTACATGCCAAGCAATAGCAATTTTTATGAATCTATTTATAAAGTTTTTTTACAAGGTAAATGTAGAAAAGCAAAAAAAATTATTTTGGCTTTTTAAAATTCAAATAACACTCAAAAGAAGATAAGAGCAAAATAAAGTATCCGATTAATTCGCAATGTTCTTCAAAGAGTTCTTTTGTTTCGCGCATTTGCGCAAGGCCGAGCACATTGGTTACGATTCGTTTATCGCCCACGGCCTGAGCAATCGGCAAGGCAACGGTCAGTGCCATAATCATCATAAAAAATGCGGGAGAAGATAAAAAGCGATTCAAGGAAGGAATAAACTCATTCCAACGATATTTTACATTGAGTAATGCCAACAGAACAAACACATATCCGAACTTCCAAGAGATAACGGGCATAAGCCGATCAAACGTGCAATCCAATTCTCGGCAGGCGGCAAAAGCGCAAAGCGCTGCAAACAAAAGGAATAGCGCTTTATGGGCCCGATGAATAAATGCCGATACAATGAAAACGAATGATGAAAGTAACAAAAATTCTAACTGCATATTTTCAATCAAGCCGTTTTCATCAAAGAGGGACGCTCCTTTACTATACGAAGCGGCGCGAACGAACAGAATAAGTAATAATACGAAAATCACGTAGACAAACTGACGGATTGACTGAAACAAGAGCGATTTATTGAGTTGTTGCATATTTTCCTCATCTGGTTAATTTGAAAAATTAAAGATGTGTAGCATATAAAAATATGTTTTTCAAGCAAATAAAGCCATCAGAGGAAAGAAATTGATAAAAATAAGTGCAAACTGCAAAAAAAAGTATTGACAAGAGGAAAAAAAAGGAATATATTTCATTTATCTTGACGCGGGGTAGAGCAGTCCGGTAGCTTGCCAGGCTCATAACCTGGAGGTCGTGAGGTTCAAATCCCACCCCCGCAACCAACAAAAGAAACCGTCCGCAAGGGCGGTTTTTTTGTATGGCTTGCGAGTGGGATGCAGAACCGAGCGACCTCTCGTGAGGTTCGACCGAAGCGTAGCGCAGGTAATGGCGAGCCTGATTTACTTTTGACACCCTGCTCTTCTCTCAACGAGC
>CALXVP010000003.1 GCA_944392125.1 uncultured Alphaproteobacteria bacterium | reverse complement strand
TCGTTTTTAATCGCTAAAGTTTCATCACGAGCCGATTTAGCTTCTGCTACCACATCTAAAACACCACCGGTAATAGCCTCTCTAACATCCTTTAACTGCTTGGATACAGTCGGGACTGCACCATTTTCCGTTGCCACCGTTGTGGTATTGTCCCCATGGACGATATTGTGCCATATAGAGGCATCTGTTTCCGCTTTTGTGATAACGGCTTGTAGTCTTTCTTCCAAATTTGCCATTTTTATAAATCCTCAATATATTGCGGGCATTCCGTATGAACGAAATAGTGCAGATGATTAACCGCACTTGAAAGCCTATCAAAGTCATTTTCTAGTAAAATTGCCAACGCACCATCCGAAAGTGTTGGTCTATCTCGCACCTCAAGTTCCGATGTGATTTCCCAAAGGTATCCATTTAGGAGTTTTGCTTCGAACTGTTGAGTAAACCGAGCTTCTTGCTTCAAAAGTCCAAGACCGCCTAAAAGCGTAACAACGAACCATTCAGCACCTTCTTTTGCGTAGTATTTATACCAGGCCTCAAAAAGTGAGAATTGTTCTCTGTTCATCACCCAGCGCACAGAAATTTTAGACGGCGTTTGCTCATAACGCCGCCTTTGTCTCGCCGGGCCTGCCTCCATATCGGTTCGCACAATAGCTTCACCGGGTTTTATCGCATATCCCTCTGTGGTCGGGTAAGGTAGTTTTTCAGGAAAAATTACTGTCATCTATAACTCCCATAGGCCGGGTTTAACGCATACCTTTGTTCAAGGATCGGCGATAAACCTTCACCTTTACTGATGTTTTTACCAATTGCACCCTCGATCTGCTCAACGATGATGTCCAGGTTGACATTACCGTTCATGTCGCGTGTCGGGTTTGCCGTTGTCCTTGTGCCTGAGGCCTTATTGACCACATTCACATTGACATAAACCGGCGGTTTTGAATTGAGTTCTGCGCCCAGTGCTTTCATCTGTCCCGGCGTGAATACCGTTTCGCCTTTTTTCGCGATAATCGGGATCTCGCCGCCGACCAAACCCCCGGTATGAAAACGGGGAGCATTTTCAAAAACACTTGGACTAATAGCCTTAAGTGATAAAGTATCCGTACCAATGACACCTCCTGTATGCGCTGTCGGTATGCCGAAGTAACCCATGACACCACCCATGATCGGTTTGATCACAGCGTACTGCATGGCCATTCGGACCATTCCCTCGACAACTGAGTTAACAAAGTCTCCAAAGTTCGCTTTACCGGTCATGACGAAGTTTGTCAGCGTATCTTCCATTGATTTGAAAGAGTTCTTGACCATGTTTTCGGTCATTGAAGCCATATCCGAGGCATCTTCATAAACGCTTTTCATTCCTCGGGTTACGCCGTCTTTCCAGTCCTTTGAACTTTGAAGAGCGGCAACTCCTGCTTTTTTGACCATATCATCATAAACGCGGTTCACATCATTTTTGAAATCCTCATAACCGGCTTTTGTGCTGTCAAGGTTCACCAAAGCATTATCACGCCATTCGGCCGCTTTTTGCATGGCCTGATCATAAGGATCCTTGAGCTCAAAGACCTTTTGTTTTATGTCTTCAATGGTCTTTTCGTAAGCTGATGTGTCAGTTTGTGGCAAAACAGGCGGTTTCGGAACTGCCGGCTTTTCTTCTTTCGGCCTTAATTCCGGGTTTTGAATGTACTTCAACTCATTACGAGCCTTTTGTGCATCTATCTCCGCCGCTTTCAAAAGCAGGAACTTTTCCTGAATGGCTTTTGCCTGCGGTTGAAAATCCGGATATTCAGCGGCCAAACGCCATACTTCCTTTTGGTATTCCTCCAGGTTATATTTTGACTGCGAAAGAATATCCGCCAAATCGTTTGCGAAAATCTGGTATTCCTTCAGGAACATGTTCGGCGCGTAACGTTGAAAGAACGACAAACCGCCGGTATTCTTTAATTCTTCCTTCAGGTCCTTGATGTTCTTTTCGGCCACTTTTAATTTATAGGACCATTCGGCAATGGCTTGGTTTTTGCTTTGCGCGGTCACAAGGTTGTTTGTTTCCTTGACTGTTTCAGCCATTTGTTCCTTAAGTTTAGCCAAGGTGTCCGCGTGGTCGTTTGCCGCACGTTTTGCCACGTTATGACTGTCTATTAATTTATAAAGGCCATAAACAACCAACATAACAAGACCGGCCGGGCCACCAAGCAAAGCCATAATGCCTTTCAAAAGTCCGACAGCACCGGCAAGAACCTTGGCCGCCACCGCCGTTGCGTACATCTGAACAGCGGCCACTTTGGAAACTTGCCACATCATTTTAAGGCCGAGTGTGGCAGAGGCTCCGGCTGTTCCGGTCCCCATAAGAGCGACATTCAGCGCATAAACGCTTGCCTTTAACAGGTCAATTCCTTTTGTAATCAGGCTCGCACCCAAACGGACAGTTAAGAGCGTGATGATCGGCTCAATGTATTTGCCCAATGTAAAGAATGCTTTACCGGCGATAGTTACTGCGCTTGCTAAAGTTTCACCAATAGTTTTAGCCGCACCATCAGTACCTGATATTAAATTATTAAACTGATCAAGAACTTCTTTTATTGCTTTGTTTAATCCATTTTCACCAATCGTTCGTGCAACTTTTGCAAGAGCATCTTCAATGTTTGACATTGTTCCGCCCATGGTGTTCATCTGTTCGGCCATGGCACCACCGAAGTTTATTGTGCCGATAGAGCGAAGATAATTTTCAATTTCTGCCGCATTTTTACCAACTTCTGTTGTAACACCTTGAAAGACAAATTTGACAGTATCCCCTTCGACCTTTGCTTTGATACCAAACGTTTTGAGCCTTTCAAATTCACCAACGGTTGCAGAAGTCACCGCAGAAATAAACTCCAATATGTTCTTACCAAAAGCAGAGGCTGTGTTACCATAAGAGGTTAAGGCTTCCATTGAAGGTTCCAAGCCCATTGCCTTTAACCGGATAAAACTGTCTACGATTTCATCAAGTTGGAATGGCGTTGATGTGGCAAAGTCTTCAATCAAAGTAAAGGCTTCTTTGGCCGCTTTTGCAGAGCCGGTCACTGTTTTTAGTGAACCGGAAAGTCTTTCAAACTCTTTATTTGTTTCTACAATGCTCTTAAAAGTGTTCGTCAGTCCGCGTAAGCCGAGGTAGGCTCCGGCCAACGATGCCACCTGTTTGAGGGTATTATTAAAGGCCTTGGCTGTGTTGTCCAAGACCTTTAAGTTATCGTTTGCCGGTGTGATGACCTGAGTTATCCTCTGAAAGGCTTTCTGTCCGTCCGAGCCGATGTTCTTGAACTCTTGCCGGACCTTGTCGCCGCCCACCGCTTCAAGTCTGATTGAAAGTTTTTTCGCTGTGTTCATTCGTTTTTTCCATAAAAAAACACCCCAACCGAACGGTTGAGGTGCCTTGTTGAAATTTGTTTTAATTAATAGTCGTAGTAGTTTGTATAACCTAAGCTATCAGTATGTGAACGGGAATTAAAGCTGTCATCACCAATATTTCCATAGGAGTTTGTGTATCCCAGGCTGTCTGTATGTGAGCGAACATTAACATCTCTGTCACCGATTGAACCATATGTGTTTGTATAGCCGAGGCTGTCTGTATGAGAACGGGTATTTACATCATCATCGCCAATAGAACCATAAATATTCGTGTATCCAAGGCTATCGGTATGAGAGCGCATATTTACATCTCTGTCGCCAATTGAACCGTAGGTGTTTGTGTAGCCGAGGCTATCTGTATGCGAGCGAATGTTTACGTATTCACCGTCAGAATTTGTGCCACTGCAATTCCGATAACCGAGACTGTCTTCATGACAACGAATTTGCGCATTTGCATTAAAAGCCAAGAGACAAAAACATAAGGTAAAAAGTATATTTTTCATGGCTAATCCTTTCTTTTTACTCTATTAGTATCAAACACAAAATAAAATTTCAAGATATCGGACTTAACTTCTGCCAGTTTCTGACATATCATTCATGCCGGCCTTTATTCCTTGGATTCCGACCGATAACAGTTCAGTCATCACCGCACTTTTTAATCCCAAATTCTCAGCCACCGTCAGCGCAACCCCAAGCTCAGGCTCGGAAAGTTTTAATAAAACCTCCCAAGCCTGATGTCCTTCTGTAGTTTTTAAGGTTGTTTCGACGTATCGGCATCTGTAGATGGGGCAGTTGATTTCTTGCTCGCCGCATCCTTGGCAGTAGTTTCGCCCGGAGCCGAAGTGCCATCTTGCTCGGGCGTATATGCGTTTTTTTCGGCCTCGAGTATTTCTTGAATGCCGCAATATTGTTGTCTGAATGTTTCGGCGATACTCCAAAAGTTCGTGAAGAGTTCCTCAATTTTGACCGGTGTCAGCGGTGCTTTTTCGTCTGTTTCGGCTTCTAAAATGCCGTCCCATTCAATAATGCCCGCCAGCGCAAGACCCAAAATTAACTGCTGATCGGCAAAGGCTTCACGCTTTGTGATATCCTCTAAATCCGGCAAGTTTTCATCTTTTGCACCGTTTTCGCGAACATCTTTAATGCGCTTGGCCATATCGGCGACCTTTGAATTCATATAGGCTTTTGCCTCATAGAATACGGAAGATGTGCAGGGTTTAACTTTGACCCGGACACCCATTCCCAAATCCAACCAGTAAGGCTCATTCTTAAACTTTAACTTTAACATTAGTATTCCTCCACATCGTTATACAATTGAACAGTTACCATTTTGCCGAGTTCGGCGTTCTTAGCCCCTTGGAAATCATAGGTACATTCAATGCCGCCAGGGCCTGAAATAGAACGTTTCGGTTTTGGCAGATACACTTCATGGCAAGTAATAACGAGCCTTTGCGTATCAGATAACTGATAACCGAGCTCTAAGTCAACCGGAACGCCGGCGCGAGCCTTGTCCATTAAAGCATTGTCACCATAACGAACTGCAATCGAACCGGACAATGAGGCCACGCCCAAATCAATCGCTTCAACTTTGCCATCGCTCCGGATCGTTTCAATTTTTTCAAGGTTATTTGAATAGGTAACCGAGGCACTGGTCACATTGGCCAATGTTTCGCCACCGGATTTAATAAAGCCTTGGAACTGTGAAAAGCGCGTATAGTTCTTAACTTCCGGTGCATCTGAAACAGATGTTTCAGATGCTGTTTCACTTTGGGCCATTAAAGAAACGGTTGCTTGTGCTTCACCAGACCTGGCGAAGTTAAAGGCAATAGAGTTCGCACGTGCACCAAGGAATCTGATGTATTCAGGCACTTCGGCAAGTCCTAATTCAAGAGAGTAGCTCGGAAGCGTGGTTTTACCGCTTTCAAATGTATGCGTATAAACGCCATTTTCGTTAGTTTTTTCCGGAACTCCGAAGACAGCTTTCAGCCAAATTCCGATGTTTCTAAGGTCAACCGGCACCGCCAAATCACCTTCAACGTTAATAACGTCTTGGAAAGGTGTGGTCGGGTCGCGGCCAAGGCCTAAAACATTTGAGGAAATCAACCCTTGTTCGCTGTCAATTGCGCTTGATGCAAACGGCACTTGGGTATAAGGTCCCGAAGAAAGAGTGCCGTAAGCGCTTTCTTCAGCGATTAATAGTTTGGCATTCCAGCCATATGCTCGTGACATAATTGTCTCCTTTGTTAAATTAAGTTTGAAATCGAGGTGTATTCAAGTACAATGGGAACGATCGCACCTTTGATGGTTACGCCACCTTCGACCGGTTCTTCCACAAACTCGGGTGGATCCGCGTGCATATAATCAACTTCGCCACCGAGGCGAGGATCATTCTGCAAAAGTTCACCGATTTCCACCAACAGCCAGTCCAAGGCTTGATCGAGCTCGGCCGGTGTTTCTTTTTGAACAATGACTTCCAGTTCAGCCCGATGTGTGAAAATGTAGCAAGGCGGCGATAATAAAATCTCCGGCTCGCCGACATTACCATCGCCCAGGATAACCAAACCGCCATCAGGGATTTTTTGCGGCAGAGGATCATTGCGCTTAACAGCTACATCAAGCATTGAAAGTCTTTCAAATAAAGCGTTTAATACGATTTCTCTTTTACTCATCAGTCCTCCTTAAAGGTTATTGAAGTTTTAGAATTTGATATTTTTTAATTTTTAGATTTGGATTTTTGGCGAAGATGTATGAGATATACTTCAAGACAAAAATTCAAAAAATAAAGGTTAAAAAATGCTAATTATGAAATTATGATAACTTTTAAGGAGGACTATCTCTCCAGTTTTGTAAAATCAAGCTCGGCACTTTGTTTTGCCAACGCTCGCTTTCACTTTCAAAGTTAATTAATTTCGGTATTTTGACCTGAGGCACCAAGATAAAGGCGATGACCGTCTTTTTCTTTTTGGTATGGACAAGCAATGAACAGGCATTGCGGCGATACACAAACTGTAGCCGCACGCCTTTCATCTGTTCATAAAGACCCGGTGTCATACGTTTACCGCGTGCTTTTTTCGGGATTGCATCGGTCGGAATGGCAAGCCACAGACCGTTTTTGCCTCGGATAATGCTTGCGTATTCAAAGCCCTGCATAATCTTTTCGGCATTAGAATAGACCTGACCGGCCGCGCTGATACTCGGCTTTCCTTTCGGATAGACGACACCGCGCCAAGTGTTGGCCATACGAGAACTCATACCGGCCGAGCGGACCTGTTCACGCAAAGACGTTTTAAGTCCATTTGTTGCCGCCGATATTCCTAACGTCACAGCCTTGGCACCTTCTGAATAGTGCTTTTCCATGACATCAGACAGTTTCCCTTGTAGTGCAAGTTTTAATTGCATAGCACATCAACACTCCATACTAGATTATGAATATCTTTGACCGGTTCCGTATGCACCCGATAAGTTGCCGCATCTGTTTCTATCGTGTCCCCGACAGCTAAATCAGGCGCATCAGAAATCCGTATCTTCATAAAATGCGTGTCGGTGTGAGCCTTAACAAAACCCACACCGACCACTTCGTCCGGTTCAATCAATAAAAAAAGGACTTCTCGTCCTTGATAATTCCCGATCGTTCCGCACCGATTAAACAGGCTGTTCACCGCCTTTTTGAGAGGAAGGGTCATCTTTACCTCCTGTTTCATCAGGTTTCTGTGGTTGCTGTGGCTGTGTTGCCGGCTTTTGGCCACCTTTAACAGGCACTGCAAAACCGCGTTCTATCAGACTTTTTGCATCTGCTTCGTTCAGGTCATACTCCTTACCGGGAGCAATTTCTCTGCCGGCAGATACAACTAATGTAATCAAGGCCTTAATACGCATTTATACCTCCTAACCAATGGTTGCACAAAATGTTGCATTCGGACGATAAGGAACGACCAATGGCGCAGACTGCAATAACAGCCAACGAACCGATGGATCTTCCTCAACCCATGACTTTGTGAAGTATCTGTGGGCTGTCCAGTTTGCTTTTTCATCGTGGATCGCGCCATAGCAACGGGTTCCTTCAAGTCCGTCTTTGGCTCCCATGATGACGGTTTTGGCCGGCAAAAGTTTGCTTTCAACACCGGCATCATTGATATAAAGGTCATTGTAAACATAGATATCAAAGTCACCGATAGAGCCAACGTAGCGCACTTTTGAGTTTTCACCACGAATGATCGGGTCAACATTCAAAGTGTTGTTGGTGCCTCTACGGTAATCCAAGAACTTCTTCACATCGTCCTTTGAGCGGAAGATTTTCCATGCTTCAGGATCCATGATGACCGTTTTTGCGATCATACCGGACTTTGTTTGAACCAAATCGGCCCAGTCTTCAAGGTCATTAATCGGGTTAACAGCCGCAGTTTCCCATGTGGCAGAACCGGTTAAGGCCTTTGTCAAAGCCGCATCACGTCCGAAATTCACCGTTGTAGACGGATAACCATCACCGGAAACAACAACTTGTCCGGTTCTTAAGATTTCGGCCGCCATGACTTCTTCACGACGGGTCAGGTTCTCCAACTGGTCGGTTAAAGTTGTGGCCAAAGCGCGTTCATAGCGTTGAGCTGGCGACAAAGAACCGCCGATAATCTCACCGGCAACACGTTTATACGGAATGTTTGCATCAAAGCGACGTTTGTCTTTCACATAAGCCGGCTTGAATGATTTGGTCTGATAGCCACCGCTATCAACGACTTTGCCGGGAAGAAGTGGAGAAACAAACGGAGAGATGCGCGGCTTGCTGTCCGTTACATCAAAAAAGATCTCTTCTTTATCCGAAGTTTGCACATTCGGGAAGAAGGTGTCGAGCAAGAAAGACGAAGGCGTGTGTAAACGTTCAACGACTTTTGCGAGCACGTTTGTAGAAAAAATATCCATATATAGCTCCTTAAATTATAATATTATTACATTTGTGCAAGAAGAAAAAATAATGTAATGAGAAGCAAATTTCTTGCAGAAATACTTATTGATATTTCAAAGAAAATTTGCAAACAGAACACATTTTTTATCTTGCCTTCGGTTTAGTTTTTATGGGTGCTCCCTTTGTCATAATATTTGCCAATATGCTCAATATTGTCTGCATATTATTCCTTGTGTTCACCTCATAAAAACGTGAACACAAATATGATAATATTACGATTTAAGGAGCTTATTCCTTTCAGTATGCTTGATTTGTTTTAATAAAGATGTTTTTCGCTCTTAGTTTGGCCTTTAAGCCGTCAGCGGAAGCACCGCTTGCCACAGTCAGAGCCGCAGAGTTAAACTCACCGGTCAAATAGACAACGGCTTGTTTATCTTCACTTGTGGCATCAACAGCCTCAGCCAAAATGGCTTCAGGGGTGTCAGATGCACCACAGATTGTCAAAGCATCACCTGATGCCTTTAATACTGTGCCTCGCGTGTAACTGCCGCCGGTAATGGTTGCAAGTTCAGAAACGCGAGGGAATTCGCCGGCCAATAAGGTATCGGCGGTTGTGGACCCTTGGTCCGTAAATCCTTGTACAGTCATGTGTTAACCTCCAATTGTGTAAGAAGCGATGCGGTTTGCAACGTCTTCGGGTGTTTCTTGCGTTTCCTCGGCAGATGGTGTGATCGCCGGGTTTTTGATTTCTGCCATTGCCACATCAAGCGCATTGGTTTGTTTAGCAACCGGTACCGTTTCTAAAATGGCCAAAATGTCAGATGCTGACAAATCGGTCTTGGCAAGCAATGCCTGAGCAGTTGCTTCCTTGCCTTTGACATTTTCGGCAGAAAGAACTTGGGACATGCGCTCGCGTTCCTGTGCTTTGATGTCAACAGACGTTTTTTCTAAAGTATCATTCATGAATGATTTCTCCATAGTGTTAAGGTCTGAGATGATGGCTTCAAACGAAGCTAGGCTGTCCGCCAGACCGATCCGAACAGCATTTTGGCCCACAAAAACATCACCGCCACCGAAGTTTTCGATGACATTTTTCGGCGATATATCCCTGTGAAGCGCAACTTTATTAATGAAAACCTCTGCCAGCGCATCAATATGAGCCTGGATTTTGGCTTTCCCTTCTTCTGTTTCCACATCAGGCCGCTTGTTCGGGCTTTGCGAGGAAACAATTTCAATGGTCTTTTTCTCGTCCTCTTTTTCAAAGATGGACACAACCCCGATAGAACCAAGGATAGCTGTATCTGCCGCCATAATCTTGTCGCAGGCCGAGGCGATCCAGTACGCACCGGAGCAACAAGAGCCTGATGCATAAGCGAGGATCGGCTTTTTACCGCGAGCGTTGTAGATCATATCGGCCAACTCGGAGCAACCGTTAACTTCGCCACCCGGACTGTCCACATCAAACAAAATGGCTGATATGTTCGGGTCGTTCAGGGCTTTGTTAAAGTCTTGAGCCAAGAGTTCATAAGATGTCGCGCCACAGACCGCCGTCAAAAGGTTGGCATGTCTGAATAGCGGACCGGTTACCGGTATAACAGCAACGCCGCCTCGAACTGAGACGGCGTGCGTGTTTTTCATATCCTTGCCCATTTCCTTGGCGATAGCCTCAGGGGTTCGGTTCGTCTGATGCGCTATCGCTATCATTGATGAAAGCATCTCGGGCGTTATTGCCCACACTGTCTTTTGCATGAGTTTCATTGTTTTCCTTTCATAAAATTAAAAACCTTTACTTTCTTGTTCGTAAAGGCATCAAAAAAGCCCCACAAAAGTGAGGCTATTTTATTTTTTTCGTATTTTGCTATTTTTGTAAAATAGAGCTACAGATTACAAATTTGCTTTATTTGTTCTATCATATATAATGGAATATCACATAGATTATCAGATTTTTTGTAGTCAGCCAATGAAGTCCTGACAAGAATATCTGGATTAAACTTTTCCTTATATACATTTAGGCTTTTTGCTTTCAAATTGATACCAGCCTTAACCTCTACAGGTATAATCTGAGAATCAAGTTGTATAACAAAATCTATTTCAGCTCGACCAGCATCATTTGCCCAGTACGCAATATCAATATTCTGTATTGCTTTCAATTCTTGTAAAACAAACTGTTCTGTTATTGAACCCTTAAATTCGGTAAAAACTTTTGATCCTTCTAATAATGTTCGTATATCGAGATCTGATTTTGCAGACAGCAAACCTATATCCGACATAAATAATTTAAAATTATTATATTCCTGATAGGCTTTAATCGGCAACGCAGGTTTACTTAAGCGCATTATTTGGTACACCAATCCGCTATCTTTCAACCACTCTAATGCAGGATTATATTCTTTCATTCGTGCTTTTGTATTTTCGATTTCACTATAAACAAATTTTTTATTTTCTTTTGCCAGCTGACGAGGAATTGAATCCCAAAGTTTTGTAACCTGAGGACGTATAGTCGGAGGAATATGATGAGAAAAGTCTTGTTTATAATCACTCAATATCCGATTTTGAATTTCTCTAACTTCTTGAAAATCTTTATTTTCAATATAGTTTTTAACAACCTCTGGCATTCCGCCAACGTAAAAATATGTTTTCAAATAAGTGATGATCTTATCTTTGAATAAGTTTATCATCTGAAAATCAGAGCTGTTAATAAGTTCACAAAGTTTTTCTTCTCCTAAAGCATCTAAAAATTCGCAAAATGTCATCGGATACATATACATGGATTCAACTTTTCCAACAGGAAAAGAGATGCCTTGGTGTATGGCAACCCCAAGTAAACTACCCGCCGCAATTACATGATATTCCGGCAAGTCTTCACAAAAATACTTCAAAGAGGTTATTGCACGAGGACATGCTTGAATTTCATCTATAATAATCAATGTATCCTTAGTGACTTTTTTACGCGCCTCCATTTCAATCGCAGTCACGATTTCTTGTGGATTTAATGTATTGTTAAAAACATTGGCTATTCGCTCATTTTTTTCAACATTTATGGCCACATAATCAGAAAAATTTGTTTTTCCAAATTCTTCCATAAGCCATGTTTTACCAACTTGACGTGCACCATACAGCAGTAACGGTTTGCGATTTTTACTGTTTTTCCAAGCAACTAAATTTTGTAAAGCGTATCTTTTCATATGATCTCCTAATATTAACATAGTATCTAATAACACTTTTCGGATGGAAAATCAAGTCATTTTTTGCACTTTTCGGATTGAAAATAGTTAATATTTTTACACTTTTCAGATGGAAAATAGTTAATATTTTTACACTTTTCAGATTGAAAGTATAAGAAATGGCAGAAAATCCGCAATGCTATTGCAGATTTTACTGAACTATCACATCTCTAAGTCAATTATTACCAGATATTCCCAGATACTCTAAGAAAAATTACCGGATTCATCTGTTTCTTGTGATGTTTCAACCTCCTTTTATATTGAATTTTCAGCTGTTAAACCTAATTCGGCGAGTTTGGCAGTTTGCCTGTCGCATGTTTTATTATCAGCATTTTACCGGTAATCCGGCGAAAGGAACCAGAAAAACTAATTTTCCTCGCTATCAACGCTCGTCAAAAAGTTTTTTCATACGTTCCTTTTCTCTTGCTCGTTGTTCTAAAACTTCTTCCCAGTCCAAGCCTTGACCGGCACATTCCGCCTCTAAGGTTGAAAGTCCGATATCCATTCGGATTTGGCAGGCCTGAGCTTCTTTGACCGGGTCAACCCAGCCGCGACCCGGACCGATCCACTTACATCTTGTGTATGCGTAGCGGTTCTCGTAAAAGTCCGGTGCATCAACCAATCCTTTATTGACTGCTTCCTCGAGCCAAAGCTCATAAACCGGCGTGGCCCAGTAAGTTGATAACCATTGCCGGCGACCGTTAAAGTATCGCCAAGCCTCGAGCAATGCCGACCGGGCAGACGAATAATTGGTCTTTGAAAAGTCTTTCAAGAGCAATTCATAAGGAATGTTAAGGCCGGTTCCGATATGCCTGAGCAAGTTTTCAACGAAAGCTCCATAAGCCGAGTTCGGTCGTGATGGTGTGAATGGCGCGACTTTATCACCAGGAAAAACAGGGATGATAGAGCCACCTTCAAGTTTAACCTGCCAATCCTTTTTCGCAGACAGGTAATCATCACTTGAGCCGCCGAACAGTTCGTTCAGGCTTTCGCCATCCATCGGAGTTTCAATAAATGCGGCTATCATTGCGTTGACGATCGCGGCCTGAAGCTCGGATCGTTCGTAATGGTCCAACATTTTGAACATCGGCATTATGGAACTGAGGACAGGCTTTCCACGAGATTGGCCGATACGGCTGATGTCGTGAACGTGTAGAACTCGTCTCCGGCCAAATGAAGTAAATGCCGGAATACGCTCCCAAGACTTTAGGTCTGTCCAAAAGTCGCCCGGGTGGTCTTTTTGAATATAGTAGGCTATCGGTGCGCCATATTTATCTATTTCAATACCACCGCGGAGGGTTTTGCCATCCGTTTGGCCGTTTGGATTAGACAGCCGGTCGGGTTCTACTAACTGAATGGTGGTAGAAAACTTCCGGTCCTTCAGCCATAGCGGAATAGCCAAAGCCTCGCCATTGATCAGGCAAGACTTGAAAACTTGTGTCGTCAGGCCATGGAAAGTTAAGGACTTGGCCGCATCACATTCAAAAGTTTCGGACCATGATCGCCATAAACTTTCAACATGTGCCTGCCATTCTTCTTCCCATTCCTTGGATTTGCCGAGTGCTTTATAATCGGGCTTGGCCGATAAACGAAACCCGGTGCCGACTATGTTATCGGACAAGGTCTGCATTGCACCGGCGGCAATTCCATGATTTCGCGTTAAGTCACGCGACCGGGCGACAATCGTGTCCAATTCCGGCAACAAATCGCTGTCGGCAGAACCACGGCCCGGTAGCCATGAGGCAATTTCTCGCAAAGTTTGCGAAGCTGCTTTGTGTGATGTGTCTGTCATTAAAAACTCACTTTCATTATCCGGCGGCGGCATGTTGGTGTGCCTTCAGCCGCGGCAATTTGCGATTTAAGAGAGCTGATGTAGCTTTCAAGGGCTGTCCGGCTCGCTTGGTTGTAAGTCGTTGAGCCAAAACTTCCAACGCTGACCGTTACTTCCTTTTCGCCGATCATCAATTTATGATAAGCTTCCTCGGCCTCAGCCAGCCTTGTTTTCAATACTTCTATGTTTGTTATAGCCATGGGTCATTTACCTTTGTTGGTTGGATTTGAATAAATTTCGGTTGCTTTTTAACTTTTATCTTTTGGTTCGGTTCCTTTGGTATAGCCGCTTCCAGTTCTTGCCAGCCGCGCTCGGATATCCGGTCAAGACCGTAAATAGCCGCACCGGCACGCGCATAAACGCGGCAGTCCAAGGCTTCGTTTCGCCGGGTTGGATCTTTTTCCCAAACTGACTTCGGATAACCGTTGGTCACTTTGACGATTTGGCGTTCAGCGGTCAGCTGTTTGAAATACTCCTCAGCGTATGCCGGGAAGTGACAGCGGCCGAACTGTGATGCATCTTCGCCGACACGTTCCATCTTCAGCCACCGGTAAAGCTCGGTCTTAATCACCGGACCGGATACGTTCCACACCTTCAAGCCTTTCTTTTTCGTATCAGCCTTTGAAGTGGACAGGATCATCGCGGTATCGCGGCTTTGACCTTTAATGGCGACAACGGTTCGCGGCGCATTGGCCCTGGCACCATTACCACCCCAAACGGCTTGGTTAAACTGGCGCACAAACGAATAAACGTCTTGCGTGGCATAACCGGAGTCAACGCACATTACCCGGATCGGCATTGTGATCCCGCTTTCGTGCGGATAATCCTTATTCACAACATCGGCGAGTTTGGCCCAAACCTCCGGCTTGGCGGTATCACCATCCAAAATGTAATAGTCAACGGACCAACTTTGCTTTTGCCGGCCCCAAGCGACCACTTCGCATTCGATACGGTTCTTTTGAATGTCCACGCCGGCGGTCAGGAATAACCCATCGCGCGGCACAACGCCCATCGGGTAATTTTCCCGAGTTTCGTAGAGCCGTTGCCATTCCGGAGCCTCGCTTTCTTGCTCGTAGGTTTCGCCTAAAATCGTATTCCGAAAACCTTGCATCAGCGTGGCATCTTTCTTGGCTTTTTCGTAAACTTGCACGCATTCAGCCCAGGATAACCACCCGACCGGGGAGTAAAGCGAGGACAAGTGAAATCCTGCAGTCAGGCCGTCAATAGATTCCGCCGTTGCTTCCCAGTGGCCGGCTTCAAGCATCTGCGTTTTATAGTGTTCCGCTATCAGCTTGTGACAGTGCTCGCATTCATAAAAGACAATGCCGTTTTCTTGTGGCCGGATTTGTTCCCATTTAAGGGCCTGAAAACCGCCACAGAACGGGCAAGGAAGTTTATAAAATCTTTGGTCCGAGTGCGAGAACTCGCGCTCAATGGCCGAAACTCCCTTTATTGTCGGCGTTGAAACAAGGAATATCTTTTTCTTGGTGTTAAATGTCGCCGTTCTTCGCTCTGCCAGCAGGATCGGATCACCTTCGCCCTCGATATCTGCCGGATAACCGTCAATCTCGTCCATAAACAGGTATCGGGCCGGCATGGAACGAAGCCCAACAGCCGAGTTCGCACCGGTCATCACCAACACACCGCCTTGAAAATCCTTTGACAGCATCGTATTACCTTTATCGCGTGACCGGGCGGAACTAACCAGGTTTTTAAGAGTTGGACAATCCTCAATCAGCGGATCGATACGCTGGCGCGAGTTACGCTTTGCCATTTCCACAGTTGGCGAGATAGCCATAATCGGACCGGGAGCCTTATGAATGATGTAGCCGATCCAGTTATTGCCGCATTCGGTGCCGCCGATCTGTGCACCTTTCATAAAGACGACTTTTTGAATTGGCGACCTTGGCGACAGGCAGTCCATAATCTCTTTCAGGTAAGGTGTACGTTTGGTACGCCACCGTCCGGGTTCTGCGGCCGACTTTGACGACAAGGTCCGGTACGCATCAGCCCAGTCCGACACCGACATATAGCTGTCCGGTTCTAATCCCCGGAATATCTCTGATGCAATAAAACCCTGCAAATCAAAGGTTTCGATTGAGGAGTTCTTCGCTGTTTGAAAGGAGTTCACTGATATATTTCTCCAAAATCAATGTTGTTGTGTGTTCATCCGTATTCAGCTCGGAAGCAATAATTGCACCGTAGCGCACCGGAAAGCTCAACATCAAATCTCTGATGGAGCGGCCTAATGTGTATGCGTACTGTGCGGCTTTCTTTTTATCTACGACTTCGCCATTCAAAACCCTCAGTTTTGCCTTGGCGATCATGGCCCGGTAATAAATATCGGCCGTTTTGGCCTGTTGAAAGGTTCCCATGTTATTGGGTCGGCTTTCAATCTGAGATTCAAATATTGGGTCGGGTTTACGCTGTTTTGACTGGTCGGTATTGATGAACCAGTCCCGATTGGCTTCCTCCACGTCTATTTTGCCATCAGGCTCGGTATGAATGCGGCCGGACTTGATTGCGTTCTGAACTGCGCTTAAATTTACGCCCCTAAGTCGCGCATATTCCCGCATTGATACTTTATTTGCCATATTTCTTCACTTTCTTGCATGATTTACTGGATATAATTTTATTTCCAAGCATGTATTGTGTTGTATTGTATTAACCGGATAGAAAGGATAAAAACATGACAACACAAAAGAAAAGCTCAAAAGCTAAAGCTACAACTAAAAAATCAACCTCCAGTATCACTGATAAAGAGTTAGGTAATATCCTGACCGAAACCCTGGCCAAGGTAGCCGAGCCGGAGCCAGCGATCGCACAGCCGCAACTGGTTAAGATTGATGGTCACGATAAAACAGCCTTTATGGTTGTTATGCTCAGCCGCCCGGAAGGAGCTACCTTAAAAGAGATGGCTGAAGCCCTCGGGTGGAAAGAAAACTCAATCCGCGGTGCGATGTCACTTTACGCCAAAAAGACTAAAGCAACCATCGCCTCCGAAAAGAAAGACGGGGTTCGGACTTATTACCTTAAGGCCAACGCTTAGATTACCATTCAGTAAAAAAGGGACCGACTAAAATCGGCCCCTTTATTTTATAAGCTTTCCCAATATCTCTTGATATGGGCCGCCATTAATTTTCTTCGTTCTTTTAGGAACTCGTCGTAGTTATCAACCGTTCCCTCTAGGATCATCTCAGGAATATCACATTCCCTTAAATTGCTCTTTAAGTCTTCCAGCGTCTTAATACCTGAAAGCCTCATTTCTTCCGTTCCGAGGTGGTCAATTATTTCTTTTAAATAAACGATAGGCTCCCGATCTCCAATCTTGATATTCAATGGGGTTTCTAAATACACAAAATTGGCGAATTGATTATAGGCAACTTGTTTATAGTTATTCCGTTTAAGATAAGCTCTCGGGTAGAGATGATGAATATCACCACGCCGTCTAATCATATCATATACGGTTCTGTCCTTTGACAAGAAACCACGAGTTTTATCCTTGCACAAAACAGCCCAATAGAGTTTAGGCAAAGAGGAACTTGCGCGAGCAGTATCCAAATTTCCTGGCAAAGCAAAATCCCAATAGTTTGTCGATAAATAACTTTGTTCAGCTTCTTGCAAACAAGTTTCAATACCTTTTTCTCTGATCTTTCGGATATCCTCGTCAATTTTTGTTTCAGGGGATGACGAATAACGTTCAGTTAAAACTGACATAATCAGCCACTTTTGAACATATTTTTCCGCAAACACTTCTTCTTTACCAATTGCCTTCAAGTACAAATACAACCCATATGCAAAGTCAACAGCTGTATTTGCCGGCAACAGAGTACTATCGATGAAGCCCAATGACTGCAGGATCATCGTAAATCTCTCAAAGTTGGTCTGGTTTATGACGTTGTTAACGCCATCTTGGAACAACTTAAACGATGATTGAGATATCTCTTCGTCCCAAGTTTTCTTTTCAAAGTTACGTCCCGAAAGCAACATAACAAGGTCATTCAATTTGCCACGTCCGAATTTATGTGTAAAGGCAACCCTTATTATATCTTTATAAGAAGGGGAATACACATCAATGGAGGCTTTCGCAACCCATGACAAAGCCTTAAATGCATTTGTTTCAGAAAAATCTGTGTCCTGTTTTAATATATTAAAGTCATCTCTATTCTTCACCAGGTGGCAGAAATAATCAATTGTCTTACGAATATTTACACCATCATATGCTTCTTTTGATGCGATTTTTGACATTACGAAATCATATTGATCCAGTGCTGTTCCTTTAGAGTTGATACGCTTAAATATTTCAGCAACAATTTCAATATCAAGTCCTTCGTCTAGCGTAATCGTTCCGATTTCACTGGATGAAATACTTGCCAATGAATTGATATTGTCAAAGATTACATCTTCATCAAGTCCTTTGTCAGCGTTATTTTTCATATATTCCCTAAACAACACTAACGCATTTTTGGTGCCATTAAATAAAACGGAAATATCCGGAATCCAAAGAGTGTTTTTTTCAATGGCCGGTGTGCATGTTTCAAACTTTTCCTCGACAGGATTAAAGGCGATCTTTATAGGTACTTTTTTATAATTACTGTTTAATACCAGTTCTCCTAGGAGGGCCGCCTGCAAAGATGTGATACGTTGTTGACCATCAATAATAACATCGGGGGTACTTGTCTCTGCGGCACTTTTTAGACGAGCTTCAGAGTTTTTCCATATAATAATATAGCCAACTGGATATGACCGATAAAGACTATCAATTAAATCACGAACCTGAGTGGTTTGCCATACAAACGGTCTTTGAATTTCAGGAATTGCGACACGCTTTGTACGAATCAGTTCCAATAACGTACTAACTTGCTCTTTGCTAACAATATATTGTTTTTTAGGCATAATGACCTCCAAATTATAATTTCGTCATATTTTAGAGAAATGCATTAAGAAAAGCAACAAAAATTATAAATTTCTGTTTCTGTTCTGCCAAAAATTGGCGTTACTCGACGTTAAACCATTCCATACAGGTAGCAAGTAAGTGGTCGTAATTGCCCGAGGTCGCTTCAGCCTGAAAGGCTTCGCATTCTTCTTGGCTTAGTCCGGCCCGGCGCATAGCCTGTAAACATATACCTAATATATTAAATGCGTTGCCGTCTTTACCGGTCAGCTGGACCGTAATATCAGGATATTTTGGCATGCTGTTCCTCCATTTTTTTGAGTTCGTTAAATACGTCAAGGCGGCGGTTAACAGCCTCTTGTGCGACAAAGACCGTTGCACCGCCGTCTTTTAGAGCCACAAAGCAAACCAAGAGGTCGATGTTTTCTTTTGCCAGTGCATCATGGACCTCGTTGAACGTGTGGCTCAGCTCCTCGAGCCGCTTGTCTGCCACTTGGCAGTATTTCTTTTTCTTCGGCTGAGGGTGCGGTTGGTAACCATAGTAATTATTTCCAACAGCGATCAGCATGGTATCAACCGCACAGTTGTGTTTGTTAATGGTTCCTGCGGCCTCTTTAATCTTGGCCATCAAATCTTCCGGTACTTCTTTATACATTTTAATCTCTCCAAATTGGTAATATGTCACCGCTGTCCAGGTCTGAGCTGTAACCCAGGAGCTTTTTCATTTCGTCTTGCGAGTGCAGGCTTACGCCGCCGATGCACTTTATCGTTACGCCGTAGGTCTTGCAGAGTTTGGTTAAATCCTTGGCAAAGTTCTCATAAGCGCGGGGCTTTACGTCCGGGAATGCTTTCGGGTCCACATAGTAGCGAAACTCTTTAATCAGGCGGATCGTGCTCATTTGCCTTTTAAATACCGAGGCGAATGTTTCCAGGTTAGTGCTGAGTTCTTCGGCGAACTCGTCAGCGATGTGGCGGCCCCAGCGGCTGTCCATCAGGCCCAGGGTTTGTTGCGGTGTTAAGCCCTTGGATTGAATTATCTCGGCGGCCTTATCCCAAAATACCTGCATGTCCTTTTTATGTTCTATATGGTTGCTGGCGGTTCCCCAAAATCCCCAGGTTTTGTTTTGTGTCTTTAAAATCTTCATGGCGACCTCCTTATTTAACCTCTATGCCTAAGTATCTGCAGTAGCTTGAGCCTGACGGGTCAGCGTAAAGTGTTGGCTGACCGTCTGCTGTAATCTCAACCACCTGGCGGTATTCGTGCTCATCGCAGTAGCCGCCTTTGCCTTTTAAGAAGCCGTAGTCGTTTAATGGACTCTTGCATACTCTTTTATGTTCGGCCGGTGTCAGGTTAATGGTTTCAACCACCGCCACAGTTTCAAGTCTGTCACTGTTGGCTCTGGTTATGCTCTTTACTTCGTCGAGGTCGGAGGGCTTTCTGACCATGTAAGTTTTAACTGTTTTCATTTTAATTTCCTTTCGCTGTTGTATCTTACAAGTCAATGAACGCTCTTTTTCGAAGAATTATCCAGTTAATTCTGCATTATAAGTGCTTGTTTCTGCATTATTTTTTGATATTTCGCCACTTTCTAGCAGAACAGCCTTTTTACCGGTCCAATCTTCCCATCTTTTCACGATAACATCGCAGTATTTCGGGTCCAATTCCATCAGTCTTGCGACTCGACCGGTCTTCTCACAGGCGATTAAAGTCGACCCGGAACCGCCAAATCCGTCCAAAACAATCTCGCCAACCTTGGAACTGTTGTTGATAGCGCGCTCAACAAGCTCGACCGGTTTCATTGTCGGGTGCAGGTCATTGTGCTGTGGCTTGTTATATTCCCAAATGTCGGACTGGTTCCGGTCACCACACCAATAGTGAGGCTTGTCGCTCACCCAGCCATAGAGGATAGGCTCATACTGCCGCTGATAGTCAGCCCGGCCCAAGGTAAAGGTGTTCTTGGCCCAAATGATAAAGGTTGACCATTTGCCGCCGGCTTTCACAAATGCCGAGTAAAGGGTGTGAAGTTCGGACGAACTCATGCAAACGTAGGCGGCACCTTTGCAATACATCAGCATATTGGTGCAGGCATCATAAAGGAACTGCTCGAAATCTTCGCCCAGGTTGTCATTCATAATGGTGCGGCCATGGTTCGGACTGGTGTGATAACGGAGCTTGTCTTTCATCGTTGCGCCGTAGTTAACATTGTATGGCGGGTCAGTAAAGATCATGTCAGCCACGTCGTTTTGCATTAACTTTTTGAAATCGTCTATCATAGTCGTGTCGCCGCACATCAACCGGTGGTTTCCCAACTGCCAAACGTCACCATGCTTGGAGGTAGGTTCGACCGGTGCCTCAGGCACTTCATCATCTTCGGTGTTACCGGTGTCCTGAATTTCGCCAAAGTTCTCGAGGGCCTTTAGTTCATCATCGGTAAAGCCGAGGTTAGTTAGGTCAAAGTCCTCATCCTTCAGCTCACCGATTTCCAATGCCAACATCTTTTCATCCCAACCGGCGTTGAGGGCGATCCGGTTATCGGCAATGACCAAGGCTCGACGTTGCGTTTCAGTTAAGTCCGGTAAGACGATGACCGGAACTTCTGTCATGCCTAGGCGTTGAGCCGCCAAAAGTCTGCCATGTCCGGCAATAATAACGTTATCCGAGCCGATAAGGATCGGGTTGGTAAAGCCGAACTCCTTAATACTGGCCATAATCTGCGCCACTTGTTCATCATTATGCGTGCGCGAGTTGCGTGCGTAAGGGATAAGTTTATCCACTGGAAAGTTCTGTTGAAATTCCATTTTTGCTCCTGAATTTGTGTGATAAAACAAAGGGTGACCACCCAAAATTAAAAAGTGACCACCCAAAATTTTAATTCGTTGTTATAACTATTTGATATTACTGTGCTTTTATGCGACCACTGACCACCCAAAATTTTTGTGTTTTGCTAGAAAAATGCCGCGGCTTGGAGCCCCGCATACGATCCGAAGCGAGGAAGGACCCGCCGGCCTCGGCCGATCGAAGTTGAGCGACCAACTGGCGGAACCTCCCGGAAACTGCGGGGTTAGGCAACAAGTTTGTCTTCCTGAACCGGAACGATAGTCAACGCCTGCAAAGTCTTGCGGCATAATTTGGTGTAAATCGGTCGATCCAAGCCGAAGAACTTGATTAAAGTATTCGGTTTTTGGTTGCAAACAAGCGGACTATTCGTAACAACACCGTTCTTAACAGTCCGGATAAAGCCGCTGGGCAGTTCAGACTTGCCGATGCAAGATGAAAGGTAGACGAAGCATTCATCATTGTCGCCAAGATGTTCGGTTGCAAGGTAACGTGCGTAGACATTCAAGGTTAAGTCAGCCTTGCTCGGGTCCTTGGTCCAGGGCGAACCACCGCCAATCGGACAAGCGGTAGAGTAGAAGTCGCACGCCAATTTCCGACCGGTAATACCACAGTCAGCAATGGATGAATGGAATTGATAAATGCCGGTGCCATTCACGATGATGGACTTTGGCTGTGTCCCAAGCGCATCAACGACAAATGGTTTGATGTCTTCCGGCTCTAACATAGGTATGGCAACTATTGCCGTCACTATGTCACCGGTTGCATCATCTATGGTAATTTGTGTTTTTATGTCAAGGCCAAGGTTAGATGATGTCTTTGCATGTTCATAAAGAGCATTATTTAGTTTGCGTGCCAGCCATAACTCGCGGTTGATTAAGCCCGGTCCTTTGCAGGCATAGCCCACAAACACGCCTTGATCTCCCCATCCATCGCGCTCGACACCTTGGTTGATGTCGGCCGATTGAACCCCGATTTTGTTTATGACCTCTATATGTCGAACATCTATGGCATAATTTTTCCATATACTAGAGTAATGTTCATCATAACCGATTTCTCGGAGGGCATTCTTGACATATGTTTCTATGTCTGACATATCTACCGAACCTTTGACCTCACCACCGAGCATAACGCAGTTATCTTTGATCATAACTTCCACAGCGTAATGAACGCCGGGATCCTGCTCGATAAGTCTGTCTAAAATGTAACTTGAAATGTAATCGGCTGTTTTATCCGGGTGGCCGATCGACACCGCTTCAGCTGTTTTCAGCATAAATTTTTCTCCTGTTTAGTCCGTTATAGTAGGACAAGTTGGCCTAAATCCACATCACCACGTCACCCGACGAGGTTGCTCTGATTATGGCAGATTTAATGGAAAATTACAACAAAAAAAATCCGCTGGTTTGCGGCCAGCGGATTTCAATGCTATTGTAAAATGATATAACCGGAATGTCTGTTTGCACACTTTCTCACGATTATATCAATTTTTATAGCACTTTTTTTTGAAAATGTCTTGTCTTTTTTTGTCTTGACAAATTTCCTGCTAGGTAACCTCGTAAGTAATTGATAATACGTTCATATCGCACGTTCAATTGAGGCCTTGATAAGCCATATTCGTGACATAGTAGCTTCCAAGGAATATGACAAGCACGTTTCCATACGAGTGTTCTTTCATCAACAGTCAGCAATGGCAACCATTTCAGAATAACTCTTTCCCAAATATCAATTTGCTCTTTAGTTGGACGAGGCGGTTTTGGTCGCTGATCCATAAAAGCAATTTCTTGTGGAGTGTAAACGATTTCAAAAAGCCAACACCGATATTTTGGCGGTCGAACCGGAGGTAAAAGCCGCTCTACGTAAGCCGCCGTTGCTAAATCTCTTTTGATTTGTTCAAGTGTGACTTGCTTCATCTTGCGCCCCCTTTACTTTGCTAAGCATATCGTGACAGATGTCCGTCATGCTCTCCATTTCGGAGTAGGACAAACCGTTTTCTTTGCAAAACCATTTTCTGACAGCCTTTCGCCAATCCAGCGCAATGTACTTCTTGCCGTTCATCCAGCCGCGGTCAGAATTCCACTTCACAAACGCCACCGGGTCGATAGTATAACCACTTTCCTTGCAATAAATCGCTACTTCTTCAACACTCGGAGCACCTACGTATCGGGACTTATCCACATTTTCCGCCTCTTTATTTCTATCTTTTTTATTTATAAAATCATTATCGGACTCTTTATCTTCATCTAGTTCACTATCGTTCTCTTTATCTCTCTCTTTATCTTCCGGGCGGTCGCTTTGCGCTGGTGCAGGTGGCTCGCTTGAATTTCGCTCAGCGGTCGCTTTGCGATTTGCAGTTCGCTTTTTTGCGTTTTGCGCGTTAATCTCGCATGTTTTAAGCCAACGCGAATTGCGCAATTCAATAACTTCTTGAATCGCATCAAAGTGAATTTTTTTCATGTCCGTTAATTTTACAGAAGTGCATCCGTATAAATTAAATTCACATAGCGCAACAATTAAATCCGCGATTTCGCTTTTCTTATAGTTATGCACAGCCGCGAGGAAGCCGGCAGTGTCTAACAAAATAGTTGTCTTTTTATCCATGTTGCACCCCTTGGCATTCATCCATTGTTTTAATTCGGATAACACCTTGAACCCACCTCAGAGCGAGAACTGCGCGATGGTATTCTTTGGTCTTTTCTCTGTGCTTCAGTGTATGCCCGATTACTTCCTCTTTCAGTTGCGCTTCAAAGTCACGAAGCTGAGAGAATGAGAGAGAGAGCATACTGTCGACCGGGATTGTTTGAATGATTTCATAAACAGTCTTTTTACTTTTAACCATTTTTTTCTCCTTTTGTTATGGTTGATACAAAAGGTAAATTCCCGGCGAGCAGAAAAATTTCCCAAAAAATATTAAAATTTTTTATTTTTTTGTTTTGCCTCCTTTAACCGCTTTTCAATCCTATAAAAAATATCATTGCTTCCATGCACTTGTTTTCTTGCTGTATGTACAGGAACGCCAGAGAGAAGGAGGTCGATAAAGTCTTGCTCTTTTTGTTTTAGGCATTTCTTTGCTTCATTGATAGCTATTATCTGTTCTACATCTTCTATAGAAAATGAAGAGACAGGCTCAAAACCAGCTTCGAGCATACTATTTAATGACTCAATATTTAAAGAACCCGATTGCATCTCTCGCAGTCGGGTTCGTCCTAAGTGCATGGCCTTTGATTTTAAGGCCATAAAAAGTGTATCATCCGGAACATCGCCTCGCTCTCGAATGAACTCTAAATAAAAGAGGACTAAATCTTGAATTAAGTCCTCTCGTTCTTGGCTATCAAAAAGCCCTGTTGAATAAATATATCGCAAATGAATTTTGATATAAGTAATTACCTTTGGTGGTAGTCCATCAAATAAATATTTCATTTTTTAACCTTTTGTTAATGATTAATACAAAAGGCCATATATCAATTAGTTTAGTTTTTTTCAATAAACGGTTGAAAAATTTATAAAATCAAATATCTATGTATGTTTTTAACGCATACATAGATACAGAAAGAGCAATTTGTTTATTATTTTATGCTGGGTTAAAACCGAGTTCACGTCTTTGATCTTCCCATGAGTAAGGGAAGTGATCCCGGATCAGTCTTCGTGCAGTCAGTAATTTTGGCTGTCTACCTTCTATAATTGCCATTATGATGTCCGGAGCTAATGTCGTAAGCCTTAAGATTTGTCCCATGTATCCACGATCTAATTTTTCTCTTTTTGAGAGTTCGCTGAGGGATATCTTTTGGTCATCCATAACTTGTTTATAGTAAAATGCCTGAGTAACAGCATTGTAAAGCTTCATATCTCTCTCGCATGTTTCACCACTTGGCTGATCAGGTTCAACAATCTGAACACACCCGCGTTTACGTCCGAACTTTACAGGATAACTTAATTCAAGGAGTTTTTCATTATAATGACTGTCTTTCTCAATTGCACCGCGTTCAAATAAGTCTGCGCTCATCGGCCTAAGTTTTATTATAATATGATCAGTATAAACGATGACTTTTTCAACAACTTCTGTGATAAACTCGTGTACAGTGGCTGGCTCGAAGTACTGGAAAGCTTGGCCAATATCCTGCACTATGTTGTGAACATCTGCACCATTAAAGTCTTCATTTTGCCGCTTAAATTCTTTCAGTAGTTCTTCCTGTAGTTCCGGTGTTTGAAAAATCTTTTTAACCTTGTCTAAAACAAAATTATCAATTGCACCGGCTGGAATACTTCCAATTTGGCAATGGGCGTTATTTGCACCTTCTTTAACAGCCTTCAAGGAAGTGTAGTACTCATAATATTTATTACCTCTCTTACTTCGGGTTGGGGTCATTGTTCCACAACACGAGCATTCAAGTAGACCTTTCAACAAACTGTTTTTAACAGAGCGGCAAGGTCTGAATGCTGTTCCAATGTTGTCTTTTTTTACTTTTCTTGTTTCATCCCAAAGTTCCTGAGTGATGATCGCTTTATGCTGTCCCTTATACAACTCTCCCTTATAAGGAACCATTCCAATGTATATCGGGTTGTTAAGGATATTGGATATCATCGCATGGTTAAACATCTCACAGCCAACAATTTTTCCTGTTTTTGTTTTCCATGTTTTCGGCTTGAAGCCTTTTTTGTTCAGATCTTCCACCGTTCTTATTTGAGATCTTGTTCTCTTATAGTCCTCAAAAATGAATCGTATTGTTTCAGCCTCAGCTGGGTTTATTACCAACTTTTTATTATTAACGTCATATCCAAGTGGGATAGCCCCACCAGTCCACATGCCTTTTTTCTTACTGGCCGCAATTTTATCGCGGACACGTTCCGCACCAAGCTCACGCTCAAATTGTGCAAATGACAGCAGAATATTTAATGTTAACTTGCCCATGGAATCGCAAGTATTAAAGTGCTGTGTCACAGATACGAATGAACAATTATTCTTTTCAAAAGTTTGAACTAATTGTGCGAAATCAAGAAGTGAACGTGTTAATCGATCTATCTTATAGACTACGATCATGTCCACTATGCCTTTTTCTACGTCAGCCATTAATCTTTTCAACGCAGGCCTTTTTAAATTACCACCGCTAAAACCACCGTCATCATAACGCTCAGGGAGGATTACCCAACCTTGGTGCTTCATGCTCATTACAAAGTTTTCGCCAGCTTCACGCTGGGCCTCAAGCGTATTGAATTCTTTTTCAAGACCTTCATCAGTCGATTTACGTGTGTAAATTGCGCATCTTATTTGTTTTTGTTCTTCCATGGTTGATCCTTTTATTTATCTAATGCGAAAAAATACCGTCCGGATATCTTTCTTCCGGTAATTTTTTTTGCTACTGCTGATAGCGTGGTATACTTCATTCCATTGTATTCAAAACCATCGCGTAGAACTGTGACAATGTGTTCTACACCAAGATACTCGCGGACAATCCTTGTACCGGTTGGTGGTAAGTTGTTTCTGTTTTCCGGAGGAATGTACATGTTGGCTATTAGTTTTTGTTGGCTGGCCGATAGTCCTCCATAAGCGAGTTCTTGTATCTTATACGCAATGCGTGATACATAGAACTCTTTGTTTAGGGAGAATGGCTTTACATCAAAATACTTTTGCCATAAAGCCTGAAGCTCAACCAGTGACTTCCGCTCTAAAAGAGCTATTTGCATTGATACTTGCATTCTGAACCTCCATCTTGTTCAAATTCTTCATCGTAGTCGTCACAATACATGCTTGGATATAAAGTTTTATCCAGTCTTTTCTGAGCTAATTCGCCACTTTTTTTTAATTTCAAATACCTTATCAAATCAGGCATTATAATCTTTACTATCTTTTCTGCTTGGGTCATTTTGACCTCCTTTCGATAGGTAAATTCCCAGCGAGCAGAAAAATTTCCCAAAAAAAATAAAAAAAATTTTATAAGGGGGAGTGTGGACAGTATATATCCTTGAATTATAACAATAAAAAACACGTGGCTAGTATCCCCACCTTGGGTGTCCGATGTGGTCGTAAAAACGCGTCCACGTGGTAAGATTTTTTATTATAATTGAAAAAAATGCTTGTGTTTTTCTACAAAATGGCTATATTGAATGCATGAAGAAAAAAGTCGGTGTTACTGGTATCAATTTTCTGATTATACCCTAGTGTGGCCGACCAATAAGAAAGAGACGGCGAGGAAAGCCGTCTTTTTTTATAAATGGGGCGGTATGAGAAGAACATGCGAAGGAAGCATGTTCGGAGTGAAGGAAAAAGGCACGCGGGGGCGTGCCGATTTTCGGTAGAAAATTTTCCGAGGTAATGTCCGAAGGACAGCCCGAAGGGCGAGGCGGGAGCCGAGTAATCATGTCGCCCCGACCAATAAGAAAGAGACGGCGAGGAAAGCCGTCTTTTTTTATAAATGGGGCGGTATGAGAAGAACATGCGAAGGAAGCATGTTCGGAGTGAAGGAAAAAGGCACGCGGGGGCGTGGCTGTTTTCGGTGGCAAATTTTTCCGAGATGTGGCTGTATGGCAACGTAAAGAGTAGGGCAACACCTTGGTAATTATATTGCTACAAATAAAGACGAATAGTATCAATAACGCAAAACAAGTTAATGCTTAATAATTGCGTGCATTACCATAGATAGATGTGTTTTTGATTGCCTTTTAATCCGCTCTGCCTCTGGATATATTCGGTAAACGCATATAAGAGAGAATTTGCTTTTTATCAACATAAATCACTTTCCCACAGCAGGGAGAGAAGTTTCTGTTATCATAAACAACCCAGATGGCATTTATGTTTTGAGTTTCTCTCGCAGGCATTTTCCCCATGCCGTCAGTCAGCACGATTTTATTGATTTTTTTATCTTTGGAAAAAGACTTGACGGCAAGATCTAAATCTGTTCCTCCACCTTGTGATGGAATGATAAATAAATCAATATTCTTTTGGGATTTTATTTCGGTAAATCCATAGAAATGATGGTCAAAACAGCCGACTTTTAGCTTTGATGTTTTTAATAGTGGTTTGAGTTGCCGTAAAAATTCCTTCAATAAGTGTGTATCAACAGATCTGCTGATATCTAGCATAACTTCGGTTTCCGGCTTTGCTTCATCTTCCAGTTCTTCCACACGCGCCATATAGTCATTATCGGCATTCGCTCGCCGATAAGACCAACGATCTTTTTCGTCATCAATGGATTTTTTTAATAGTTTTCGCCAATCGGTAACGGCATCTTTGGCATTCCCAACGGCTCCGAGCGTGTAGGCATCTTTGCGGGCTTGAATGGTTTTTGCCTTCTGTTCATATAGTCTTTTTACAACAGCCTCAGCTTGCTTTTTGCGTTCCGCTCTGTTTTCCTGCAAAAAGCCCTTTTCATAATCGTATTCTTTACCTTCGCGACATTTTTGAGCTTCTTTTTGCAATGTTTCTGTTTCTTCGGCATTATTCTCGCTGTTGCTATTATTATCGGAAAGAGAACATGGCTCGTCGTGTTGGGGTTGTTGCATTGGTTGAGAATGTTGTTCTGCCTGCGTTTGTTGTTCGGCTTGTTCTACGGCATGTTTCCAAATTTCATGCGAATCATGCCCAACTTGTTCGCGCCCGCTATTATCACGGACCCAATCAGCCAATGTTTTCTTTTGCATTTTGGAGTTAGCATTCTTTTTCTTTTGCGAGTTTTGCTGTTCACCTGTGTTGCCGTTATCTTGATTTTGGGTGTCCCTGTGTCTGCTTGTTTCCTCTTTTTGCTTTTCTTTTTCTGCAAGCAGTTTGTCATACATTTCTTCGGCAGAACAATTTATTGCCTCCGGAATATCTACGCCACCTTCAATGATTGGTAAGCCCTCACTTTTTAATATCTGATTGATGACGGCATCAGTTGCAATATTCCATAAGCGAGCGTCTCTGTTCTTACTTCTTAAAATATGATTAAAGGCAATATGAAGCATCTCATGAGCAAGAAGAAATTCTTTTTCTTCATCCGTAAGTCTAACCAAGAATTTGGGAGCGTAAATAACGCTTTCACCGTTCGTGGCAGCCGTTATAACACTGTTATCAGCAATAAAATTCATATTTGATACGGTTGTTCTCAGTAGAGGAAATCTTGCTAATACTTGATTCTTGATATAATCTATATCGTCTTGTTGTGTATTCATATTTATCGGCATATCTACACCTTAATCAAAAGTGATAAATTTTTAATGGCTTGGGATACATTCTCCTCACATTTTGCCAACATAACAATTTGAATGCATTGAGGTAATGTATAGTTTAAAATCTGATGGTCTTTAATGAGTGGAACAACGTTACTTTGTTGTATATCTGATGCTTCATCCATATCAGTAATAACTAAAATTCGCCGCTTTGTTTCCGTTGTAATCGCTTGAACCGTTTTAATTAAATCTTGTGTTGAAGCGGTTGCAGAAATTGAAAGACAACCTGCAAAGTCTCGCATTGTTCCGCCAATTACAAGTAATGCATTATCTGTAATTCCGCCCGTTTTAATTTGATGAATTTTTTCTTCCCGCGTATGCGCCGGTTTTGAACCGACCCAACCGATATCAGGAATAATTGTTAATCCGTTTTTGCGTTTTTTATTTGATTGTTGCGATGTTTGATGTGGTGTCATTTTTATCCCCCTTTATTTTATCTGCCGGCAGAGGCTTGAACTTTCGCTAGCATTAATGCTTTCATATCGTCTTTTCCAACCCAAGCGCTATCAAAAACAGCCAGATTTTCTTTTCCTAAATTTTTTGCAATAAATTGACGCACAATCCCGACTTGTTTCGGTGTTGCATAGCGCAAACTGAGTGCTAATGCCAATTTTGCATCCGTCGCGCTTGGAATATCGTTTTCCGTATATGCTCCTTCCATGATTTCTTCCAAAGATAACGGAGGATTTTTAGCGTAATTCATCAGGCTGATTGCAATTTCGGGACCCACATCGGCTTCCAATATCTCACGACGCATCACTCCTTTGTTGGCGTAGATTTTATCGGATACTTTTTCCCATTTGCGTGGGTCTAATGCAAATGTGGCAGGGTTATCTTCATCATATTCGGTATAAAAAACTTTATCAGCATAGGTTGCAACAAAACTGGCAATCAATGGATGAATATTGAGTCTTCCTTTTTCTTCGGGATGACTCTTGCTTTGTTCCGAGCCCCATTCCAACCAATCCTGAATATTTAAATCTAGGTAAACATGACTTAATCGCCGAAACAACGGTGCAGGCATATTGTAAGCTGCACCGGATTCTTCTTTGCTGTTGCCGGCCAGAACAACAACGGCATTATCGGGTAATTTCCCTACGCCTTGCGCAATGGATTTATTCAGTGCAATGTGATAGATTAAACTTTGCGTTGTTTCACGCGCATTGGTTACTTCATCAATGAACAAAACATGCTGCTTATCAGGCGTGTTTTGGCATTTCTTGCATAAGTCAACATACCATGCCGGCGGAATCCAAACACCTCCGTTTTCGGCAACACCGTTCGGGTAAATTGTTTTACCGATAACATCTTCGGGTAAAATGCCGTTGCAGAGCGTAATGGAGGTTAAATCCGGATCAATTTCTTTCACGCGTTGTGTCTTACCCACACCGGACGGCCCGTGAAGCATAAAACTCATACCGTTTTGAATGTAAAAATTGATTTGATCTTTGACGGGCATTGGCTCATCAGAAACCGTAATCCCGTATTTTTTTTGCCGTGCTGTCGGTTCTTCAAGAGATTTTGATGTTTCTCTGATGACTGTATGTTCCGCCGGTTCTATTTCTTTGGAAAAATAGGTATCTAAATAATGCTTTATAGCTTTTTTGGAAAAATCACCGTTATATTTTTCATGTGTATTAAACTGAATACCGGCAAATAAACACTTTTTTGAAACCCACCAACCGCTTTTATCTATCAGCCATTCAATCGGTTCTGTTTTCAGCCAATAGAACTTTCCTTTCTCCACCCGTTCACCGGTGGATAAAATGCTATCATTATCAGCGGGACGGGCTAAAACACGAATATATCTTTCCCCATCCAATTCATATTCCGGATAGGTGGTCGCTTTAAAAGGTGTCCTATAATCTCTTGAGTCAACCGAATCAAAAGTGTAATTTTTACCTGACAGAGGAAGAGAGTTTGATGTGTATAATTGTTCTAATCTTTCTCTGGTGTGCACATCAGCGACCGTTTGTGCGGATTCCCAGTATTCTCCGAAACGAATACCATTGATAATCTTTACGTTATTCGGCTTTATTTTAGATGTTTCCGTTGGTGGCAAAGCTGGACGTGCTGCAATGGTGCGGATATCTGCGCTATAGCCACACGCCCTACCATCATCACAGATAGTGTACACCTTTTCAAACATAGAAGATGCGGACCAAGCATAACAAGTCAGATCATTCTCCGTAGTACGATCATTAGGGTTGCCAGTCATCCAACTACCCAATACAACTGCTAAATCCGTCGGCGCTACCTTTGTGCCATACTTTTTTATCACATCCAGTGCACTATCACCCCATATCTGATCTTTCTTCAAGAACGTAAAATCCATGCAACTCTCCTAACTTAGCTTATGTTTCTGACTATATCATACAATTCACTAAGTTGCAATAAATTTCTTTCTTAAAAAAATGCTTGCCAAATAAAATTATATATGGTATTATCATAAAAACACAACAATTATACAGGAGGAAACATGAAAATTCAAGAAACGGCAACTTTTCTTTACTTGCTTTCAAAATTAAGCAAAAACGATAGATATAATCCCGAAAATCCCTTTGCAAAAATTTTAATGGGAAAGGCGGATACGGATATTGTTTATGAGGATAAATATGCCGTTGCTTTTGAATCAACCGGTCGCCAAACAAAAAAACATTTCCTTGTTATTCCGAAAGTGCCTGCCGTTGATTTGCACGATTTAATGAAAAAAGCCTCGTCGGAAGAGGTTGATGGCTATATGCGGGCGATTGATGAAGTCGCTCGTCAACAGGGAATGACGCGTCGTCAACAACTGATGAACGGTGTTTCTGATTGGGGTTATCGTGTTACATTCAATATCGCCGGACTCGGTCGGCAAACTGTGCCTCATTGCCATGCCCACGTTATGGGCGGTGAACAACTTCAACCGCACTTTATCGGTATTACGCAAGAAAAAGTTGATAAGTTAAAAGAGGGTGTAGCACAAGAAGTGGTCGGACACGTTTTGGAAAAACTGCAAGCTGAGGGGATTGTTTCCCGAGACGTGCAAACGACTCAACGAATCCAAAATATCTTGGCTCGCATGAATTTGCGGACGCGCGAATAACCCCTTTTTACATTGCTATATCTCTATAAGCCCTTATTCTTCCTTGTATGCAGATACAAAAGAAAAAGGGCTTTATTTAAATTGATAACAACTAAAATCACGCATTGTTATAAGCGCATTTTAAAAGTATAGCTAAAATGGGTGGTGTGATGCACAAAGGTAAGTGTATTTCATTCATCAGCCTCTGTATCGTGCAAATTTATTCTATTTGCAAGGGGAAAATTATTGGTGCGAAACTCACTATTTAAAAATAATTGACAGGCCTTCAAAATTGTGATATACTCACGCCAGCAATTAGAATAACGATTGCATACAGGTTAGGAAAAGATAAATGGTCATTGAAAAGAAAAGACATTTATTGGATATTCTGACTCGTATTTCCGATTCGCCGGAAGTGCGGGAGTATGAGCGCGGTTTCCTAAATAAATATGTGCGCGCCATGAATAATCGCCAGAGTTTTTATATTAACCGCCAGCGCGCGACATCCGGCCCGTTTTCCAGTATTTTTAATTTAATCAATAAAACAAAGAATTAATTTTTATAAATTCGAATCTTTCTTGACTGCTTTGTGTGGATTGTGTCGGTTTACAAAACAAAAGAGATGCCGATTTGGCGGATTTTGATTTTTTAAGAAAGCTATCAATAGCAATCAATTTTATAGGCAATACGTTCTTATTTTTTATCGTGCAATCCAAATGACAGAGTAGGGGTATTGATCTATCAAATCATATAGTGCGATAAGTGAAACGCAGGCAATCACATATCATCGCTATTGCGTGTATCGGGTTCCGTTTCCTGTTCTGCTTCCTCTTCATCGGCCGTTTTGATAATGCGGACATGATTTATTTTTGCCCCTGCAAAATTCTTTAATGCCTCGGCGATAACGGGTGTTTGAGAAAGTTCTTGTATCAGTTGATTTTGTTTTTCTTCTTTCTTCTCTTTAATGGTTTGTGCGTGCGCATCATTAGCGTGCTTTACCTGCCACGTTTCATTGGCTTTTTGTTTTAAAAATTGTATGAGTTTCGTGCTGAAACGAGCAGGTGTTTCGGGCGTGAAATCGCAGGTTAAAACAAAGTTTTCCATCGCAATCGGGCGAACGTAATTCTCTATATTAAATGCTAACATTCTTTCACCCACACTGCGCGCAAATTGTGCAATGTCATTGATTGTTTTAAAACGTGATACCGGCTGATTATCCGATGCAGATTCGGTTGTATTTGTGCCTGTCGGTGCTGTTTGTTGAAGTGGTGTTTGCCGTAGTTCGGCGTTATGCGGTAAAGAAACGTTTACGGCGCTTTTGGGTGCTGTTGAGGCATTGGGCAGTTGCTTTTCTGCCGAATTTTGAGCGCCATCAGGCTGAATTAAGCCGTTTTTTTTTATGTCCTCAATCAGTTGAGCCGGGGAAGGAAGTTCCGATAAATAACCGATACGCACCAACAGCATTTCAAGCGCCGTCAGCGGATTATCCGCCATTTTAACCTCGTTAAGCCCCTTTAAAAGCACTTGCCAAACAGCCGTTAATGTGCCCATCGTCAACCCTTGAGCCATTTCTTTTCCGCGCGTTCTTTCTGCCTCGGGAATGGTAATATCTTCGGCCAATGAGGGCAAAATTTTAATCCGCGTTAACCAGTGTGTTAATTCCAGTAAATCTTGCGTAATCACCAACGGGTCGGCGCCACTGCGATATTGTGCATCCAGCGCGGTCAGCGCTTCGGGCATTTTCCCACTCATCAGTAAATTAAACAGATTAAACAATTCCGTTCGGTCGGCCAAGCCCAACATTTGACGCACATCGTTCACGTGAATGTTTGAATCAAACTGCGTGATGGCTTGGTCCAACAGCGAGAGTGAATCACGAACGGATCCGTCACCCGCCCGTGCAATCAGTTGCAACGCTTCCGTTTGCGCCGATACATTTTCCAACGTGGCAATATGCTGTAAATGCTTCGTTAATGTTTGTTCATCAAGACGCTTTAAATCAAACCGTTGACAGCGTGATAATATCGTAATGGGAACTTTGCGAATTTCCGTTGTTGCAAAGATAAATTTGATTCTTTCCGGCGGTTCTTCCAATGTTTTTAAAAGGGCATTAAATGCCGCTTTGGAAAGCATGTGAACTTCGTCAATAATATAAATTTTAAACCGTGCCGAAACGGGATTATATTTGGCACCTTCAATAATTTCGCGCACGTTATCAACGCCCGTATTACTGGCTGCGTCAATTTCAATAACATCAATGTGTGAATCGGCTGCAATTTCGCGACAATTTTTGCAGACACCGCACGGATTCGGCGTCATACCGCCTTTTCCGTCGGGCCCGATACAGTTTAACCCCTTGGCAATAATCCGTGCCGAACTTGTTTTGCCGACACCGCGAATCCCTGTCAACATATACGCATTGGCTAACCGATTATGCTCAATGGCATTGGTAATTGTTTGAACCAAAGCGTCTTGTCCGATTAAGTCGGCAAAAATTTGCGGTCTGTATTTACGTGCTAAAACGTGCGACTGAGTCATCTTTTATTCCTTTGGACGCTATTATGGCGAAAAAAGAAATTTCTGTCAAGAGGCGTGCCGATAATTTCACGGATTCTGCCTGATAAATTTTTGAGAGCGCTGTTTGTATTAACAGATAAATACTTTTACCCGCTTGCGTAAGCAGGGTTTGATTTACGGCGTTTTAGGTGTACCCCTCATCGGTAGTAACCATTCATCAATATAAAAGTCAATACAATTTTCGGTATCAACGAGGGAGAGTATTATTCGGAGTTTTTCAAAAATTCGCGCATGGAATCCGGGTGAAATGAATCATCTTCCTCCGTAACGGGTTGACATTCGCCTTGCCCGGAACAATCAAGACGCGTCGGCGAGATATTTTCTTCTTCATTATTGTTGCCTGTTTGTTGAGCCTGTTCGTTTATTGAAGAAGGTTCGGTATGCTTGCTTGTTAATTTTTTTACTTTGCTTTTTGTTATTTGCAACGTGGGATGATACGAAATACTTTCCGCTCTATGGCGTTGAATCACAATTGTCTCATGTGATTCGATTTGTAAAAACGGCTTAAATGTCAATGATTGTTGCACTTGCTCTGGCGATTGAGCATGAAAATTTTTTCTTGCTTTTCTTTTTTGGTTACTCATAGTGCCACTCCTTTCAGAATGTTATCCCTTTTTATATAGGAGGTTTTTCCCCTGTATTCAATCCCGATACATACTAAAAGAATGGTATTTGATTAAGAACGTTGATGTTCATTTGAACGCGCAGTCTGCGTAGTTGCCTCTATTTTTCGCCGACGGATTCTGATTTTGCGTTGTCCGTTAATGCCGAGTCCGAGAGAGATAACGCCCGCACTCGCAATCGTCCCGAAAATATATTGTGCGGTGCGGATTTTGTGGTATGTATCGTTGGCAGTTATGGATTCCTGCTTCCCGCGCTGCAAAGCGGGTTCTTGGTTGCAACATGAAATAATGCCGAGTATTGTTAATCCGTAAATCGTGGCAAGTGAGCCGAATGCGATTTTCGCAGAGTGATTGAGATATGCTTTCATTTTTTTTCTTCCGTCAATCAAAATTAAAACGCCAAAAGCATTTTTTTACTAAAATAGACATACAGTTGTCAAAACTTCTTTCGGGGTTTGATTAGGCTACCAGATATAAGGATTATTCCCAAAATAAAGCATTTTTTGTATATGCCAACCCTTATGATTTTTCATGGCTGAACAGCCGTTTGCTCTCTAATGCGCGACTCAGTCGCTGTCTTGAGATAATGGCAGCGGCAAGAAACGGCATGGAAATCAAGTAAGAAAATCCTGCCAGTCTATTCAAATCGCTTTTTGATATGTGTGCGGTTTTTGTTGCCACGGGGCGTTGAGACGGTTTTTCTTCGCGCGTTTGTTGAGAAGCGGCATAGTTGCAAAGGGTGCCGATGATTAAAAATGTCATAAAAGCAGCCGTTCTGCCGTATAATCGAGTTCTGTTTTTATGTTCCAATAAAAATGCCTTTTCGCGCCATGTTTTGGGCGCATATTTTTCTTGATTCAATCTGTGCATCATTCTTCTCCCGAATACGTTACATTTTATAAAATAATGTAAGTATGTTAATAAATGTTTTATATTTTGTCAAGAGTTATTTTTTATGTTTGGGCAATTTGGGCTTGTGTGCTACAATATTGATAATATCGGCAGATGGTCAGATAGAACCTTTATTCAAAGGTAATTGTATTATCAATCAGTTGGCACGTTCCTTCAAAACAGGCGTGATCTAACTCTTTAATTAACCCTTGACTATAAGCATTTGCTAACTTTTTCACGTAGTGCTCGTCAAAACTCATAAATTGAGCCATGTTATCAAGTAAATCTACGCCTAATTCACGCGTGCGTTCATAGGGAATTAAGCGCCGTCTGATTTCACGGAATTGCAGTAGTTGAGAGCGAGAATTCAGCTGCAACGCAAAACTATCGGTTGCTTGTATCAAAGAAGCAAATTGAAGCGGTGCATACGCTGTTTCGTTAATCCACCCATACTCGCCATAAGGCGCCGATTGATTTTTTGTGCCCCAATTTGTAAACATTATAGCTTGCGCAACTGCCAGCGATGGCGGGATGATGTTGACTTTATCAATCAGTTCTGCCAATTTGCCGGCCGTATTCTTTTTTAAAACAGCGTCATATTTGTTGACCAAGTAATTAAAGAAATCGGTTTCATTTTGATTCCAGGGTATTTGCTTCAAAAATTTTTCTTGTAAGAGTCTTAAAGCAGTCCGTTCGTTTAAAATCTGCTCATTCGTTCTTAAAATCAACGCCGTAATGATTTTCATAAAAAGTGTTTTATCGGCAGTTGATTGGATTGACCAGTCGGCAGGCAATGCGTCAATAAATAGGTGTGGCACGGTAATCATGGTAATCCCGTCATAAAGGGAGGCAACTTCGGCTTTTGTTTGCGGACGAAAAATTTTCCCCGGCACGGATGAAAGAGCTTTTGCAATGGCTGTTGATGTATCGAAGTCATTTGACTGTGCTTCGGTTGTAGAGTCTGGCGACGAGGTTTGCTCCGAAACAGCGGGTATTTCTTTTTTGGCATACATCATTTGAACGGTGTAGGAAACGGCAACGATAAGCATAAAGCCGATGAGGAAAAAAAGTCTTTTTTGTGTTGTGTTTTTCATAACGGATTCCTTTTTATGAATTTGAATCATTCTTGTTTTGCGAAAGGTGTTTTTTGGGTTTTCTGAATAATGCTTTCACATCACTTAATAAAATACTCCTTGTTAAGATAATTGCAACTGCGTAGATTACAATGGCCGTGCCGATTAAAACGAATAATAAAACGGCGGAAGAAAATGAACTTGTTTGAGCCCAATTCGGGAAAAGCAAATTTAAGCCCATGCGTGCGCCGATTAAAAATCCGCCCATAATAAGTCCGGATGCAATGATTCGCGGTAAACGATATCGGCAGAGCGAATCCAAGCGAACATCGCCCTTTAAATACAGCCGAATAACATATTGCGAAGCATTAACCCAAACGGTTATTCCCGTTGCCAAAGCAATGCCGAGATAACCCCAAAACTGCATAAAAGTGAGCGCAAGAACGGCATTTAACCCCACACCGACAACGGCAATTTTAACGGGTGTGCTCGTATCACCACGCGCATAAAAGAACGGAGAGACTGTTTTTGTAAGCATATAGGCCGGTAATCCGATGGCAAACACCATCAATGCGTGCGCCGTATTCACGGAATCCGCTCCGGTAAAGGCGCCCCGTTCAAATAAAATGCGCACAATCGGTTCTGCCAGACACATAAGCCCGATTAAAGAAGCACTTGACATGGCTAATGAAATTTCAAGAGCTCGATTCAGTTGATTGGTTGCCTCGGGGAGTTGATTTAATTTAATATGTTGTGAAAGAACGGGCAACAGGGCCGTGCCGATAGCCGTGCCGATAATACCGATGGGCAGTTGAAATAAATGATGGGCATAATTGAGCCATGAAATTGCACCTGCGCCGACGAATGAAACAAATAATGTATCAAAAAATAAATTGATTTGATAAACGCCGGACCCTAATACGCCGGGAGCCATTTTGCGTAATAAGGTTTTAACGCCTTTTGAAACGTGAAAAAGTGCCCGCGCGGGATTGATAAGCCCGATTGATAAACCGGCTTTGCGAATATGCCAGGCAAGAAACGTAAACTCAATAACACCCGCAATCAAAACGCCGTAAGAAAGAGCATAAGCGGGAGCGTATGGATTGGTGATGAAAGGCGTCAATACATAAAGAGACGCAATCATGACGATATTTAAAATAGTCGGCGTAAATGCCGCTGCCCAAAATTTGCCGACGGCATTCAGCATGCCGGCAAATAAAGAAACGAGCGACACAAACAATAAAAAGGGAAACGTAATGCGACTGAGTGTTGTGGTTAATGCCATTTTACCCGCAATATCATCAAACCCCGGAGCGAGCAAAAACATCAGGTTCGGCATTAAAATTTCAACAACAAGCGTAAAAATCAGCAACACATAGAATAAAAACGAAAAAACAGAACGCGCAAATACGCGGGCATGGTTTTTCCCTTTTGTGTGCAATTCGCCCGAAAGGAGCGGAACAAAGGCAACATTCAATGTGCCTTCCGCAAACAGAGAGCGAAACAAATTCGGAAAACGCAGGGCGACAAAAAACGCATCGGCCATCATACTGGCGCCCAAAAAGTGCGCAATTAAAATATCGCGGATAAATCCGACAACGCGACTGACTGCCGTTCCGCCTCCGACGGTTATGATTGATTTGACTAATGACATATATTCAGTATATCGTATGTAAAATTTAATTACAAGACAAAAAAGAGTCTTTTCTTTTTTTTGAAAGTGTGTATAATGGGCGAAGATTTGAGTGGTTTTATTGAAAATTTTAATTGCTTGATGAACGATATTTTTAATATAACAATTTGTTATTGTTAGCAAAATGAATGAAAAGATGAAAGGATACATATAATGAGCACAGCATTTATTTTCCCGGGGCAGGGATCGCAAACAATCGGGATGGGTCGTGATTTGGCCGAACACTACCCTGTTGCAAAAGAAGTCTTTGAAGAAGTTGACGAGGCGTTGGGTTTTAATTTAACCGATTTAATGTTTTCGGGAGATAGTGCCGAATTGATGCAAACGGAAAATGCGCAACCGGCCATTATGGCTGTCAGCATGGCGGTTGTGCGTGTGTTGGAGCATGAAACAGGCAAAAAAACGCCCGATATGGTTTCATGCGTTGCGGGTCATTCATTGGGCGAATACAGTGCATTATGTGCGGCCGGAGCATTAAGCATTGCGGATACGGCGCGCCTTTTGCGTGTGCGTGGATTGGCAATGAAGGAAGCAAGTATGCAAAATCCGGGTGCCATGGCTGCCGTTTTGGGATTAACGATGAAAGAGGTTTCTCAATTAGTTTCTGAGGTATCAAAGGAAAACAGTATTTGCCGAATTGCCAATGATAATTGCCCGGGGCAAATCGTCATCAGCGGACATACGGATGCCATTGAAAGAGCCGTTACGCGGGCTGTTGAACTCGGTGCACGAAAAGCGGTGAAATTGCCCGTATCGGGTGCGTTTCATTGCCCGTTGATGAAACCGGCAGAAGAAAAAATGCGCGAAGTGTTGCAAAATACCCCCATTAGTCAACCGCTTGTGCCTGTTGTGGCAAATATTACGGCGGAATTTGTGCATGATCCGCAAAAAGTCAAAGAATTATTGGTGGCGCAGATAACGGGCTCCGTGCGTTGGACAGAGTCGGTTCAATATATGTCGTCAAAAGGTATTTCCGATTTTGTTGAATGCGGAAACGGAAAAGTTTTAAGCGGGTTGATTAAGCGGATTAACCCTGATTCTCGTTCCATTTCCGTCGGCACGGCGGAGGGGATTGCGCAGGGATTGGCTTTCTTTGCTTAATTAAGGCATTGCGTAAAAGAGAGACTCATGAATAAAAAATTAAAATTAACACTGATTATACTCGGATGTTTGGGAATTTTGTTTTCAGGTCTATCGTTTGGTGTTCATCAGTTTGCAGGGCAAAAAATCGTTGAGGAATTGCCAAGGCAAATCAATCGGGTATTACCGCCGTATATTCGGTTGACATATACGGATTTAACAGCCGAAAATTGCGTGTTTGCACTTTGCTTATCGGCAAAAAACGTGCTGGTTTCCGTTCCGAGCGGTATGGATGGCGAAAGTGTTTCCTTTTCGTTGGGGACGGTTAGGGCATCACGTAATATCGCAGGTTTTTATCGATTGACGGCTGATAAAGAGGAGAATACTATTGCAATGCCGGCAGAAGTTATAAATGTCTCATTGGAAGCCGATGGAACGTTGCAAGAGATATTTGTTCGTCATTTATCGGCACAACAAGGTAATTTCAGAGGTGATTTGGCAGGCGAGATAAATCGCGATGAAAAACAAATTGATTTAAAGGGTGAAGCTGTTGGATTGGCGCAGTTTATCGGACAGTTTATTCCGCCGGATTTGAAATTTATTACAGATTTTATCTTTCAAAATGCACCGCAGAAAATTTCCGTATCATCGGACGGCGAGCAAATTTATTTTTTGGACGTGCCTATTATGTCGGCAAAGTTTTTATTTCATTAAATCAAGATTGATATAAAACTGTTGTGAGCAGAAGATGATGAAACAGAAAAACAAAAAGCCATTGCAAGCCCGAAAATGCAAAATCGGGAGTGGCAAAGTTGCAATGCTTTTTGTTCTTATTGCTGTTCTGATAGCCATTTTCGGTTATGGCTTTTGGCAGGTTGGCGTTTGGCAAACAGATAGAGAATCGGATACGGTGCAAGACAGTTTCATTCAAAAAGACGCCGGTGTAAAGCAAGAGCAAAACGAAATAAATAATCATCAATCGCAAAACGCTGTTGATACCGTTCAAGAGGGAAAAAGGCAAATCCCACAGAAAGCGCAATTGCAATTATCGATACAGGAAAAGAATAAACAAACAACTTCGGGCAAGAAAACGCTTATTTTGGATAGTAAAAGTCAAAAACAGATTGATTTAACGAATCCGATTGCTTATTTGAATAAAAATCAAGACATTCAATTTATGGCTCCACTTGATTGGTCGTTGGATTTTTCGGATGTGCAACGCACAAAAAGACAACGGTTAGACAGCAATAAAGTAAATGTGGGTAGCCCTGAACCTCATCAAAACGACAAAACAACCTTGTTTGATTATATTAAAGTAGAAAGATGCCGAGAAAACGAAAAAGCGCCTGATTATTTGGATCATAAGTTAAACGGTGAATCGACAAGCGATAAAGAGGCCGTATCAGATATGTTGCGATTACCCTCGTGCGGAATGATTAAAACAAAAATTCCGCTTTCATTTTAAAAAAAACTTTCTTTTTGAAATAAATTAGGATAAAGTGAGAAAAATAAAAATAAGAAAGGAGCGTATATGAAAACAGTTATTCTATTTGCCGTTATCTTAGGTGTATTAAGTGGTGGTGTTTACTACTATGTTCAACAAAAGACCCCGACGAACGTTATTGAGGAACAGCAAAATATTCCTTCACTTTCGGAACCGATAACAGCTAAACATCCACAGTGGAAAGATCGACTATTACCTGTTCAGGGTGAACCGGGACGTGTTAAACGAGAGGCAAATTCTGATTATGCAACTATTTTAGAGTTAACACCGGATTCAATAACCATCTCTTGGGATCGGTGGGGAATTGAAACTTTTAAGAAAAATGATAAGGGTATTTACGTTTTTGTGAAAGAATCATAAACCGTGCCTGAAAAGGTTAAAATAATAACTGATAATGGTGAGATAATCGGTGTGTTTCATCGTGGAAGTGAAGTAAGACAAGCAAATGCCGAATTATCACAACCGCTTGTTATCTTAGCTCATGGTTTGGCGGGCTATAAGGAAGAAGGAATGTTGCAGTGCGTTGCTGATTGTTTCGGGCAACATGGATTTCCTGTTTTATGCTATGATGCACGGCATGGCTTGGGAGAAAGCGGTGGTAATTTGCAAAAAGCCTGTTTTACGGAATTTATTTATGATTTGAATGCCGTATTAACATGGGCAAAGACAGAGCAGGGTATTCATAAATTTATTTTGGCAGGGCATTCACTCGGTGCAGGGGCTTGCTTGCACTATGCCGGCGCTCATGCAGATGAAGTCCTTGGTTTAATTATGCTGTCGGCTGTTTATAACGGGCAACTTTTAAAGGAATCATATCTAAAAAATAAGCCTGCATTTATGGCGCAGTGGGAAAAAGAGAAACTGATTTATCGGGAACGACCCGACTGCCCTTCAAAAAACGGGTATATCTCCATCAATCATTTAGCGGATGCCTGTCGTTACCATGAGGAAGAAAATGCTAAAAATGTGACGGCGCCCGTTCTAATTGTTTGCGGTGATCATGATGTTTCTTCAACCATTGAGATAAATAAAAAATTAAAAGATTCATTTCGGGAAAATGCCTCACTAGCCATTCTGAATAATTGCGGGCATACCTATTCCAAACCGGAAAATTTAGTTGATTTAAAAGAAACGGTTGAAACTTGGCTAAATAAGTCGGGGATAGTTGCATTTGAATAAAATTGTTGTTTGATAGGTATGTAAAAAATGTAATTTGCAAAAGATGAACAACGCAAAATTTTTGCAATAAATGAAAAAAAGACTTGTTCTTTTGATGAAAAAAGGGTAATCTGGAAACGAGCGTTTTTTTTAGAAAAAACATTTTATTATTTTGTTATTGGGAAAGGAAAGATAACATGGCAGGGAGTATTAACAAGGTGATTTTAGTCGGTAATCTCGGACGTGATCCGGAAATTCGTCACACAAATTCGGGCCAAAAAATCGCCAACTTGTCGGTTGCAACATCAGATACATGGAAAGATAAATCAGGCGAACGCCAAGAACGCACGGAATGGCACAGAGTGGTGGTATTTAACGCTAATTTAGCCGATTTTGCCGAACGCTTTTTGCGCAAAGGGTCAAAAGTTTATATTGAAGGTTCTTTGCAAACGCGTAAATTTACGGATCAAAGCGGTGCCGAAAAATATACAACGGAAGTGGTATTGAGCGCTTTCCGCGGAGAATTGGTCGTATTGGACCCGCGTGACGGAAACGGCGGTATGGGTGCTTCATCGGGCTCGTCCGGCAGTGCAGACAGTTCTGCAAACAGTGGTTGGGATTCAACGCCGTTGACGGGTAGTGCCGATTCGTTTGATGATGAAATTCCGTTTTAAAATGAATTGATAAGCAAGTGATATGATGCGTTGAAAAGTTTGTTTTTTCAGCGAAGTGGTTAGGAATTAAGGAAGAGAAAGATGACAGAAGAAGTTGCTTTGCAAAATATAACACCGTCCGATGTAGTCCCGACGGCCATTGAAGATGAAATGCGCAAATCGTATCTGGATTACGCCATGAGCGTGATTGTTTCGCGGGCGTTGCCGGATGTGCGAGACGGTTTAAAACCCGTTCATCGGCGTATTTTATATTCCATGAACGAAAACGGATATGATTATAATAAACCGTTTAGAAAATCGGCTCGTATCGTCGGTGACGTGATGGGTAAATATCACCCGCACGGTGATAGCTCCATTTATGAAGCAATGGTTCGTATGGCGCAAACATTCTCCATGCGCGTTCCGTTGATTGATTCGCAGGGTAACTTTGGGTCTATGGATGGTGATAAAGCCGCCGCCATGCGGTATACGGAAGCACGTTTGGCGCAAACGGCGCATTGGTTATTGGAAGATATTGATCAAGATACGGTTGATTTCCGTCCGAACTACGATGAAACGTGTATGGAACCTGATGTGTTGCCGGCCCGATTCCCGAACATTTTGGTCAACGGGTCGGGCGGTATTGCCGTCGGTATGGCAACCAATATGCCCCCGCATAATTTGGGTGAAGTGGTTTCCGCATGCATTGCGATGATTGATAATCCCGAGATTACGCCGGAAGAATTGTTAACGTATGTGCCCGGGCCGGATTTCCCGACGGGCGGTATTATTTTGGGTCGGGGCGGTGCGCGTTCGGCATATTTAACGGGTCACGGTTCCGTTATTATGCGCGGTCGTTGCTCCATTGAAGAAATCAAAAAAGATAAAACAGCCATTATCGTGAGCGAAATTCCGTATCAAGTGAACAAGGCGCAAATGATTGTGCGCATTGCCGAACTCGTGAAAGAAAAAGTGATTGAGGGTATTTCGGATTTACGTGATGAGTCGGATAGACAAGGTGTGCGGGTTGTGATTGAATTGAAGCGTGATGCGCATCCCGAAGTCGTTTTGAATCAATTATATAAATATACGCCGTTGCAAACAAGTTTCGGTATGAATATGTTGGCATTGAATAACGGCCGTCCTGAATTGATGAGCCTGAAAGCGATTTTGGAAGCATTTATTCAATTCCGTGAAGAAGTTGTGCGTCGGCGGACGGTTTTCCAACTCAATAAAGCACGTGATAGAGCTCACGTATTGGTTGGATTGGCCATAGCCGTTGCAAATTTGGATAAGGTGATTGAAATGATTAAATCGGCACCGGATCCGGTTGTGGCGCGCACGCAGTTGATGGAAACAAAGTGGGATGCGGCAGATGTGGCCGGTTTGATTGAGTTAATTGACGAGCCGGATAGAAAAGTGGTTGAAGGCACCTATATGCTTTCGGAAGCACAGGCACGCGCCATTTTGGATTTAAAATTACAGCGCTTGACAGGTTTGGAACGAGATAAAGTGCATGGCGAAGTCGGCGAGTTGGCCGGGCTGATTAAGGGCTATTTGGCAACACTGGCATCCCGCGAAAAGATTTATGCCATTATTCGCGAGGAGTTAGAAGTTGTGAAAGCGCAATTCCCGGATGCACGCCGAACAACGATTGAAGATGCCGAATTTGAGCAGGATATGGAGGATTTGATTCAACGCGAAATGATGGTTGTGACGGTTTCGAATAACGGATACATTAAACGGGTGCCGTTATCCACTTATCGGGCACAACACCGTGGCGGAAAAGGGCGGTCGGGAATGTCTACGCGTGAGGAGGATCAAGTATCGCAATTATTCGTGGCTTGCACGCATAGTCCGCTTTTGTTCTTCTCAAGTCGAGGTATTGTGTATAAGATTAAAACATATCGTTTGCCCGAGGGATCGCCTCAATCACTCGGCAAGGCATTGATTAACCTCTTGCCGTTGCAACAAGGTGAGACGATTTCAACGATTTTAACATTGCCCGAAAAATTTGAAGAATGCGAAAATCAAACAGTGATGTTTGCTACGGCATCTGGTAATGTGCGACGGAATCGGTTGAGCGATTTCTATAATGTGAATGCAAACGGTAAAATTGCCATGAAATTGGATGAGGGCGATAAATTGGTCGGCGTTCAGATTTGTAATGATGAACACGATATATTGCTTTCGGCAGCGGGCGGTAAATGTATTCGTTTCCCGGTGGCAGACTTGCGGATTTTTGAATCGCGGGCATCTACGGGTGTGCGTGGTATGAAGTTGGCAGAAGGTGATAGTGTTATTTCCATGTCGGTTTTGAAGCACGCAAAGGCCGATATTGAAAAGAGAGATGCTTATTTGAAAGAAGCCTCAATGCGTCGTCGGCTGGCAGGTCAATCCGATGAGACGGATGCGGTAGAAACGGAAAGCTCAACGGATACCGTATTGACACCTGAAGAATTTGAAAAAATGGCACAGGATGAGGAATTTATCTTAACGATTACGGATAAAGGATACGGTAAGCGGTCCAGTGCGTATGAATATCGGATTACGGCACGTGGCGGGTCAGGCGTTGTGAATATCAAGACGGATGATGAAAAACGCAAAGCCGACGTGGTTGCCTCAATGCCGGTGCCCGATGATGCGCATATTATGCTCGTAACAGACGGTGGTAAACTCATTCGGATGAAAGTCAGCGATATTCGGATTGCGGGACGTAGCACAATGGGTGTAATTTTATTCCGTTTGGATAAGGATGAAAAGGTGGTATCGGCAACGTGTATCACTGATGTAGATGATGATACACCCGAAATTCCGGAAACGGAAGAAATACAGGGTGTTATACAATCGGATGAATCTGCCGAAACGCAGGAAACTGTTGAAGATGCGGAAGATACAGAAGAAGAAAAGGGTATTGATACGCCGGTTGGTGAAGAAACTGATGAGTAGATGATGTGGGATAGGAGGAATGTGATGTATATTCCTCCCTCATTTTATAATCTAAATTAGCATAGATGTAATAGGAAGCGATGCAGAATGATTGGTATTGGGAATGGTAAGAAATCGGGCTTGGTTGTGGTTTCTCGTTCGATTCTTACAATTTCTATTTTTTTAATTTTATTTTTTATTTCAAGTATCGGAACTTATTTTATTTTGAAAAACGGACATTGGTTTGAAAAGAAAATTTATTTTAATTTCAAAGATACACCTGCCGGTCCGTTTGAAGTATTTGTGGATGATTTGCCGGTTATACAGGAGGGATTAGATTTATACCCTCAAACAGGAAATATTATGCGTCCATTGCGGGTTAAAATCAAAATTCCTGCTCATAACGTAGAGGATATATATGAAATTAAACTTAATTCTCTGAGAAGGGATCAAGTTATTCCTTTTGAAATACAATTTGCCGATAAAAAAGAAATGTATGGCTTACATGTTTTGCCAAAAAATTTCCCGAATGTTAAAATGTATAAATTTGTTCCTTTTGATGATGGATATATTTTTATTTCATTCCACGGACTGTTGCTCAAAGATCCCTCCTATGCAACTGTTTTTGATACAAACGGTAATTTAATTTACTATCGGGGAAATAAAAAAATAAATGAAAGTATGTTTCATTTGCAGAAGTGGAAAACACCGAGCGGAAAAGTTAGATACAGTATTCATGCACAAGAGGGAACTCCTCCGGTCGACTCATTCATTGGTGGTGCACATTATGTGTTAGATGAAGATTTTAATGTAATTGACGTTGTGCGTGTTTTAAAATCAGATAATCATCCTGCTTTGCCCGCTGATGAACATGAATTTGTTTTACTTGATGACGGGCATTATATTGTTCTGGGCTATAAGCCGACAGATATTAAATTTCCAAATGGTCGTGTGTCTCATGCGTATGCCGGCATTGTGCAAGAGCAAAAGGATAATAAAGTTATTTTTGAATGGGATGGAAGTCATTATTCAGATATAATAGATGCCTGTCAGATCGAGTGTCCGCAATGGATGAACAAAAATGCTGATTTTATGCATGTTAATTCAATTCAGGTGGATCCGAGAGATAATAATTTGATTATTTCTATGGCCAATACTTATTCTGTTGTGAAAGTTGATCGTTCTTCCGGTAAGATTTTATGGCAACTGGGAGGTAAAAATGACGAATTTGGGTTGACTCAAAATCAAAAGTTTCGTCGCCAACATGATGCTCAAATGTTACCGGACGGGCGTTTGATTTTATTTGATAATAGGTACAATTTAAAGGAGTATGCTCGTGTTCTTATTTTTAATTTAGATGAACAAAATAAACGGGTTCAATCATTCAAAGAGATATCATCAGAAGCCTTGATTCCATTTATGGGATCAGTTCAAATTTTACCCGATGAGAATTTGTTTATTGGTTGCGGTCGTTCGTATAGTTGTGCAGCTAAGTTAATCAATCCAAAGGGCGAAGCATATTTTCAAATGACTGTTAATCGTCCTTATACAACATACCGAGCCTATTATTTTCCCTCATTGGATTAATTTTTTGATTAGCAGTGAATAGGTAAATTTTTTATTTGATCATGAATAAATCAATTACTCTACATCAGGGCAATAGTTGATTACTTTTCGTAATTCAACATTCATTGTTCCGGCATTGTCAATGCAGTAAGAATCATGGAACCAAAGAGAAATCATTTTTGTCCCGTCAAAAGTAAAATACCTAGGTTCAGCATGGCTTAGAGCATCTTCCATGTCAGAGATTGTATAGGTATGTCTGTCAGAAGGATAATAAGGATATTTACTTAAATCTGGGTACAAAATCATTCCTAAACTTGTGTCGGTAACTTTCCCAGTTTCTCCGGTCCCTGCGTAAAGATATACATTAAAGCTAGCTGCATTATAATCAATGTTAACGATGTGGAGACCACTAATCCATTTAAAGTAATAGGTACCTTTTAATTTCCCTAAGTCTGTAATGTGGAGTCTACAATTTTCTTCGGTAGAACTAATCCCTGTTGACTGAATTTGAGCTTCAACAACATCATCAGTTCGGCAGACACAATATCCGTTTGCATCGGTTTCATAGTAGGTTGGATCGCATACACAGGCTTGTTCATTTCTGTCCCATATCTTCTTTTCTTCGCAATTTAAACGACATTCAACGCCGTCATAAAATTGTCCGCTCGGGCAAGGCTCACATACATTGAAAGAATTGCAAACGGGTTGCGCCTCGCTTTTGCAATCAGAATTGCTTAAACACTCTACGCAAGTATTAGATGCAGAATCATAAACAGGGATTTCAGGTGGACAAGCACATAGATAATTCAAGTCATCCCAATAAATTTTAGGATCTTCGCAACCAACACAATTCATATCAATCGGGTGCCAATATTCGTTGAGAGAAGTATCGCATTTAGAGCAAGAATCGGTGCTTGGATTGTAAAAGGGCATATCGGCAGGGCATTGTGTTGTATTCGTATTTTCATTATCATCGAGAGATGAATGCCTACGGCTGAATGTTTCAAAAGAAATAAGCATATTTTGATTGCTTTGAAGTTGTGCATAAGGACTTAACACTTCATACGCCCCTTCACTCATGCCGTTTGTTATCCACGATTCATCTTGTTCGGCTTCGGGAACGGCATCTTGCGAGGGCGCAAGCATAATATCCATTTGGGCCAAATTTGATTTGCGCGCATAAAGTGCTGTTTGAATCGTATCGGGAACAGCGTTGAATGCCACTTTATAAATGCGTTTGACACGCCCGACAGAATTTGTTGTTTCCTCAATTTCCACCGAATGGAGATAAGATTTTAATGATGTTTTATTCAAAAATTTTTCGAGTGATTGCGTTGAGGTCGCACGTTTAGAGGTAGCCAGCACTTTGGCTTGTGCCACAATATCTTGAATTTGTCCGGCCTGATACGAAGCCATTGCATATTGGTATCCCCATATTCCGCCGATAGAGAGAAGAGCCATTATTGTCAGAACGCCCAACAGTTCTATCATGCTACGGCCCGATTCATCATTTTGACGAAAGTTTCTTTTTCGTTTTTGATTCTCTTGAATGTCAAAAAATTTTTTAATATAAATACTGCTTGTTTTTCTTGAAAATTTTTGAAAAATCATATAACCTCCCGATGCATTAATGTGTCAAAAAAACGTTCCTTTTTTGAGGGCGGATTTTGATGAATGAAGAGAAAATAAATGAAAAAAGAAAAATAATAAAAATCAAGTAATTGTAATTTTGCTCTTGACAAAAGAATGTGATTAATTTAAACTCTTCATAAAGGAACGTTTTTTGGGAAAATAATTAAAAATAAATTATATTTTTCAATATATTAAAAAATAAACATCACTATCTGAACAGAAAATTTAATTTTTATTTTAATAATATTTTAATTGTTTGATTTTTTTAATATTTTTTATATGTTAAGTGATTTAAATGCAACAGTATTATGCAACACAAAACCGCTTGCTCTTCATTAAGCAAGCGGTTTCGGTATTTTTCGGCGTCATTAATTAAACGGTAGCAACGTGCAACACGTTTGTATTTCCTTGTTGTGCAAACGGAATACCCGCCGTAATAATCAATTCATCGTTCGGAACGGCAAAACCGAGTTCGCGTGCCATTTTAACGGCAACCGGTGTTACCTCCGTTAATTCGTGTAAGTTCTGCGTCAATACGGAATGAACGCCCCAAATTAACGCCATTTTATTGGCGACACGCTCATTGACTGTAAGATTTAAAATCGGAATCATGACTCGTTCACGGGCAGCGCGCATCGTCGTCGCTCCGCTCATGGAATAAGTAACAATGCAACTCGGTCGTTCTAATACTTTAACCAGTTGTTTCATCGCTGAGGTAATACCGCTTGCGATTGTTTTATCAGGTGGCATGGAAAATGAATTTAAAATATGACGGTAAGCGCCATCTTGTTGAACCGTCATAATAATGCGGTGCATCATGGTAACGGCTTCAACCGGAAATTGCCCGGCCGCCGTTTCCGCCGATAACATCACGGCATCTACCCCCTCAAAAACGGCAGTTGCCACATCGGAAACTTCTGCTCTTGTGGGGACGGGCGCGTTAATCATGCTTTCAAGCATTTGGGTTGCCACAATAACCGGTTTCCCTTTTAATCGACATTTTTCAACGATTTCGCGTTGTATTCCCGGAACGGATTCCAACGGACATTCAACACCTAAATCACCACGAGCAACCATAATGCCGTCAGTTAACTCGATAATCTCATCAATGTGTTTCAAGGCTGCCGGCTTTTCTATTTTAACAATGATAGAGGCTCTGCCTTGAATCAAACTGCGTGCCAAGCGCACATCATCGGGTTGTTGCACAAAAGAAAGGCAAATCCAGTCAGCCCCCATATCAAGAGCGAACGCTAAATCATTCTTGTCTTTATCGGTCAAGGCAGAAATCGGCAACATCACATCAGGCACATTAACACCTTTATGATCAGAAAGCGGTCCGCCTACCAAGACGGTTGTATCTACGTAATCTGTTCCGAATTGGTTGACGCGCAGTTGAATTTGCCCATCGTTCAACAATAGAATCATATCGTTTTGCAAAACGGCAAAAATTTCGGGGTGGGGCAGGCAGACACGTTGTTCATCGCCCGGTTCCGGATTCATATCCAAACGGAAAGATTGATTCTTTTTCAAGATAATTTTACCGTCTTTAAAGTTGCCGATGCGCAATTTCGGACCTTGCATATCGGCTAACACACTAAAATGACGATTCGTTTCTTTGGCAATTTCGCGAATATAGGTGTAATTTTGTAAGTGTGTTTCGTGAGTCCCGTGACTAAAATTTAAACGAAAAACATTTACACCGGCATCGGCCAATGCACGGATTTTTTCTTTTCCGGCAGTTGAAGGACCGAGTGTCGCTACGATTTTTGTTAATTGATGATTCATAACCTTTCTTTCCTTCTTTTCTTATGTTCTTTTTTATTCTTATTTTTAATTTGATTTGATTTGATTTGTTTTGTTTTCCCTTGTGTCTTTATTCGGTTACTTTGTTTAAAATGAACCTTTTGGCAAACAGTGAAAATTTGCTTATTTATCCATCAAATGCTACTCTATCGGTTGCCTTTTCGGGCCCTGCCATAGTGCTTTCGGTAAAAACATGTTCGTTCTCCGTAATTGACCATTCTTATTTGGCATTTTGAAGCATAGCTAATATCATTCAAAATAACCGTAGGTATCATCACTTTATTTTATCCGTGCACGCTGATGGATACGGTTCCCGTCATCGTCTGACCGGGTCCGATACTTTTCATCCCCGTCCCGACCATGCCGACAGAGGCTAAATTAAACGCATTACTGGCATTTGTTGTCGGTTCCAAGCAGAAGAAATCTTTGCCTCGCGGGGAGTAAAGAACCACGTGTTTGTATTGTTCATCTGCTTTTATATTGAGTGTAATCCCCATATCCGGATATAAAATTGATGCTTTCCCGTCAAACCCGCCGAAACATGTGTCAAATACGGCATTTTTAAGGGGACGTCCGCCTTGGAACTGCCAAGTTGCCGGTGTTTCATAGGGTTTATCAAAAATCGGATCGGCTTCATTGCTCCATACCATTTGCGTGGTAAAATCCAACTCTACTTCTTTTGTCTTGGTAAAAAACGGATGAATGCCTAATCCGCACGGCATCGGCAGAGAGCCCGTGTTTTTCACACTCATCACAACATTGAATTGGCAATCAACCAATTCATACACAATTTTGGCATCGTATGAAAACGGGAACCCTTTTTCTTTGCTGTGTGAAAGCGTCAAAACGGCTTTTGTATCAGTCAACTGCTCAACGGTCCAAACAGATTTCCATCCGTCTCCGTGAATCGGATCGGCAATGCCGGCTTGATTTTTTTGCATTTTCCTTGTAATGCCGAAATAAACAAAACTACCGCCTCGAATACGTCCGCAAAACGGTATCATCGGAAACATGGAAGCATTATTGGAATCCTGCTTTTTGGCATCTGCCTCGTAGGGACGCAAAATATCACGTATTCTGCCGTCTTGATTATATTTAAAATAAGAAAGAGAGGCACCCAAATCGGGCATAATTCCGATTTTTATTAACTTGTTTGATATGCTGATTTCACTCATTTGGACACTCCTTTACTTTGAACGGGTTGATTTGGAATGATTTTTCGGTTTATCGTTAGCAAGTTTTTCCAAAGCCTTTGTTAAAATGGCATCAATGGTATCATCTTCCTGCGATCTTTCGGCGACACCGAATGTCGCATCAACAAAAAACTCATTTTTACTTTTTAATCCGCGCTCTTGAATTTTATGCTTTAACTGATCTGCCAGAAACAAGGCATTTTCAATCGGCGTTTCGGGCATGAGAATACCGAATTCAATATCGCTTAATCTGCCGATTATATCCGATTCGCGGATAGATTTTTTGCAGATAGTGATAACATCTTTCAGTATTTCATCCGTAAAGCGTTGATTATCTTCCACGGAATGAAAAAAGTCTAATTTCAAAACCATTAAACTTAATTGTCTTTTATAACGCGTTGCCCGTTTTAATTCCGTAACGCCCGCATCTAAAAATGCCTGCCGATTATAAACGCCCGTTACCGAATCATAAACCGAAATAGAGTGCAATTCCTGTTCCAACTGTTTACGTTTTGTAATATCAAAGCCGACGGAGCGCACCTCTACCGGTTTGCCTTCATCATTGTAAACAACTCTGTTTGTCCACGAAATCCAAACCTTTTCACCGTTTTTCTTTAAATTCTCGCTTTCATGTTCCATATACATTTTCGGATTGTTTAAAATCCGGTCAATAATGTTTTCCTGCAATGTTTCATCTTTATCATTTTCAATATAGATGGTATCAAAGATATTATGATTTAAAAGTTCCTCTTTCGTGAATCCGAATAATTCTTCCGCATAATCGTTCACGTATGTAATTTCATGATTGGCGTTGACGGATAAAATAATACTGCGCGCCGATTCGGATTCATACGGAGCAATAAGTTTATCTGACGCAACATTCTTTGATTTAAGCAACTTATCTTTTTCGGCAATTTCTTGGCGCAACGTGCCCACTTTAATCCGTAACCGCATAATACGCCGAACGGCGAGTGCGGATAAAATCATAAACAAAATTGTTGTGGCAAAAAATAAACTGCTCAACATAGGAAAACAATCGGTATTTTCTGGCATTGAAACTCCTTACTAAATTGATTTCACTTATTGAGGTTAACCGTTTTTTTTTCGTATTACAAGTAAAAAAACGCTTTTTCTTGACTTTTTTTGAAAAATATCGCAATGTATATTTTCGAAAAAGAGGAAAAAATGAAAACTGAAAAAGAAAAACTTTCTGATTTTGTTGAAGAACCGTATAAATACGGCTTTGAGACAAAAATCGAATCGGATATGGCTCCGAAAGGGTTATCCGAGGATATTATTCGGTTTATATCGGCTAAAAAAAACGAACCCGAGTGGTTGTTGGCATTTCGTTTGAAGGCATATAAACACTGGCTGACGCTCAAAGAACCGCATTGGGGTAAATTATCTTATCAGCCGATTGATTATCAGAGTCTTTATTATTATGCGGCGCCGAAGAAGAATGAAACACCGAAAAGTTTGGATGAGGTGGATCCCGAAATTTTAAAGACGTATGAAAAACTCGGCATTCCGCTGAAAGAACAAGAAGCGTTGGCAGGTGTAGCCGTGGATGCGATTTTTGATAGCGTATCGGTTGCAACAACATATAAGGCGCATTTGAAAGAAAAAGGTATTATTTTTTGTTCCATCTCGGAAGCCGTGCGCGATTATCCCGAATTGGTGCAGAAGTATTTGGGTTCGGTAGTGCCCCCGACGGATAACTTCTTTGCGGCGTTAAACAGTGCTGTTTTTTCGGACGGGTCGTTTGTTTATATTCCGAAGGGGGTGCGTTGTCCCGTAGAATTATCCAGTTATTTTCGGATAAATGCCCGCAATTCGGGGCAGTTTGAACGAACGCTGATTATTGCTGATGAAGAATCGTATGTCAGCTATTTGGAGGGGTGCACGGCACCGCAACGCGATGAAAATCAATTACATGCCGCCATTGTGGAAATTATTGTTCATGATGATGCGGAAGTGAAGTATTCCACCGTTCAAAATTGGTATCCGGGTGATAAAGACGGAAAAGGCGGTATTTATAATTTGGTCACAAAGCGTGGCTTATGCCATCGGAATGCCAAGTTATCATGGACTCAGGTTGAAACCGGTTCGGCGATTACATGGAAGTATCCGAGTTGTATCTTAAAAGGGGATAATTCCGTCGGGGAATTTTATTCCGTTGCTTTGACGAATAATTATCAACAAGCCGACACGGGGACCAAAATGATTCACATCGGGAAAAATACTTCTTCAACCATCATTTCAAAAGGTATTTCGGCGGGTTATTCAAATAACACGTATCGCGGGCTCGTTCAAATAGCGCCATCCGCCACAAACGCCAAAAATGTGTCAAAATGCGATAGTTTGTTGATTGGGGATAAATGCGGTGCGCATACGATACCCGTGATGAAATGTGCAAACACAAGCGGTGTGATTGAACATGAGGCGACAACTTCCAAAATATCGGAAGAGCAATTATTTTATGCCGAGGCGCGCGGATTGAATCAAGAAGAGGCCGTCGGGTTAATCGTGAACGGATTTTGCCGAGAAGTGATGCAAAAACTGCCGATGGAATTTGCCATTGAAGCGCAACGGTTAATCGGGATACAGTTAGAGGGAAGCATCGGATGAGGTTTGCCGAAAACAAAGTTGAATGAATGGTGCGTATTCGGTTATAATAAAGATGAATGAATAAATGAATACATAAGGATAACAGGAAGAAAAGAAGGTTAAAAAATGTCATTTTTAGAAATTAAGGGATTGCACGCAAGTGTCGGAGAAAAAGAAATTTTAAAGGGCGTTGACTTAACCGTGAATGCCGGTGAGGTGCATGTAATTATGGGCCCGAACGGCTCCGGGAAAAGCACATTATCAAACGTTATTGCCGGACATCCGGCCTATCACGTTACATCGGGCAGTATTTTCTTCAAGGGCAAAGATTTACTTGCGATGACGCCGGATGAACGGGCCAACACGGGTGTGTTTTTGGCTTTTCAAACGCCGACGGAGTTGCCGGGTGTCGGCACCGCATTGTTCTTAAAAACGGCGCTGAATGCCAAGAAAAAATTTTTGGGAGAAAAGCCGTTGGATGCCGTCCAATTTATGAAACGGCTAAAAACAAGAGCGCAGGCTTTGGGTGTGACGGACGAAATGTTAAAACGCGCCGTGAATGTCGGCTTTTCGGGTGGTGAAAAGAAGCGTATGGAAACGTTTCAAATGGCGTTTTTGGAACCCGATTTTTGCATTTTGGACGAGATGGATTCCGGATTGGATATAGATGCGCTCAAAACCGTGGGTGATGGGATAAACGTATTGCGTGAACCGCATCGTTCCTTTTTAATGATTACGCATTTTCAACGATTATTGGAATATGTTGTTCCGGATTACATTCATATTATGATTGATGGTAAAATTGTTCGTTCGGGCGATAAAACACTTGCCGAGCAACTGGAAGAACGGGGCTATGAAGAATTTAAATAATATCTGTTTTTGCAAACGAAACGGCGTGTATGAACAAAGGGATTTATCGGATTTTTCGGCAGAAAAAAATGTTCAAAACGGCGAAAGTTTAGAATTGCTTTTTTTAATCTTTAACAATGAGTTAAATTTAAAAGTTAATTTATTGGATAAAGGAACTTCCTGCGATATTAAAACCGTATATTTAGTTGCCGAAAAAGAAAATTGTCGCATTAAAATTGATATCAATCATGCCGTGCCGGAAACAACATCAAAGCAAACGATTAAAGGTATTTTAACCGATGAAGCACGCGCGCAATTTAACGGTATTATTCGTATGCCACGCGATTCACAAAGATGCGTCGGGGAGCAAAATCACAGAGCATTTGTTTTGTCCGACAAAGCACGCGTTGAGGCTATTCCCGAATTGGAAATTTATGCCGATGATGTTCAATGTTCGCACGGTTCGGCCGTGGGCCCGTTAGAAAATCAACAAGTATTTTATTTGACGGCACGCGGAATTAGCGAACAGGTTGCAAAAAGAATGTTGCTGGAAGCATTTGTTTGCGATGAGTTGCCCGAAAGTGCACTAAATTCGGTTCGGGAATGGTTAGATACATATATTCGCTAACATCAAATCCATAGAAAAAGGGTGTAAAAGTCATCAAGGTGAAAAATGAAAAACGATAAAGAAGATTTTCCGATTTTTAAGAGTCAAAACGTTGTGTTTTTGGATTCTGCCGCGTCAACACAAAAGCCATCGGTTGTGATTGACGGATTGATGCGTTTTTATGCGACGATGTATGCCAACGTGCACCGTGGCAGTTGTGATTTGGCAAACGAAGCGACGATTGCCTATGAAAATGCCCGTCGGAAAGTGGCTGATTTTATTCACGCCGATAAGAAGCAAGTTATTTTTACGAAGGGAGCAACCGAAAGTATCAATTTGGTTGCAAGCGGATATACGTTTTTACTGAAAGAGGGAGATGAAGTGCTCGTTTCCGAAGAGGAACATCACGCGAATTTTGTGCCATGGCAACAGGCCTGTGTGCGTAGCGGGGCAACGTTTAAAACATTTCGTGTCTTGCCTTCCGGCGAAATTGATATGGCAGATTATCGCGCCAAACTGACGGAAAAAACAAAAATCGTGGCTGTTGCGCATTTATCAAACGTATTGGGGGTTGTCAATCCGATTAAAGAACTTGTAAAGACCGCGCATGAAAAAGGAGCGCGCATTTTGGTTGACGGGGCGCAAAGCGTAGCCCATATGCCTGTGAATGTGGCAGAAATGGATTGCGATTATTTCGCATTTTCGGGGCATAAGTTATACGGGCCGACGGGTATTGGCGTTTTGTATGGGAAAAAGGAGGCCTTGGAAGACTTGCCACCGTATCAATTCGGTGGAGATATGATAAAGGAAGTCAGTGCAGAAAAGACAACGTTTGCGGATTTGCCCAATAAATTTGAGGCCGGCACACCGCCGTTTGCCGAAGCGGTGGGGCTTGGCTATGCCATTGATTATTTAAACAATATCGGTATGGAACAAATTGAACAAAATGAGGCTGATTTAACGCGTTACTTAACGGAACGATTGGCAACGCTTTCGGGTATAGAGATATTGGGTAATTCTGCCATTAAGAACGGTATTGTTTCCTTTGTTATCAAAGGAATACATCCGTCGGATATTGCGTTTGCGCTTGGGAAACAGCATATTTGTGTGCGTGTAGGGCATCACTGTGCCATGCCGATTCACGCGTGTTTTCATCAAACGGTATCCATACGGGTTTCGTTGGGCGTGTATAACGATAAATCCGATATTGATGCTTTGATTGAAGGATTGAATAAGGCAATTCGTTTATTTCAATAGAGGGAAAAAGGAATGACCGACGAAAAAGAAATACATACCAATACTGATAATTCGGAAATTCAAACACAATCATCAACCTCCATCAGTGAGGCCGACAAAGATTTGACAGCACATGTAGAGCTTGATTTGCCGGCTGAGACTTATCGGGCAACAGCGGGAACGCCCCTGGACTCTGGTGTTCAAAAGGCAAGCAAAGAAGAAATCGTGGGGGCGCTGAAAGCCGTGCAAGATCCCGAGTTAATGTTGGATATTTATGAACTGGGATTAGTTTATGATATTATTCGGGCAGAAAACGGAGATGTTAAAATTGTTATGACATTGACTTCTCCGACGTGTCCGATTGCGGGAGATATGCCGGCAATGGTAGCCAATGCCGTTGCTTCCGTTCAAGGAGTAGGAGTCGTTACGGTTGAGTTGGTATTTGACCCGCCTTGGACAATTGATCGCCTTTCGGATGAAGTTAAATTGATGATGGGATTTTAGTTGCCGACTATTTGGTAAATAATACCAAATCAGTTGATTTAAGAATCAATATAAAAGCCGATGCAGTAAACATCGGCTTTTGTTTTGGGAGAAAAAAACAGTTTAATAATCTAAATCAATTTTATCCCAGCCATCGTGCCCCATATCGGGCGCAACACGCACAAGTGCCATGCGCGGGTTGGGGAGTTTTGAAACAAACCGCTCTGCCATAGCCGGCGTTGTTTGCCGATCTTTTCCGCCGACAAAGTGTATCTGCGGAATTTGGCTGAGTTGCGTAACGGAATCCATGGGATTTTTGGCATTAACAAAAGCGGGTAAACCGTTTTGCGTGGCATAAGCATCAATATCCAAAATGCCGGCGATGGTTGTGATTTTGTTGACGCGCCCTAACTGCAAGGCTAAATTAAAAGCAACGGGTGCTCCGCCATCGTAAGCAACAAATTCCACATCCGGCGCTTTGTATTTTTGAATGTAATACACAACGATTTCTTCCATTTCGCGCAGAATTTCGGGACTGTATTGTTGACGAGTCCAAATCTCGGGATTATTGCATAATTGATTTTTGCTGTATTGACACGGACGCGATAAAACAACCACATTGATATACGGATCTTTTGCAGCCAGTTTCAGCGCCATCGGTGTATCGGGGGTCGGGTTGCCGTTACCCTCAATATAGAAACGAATTGTTTTCCCTTGCCGTAATTCTACGCTTTCCCAAACGGGAATTGAAAAGTGTTCGGTTTGCACATCGCGTTCCCGAAATCCGTCGGGCGTGCCGGGCATACTTGAACAGGCAGAAAGTAAAAGGGTAAGAGCAACAGTTAATAATTTTTTCATTTTTTGTCCTTTAATTCAATATCGGCGAGTGTTAATTTATCTGTTTCAGCAGTCATTTCCATCAGGGAAAGATTTTCAGTCCATAACAAAAATGTTCGTACCATCTTACCAGCAAAAATTTTTTTTATCAACTCCCGATATGCAAAAAGTTGGATTTTATACGATTTAGATACTTCTTGCGGTATTTTTGGCACAAAACGATTTGTTTTATAGTCAACAATCCAGACTTCATTATCCCAAACAATCAAGCGGTCAATTTGTCCCGAAAAGGCGCGTCCGCCCACAATCCCGACAATCGGCGTTTCGGCATGCGAATTTTTTCCGAATAAAATTTGAAATTGCTCATCTTCAAAGAGTTTCAACAAGTTGTTGGGAATCTCAATATCATTCGGTTTCAACCGTAACGCCGTTTCATACCGCTTTTCGGGCGGAATTTCGGGCAAATACTGCAAAAGTTTGTGGATGAAAGACCCGCGTTTTAACGCCTGTTCCGTTCCGATACCGACAACAGATTCTTCGGGAGCCTCATTCTCTGCCAAACGAGAGGGCATGAGGGGTTTGGACAACGGTGTTTCGGTGGGTGCAGGTTGTTGCACAAAAGCGGGTAGGGGCATCGGTGCAATTTGTGTCGTCTCTTCCGATTTATTCGGTTCTAGCACGTTTGATTGCGGACACGTCATCTGAATAATCCCGTCCGATTTTTGCACCACGTATTCGGGAAGAGATTGCGTAATTAAATCATACCAATTTGTAATTTTCGGGGCTTCTTCTGCCGATTCTTTCTTGCGGGAAGAGGGCTTTTTCTTTGCTCCCGATTCCGGCTTTTTCGGTTTTGTCCAGCCACAAATATATAACCTATCGCGCGCCCGAGTCAGTGCCACATAAAGCAACCGATGATATTCTTCTTCGGTTGCCTCTTGGGCTTGTTCAAACAATGTTCCCAAATCGGGTGTTTTGAGTTTTGTGCGTGCGATCCAAAGTGGCAAATCTTCATCCCAGAAAAATCTTTTTTCCGTTGTCGGGAGGCGCTGGGCATCAGGCAGAAAAACAATATTTCCCTGTAATCCTTTTGACCCGTGCACCGTCATAATTTTCACGGTATTCAAATCGCTTTGATCCAAATCGCGCTTAATAATGTTTTCGCGGTTTTTAAACCATGTTAGGAAACCTTGCAAAGAGGGGGTTTCGCTTTCTTCAAATTGTAAACATAAATTCAAGAATTCGTCCAGCGCTTCATTGACTTCCGTTCCCAATCGGCTGATGAAATGCTTTCTGCCATCAAGCGGACCCAGTAAATACGCAAAAAATTCATAAACGGGCATTTTATCCGCTTGATTAAGAATGTGTTTGAGGTGTTCGCTTAAATTCGGCTCGGTTTCTTGCACGTATTCCCACAATGTTTTTTGTCCGCGATGAACGCAAAGTTTCATCAACTGATTTTCGTTAATCTTGAATAACGGCGATTTTAAAATCGTTGCCAATGTTAAATCGTCTTCGGGAAGTAATGCAAATTCGGCAACGCCGAGTAAATCTTGAATGGCAATATGGGCCGTTAAATTAAGCCGATCAATGCCTGCGACGGGGATTTTTCTTTCTTTAAGCGCGCGCACGAGTTCGGAAACAATACTTGTTCTTTTACTGACAAGAATCATAATGTCTTTCGGCTCAATCGGGCGATTGGCCGATTCCAAAATTTCGTGATTTTCAATCATTGCTTTAATTCTGTCGGCAATTTGATGCGCCAAGATAACGATGGCACTTTCGCTTTTTTGACGCTCGGGAATTTTCCAACTTTCACTTGTATCCGTTTTTTCAACACTGACAAGTGGCCATATTTCCACCAATCCGCCTTCACCACGGCGGGTTGCCGTATGAACGGCTTGCTCATGATCGGATAAAACACCTTTTCGCGCTTCTTTGTTATCTAATAGAGAATTAACCAAATCCAATACAACCGAAACCGAACGGAACGACGCGTTTAACGGCACGGTTTCAAATGTTTTTTGTGCTGTTTGAACACGATTTGAAAAATAAGCGTGCATCCGTTCAAATTCATTCGGGTCTGCGCCTTGAAAACTGTAAATGGATTGCTTTTTATCTCCGACGGCAAAAATGGTTCGGATAACATCCGTTTCGCGCCCGAGTCCCGCAAAAAATTCTTCCGAGATGAGGCGGATAATTTCCCATTGTTCGGGGCTGGTATCTTGCGCTTCATCAATCAGAATGTGATCAATCCCTTCATCCATTTTAAACATAACCCATTGCGCCATGGTTCCGCGTGAAAGCAATTCACGGGTTTTTGTAATGAGGTCGCCGTAATCCAAAAGAGATTGTTTGTGTTTCATCTCACGATAAAGCCGGATGACTTCTTGAATTAAATGCAAGACACAAGCGGATGTTTCAATCACATGGAAAAGATTCTTTTGCTGAGCCAGCGCCAGAATATCGTATGCTTCCGGATTTTTTTTATGATCACGGTGCACTTTTATATCGTTTTTGGTGAAAAAGAGTGTTGTCTTTTCTCTAAATAATGCTTGAGCCGTTTCTATCTCTTTATCGGAAAAAATACCGTTGTTTAACGGATAGAAATAAGAGCAAATAAGTTGATTTTCAGATTGATATTGAGATAAGTTATACTTTTTCTTTAACTTATTTTTGATGGTGTTATATGAGCCGTATTGTTGGAATAATGCGCTGTATTTAACTTCGTTTGACGTAATATGTTTAAACAATTCGTTAATATCTTTTTCGCCCAAATAATCGGAAAGCATTTCAATATCATTTTGAAATTCGGGTTTTAAAAATGTTTGATTCAAGGCATCACGCATCAGAACGGATGAGCGATCTTCATCAATAATATCAAATTGAGGTGGCACACCGGCTTCTATCGGAAAACGTTTCAATACGGATTGACAAAACGCATGTAGATTCATGATTTTCATATTGCCGGGTGTTTCCAATACATCAATGAACAGTTGACGCGCTTTGACTTTTATTTCCGGCGTCGGACAATAACCCGTTAATGCTTTTAGTGCGTTTTCAAGTGTTTCATCATCGGCAATCGTCCATTTTTTGAGTGTATCCGTAATTCGGTTGGACATTTCGGCCGCCGCCGCTTTCGTGAATGTTAAGCACAAAATTTTTTCGGGCCTTGTATCCGAAAGCAGTAAATTTAAAACTCTGTCTGTAAGCACTTTTGTTTTTCCGGAACCGGCCGATGCCGAAACCCAAACGGAATTGAGCGGATTGGCAGCCGTTCTTTGGCTTTGAATAATGGATTCATCAATAATCATGCTTCGGTTGCCTCCTCTTCATCTTCTTCTGCCAGCCATTCTTTTACGCGTGCCAGTTGCGCATAATCGTCATATTTTTGTTCAACCAACTTCGGAACGGGGTAGGCCTCGTAAGGCATTTCGTTGTTCTGGTAAGCGTTTAATACACGTTTGAGCCCATTGTAGCTGTTCTCTAACAATATCTCATAGCTGGCCGACACGGATTCTTCCGCTTTCTTGGATTTAGTTGATAAGGCAGATCTGATGGCACCGCCTTCGTCTTTGCCGGTTATGCGCCAAAAGTGAAGTGTTAATTCATTTCCCTTTGTCGGCACTTCTTCAAATCCGCCTTCATGTGCAATGACGCCCTCCAACGGTAATTGAGGCGAATAGCCTAACTCTATGTGCTTATACGCAGGCGGATCGCCTGTTTTATAGTCAATAATGTCAATCGCGTGATCGTTAAAAACATCAATGCGATCGGCTTTGGCCGTTAAAGTAAACAGTGTGCCATCGCATAATGGGAATTGGATTTGCCCTTTTACTTCCACATACGATTTTTGAATAAACGGTGCACGCTCTTTTTGTTCTTGCATGATAAATTCAGCCGCTTTTTCCAATCTCGGACGATATAATGCCAGCGCGGAATCACTCATGTTCAATTCTTTAAGTTTTTCTTGCATTGTGCTGACTAATTTGTTGGAATCAAAATTAAAATTATTATTTTTAACCATCTCTTCCAATGCGGCATGTATGGCTATTCCATACATATTTCCCTCGTTAAACTTTTCAAGTTCGGGCAAGGGGTAAAGTTTTAAAATATGGCGGGCATATACCCCATACGGGTTTCTCATCAAGCGATCAATATTCGTAACGGAAAGTTTTTTCGGCCGTAGTTCTTTGGGTGGGACGGGCGCCGGGCGCTCAATTTTTTCAAATGCCGATGGATAATCCAACGCGCGAGCGATGAAAGGTTTTTCTGCTTTCCATGCGATTTCGGCACCGCTTAAAACGGCTTCCAAGCGCGAGATAAATCGTGAGGGGATGGTTTGTGAACCCTCATTTTTTAATGAGCGCGTCAAATACACCTCTTTTGCGCAAAAACAGTGTGCAAAATCCATACTTTGCGTGCCGATTTCCGTTTCAAGAGAGGGTAGTCCGGCAGCGATTCTCATTTGACGACTGAGCCAAGAGCCTGTATCAGGTTGTGTCGGAAAAGAGCCTTCGTTCAATCCTGCAATAATACACACGTCGGGATGTGAAAAACGGGCTTCAATCGGTCCGAGAATATCCAGACGCGGATGCATGCCGTAACGCGGACGAATGGAAACCATACTCATGAGTAAATTAAGTGTTTCGGGATAATTTTCAGGTATGATGTTCCCCATAATCGGTGCATACTCTTTGAGTTCGGCAAAAAAACGATACGCTTCGCTACCGGCATCACTTTCCCATAAACGCGTGATACCCGAGCGATCGGAGCTGGTTGCCAATGCCTCCGCCAATGCCAGATGCACTGTTAATATCTCATTGAATAAAACGGGTTGATTATCGGCAAACAGTTTGCAAAAGGCTTTAATATCCGTTTGTAAACGATAATCAAGATGTTTCCCGCTTTGACGGGCTTCTTTTTCGGCATGGCGAATTTGTTGCCGTAATTGAGCAGGAAATAAATTGTCGGCAGAGAGGGGATGTTTTAATAACGCCAGCATTTTTTTGCCATCATCGGGATGGAGCGCATAATCCGCAAGAAGCGATAAATAAATACCGATTTCGGTATGATGTAAAGGCGTTCCTGCCGAATCATCCAATTCAATTTGCCAGCGTTTCATATTTAAAATCACACGCCTTGCCAAATTTCTGTCCGTTGTAACAAGCGCTGCTGTTTTTTCGGGTGTTTCCAGCACCTCACGCATAACGGTTGCAATGGCCAATGCTTCTTCATCGGGATTTTCGCAATCAATCCGATGCACGTTTGTTAAAACATCTTGTGTTAAGTTTGTATGTCGCCACTCTTCCGTTTGCTCCGCGGGTTTCAATGCTTCGTGAATTAACGCTTCTTGCGGTGTGGTTTCCGTTGATAAAAGAGGTATCTTCGTTGCGCTGATATCTAATGCCCGTAATAAATTTTTAAATGCTTGCTGGTAATGATTTGCATGAATATTTTCCCAATCTTCATCCGTTAATTTATTGTTTAATCCATCAAGAAATATCAGAGCATTATTTTTTGAACTTAATGCTTTGATTAAACGATTGACGGCAGGCAGTGCTCCATCAAAGCCGGCTAAAATAATCGGCGATTGAAACGTATTATCAGATACTTTTTGCGTGAGTTGGTTAATCAGGCGAATGCGTCTGTCGGCAGCATCAATTTTACCGCGCTCTTTTAAAATCTTTGGCCATTCTTTGCGGATAATTTCAAGAAAGGTTAGGCTTTCGTTCCAATGAATGGCGAGTTCTCGGTTCGGCACGATTTCTTCCAATCTATCCAGTGATGTTTCATACAAATAAAACTCATCTAGAATCTGCGCCAACCCGACGGCGATTTTAATGGCCTTATCAAACGTATCAATATTCGGTTTAGCCGAACAAAGTCGCGCCAGTAAAAACAAGCGCTCGGCAGATGAAACGGCTTCGGGTAGCGCCACACTTAAATCTTCCATTTCATATAAGGCCGTTAATTGCGGTAATAATAATGGCATTTGTTCGCTTTTGCGCACAAACGCTTCCTTAACGTTTCGGCAGGCCCGTTTTGTCGGTAAAATAACGCGCGTTTGCGCTATTTGCATCGGATCATGAATATGTGTCAGAATATAATCCGTTAATCGGGAGGCAAGGTTATCCGAAAGATTAAGGGTGTATATCATGAGCGTTTACTCCTTTTTTGAGAGTTTGTTTTCCGTTATTGCCAATGCTTCAGGCGTGCCGATATGATACCATGTCCCGTCATAAACAATAAAGCCCAGCCTGTTTTTGGCTTGTGCAGTATCATAAATATCGCGCAGGCTGAAAACGGTTTGGCTACTATCAACTTCTTTAAAAACACGCGGATGAATAATTTGAACCCCCATAAACATAAAAGGCGCATTTGTTTCCTCCGGCTTTTTGCGACGCGGTTGATGATTTTCAATAAAATAATTGCCGTTGCCAACGGCACCGAATGCTTCTGAAAGCGGAATCAGCGCAAGAACAACATCATATTTTTCATCATCCCACGCGGTTTCCAGTTGCTCAAATACGGATGTAGATTTATCCAGCCAAAGCGGATCGGCATTGATCACAAAAAAAGGTTTTTCTCCTAAAAGCGGTAATGCGTTTTTCACGCCACCGCCTGTTTCCAACGCTGTTTCTTCTTCGGAAAAGTCAATATTCAGTTGCGCCTGATATTTTTCTAAATCAGCTCGAATCATCTCGCCTTTATAACATAGGTTGACAACCAATGACGGTATGCCGTATCGGATGACTTTTTCAACAATATAATCAATAATCGGTTTGCCGAGAACGGGAATGAGCGGTTTTGGTTTCTCATTTGTTAATTCACGCATCCGAACACCGCGTCCGGCTGCTAAAATCATGGCTTTTTGAATTTGTCCCATCCCATTGTCCTCTCGGTAGAAACTTATAACATATTAGTTTATATTTGTCAAGAAAAACAAATTATTTTTGAAAAGGAGTTTCGGCGCGGATTTCTTTCGGAACGTAAGTATCCAGCCATTTTTTATAGCGTTTGAGCAACGGATTATCCAGATGTTTTTCCAATAATGACCATACAAACGGAATAAATTTTAAATATCTGTCTTTATGATCGCGCACAAATAAGCGCACAAAAATGCCGATGACTTTTGTATGCCGTTGCACTGCCATAATCGGATATGATTGACGGAACTCTTCTGTATCAAATTGTGGCATTTCCTCAAAATAATAGCGTAACATTTCGGATTGTATATTTTCGGGAACGAGCCGACGCGCATCTTCCAACAACGAGGCCAAATCATACGTAACAGGGCCGTATCGCGCGTCTTGGAAATCAAGTAATCCGCATTGATTATCTTTGGTAATCATCAAATTATCCACGTGGTAATCAAGCAAAACAAGTGTGTTCGGCACACTGCGCATAATTTTGTATAATTCCTGCCAGATTGATTTAAACTCATTCATTCCTTCTTCATCCACATCTTTGCCGACAACATATTTAATATACCATAAAGGCAACAAAGAGGCTTCAAAAAACATTAAATCAAAATCATACTCTTTCAACCCGTGACTTTCATGGATATTTTTTTGAATATGAATAAGCGCATCAACAGCTTGGCGATATAGACTCATTTCGTCTTCACCGCGTGCGATTAAACGCGTAAACGTATCGTCCCCGAAATCCTCCAAGAGCAAGAAGCCGTTATCCAAATCACGATGGTGAATATGGGGAACTTTGGCCCCGATTCGTTCCAAAATTTCATCTACAAACACAAATTGTGCCGGATTTTCCTGTGGAATAGGGGCGTTCATTAACACCATGGATTTTTCGCCATCGGTTAATCTATCATACCAACGGAAAGAGGCATCGCGCGCCAAAAGGCGTCGTTCGGCATCTTCCCAGCCACACTTTTTCAAAAAATTTTGTAGTAATTCATCTCTTTCCATGGGCACCTCATTTAATTATAATTTTTCGTTTCCCGTCGGGTAAAATTTCAATATGAACGGCAATATGATTTTTAGGTAATAAATACCCGAGTTTTTCAGGCCATTCAATTAAACTGACTCCTTCGGCAAAAGCATCTTCAATGCCGATTTCGTATGCTTCATCCGGTGTTTTTAAGCGATACATATCAAAATGATAAACGGGATAGAGCGGAGTATCATAAGTTTGTAAAAGTGTGAACGTCGGGCTCGGCACATCTGTTTCCGTATGCGTTAATCCTTGAATAAACCCCCGACAAAATGCCGTTTTCCCGGCTCCCAGCGTGCCGTATAAGGCAACAACATCGCCTGCCTTTAATCGCTTTGCAAATTCCGTAGCTACATGGGCCGTTTCGCGTTCGTTTTCGGTAATAAACTCCATTTTTTCTCCGCCGTTTTTCATTTTATGTTGCATACAATAGATTTATGATAAACAAAAAAGACAAAAAAGCAATCTTTTTTGTCTTTTTATGCACACATTTATTTTTTAACGCTTATTTTTGCGCTTTTTTAGCGGCTTCCTGTTCCACTTTTTGACGATACAGCGTGCCGAAATCAATCGGGCTGATTTGCAAAGGCGGTAAGCCGGCATCACGCGTTGTATTTGAAACGATGGCGCGTGCATACGGGAACAATAAATGTGGCACTTCAACCAACAAAATCGGTTCTACATGTTCGGCAGGCACATCCAAAGTGACCAAACCGCCGTAAGTTAATTCGCAAATAAAGAGCGCTTTATGTGTATCGGCCGTTTGAGCGGCGGCTTTAATGTTTAAATCAACCGTGAACATTTTTTCATGGTCCGTTTTGTTCACTTGAATATCAACGTTCACATTGATGGCGGGAGCCGTTTTTAATTCCGATAAAATCTGCGGTAAAGCAGGGGCTTCAAAAGAAAGATCTTTGATATATTGTGCGTTTACCTGAACGCTCGGTGTATTTTGTGATTCGTTTTCTGTCATTTTGTTAAAAATCCTCTTGAAAAAAGATTAAATTTCGGGTTAAATACAAAATATGTATATAGTTGTTTTAACCGTTTGTAAAGTAAAAAAGGAAAAATTTATTGATGAGTATTGAAAATTTAATTTTGGCGGGTATTGTATTGTTCTTGATGTTTATCTTGTATAAGACATTGGGCAATCAACAAAAAAAGAATCCACAGTTGCCTGATAAGTTAAGATTTTTCTCGGAAAAAACAGGGCAAATCATAGAGATGAGATTGGTTGAAAGCAATGCCGAACACGAAACAAATGAAAAAGCGAAAGACGAGGCTTTTTTATTGAGTGCTCGTATTGCGTTTCAGCAAATTTCCGAATCGTTCAGCGGTGGAAATCTCACGGTTTTAAAAGAAAATGTTGAGCCGAAAGTTTATAACGCTTTTGAAAAAGAAATCAAATCACGGGAAGAAAAGAAGCAAAAAGTTGATTTCTCGCTGATTTGTTTTGATTCGGCGGAGATTAAGCATAAGTCGCCCGAGCGGGATGTGATTACGGTTCAATTCGTAACGGAACAAATCAATGTGTTGAAAAACGAAAAGGGTGAGCCGATAGAGGGAGATCCGATGACCATTTCAACCGTTAAGGATTTATGGACTTTTACGAAGCAGAGCAAAAATAAATGGCTGTTGAGTGCGGCACAAAGTGAGGTTGTTTATGAATAAAATATGTTATTCCGTCGGAGCATTGATATGTGCATCTTTTATGTTGTGCGGATGTCCTTCAAGCCATAATTTATCGCAAGGGCGCGCGTTTAAATTAAAGGAAGTTTCGTTTAATTCGCTTCCGGGGTGGAATTATGATAATTTTGAGGAGGCCATGCCGGCCTTGTTGCGCTCGTGCCAAAATCCGAATGCGCAGTGGATGAATTTCTGCGTGGGATTACAGCGTTACCGCGGGGCGGATTCTTATCAGATTAAGCGATATATTGAAAGCCAGTTGACACCGTATTTGGTGATGTCTTACGGAGAAACGGTCGGCACGATTACGGGCTACTATGAGGCGGAATTAACGGGCACGCGTTATCGGGTATCGCAATCGCAAGTGCCGGTATATGGCTTGCCGGTCGGGTATCAAAACGGCAAGACGTATCCGACTCGGGCAGATATTGAAGAAGACGGTATCAATGCGCCGATTATTGCTTGGGCGGATGATCCGGTTGAGTTATTTATTTTGCAGATTCAAGGTTCCGGCCGTATGATTACGCCCGACGGCGAAATTAAACTCGGCTATGCGGGCAATAATAATCGCACGTTTAAGGGGCTCGGAACAATTTTTGCATCACACGGTATTCGGAATTTACATTCCATGCAAAACATGAAAAAATGGTTGCAAGCGCATCCCGAAGAAGGGCGCGAAATTATGGCGGAAAACCCGCGGTATATTTTCTTTAAAGAGAATGAGGGGGATTCACCTTATGGGGCAGCGGGGGTTGTATTAACGCCCGAACGCTCCGTTGCCGTTGATAAATCTTATATTCCGTTGCACACGCCGATGTATTTGAATACAACGGATCCCGACGGCGAGTATATTCAAAAACTTGTTGTTGCCCAAGATATCGGAAAAGCGATTAAGGGCGGTATTCGGGCGGATTATTTTTGGGGACACGGGGAAGAAGCGTTTTCAAAAGCCGGTCGGATGAAAAACAAAGGATCGTATTATTTATTATTGCCGAAAAGTTAAGAGGCGATAATCATGGTGAATCAAGCGGAAGATGAGGCGGTATGGCAAGTTTATGCCCGTTCCGTAAAACCGTTAAAGAAAAAAGCGGAGCAGGCAAAAAAGCCTTTACCGCAACGGCTAAGAGCGCATAAACCGGAGCGTATTTTATCTTACAAATTGGATTTGCACGGGTATACACTGGATGAGGCGTATAACTGTTTAAAACTCTTTATAACGGTTCATATACATGCCGAATCGCATGTTATTCGGATTATTACGGGTAAGGGAATTAACGGAACGGGGAAAATTAAAAATGAAATTATGTTTTGGACGGAAACCCCGTTTTTTAAGGAAAAGATTCGAGAAACCCGTTGGTTAAATGATGGTGGTGTTTTAGAAATTGTGTTGAAAAGGAAGAAAAAAAATGAGTTCGGAAAAGGCGGAAAAAATAGTTCTCGGTATTGAAAGCAGTTGCGATGAAACGGCTTGTGCGTTAGTGAACGATAAACGGGAAATTTTATCATCGGTTGTGTGGTCGCAGTATGATGAACACCGTCGATTCGGGGGCGTTGTGCCGGAAATTGCCGCTCGTGCACACCTTGAAAAATGCGATTTATTGATTAAAGAAGCCATGGATAAGGCAGGAAAACGGTTTGAGGATTTATCGGCGGTTGCCGTTGCCGGCGGGCCGGGGCTTATCGGCGGGGTGTTGGTTGGCGTAATGACGGCGAAAACAATCGCCCTTTGTCATCATTTGCCGTTTATTGCCGTTAATCATTTAGAGGGGCATGCGTTGACGGCGCGCTTAACAAGTCCTGTTCAATTTCCGTATTTATTATTGTTGACTTCGGGCGGACATTGCCAATTATTAATTGTTGAGGGTGTCGGTAAATATCGGCGTTTAGGTGGAACGATTGACGATTCGGCAGGGGAAGCATTTGATAAAGTGGCGAAGATGCTGGAAGTCGGGTATCCTGGCGGGCCGAATGTGGAAAAGCGAGCGAAAGAGGGAGATGAAAAACGGTTTCATTTTCCCGTTCCGATGAAAGGCAGAGCAGGGTGCGATTTTTCATTTTCAGGTTTGAAGACGGCTGTTCGGATGTGTATTGAACACCAAGAAGAGTTGACGGAGCAAACAAAGAGCGATATTTGCGCTTCTTTTCAAAAAGCCGTGATTGCGCAAATGTCGGATAGATTGGATCATGCCATTGAAATTTTTAAAGATGTTTGCCCGACGGGGAAAGATTTAGTGGTTGCGGGCGGTGTGGCAGCCAATCAGAGTGTGCGCAATATGTTGGAGGAAAAAGCCAAGAAGACGGGGCTTATCTTTTCGGCTCCGCCGATTAAGTTATGCACGGATAACGGTGTTATGATTGCATGGGCAGGTATGGAACGGCATTTATTGGGATTATCGGATAGCCTTGATTTTCGGGCGCGTCCGCGTTGGCCGTTGACGGAGTTATCCGCAAAATAAATGCTTTTTAGAAAATAATATATTATCTGATTTCCGCGCAGGCGTTAAAGAGCTTTTTGCGCGGAATTGCATTTTTATATTATTTATAACATCTTGAAAAATAATAAATTATTTTATAGTTAAAAAATATCGGCAGTTGTTCACCCGAAGAGAGTTGTTTTTAAAGGAAACAAATAAAGCAAAACGAAATTTATGCCTAAAATAATTTATTTTTTAATGGGATAGAGTGATTAACGTCTCAAAAAAACGGTCGTTTATTTGATATACTATTTTATATTATCAAAGAAGTCAAGCAGAATTTTACAATCATTTGAAAAGAAAGTATTTATTTAAAATGAACGGTAAAAATAAAAGTTCTAAAAAACGCTCAAAAAAAACGACCGTTTTTTTGAGACGTTAGAAAGGGAGAACTTTATGAAAATAAAAGGTATTTTTAAAAGAATAAGCCGTTTTTCATTCAGTAACGCACATCGGAGAAATGCGCCTCATCGCAATACGACGCAATCGGCCGAATACGGGCGGAGTATGGTAGAAATGCTGGGCGTGTTGGCGGTGATTGGCGTGTTGTCGGTTGCGGGCATTGCAGGCTATCGGTATGCCATGGATAAATATCGGTCAAACGATATTATCTATGAAGTGAATTTGCGTAATCGGGATACATGGCATAAATATCAGCTGGACGGGTTGCCCGAAAATGAAGATAGGCTGAATGAATGGGCAGAATATACGTCAACGGGATTTCCGATAGGGGTTTATTTGCGATCAACGGATATGTTTGATGTGCAGGTAGACGATGTGCCGAGTCGGGTGTGTTTAAATGTGTTAAATACAAATTTAGAGGGGCCGTTATTGATTTGGGTGCCGACGGGAGAAAATGAAAAGCAACTGTTTGACGGCACAAACGCCGAAGAGTTGTGCCAATACGGTGAAGAAGATGCCGAGAATGTGTCTATTGTGTTTACAACGAGTTTAAGTCAATACGGCGCGGAACTCGGGAATGAAGCCGTAGACGAGAACGGACGGCCCGTGCGGTATTGTTTAGATGACGGAGATTGCACGGGGACGTGCGAACGATGCGGAAGCGATTATAAATGCGAGTCCACGTGTCCTGACGCGACGCCGATATGCAGCGCCACGCAAGGGAAATGCGTGCGATGTGAAGTAAACGATGATTGCCCCATCAATCAAATCTGCAACGAAGCGACGAATGAATGCGAAGAAATCCCCGAAGCGTGTGCGGAAAACGAGTTTCGGAGTCGGAACGGGGCGTGTATTCCATGTTCACATCCATCTAACGTGATAATTAACGGAGATGAGGTGTTCGGAGCAGACAAAGCGACGGGTGCGGAGTTATGTGCGAACTGTGCGAACGAGGGAACGGCGCGGAAATTAGAAACGGCGGGGGATACAACATATTGCTCTTATACCTGCACAAAGGGAATCAGCGTGCAAGGGCAAGACGGGCAATGTCATCCCTGTGTTAATCCCGACGGCACACCGAATACGGAAGTGTTTGAGATTGATGGGGGAACAGAAGCAAAAGAGCAGTGTTTAGCGTGTGGGGATAGAGAATGGGTTCAAATGGGTAAAATGTGGTGCTCCCCATTAAAGTGTGAGTCGAATCAATTTATAGGAAAAGAATATGATGGACATATAGGGGGAGGAACAGAATACCCGCCTATATGTATTGATTGCTCATCTAGTCGCGTTATATCATATCTGGGAATAGCCGGAGCTAACGCTGATTCTTTTTCAGGACCAACGAATAAGGATACTTTAGTTCAATTATGTAATAATTGTCCAAATCGACAAGAATTAAATAGCTATTGCGTGAAAAAATGTGAACAGCCGGATGAAAACAGTGAAGAAAGCACAATTTGTAAAACGGACCCGGGGAATGAAAAATGCAAACGTAAGTGGCAGAATGGTTATGGCGCTTGCTTATCTTGTAATCAAAATGGAAATTCTTCACTCATATTTGCAAATCGCATCAGTTCTACACTTGCAGATTTATGCGAAAAATGTGGACGGCAAGTAACACCCGATGGAAATTGTGCGCCGAAACAAAATCTATGTAGTGAAGGTCAAATTATGGATGTTTCGGGAAATTGTATCAGTTGTACTTCTGCATCATCTGCGATAACCATTCTCTCTGATGAAGAATCTGGTTGCACGGCATGTAATAAAGATGGGCAAGAAATTCGCTGGGTTATATCTTATACGAATGGAAATACAAATTTGCCCATTGTACAATGTATGAAAAAATGTAATGAAAATCAATTCCAGGGAACTAACGGTGTTTGTTATGATTGTTCTGATTCCTCTTCTCCTTATGCAGAAGGAGAGCAATTACAGAGTCTATGTCTGTCCTGTTCAAAACCAAATGAGCGAACCTTATTTAATAATCAAAGACGTTGTGGTAAAAAGGTATGCGCTACAAATGAATTTCAGGATACATACGGAGTATGTCTCTCATGTAATAATACGGAAAGCGGAGATTTAAGGGGAATTGATTCCGAGAAGGCTTTGCTTTGTGAAGCATGCGGAAATAGAATCAAACTTGGTTTTTGCGCACTTATCAATCCGGGGGTAAGTGGTGTATGTAATAGTTTAGAAAATGGAGCGCATGAAAATTATCCGGATGGGGATGGAAAATATTTTAGAGATAATACGGGATATTGCCGTCGTTGTGATGATCCGAAAACGTATACCCCGAGTAGTATAGCTCAATGCAAGAGTTGCGGGAATCGTCGTAATGATGGCGGGTGCGCCTTGGGTCTTTGCACTGACGGGACAACATTCCTCAATGTGAATAATCAATGTATCAGTTGCACAACGTCTTCAAGAACCGAGATTGATAATATCACCACCTCGCGGAGTTCTTGCACAGAATGCGATAATAAACGCGTTATGACGGCGGAAGATACCAGCGGTGCTACCAAAGCCTATTGCGTGAATGATTGTTTCGGACAACTCCAAAATGTCAACGGTCAATGCGGGGGCAGTTCGTGGAGTAATTTTGAAATCGGCAGTGATGAAACATCAAAAAGTATGTGTCGCAATTATGAGCGTGTCGTATATAGCAAAGCAAACGGTGATCAGACGCGCTGGTATTGCTCTTCTGCGCCGAGAGACGGCTATTTTATTAACATCAACGGCGGATTAAGCAGTTGTACGAGCGGATCAACGGAAATCCCCGATAGCAACGATGCGCGGAATTTGTGCTTGGATTGCTCCGGTGCAAAACGCACCGTTATTGAAAAAGACGGACGCTTCTATTGCGAAAAAAGTTAGATTTTTAAAAACCTTTATCCCCGCTTTGCAAAAAAACACCGTATAGTTACGGTGTTTTTTTTAATGGATTTGGGCTTTTGCTTATCCTTGAATCCATGCAAAAAAAGATTGAGAACGGTAAGTTCTCAATCTTTTCGGATTTAGTAGTCTAATAATCAGCAAGAATAATGTGTTATGCCCATTTACACATTATTGCTTATTTAACAATACAATTTCCACGCGACGGTTTTGTTCGCGTCCCGCTGCCGTAGCATTTGAGGCAATCGGATTTTTAGAACCGGCACCGTCGGTGATGATTCTGTTTGCCGATACCCCTTGCAAACGCAGGTAGTTAGACACGGCATTTGCCCGTTGCAGTGAAAGCGTATTGTTATAAGCGGCAGTTCCCGTACTGTCGGTATACCCGACAATCTGGACCATTGTTTCATCATACTCGTTGATGACTTTTGCAATGGAATTAAGTGCCGGCTTGAATGAGGGTTGAATTGTGTAATCAGCTGTTCCGAATGTGATGTTGCCCGGCATAATTAAATAAACTTTGCCGTCTTGCTCCACAACCTGCACACCTGTTCCTACCAATTCTTCCCGCAACTTTTTGGCTTGAATATCCATATAGGCTCCCGTGCCCGCACCGACCAGTGCTCCGGCTCCCGCGCCGATTAACGCGCCTTTCTTTCCGCCGATTAACGCACCGATTCCGGCGCCGGCCGCCGTTCCGATACCCGTGCCCCATGCCGTTTTGGAAACTTGGCTTTCTCCTGTATACGGGTTTGTGGCACAAGCGCACAAAAAGGCACATAATACTGTTGTGATAATTACTTTTTTCATTTTTTTCTCCTCTTTTTTATTCTGTATCCACGCTGTTCATTATGATAAATGAATCATATCTTTTAATTCTTGACGCAGGGAATCCAGCGTAATCATCTCGCCTGTTTTTGAATCTTTCGGTAAATGCCAGAATGTCCACCCGTTGCAAGAGGGTAACCCTTGCAATTTTGCTCCGAGTTGATGAATGGAGCCTTGCTGTGATCCCGTTTGCAATGATCCGTCCGCGCGCACCGTGGCACAAAAACGGCGCTTACTGTCAAACACTTTCTGCCCCGGCTTTAAAAGCCCATGCTCTATAACGGCGCCGAACGGTATGCGCGGTTCGGTTTTCTTGCTGTTGGCCGGCTCAAAAATCGTGTCGTCCGTAATTTCCGTAATGGCATCTAACCGCTTTTGCGCATAAGAAATATATGTGGCGTCTCGCTCAATGCCGATATATTTGCGACCCAATTTTTTGGCAACGGCACCCGTTGTGCCCGTTCCGAAAAAGGGATCTAAAATAACATCATTCGGATTCGTTGATGCCAAAATAACGCGATATAATAAACTTTCCGGCTTCTGCGTGGTATGCACTTTTTTCCCGTCAGGCGTTTTAAGGCGTTCTGCGCCCAAGCAAATCGGTAAATGCCAATCCGAACGCATTTGCAAATCATCGTTAAACCGTTTCATACTTTCATAATTGAATGTATATTTTGATTTATCCGATTTTGCACACCATATCAATGTTTCGTGCGCATTTGTAAAGCGCGTGCCATGAAAATTCGGCATCGGATTCGTTTTAACCCAAACAATATCGTTTAAAATCCAAAAGCCTAAATTTTGTATCTGTGTTCCAACGCGGAAAATATTGTGATATGATCCGATTACCCACATCGTGCCGTTCGGCTTCAATATCCGCCGGGCTTCTTGCATCCAGTTATGCGTGAAACAATCGTATGCTTCAAAATTATCAAATTTATCCCACGAATCGTCTACGGCGTCTACCTTCGTGGCATCCGGACGCAGTAAATCTCCGCCGAGTTGCATAAAATACGGCGGATCGGCAAAAATAACATCCACACATTCATCCGGCATGGATTTCATGATTTCAATACTGTCTCCTTGTAAAATACAATTTGTTTGCATCCGTTGGAATCCCTCACTGATTGAAATTAACTTCTTGCATTGTAGCCAATAAAAGTAATTATTTTCTTAACAGATTCGTTTTTTTTCAAAATTGTTTGCTTTTTTTTCTTTCCGACTTTATACTGACATCGCTCATTTCAATTTATTCAACGGAGGGACTTATGGAAAATCAATCTACGTGTAAAAAATCTTTTTTATTGGGCAGTATTGTGTTGGGCATCGGCATTGCGCTCGGCGGATTTTTTCCGGGATACTATTATTATCAAGCCCAAATGAACAATCGTTCCGTTACGGTTAAAGGCTTGGCCGAAAAAAACGTTACGGCGGATTTGGCTATTTGGACGATTAAATTCCAAGCAACGGGCAATCATTTAAATGAAGTGCAACAAAGTTTGGAAAACAGCTTGAATATCATTATGGCTTATTTGAAAGCAAATAAATTCTCGGCAGATGAAATTGCCATTAACCGCATTAACACGAATGATTTAAATGCAAATCCTTATTATGAAAAAGCGGTTGATAAACCTCAATTTATTTTAACGCAAAGCATCACCGTTCGTTCGCCTCAAATCATGCAGGTTGCGCAAAGCAGTGAAAGAATCGGTTCGTTGGTGGGGCAAGGCGTTCTTTTCGCTAATGAAGAATATGCTCGCCCCGTGCATTACGTGTTTACAAAGCTGAATGATGTTAAACCCGAAATGCTCGCTGAAGCAACGCAAAACGCTAAACAAGCGGCAGAGGAATTTGCGAAAAATTCACAAAGTCGCGTCGGGCAGATTAAGCGCGCAAATCAGGGCGTTTTTTCAATCTTACCGCAGGATGATATTCCGGGGGCCGATGAAACATCTTATATTAACAAAAAAATTCGCGTGGTTTCAACCGTAGAGTATTACTTGGATTAAGGTGATTACATGTCGGATAATAAAGAGCAGGGCATAAATCACACCGCAAAGCAGGATTTATTTGATGTGTTAGAGCAAGTGAAAGATGATCCTTGCCTGACGAATCTTTATTGGCGATACATACAAAATTTAGAATTGGGAGACAGCCATTGGCGTGAAGGGATGAGTTTAGAACAACCCGCCGTTGAAAATACAAGACAGGCGCAAGAAGAAAAACAAATTGCCGAAGAGCATCCGCATGCCGATGCCAATCAACTCAGGTTAATGCGAAAATACGGTCGCAATAGGGGAGATTAGCGCACTTTATTCGGCCCATATCATTTATTGATGTGCATAAATATGAAACTCGTCCGAACTACCTGCTTTCGGACGGGTTTTGTTGAATCGGTTTTACTGCCTACCTAGAACATAAATAAGTTAATACGGAATACATCAGAAACAGCGATAAAGGAGGAATGCAAAAATGATTACTGCCCGATGGAAGTTTTGCCTGATTATGACAACACTTTTGAGTTTTCCGACGTTGGCTCAACCCGTCCGTCATTTAGATGCGGGGTCAACCAGTCCGACATCTCGTCAAGAAATCGGTATTCCCGATACGGGAAAATATCAAAAACGAGAATCGCCTGAGCAAAACAGACCGAATTTTCGCTCCGAAACAAAGGCAAAATCCGTTGATGAAAATACGGTTGCTTTACCCATATCAACACTTCCGAAACAGGTAAGGGAAAATGCCGTTCGGCTTGCCTTGGAAAACAAAAAGAGCCCTGTTTTTAAAGAGGGGGTTCAACAAGATTTATCCGCTTTTTTAGGCAGAAACGGTGGCGATGAAACAGGGATGGAATCATCCGAATCGGCGCCGATTTTGCATTCAAAGTCTGTTGACGGACGGCGGGCACTTAGCCCATCAACAAGTCACCATTTGTTTGGTAAACTCGATTCTTTCGGTGCCGACTACAGTCGTTTTAAAAAAGAATTGCAAGATAAAACGGGTATTTCTTATTCATTGGATGTTTCGTATATGGGACAGCGCGCTGCACCGAACGGTAAAATAACGCCGTGGCAAAGTCAGTATTACGGAACGGCAACTTGGGATGCATTTCAATCGGATACCTGGGGAAGCGGTTCATTTGATATAGCATACGAGTTGGTGCGGTATTGGAATGGTAGCGGAGATGATTTGGGAAATAATATCGGTGTTGTCAACGGTGTGAACGATTCTTTGAATAAAGAAAATTATTTTTATCAGTTAAGCTATACGCAACAGTTTGCCGGGGTGATGGATTGGCTCTCGGTTACGTTGGGGCAATTCCCGTTATATAACTTTGACGGCACTTCATACGATTCGAATCAACAAATTAATTTTATCAACGAGGCACTCAGTCAGAATGCGTCAAGCACTTATGCGTCGGCCGGTATCGGCGGATACGCAACGATTGCGCCGAATGATTTTTGGAGCGTGTCGGTCGGTATGCAGGACGCAACGAATATTGATGGAAATCGCATTTCCACAAGTCATTTAGATGATGCTAAATATACAACATTCGTGAGTGGCACGATTAACCCCAAAACGCCCCTCGGAGATGCAACACTCAGCCTTTTATTATATCATCAACCGAGCGTGCCTGAACAGGAGGGAAAAACGAATGGTTGGAGTATCAATGCGCAACAAAATATCGGAGAAAAAACAGCGATTTTTGCGCGTGTCAACGGGGCCAGTAAGGGCGTGACGGGGATTAAGCAATCGTATGTGTTGGGTGGCGTTTATAATAATCCGCTGAATCGCAATCCGCTGGACCAAATCGGTGTGGCCGGTGCCGTGAATAAATTAGATAAAGAAGTCAACGGCCCCGGCACTCGTTCGGTGGAAAATGTGCTGGAAGCCTATTGGGCGTGGGGAATCGGCTCCTTTATTACGATTACGCCGGATATTCAATTCTATATAAATCCTGGATTGAATACAAAATCAAATACGGCAACGGTTACATCGTTGCGGATGACGATGATGTTTTAATCCGTTCTTATTTCATTAAAACGGCGAAATTATTTGAATCTTCGCCGTTTTTTGCGGAAAGGTATTTGGTCGAAAGAGGCTTGTTTGAATAAGGCAATATATGTATCGGAACGTTTGGTAAGGAGAAAGAAAAATGCTTAATAAAATTATACAATTTATCAGTTTTCTTTTTTTTGGTGTTGCGCTTTGGATGATTATTCGTGAGGTGGATAAAATCGGTTGGCAGTATCTTTTTAACTTGATTCTTTCAACGCCGATATGGGTTATTGCGCTGGCAGGGTTGTTTGTTTTGTCGGATTACATCGCTTTGGCCGGATATGATATTCTGTCGCTTGATTACATTCGTCAAAAAGTGCCTTTTAAAACAATTTTTAAAACATCTTCTGTCGGGTTCGCCGTCAGCAATACGGTGGGACACGCCTTTGCTTCCGGCGGTGCGATTCGGTATCTGTTCTACACACCGCTCGGTATTTCGCGCGCAAACGTATTGGTGTTAATCGCCTTTGAAACACTGACGATTTTTATGGGTATGGGAGCAATATACGTTGTGGCAACGGCATTGACGCCGTTTTCACATCATTTAATTGATGCAACGCATTTAAGAACATTTTATATTGCATCTATTTTAATTATCGGCGCTTTTTTGATTTATTATTTTCAAATTGTTTATAAAAAACGTAAACTTAAAATCGGCGGTGTTGAATTATCGGCGCCGACGGGGAAAATGACTCTGGCGCAACTGTGTGTCGGATTGGCGGATAACTTTTTGGTTTCAATGGTGTTTTACTGTATATTACGGTATCATGTCGATACCCCGTTTTTACCGGTTTTTATAATTTTCACGGTTGCGCAAATCACAAGCCTTATTTCACAAGTGCCGGGCGGGTTAGGGGTTTTAACCACAATGTTTTTGTTGCTTTTCCCGCATGAGGTAGCAGATAAGGCAGGCATTATCGGTAGTTTATTTATTTACCGTGTTGTTTACTTTTTTATTCCATTGTTTTTAGCTTGTATGTATTTGATATTTTACGAAATAAGCGTAAAAATTAAATCGGTGGCAAAAGAATAAATTGTGACTCGTGAAATCGCACGTTTAATGACTTTATACTTGACAAAAAGATTTTATTTTTTTATGATACATTCATAATTCGCGAATAAAACGATTTGAAGAAAGGTTGTAACATTATGAAATTATTATCAAAAAAAATAATGCCGAAACAAACATCACAAGCGCAATTACCCAAATTAAATCGCATTAGCGGGCAAATTGAAGGCATTAAACGCATGATTGAATCGGATCGTGAATGTGCGGATGTGTTGACGCAATTAAGATCCGTTCGGGCGGCCATTAAATCTATAGAAGGGAATTTATTAAATGCGCATTTGCAGGAGCGGGCAACGCAATCTTTTAAAAACGAAAAGGAAAGAGAAAAGGCATTAAACGAAATCCAATCCTTATTCACGCGATTTGAAAATTAAACGAATCGGAGTGAACTATTATCTCCTTTATAGACTTACCATTGGGCTGTCAGTATAAACATCTGCCGATGAAAATGACGATAATATGACAAATCAATAAAATCGCTTGCAAATGAAAATAAAGAGTGCTATAAAACAAAACGAGTTAAACGAAAAGGAGAGAAAATGTTTGATTTAACAGGAAAAACAGCCTTAATTACGGGCGCAACGGGCGGTATCGGTCGTCAAATTGCGAAGAAGATGCACGCTCAAGGGGCAACACTTGCGTTGACGGATATGAATATGGATACGTTAAAGGCATTTCAAGCCGAGTTGGGGGATAGAGTTTACGTCTACTCAGCGAATTTAACGGATTCGGATAGCTTGAATGCGCTTGTTAAGCAAGCGGAAGCCGATATGGGTCGCATTGATATTTTGGTCAATAACGCCGGTATCACGAAAGACGGTTTAGCTATGAGAATGACGGACGATCAATGGCAAGCCGTATTAAACATTAACTTAACGGCCGGCTTTAAGTTGGCAAGAGCCGTTATTCCGGGCATGATGAAACGCAGATTCGGGCGTGTTATCAGCATGGCTTCCATTGTCGGCGTTATGGGAAATGCGGGTCAGGCAAACTATTCGGCATCCAAAGCAGGATTGATTGCTATGAGCAAATGTATGGCTCAGGAGTTGGCATCGCGGAATATCACGTTTAACTGTGTTGCACCGGGATTTATTAAAACACCGATGACGGATGCTTTAAGCGAGGAAGTGCGTGCCCAATTATTAAAAGAAGTGCCGATGGGACGGTTGGGAACGGCCGAAGATATTGCAAATGCCGTTGTTTTTTTGGCGAGTGATGAAGCCGGATATATCACGGGGCAAACAATCCACGTGAACGGCGGAATGGCAATGATTTAATGTCATAAAAAAGCCGGAAGAGGGGATACAACCCGTTGAAAGGCAAGAAAAAAGACATTAAATTAAAAAAAGTGCTGGACGAAACGAAAAAAATATGTTAAAGATAATCCGTTTTCGTCTTTCACGGACAAATTTGTTTAATATAAGAAAAGGAAATAAAAATGAGTAATGTTGCAGAACGTGTTAAGAAAATTGTTGTAGAACACTTGGGTGTTGATGAAGCCAAAGTTGTTGAAAACGCCAGCTTTATTGACGATTTGGGTGCCGACAGTTTGGACACAGTTGAATTAGTTATGGCTTTTGAAGAAGAATTCGGATGCTCAATTCCGGATGACGCCGCCGAAAAAATCCGCACGGTTAAAGACGCGGTTGATTTCATTGAAAAACAAATGTAATTTTTCGGATGAAAATACAAGGAGGACGTCTGATTCGATATTCGAGTAGGCGTCCTTTTTTATCAATATCAATTTTTAATCCATAAAAAATCAAAGGGAACAAGGATGACGAGAAGAGTTGTTATAACGGGAATGGGAATTTTAAGTCCGCTCGGACGCGGGTTAAAAACGAACTGGGATAAAATCACGAAAGGCGTTTCGGGAATTTCGGCCATTAAATCATTTGATACGGAAAATTTTGTTTGTAAAGTAGCGGGCCAGATTCCGGTTGGTAATGCAGAGGGCGAATTTTGTCCTGATTCCGTATTGTCTCCGAAAGAGCAACGGCATGTAGATCCTTTTATTTTATATGGATTAAGTGCGGCAACGGATGCCGTGGAAGATTCGGGCTTTGTGCCACAAACGGAAGAAGAAGCCGAACGTGCCGGTGTTTTAATCGGTTCCGGTATCGGCGGATTGCAAACAATTGAAGCAGGCTCAATTTTAGTTCACGAACAAGGCCCCAGACGGTTATCGCCGTTTTTTATTCCGTCGGCATTGATTAACTTAATTTCAGGTCAAGTATCCATTAAGTATGGATTTAAGGGGCCGAATCATGCGGTTGTAACGGCTTGCGCAACGGGAACACACGCAATCGGCGATGCCATGCGGATTATTAAAAATAATGAAGCCGATGTGATGGTTGCGGGCGGTGCAGAAGCTGCTATTTGTAAAATCGGCATTGCAGGTTTCTCGCAAGCAAAAGCGTTGTCGACGCATTATAATGATACGCCGACATTATCTTCGCGTCCGTGGGATACGGGTCGTGACGGTTTTGTGATGGGCGAGGGTGCCGGTGTTTTGGTGTTGGAAGAGTACGAACATGCGAAAAAACGGGGAGCCAAGATTTATGCGGAAGTTGTCGGATATGCAATGACGGGTGATGCGCATCACATTACGGCTCCGGGCGGAAACGGTGGCTTACGGGCGATGAAAGGCGCGTTGAAATCCGCAGGATTAAATCCGGAAGATGTTGATTATATCAATGCGCACGGCACATCTACACCGTTGGGCGATATGGTTGAATTTAATGCTGTTAAGGAAGTGTTTGGAATGGATTCAAAGGTATCTATGTCATCAACGAAATCATGCATCGGGCACTTGTTGGGTGCTGCGGGTGCAGTTGAATCCATTTATTCCGTTATGGCAATTCAAACAGGCATTTTGCCGCCGACAATTAACTTAGAGAATCCGGAAGAGGCAACGAAAGGATTTGATCTTGTTCCGAAAGTTGCAAAGGAGAAAACAGTGAATGTTGCCTTATCCAATTCATTTGGATTTGGTGGAACGAACGGTAGTTTAATATTCAAAAAAATCTAATATAATCGTTTGATTTTTTAGATTTTACCTAGCATAGAAAAGGCAATCAGATAAGCGATTGCCTCTTTTTTATATTTGGAATAATTGGTCGAAAATAGATTAAAATTTCTTTATGAGCAAGAACTCTACAAAAAGGTCCGTTTATGTAGAGAGGAAACAGCGCAAAATCGCCCCATAAAAATCAATCTTAAAAAATTGTTATTTTACAAGTAGATACTTTGATTTAAATTTTCACTTGATTATTTTGAAAATACCTTTATAATCTCAATTATACTATATCATCTAAACGGAAATTTATGCAATATAGAGATAAAAATGAATATAAAACAGTTGGTTATCAAGTTGTCTCAATCAATGAAAAGCCTTAAAAACGGGGTATTTTACGCGAATCGCTATTTTTGCAAGGTAAATACCGCCCAAAATATAGAAAATTTATCTATGCCAACCACCGAGAATTTACCCGCCCAATCAGCCGAATACGGGCGGAGCATGGTAGAAATGCTCGGCGTATTGGCTATTATCGGCGTGTTATCCGTAACGGCTATTTTGGGCTATCGGTATGCGATGACAAAATATATTGCCAATGAAACGATTAACGAAATCAATCTGCGCGCACGGGATATTTCTTTTGATATGGAACAGATGATTGAAAATAATTATGTGGGCGATATAGAAATGAAAATGGGGCCTATCACACGCATGGGGTATCCGATTACGGCAAGAACAAGCCCGCAATATATAGATTATTTTGAGATATTTGTAAAAGAAGTGCCGACGGATGTGTGTAAGGAACTATTGCGAATGCCGTGGCAGGTGCCTTATTCCATATTTGTCGGTGTAGAAGAATTTGAAGCTAGTATTGATATTTGCGAGCAAGCGGAAAGAGTGGAACTCGCGTATGAATTTTATAAGGATATGTCTTTAAAAGATGAAATTGACGAGGATAATCGGCATGAAGTTAATCGGTGCAATAATGAGAATGATTGCAAATGTGGGTATTGCGAAGATGGCCTGTGTAAAAGCTATTGTGCAAAAACAGAATCTTGTGTGAGAGATATAGATAATCCGGCATTATGGAGGTGTTGCTCCAATGAAGATGTTTCCGGTGGATTATGCTGTGTTTCAAAAGATTCTCAAGATGGTTGTTGTAATTCTTATGGACAATGCTGTCCCTCAAATCAACCGCTGATGGATAAAGATGGGAAATGTTATTCCTGTAATGAAGAAAAAGGCATAAATGTGCAAGGAGTTGAATCGAATTGTGGAGTCTGTGAGAATAGGACGCTTTCAGGGAGTTATTGCACCTCATGTAAAGAGGGAGAGTTTGCTGATTCAAACGGTAATTGTAAATCATGTGATGATGCGGGCAATTATTATACATTTGCAACGCAAACGGAATGTGCCAAATGCAGTAATCGCACACTTGGCTTCAACTTTGGAGACAAATGTATGCTTAATTGTGATACCCCGGGGACATACACGGAAGGAAAACCGTTGCCCAACATTGATGGAATTTGTTATTCCTGCGATTATCCCGAATCAATCGGTTTAGGTATATGGGGCGATAATTCTCGCTGTGAAACGCTTTGTCCGAATAGAGTATTGGTTGGATCAAGTTGTATGCTTAACAAATGTAACACATCTGATAAGCCATTGTTGAATAGTAATAATCAATGTGTTCCTTGTGATGATCCTACGGCATTGCCCAAACAGGCAAAATGTTCCACTGCTTGTAACGGAATAAGAGAAAACAGTGGCAATTATTGCGTTCTTAAAGAATGTTCGGATGGGTATTTCAGAGATACAAGTAATGATTGTAAATTATGCGATGATGCAGGCGATTATTATACATCTGCAACGCAAACGGAATGTGCCAAATGCAGTAATCGCACACTTGGCTTCAACTTTGGAGACAAATGTATGCTTAATTGTGATACCCCGGGGACATACACGGAAGGAAAACCGTTGCCCAACATTGATGGAATTTGTTATTCCTGCGATTATCCCGAATCAATCGGTTTAGGTATATGGGGCGATAATTCTCGCTGTGAAACGCTTTGTCCGAATAGAGTATTGGTTGGATCAAGTTGTATGCTTAACAAATGTAACACATCTGATAAGCCATTGTTGAATAGTAATAATCAATGTGTTCCTTGTGATGATCCTACGGCATTGCCCAAACAGGCAAAATGTTCCACTGCTTGTAACGGAATAAGAGAAAACAGTGGCAATTATTGCGTTCTTAAAGAATGTTCGGATGGGTATTTCAGAGATACAAGTAATGATTGTAAATTATGCGATGATGCAGGCGATTATTATACATCTGCAACGCAAACGGAATGTGCCAAATGCAGTAATCGCACACTTGGCTTCAACTTTGGAGACAAATGTATGCTTAATTGCAATATCTCGGGGACATATACGGAAGGAAAACCGCTGGCCAACATTGATGGGATTTGTTATTCTTGTGATTATTCCGGAGTAATAAATTTGGGTACATGGGGTGATAATTCTCGCTGTGAAACACTTTGTCCAAATCGTGAGCGAGAGGGACTCAGTTGTGTGCGTAAAAGTTGCTCTAATCTTAATTCTTTGGAAGACTTATCGGGAGAATGTTATCCGTGCAATACAACCGTAACTATTCCAACAACAGAAGATGCTTGCAAAAAATGTATTAACCGCAAATATGAAAGTGGATATTGCATTTTATCTTAATCAACTTGAATTTCATCTAACAAAAAATCTATGTTTATTCAGATGGATTTTGCTTTTCGGATCATGAATCTTGTTTGAAGATAAAAGAAGAGTCGATTTGTGTGTATTCTTATTCACGTAAATCCGATTCTTTTAGGTCTTTTATAAATGAAACAAGAGCAGGCAAATCGCGCGCCGTTAAAATGTTTTTATACAGTTTAGAATAGGGTTGTCCATGAAATAAGCCCATTAAGTGAGGGCAAATAACCGATAATGATTCTTGATTCTTCTCTAAATACGGTATCATCATTTCAAGAATTTCACAGCGGGTCGGAATCGGGTGAAAATCGTGATAATATCGTGCATCAATTTCACGCATTGCATACGGATTACCGTATGCCCAGCGACCGATCATAACGCCGTCCATCCGCACTAAATGCGTATCAATATCTTGATAAGAAAGAATGTTTCCGTTTATTAAAATCGGCATATCGGGAAAACTTTTTTTTAAACGATAAACAACATCGTAATTTAAACCCAATTTGTCTCCACGATTTTCTTTTGGCGAAAGATTAAGTTTTGCCTTGCGCGCATGCACAATGAGCTTGGAGCATCCCGCTTCTTTGACAATGTTTGCAAACCGAAATAAAGCCTCAAATCCATCGCCCTCAACATCACTTAAAGAAATACGCGTTTTAACGGTAACGGGTAAGGTTGTTTTTTGTTTCATCTTGTTGACGCATTCTCCGACAAGTTCGGGCGTTTTCATCAAAACGGCGCCGAATTTGCCCGCTTGCACGCGCGAGGAGGGGCATCCTGCATTGATATTGATTTCTAAATAGCCCCAGTCAGAGGCATATTCGGCACATTGCCCCATCATATACGGATCCGAGCCACCTACCTGCAATGCCAAGGGATGTTCTTCGGGTGAGTAATCAAGTAATTTCTTGCGATTGCCTAAAATTAAAGCCGGCACTGCTACCATTTCCGTATAAAACAGTGCGTGCTTTGTGATAAGACGCAAGAAATAGCGAAAATGTCTATCCGTCCAATCCAACATCGGGGCAACGGATATTTTATATGAAGGTATGTTTTTTTCTTGTATATTTTGCATGTTCTGACTATAATACATTTAATTGAACAAAAAAGAAAGAAAAAAAGAAAGGAAAAAATATCATGACTCTGACTCCCGATGAAATGTCAAAAGTTCAAACGTATTTGCAACAGCTTTTTTGGAATCCTGAAATCAATGTGCAAACCGGCACGGGAAAGGATGCCCCGGCAGAGGTCTATGTGGGTAAAGAATTTATCGGCGTTATTTATAAAAACAGTGATGACGGCGAAATTTCATACGATTGGAATATGTCAATTTTGCCGGAAGATATTGAAAAATTTTAATTTTATCTTGTGCTTTCGGCGTTTGTGTTGGGGCGAATGCAAAAAAAATGAAATATCGCAATTTGCTTCTTGACAAAACGCCGAAAGAGGTGTAATATGCCATTCATCTGCTTGATGGGGTTATAGCTCAGCTGGGAGAGCGCCGCGTTCGCAATGCGGAGGTCAGGGGTTCAATCCCCCTTAACTCCACCAATCTTTTTTTTAAGTATGCTTTATGCATACTTTTTTTATGCCTAAATGGCCGTTTGGATTGCAAAAAGAGAAAAGAATAGTTTTTGTTACCGAATTTGGGCAGAGATTTTGCTTACGATTATGAAGCGTTTATCTATATACGGAAGAAATTTCTTGACTTTATTTCCGGGTTGAAATAAACTAATCATTCATAATAAATAAGGAGTATTTATGATACAGAAAGCAATTCTTTGGGATTGGGATAATACGCTGGTTGATACATTCGGCGCGATTTTGTCGGCTCAAAATGTGATGCGTCGTTATTACGGTATGCCGGCATGGACTAAAAACGAAGCCAAAGCAGCCATGAATACATCAGGCAGAAATTTGATTCGAGATTTGGTCGGGGAAGAACGAGCGCAGGAGGCGCGTCAGATTTATTTAAAAGCTTATACGCAAAATGCGGCAGCCATTAACTTGAAACCGGGCGCCATAGATGTTTTGGAAAAAGCAAAGTCGCTCGGCTATATCAATATCTTGGCCAGTAATAAAGCCGGAAGCATTCTGCGCAACGAAGTGCATACATTGAATATGGATCATTATTTTGATCGAATTATCGGCGCGGAAGATACACAAAATGATAAACCTTCCAAATCGTTTACGGATGCGGCATTGGCGGGATTCTCATACCAAGAGGTTTTAAGTATCGGTGATGGAAAAGCGGATATAAAAATGGGTCATAATTATGAAAACGGCTATGGCATTTTAGTATGGACAGATCCGAATACGCCGGAATTTCAAGATGATAAACCGGATTATGCGTTTGCGGATTTGCAGTCAATAGCGATTTTTCTTGAAAGAGGAGAATAAAAAATGGAAGAGATTAACTGTTTAATTATTAACTGGGACGGCGTTTGTGTTTCAACGGAAAAAGCGCGTCATTTAGCGTATTGCGAAACGTTTCATCAACTTGGGCAAACCGATAGAATTTGGAAAGAAAGAGACACGGTTGCTCAATCAGGCCGAAATCCCGATAAAATTTGGGCCGATGATTCTTTATGGAAAGGGCAGGGAAAAGAAGCTAAGAAAATTTTTTACAATGCCTATAATTTTTTCTTAAATAATCATCTGTTTTTAAACGATAATACCAGATCGTTTTTAACGATGTTTAAGGTGTGGAACCCAAAAGTGCCCGTGGTGTGTTTCGGGGCAAAAAGCCAAACGGCGATGGAACACGAAGTTGAACGCCTTTCCTTAACCAATTCATTTGATTTGATTTACGGTTCAAGAGAGGGGTCTACACAAAATAAGGATTTGGATAAACCGGTTGCTTTGTGTGCTGTTTTGCAGAAACTGGAATTGCCGGCAGATGCGCATGTGTTGTATCTCGGCTACAAAGAATCCGATAAACGGGCAGCACGATTCGCGGGCATTGAGTACCAAAAAGGCTCAGATTTTATGCAAACTTATTTGAACCAACATCTTAAAACGAAAGTTGTTTCATCAAAAATGCCGAAAGTGATGTCTAACGAGCATACAAAAGAATAATCTTTGTTGGGTTTGTTTAGGTCAGATAAAAAACAGCAATGCGTTCTGCACGGGAGTGGTTGCTGTTTTTTTAATTTTACGCAGAGCCGTTTTTTAAGGCATCAATCAAATATTATATCTTTATAAGGTGGATTCGGCTTGATTACTGTATTAAATAATGTGTTGTGTTATTATAAGACAACTGATTGAGGTGTTTGATATTTGAATGCAAAAGAGCAAATGGAGAGAATAAACAAAAAGACGCCTAAAAAGGCGTCTTTGTTGGTGCGGTTAAGAAGACTCGAACTTCCACGGATATTCTCCACAGCGACCTCAACGCTGAGCGTCTACCAATTCCGCCATAACCGCAATGCATGAATCATAATAACAAAGTGTTTCCGAAAAATCAAGTTTTTTTTCTTTAAAAAAAGAAAAATTTTTTTGTATTTTTTGAAAATAGCAATTTTGATAACAATGTGTTAAATTGCCGTTGTTTTACAACTTATTATATTATGTATTTTTTTGTCGTATGATTTTTTTGTATTCAGAAATATCTTTTTTATACATTTATTGCCTTTATCACTCTTGAATTTACTTTTTTTATTTTGTATTTTTAAACATGTTAATACTGATTAATTGTGTGTAATTAGAAATTGTGAAAGGATAGAAAATGACAATACAATTACCTCAACTTCCGTATGCCGAAGACGCCTTGGAACCGGCTATCAGCGCGCGGACAGTTTCATTCCATTATGGTAAACATCATGCCGGATATGTGCAAAAAACGAATGAATTAATTGCCGGTCAACCGTATGAAAATGCCTCGTTGGAAGAATTGATTTTAATGTCGGCTCCGAAACCGGATAGCACAATGGGCATTTTGTTTGATAACGCGGCACAGGTTTGGAATCATACATTCTATTGGAATAGCTTGACGCCGGCAGATCAACCGCAAAGCGTTCCCGATTCATTGCGTCAGCTGATTGATCGCGATTTCGGCTCCGTTGAGGCATTGAAAGCGAAATTAGTGCGCAAAGGATTGACTTTATTCGGAAGCGGATGGGTTTGGCTTGTTTTGGAAAACGGCGGACTCAGAGTTGTGAAAACATCTAATGCCGGAACACCGTTGACAAATCCCGATCAAAAGCCTTTGCTTTGCATTGATGTTTGGGAGCATGCTTATTATTTGGATGAGCAAAATCGCCGTGCCGATTACTTAAAGCAAGTAACGGATAATTTATTGAATTGGTCGTTTGCGGCTGAAAATTTAGAAAAAACAGAGGAATAAATGCGTATTTTGGTTGTCGGCGGAGCCGGTTATATCGGTAGCCATGTAGCAAAGTCTTTGCTGGATGAAGGAATGGATGTGCGGGTGTTTGATGATTTATCTACCGGACAACGTATCAATCTTTTCCCAAAGGCGGAATTTGTTGAGGGCTCAATTTTAGATAAAAACGCTTTGGAAAAAGCAATGCAGGGTGTTGATGGGGTTGTGCATTTGGCGGCAAAAAAAGCCGTCGGAGAATCAATGGAACACCCTGAATTATATGCCGAAAATAATTTAATCGGCGCCGTCAACCTATTAAATGCCATGGTAACGCAGGGTGTTAAATACCTTGTTTTTTCCTCTTCCGCAGCCGTTTACGGTATGCCTCAGTATCCGAAATTAGACGAAAATCATCCGCTCAATCCGATAAATTTCTATGGTTTTACAAAATTAGAAATGGAACGCTTAATGCAGTGGTATGATAGATTAAAAGGGATAAAGTTTGTGGCTTTGCGGTATTTTAATGCTGTCGGCTACGATGCAGGGTGTAATGTGCGCGGATTGGAAAAGAAACCGCAAAATCTATTGCCCGTGATTATGGAAACATTGGTCGGCCAGCGAAAAGAAATGTTTGTATTCGGGGATGATTATGATACGCCCGACGGCACGTGCATTCGTGATTATATTCATGTATCCGACTTGGCTGATGCCCATGTTCGCGCATTGCGTTATTTATCGGCAGGGAATGAAAGTCAATCGCTTAATCTCGGCACGGGAAGAGGGAACAGCGTGTTGGAAATGATTCAAACAACCGAACGTGTGCTTGGGAAGAAAGTGAACTATAAAATGGCTCCACGCCGAGCCGGAGATCCGGCTGTATTGATGGCTGTTTCCGATAAAGCAACGCAACTGTTGCATTGGACGCCCAAACAGAGTGATTTGGAAAACATTATTCGCACAACGTGGCAAGTCTACCGACTTCATTATCCGAATGCGTAAAAAAGTCGGAAGAAACCGCAAACGTTCCGTTTTGGCATGTTTAATGCCTGTATTATACGGAAATGAGTGTGTTTCATCTGCAGTCAGGGGAAGTGAGTTAAATCGCTTCCCCGTTTTTTTGATTAAACTATAAAAATTTTCCCTTGTTTTTACTTGCCTTATCAAATTATGCTTTTATCTTGTAACATACCCGTCATAAAGAAGTAATCAAAAGAGAACTTACTTTTCTTTCTGTTCACTTTGAGGTGTGTATTGAGTGGCGGAATCGGGCTTAAATTCCAGTGCAACCGAATTGATGCAGTAACGCAAACCGGTTTTTGTGGGGCCGTCTCCGAACAAATGCCCCAGATGACTTTGACATCGTGAACAAATAACTTCATTACGAATCATCCAATGCGAAAAGTCTTTGCGTATCCGAACGGCATTTTCTTCGGATTGATCAAACCCCGGCCACCCGCAAGTTGTTTGAAATTTTGCGGTGGAGGCAAAAAGTTTCTGTCCGCAACCCGCGCAAACATATTCGCCTTTTTCAAAAAAATGATTATATTTCCCCGAAAAGGGCGGTTCCGTTCCTTTTTCGCGCATAACGTGATAGGCCGGTTCGGAAAGTTTGATTTTCCAGAGTTTCTCGCTTGGATAAATCGGGCAGGCGTGCCCCGTTTTTTCTCCATAATGTTGATGATATTCTTCTGCCGGCCAAAATTTAAATTCATTTGCCGGTAAAATTTCGGTTGTGATGGTTTCTTTGAGCTTATCTTCATAGAATTTTTTTAAACGCAAGGCTGTCTCTTTTTGAGACGACGTGGTATAAAAAAGCGCCGAACGGTATTGTGATCCGATATCGGGGCCTTGACGATGATATAACGTTGGATTATGGCACATAAAAAACAAGTCAATTATTTTTTCGGTTGAAATTTTTTGTTCATTGTAAACAAGCTGAAGTGTTTCGGCATGGCCCGTTTCACCCGAACAGACATCGTGATAGGTTGGATTTTCCGTTGAGCCACCCATATAGCCGACTTCTGTTTCTTTCACACCGCTTATACCGTTAAAAAACGACTGGACGCCCCAAAAACATCCTCCTGCCAAGTAAATTTCCATTGACACAACTCCTTTTTCGCTGTTTACTTCTGTTTATAGATTATTATATAAGATATAAAATTTTTCATCGCAAATCATTTTCTGCGAGAATCTGACGGAGTTATTCAAATGGAACATATCGGTTTTGCCTTTTTCCTCACTTTATTGGCCGGTTTGGCAACGGGTATCGGCTCGTGTATTGCCTTTTTTGCCCCGCGCGGACAAACTAAATTTTTGGCTTTAACCCTTTCATTTTCGGCAGGAGTGATGATATTTGTTTCTTTTTCCGAATTATTGCCGACGGCTGAAAATCTTTTTCGTTCGCAACAAATGCCCTATGCGGATTTTTTAGCTTTAAGTGCTTTTTTTATGGGCATTGTTTTAACGGCATGTATTGATGTTTTGATTCCGAATACGGATAATCCGCATGAATTTCGTAAAGATAAATCCGAAATGCAAGCTTTGAAAAAAGAGCGGAATCAACCGTATCGCTTATTGCGTATCGGTTTTTTTACGGCCGGTGCGCTGGCTTTGCATAATTTTCCCGAAGGAATTGCAACTTTTATTTCCGCAACACAGGCTAAGGAGCTCGCGTATCCGATTGCTTTTGCCGTTGCCTTGCATAATATCCCCGAAGGAATTGCCGTTTCGGTGCCGATATATTATGCAACGGGATGCCGAAAAAAAGCATTTATTTATTCTTTCCTTTCGGGGCTTGCAGAACCCTTGGGTGCCGTTATCGGGTATTTATTTTTGCGCCCGTTTATCTCGGAGGCGTTAATGGGATTTGTTTTTGCAGCCATTGCCGGAATTATGGTGTATATTTCATTAGATGAGTTATTGCCGGCCGCACGGCGTTATGGCAAACATCATCAAACCATGTGGGGTTTGTTTGTCGGCATGTATGTGATGGGATTGAGTTTGATTTTATTTTAATTCAAATATGTATTATTCACGCACATGTGAAAAAATATGTTGATTTAAAATATCTTTCCCCGTGTGCGTGATAATTTGCGGAAAGGGAAAGTAATCTTTTTGAGGGCCGATGTAGGCAAGCGCAAAAAGTGCTCGGAGCAGGAGGGCTGATTTAAACTTTTGAAGTGTATCGCTTGATTTTTGTTCGTAGCTGTTTTTTAGCATACAGCAATCACGATATGAATAGGCAGGAAAGAGCGAACATTCGGTTGTTCTGTTGCCGTAAGCAAGTGTATCAAAATCAAAAACGCCGGTTATCTGAAAAGATGAATTAACATTAAAATTGCCGGGGTGCAAATCATTATGGGTTAAACAATTCTCATTCGGAAAATATGAAAATACACGGTTAATCAGCGAGTTGACAAACGGTAATTTATTAACCCGTTTGGTAATATGCCATTTTTGCGGACGAATGGATAAATTTTGCCATTCATTTTTGGGTATGCCGTGTAAAGCGTGCATAAAATCGCTTAACTGGTCAAAAATATATTTTTTGCGCGAAAGACTCAGCGTGCGAAAATCGGATATGCCGATACAGGTTCCCGTAATACGCGGTGAAAGAGTCATCGTGAGCGGGGCATTCTGAAAATCCCCGTAGGAAATTTCAAACGTCGGAATATGAAACGGCAGTCTGGGTTTTAAAAATTCCAATGCTTTTTGTTGGTTGACAACTTCTTTTTCAATGAAAGGATTTTTAAAAAAGCGAACAACAAGTGAATTGTTTACAAAATACGTGTAGTTTTCTTTTCCAAACGTCTTTTCAATCCGAAAAACAGAGATATTCGGTTTGCACCTGCGAATTGCCTTTTTAACAATCGCATAGTCATTGGCTTCTTGCGGTGTTAGCATTTTTTAATTTCTTTCCTTGTGATAAGGATAATATATTCTTTCATATTCGTCAATTTATTAATTTTAAAAAATAGCGTAATGCAGGATAAATTTAAACCGACGCATGAAAAAAGTCTGAAACCGCAGAAACATCTTTATCAAACTTTTTTCTACGGAAACGTTACACTGATTTGCGCAAATATATTATTTAGCAATATATAACCGAACGTTCCGATTTGTTCTCGCTTTTTGGATTTGATACAATCCGTCAGCGAGCACTTTCACGTGTTTGCATATAAAGGGCTGATTGATTATTTGCAGTTTCGTTTGCCTCTGTATCGGCAGAAATACTTGTGCCGTATTTTTCAAGTAACCCCAACATATCTTGGCGCATTTTTAATCCTTGCCGTTTGGCAATGCCCGTTTTCTTTTTGAGCGGATGCAGAGCAACGGCTAACTTTTGCGGTATAACACCGTTGGCTTTGCCACGCTCTAAAACGGCATCCGTCAGACCTTTATCAATGTTCAAATTTCTTAAATATCCCAATAAGACAATTCGTTCGGGTCCGGTTGCTGTTTTGAGTTTTTCTTCGGCAATCTTAATACGATCATCCAGCTTTTTATTCATAATTTGCGCATGATTTATAACATGTTGAAAATATTTTTGTATTCTCTCCTTTTCTTCGGGACCTATACGAGGATCTTTCATCAATTTGGAAAGTTCTATACAGCCGGATGTAAAATTCTGACGCCCTTTTACCGCCGCGGCATCCATCTCTTGAACGATGTTAAGGGCTTCAGTTTCATTACGACAGGGGCGATGAACGAAGCGTCCATACATTTTATCCCGAATTTCAACCGTTTGTTTCAATGGCTCTATATAACGTTTATTCATGCCTTTATCAGATAACAATGCCGACATTATATCAGGCGTTAAGATAATATAATCACCTGAATTAGATTGAAATTGAGCCATAATAGCCCGTGGGGCAGGGCCCGTAAACGTTTTGGAAGATTTTGAAATTGCCCATGTTTTCTTTAATCCCTCAGTTACAAGTTTGGGGGCTTTCGTGATTTCGGCAATTTTCATTTCTATGGGCAAATCCAGTGCGGAAATTTGCCCCATTAAACTGATGGATTTTTGAAGGGTTGACTTATCTTTTGCTCCCATATAAAGCGATTCGATTTCGCTCAACAAGGTTCTGAGTTCTTTTAATGCCGGCCCATAGTCTTTGGCGTCAACCTGTTTTGACTCTTTTAAATCTGCTTTCATCCGTTCAACCATAAATCCTCCGATAAGAATTCAGATATACACCATAAGCAAAATTATACACTATTTTTGAGGCGTTGTCAAAGCATTCTTCCCGATTTTGTTTTTTATCATTGAAAAAAGGAATACACATATAATTCACCGTGATTTATGTGGGCGATGAGCAAAGTATTCAGCGCTCTTTGAGTTGCTATGCAGAGCGTTCTACCTGATTAAACATATTGTAGCCATAAATTGCAGTTTCATCTTCTTTGTGAGCGTGTTGTGCTAACTGATTCTTGACAGAGGATGGAGTTCTCGGTGAATTTATGTCTGTGGCAACGTCGTTCTCATCGGCACCCTTGCTTTGCGATGAGCTATCCTGAGCGGAGGCAAGGAGTTGGTTAAGCCCAGATGATGTCTCAGCCGGCTGTGCATCTATTCCTTTTGCGGTGCCGAACATATTTGTAGTCATACCGTCATTGCTGTCATTAGGTTTTTCAAGGGATAGTTTGGCATCACGATATATTTTCTGGGCTTGAGCAATTGCATCATTAGCTATACTTGAAATTATTTCTCTTGAGCCAATACTGTTTCTAGTTTTATCTTGATCTTTCGGTGGATCACTAACTGGGGCGGTTGTTTTTTTGCCAGAACCCTTTGGGAGGTTATCATCACTCAGACGTGTTCCTTTTCTTGGGATCGCCGGGTTAACTGCTTTTTTGAATACATTTGATCCATTAAAATTTTTACGTAGTCGTTCACCCGCCTTACGTGCTGTAGATCCAATATCCAAACTTTCCTTAATTTCTTTAAGCATCTCAGGTGACATATGTACACCACCCAATCCTGTCCTCACTGCATTCCTTACATTCTCATTACCGGTAGCAATTGCTTTGTTCATAATAGCGGCACAGGAAATAACAGCAGTGGATGCAAGACCTAGCGCCTTTTGTTTTTCCTCTGGGGATGCTTTTGGATCCTTTATGACTGCTTGTGCGTCATTGTATGCAATTGCAGCTTCTTTTGCAGTTTGGGTTGTTGAATTTGTAATACCCTCAAGCCTCTTCTCTTTCTCCTCCGATGTTTGGGGCGGATTTTTAGTGTAATCGTCCATGAGGATCAAAGTGTTTTCCATGCTCTTCTTAAGAGGTTCCAAGTATTTTTCGCGTATTGCTTCTTCAGATGCAAAAACGGCTCGCAATTCTTTCAATCGCTTTTCTTCCGCGCTATACTGCGCCAGTGCAATATAGGGCGGTGTATCACTGTAAGATTTTGAACTTTTTTTGGATGACCAACTCTCTTTAAGCGTTTTAATCACGGCCGGCGACGCTTTACTTATTTCTTTTCTTAGAACATCATTCGGCAGATTAAGCCCGGCAATTTGAGCGATTATCTCGCTCGTGCGCTCAGTAACATCTTGTTCCCCCCCCCCTTGGCTTGGGCAGAAAGCACTTCAATCTGATTTAAAAGATTTTTCAGTTCTTCCGTTCCGGCAGAAATATCTTGTTTACCCGAGTTTGTTTGTTGCCGTGTCGAAGCCATTTCCAAATCTCCTTGCAATTCAGTTTTGAAAAACACTTATAAATGCTATTATACCTCATTTTTAAGGCATTGTCAAAATAATTCTTAAAATTTTTAGGAAGTTATATAATCTCTTTATCAAATCGGTAGCGTTTTTGCGTTCTGTATAAGGATTGTGTATGATGATGTGGGTTGGTTATATAACGCAAATGTTAGAGAAAAATTTCTACCATGCCGGCAAAATAAGGGTAAAGTGTGCCGATAAACCATTGTATCGGATTGATTCCGATAAGCGGTAAAATAAATAATAACCCCAGCAAAATCATAAATCCATACGGCTCACTGCGTTGATAAATTTCACTATATCGCGTCGGTAACACGGAGGCAACAATTCTACCGCCGTCAAGTGGTAAAATCGGCAGTAAATTAAATATCCCGATAATTAAGGATAGCCCGATACCGTTGCGCATATTATCAAAAACCCATCGTGTCAACGGAATCCCGTCGGGCAACATCATCAGCAAGAACTTTCCGATAACGGCGAATAAAATGGCTAATACAAAATTTGCAACAGGGCCTGCCAACGCAACAATCCCCATATCTCGTTTTGGATTATTTAAGGCATTAAAATTAACGGGAACCGGTTTTGCCCAACCGAATAAAATAGGGGCTTGCACAATCAATAAAAATGCCGGAATAATAATCGTGCCGTATAAATCAATATGATCCAACGGATTTAAGGTTAGTCGACCGGCGCGCTTTGCCGTAGAATCACCGAACTGATAGGCAACGACCCCGTGAGCCACTTCATGCAATACTATCGTTAGCAACAAAGGGAATATCCAAGTTGTCAGATTATAAATGATTTCACTCAATGCCATTTCGTTTTATCCTTTATTCTTTAATCCGTTATCCTTTATTCATTGCTATTTAGCGGTTGCGCTTTTGTTTTTACTTCTCTACGCCACCCAATTTATTCTTCCATAATGCACTCGTCTTTGCCGTAGGTTGCTTTGCCGATAATTCACTCGGCAAGGTATCTACCGTTGAGCCTCTTAAATGCTCAAAATGCCTTTTGCCGTATCACATAAACCATTTTATACGCATTCATCTGCCTCAAAAAGAATTGCATTGCGGTTGCTTCTGAAAAATTAGATAGCAACTGCCTCTTTAAGCGCTCCTTTATTTAGCCGGCACACAATCTTGCTTCCGCGCTTTGAGTTTCGCGCAAAGTGAGGCAGCCATATCGCGTGATGAAAATTGCCCGACTTTTAACCGATAAAAAGTGCCTTTCCCTTTGATTTGTGCGGATTCAATGGTGTAAGACATATCCGATAATAACGCATTATGTGCTTTTAAAATGCGCTTCCAAGCTTTTTCAATGGCCGACTTATTATTTGAGGCGAACAACTGCACACGCCAGACATTTCCTGCCTTTTTAGCTTCTTTTATCGTTGGCTGTTTGGATTCTTTTGGAGCACTCGCGGTGCGGGAAGATTCCTGCTTTAACGGCAACACGTCAGCTTTCGGTGTCTCGGAAGCCTGAACGGTTTTTTGCGGTGTAGATTCCTTGGCCGTATCGGTAGAAGTTGCAGGTGCGGATGCAGGCGCCGACTCGGAGCGGACCGCTTGCGGTTTGGCCGGTTCGTCCAGCGGGTTGATGGCTTTAACATTCTCCATATTCACAAATTCCGTATCGGGCGAATTTTCTTCTATATTCAAAATCTGTGGCATAACAGGTTTTTCCGGTTCGGGAAATAGGCTTTCAACCTTGGTTGTTACATTATCGGAGCGAATCCGATTATACACCAGCTTATCTTGATTAGGGATATTCATGCCACCGGACTGTTCGGGTAATTCTTTAATCACTTCGGGAGCCGTTGTAATGGTTACGATTTCATCTATGCTATCTTGTTCACCGCCCCAAAAGAAAAAGCCGGCGAGGGCAATACCTAAAATTCCCGCGAATACGGTAATACCGATGAGATGTAATTTCATGGAAGCAAATGGTTTTTCATGAACCGGATCCATATCCGAAAAATCAATTTCATCACCCGGCGAATCATGCAACGGATTGAAACCGGTACTCGAATCGGCGGATGTATTTGAGCTTGCGGGTTGAGTCAAAAATGAATGAATGTTATTCATCCGTTGGGTATTGTCAAGAGGATGTGATATACTCTCGGACGATTCGGAACCGCCGAACGGTGTTTGTTGCGTTGGCTGTTGTTGGGAAGTGGCGGGAGATTTTCCGAATTGGGTAAAAGTCGGTTCACGCCGATGTGTTAAATCTTCTGAAATTTCTCTGATTTTATCAAATTCATCCATAGTTTGGCTCCTTAAAAAAGTTTAGGGTAGAGTAGCACAAAACAAAAGATTTTCGCAAGCGTTATTTTCAATATCAAAAAAAAATGCAAAATACGCAAAAAAAGACTTGACGAGCAGAAAATTTTCGGGTAAAGTGACGAACATCATCTACTGATAATGCGGATATGGCGGAATTGGTAGACGCAACAGACTTAAAATCTGTTGGGACTTTGCTCCCGTGCCGGTTCGACCCCGGCTTTCCGCACCATTTAAAGGACTTTCATTCTTTGTGAAAGTCCTTTTTTGTGCTTTGATTCGCCCGGCTATTTACTTAAGACAAAAGAGGTTGCTTGTGTGTCTTTTACTATAATAATTTATCCATTTTAACTTATTGTATTTTATATAATTTAATGAATCATTTTTTATTGATTGACTTTCGGCGCTTCTACAAATATAATGACGCCACCAGGTAGCTTTTTATTAAGATATAAACAAAAGGATTTTAGATGACACCCGTAAAAGTTTCCGTGTTAATGCCGATTTATAATACAAATGAGAAATTTCTTCGTGAAGCAATAGAAAGTATTTTGGCGCAAACCTTTCAAAATTTTGAATTGCTGATTTTAAATGATAGTCCTGATAATACCCATTTAGATGAGATTGTTTCATCATACAATGATCCGCGCATTGTTTACGCAAAAAATGAAAAAAATATGGGTATCAGTAAATCACGTAATAAATTGATGAAAATGGCAAAAGGGGAATATTTTGCCGTGTTTGATCATGATGATGTTTCTTTGCCCATGCGTTTTGAAAAACAGGTTGCTTATTTAGATTCGCATCCCGAAGTTGGCGTGTGCGGTTCATTTTTCGGATTGTTAAATAAAAATAAAATTACAAAAAAGCCCGTTTCTTCGGATTTGATTGAAAATGCGCTTATGATGGGGTGCGCCGTTCATCATCCCTCATCCATGATCAGAGCTTCCGTATTAAAAGATAACAACATCGAATATGAAGAAGAATTTACGCCTGCCGAAGATTATGCTTTGTGGGCGCGTTTAATCGGCAAAACAAAATTTTATAATATCCCGGAGACGCTGATACTCTACCGTATGCACGATATGCAGACAAGCCAGGTTCAGAAAGAAAAAATGAAATGTGCAACGGAAAAAATTCACGCTTTTGTTCGGCATGATCATCCCGATATCTGGAAAAAGGTTTGCGACGAAGTGCCGTGTATTGCACGTGTTAAATTATTTAATATAATTCCCGTTGCGAAGTTTAGAACAACCGGTTACATATATAAGGGCGTGTTAAAATATATTCCGTTTTTAACGATTAAAGTAAAAGAGTGTGTGGCGTAAAAGGTATTATTTTAGCCGGTAAGATTTGGTGTGAATATTGATTCGATTTTGATTTATTATAATGGAAAATCAAGTGATAATATCGGAGGCCAAGATAACTGCTGTTCACAACAGATACGCTGTTTTGGATGCAAACTATCTGCATTAAAATGAAAAAGAGTATGAAAGTTGTAGTTAAAAAACATAGTATAAAATCGGCAGAAAGGATTATCAATGGATAAAATAGCTGTTCATTTGCATATTTATTATGAAAATATGTGGGAAACAATCAAGGACTACCTGAGAAATATTGATATGCCGTATGATTTATATGTGACGATGAATCGCGATAATCAATTGCTGCAAGAAGAGATAAAAGCTTTTCACGAACAAACTTTGTTTTATGTTGTGCCAAACAGAGGTTATGATGTGGCACCGTTTATTTATTTTCTGAATCATATAGACTGTGAGGGATATGATATTATTATCAAAATACATACGAAAAACAATACTTCTAAAATTAATTCAAGCATTAATTATCGTATGTTGACAAGGCCGATGTGGTTTGAATTATTGTTTTCTTCATTGTTGGGCGATGAATCTGTTTTTCATAAAAACATTGAGGCGTTTCAAAATGATCCTCGTTTAGGAATGATCGGATCAAAGTATTTGATTGTTAAAGAGCATAGTAAATTGTTTCAATTTGATCAAGAAGTAAAAAAATTATTGAATGAAATGGGATATAAGATACCCACCGAGTTATGTTTTGTGGCGGGAACAATGTTTATGGTTCGAGGCAAACTCTTAAAAAGGATATTTCAGAAATTTCATTTTGATGATTTTGCAATGACGGATGGACATGTAAGAGACGGTACTTTGGCACATATTTTGGAACGGCTGTTTGGAAGTGTTGTATGCGCCGAAGGTTATAAAGTCAACGGATTTGATAAAAATACAAGAATCGGATATATGGGAAGATTAAGATATTTTTTTCGTTTTATATATCAAACAAAAGATACTACGAAGGGTTATCGGGTTATCAAAATTTTAAAAATTCCGGTTTTTCACCAAAAAGTAGTTAAGTAAATATCTTTTGTCTTTGGGAAGATTGAGTATTATGATATTTTTATGAATAATAAATAGTTGAGGAGGAGAATCTATGGTTATTATCCGTAAAGCAGAGCCAAAAGATGCAAGAGAGATTAAACAAGTTCATGTATCGGCTTATCAGAAAAACTATCGTGGATTTTTGCCCGATGATTATTTGGATAATATGAAAATTGATAATGATATTATTGATCGAACACAAAATCATATCAAAACAAATGAGTATCTGGTTGCGGAGTGTGAGGGGAAAGTTGTCGGATTTGCAAAATTGTGTATCCCTGCCGAAAAAGAGGTTGAAATTCAAGCCCTTTATATTCATCCGAATTATCAAAAAAGAGGAATAGGTGCTTTATTGGTAAATAAAGTATGCCAAGATAAAAAAGAACAGGGCTTTCGTAAATTAATTATTTGGACGATAAAAAACGGACCCTCTGTCGGTTTCTATCTGAAACAAGGACTGAAAGCAAGTAATACCCTTGAAAAAATATGGAAATTTAATATCCATATCGTCAGATTTGAGAAAGAAATCTAATGTGTCTATGCTAATTTAATGTGCTTCTTTCCAGTTATGACCGCAACGGACATCGGCAATTAACGGCACAGAGAGTTGAACAACCGTTTCCATTTTTTCTTTCACTAATTGCATCACGCGTTCTACATCACTCTCTTTAACTTCAAACACAAGTTCATCATGCACTTGAAGCAATAAAGTTGCATCTGATTTTTGTTCCGTTAAGGCAGTATCAATCGCTTTCATCGCCAGCTTAATAATATCGGCCGCACCGCCTTGTATCGGTGCATTGATGGCTGCGCGAACGGCAAAAGAACGCAGTTTGGGTTGATTGACTTCGGGAATATAGCAAATACGGCCGAAAGGCGTTTTAACATACCCGTTTTCTTTCACAAACGCTTCAATTTGATTCATATACGCCTTAATTTCGGGATAATGTTCAAAATACGCGTTGATATAAGCCCCTGCGTCAGCACGGGAGATACCCAACTGATTGGATAGTCCGAATGCCGAAATGCCATAGATAATGCCAAAGTTAATGGCTTTTGCACGACGACGAGTATCGGCATCAATTTGCGTCAACGGAATTTTGAAAATTTGTGAGGCCGTTCGGGCATGGATATCTTCATTGTGAATAAAGGAATTTTTGAGTTCCGTTACATGAGCGACATCAGCCATTAACCTGAGTTCAATCTGCGAATAATCGGCACAGACAAGTTTATATCCCGGGCGTGCGATAAATGCTTTGCGAATTTCTTTTCCCTCTTTCGTGCGAACGGGAATGTTTTGTAAATTCGGATCGGCAGAGGAAAGTCGCCCCGTATTCGTGACGGTTTGTAAAAAGGTTGTGTGAACACGATTATTTTTATCCGCCAATTTCAGCAGGGCGTCTACATACGTTGATTTTAATTTTCCGAATTGGCGGTATCTTAAAATCAACCGCGCAATTTCAACCCCGTCTTCCGCTAATTTTTCAAGCACTTTTACATCGGTTGAAAGATTTCCTTTGGCGCTTTTTCGTCCGCCTTGTAAGCCCATTTTATCAAACAAAATCATGGCAATTTGAGCAGGCGAGTTAACGTTAAATTCTTCTCCTGCCAATTCGTAAATTTGGTTCAATGTTTGATCAATTTCTTGCGTAAATTGCAAATTTAAACGGCTTAAATGCAATTTATCAATTAAAATGCCGTTTGTTTCCATTTGAAATAAAATAGGTAAAAGCGGGCGTTCTATATTAGTATATACCGTTTCAGATTTGCATTGTTTTAATTGGCGATAAAATAAATCGTAAAGATGATGAACGGCGTTGATTTCTGAAATAAAGGTTTCCCGATAAGCCGTTTGCTCTTCCAATGAAAGAACAGTCAACTCTTTTTTGCTTTTTCCTTTTATCGGGAGCGGTATTTCAAATCCTAATTCCCGTGTTGCCATATCGGCTAACTTTGAGGAATTGCGCGTGCCGTTCAAAACATAGTTTTGGAGCAAAATATCATCAAAATGATTTGGTATGATAACTTGATGAAGCGCTTGATACAATAAATGGAGCGTTTCTTTCAAACGGTAAGTGATGACGTGCACGGCGGGATGAGAAAGCCATTGCGCCACTTGTTTGAAAGCCGATTCTTGCGTTATCCCGTTGTCTTGTTGTGATTGAAACAAAAATAAATCCGCGCCGTCTGTTGAGGTTTCTCCCGTTAACGGCACATAGAAGACTTTTCGCCGTAAAAAGAATGTTAAAATAAATTGATTCGTTGCGCCGGAGGGCAGAGTATGCACCAAAAAAGCAAATTCTTTTGCCTGATTGACCTGGTCGCAACAATCTGCCCATTCCTGTTGTGTTTGAACAAAGATAATGTTATTTGTAGGCATTTCGCAAACAGAAGCGTTTGCCTCTTGGTTTGGTGCAATTTGGGAAGCCGTTGTGGCAAATAAGGGTAACGTATCACACGTATTTACTGCTTCGGTAAGCGGTGTATTCGTATCGGGATGTGAAGGATGGTTGTTTTGCAAAATAGCGCTTGAGAAATCTTGGTGATTTCCTTTTTCTTTGTCTGGAAAATCAACCGATTGCACTGTTATGTACGCCGTCTGGATATGAGTGGTGTCAGTGTTTCCTCGCGTTTCATTCACGGGTGAATCGGATAGAAAATCTGCCTGCTTTTGAATCCAGCCATTCATTTTTTTGATGAGGCTTTTAAAATTATTCTCGGTTAAAAATTTTTGAAGCGTCTCTTGATTCGGTAATTGCGCAACAAATGATTCAATCGGTGTTTGAACGGGAACGTTATCATCTAATGCCACGAGTTTTTTTGAGATAAAAACTTGCTCTTTATCCCTTAATAATGTTTCTTTTCGTTTACTACTTTTAATTTCATCTATATGCTCGTAAAGATTTTCAACAGAGCCGAATAAGCCAATCAATTCTGCGGCTGTTTTTGGCCCGATTCCGCCGGCGCCGGGCACATTATCCGTGCTATCGCCCATCAATGCCTGCACATCAATTACTTTTTCGGGTAAAACGCCGAATTTTGCTTCAACATCTGCAAGCGTGATTTCTTTATGTTTCATCGGATCATAGAGTGAAACATTTTCCCGCATTAACTGCATCAAATCTTTATCGGCGGAAATCACTTGCGCATGCCAACCTTTTTCGGTTGCTTGTTTGGCGTATGTTGCAATTAAATCATCGGCCTCATATCCTTCCATTTCAATTTGAGGAACGTTTAATACACGGCAAACATCGCGGATGAGCGGAAATTGCGGAATTAATTCTTCGGGAACTTCGCGACGCGTTGCCTTATAAGCCGGATAAATTTCATTTCTGAAATTTTTGCGCTTTGCATCAAAAACAACCACAATATGCGCGCAACGTTTCTCTCCGATGAGTTGCATTAACATATTCATAAATCCATAAACGGCATTGACGGGCACGCCGTCCGGCCTTGTCATCATCGGTAATGCGTAAAATGCGCGGAAAATATAACCCGAGCCGTCAACCAAACAAACGGTATGAGGATTTTCCGCTACCATAATTATTTCTCTTTCTTCGTTGAGGTTTTTTTACTACCGGCCGTTGTTTTCTTTTGCCCGCTTTCTGCCTTTTTCCCCTCTTTTGCCACTATTGCGGATTCCTCTTCCGCAACTGCTTTGGGGAGCGCATTTAATGCTTCGCGTTCTTTTTTATTTTTGGCATTTTGCAATGTTAATTCTTTTAGCGACGTATAAGCAATTTTGCAATGTTCGGGGCAGTAGGGCTTGCCTGTTTGACATTCTTTTCCGCAAAAATGAAAATTCTCGTCTTTTACCTCTCCGATGGGCCAACGGCACGAGTTCATCTTTAAATCCAACAACGTCATAATCCCGTGTGTTTTTTCGGGTAATTGGACTTTGTTTGTTTTTTTTGCAGGCGCTTCATTGACTTTCTTAATCGGAGAAGGGCGACTATCTAACCCTAACCGATGAACCTTTCCGACCACGGCATTTTTACTCATTCCGAGTTCTTTACCGATTTCAACCGTGCTCTTCCCTTTTTGCCATAATTTTTTTAATTGTTTGACTTTTTCCGGTGTCCACGACATTTTTTTCTCCGTTTTATCTTAATCTTATTCTCATTTCCGAACCGAAATTCCGATTTCTAAGTGAAAACAGTATATAACTTTTTTTTGCATTAGTCAATATAAATAGGCAGGCCGATCCGCGTAAATTTCCCTTGTTCAAACGATTTCTTCAACTCATCGGTATAAGGTGTAATAAACAATGCGTCCCCCGGTTTTGCATCGTGCATTTTTAAATACATCTGCGTGGAGGTAAGGGGCTTCGTTTCGTCAATCGGATAATATTTCAGGCGCATGTCGCTGAAAGCCATTGCTTGCGGTAATGACATTCTGTTGACCCGAACGGCACGCAACATCACGTCTGCTTTTTGGGCAAAATCATTTTCGTCTTTCCAGCCCTGTTGTTTCAAAAAGGTGCGCAAATCTTCGGATAATCCTAATTTTCCTACATTTTTGACCCATTCTTCAAACGGCGCGGCAACGCTTTCTTTAACGCGTATACCAAGCGAATCCCGTAATGCCGAGGGAATTGAAAGCGCTTGCGGATAGCTATCCACAAAGTCATTTAACTTCAAAAGCGTATTTTCAAGTTGCACCACATCGTTTTTTGATAAGATGGTTTGATAATAATTTTCTTTAATTTCTTCACTCGGCCGATAGACTTCATACAGCGAGCGAACGGCATAATTTGCAATCTCGGTAGCGCTTTTGGCTTTTGTTTCGGGCGCATTCGGATTGAGAAGCGTTTGCGTAACGGTTTGTTCGCTCGGCGTTGTGCCGTTCCAATAATCCGGATCCAGAAAGTAATAGAATACGGCGGGTAAATCATCTAAATACTTTTTTGCAAAGGCTTGCATTTGCGGGGCAATAACCGTCGGCTTTTTCCCTTTCCACACGATTATCTGCGGATGAGATTTAATTTTGTGTGATAAAAACGGTTGCTCGTGTAAATAGGGAAAAACATACTGCCGTTTTTCATACGGAAGTGCCAATAAGTTGGCCAGCAAGGTGTCATCCGAAAGTAATTCTTTATTTTGCTCAATATAGTCGGCTACTTCTTTTTGAATTTCCTCTGCGCTCGGCGGTGTGAGGGAGAGATTTTTTTTCTCGGAATCTTGAGGCGTTTCTTCTTCGCCGTTTACAGATTCATTCAAAGAAACCTCCGGGTGTGCCGAAGCAGTTGCCGATACGGCAACTGCTTTATGGGCATACGCAAAAGTAAAAACAAAACAAAGTAGAAAAAAAGTATTTGTGTATTTATTCATTTGTTATTTGAACCCGATAAGTTAATACGCTTTCACCGTTTGCGGGAACGGGGATAACCCATTTGACGCGTGTTCCCGTTTCTTTGGTATACGGATAATTTTCCTCGCTGATTTTCCAATTCCCGCGGAAGTTTTCATATACGGTAACTTCTTTCGGCATTTCGGATCCGTTTTTGAAAACAACTTCGTATGCCGAAATTGTGGTTGTCTTCCCGATTTTTTGGTAATCCGTGCGTTTTGCGTTGGCGAAAATATCAAAAGCCTCACCCATTTGCAAACGAATGGTTGCCAAATTCGGCGTGTGTTGAATTTGATTTTCACCAAGGAAAATGGTTTTATCCGCCTGATCATCTTTATATAAACGAATAGTGCCTTTCGGAAGCGCAATGCCCAGCCCGTTGCTCTTTAAATTTTTGAATTGATAAGAAACAATCGGTTTGATGTTCTCATAAGGAGAATTATAGGGTTTGAGCCTGTTATCAAAAACGTATTCTTTTTTGACTTTTACATTGGAAGCGCTCAATAGCGAAACTTGTTTTGTTTGCTGTGATTGAACGGATGTTGTAAACGGCAATGTATAAACATAGAAATCGGAAACTTCTTCAACAGCCGGCATTGCCGCGTCAAATGATGCCATGGCAACCATATTGACGTTTTCCCGTGCCGTTTTCATCAGGCGCGGTAGGGCATTTTGAACAACCTTTACATCGCCTGCCACAAGTTGCATTTTAGCATTTTTAAAATCCGTGCCCGATTGGTTTGAAAGTGTGATAAATCCGTTTAAATTCAGAGCATCTTCTTGTTCGTTAAATTCGGCAACATAGTTTGCCTGCCAGGATAATCCACGCGTTAAATAGGTTAGCCCCAATGATTGTTCGCCGGAATTTTGTGCGGTTAAATCAATCGTTAGAGAGGGCTTTGAAATAAGGCCCGTCGGCATTTCTTTTAACAAGATTTCTCCGTTGAAATCCGTATAAATTTCACCGTTGACGGAAATAATCGGTTGCCCGTTATAGGCAATCAGTTTGGCATCTTGACGCACTTTTTCACCCGTTTGCGGATTTGTTGTTTGCAAAATAACATTTGCGCCGACGGATTTTTGCAAAAGTGAATCGCTCGTAATCAAGTCATAATTAAAATTTTGCTCCGTAACGGTAATGTTTGTTCCGTTTAACAAAGCGCTTTCCGGAATAATTTGCGCCGATATGTTTTCATACGAAATCTGATTATGTCCGCGTGTTAATTCTGCCGAGCGTGTATCTTTAATCAATGCAATGTTGGCATTATAAATAGCAACATTTAAATCTGTTTGATTATCAGTTGTGATTGTATTTGTTTGTGCATTTGCAATACTGATACTGCCACAAGCCAAACAAATGGCTGTTGCGCAACAAAACTGTTTGAATTGTTTTCTCATTTTTATTTTTCCCCTCCCGTTGATTGATTTAAAAATGATAATTCTTTGATTGAAGGACAGCTTTTTTCAGCTAATTTCAGCCAACCCTCAGCTTGACCAAGTGCCAAAAAGCGCGGATAATGTTGCAAAAACAGATTCATCGCCGATTGTTCGTTTAATCCGTAAAAGGTTTTTTCCCGCAACAGATTCCGACAGTATTGACCCGTTTCATTTAACAACGCCGTTATCCCTCGATATTGAAAAAAGAAAAACGTCAGTATCCCCGACACTCCCAAAATAACACTGTATTGCGGTAAAGTCAAATAAATCTTTTGTCCGTAAGATAAATAAATCATTCCGCCAATCATCAATAAAACCGTCAGCCAGTATTTACCCGATAGTTTAAAATACATCATAGCGTTATATAGCTGTTTGATGCCGTATTCCCATTTTTTTGTTTTGTAAAGGCGATAGCATTTTGATTTATTCTTTAAAAAGAGATTATATTTTGTTAAATAGCGTTCCGTTAATTTGCCGTATTTTAAATAACAAAGTGTATTCGGACTATAAGACTGCATTATTTTCATGATTTCTTTTTCATTTTTTTTGCGTTTCAAAATAAATGCCGAGAGACATAAGTAAATGAATACGGCGCAAATTGTTAATATAACCACAAACCATCCGATATGGCGTGTTAAAAATTGCTCAAACTGATTATGATTTAAAAACGCATTATCAAACGTTTCGTAAACTTTGACCGATGCGAAAGCGGGCAGGGGATTATTCATGGTAAAAAGCGTATTGCCGTTTGAATCCGTTTGTTCCGTAAAAGAATTTTGAACGCTCATCTCGTTTTTGCCGAAAAAGATATTTTTTTGAAAAACGCGTGTTTCGGAAGGGAATGAAACGAGCACGTGAAATCGGTTAATCGGCAAAGGCCAATCGTATCCGGTTACGGGATAATCCAATACGCCTTGCCCTTTTTGATTAACGAAAATGCCCGATTTAATAATATATTTTAGATAAAACGATTGCACGCCGGCCGATAAATAATTCGGGTGAGAAAGGCGAATTTCGCGCGGATTGATTTGCACGTCCAGTAAAAACGTCTTTCCGTTATTTTCGGCGCGAAGAAGTTCAAATGAATCTTGAGAAAATGATTTATTTTCATTGGCGGGTATTGTGCGCGCAAACAAACTGCCTTGCGGATTGATTGTTTGGATAAATTCTTCAACGGATAATGTTTGATTATCCATAACTTGAATAACGGAAATAAAATCAGTCGTATGCGGAACGTTAAGCGCACTTGCGGTAGCCCCCGTCGGTGTTCGGTAGGTAATTTCCGAAACGGATTGTATTGGATTCGGCGCAGGTGCGGTCATGGCGGTGCTTTGTATGAGATTTGTTTTCGTAATTTGCGTTGTGCCGAAAAGACGTTTTTTCTCTTCATCCATCCAACCTGATTTTTGTTCTTCGGGTTGTGATCCGACCGTCCGCTCAATCTTAACGAAAGGAATACCTTTGTAGATGCCGAATGCCGGTTGATTGCGTTTGGATATATCCAGCAAATTTTCAGCGTTTTTAACCGAATCGGCAACATTGCCACCGCGCACGGCTGTTTGTGCTACGCTCATGTTTCCGAAAGTCAGCAAAACGAACATCGTTAGCGTTGGCAATAAAAAAGGTAAAAACCGCAACTTCATTTGTTTCTCCTTAATCGTTTGAATGAGGCGATATCTTTTTCAATTCAAAGGAATTTTTTGATTGTTTCAAGTTGTTTGGCAATATAACCATCAGCTTATTCCTCTTTTTTCTTTTTGGCTTTCTTGGGAGCGAGAGATTTCTTGCCTGCTTTTGAAGAGGTTTTGCCAGCCTTTTCGGCTTCATACAAAGGCACTTTTTCATCCGAGAGACACACCTCATATAGCGGACATTGAGCGCAAAGCGGTTTGCGGGCCGTGCAAACATACCGCCCGTGTAAGACAAGCGCCAAGGCAACATCTTTTTTATATTCCTCGGGCACAAGTTTATTCAGCTTCTCTTCAACTTCCGCCGGTGTTTTCCCCGTGCAGATTTTCAGACGGTGGCATAAACGAAATACGTGCGTATCCACACCGATGGAGGGAGCATGGTAGGCAACGTTTAGAAAGACATTGGCTGTTTTCCGCCCCACACCCGGCAGTGTAATCAATGTATCAAAATCAGAAGGCACAACGCCGTTATATTTTTCTAAAATAACACGAGCCAGTTGCATGATGGATTTTGTTTTATTATTAAAATAGTTAATTGATTTGATATACGAACGCACTTTATCTTCGCCGAGCGCCAATATCTTTTCGGGTGTATCGGCAATCGGGAACAAAACGCTTGTCACTTTATTGACATTTTTATCCGTGCTTTGGGCCGATAAGATAATTGCTACCAGCAAGGAGTAATGATTCGTCCAAATCAACTCGCAGTGCGGGTTCGGATATGCTTTTGATAATGCCGAAAAAAAAGAGTTTCGCTGTTCTTTTGTCATCAATCCCATAATTTTTCTCCGTTATTTAAAATCTCTCATACCATCAGTTGGTTTTATTATTTTTCCCGTATTAAGATATAATGCGCCATAGCCGAAAGCAAATTGTTTTCACCGAAAACGGCAACGCTTTGAACGGCTTCTTCTTCTAATTGACGGGCCGTTTCGCGCGCCTTTTCCAATCCGAATAATGAAATGAATGTTGTTTTTTTTGCTTTTCTGTCTTTCCCGAGTGTCTTCCCGACGAGGGCTTCTTGCCCCGTTTCATCTAAAATATCGTCCGTCATTTGAAACAATAAACCAATGCAAGTCGCATACCGGCGCAGTGCTGTTTCTTTTATCGAATCGCACGAAGCCAACACACAAGGTGCAATACAGGAAAATTCGAGTAATGCGCCTGTTTTCAGCCGTTGCATTTGTTTGAGTTCCGATAGGGTTAAAGATTGCTTTTCGCCGATTAAATCAATCATCTGCCCGCCAATCATACCTTGTGTGCCGGCATAGCAGGATAAAAGCGAAATTAAACGGCATTTTTTCTCGTCATCAATCTGCCAATTTGGTGAGGATAAATGTTCAAATGCTTTTGTTAGCAATGCATCTCCCGCCAAAATAGCCGTTGCTTCATCAAATTGTATATGATTGGATGGTTTCCCGCGCCGAAGCGAATCGTTATCCATTGCCGGCAAATCATCGTGAATAAGCGAATAGGTGTGAATCATCTCGAGCGACACGGCTATCGGCCATAAATCTTCTTCTTTGACACCGAGTAATCGTCCGGTAGTCAGAATAAAAAAAGGACGAAGTGCTTTCCCGCCCCCGATAGCGGAATAGCGCATGGCTTCAATCACGCGTGCCGTCAAATCATTCGGAATCGGCAAAGCCTGATTTAACCGAAGGTCTAATTGTGCGCGAATGGTTGCCAGTTCAGTTTTTAAATCCGTCATTCCGTTTTTCTTTCATTAAAAAGATTTATCTATCGCGTTCAGTATATGAAGAATGCTATTGACGGATTTGCTCATCAAAACTTTCAATCCCGACGGGTTTATCTCCCTCAATCGTTAGCAAATCAATTTTTGATTTGGCATTTTGCAACTTTTCGGTGCAGATATTTTTTAATTTGACGCCCCGTTCATACGCTTGAACGGCTTCTTCCAATTTGACTTGCCCGTTCTCTAGCCGACGCACAACCGCTTCCAATTCACTCATTGCTTCTTCAAAAGAGAGTTCCTCAATGGGTTTTTCGCTCATATTATCTTCCTTTCAGATACTTGCGTTATCTACTTCCGACGGATGGTTAATTATCCGTTTGGAATTGTTTAGTTTTTGTTTGTTGATGGAGCGTGTTGCTCTTGATGCAAACCTTTTTCGTGTCCGTTATGATGTCCGCAGTGGCATTCGTGAGCATGCGCTTCATGTTCTCCGTGGTGTCCGCAACAACATTCATGAGTATGTACTTCGGTATCATCATGGTGTTTGCAATGGCAGTCGGATGTCGGCTTTTTACCTTTCTCTTGCGCTTGATGTTTCTTAAATGCTTCCCGCGATGCATGCGATTCTTTTATTTCTTTTTCACGCAAAGCGATTTTGTTGATGGCGTCCCAGATATTTTCACGTGTTTCAAACAAGGCTTGCACGGTTTCAATATCTGTTTCAACTTTTTCGGCCTCATCCAATAAAGCCATTAAATCATCTTGCAGTTGAAAGGCTTCTGCCGATACAAGGCGGATTTCTTCCAATAAAATTTTAGGATTTTCCGCCGTTTCCGTCAAATGCGCCAAGCGAGTGAGTTTTTGATCTATATTCTGTTCCATTGTCTTCTCCTTTTTCATATTCAAACTGTAATCAATCTTGCGCCTAAATACAAGTTTTTTTTATTCCGAAACCATGAAAAAAATTGACTTTTCATTTTTATCTGATTAAAATACCCCTATCAAAACAAAAAAAATGAACAATTCGTGTATTTCATCGTTTTCAGCGAATGAAGGAGTTTTTTATATGAAGATAAAATCGATTTTATTGTTGAGTGCTTGTTTAATGGTAACTTACCCCAGTCAGGCCGCTATTGATGTGTTTTCGGTATATCGGGCAAAAGCCCCGCAAAACTGTGTAGATAAAGATATCGGAAAAGGTGAAATCGGATTGCCCGAGTTAATAGAAATCGGTTTATGTAATAATCCGGCGTTAAATCGCGGTTATATGGAAGTTAAAGCCTCGGAGGCTTCTTTCGGAAAGTCTAAATCCGAATATCTGCCGGAAGTTTCCGTTTCGGGCAGTATAACTGATACTTTTTCAAAGCATGAAACGGAGGGGACATCCAAATCGGACCCATACAGCGGTAACATTGCTTTATCGTGGTTGTTATATGATTTCGGCGGTCGGGGTGCTCGTGTAGAACGCGAAAGAGCCTATTTGGATCAAACGCAATTTACCTATAATGCTTCATTACATGATACGATTTTATCCATTCATACGGCTTACTTGGAATTATTAAGCAGTGAAGAGGTGCTCAAAAGTGCCAAGACAAGTGAGGCAAGCTATAAAAAATCTTATGAAGAGTCATCGCGTCGGTATGAACTCGGACTTGTTTCATTGAGTGATAAATTACAAGCCCGAACAAGTTATGAACAATCGCGTTTAGAGGTTGTAACGGCGCAAAATACCGTTAAACAAAATCAGGGTAATTTAGCTACTATTTTAAATTTATCGCCGGATACACCGTTTAACTTAAAGCGTCCGCCGAAAGATAAAGATATTGCGAAGTTGGAAAGCGGAGATCGTTCCGTTCAGGAGTTAATGCAAATCGCTTTGGACTTGCGCCCGGAATTAAAAAGTTCCGAAAGCGCCATGCGGGCGGCAAAAGAAAATATTGATGTCGCCAAGGCCTTAAATATGCCGACGATTTCTGCGACGGGTCGGTTTGCATACGATGATGACTGGAAATACGATAACCCGTATCAATACGGTTCATCGGCCGGTTTAAGTCTTTCTATGCCGTTGTTTACGGGCTTTTCCAATACTTACAACATCGCGCAGGCAAAATATCAATATAACCAATCTAAATTTTCGGTAGAAGAAACAAAAGAAAGTATTAAAAATGAAGTATGGAGCGCTTATCAGAACTACAAAACGGCCGTGACGGGATATGAAATCAGTAAACAGGTTTTAGCTAGTGCGGAAGAGGCGGAACGTGTGGCTTTTGCTATGTATCAAGTCGGTAAGGGCGATATTTTAACGTTGTTGACGGCCAGCGCCAATCTTGCTTCCGCACGTAAAGAGGTTATTGTTTCTTTCTATGGTGTTTTGAAAAGTAAATCAACATTATATCGGGCAATCGGGAGATTTTAAAAATGAGCAAAATCAAAGCGATACTATCGACTTGTTGGCGTAAAAAATGGCTGAGATACGGTATCTTGGTCGCACTGCTTGCGATTTTATCGTGGGTCTTCTTCGGTATGGATAAGGGGTTAACGGCTCAACAATTCGTTATGACTCGGGTTGAAAAAGGCGATATTATTGAAACCGTAACGGCGTCCGGTAAAATTCAACCGATTAACACGGTCAGCGTGGGGACACAAATTTCAGGTATTGTGGAAACCGTGCTGGCTGATTATAATGATGAAGTGAAAGAAGGGCAACTGTTGGCGCAGTTGGATACGGCATTACTGACGGAAACGCAAAACGATGCACAGGCTCGGCTTGATTTGGCCAATGCACGAAAAAAAGTGGCACAGCTTAATTACAATCGGTACCAAAAACTTTATAAAGATAAATTGATTGCGCTTGCTTCTTTGGAAGAAGTTGAAATCAGCCTGGCGGAAGCCGATGCGGAAGTTTTAACGGCAACGGCCGATTTAAATAAAGCGGAAAGAAATTACGGGTATGCGCAAATTACATCGCCCGTTTCGGGAACGGTGATTTCCAAAGAAGTGGAGCAGGGGCAGACGGTGGCAGCCAGTTTCAGCACGCCGACATTGTTTACGATTGCCGAAGATTTATCAAAAATGCAAATAGAGGCAAGCATCGCCGAAGCCGATATCGGCTCTATCGTAAAAGGTATGTCGGCAACATTTACGGTTGATGCATATCCGAATGACACGTTTGACGGCGTTGTTAAACAAGTGCGCTTATCGCCGACGGAAGAATCAAATGTGGTCATGTATACGGTTATCATTGAAGTTGATAACTCACAACGCAAATTATTGCCGGGGATGACGGCTTTTGTGAACATCGTTGTGCATGAAGCAAAAGATGCGCTGCGGTTGCCCACCAGTGCTTTGCAATTTAAACCGAATGCGTATTTACGGCAATTTATTGAAAAAAGAACGATTGATTTAGAACCGACGGAATCAATGGTCTATCGGTTTAAAGACGGGAAACTGACTCCGGTTGTTTTTGAACGCGGTATATCGGATGCCTCTTTCATTCAAGTGAAGTCCGGAATAGAAGAAGGGGAAGAAGTCGTAACGGAATTTTTGCAATCATCGGGGCGTAGATAATGGCTGAAATTCAACCTGTTATAGAGGTATGCGATTTATGTAAAACTTATTATATGGCAGGCGGATTAAGTCAGTCGGTTTTAAAGCATATTTCGTTTACGATTTATCCCGGTGAATTTGTGGCAATTATGGGGCATTCCGGCTCCGGTAAATCCACGCTGATGAATATTCTCGGCTGTTTGGATAGGCCCACAAGCGGTACTTATCAACTATCGGGAGAAAATGTATCCGATAAGGACGACGAAGCGTTGGCGATTGTTCGCGGGCAAAAAATCGGGTTTGTGTTTCAGAATTTTAATTTGTTGATGAAGCGAACGATTGCCGATAATGTATCGCTCCCGCTGATTTATCAGGGGGTCGGTGATGAAGAACGGCGCCAAAGAGCGGTTGAAATGTTGAAAAAGGTTGGATTGGAAGGCTATGAAGATAGGCTTCCCAGCCAAATTTCGGGCGGTATGCAACAACGGGTAGCCATTGCACGGGCGCTGATAAATAATCCCTCAATTATTTTTGCCGATGAACCGACGGGAAATTTGGATTCCAAAACATCGGACGAAATTATGGAATTGTTCGCAAAATTAAATGAGCACGGCATAACAATTGTTTTGGTAACGCATGAAGATGATGTTGCCGATTATGCAAAGCGCATGATTAAAATTATGGATGGCGAGAAAGCGTATGACGGATTGCGAGCCGATTACAAGGAGAATCAGGGGGCATGATTATACAAATTCTGAAAGAAGCGTGGATCTCCATCAGTGCCTATAAATTGCGCACTTTTTTAACAATGTTGGGTATTTTAATCGGTGTTGCGGCCGTTGTGATGATGGTATCGGCAGGACAAACGGTTCAAAACGAAATTACCAAAACATTTGATTCAATGGGCACGAATTTAATTCTTATTGGTCCGGGAGAAACGGTCAGTGGCGGTGTCAGGGGCGGTCGCGGAAAGCCGACGGTAACATTTGATGAAGTTGATGCGCTGAAAAAGCTTAAAGATGTGGAGGCTGCCAGTTTTATTGTCAGTGCGGCAGCACAGGCTGTTTACGGTTCTAACAATTACGGTGTGAGTATTTATGGGACAACGCCGAGTTATTTAACCGTCGGGAATTGGGAAATTGAACAAGGGCAGATGTTTACCGAGCATGATTACAAATCGGGGAAACCGTATGTTGTTATCGGGCAAACGATTGTGAATGAGTTGTTTGGGCTTCAAAATCCGATTGGTAAAGTTATTCGTTTGAAAAGTCAACCGTTTACGGTTATCGGCGTGTTAAAAGAAAAAGGCGATGGGATGATGGGTGATGATCAAGATAATATTGTGTTGATGCCCGCCACAACATTGCGCCAACGGATACAATCCTATTTTCGGCATAATTATGCCAGTGTGGTGTTTGTGAAAGCCGTCAGTGAAGATAAAATGGAAATTGTTGCCAATCGGGTAGAGTATGAATTGCGAGCGAGACATCGTCTCAAAGACGGGGTTGCGAATGATTTTACTGTGCGCTTGATGACGGAAATGGTTGAAAAAGTGCGCAGTATCGGCTTTATTTTGTCAGCGTTGTTGGCGGCGATTGCGTCTATTTCATTGATTGTCGGCAGTATCGGTATTATGAATATGATGCTTGTTTCCGTTACCGAAAGAACGCGTGAAATCGGCACGCGCAAAGCGCTCGGCGCGCCGAATAAATGGATTATGTTTCAGTTTTTGGCCGAATCTATTCTTATTTCGTTTATGGGCAGTTTCGTCGGTATGATTGTGGGCGTCATTTTTTCACAAATCGGTGGCGTTATTTTTGATAAAGATGTGCCGATTTCAATTTGGTCGGTAATTATTTCCGTTATGGTGGCTGTTATTGTTGGTGTCGCTTCGGGATTGATGCCGGCATTAAAGGCAATGAAACTTGATCCGATTGAGGCGTTGCGGTATCAGTAAGGGTGTTTTGCATGCCAAAATAATCAAACGGATGGATTGAATCCTCGGCAAAAGGAAAGAAAGAAAAAGAATTTGAACTCGGCAAAAAAATAACTTGCAATTTCAGAAAAAAAATCGTATAAATAATACGCTCCGATTCGGGGCGTATTTCACATGCGAGGAGAGCGCATTTTTGAGGTGTTCTGAAAGATGTCGCTTCCGGTGTGGGTGATGAAGTCCATATCTTGCCTCGCAGAGGATTAACCGGAAAAAAGAAAGGATTATAAAATGACACTTCCGAATATCAGTATTCGTCAATTAATGGAATGCGGTGTGCATTTCGGACATAACGCACGTCGTTGGAACCCGAAAATGGCATCTTATATTTACGGCACGCGCGATGGAATTCATATCATGGATTTAACGCAAACACAACCGTTATTGGCTCGTGCATTGGAAGCCGTGCGTGAAGTTGCATCCAAAGGCGGAAAGATTTTGTTTGTCGGCACAAAGATTCAAGCGCAGGAACCGATTGCGGCTGCTGCACAACGGTGCGGACAATACTATGTAAATCACCGTTGGTTGGGCGGTATGCTCACAAACTGGAAAACCATTTCTTCCAGCATCAAACGTTTAAAAGAAATTGATGCAAAAACGGAGAAGGGCGAATTACAGGGGTTGACGAAAAAAGAAAAACTGAATTTGGCTCGTGAACGCGAAAAATTGTTTGCGTCATTGGGCGGTATTCAGGATATGAACGGACGTCCGGACTTGATTTTCGTCATTGATGTTCCGAAAGAAGATTTGGCAATTAAAGAAGCCCAAAAATTAGGGATTCCCGTTGTGGCCATTTGCGATTCAAACGCAAATCCGGACGGCATTGCTTATCCGATTCCGGGCAATGATGATGCGTTGCGCGCAATCAATTTATACTGCGACTTGGTGAGCAGTGCCGTTCTTGACGGTATGCAAGCCGAATTAAAAGCTGCCGGTGTAGATTTGGGCGCCATTGCCGAACCGATTGTTGAAGAAACAAAGAGTGAAGCTGTGCAAGCAGATTCTGAAGCAACAGCAGAATAAAGTCCACAAAGTGAACTTGGGGAGATGCTTGTGTTGCAAGTGTTTCCCCTCATTCTATTGATTATGATAAGGAGAAATAAAATGGCAGAAATTACAGCAAGTTTGGTAAAAGAACTGCGTGAAAAAACAGGTGCCGGTATGATGGAGTGCAAAAAAGCCCTTTCGGAAACAGCCGGTAATTTGGAAGAAGCAATTGACTTTTTACGGAAAAAAGGATTATCCGTTGCCGAGAAAAAAGCAGGACGTGTGGCTTCTCAAGGTTTAGTCGGTGTTGTTGTTAAAGGCAAAGAGGGTGCGATTGTTGAATTAAATTCAGAAACGGATTTTGTTGCCCGCAATGCGGAATTCCAAGGATTTTTAAGTGATGTTTTGAATGTGGCATTAGCGCAAAAAGGCGATATTGAAGCCATTAAAACAGCCGATATGGGTGGCAAGAGTGTTGCTGATACATTGACGGCTTTAATTGCCAAAATCGGTGAAAATATGACATTGCGTCGGGCAGGTTATGTATCGGTCAGTAACGGGGTTGTTGTTCCGTATATGCACACGGCTATTGTTCCGAATCAAGGGAAAATCGGCGTGTTAGTCGGATTGGAAAGCACGGCCGACGAAAGCAAATTAAACGAATTCGGCAAAAAAATTGCCATGCATATTGCCGCTGCGGCACCGCGTTTTGCAAAGACAGACGATGTTGATGCCGATACATTGGCGCACGAACGTGGCATTTATGAAGAGCAAGCAAAAGCCTCGGGCAAGCCGGCTAACATTATTGAAAAGATGGTAGAAGGACGTATTCGTAAATTCCATGAAGAAGTTGTTCTTTTGGAACAAGCATTCATTATGGATCCGGATAAAAAGGTAAAAGAGATTTTAGCAGAGGCATCAAAAGAATTGGGCACACCGGTAGAATTAGCAGGATTTGTGCGTTTTGGATTAGGCGAAGGAATTGAGAAGAAGGAAGAAGACTTTGCCGCCGAAGTCAGCAGTTGTTTAAAATAAGCTTTAAACGCGAAGAAGAAAAATCCGTCAGAGCATCATCTGGCGGATTTTTTTGTGAGAATATAAAAGATAGATTAGTAATTTAATTTACAATACCCATTTTCATAGACACGTGTATTCAAGCATTTTTGACATTCTTCATCGGTGGATTTGATGGCAGTAGTTATATTGCAGGGATAACATTCATTGTCATCAGCTAGAAATGTGGCCTCGCTACAAAACATAAAATTGCACATACTTCCACTCAATTCTCTGTTGTTACAAATAGAGTGACAACGTTGCATATTTTGCCCATTAACATTGATTGATGTTTTATCATTGCAACTATAGCATTGTCCATATTCTCCATGCAATGGTTTACCTTCAGTTCCGTTTTCAAGAGAATCGCATTTAAGGTAGCAATAATTGCCGGGAGCTGCATTATCTACAAAGCGATTA
>CALXVP010000002.1 GCA_944392125.1 uncultured Alphaproteobacteria bacterium | reverse complement strand
ATCAAAATAAAGCGATAAGCAGACCTTCATTTTTGTTATTCCATTTTCTTAGAACATTTTGTTTTTGAAATTTAATGCGGTAGAAACTTACTTTTTAGAGTAATGCCTTGAAAACCGTTTTAACATGTCGTGAATCATCAGAAATGTAAAACCGTTTGTTTGTGTTTGAGATGTTTTTTTGAATAAGTGACATTAACGTCACTTAATGGAATAAAAAATAAGGTTTTACTTTTAAAATAAAATAAGATATTATTAACTAATGAATGAAATAAAAGAACAATTTAAAGATTGGCTTCTTAAACAAGGATTGGCAGAAAGAACAAAGTCTGGTAATCCCAGTACTGTTTATGATTATATAAAATCAATTAATAAAGTATGTCTAAAATCTTTTAATTCTAATGAAAAAGAAATATGGCGAGAGTTATCAGAAAATACATATCCTGTATTGGTTAAATATTTTGAGTTATCAAATAAAGAATATTTTTTTGATGCAATTAGCATTCGATATGGGCTCTTTTATTTAAGAGAAATAACAAATTTTATTTATTCAAGATTAAAAGAAGAAGATATAGCTGATGATGTTTCTTTATACTTAAATTTTAACGAACAAAACTATCCTATTTGTACTATAAAATTACGAGACCTTTTCCAATATACGCTGTTGTTTGATTCATTGGTTTATGAACATAATCAATCTGGAATAACGTTATCTCGGAAACAAAGAGAGGAATTTTTGTCTCATTTAGATGATATGATTCATAATAGCATTCTTCCTAGTATTGGCAAATTCAAGGCATTAAAACATCATGTAATGCTTCGTATTTCATATCCACAATGTTCAAAAAAAGAAAAAACAGCTCTGATAAAATACTATAATTATATAAATCCAGGGCAAAATGTTTTAACTCTTCCAATGGTAGAGATGGTTCGAAAGAATAATCCTAACAATAAAGTTGGTGGAAACTACATTATAACTTGCAATATTTCTGGGAAACATCCTTTACAACTAGATCTTGATCCACATAGTAATTTAGAATCTTATGATGATAATGCCGATAAACATATGACCGATGAAGATGAACGCTGTATTTTAATTAAAGAAGATATGCCCAAAATCTTTGATGTAGCTTATAACTCAATAGATGAGATTATATCAACTGGTCAATTTAAAACTTTTCAAGCCCCTAAAAGAATATACTACAATATCGATTCGGTTAATTCATTTCTTCAGAAAAAGTTTCATCCATTAAAAGATGAGAACAAGCACAAAAATGTTGATTACGACGAAACCGGCTATAAATTTTGGTGTAGCCGATCGTATGCATTAAAAGAGATTTTAAAAATCAGTCACAACCGCTTTTATGATTGTGTTCATAGAAATAATTGCACACAATTAGACTATCTTGAAAACAAACCAAAGTACTATATCTCGGATTTAAAAAGTTTAAGAAATAGCCGTGCTGTAAGGCAGGCAAGAATTAGTATCAAGAAATACAATAAATAATCATTGTTATCAATATGTTATTTTAAACTGGACTAGCTAGTTTGAGGCGTGTCCAGCGATTATTTTTTCCCTTTATTTTATGATTTCGTCCGTGACAAACGGTCACGACCCTGTCGATGGGATATCGATATCAGTTGTAAAAGAAAAGGAAAAATTAAAATGACTGATTTAAATAAAATGGTAGTCGCCAACCAAAATGGTGAAGAAACAAAAAATGTTGTAAATGGTGAAACATTTACGTCTTGTGAAACAGCAACGGATATTATGAGAGGAGGTGAAGTAATCAATGCTGCTGATGTGGGTATAGCGGAAGATATCGCTAACGTTGTATCTGCAAATGATAATACGGCTACATTTAGCTTCCCAGAGGTATTACGGGATAAAAGCTTGGATGATATCTTTACGCATGACTATTTGTCCAAGGCCGAATTATCCTCATTGATTGCAGCTTGTGCGAACGATAATTTCGATAATTTGCCGACTGATCCGATTAGCAATAAAACTGATTTGGATGCTTTGTTGGATCGCGTTTCTGAAGCGGTCAAAGTAAAAATGGCTATTTTAAAGACACAACCGATATCGGATGAAGAAAACGCAAAGCAGTTCCGGAAGTTGCAAATGATGGCCTCATACCAGTTGTTGGTTGAATATGCCATCGGTCAAGACATGAAGTCAATCAAGGCACAAAAAGGCTTGAAAAAAGGTTCTGCTCGTCGGGCACTGGACAAGAAAATGACCAAGAAGGACATCATCAAGGCAAAATATCCGCGTTTGGGTGCTCGTCAAATTCGCGACTTTCAAAAACTGGAGTTGTCGAGTATTTGGGCAGCCATCAAATTCGCTTTTTCTGCAGGTGAGATTCCGACACGTTCCATGGCATTAAGTAATGAAATTGCCAAAAAAGGCGCAAAACGATGATACCCAAAAAACGGACAGTCAAATGTTAAAAAATTGGCGTGCCAAAGATACTGATTTTGAAACAACGGACAAAACGTTGGTATTGGAGAAGCCGTTAGTCGCGACCTCTTTGTTTGCGAATATCGGGATTGGAACCAGTCTTGTAGAAAAGGCAACCGGCATTAAAGTGGCTATCGCAAACGAATATAGTGATTGGTGCGGCAAAGCCCATAGACGTCTGTATCCTGAGTGCAAAATGATTATTGGTTCAATTTCTGAACAGCCTATTTTTGATCAAGTTGTGGCAGAAAGCAAAAAGGCAGGAGCTACTTTCGTTTTTGCGAGCCCACCATGTCAAGATAGTTCAAGCTTAAATACGGCAGATAGTAAGGGGACAACTGAACGAGCCAAATTATTTGATCCAACATTAAAGGTCATTAAAGCAGTCGGGTATAAAGCCGGTATCATTGAAAATGTGTCTCAATGGTTAACCAGTCATCCCAAAAAAGCTCTGGATATTTTAGGCGATAAGACCATCGGTGAATACGTTATTGATGATTTGCACAAGATGGGCTATAAAACACGGGTTGGTATCTTATCCGCAGCTGACTACGGAACAGCCGAAGATCGTGAACGTTGTTTTATCTTGTTTTGGAAACCGGAATTAGGAGATTGGAAGTTTCCGAAAGCGCATAAGTTCCGGCCCACAGTTTTTGAAGTAATTGGCAGGTTGAAATCATTAGAAGCCGGTGAAGTAGATCCAGATAATAGATGGCATTACGGTTTACCGTTAACGTATGAAAAAATTAAGTTTTTGGCTCATACACCGACTGGGATGTCTGCATGGTTAAACTCAGTTTTGTATCAGCCGAAAAATAAAAGTGGTTCAACATCGGAAGGAAGTTTTAAACAAGGCTATCGACGCCTTGATCCGTCAAAGCCAGCTCCAACAATTACAGGTGGTAATGGTTCTATTGGTGACTTGTCTTCTGTTCACTATGGTCGGCCGTTGACGAATGGTTGTTATTCAGATGCTCGTGTCTGTTCGATTTTGGAGTTGTTATTGTTGATGGGAACCTCGGCAGACTTTTTGGATCCGTTGTTAGCTCCTAAAGGCTTTGACGGCGATTTTGAAGGCTTGCATTGGAAAAATGGAATGTTGATTAGCAATGATGAATCCTTGGTTCGCAAAGCATTAGGCGAGCACGTCTGCCCCAAAATGATGTTGGCTTTGCTCAGCACGTTTCCTGGAGATAAAACTGAGAAGAAAGTCGGCAAGTAAGGTCGGATACCACAAGACGAAAGAGGTGACTTCGGTTGCCTCTTTTTTTATGTTCTCGATTAGATGACATTGATGTCATTTAATGGTTTACTGAATAAGCATAGCCTCTCATTGGCTCTCGCACGTAAAGGCCTTGTTGAAAAATGGACCAATTAACGATGTTGCATTTATTTTTATGGCTGGGATATGCCGATAGGGTTCCCGAGGTCATCTAGATGGCAGGTAGGTACCCCAAGATGGCAGTAGCAATAAGCGTGTTATAGGACCACCTTTTTCTCATCTAAGCTCAGTCTGAATACATCTGCCTCTCTTTGGGAGGAATTTTTAACATCCCAAGACAGAAGCATTGAAAACAAAGGCTTTTTTGAAACGTGAGTCCGTGTAGGGCTGAAAAAAGAGCTTTTTGAAAAACTCTGTACACGGACCAATATAAGTGATTGTAAAATAAAGAAAAAGTCGCTATTTCTAGCGACTTATCTGTTTTGGCTGGGCTGGCTGGATTCGAACCAACGAATGACGGTATCAAAAACCGTTGCCTTACCGCTTGGCGACAGCCCAATCTCTTTTTTCTTTTATACACTACTCTTTTCTTAATTGCAAGTCTTTTTTTTGCCCTTCGCCGTTTTTTTTCACTCCTTTCTCTCTTTTCCCCCGCTTCCTCTTTTTTATTTCTGCTTCCTCCTCCCCATAAACCGTCTGATTTTATTCTTCTTTTTCTCTATATAACAAAAAAATCCCCGCTCCTCGGGGATTTTTAAATGGCGCACTTGGCGAGATTCGAACTCACGACCCTTGCCTTCGGAGGGCAATACTCTATCCAGCTGAGCTACAAGTGCCCGTTTCGCATGTTCCCTATTTCTACACGATTTTTATCCCTTTTGCAAGAACTTTTTGCACTCTTTAAGAAAATCTCTGCCTTTTTACGAATATTTAACGCTTAAGTTCGTCCAATAAGGTTAAAAGCGATTCAATGACACTTGCCGGTTGCTTTTGTAAAACAGCAATTAAGCGCGTAAGTTGCGGTGATAGTTTCTCGTATTCCGGATACTCTTTATCCAACAATAACCGATATGGCTCTATCCCGAATGCATCTGCAATTTGCTCTAATGTAATCAATTTTGTGCTCGCTACATTGTTCTCTAATTGACAGACCATCTCGACCGTTTTTCCGATTCTCTCTGCTAATTCCGATTGCGTCATTTGTGTGTCTTTGCGATACTGCTTTATGTTATTTGCAACTACTTCCCGAATAGATTTTTTCATTTTAAACTCCAAATTTCAAGTTAACTTTTGGGAAAATTTTAAAATAATCTTTTTTGTTTTACAATGAACTAGAATTTAATTTACTACACTGAAAAAACAATTAAATTTAATTTCAATTTTGATTTTTTAGTCCCATAATTAAAAAACGTATTAAAATATAAAAAGTTTTTTATGTTTCCCTCTTACCCGGAGTAAATCAATTTATTTTTTACATAAATATGAAAAAAAACGCTTTGAGAATCATTAAAATTACAAAAAAACGGAATAACCGAAAAAAGTAATTGACATTTGAATAAAAGAACGATAGGATAGAGAAAATTCTGCGGAGAGTTGGCAGAGTGGTAATGCAGCGGATTGCTAATCCGTCATCGTGAAAGCGATGCACAGGTTCGAGTCCTGTACTCTCCGCCATTCATATAAATAACCCTTCATCGCGAACGGGTTATTTTTTTTATATTCCAATCTGCTGAAAATATAACATATCTTTATTTGTTTCAAAAACAAGTGTCTCGGATAACCGAAAAACAGATAATATTAAATCGGTTTAGACAACTAAAAAAGGAGCAGGTTTTATCCCGCTCCTTTTCTTGCAACTCACCTAAACGCTAAATGCCACGCATATATTGACGGAACGTATCGGCAAAGTTTGTTTTTTCACCGATTTCCGGAGCCGCATCATCAAACAATAAGCACGCATCTTTGATATTTAATTTATTTTCATCTTCGGCCGTCCAATGAACATCTTTCGGCAAGATATTAGCTTTTTGCGCTTTGACTAAAATAGCCATTTGTCGCTCTAAATCAATCAACTCCGTTTGAATTTCGGGCGCGAGTTTCGGATACCGTCTGGAATCATAATCCGTGAGAACCGATTCCAAAGATTTGCCACGTCTGTTCCAGGCCCGATCAATCCGACGAATATCGTCGGCATACTTGGCACTGAAATACGCCGGATATTTTTCCAACGGTTGCCCCGATTCCGTGCAAACCAAATTATAAGCAACCAAATGACGGTAAACAATGCCCGACACGATACTTAACTGATCCAACGCATTTTGCGGTGCCTGAGACGCAACCTCATTTGTATCCGGCAGTTCCAACGGCATATTCTTGCGGTTAACATTATAAATACCGACACCGGCAAATAAAATCAACACAATTACAAACAAAGAAAGAAAAAATCGTTTTTCATAAACGCTTCTGGTTGTCCGTTTCATTCCTAACATCCTTTGTTATGTTAAACCATTTCTTTGTTTATAAACCATCTTCTTTTGAATTGCAAGCAAAATAAAAAAATGTGCCCGAAATAGGTCTCATGCGAATTTATGATTGACAAAATACCAGATTTGATTGATAATGTATCCAACAGCATTAAGGAGACTTATGAAAAAGAAGCTGATTTTCAGTATGCTCGCATGCGTTGCCGTTATTGGTATCGGCGGGTCTTTCGGTTGGTATTTTTATTATCCGCACACCGAAAAAATTTATTTTCCGAACGGGAAAATACAATCTGAATCAACCTACCGCGGTCAACGTAAACACGGTATATCCAAAACATATTACGCAAACGGAAATGTTCGCTTATCCATCACCTATCGGAATGACAGGATAGACGGACCGTTTGAGCAGTATTACCCGAACGGGCGATTGATGATGTCGTTTATCCGACACGGCGAAAAAGCAGACGGTCCGCTCAAAGAGTATTACCCGAACGGGCAATTACGCTATGAAGAGAATTATGCCGACGATGCTTTAAACGGCCCCAGTCGGGAATATTATGATACGGGGATTTTAAAGGAAGAAACATTCTACACGCATAATTTAAAGAACGGAATCAGCAAAGAATTTTATCCGAACGGCCAAGTTGCCGTTGAAACACCTTATTCGGCCGACAAACTGAACGGCACCCGAAAAGTTTACTATCCGAACGGGAAATTGCGGTTAGAAATGCCGTTTCAAAATAATCAGGCGGAAGGCGTTGCGCATACATTTTACGAAAACGGCGCATTGAAAGCCGAAATTCCTTATCAAAATGATGAAATAAACGGCTTGATGAAAGAATTTGATGAGCAGGGGCGTTTAATCGGCGAATACCCGTATCAACATGACTTACGACACGGAACAGCTAAAATTTTTGATGAAAACGGCTCATTATTATTGGAAATGCCCTATTGGGAGGGGAAAGCCAACGGCATATCGGTTGAATATTTTTTCAACGGACAAGTGCACGGCAAAATTCCCTACATTGATGATAAAAAAGATGGGTTGGCGCAGTTTTTTTATCCCGACGGTAAAATTGCAAAAGAAGTTGTTTTTTCAAAGGACAAATTTGAAGGTGTCAGCAAAAATTATCACCGAGACGGCACATTGATGTTGGAAGTATTCTTTCGTAATGATGAAATCGTGGAAGGATATACCTATACAACAGGAAAGAGAGAGCCTTTGTCCGCATTGGAATTGGAAACGCTAAAAACGGCCAAACATATTTTATTTTATGACAATCGGTCATCGGCGGAACAAATGCTGGATCATTTATCCGATACAAAGAAATAAAAAGAGCAAAAAATGGGGTTAACGTTTCAATGTGCGCAAGAAAATTTAATTGTTCGGTTATCGGGCGATTTGTGCCGTTTAAACGAGGAGACACTGTTTCAGCAACTGTATCAAACCGCCGAAGAGCCCCATATTCGGCAAATTCAAATTGAGGGAAAAAATCTTGCTTCTTGGGATTCCACATTGGCCGTTGCGCTCTATCATTTGAAAAAAATTGCTTCCGAACGAAAAATATTATTTTGTTCGGATACATTACCGAAAGATTTAAACGCCCTCTTGGATTTATCGTTAGCGGTGGATAGAAAACCGCCCGCACCGCGAGATAATCGGGTTGATATTTTGGAATATATCGGCGAACGCGGTATTGAAACAGCCGTTGCCGTCAAAAAAGGGGTGGCTTTTATCGGCAAAGCATTAGCATCCGTCGGTAAAATGCTGACGGGTCGCGCCATTATGCGGTCGGTTGATTTTTGGACGGAGATGAATAATTGCGGGCCAAAAGCGTTGTTGATTGTTTCGCTCATCAGTTTTATGGTGGGGTTAATTTTGGCCTTTGTCGGCGCCGTGCAATTAAAAACATTCGGCGCGCAAATTTTTGTGGCCGGATTGGTCACCATCGGAATGACACGTATTATGGGTGCGATTATGGTCGGCGTTATTATGGCGGGGCGAACAGGCGCTTCTTATGCGGCGACGATCGGAACCATGCAGGTAAATGAAGAATTGGATGCGCTCAAAACAATGGGCATTCCGATTGCGGATTTTTTAGTTTTACCGCGCTTATCAACGCTGGTTATCGTTATGCCGTTATTAGTAATGCTGGCAGATTTTGCGGGTATTGCGGGCGGGAGTTTCGTCGGCATTTTTTTATTGGGAATTCCGCCCGAAGAGTATTGGAAATATGCTTGGCAGGCATTTGATTTAACGAATTTTCTGGTCGGGGTGTTTCACGGCATTGTGTTTGGATTTGTGATTGCGTTATGCGGATGTTATTACGGCGTTTATTGCGGGCGAAATGCCGATAGTGTCGGCATCGGCACAACAAAAGCGGTTGTCAGTGCGATTGTCTGGATGATTGTGTTGACGGGAATTATTACGTTTATTTGTGAGGTCATCGGAATATGAAACAAGAAAAAGCCATCATTGAAGCGCGCAACTTAACGATGGGATACGGTGATTTCATCTTGCAAAAGGATATGAATTTTACCGTCCGTCCGAACGATATTTTTATTATCATGGGCGGTAGCGGATGCGGTAAAAGTTCTTTACTGCGATTATTAACGGGCCTGAACGAACCGCTGGGCGGAGCCGTGTATATTGACGGCGTAAATTTTACGCATGCCACACCCGATACCCGTAAATCCATTATGCAAAAATGCGGTATTCTTTACCAGAGCGGTGCCCTGTTCAGTTCCATGACGCTTGCCGAAAACATTGCTTTGCCGTTGCAACAGTATACGGACTATTCACAAGCGCTGATTGATGAATTGGTATCACTCAAATTGGCGCTGGTCGGGTTGGCGGGATTTGAATCGTTTTACCCGTCGGAAATCAGTGGCGGGATGAAAAAACGAGCCGGATTGGCGAGAGCATTGGCTTTGGATCCGAAAATCGTGTATTTTGATGAACCGTCGGCAGGGTTGGATCCCGTCAGCTCCAAGTTGCTGGACGATTTAATGAAAAATATCAATCAAAGTTTAGGCACAACGTTGGTCGTTGTTACGCACGAATTAAGTTCGCTTTTGGATATCGGCACAAACGGTATTTTTTTGGACGCATCAAGCAAACGCATTATCGCGCAAGGCAAACCGCGTGATTTATTAAAAAATCCGCCGAATGAAACCGTGTATGAATTTTTAACGAGAGGAAAGTCTGAAAATGTCGCATCAACCAAATAAAAGAAGAATCGGGTTATTTTTAATCATCGGATTTGCCTGTTTATTCGGCATCATCGGGAAATTCGTTATTGAACGCATTATGCCACAAAACGATCGATTGCTCGTCATGTTTTTTGATGAATCGGTGAAAGGGCTGAATGTGGGCTCATCGGTGGTGTTAGAGGGCGTAGAAGTCGGGAAAGTGGCGCGCATTTCTTTAATCGCGAACTTGGATAAAAATGATGATTTTCGCATTCCAGTCTTTGTGCGTATGGCCAATAATTTAAACGTGGGCGATATACAGTTTCGCACTCAAGCCGAGCGACGCGAAGTGCTTCAAAAGTTAGTGGAACGCGGATTACGTGCCCGCCTCGCCACACAGAATTTTTTGACGGGGCAACTGATGATTGAATTAGTGATGATGCCGGATACACCCGTTCAATACGTTAATTTGCCCGAAACGGCACACATTCCGCAAATTCCGACCACGCTTTCCACCATCGGCGAACTATCAAAAGGCATTCAAGACTTGCCGTTACGGGATATTGTGTTTAAATTAGATAAAGTGATGGATACGATGAATGCGGAATTACCCGTTATCTTACCGCGATATGCACAACTCGGTGAAAACTTAAACGAGTTAAGCGTCAATTTAACCAAATTAACGGATACGCTGGATAAAACCGTCAATCGGTTGGATAAAAACGTTCCAAAAACATCGGAAACACTTAATCACTTTAATCAAACGCTCAACACCATTGAACGGGCAGCCAACTCCATGCGCAATTTAACCGACTATTTGGAGCGTCATCCGGAATCATTACTCAGAGGAAAAGGAAAATAAGATGAAAAGAAGCGTCAGCAAACAATATATATTATCAGGGATAGTCGGTATCGGGCTGTTATGTCTGGCCGGCTGTTTTGGGGGAACAAGTCCGAATGCTTCGTTTTATATTTTGTCATCGGATACGGCACTGAATGCCGTGAGTTCGGAAAAAATATCCGTCGGCGTGCGACCGAGCCAAGTTCCCGACTTTTTGGATCGCCCGCAAATTGTTTTAAACGAAACGTCCACAAAATTAGCCATTTCGGAATTAAATCGCTGGTCGGAACCGCTTTCATTGATTACTCAGCGGGCGATTATTGAAAATCTGCAACGCTTATTACCGAATGCCTATGTTGCCACCAAAGGGTATGATGACCAGTCATTCAATCGACTTGTTCAAATTGAGCTGATCAAGATGAGTGGCACACTCGGCCAAGAGGCAACATTATCTGTCTGGTGGAGCATTCAAAACAACGCCGGGAAGACGTTATCTCGTGCACGATTTGATGAGACATTACCTTGCGGTAAGACGTATGCCGACTATGTTAATACCCAAAACACGCTCTGGGGCAAACTTTCGGCACAGATGGCATCAGCGCTGGTCAAATAGCGCGCAGATAATTCACCCGCTTTTTTACACGCAACAAAAACGAAAAAGGTATTCCCAACCTTTTTCGTTTTTTTAAAGACGGATAACGTATTATTTAATTATTTATTTTAATATACACCTTAATATACGCCCTTTTCACTCGGGCAAATACTCACTAAAAATCCCTCGTCGGTGTTTTGGAAAGTTAATTTTCCGCCATACAAATGCACAATTCTGGCAACAATGGAAAGCCCCAGTCCACTGCCCTTTTGCTTTTGCCCCGCCGGACGGTAAAACCGTTGCCCTAAACGAGTTAAAACATCTTCCGATACCTGCGTTTGTTTAGTTAATACGCGCAACTCACCGTTCTTTAATGTTATCACGATATCCGCACCCGCTTGTCCATACCGAACCGCGTTGTCCGTTAAATTACGCACCACCGTTCCCGCTAAGACGGGATTACCATAGGTAAACGGCCCGCTGTTATCACTCTGAACACGCAAATTCATCTGCTTTGCTTCGGCTTTTATTTGGTAATCCGCAACAATCTCTTGCACAATTTGCTCCCATGAAATACGCGTGTCTTTATCCGCTAAAACACCCGATTCCGCTCGTGATAATGCCAGAAGTTGCTCAACTAAACGCGTGGCTCTATCTATCCCTTGCGCCAATTTTTTCAAACCCTCCGTGCGGGCTTTTTCATCATCTTGCATCAGTTGCAAAACTTCCAGTTGCACTTTAAGCGCCGTTAACGGAGTGCGCAATTCATGCGCCGAATCGGCAATAAAACCGCGCTCCCTTTCCAATGTATCCCGCACTTTTGCCAGTAAATCATTCATGGCACGAATCAGGGGTAAAATTTCCGTTGGTATTCTTTCTTCCGATAATGCCGATAAATCGCCCTCTTTGCGCTTCTCTAATCCACGCGCCAATCGGTGAATCGGATGAAATTCATAGCCGATAATGATAATCATTAAAAGCAACATCATCCCGATGCCGATTAACCACGGCAACGTAAATTCTTCCATCATTTCCCACGCAATATCCGCCCGATATTCTTTTTCTTGCCCAACGGCAATCATATAATTTGAATCGACCGCCGGAATCCATATAATGCGCCACTCTTCATCATCTACCGTTTGACTTACAAAAGATTTCGGCACCGGTTGATAAGTAAAATCACGCCCGTTTTCGCCATCATTAAAAATCATTTGTCCGTCCGTGCGGAAAACGGCAAATCCAATGGCTTCATCTTCATCGTCCGCCGAATGAATATCATCCAGCAATTTGTTTGTCATCTGCTGTTGTTCAGGGGTTATGGTATCCCAGTTCGCACCGGCTAATTGTCGCGCCAAAATCATTTGATACGTATCAAAAAATTCATCCGCTTTTTCGGTTGTTTCTTTCCAGGCAAAAACACCCGCAACACAAAATACCGTTGTTGCAATCAGAATAAATGATAAAATTAACCGTATCTTTAAACTGAGCTTCTTCATTTTTCTTCCAACATATACCCGATTTTTGAAATCGTTTTAATCATCTCTTTCCCAAGTTTCTTGCGCAAATGGTGTATATGCACTTCTACCGCATTGCTTTGCACTTCTTCTCCCCACGTGTATATTTTATTTTCAATCGTTTCCCGGGATAAGACTCTGTTTTTATTCATTAACAATAATTCTAATACCGTGATTTCCTTGGGCGATAAAATCACTTTTTCCCCGTTAAAAAAAACCTCTCTGGTTTGAGGATTGAAGCTAACACCGTTTGCTTTTAATTCGGGCGCCGGTTTGCCGTTATTTCGCCGAATCAACGCATTTAACCGCGCTTGCACCTCTAATAAACTAAACGGCTTGGGCAGATAATCATCTGCCCCTTCGTTTAAACCTGCTATTCTATGGTCAACATCGCCACGGGCCGTTAATATCAACACGGGCTCGTTTCGCCCTTGCCCACGCCAATCTTTTAAAATAGACATTCCGTCTATCCCCGGTAGGCCGAGATCAAGGACAACTGCATCATAAGGCATCTGAAATAATGCTTCTTTGCCGTCTATGCCGTTTTCAAACCAGTCAACCGAAAAACCTAACTTTTCCAAACCGGTTTTTAAACCGTCACCAATCAATGAGTCGTCCTCAATCAACAAAACCCGCATTCGGCTTTCTCTCCTTATTTTTTCATACTGACTGTGTTGACATCAATTTCCGTTTTGAACATATCTTTATCAACTTCGCCTTCAATCATAATTGTGTCTGTCGGCTTTACCGTCAATCCGCGCCAGTCTTCATTATCAATTTCAACCGTGACGGAACCCGTTGCATCTTTGAACAGATATTTTTCATCGCCCAAAGCGCGTTCAATTTGTCCGACTAATACAACCGGTGTATCATCACTGTAAGACAACGCTTGTTGAACCGTGGAGGTTGTTAAGCCCGGACCTTGAAATCCGCCCGTTGCCGTTTGACCCGTAAATCCTTGCGCCATTGATGATGTGGCAAAAGCAATGGTTAATGCAAATACTGAACCGATTAATAATTTTTTCATTTTTTTCTCCTTTTGTTGTTAAGTGATATATCTTTTGTTTACATGTTCATTTCATCATAGTAATCTTAAGAAACGCTTAAGGGAAATAATTTTTTTAAACTATTTTACAATTAACTGATTTTAAAAGTAAATTTTTTGATTTTTTTTACTTTTTCTTGCAGAGGATGCGTGTTGTTTTCCGCTTTTTAAGCCTTTTTATGAATAAAAAACCAGTCTTTTGGTTCAAAAAAGTATGCGGATTCGCATAAATTAATCTTTTCGGCACATCAAAAACAGAATAAAGTGTTGCGCTTTCAAATTATTCTGGTAATATCAATAAAGGTTATCACTCATACCGATAGATTTATTATCAGATAAGGAATAAAGAGGAATTTATGAAAATTACCATTATCGGAGACGGCGCCTTAGGCTGTTTATTCAGTGCCGAACTCAGTCAAAAAAATGAAGTTATCTTGCTCACACACACGCAAGAAAAAACCGATACAATTAATCAAAACGGCTTATCTGTCACGGAAACAGATCACCATACCGATTCGTTTCATCATCTGCATGCCTACGCATCGGGAACTTATCACCAACAGGCCGATTTGGTTATCATTTTGGTTAAAGCCACGCAAACAGCCAACGCCTTGCAACAAAATTTAGCCGTTATCGGACCGCAGACGCTTGTTCTGACACTGCAAAACGGTATGGGTAATCAAGATATTATCACGCGATATATTCCCGAATCGCAACTGATTTTAGGCACAACCAATCATAACTCCGTTTTATTAGATATCGGAAAAGTATTTCATAGCGGTATCGGGATTACATCTATCGGCAGTCAATTCGTTCCTCATTCAAAGCTGGAAGAAATTTGCGCTGTTTTCTTGAAATCGGGTTTAGATTGTGCCATTGTAGATAATATCGGCTTTCTATTATGGAAAAAACTCTTTGTGAACATAGCCATCAATGCCTTTACGTTTATCACACAAACGCCGATGGGATTTATCACCCACAACGCCGAAGCCGGCTTTATCATATCAGCCATTCTGCGCGAAGCCGTGCAAGTGGCAAATGCAGAGGGGTTTGACTTTCATGCGGATGAAATCATTTCTTTTGTGCGAAACATTGCCGATGCGCATCCGATGGGCTATTCTTCCATGTCGCAAGATAGGAAAAACGGGCATTTAACGGAAATTGATTTTATTAACGGTGCCGTTATTCGGCTGGCGCAAAAACACCATCTTGCCGTGCCGTATAACGAGCTAATCGTGCATCTTGTGCATACATTGGAACAAGCCGACCGCTATAATGAAGCATTGGCGAGTAAATCTAACTATTAACTACATCAATGTTAAAATAAGAATTTCATCTGAACGGAAGAAACAACCGCCGTATGATGCTCTCGGGTTAATGCCGGATTGATATATAATTGAATATCAGGCGTGATGGTGATAAAATCCGAAATGCCGAATGTAATATATGTTTCCGCTACATTCTCCCACGGACGAACCGCATTGGCATTAAATGTGCTGATTTTATTAGCGCCGAAACCTATGCCGATTTGATCTAGTTCATTGCGCTCAAAAGGATTATTATACATCACTTCCGCCACATAACTTTGCTCTACACACATCCGATTACCCGTAGATCCGTTAATTTTTCCCAATATCGTCCATTTCCCGATATCTTGCCTCGCCGTGAATGACCAACCGTTTGCTTCTTTTGCAAATGCTCGGTTAAATTGTCCATCGTATTTTTGAATGGCTGGGCTGTGATAAATAAATCCCGTGAAAATTGTTTTTCCGAGCGCTGTTAATTTCGGACGCCATGACGCATAAATAAAACTTGTCCATTTATGTTCATCTAAATGTTCTACCGAAATGTTTTGCGGATAAAAATTCGTGGTATCTTGTCCGCCTGCAATCAGGGTTAAGTTTTCAAAACCCGTATACGTTAAATAAGCGCCGACACCGCCCGTCGGATACCCTTTTGTCATCACCTTGGCAAGTGAAAAATTATTAAAATAACTTAATGGCTTTGATTTATAAGAGGTTTTACCGAAATTGCCGATTAAAAACTGCCCGACAGATAAGGCAACGTGCTTCATCTTACCCGTAAATTGATGCGTATAGGTAAAACGCTTAAAATACTCCCGCTGAAACGCATCATCATTAATCGGTTCAACAACACCGATACGCGCACTCATTTGAGATCCTTCCAGTTTCGGATAATTAATATCCTCATATAAAAATTGAATAGATCCTGCACCCCATGTTTCGCTTGCAAACATATCCCAATTTGCTTCTACTTCATATTTATCGCGCAACAGCGTTTCTTTCCCGTTCGGTGCACCGCGCTGAGCCATAAATCCTGCCCGCACGCGATAATCAAGCCCATACGTTTCATGTAAATACCGCTTCCATTGCGTGTAAGCCGTATCACCACTCACCTCCTCAGCCCCAACCGCTGTTTTGCCGAAGCAACCGATGACGGCAATGCCAATTAACAACATACGAAATAATTTCATTTTTCTAACCGATATTCTGTATCTGACACATACGGATTAAAGCGCTCAACCCGATACATTGCATTATTCATCATGCCGTCGGTTATAGCCTCAAATACAACCCGTCCTTGATTAACTTCAATGATGTAAGCCCGAGAGGGTGCCGGTTGTTTTACCGGATTAAGAGAAAGTTCCACACTGGCAGGCGTTTCGTCTTTATCGGCAACCACGTCGCCGAAATTCATTAAATAATGCCCTTCCCCATACTTATCTACATCACCTAAATAATGATTATATAATTCCGGACCGCGTTTATATTGCCAAACGGTTTCAACCGTCATATTTTTCTCATCAATCAAAAACTCTACCCCGCGCGACCAGCTGTTTTGCGGATTGTATGAATCAATCGGAGCGTTGGCGCCTTTATCGTAAATATCCCGATACGTGCCGTTATCCAACACGGTAAAATGCCCGTTACCGTGGGCTTTGGCCGCATGTGCACCGTAAATATAATCAAAATCCGCTGTTTTCGGCTTTAAAAGTTTAGCCCGTGCTTTATCGTTGAGCCACGCATTTTTCGGATCTGCCAAAATCCATTTAATTTCTTTTGTCTTGCGGTCTACTTTCAGCAAGAAATTATAAAAACGTGCCGTCATAATAATACTGTCATCTTCCGCATCATAGTTCAGCGAGTTGAGGTGCATGGCATCCATTTTTTCGCGTTTGTAATTATCTTTATATAAATAATGTTCAAACGTGCGCGGAATACGTTCATTTTCCAGTCCTAAAATATCATCTATGTCAAACCGATCAATCACTTCATTATTCGGCGTTATTTCAACAACGGCATCGGCAATCGTTTCTTTACCCGTTATATTCACTAATGCCAAATAATTGTTATTCGGTAACTTAACAATATCGTGCTGAATATCATCTTCCGCTTGGATTTTATGATGAATTTTTCCTAATAAATCAATCTCGTATAAAGAGTGATAGGCTACCGTGTATTTCGGGTCATGTTCTTCCGAACTCATAATCAATGTGCCGTTATCCAACACGTGCAACGGCGACATTTTTCCCATAATCGGATCCGTCAACACCCACCGAATATCTCCGTTTTTATCAAATGCAAAAGCAAAACTGCCGGGATTGACGATAACCCCCGGAGTCGCAAACGTCATCCCCTCTTTCATCAATGTTGTATCGGCTGTTTTAACATTAACTTTCGTTTCCAGGGGGATTTTTTCGGTTGTGATTTGCAAAGGATAACTGTTTTCGCCCTGCTCGTTGCGTTCCGTTAAAATAACCGTATTATTTCCCTCATATAATCCATAAACAGGAATTAAATGTGTGGTGGTTTTAGTTTGAAATTGATGATGGAGCGTTGTTGCCTCATCTTTTCCCTGAATGGTAATTCCGATAACGGAAGGAAGTTTTGTGCGAAATGAAATCAATGCCGTTAACGGTGAAATACCATACGGATTGACTAAGATTAACGGGTTTTCAATCAAATATTCTTTCTGTGATACTTCCGTTGCAATATCCGCATCCATCTGTTTTTGCTCCTGAATATAATCCGCATAAACCGGTATGGAGCATAGCAAACAACTCCACACACAAAGCCATTTCAATATCTTCATTTTTCCCCTTTTTTTATTTTTGAATAACCGACAATTTTATTTTTTGATTTTGATACATTAAAAACATCTCATTTGAAAGAGATTCTTTCGGAATTTCAAATAAATAAATTCCTTTATGCGTTCCCAATTTAATATTCATGTGCGCAAATGGTTTCATGCCGTAATCAATTAAAAACGCATCATCTTCAACACGATTAAAATTCTTTTCTTTAATGCTTAGTTGAACACTCCCCGATAGAAACTTTGAATCGGTCTCTTTACGTGACACAGTGGTCGGAACCGCAATATAAACAAAACCCTTCTTCGGCTCATGTGTTATTTCGTGCAACATGATATCACCCGTATATGTTTCAACCTCTTGCGAGAGTGAAAATAAAGGGCGAATTTCAGCCGATTGTACCGTTATATCCCATCCGTCTATGACTGTTGCCGACACGGATATCGGTAAGAACATAATGCTTGCAACGTAAAAAAATATCCGGTTCATCTTACCCTCATATCAGTTATCTTTTTGTTTTAACATGAGCATAGTATAAAGTCAATAGCCAGCATAAATTATTACCATATTCCCCTTGATTTTTTTATTTAATTTATGTAAACTTTATTCAATATTACCAAACAGGGGTATCTAAATGAAACTATCTTATTTTGTTCGTTTGTTATCAGTATGTATCGGTTTGCTGTTACCACTTTACGGATATTCCTTTTCATGGGAAGAATTAGAAAAAAAATACCAACAATTTGAATATACGCCTAAAAATCCATATATCCGAGTTAATCCTTTTAATCGCAATCCATTGGTAGCCATTATCGGTTTTTCTTTAGAAAATCCGGCGACTGTTTCATTAGTCATAAAAGGAAAAAATAACGAAAAAGATTTAATAACACATTTTCCTCAAGAAAAAAAAGACTGGACTATTCCGGTATACGGATTGTATCCGAAACACCTAAATCAAATTATGATAATTGTGCAAGAAAAAGGGGAAAAAGAAATAATATATTCGCATAAAATCAAAACCGGTGCTGTCGGAGCTTCTCAACTATGGTATATTCCCAAACAAAAACCCCAAGACAATTTGTTTTATTATGCAAGCGGTGGCGGAAACGGTCCCAAAGGAATTGTTTTTGATGAATATGGGAATATCCGTTTTTTCTTTGATCCGCATTATGACGGCAGTTATAAGCAAACACATATTCTTCACGATCATCTGATTACTGATTACGGTAGCGGTATTATTGAGGTTTCTTCGCTATTGGGGGAAAAATTAAGAGATTTTCGTTTACCGAAAGATTTTGAAAGTTATCAACATGACATCGGTGAAGGTCCTAATGGAACGCTTTTGATTGTCGGTTCCAATAAATCTTCAAAAGGATATATTCTTAACAAGGAAGTATCACTGGCGTATGATCAAATTTTAGTGACTGATTTAACCGGTAAAGTAATTAAAGTATTTGATATGGCTACCATCTTAAATCCGGATAGATCTATTTTTTCAAATCCGATTGATATTTATGGTAAAGCAGATTGGCTACATCTTAATTCTGTTAAATATCTATCTAAAGACAATTCATTGCTTATCTCCGGAAAGCATTTAGGGATATTTAAAATAGATTACGAAACAGGGAAATTAAAGTGGATGATCACACCTCATTTACAGCTACAAAAATCCGGTGCTGATGGTAAACGCGCATCTATTGCCGACAAAGCTTTAACAGCGGTTAATGCGCAAAGCAAACCTTATCCGATTGATGTGCAAAAAGGCTTTCAAACGGTAGATGATTTCCATTGGCCAATGATGAATCACAGTGTCAGTCAGTTACCATCCGGCGTTATCAGTATTTTTAGCAATAACGGGCCTCTTAATAATAAAAAAATAAAATCATTAAAAAAAAGCGATGTGCTTTTCTTTAAAGTAGATGAAGAACAAAAAACAGTTCAACTCGTGAAAAGAATTCCTTTACCTGTTTACGCACCGATTGCATCAAGCGCCGTTCAAATAAATGAACAAGAACTTTTTGTACTGGCTGCTGATCTAGATGATAAAAATATAACATCTTCTTTTGATAAATTTTATCGCTATAATATCAAAACAGGGGAAAAGCAATATGAAAGTGATATTTACTGGAAGGATTATTTTTTCCACGCCAGACCGATTTCATTTCAAGAATTTTCTACTGTTGATATTCAAAACCATAAAATTTAAGCAGGCTTTGCATTATCAGAGAAAATATGATCAATCAACTGATCTATTAAACGTATGGCATTTTTGGGATGTGTATCTGATTTTTGCAAAAATGACCTGATACGCTCCAAATAACCTTTATAAACGTCACCAGGCATTGTGCTTAAATAAGTATACAACTCAGCCATTGATTTGAATTTTTTTCTATCAATAAAACAATCCGCCGGCACATATTCGGTAATATTTGGGGCCCCTAAATAAACGGGAACAGACCCGCCGACCATCACATCAAAGATTTTCTCGGTAACGTAATCATCTGAACTGGCATTTTCATACGCTAATACAAATTTAGCCGGTTTAACGGCATCTTGTTTATTCGGGATATATCCTTGATAAACGCTCTTGAATTCCTTTTTCCCTTTATCGGAAAGTTCTTTTTCTAATTTATTCCAACCGTTTCCGTATAATTTATATTGATCATGTGTATTTTCAAGCAACCAGACAGTATCTTTTCGCCGTTCATGATATAAAAATCTATTATCGTAGTAGTGATTACCGGCTATTTGAGCTATCAATACATTTTTTTGTGCCATTGCCTCATCCACATTAAATAATTTGTACTTAAAGTAATATGGAATGGCAAAGTTGAAAATATGTTTATTATCCACTCGTTTCCTTTGATATGTAAATACTTTTTTAAATTGATTTATGTTTTTATTCCAGTATAAATGGTCAATGGTTGGCGGTGTTTCCATAATCCATAAATAACTTTTCTCTTTCAAGTCGGGCGGAATATCAGGAAAACCTCTCCATACAACGATAACCAAATCACTGCCCTCTATCGGTTGTTCCGGATGTGTTTTTAGCCAATACCCATGTTCATACAGTTTCTCTCTCAAATATCTATATGGCAACTCTTTATTAAATATACGATTATTTCGACCGGGTTCCCAAACAACTAATGTTGCTTTTTTCATTGATTTAGGACTATGCATTTCGTTTCCGTAAGAAAAGCCATTCCAACCCAACAGAATACATCCGATTATCATGTAATATAAAAATTTTTTCATCTCAATTTATCCCCTTAATATTGTTCTATTGCCACTTTCGTATCTTCTAAGACCACGGTAAAACAAAAAAATACTCCCTAAAAACAAAACAGCCGTAGCACACAATAAATATACAAATGATGAAAATTGCATATTTTTTAATATCTCAACCGGCAAAATTGAAATAAGTCCCACCGGGAAAACAGTAATCAATATAACTTTCGCCCAATCCGTATAAATACTCCCCGGATAACCACAAATACAGAAAAAGACATAAAATAATCTTTCCGTTAAATCAGCTGCATTTTTAAAGTAAAAATTTATTGCCGTTAGGATGAAACTGATACTTAAAAAACACAAAACAGCACAAATAAATAATATCAACACAATACCAAAAGTATTAAAAGTAACCAACCCGGATACAGCCATTAAACAGATTCCAGTTATAAAATCACCCCAACCTGCTGGTTCCGACACACAACAGGAAGCATGGAATAATACATTCGGAGGAGAAAGTAAAAAATGATCAAATTCACCATTTTGTATCCATTGGGCCATATATGTTCCCCCTCCTCTGAAAAAGAGAGTCCAAATAGAAAATGTTGATATATTTAAACCACTCATAAACATAAAATCTTCAAAACTCCATCCGTTAATCGTGTGAAATGATTGAAACATAACATACCAACCAATCAGCATGATTAAATCAGATACAATCATAAAAATCAGTCGTAACCAAAATGCTGCTTTAAGTGCATACGACTGTTTCATACTCATTTTGATTAAGCGAAAAAAGAAATGATACTGCCTATCCGCCATTAATAGCCATCCTCCTCACAAGCAATCGATAAAACAAGGTATTTACGGCTATCATAAACATAATCCAAAACAAAATATGAAGCGCTGTATCCACTGCTTTTATAAAAGAATAATCATAAATCAATCGCGCAACACCGTAATTCACCCATCCGAAAGGCGTTGCAAAAGCGATTTTTTGCAACCATTCAGGGTAAAATGATAAAGGGAAAAATAAGCCACCTAAAATATATTCCGCTTTTTGGATAAACCAAAACATCGGCAGTGAATCTTGCATCAATAAAGTTGATAATCCGATAAATACTGTGCATAAACTGATAAATACAGCACTTAATAGCATCAAAATAAAAATAACAGGCAAATCAAGGATACAGGTTGGTAATTTTCCGCCTGTGATCATTAATAAAAAAACCGCTCCGATACAAAAGAAAAATGGCAACCGAAATAAAAAAGTGCCCATTGCTTCACAAAAATACGCCCACATAACCGATATCGGGCGCAACATACGATATGCTATGCTACCACTCTTCACTTCTTGTTCAATGCGGTAATGAAGCCCTTCCCCGCGCCCATATTGCAACACACCGCCAATCAATAAGTACCAAATAAAATCAACAGGATTAATTAAATTTGTTGTTTGATTTTCTTGCGCAACAATATGCCAAAATTGATAAAAAATGCCAATCAGCAATAAAAGAAAAAAAAGGCGGGCACACAAAACAGATACTTCATTTTTTTGTGTTATAAAAGAAATTTTCATCAGCGCCAAATACTTATGCATACGCTTCTCCGCCAATGTATAACGCCCGAATTATCTCTTCCAATGGCGGATTTTCAATTGTTATATCCGTTATATCATTTAAATCCGTTTGCTTTAAAAATGACTGAACAGATTGTTTGTGTGTATCAAAAGATAAACGCACACTATCTCCATTGGTTTTAATCAACCGAACATATTTTTTAGAAAGAAAATCCGTCTTTAATCGTTGAACGGAAGTATCCAACATTTTGGTGCCATTGTTAATCAAAAGCACTCGTTGGCAGACTTTTTCAATATCTTCCGTATCATGACTTGTTAATAAAATCGTCGTACCATTTTCAGATGCTTCTTTTTTTAAAAAATCACGCAAGATTCTTTTTGCCTCTACATCTAAACCGATTGTCGGCTCATCAAGAAACAAAATGGATGGAGAATGTAAAAGAGATGCCGCTATCTCGCAACGCATTCTTTGTCCGAGTGATAATTGCTTAACCGGCATTCGCCATAATCTGCCGATATTCAGCATTTCAGAAAGTTCCTTCCATTTTTTTTGAGCAACATGATCCGGTATATCATAAGCAGCGGCCAACAAAGAAAAAGAATCACATACAGGCAAATGATACCATAACTGAGAGCGTTGGCCAAACACAACCCCTATTCGATGAGCCAACGCACACCGATTTTTCCAAGGATTTAAACCATCTATTAGTGCTGTTCCCGAAGTTGGATATAATACGGAAGTTAATAATTTCACGGTTGTTGACTTCCCAGCACCATTGGGCCCGATAAATGCCAAACACTCGCCAGCACAAACAGAAAATGAAAGATTTTTTACCGCATCAGTTTTAACCAAACTTTTCCTAAACCATCCTTTGGAACTATAAAATGATTTGAAAAGTTGATCCACCAAAATCACCTCTTTTGGCATTTACCTACTCCTAAACATCAACATATAGGGGGCAATGTATCACATTTTTGAATAAAAAAAAAGAATTATTTAACATATATTCATAATTTTTAAAAGCATTTGGAAAAATAGTTTTATTTTTTATTTTTTTCAAACAGTTACTTAATATTTTGAAAAATTTTTTAATATTTTTAAGAAAAATAATTTGACTGACGTTATGGTTTTGTTATAATAACTCATCTGGACTTAAGGATTATTTTATATGAAACGGTTTTTGATTTATTTATCACTATTTGTTTTAATATTTATTCTTTCCTTCGTTATCAAAAATAACGGGTTGCGCTATTTATTTAAAAAGCCGTTTTTTTCAATTATTGTATCTAACTATAATTACGAAAAATATATTTCGCAAACCATTCAATCCGCATTAACTTCTTCTTTTCCCGATTTTGAATTAATTATCGTGAATGACGGCTCCACGGATTCTTCTTTAGAAACAATCAGGTATTTTGCTAAACAAGACGACCGTGTAAAAGTAATCAATCAAAAAAATCAAGGGCTTTCAACTGCTCGCAATAATGCACTCAAAAAAGCAAAAGGCGAGTATGTTTGGTTTATTGATGCAGATGATTGGATTGATAAAAATGCCCTACAAAAATTATATCTATCTATTCAAAAATCAAAAAAAATATCCGGCATTCAGCCTGATGTTGTTTCTTTTTATATTCAACATGTGAATCAAAACGGTGAAAAATTATCTAACAAGTATTATAATTTACTACCCAAAGAAATTATACCTCACACAATTCAACCGTATATTGGTTCCGAATTACCGAACGAGGTTTTATTTAATTTCCCCGTTACCTCCGGCAAACAAATTTATCGGCGGGATTTTTTAAATGATAAAAGAATCACTTTTCCCGACGGACTTTATTTTGAGGATGAATGCTTTTTTATGTCTGTTTTACTCAGCGGAGCACACGGCTTGGCTTTACCGCAAAAAATATACTATAAACGCAATCATCAAGCATCTATTGTTAATAATCGCGGTAAATACTATGATTCAACCGTTCGGTTACCACAAGTTACCTATTTACGTTTAAAACAACTGGGTATTTCAGAAGAAAAAGCAAGGGATTTTTTTGAGCGGCATTTTAGTGGGTTGTTTTCTAAGTGGCCGTATGATAAAAAATACTTAAAAGATTTAAATCAACTGCTAAACTTTATTGAACAGCAACAACCTGATTCATTTTGGTTGAATAAGGCTCGCCAATTAAGCCGGTTTATTCAAGAAAAAGAAAGCGAATAAATGAAGTTAATTTTAAAAAGTATCAAAAAAAACGGGTGATAACTTATTTCACCCGTTTTCTTTTTACAAATGGTATAATTTAGGCATTCGCTTCCAGTAAGTTATATACGATTCTTTCCACATTTTCAACGGTAAATCCGTATTTTCGGAAGAGTGTTTCCCCGGGTGCCGAAGCCCCGAAATGATCAATTCCCAAAACAGCACCCGATTCTCCGACAAATCGATCCCACCCCATTGTGGAACCAGCCTCTATAATTAACCGCGGTGCCGAGCCGAGCGTGGCTTCCTGATACGCCAACGGTTGCCGTTCAAATAATTCCCGACACGGCATGGATACAACCGTGGCTTGAATCTGATTTTCCGCTAGTTTCTCCGCTACTGCCACGGCCAAAGAAACTTCCGAACCTGTTGCAATCAGCGTGATATCGCGTTTTTTATCCACCGCTTCACGCAACACATATCCACCGTAACGTGTCTTGTTTTCCGCAATATCAAACCGCAACAACGGTAATGCCTGACGCGAACAAATCAACGCGGACGGACCTGTTTGATTTTGCAAAGCACATTCGTAACTTTCAATCATTTCCACACTGTCACACGGCCGAAAAACCAGCAAATTCGGCGTTGCCCGTAAAGAAACGAGTTGCTCTATCGGCTGATGTGTCGGCCCGTCTTCTCCCACGCCGACGGAATCATGCGTCAATACATACCAAATCGGCAACTCCATCAAGCAAGCCAACCGCATAGCCGGTTTCATATAATCCACAAAAGATAAAAATGTGCCGGCAAACGGTAAAAATCCGCCGTGAGCCGATAATCCGTTCATAATACCGCCCATAGCATGTTCCCGAATGCCGTAGTGAATATAATCCCCGTGATAATCCGTTGCACATACAGGCTTTGCCGTTGCCGTTTTCGTATAACTGGCGCCCGCCAAATCAGCCGATCCTCCGATTAAAAACGGCAATTCCGCCGTTAAAAAATTCAAAGCATTTTCCGATGATTTTCGCGTGGCAATCGTTTGTTTTTCGGCAACGAGTTTTTCTTTATACGCTTTGAGTTTTTCTTTAAAATCGGCCGGAATTTCTTGATTTAATCGCGCTAAAAAAGTCTCTTTTTGCGATGAACGATTCAAACGTTCTTCCCAATTTTTGCGCGCATCAGCCCCTTTTGTTCCGACTGCTCGCCAAGCCGATAATGTATCTTCATCCACTTCAAACGGCGGATTCGTCCAATTCAAGGCACGGCGTAATCCCGCCAGTTCGTCGGCCCCCAGCGGTGAGCCGTGGCTTTTCGGTGTCCCCGCTTTGGTGGGCGCACCGTAACCGATAATTGTGTGGCAATCAATCAACACGGGTTTATCAGCCGTTTGCGCCTGCGTCAAAGCTTCCGTAATAGAGTCAAAATCGTGTCCGTCACACGATAATACCAGCCATTGACTCGCTTCAAATCGTTTTTTCATATCGGTTGAAGAAGTAATGGCGGTTGTGCCGTCTATCGTGATATGATTATCGTCCCACAACACGATTAAATGATTTAAACGAAGATGTCCCGCAAGTTCAATCGCTTCTTCGGAAATACCTTCCATCAAACACCCATCTCCCACAAACACATACGTTTTATGGTTGACCAATTCATCGGTAAATGAGGCATTTAAAATCCGTTCTGCCAACGCCATACCCACACCGCCGGCTAATCCCTGTCCGAGCGGTCCTGTTGAAAAATCAATACCGTCAACTAATGTTTTTTCGGGGTGTCCTGCCGTTTTTGACCCCCATTGGCGGAAATTTTTTAATTCCTCTAATGTCATCTCCCGAAAACCCGTCAAATACATCAAACTATACAGCAACGCCGACCCGTGCCCGTTTGACAAGATAAATCTATCCCGATCGGGCCAGTTGGGATTTTGGGCATCAAAGCGCAAAAAGCGCGTCCACAAAACAGTTGCGATATCCGCCATACCGAGTGGCATACCGGGATGCCCCGATTTTGCTTTTTCAATCATTTCGGCCGAAAGTATTCTGACGGCGCTTGCCATTTTTGTTAATTGACTGTTATCATTCATTTTCTTTCCCCTTTTTAAAAATTTATCAATCAAATCATTCTCTGCTACAACACCATATATTCATATAGATAGCAATTTATTTTCTGCCGTTCGGGTGCACATACGGCTTTCGGCCGATATATCCGCGTATTGCTTTACTCTCCCCCTGTTGGTAGATTTTCTTCTGATACGATGGCTGATTTTACAGGTGGTGTCAAGAGTGAATTGATATAATAAACCGTTTCCGTAAATCCCTCTTTTTTCATCGGTAACCGTTCAGGAGGATTTGTTCCTTTATACCAGACCAAAAACGGCGTATCCAATCCGCCGACTTCGGGAGCGTTATGATCCCCGTAGAGTAAAACAAGACTATCCTCCGGCAAATAAGAATGAAATAATTGCAAGGCCGTATCCAATTCGGAGGCCGAATTTAAATACTCTTGCGTTTCCGTTTGCGGGTTCGGATACGGCTTTCGGGACTCATTATGACTTTCATACGGCGGGTGCATACCGGCCGTAATAATAAAGGAAAATGTTTTTTCTTGTTTTTGGGTTTGTGCAACGGCGGTGAGCAGAACATCTTTATCCGAAACACCCCACTCGCCACGCGCCAAACGCGGTGAAAAATTTTCCATAAACAACACGTGGTTAAACCCCATAAACGGGTAATGTTTCACCCGATTAAAAAACAAGGCTTCAAAACCGTGCAAGAAAAATGTGTTGTATCCGGCTTCTTGCAATCTTTTCGGCAGAGTTTGAATATGTTGATAAATTTGTGGCGGATACTTAAAATACACAATCAGATGATTCTGTGTGCAATCCAAATCCAGCCCCGTCATCATCATAAAATCGGTATTGGCCGAGCCCAAACAATGATAATGATTTTTATCGGTAAATGATATTGTTTCCGCCTGCTCCGCCTGACGGCTTAAAAAAGGCATCACTTCTTTTGTAAGTGCTTTAGTGGTGAGGCTTTCCGCCTGAATTAAATAAATATGTTTCGGAAAGCGCGAGAGCGCAATATTATCCCTCATATACGCTTCAACCTGTTTTTGATTACCCGGCAAAATAATTTGATTTAAACGCTCCAACGGATTTTCCGTAACACATTCAATCGGATACGTGATTTTATATAATAATCCTTGCTCGTAAGACGTGTATAAATTCGGGAACAAAAATAACGAAAGCGCCAGCCACTGAAATACACCGCATAGCCACAGAACGCCGATAACACTCCCTACCCCGATACAAGCCAACAAAAACCGGCCGATACTCAAAAAGGAGCGTTGAACAATAAAAATCAATTCAAACGCCGTCACGCCTGCCATAATCCAAAAGGAGCGATCCAAAAGGGATTCCCAATTTGCGAGTCCGGCGCGCAAACCCTCTTGATAAGCCGAGCGAACGGCATAAAAATCCAGCGGGTTCACATTCACTTTATAATACTCTTTAAACACGCAAAACACGATGAAATTAAAGATTAAAACGAAAAAAACAACGGCACGTCCGCACCATAAAGCCAAACACCACCCGAACGCGTAAAGCAATAAAATAATACTATACCCGAACGAATGAAAAAAAGCCCCGTTGCGTGCATAGAGTAATACATCCATCACGAAAGATCCCATTGTCAGCACGAACACGGCCATGGCAAAGGAGCGCAAAATCTTCTGCCAATCGGACTGCTGTTCGGGATTTATAAATACCTTTCTTTTATTTTGATACTTCCAAAAGTGATTTCGTTTCATTTTGATTTTGTTACCCGTCTGTTTTCGGCTGATAAATAATCTGTGATTTTAATTTTCATTTTCGTCTTGTTTTAATCTCATAAAAAGAAAGTGATTCCGTCCGTAATGCACTTGCCTGAAACACGTTAAAAAATCGGGCACAGTTAAATTTTCGTTGTTATCAATTTCTGCAATAACAAGTGATTTATTATCTATCCAACCGGCTTGATAAAAAAGCGGTAACGCCTTTTCACACAGTCCTTGATGATACGGCGGATCCAAAAATAAAATACGCGCCGGTTCTTTTGTCTCGGGCGGACGCAACGCTTCTTTTTCAATTTGGAAAATCACATCTTTTAATCCGTTTAAATTACGGGTTAAAAACTTGCGCGCCATCGGATTATTTTCAAAAAAAACAGCCCGCTTTGCCCCGCGGGATAAGGCCTCTATTCCCATCGCGCCCGATCCGGCAAACACATCAACGAACACGCATTCCGCCCACCGATATTGCGCCTTCATCAACCAACTTTCCAAAATATTAAACACGCCTTCTTTGGCGCGGTCGGCCGTTGGGCGCGTAACGGTTTCATCCGCTGCCGATAGCAGTTTTCCCCGAAATTTGCCACCGATGATTCTCATAATAACTCTTTCATCATTTTTTTTGTTACTTCACGCAAATCGCCTTTTTCCAAATTGCCCAACTGAAACGGACCGTAGGAAACACGAATCAACCGTGTGACGGGCAGGCCGAAAAATTCCATCATTTTCCGAATTTCGCGATTTTTCCCTTCCGTCAGTGTGATTAAAAGCCAGCTGTTTGTGCCTTGCACGCGTTCCGTTATGGCCTCGCACGGCGCATACCGAATGCCTTTAACGGTGATTCCTTTTTTCAATTTTGCCTGCATATCGGGCGTCAAAACCCCATGCACCCGCACACGGTATTTGCGTTTCCACCCTTTTGACGGGTGCTCTAATTCACGTGCCAACGCACCGCTGGTTGTTAATAATAAGAGTCCTTCCGAGTTTAAGTCCAGCCGTCCCACGGAAACCACGCGAGGCATATAAGCGGGCAGGGAGGCAAACACCGTCGGACGCCCTTGCGGATCTCTGTGGGTTGTGACCAGTCCCGTCGGTTTATAGTAGCACCAGAGCCGACATTCTTGTTTGGCGCCGATTGGTTTTCCATCAACCAAAATTACGTCATTTTCATCAACCAGACAAGCCGGTGTCGTCAACACGGTGCCGTTAACCTGCACGCGTTTTGCTTCTATCCAGCGCTCTGCTTCTCGGCGCGAACATAAGCCCGCTTCCGCCATCACTTTTGCAATTCTTTCTTTTTTTTCCATCGCAACCTCTTTCTTTTTATAACTAAATCGTATAATATACAAAAACACATAAAAAAGGAAGTAAAAAAGCATCGTGATTGAAAAGAGTATATTTGAAACCGCGTATCGGCAAGCCGAACAAGCCTATCAGGCAGATGAAGTGCCCGTTGGCGCCGTTGTATTTGACCCGGCTACGAATCAAATCATTACGGCAACACATAATCAAACGCAAACACGGGCAGATCCGACGGCGCATGCCGAATTATTGGCCATTCAAGAGGCGTGTCGGATTTTAAACGTCAAGCGATTGGACGGGTATGCGTTATTTGTTACGTTGGAGCCATGCGTGATGTGTGCGGGGGCAATTTCCTGGGCGCATTTATCGGCGGTCTATTACGGTGCACCCGATGTTAAAACGGGCGCAATAGAGCAGGGCGCTTGCGTTTTCACGCATCCCCAAACACATCATAAACCGCACATTATCGGCGGGATAGAAGCCGAAAAGTGCAGTGCTCTGCTCACTTCATTTTTTCAACAAAAAAGGCGAAACCAAAAAGAACGGAAACAGCAAAATGGAAACGATTGAACAACCGATTTTATCGGTAACGGAAATTTCTTTATCTTTAAAATCTTGCGTTGAGCAAGTGTTCGGACATATTCGGGTGCGCGGAGAAATTATCGGCGTGAAAAAAGCCCCCTCCGGCCATACGTATTTTTCCTTAAAAGATAACGATTCCGTTTTATCCGCCATTTGTTGGCGCGGACGCGATACGGCGACCATGAATGCGTTACAAGACGGGTTAGAAGTGATTTGCTCGGGCAAACTTTCTACTTATCCCGGGCGTTCTTCCTATCAAATGATTGTGGAAAAAGCCGAACCGGCCGGCATCGGTGCATTACTCAAATTATTAAACGAACGCCGAATAAAATTGGAAAAAGAAGGATTGTTTGCTTTGGAGCGCAAAAAAAGCATTCCGATGTTGCCAAATGTGATCGGGGTTGTTACCAGTCCTTCGGGGGCCGTTATTCGCGATATTATGCACCGCCTAAATGATCGTTTTCCGCGCCATGTTTTACTCTGGCCCGTGTTGGTGCAAGGGGAGGGCGCTGCCGAACAAATTACAAACGCCATTAACGGCTTCAATCAAATTCCGCCCGAGGGGATTCAAACGCCCACCGGTTTTATTCCGCGTCCCGATGTTTTAATTGTGGCGCGCGGTGGAGGCAGTTTTGAAGATTTATTTTGTTTTAACGAAGAAAACGTTGTGCGCGCCGCAGCAGCTTCCGCTATTCCGTTGATTTCCGCCGTCGGCCACGAAACGGATACAACACTTATTGACTATGCGGCCGACTTGCGCGCGCCGACACCGACGGGGGCTGCGGAAAAAGCCGTGCCTGTGCGCGCGGAAATTTCCGTTCATCTTCAAAATTTGCAAGCCCGTTTAACCGACGGACTGTTTCGCGTCTTTAAAGATAATCAACTGCGTTTAGAAAGCCTCTCGCGCGGTATGCCCCGCCTATCGGATGTGATTAACACGTTTTTTGAGCGTTTGGACGACCGATCGGAAAGATTAAAAAACAGTGTCTTTTTCTACATAAAAAACATTGAAAATCAAGCAAATACATTATTCAAATTGCTCAATTCCTACTCATATAACGCCGTTTTAGAGCGCGGATTTTCTTTAATAACGGGTAATGATGGGCACATTTTGACCTCAGCGGGTGTTGCATCGCGCGAAAAAATGATTTCCGTTTGCTTTGCCGACGGACAAATGCAAGCTACCCCCATTCAAAATTCATTTCAACCGAAAAACGCATCAGATGATGCAGGCACTCTCGCAACGCATAAAACAGCAACGGAGGAAATAACAAAAGAGAAAAATACCGTCGCCTCCGCAACCACGCAAGCAGATGCCTTAAACACTTCCCCGCAATCTGACAACGTGAGCAAAACGTCCCACGCTTTGGATTGCTCGGTATCCGGCACTGCCGAAAAAAGCACGATTGCCGAAAAAAGCCCTGTTCAAGTCAACGAAGCCAACGCTGATAATCAAGACATTATCTTGCAACCCTGCATAACGTTATCTACCTCCGATAACCGCACAGCGTTGTCCGAAAGCGCATTATCCGATAGCGCACCGTCCAACACGGAATTGACTGAAACAGCGGATATCCCCGCTCAAAATCAATCCAGCGAACTTTCAACCCATCAACCGAACGCAACCCTGATAAATCCGCAACCTTGCACGCATACACCAAAACAAGCGGTTTCCCATCAAACAGAAACACCATCACCCTCTACAATGCAAAGCCCTACACGCACGAAACACACAGCGGAAAAAGCGGAACAACTCTCGCTATTTGGAGTTTTAAATGATTAAGAATATAAACTTTGTAATCACAAAATACAATCACAAAAACAAAAAAGAAATACAAAGTAAATACTTTTATGCTTATCAAGGGCTTTTTTCAGCAAATAAATCCTTCTTATGCGAGATAAATCAAGCTCCATGCAACAACCATAAGAAACAATCATTCACCCCAATGAGTTGTTCCAAACAGATTTTAAGAATCAATCGTTGTTTCATTCGCGGGGGTATATATGGCTGTCTTCTGTTCGGACTTACCATATTCTCGGCTTATGGACTTACAATAGAATCACAAATTGCCGAAGGTTCGCTCATACGTGGCACAAGCCAATCGGGAGAACAACTTTATTTGGGGCAAACGCAAATCCCTATTGCACCCGACGGCTCTTTTTATTTTGGATTACCACAAGATGCTCGCACACCACTGACTCTAAAAGTTATTACAAAAGATACACAAGAAACACTCTCATTCCCTGTTCAAGAAAGAAAATGGCAGGAGCAACATATTTCAGGCTTACCCCAACACCAAGTTCAAATTAGCGAGGCAAACCAAAAACGTATTCAAAAAGAGAATGCGCTCCTTTGGAAACAACGTAATATAATTACAAAAGATTTATTTCCTACCTGTTTTTATCATCCTATCCGACAATCTTATCGGATTTCGGGGGCGTTCGGCAATCGGCGCATTTTTAATCAACGCGTTCCGGCCGGTCATTCGGGAACGGATTATGCTGTGCCAAAAGGCACACCCGTTTATGCGATTGCAGACGGCGTGGTTGTCGTGGTTCATCAAGATATGTTTTTATCAGGTAAAACCGTTCTCATCAATCACGATTATGGACTATTCAGTGCTTATTCGCATTTGAGTGAAATTTCCGTGAAAGAAGGGCAACGTGTCACACCCCAAACCGTTATCGGTAAAGTCGGCGCAACGGGCAGGGCAACAGGGCCCCATTTGCACTTTACGTTTACCTGGCTAACTACCCGTGTTGACCCCGAGCAAGTTTTTCAAGCCTTTCCTTGCCCGCCAGATACCCAAGAACCAAAATAAACAGCCAATCGCACTGATAATCTCTTTTAGTGCACCATCCGCTTAAACGTTATCACAATATACTTACAATAAAAATAACTTGCCTCGCTTAAATGCAAGACAAGTTATTACATTGTTTTTACAATCCAATAAAACAATGGGCTCAAGCGATTATTTAACCGTCCAAACAGGGCCGTTCGGTGTATCTTTTACTTCAATGCCCATAGCCAGCAGTTGTTGTTTAATCGCGTCGGCATTTGCCCAATCTTTCGCTTTCCGACACGTTTCCCGTTCGGCAATCAATGCTTCTTGCTCAGCCGATAATTTTTGCTCTTTCTGTTCGGGCAAAATGGCCAACACCATATCAAATTTCAAAATTGTTTCTTTAATCAAGCGTGCCTCATCCGCATTTAATTCGTCAAAATGCTTATTCACTTCGGAAACAAATTCAAATACGCCCGCTAGAGCAACCGGCATATTTAAATCGTCATCCAGCCCGGCTTCAAATTTCGCTTGAACCGCTTGAATGGCTTTCACAGAATCAACCCAACCCGAACCTGTTTTTTTCTCGTCTAATCGATTGATTAAATTGATAAATTTTTCTATAACAGTTTTATTTCCTTCTAAATTGGATTCGCAAAAATCCATCGTTTGCCGATAATGTGATTTCAGCATTTCATAGCGGATGGCTTCAGGCATATATCCTTTATTCAGCAAATCACTTAATACATAAAAATTATGTTTTGATTTACTCATTTTTTCCCCGTTTACCATTAAATGCGCGTTATGCACCCAATAATTCACGAATTTGCACCCGTAGGCACATTCGGATTGCGCAATTTCGTTTGTATGATGCGGGAAAATCAAGTCCACACCGCCTAAATGCATATCAATCGGCTGTCCGAGATATTTTCTGGCCATGGCCGAACACTCTAATGACCAACCCGGCCGTCCCCGACCAAACGGGGCATCCCAGTACACATCGCCGTCTTTCTCGGTATACGCTTTCCATAAAGCAAAATCCTGAACATCTTCTTTTTCATATTCATCAGATAAGCGCCCGTCGGCATTTGCGCGCAAATTTTCGGGTTTAATACCGGCCATTTGCCCGTATTCTTTAAAAGAAGAAATTTTAAAGAAGATATCGCCGGACTTGGCTTTGTAAGCATGCCCTTTTTCCAACAATAACGTAATTAATTCAATCATTGAATCAATTTCATCCGTTGCGCGAATCACGTAATCGGGGCGTTTAATATGCAGTTTTGCGCAATCTTCAAAAAACGCTTTGGCATAAAAATCGGTAAATTCTCTGAGTGATTTCCCTGCCGCCCGTGAATCGCGAATGGTTTTATCATCCACATCCGTTAGGTTCATCGCAAAGGTTACCTTATAGCCCTTATAACGCAAATATCTGTTCATTAAATCATAAAAAATATACGCCCGCATATTACCGATATGGGCATAATTATAAATCGTCGGCCCGCATGCGTAAAAGCGGACTTCGCCCGCCCGAATAGGTTTAAATTCTTCTGTTGTGTGGCTGGCGGTGTTAAAAAGTTTCAGCATAAATGACTCCCGTAAATTATTTTTGCAGTGCCTGATGCACCGCTTCTCAACTTCGTTCACCATACCATATTTTTGAAAAAATACAAGCAAAAAAATGCGTCATGACGGGTTTCAAAATTTTATCCCCAAATCCTTTTTTGTTAAATAAAAAAAATAATTGTTATGGTAGACCCTGTGCATAATGTGGATAAAAAAATTTTATTTTTCTTGACACGATTTTTGAATAAGCACGACTCGTTTATTTTTCATTCTTTTTTTGCAACACGCGATTCGGCCGAAACGGCGGTTATGTCGCATTTTGTCGTAGGATAAAAATTTTATATGTGTGCATAATTTGATGATGGATTTCTCCGTTTGTGCGTTTTTCCCGAGTTATCCACATAAAATAAAGTTATCCACAATCAGTGATTTTGCCCCTCGATATCGTCTTATTTTAAGAGCCATGGGTAAATAATTTTCGGAATATGTGTTTTAATTCAGAAAATAATCCGTGTTTATCCGAGTCGCCGAGCGCTTTTTGCTTGCGCTTTTATGCAGAGTCGGGTATAATTTCGCCCAAAGGATAGGTGAAAAATGAGAGAAATTGTTTTTGATACCGAAACAACGGGTTTAGACCCGTTTCAAGGTGATCGTGTGGTTGAAATCGGCGCCGTTGAGCTGGTAAATCATGTGCCGACGGGGCGTAAATATCATCAATATATCAATCCTGAGCGGGCGATGAGCGCAGAAGTGATTGCCGTGCACGGTTTAACGGATGCTTTTTTGGCCGATAAGCCGACGTTTAAGGAGATTGCCGACGATTTTTTAGCGTTTATCGGTGAAGATTCAAAACTGGTTGCGCATAACGCCTCATTTGATATGAAATTTATCAATGCCGAGTTGTCTTGGATTGGGTATGAACCGCTTTCGTATGATCGCGTGATAGATACCTTATTGATTGCTCGGCAAAAATTTCCGGGCGCTCGTGTTAATTTAAACGAATTATGTAAACGGTTTAATGTTGATAATTCTGCGCGAACGGTACACGGTGCTTTGCTGGACAGTGAATTGTTGGCCGATGTTTATTTAGAATTATTGGGTGGGCGCGAACCCGGTTTTTTGGATAAAAAATTGATACCGGAAACACAAGCGCAAGGTGCGTTACAAGAGGCATCGCCTAAAGAATTTCATGCGCCGAGAACGTTTGACGTGCCGGAAGAGGAACTTAATCAACATACTGAATTTGTAAAGAAAATTAAAAACAATTTGTGGGGGATAGAATGAAATTTTTGTTATTTGGGATTGCTTTGGGAGCGGTCATACCGTTGTTGAGCGCTCCTGTTGCGCAGGCGCAGTTGATTGATGTAATGTCTAATTTAGCCATTCAAGGGCAAATGTCGGCACAGTCGGCAGGGCAGGTGAAAACGGCTTTAAGTATGATGCAACAAAATGAACTGATGAATAAAATGAATATGATGATTGTTGAGATTCAAACAAGCAGATTCGGGCGTTATACCGGGCTTTCGCGTGCGTCCACACAAATCAATTTAGCTCCGTTGGAATGGAATATCGGTCCCGTTCAGAGTAATGCGTTTTTTATTGAATTGAAGAATCTGGACCAATCAACTTGTTATCGCTTTACCAACGCTTTTTCCAATGCGAAAAGTATTTTAATTAACAATCGTGAATCAACTGCTTGCGAGCAAACAAATACCGTAAAATTTATTTTTGATTAACCGCTTGTTTTCTTGATTTTTTCTGTTTTTTGTTTCCCGTGAAACAGATTTTTTCTAAAATTGTGCTTGCATTCTTTGATAAAAAAAGTTAATGTTTTGTTAATCACAAAAATCAAAAAAGGGATAGCAAAAGTGTTTCACATGGAACAGGGTCATTTTATCACTCAAGGAGCCGTTGCCTCTTTAAAAAAATATGAGCAACTGATTCAAAAATGGCAAAAGGCCGTGAATTTGGTTTCCGCCGGTAGTTTAACGGATATTTGGCAACGGCATATTCTTGATTCGGCACAATTATATCCATACCTTCCAAATACGGCAAAAGTGCTGGTTGATTTAGGCTCGGGCGGGGGATTCCCAGGGCTTGTGTTGGCGGTTTTAAATAAAGAAAATAACGGGCCGTTGGAAGAAATTTACTTGATAGAAAGTGATAGCAAAAAATGTGTTTTTTTAACGGAAGTTGCGCGCGAATTAAATCTGAAAGTGCATGTTTTAAATGAACGGATTGAACGGGTTCGCGATATTCACGCAGACGTGATTACATCGCGCGCGCTGGCATCACTCAAAGATTTGGTTTGCTATGCACAACCGTTTTTAAAACAAGATAGTGTTATGTTATTTTTAAAAGGGGAGTCTGTTGAAGCGGAATTGCAGGCCTTATCACCGTATTATCGGGTGCAAATGTATCCGTCTCAAACAGATAAAAAGGGAAAAATTGTTTGTATTACGGAGGAAAATTAAATGACAAAACCGCGTATTTTTTCTGTTTCAAATCAAAAAGGGGGAGTCGGTAAAACAACAACAACCGTCAATTTAGCCACGGCACTTGCCGCAATGGAAAAACGAGTGCTGATTATTGATTTGGATCCGCAGGGAAATGCAACCGTCAGCGTGGGCGCAAAACGCACAAAAGGGGCACAAAACTCTTATACGGTGTTGATGGGTTCCGATAACGTGATGGATGCCGTGCGCGAAACGGATATTCCGTATCTTTATATTTTACCCGCCAGTAAAGAATTATTGGGTGTTGATTTGGAATTAGCTTCGACGGGGGCTCCGCAATTTTATTTGAAAACCGCCCTGAAAGACTTGGATTCATTTGATTATGTGTTTGTTGATTGCCCGCCGGCCGTCGGATTATTAACAATGAACGCATTGGTGGCTTCGGATTACGTTATTATTCCCGTTCAGTGCGAATATTTAGCGTTGGAGGGGGTTGCTGATTTGATGAAAACAATTCAAAAAGTCAAAAAGAATTTTAACCCGAGTTTGCAATTACACGGCATTGTTTTAACCATGTTTGACGGGCGTTCCAATCTATCTAAATCCATCGTCAGCGATGTAAAAGAGTTTTTTAAGGATCAAGTATATGATACGTTGATTCCGCGAAATGTGCGGATTCCGGAAGCGCCCTCGCACGGTAAACCGGTGATGATTTACGATATGCGCAGTGTGGGGGCTAAAAGTTATATCCGACTGGCAGCGGAAGTTTTAAACAGAGAAAAGGAGTTATTGGCAAATGGATAGATCAATGGGGTTAGGGCGCGGACTGAGCGCTTTAATGGGTGATGATGATGAAATGCCTGTTCGGGCGGAAACGCGCACAAATGCACCGCATAATACGGTTTTAATGAAGAGTATTGCCGACTTAGAAGCCGGCACGTATCAACCCAGACGCGTTTTTAGCACAGAGTCTTTGGCTGATTTAGTGGTCTCTATTAAAGAAAAGGGTGTGTTGCAACCGTTATTAGTGCGTAAACATCCCACCAAAACGGGTATGTTTGAAATTATTGCGGGGGAGCGACGGTTTCGTGCCTCCAAAATGGCGGGATTAACGGCTGTTCCCGTTTTAATTAAAGATTTGACGGATAAAGAAGCGTTGGAAGTTGCCATTATTGAAAACTTGCAACGTGAAGACTTAAATCCTTTAGAAGAAGCAGAAGCATATAAACGACTCGTGAATGAATTTCATTATACGCAAGAAGAATTATCACGGGTTGTGGGAAAAAGTCGCAGTCATTTGGCAAATATGATGCGCTTACTAGACTTGCCCGAAGAAATTAAAAATCTGGTTGAAAAAAAAGAGCTGTCAGCCGGGCATGCGCGGGCACTGCTGACAGCGTCTAAACCGGTGGAGTTAGCGCGCGAAGTGGTGCGAAAAGGATTAAACGTGCGCCAAACAGAAAAGTTAGCCGCGCAAAGCACAAAACCAAAGCCTCAAAAAAATCAAAAAGACGAAGATATTTCAGCCTTGGAAAATCAATTATCTGCTGTTTTAAAAACAAAAGTGTCTATCCAATGGAACGGCACAAGCGGACGCGTGATGATTGATTGCGCCTCAACGGACTATTTAGATGCCGTTTTACAACGCCTCAGCACAGGTGGAGCTATTTGTTAATATGAATTTGCCGATTTTAAAACCCTCCGTATTGCCGGAGGGTTTTAAATTTTATCTTATGTGATTATCAGAGAACATATTTACTCGGACTATTCCTCTTCTTCGCCGTAAGTAATCGTAAATGAAAATAATTTTGTTTTATGTTTATCGGGTAAGAAAACGGTTTCACCAGTCACATTTTCTTCCTTCTCGCAAGACATGCTAAATTGACATCTCACAGAATAACCTCTTTCTGAAAAATACATATCAGATTTTAATTTACTAACACGTTCTTGTGATTGGCAACTCTTAATTTCACGCATTTTGCAAATGCCGACAGATTCTTTTATTTGGTTCAATAATTTTGCAATGTTATTTACTTCGGCATTTTCAATAAACAACAAAGGAACGGATTCAACATCCCATGTGGCTACAAAAGGTGCAAACTTATTTTTCATAAAACGATCCGTATACGCCTCTTGTGCAGAAAGTTTATAATTTTCTGCATAACGAGTTGCGGCAAAGATACCGATACCAATAAAGGCAATTATTCCCGTAAAAATTATAAATTTCTTCATTTTCATTCCTTTTGAATAATTATTTATAATATACCAGATAATTTACAAAAATCAAGCCGATATTTTAACTTTTTTCTTATTTTTATCAAAAATCCCCGCGCTTGTTTTGATTGGAAAGGCTGACAAAAGAAGAGTTGTGTCATTCAAAATAAAATCTTATATATTTCTTATCCATATTGAAAAAGGATAATAATTTATGAGTAGAATGGCTGAATTTACGCGCTTTTTTGCGCACGATTCTTGGCGACGGATTCCGTGTTGCCGAGCATTTAATCAGATGAATGTGGGAATTATGTTTACATTGGGGGATGAGATTCAATTTGTCAATCACCAAATGAGTGTTTATTTAAAACGAAAAATATCAGCGATATGCGGACGCAGGTTATCTACTGTTTTTAAAAGTAATCCTAAATTGATTTTAGACTTTGAAATGACGCAAACAGCATTGAATGAATCAAAATGTTGCTGTTTTTTAACGCAAAAATCATTGTTTCCGCATCAAGAAAATCATCGCTTGTTTAGGATTATGGCGTTTTGGGTGAATATTAAAAATAAGTCCGCCGGTGTTTGTTGGGTTTTCCAAGATACAACGAATTTAATAGAAAAAGATGAGTTAACGCATTATGAAGAAACATCTATGCGCTTATTTGAATTGTTGCGCGAATCTGATGAACAAGAAACGGATAAACAATCTATTTTTTATAGGTTGTTAGAAGAAATCGTTGCACAATATCAATTAAAAATCGGTCTTTATTTTACATGCCGTTCGGAAGAGTTGGTAAATGTGTTTGCCGTCGGCAATCAGCCCGATTTTCCGTATCGGTTTGAGCATGTGCCGTTTGATGAAACAATTAAAGAATCAGTTGCTTATCAAGCAATGCGTCAGCGAAAGCCGGTTGGATCGGCGGATATTACATCTAACCCGTTTTATCAAAAATATCTGAAAAACGAAAAGGATTTAGATATTCGGGTAGCTACGTATTCTTTTCCCGTCATTGTTAACAAAGTTGTTGAAGGGGTCATTAGTTTATATAGCTATGACCCATTTTTCTTTTCGGAATCGGTTGTGCGCCAATTAACGCGGTTGATTAACGAAATTTGCCTTTATTTGCGAGCGGATCGCATTCGTCAAAAAAATGCACGCGAGTTGCAACGCATGCAGACACAGTTGGAACATCAAATTCTGGTGTTGGAAAAAAATAAACGCGTGATGCAAAAACAGATGGCTGAATCAAATAAAATGGTTGCTGATTTGATTTTAGCCCGTAATCAGGCAGAAGAGGCCAATCGCTCCAAAATGAATTTTTTGGCAAATGTCAGCCATGAATTGCGCACGCCGTTGAATGCAATTTTGGGTTTTGCTCAAATGATGCAAACGGAAACATTTGGTCCGATTGCGCAAAAAGAATATCGTGAATATATTTCGTTTATTTTGAAAAGTGCCACGCATTTGCTTTCATTGATTAACGATATATTGGATTTATCCCGCTTGGAATCGGGGAAAATGACGTTGATGGAAACAACTCTATCCTTGAAACAAGTTTTAAAAGAATCGTTGGATTTAATTTCGCAATATCCGAACGCCTCGGAAAGAAAATTTACATTTGATATGAAAGAAGATATTAATTTATATGCCGATGAGCGCGTGTTAAAACAAATAGCGCTCAATATTCTTTCCAATTCCGTTAAATTTACCGAAACAGGCGGGCATATCGGCATTACCGTTCAGCGTGATGCAACGGGTGCTACCATTACTTTTTCGGATGACGGTATCGGTATTCCGGCGGATAAAATCCCGCAATTATTCCAGCCGTTCACACAAATTGAAAATGTTTTAACGCGTGCGCATCAAGGATCGGGATTAGGGCTTGTATTAGTCAAAAAAATGGTTATACTACATCAAGGGAGTGTGCGTTTGGAAAGTGAGGAGGGGAAAGGAACCCGATTGATTATTCATTTTCCGGCGAACAGAATTGTTAACAACCGAGATGGCGGGTAGGATGAAAAGAGTTATTTTAACGATTATTTGTATGAGTTTTTTTGTGTTTCATATCAATTTGGCAGAAGCGGCAAAAGAAAAAAACAAAACGGAAAATCGTTTTGAAGCCCAACAAAAAGAATTGGTATTGGAAGAAGAACAATCAAAAAGCAAAAAGAAAAAAAGAATTAAATCAGATATTAAATGCGGGAGAACAGATGTTATGCGTGTGGCGGGATTTGTAACGAATCCGCCGTTTGGTTGGGTGAATGTAATTCCTGGGTCAGGTTTAAAGCAAACGCAATATATCAATGCCGGTTTTGCGTATGATTTATTTACTCAACTTGCCAAAAATTTAAATTTACGAATTTCAAATGTGGGTTATTCTTCTTATCAAGACGCTATGCGTGATTTACGGCGCGGTCGGGTTGATGTCATTGTAGGGGCTTATTATGACAAACGTGTTTTGGGCACGGGAGTCAATTTAATGTTCCCCGGGTATTTTACGAACCCGATTATTCCTATTTTTGTGAAAGGAAAAGAACGAGAAGTAAATTCGTGGAATGATTTAAAAGGCTTAAAAGGGGTTGTTCGGCAAGAAGAAATGATTTACTCATTGATATATCAACAGTTACCGAAAGATGTAAAGATAGAGCAAGTCAGCGGTTCAAAGAATGCCTTTAAAAAATTATTATCGGGCGAAGCAGATTATATGATTACCAGCTTGTATGCCGGTGAGTCGGAAGTCAGACGCTATAAATTGGTTGACGAGATTTATTTTTCACCGAAATCGCTCGTTTCGCCGGAATTATTTTTTGTATTTTCATCGCATACGGATTGCCGTTTATGGAAAACAAAGTTGGCAGAGGAGTTAAAGAAAGTAACGGCAGATAAAAAAGCGTATATGGATGTGTTAATCGGATATATTGATGATTGGGGGCAACGCTTTAAAGATAAACCCTCTTTAATTGAGGAAATGCAAGCGGAAAAAGAAAAGGCGCTACATCCCGAGTTAAGCACACCCACGGTTTCAGATGAGGATGATTTAATTGAGACAGAGGAGCGCGTTACATTTGATGAATTGGAGAAGGAAACTGAAGAAGCAAACGATGCAGATACCGTTAAAAAGGATAATCAATCTCCGACTGTGAATACCGACAATCAGAAAACAACAGATAAGGATGAAAGTATTCAACAGCAATCAGAGACAAATAGCAACACGGAGGAAAAGCCCAATCGTCCCTTAACGCCGGCAGAGCGCATTAAGAATCTTTAATTCGTAAAAAATTCGGGTTGTGAAAGCAATCCGAATTTTTTTTACCAGAGTATCAACAAAAGATTTTTTATGTTGGCTACAAAAAACACCACTTGCTTGCAACGGATTTTTTTGCTATACGTTCCTTTTATATCTTCTACCCATTAGCGAACGTGTAGCAATTTTCTTTGCTTGTAGGCTTCTTAAATGGCCGTTTACGTTGATTTTTTATACACGCTCTATCTCATGATATTTCAAAAATTTTATACCTTTTCTCCGCTTAAAAAATTTTTAATCCGAAGATAGCTGTTTTTTCTGCATCAACATTTTTTTAGATAAAAAAATCCCCCGCCGAAAGCGAGGGATTTTTGTTCTAACCGAACGTTGATTATTTTGTAATCTTGGATACAACGCCTGCGCCGACTGTGTGTCCGCCTTCACGGATAGCAAAACGCAAACCTTCATCCATAGCAACCGGCACAATCAACGATACTTTTAATTTCACGTTGTCGCCCGGCATAACCATTTCAACGCCTTCCGGCAATTCAATTGTTCCCGTCACGTCTGTTGTGCGGAAGTAGAATTGCGGACGATAGTTCGCAAAGAACGGTGTATGACGTCCACCTTCTTCTTTGCTCAATACATAAACTTCTGATTCAAAGTCTGTGTGCGGTGTAATCGTGCCCGGAGCAGCCAATACTTGACCACGTTCAACTTCGTCACGTTTCGTACCGCGGAGCAAGACACCGATGTTATCGCCGGCTTCACCTTGATCCAACAATTTGCGGAACATTTCAATACCCGTGCATGTTGTTTTTTGTGTCGGACGTAAACCAACGATTTCAACTTCTTCACCGACTTTCAATACGCCGCGTTCCACACGACCCGTCACAACCGTACCACGACCTGAAATTGAGAATACGTCTTCAATCGGCATCAAGAACGGTTTGTCTTTCGGACGTTCCGGTTGCGGAATGTAATCATCAACAGCTTCCATCAACTTCAAAATAGCTTCTTTACCGATTTTCGGATCGCCGTCTTCCAAAGCAACTTTTGCAGATCCGCGGATGATCGGAATTTCATCGCCCGGGAATTGATATGAAGATAATAATTCACGAACTTCCATTTCAACGAGGTCTAACAATTCTTCATCGTCAACCATATCAACTTTGTTCATGAAAACAACAATCGCCGGAACACCGACTTGACGAGCCAACAAAATGTGTTCACGTGTTTGAGGCATCGGACCGTCAGCAGCTGAAACAACCAAGATAGCACCATCCATTTGTGCAGCACCCGTAATCATGTTTTTCACGTAGTCGGCGTGGCCCGGGCAGTCAACGTGCGCATAGTGGCGTTTTGCCGTTTCGTATTCAACGTGTGATGTTGAAATGGTGATACCGCGAGCGCGTTCTTCCGGAGCTTTATCAATGTTTGCATAGTCAACGAATGAAGCACCGCCTTGTTCTGCCAATACTTTTGTAATAGCAGCCGTTAATGTTGTTTTACCGTGGTCAACGTGGCCAATCGTACCGATGTTGCAGTGCGGTTTTGTTCTCTCAAATTTTTCTTTACTCATTATTTTATTCCTTAACTGATCAGTGTTAAAAAATGAATCCCTTGCGGGATTCCCTGAATTGGAGCGGGTGATGGGAATCGAACCCACGTGATCAGCTTGGAAGGCTGGAGCTCTACCATTGAGCTACACCCGCTTATAATCGGGTCTTATGGTGGAAGGGGAAAGATTCGAACTTTCGTAGACATAAGTCGGCAGATTTACAGTCTGCTGCCATTAACCACTCGGCCACCCTTCCGGCCCAACAGACACTCTTGCTACTGTTTACAAGAGAGCCCCATTATGCTTGAAAAAAAATCGCTTGTCAAGCACTTTTTTTCATTATTTGATAACTTATTTGATTTTTTTTGAAAAAAGCTGTTATTCCCTGCATTATTCCCTTCCTTGAAACATCTCTTTTTATGAAAATATACTCACTCTTTTGCTTTCGTTTTCGCAATCGGCAGTCTGTCATTCGTCCTCGACCGGCACTTGCTTTTGGGCGAGAGATCCGCAAAAACAATCGGGTCTTTGTTGTGAATACATAACACACTCTACCGCTACGGACAAATACAAGTCGGGACAATAAAAAATTTTACTTGACTTTCAAGGAAAAAAAAGGCAGTCTTTAAAACGAGTTCAAAAGGAAAACAGAAGGTGTTTTCCTGCCTATTTTTTTAATTTAAAGAGAAATGCGATGAGTTTTAACGAAAAAACAATTAAGAATATTGCGCATTTGGCGCGGTTACGGTTTCCCGAAGAACAGGAAGCCAAGTTTATGCAGGATATTAACGGTATTCTGGATTGGGTTGAAGAATTAAAGGAAGTGGACGTTTCACAAGTTGAACCGTTGGTCTCCGTTTCACCGCGCGAGAGCGCTATCCGAGAAGATGTGGTAACGGTTGGCGGATTACAGGCCGAATTGATGGCAAATGCCCCTGAATCGGCACACGGATTTTATGTTGTTCCCAAAATGGTGGAATAAAGGAGTTAAACATGGTTTCAAAATTAACGGATTTAACAATTTCCGACGCATTGGATTTATTAAATAAAAAAGAAATCTCGTCGGTTGAATTAACCAAAGCGCATTTGGCTGAAATGGAGCGGGCGCGTTTTTTAAATACGTATATTACCGAAACACCCGAACTGGCCTTAAAAACAGCGGAAGAATCAGATAAAAAACGGGCTTCCGGGGCAACAATCGGCCGGTTAGAGGGTATTCCGATTGCCAATAAAGATTTATATTGCACAAAAGGCGTGCGCACAACGGCAGCTTCTAAAATTTTATCACATTTTGTTCCGCCGTATGAATCAACCGTTACGCAACAACTGAAAGACGCCGGCACGGTGATGTTGGGAAAAGTGAATACCGACCAATTCGCCATGGGCGGGTCAACCATGACAAGTTATTTCGGCGTAACGAAAAACCCGTGGGCCGATGAAACAGGCGTTTATAATTTGGTGCCGGGCGGTTCGTCGGGCGGTTCGGCGGCCGCAGTGGCTGCCGGCTTGTGCATGGGCGCAACCGGTTCCGATACGGGCGGTTCCATTCGTCAACCGGCCTCATTTTGCGGTATTACGGGAATTAAGCCGACATACGGACGTTGCTCACGATACGGTATTGTGGCGTTTGCCTCTTCATTGGACCAGGCCGGTCCGATGGCGCGTTCGGTGAAAGATTGCGCGTTGTTATTGCGTGAAATGGCGGGATTTGATGCCAAGGATTCAACGGTTGCCGATTTGCCCGTCCCCGATTATACGCAAGCGCTGACAGGGGATATTAAAGGCAAGAAAATCGGTATTCCGCGCGAATATCGTTCCAAAGATCTCAATCCGCAAGTGGCTGCCGTTTGGGATAAAGGAATTGCGTATTTAAAAGATGCCGGTGCGGAAATCATTGAAATTTCCATGCCGTATACAAAATATGCGTTGCCCGTTTACTATATTGTGGCGTGTGCGGAGGCCTCTTCCAACTTGTCGCGGTATGACGGGGTGCGCTATACCACACGTGTTGACGGGAAAACGCTGGACGAGATGTATGAAAATACGCGGACAGACGGTTTCGGTCCCGAAGTAATCCGTCGGATTTTGCTCGGCACATTTGTTTTGTCGGCCGGCTTCTATGATGCTTACTACACGCGGGCACAAAAAGTGCGTCGGTTAATTTACAATGATTTTGTGGAAGCATTCAAATCGGTAGATGCCATTTTGGCTCCCGCAGCGCCGACAACAGCTCTTTCTTACGAAGCCATGAAAAATATGAGCCCCGTTGATACGTATTTGGGCGATGTGTTTACAACACCGAGTTCGCTGGCGGGTGTGCCGTCACTTGCCTTGCCGGTCGGATTAGCGGAAAACGGGTTGCCCGTCGGGTTGCAGGTTATCGGTAAACACTTTGATGAAAACACGGTGTTCCAAGTGGCGCAAGCGCTTGAAACGGCTGCTGAATTTGATAAAAAGCCTCACTATGTGAAAGGATAAGTTATGACGTATACAATTAAAGGAAAAACAGCCGACTGGGAATTGGTTATCGGATTAGAGGTTCACTGTCAGATTATTTCACAATCAAAGGTTTTTTCACCGTCTTCGGCGACATTCGGTGCCGAGCAAAATACACACGTTTCATTTGTGGATGCGGCATTTCCGGGCATGTTGCCGGTTGTGAACGAAAAATGTATTGAACAATGCGTTAAAACGGGATTAGGGTTGAATGCTAAAATTAACAAGTATTCGCGTTTTGACCGTAAAAATTATTTTTACGCCGATTTACCGCAAGGGTATCAGATTAGTCAATTATATCACCCGATTGTGGGAGAAGGGTATATTGAGGTAACAACGGATGACGGCACACGCAAAATCGGCGTGGAGCGGTTGCATTTGGAACAAGATGCCGGCAAATCCATTCACGATATGAGTCCGCACAGTTCTTTTATTGACTTAAATCGGTGCGGTGTGGGGTTAATGGAAATTGTTTCCAAGCCTGACATGCATTCACCGGCGGAAGCGGGCGAGTATTTGCGTCAACTGCGCGCCATCGTGCGGGCACTCGGCACGTGCGACGGGAATATGGATGAAGGTTCCATGCGGTGCGATGTGAATGTCTCGGTGCGCAAGGTTGGAGAGACGGCGTTGCGCAATCGGGTGGAAGTGAAAAACGTGAACTCGGTTCGATTTGTGATGCAGGCGATTGAAATTGAAGCGAACAGACAAATTGAAATTTATGAATCGGGCGGTATGATTGATCAAGAAACCAGATTGTTTGACTCGGTTAATTTGGAAACGCGGTTAATGCGGTCCAAAGAAAATGCAAACGATTATCGCTATTTCCCGGATCCGGATTTATTGCCCGTTATTTTAACGGATGAATATATTGAAAATATCCGTCGGAACTTACCGGAATTACCGGAAGCCAAGAAAAAACGGTATATTGAAACATTGGGATTAACGCCTTATGATGCGTCCGTTTTAACGGTTGATACGGAAACGGCGCACTATTTTGAAACCGCCATTCAAGGGCACGATGCCAAGAAAGTGGCCAACTGGATTATGGGTGATTTGTTCGGCTATTTGAACAAAGCAAATCTCACGATTACGGAAAGTCCGATTTCGGCCGAAAATCTGGGGGCTTTGGTCGGCTTCATCGGCGACGGCACAATTTCCGGCAAAATTGCAAAAGAAGTGTTTGAATTAATGATTGAAACGGGCAAAGCACCGGATGTGATTATTGAAGAAAAAGGATTGAAGCAAGTATCGGATACAGGCGCGATTGAAGCGTTGATTGCCGATATTTTGGCTCAAAATCCGGATAAGGTTGCGGAAATTAAAGCCGGTAAAGAGAAACTGAAAGGCTGGTTTGTGGGGCAAATTATGAAAGCTTCGCAAGGCAAAGTCAATCCGGCGTTGGCCAACCAACTGTTAGATAAGAAGTTGGCTGAATAAAAAAATATTATCCTGCTTTGGGGTAAGATACAAAGAAAACCCGATGATGTTCATCGGGTTTTTTTATATATCTGAAATGTCAAATGGCAGAAGAAAAAAATTCCGGCGCAAGAAAGTGATCCAATATCAATAATAATCGGGTAAAATGACCAAAAGTCGGTTCTTGATAAATATAAATACACACCTCATTTTTCTTAATACAGAAAGAGGGGTGCAGATGAAAATGAAATTGTTAAAAGATATTTTGGATATGTTGGCGGCTTTTTTTACGATTATTGTTTCGTGGACAGCGATTGCGGGCGTTGTTAAAGTGTATGAATCGGGATTTTTTCATAAGTTGGATAAAGTGGTAACACATTATCACAACGAGATAACGAAAATAGAAGAAAACGATATTGAAAAAGTGCTTAAATAAGTTGTTTTTTGGCTCAAAATGTGGTATCCTGATTCAACGATTGATGTGAGGTCGGGATGATTATTTTTCAAGAAAAAAACGGCAGTCTTTATTTTTATGAGCAAACCAGAAAATATACGGGGCGATTTGTTAAAATATTCAATCGTTCGGAAGACGAAACGAATTATTTTCGTCGCATGTTTACGAAGAAATACGGTTCATCCGAAAAAGGAAATTCCTTTGTTCAAAAATGTGCACGGAAAGGATTGTTTGACGGGGTGATGACGCCGGAAGAAGTTGAGCGCGCAAAACGAAACGGCATTTTGCCCAAGGAGTATGATGTGCACCATTTAGTTCCGTTGGCTTTGGGTGGCAGTAATGCGGAAGAAAATTTATGCGTTATGCACAAGGATTTACACCTTGCCTTACATAAGGAACATTTAAATATGATCCGCAATGAGTGGGATGAAGAAGCATACCCCGATGCCTATTTACACGTGCCGGATCAACAAAAATTTTTCACAAAGAAGGATTTAAGTTTATTTTTTTCGGACCAAGAATGCGAACGGATACAAAAGGAAATCAAAATTCGGGTGCAAAAAGCAATGTATCACGCCAAACGGCGCGCCGAAAGTCGGCAAAAGCAACAACCGGTGCGTAAACGGCCGTTAAAGCCGGAGGACCGTCCGGAAAATTGGACACAGGAAATCATCCGTCAAAAAGAAAACGAATGGAAACATTATCAGAAGAAGCAACAAAAAATAATCGCCAAGGAACAGCAAAAGAAAGAACCCGCCGTATCCAAAAGTTATACGAACAGCGATAAATTTCATCAATCATTATTGAAACGGCAACGCAGAACGGAATACTGAATTTTGGGGATAACAACAACCGTTTTGATTGTTTTTGGGAATGTTATTTTTGATTCGCGTTGCGGATACGGATTGTTTGACGGTATTTCGCGGTGTGTTTTTTCTCTTTTTTTTAAAATGTTTTTGACAAGTGTTTGAAAACGGCGTATAATGACCTCTGTTTCGCCGTGAAACGGGTGTTTATCATGGCCGAAACAGGTTTATTTGTTTAATAGAAAAGAAGGAAAATAAAAATGATTGAAATTAAGTTGCCGGATGGATCGAAGATGAATGTCGATTCAGGAATTAATGGGTTGGAAATTGCACAAAAAATCAGCGAAGGACTGGCAAAAAATGCCGTCGCAGTTCGGGTAAACGATACGTTGACAGATGTGACAACACCCATCACAACCGACTCAACGATTTCAATTATCACGAAAAAAGATGCCGAAGCATTGAGCATTTTGCGCCACACGGCGGCCCATATTTTAGCCCATGCCGTTACGCGGTTATATCCCGAGGCGCAAGTCACAATCGGGCCGGCGATTGAAAACGGTTTTTACTATGACTTTTACGGAATTATCGTAAAAGAAGCCGATATACCGCAAATTGAAGCGGAAATGGCAAAGATTGTGGATGCGGATTATCCGATTGTGCGGTCGGTGGTTTCGCGGGCGGAAGCCGAGCGTATTTTTACCGAACGGGGCGAAAAATATAAGTTGGAAATTTTGCACGATATGCCGGAAGATGTGCAGGAAGTTTCTTTATATACGCAAGATGATTATGTGGAATTATGTCGCGGACCGCATTTAACTTCAACGGGCAAACTCGGAAAAGCGTTTAAGTTAACGAAAGTTGCCGCGTCCTATTGGCGGGGAGACAGCAATCGCGAATCTTTGCAACGGATTTACGGCACGGCATTTTTCAGCGAAAAAGATTTAAAAGCCTACTTTACGATGTTGGAAGAAGCCGAAAAGCGCGACCATCGGAAACTCGGCAAAGAAATGGATTTATTCCATTTTGAGGAATATGCGCCGGGCGATGTATTTTGGCATCCGCGGGGTTGGACATTCTTCCAAACATTGATTGCATATATGCGTCGGCGTCAAAAAGATGTCGGGTATGAGGAAGTGAATACACCGCAAATTATGAACAGAGTCTTGTGGGAAACATCGGGGCACTGGAATTGGTATAAAGATAATATGTTTACCACAACGATTGAAGAGAAGGAATTTGCAATCAAGCCGATGAATTGCCCGGGTTCGGTTCTTATTTACAAGCAAGGCATTACCAGCTATCGCGATTTACCGCGGTATATCGGTGAGTTCGGGCGTGTGCATCGGTATGAAGCCTCGGGCGCGTTGCACGGCTTATTGCGGGTGCGGGCGTTTACGCAAGATGATGCGCATATTTTCTGCACACCGGAGCAATTAAAACAAGAATTGCAAAATGTTGTGAAGTTAATGGTAAGCATTTATAAAGATTTCGGCTTAACGGAAATGAAGATAAAACTCTCCACGCGTCCGGATGAGAGAATCGGAACGGATGATATTTGGGATTTATTGGAAAATTCGTTGGCAGATGCGTTAACGGATATGGGATATACATACGAACTCAATCCGGGCGACGGTGCATTCTACGGGCCGAAACTAGACTTTAAATTTTATGATGCAATCGGGCGCGAATGGCAACTCGGAACATTGCAAGCCGATTTAAATTTACCGGAACGCTTTGATATTTCATACATCGGGGAAGATGGAGAAAAGCATCGTCCGATTATGTTGCATAGAGCATTATTCGGGTCATTGGAGCGGTTTGTCGGCGTCTTTTTGGAAAACTGTGCCGGACACTTACCGTTCTGGTTGGCGCCGGTTCAAGTGATGGTTGTTCCTGTTACGGAGGAGCAAAATGCGTATGCGCATCAAATCCAACATCGGTTATATGTAGCCGGTATTCGGGCGGAAGAGGATTTACGCAATGAAAAAATCAGTTATAAAGTGCGTGAACACTCATTGAAGAAGATACCGGTTATTTTAGTTGTCGGGAAGAAAGAAGCGGCTGATGGCACGGTAACAATTCGTCGTTTAGGGTCGGATAAGCAAGAAGTGATGCCGTTTGAAGAAGCGTTTAAGCAATTCAAACTGGACACGCGTTTCCCGAGTGTGGAATATGAAGATTAACGTGTATAAAATTAAAAAAGCCCGTCACAAGTAAGTGGCGGGTTTTTTAATAAACGGAGTATCATCGGCATAAAAAAAGCGGACTCTACAAAAAGGTCCGTCTAGATGATATAGTATAAAGAGGATTATAAGGGTATTTTTAAAATAATCAAGTGAAAATTTAAATATGGATATCTACTTGTAAAATAATGATTTTTTAAGATTGATTTTTGTGGGGCATTTTTGTTTCGTTTCCTCTCTACATAAACGGACGTTTATGAAGAATAGGGAGAAAGAAAATGAATATAAAACAAATAGTTAACTTGGCTTCTTTTTATGCAAAAAAAGTAAAAAACGGGGAATTTGAGGCGAATCGCGCAAAACGAGAGATAAAATCAGCGAATCAAACACGCCTCATGCGCTTGAAAAATAATCAAAAAGCAGGATTTTTACTAGATTCGCAAACGCAAGGCGGATTAGGTCGCGGATTGTGTGGATTGCGTGGATTAAGAAGCGCACGTTTGGCCGAATACGGGCGGAGTATGGTAGAAATGCTGGGCGTGTTGGCGGTGATTGGTGTGTTATCGGTTGCGGGAATTGCAGGCTATCGGTATGCGATGGATAAATATAGAGCCAACGATATTATTTATGAAGTGAATCTGCGCAATCGGGATACATGGCATAAATATCAGCTGGACGGTTTGCCCGAAAATGAAGATAGGCTGAATGAATGGGCAGAATATACGTCAACGGGATTTCCGATAGGGGTTTATTTGCGATCAACGGATATGTTTGATGTGCAGGTAGACGATGTGCCGAGTCGGGTGTGTTTAAATGTGTTAAATACAAATTTAGAGGGACCGTTATTGATTTGGGTGCCGACGGGAGAAGATGAAAAACAACTGTTTGACGGCACAAACGCCGAAGAATTATGCCAATATGGGGAAGAAGATGCCGAGAATGTGTCCATTGTGTTTACAACGAGTTTAAGTCAATACGGCGCGGAACTCGGGGGCGGAGAAGCCGTAGATGAAAACGGGCGACCTGTGCGGTATTGTTTAGATGACGGGGATTGCACGGGGACGTGCGAACGATGCGGAAGCGATTATAAATGTGAATCCACGTGTCCTGACGCGACGCCGATATGCAGTGCCACGCAGGGGCGATGTGTGCGATGCGAAGTAAACGATGATTGCCCCATCAATCAAATCTGCAACGAAGCGACGAATGAATGCGAAGAAATCCCCGAAGCGTGTGCGGAAAACGAGTTTCGGAGTCGGAACGGGGCGTGTATTCCGTGTTCACATCCGTCTAATGTGATAATTAACGGAGATGAGGTGTTCGGAGCAGATAAAGCAACGGGTGCGGAGTTATGCGCGAACTGTGCGAACGAGGGAACGGCGCGCAAGTTAGAGACGGCAGGAAGCACAACGTATTGTTCCTACACCTGCACAAAAGGAATCAGCGTGCAAGGGCAAGACGGGCAATGTCATCCGTGTGTCAATCCCGACGGCACTCCGAATACGGAAGTGTTTAAGATTGACGGAGGTGTGGAATCTGTTAATCAATGTGTTGCATGTGGAGATAGAGAACGTTTTAACAGTTACTGTTCCCCTATCTTAAATTGTGAAGAAGGGAAAGAGTTTTTAGGAAAAGGAAACGAAAATTATCCACAGTGTTATCCATGCAACATTTCGGAACGTAAAGACATGTTATTACAGTATTCTTCCGGTATAATAACCCAACAAAAAATGAATCAACTTTGCCAATCGTGTGGATTAAATGTGATTGATAATTATTGTTATCCAAAATGTGAACAGCCTGATGAAAACAGTGAAGAAAGCATAATTTGTTTAACTGATCCAAGTAATGAAAAGTGCAAACGCAAATGGCAAAATTATAAGGGGGAATGTTTCAGTTGTAACAATAGTGGGACTACAACGAGTATCATGTCATTAGCAGGAGGAACGAATCCAATTCTTGAAAATCTATGCGAGTTATGTGGCAGACAAGTAGCAAACGGATATTGTATTCCTAAGAAAAACAATATTTGTAATGAAAATCAGTTTATGGACGCAACGGGTGAATGTGTTGATTGCGAAACAGATGGAGTTGTTGATGTTGCTTCTGATGAAATATCAGGTTGTTCTGCATGCTCTAAAAATGGAATACAAACAAGGTGGTCTGTTTCTGTTCAGGATACAAAAGGGACTAAATATGTCTGCTTAAAAAAATGTGATTCACAAGAATTTCAGGATATTTTAGGAAGATGTTGGAGTTGTAGCGACACATCAACATATCAAATTTTAAGAAGTCCAGAATTAAAAACTTTATGTACCCAATGTCCCTCACCTGATGAGCGTATTGTCCCATCTGAGTCTTTTTGTGGACCCTTAAAGTGTCCCGAGAATCAATTTCATACTAATACTGCTGGTTGTGCCTTATGTAATACCGCTGATGTGAGGTCAGTGTATGGTATTGGTGAGAATTTGCAAAAAGAATGTGAAGCGTGTGGAAATAGGATACTATTAGGCAGTTGGTGTGCCTACATTAATCCAGGTGTAAGCGGTGTCTGTAATAGTGTGGAAAATGGAGAGCATAAAAATTATTCCGACGGAGATGGTTTTCTATTCAGAGACTATTATGGAAATTGTCAACGATGTGATGATCCAGCCTCATATCAAATTTTAAGCGCGGCACAATGCAAAAGTTGTGGCAATCGTCGCAATGATAATGGTTATTGCGCTTACGGACTCTGTACCGATGGCTCCACATTCTTGAATGTAAATAATCAATGTATCAGTTGCACAACATCATCAAGAACCGAAATTGATAATATTACTACCTCGCGGAGTTCTTGCACGGAATGCAATAATAAACGCGTTATGACGGCGGAAGATACCAGCGGTGCTACCAAAGCCTATTGCGTGAATGATTGCTTCGGACAACTTCAAAATGTGAACGGTCAATGCGGAGGCAGTTCGTGGGGTAATTTTGAAATCGGAAGTGATGAAACATCAAAAAGTATGTGTCGCAATTATGACCGTATTGTATATAGCAAAGTAAACGGTGATCAGACAAAATGGTATTGCTCTTCTGAACCGAGAGACGGCTATTTTATTAACATCAACGGCGGATTAAGCAGTTGCACAAGCGGATCAACGGAAATCCCCGATAGCAACGATGCGCGGAATTTGTGCTTGAATTGCTCCGGTGCAAAACGCTCTGTTGTTGAAAAAGACGGGCGCTTTTATTGCGAAAAAAGCTAAAGCGTAACGGTGGTTGTTTGCTGACAAAGAGAGTATATTTCTTTATTTTGCAAGAAATAATCGGCAGGCTTTTCTTTTTGCTGAGGCGTTGATTGCAGATTTGGCGGTTAATGATTGAGGCGCTTGCCGAGCCCCGTTATCATCGTTACGGCACGTTCTACAATCAGTTCTGCCGGCATACCCGTTGTTTTTGTTTGTTGCTCCGCTTCTAAAAGCAGTTGTAATGTTTTACAAAGATATTCTTTTTTCCATTTATAAACTTGTTGCAATAACTGCTCTTTTAAGCGAAATTGATTGGCGCGTAATAGCTTTTTGCAAATTTCTTCCCCCGATACGCGCTTTGAAACTAAATCTGCCCCAATCAATAATTTATTAAAGTGTAACGATAAAATGCGTGTAATGCTAACGGGATTTTCCCCGTTCAAAAATAAAATACGGAGCGCATTATCCGCTTCTTTATGTTGCCCGTTCGCAACGGCAAATACAAGCATGTCGGCCGTTGCCGAAGATGTATCGGATATAACTTCAACCACATCTTTTTCTTCTACGTGTTTTCGCTCGCCCAGATAGGTTATCAGTTTTTCTAATTCGTTTTTCGTAGCTTGCCGATTCTCGTTTAAGCGACTTTGCAACAATGATAAAGCGTTTTCGGAAACGGTATACCCTTTTGTTTTCAGATAATTTTGTATTAAAAACCGAACGTCTTTTTCTTCATCGGCATAGCAGGCAACGGTTAAAACAGACTCATTGTTTTCGCAAAACACGCGTAATGCCGACGATTTAAGCAGATTATCGGCCGTGATTAACAAAAATGTATCTGATTTGATATACGTGATATAGTCTTCAACGGCTTGTGCCAATGTGTTATCGGCATCTTTCAGCCAGATTAATTTACGCCCACCCAACAGCGAAACCGTGTTGCCTTCATCTAATAACAGAGTCGGAGTTTCTTTTAGCTGACTTTTTGTAATTTTAATGAAAGAAAAATCATCTTTTTTTGGAATAATAAACGGAATGATTTGCTCTGCACAATCTTCCGTGACGCTGAAATCGGGTCCGTAAATCAAAGCGCCTTTATATTGCTTTTGAATTTGAGCCTTTAACGCTTCAATTTGATACGGTTTCGCTTTCACGCTTTTCCTCGTTTGACTTCATAAATGATATAACGCGTAAAGAAATATTATCGCCGATAATTTTAACTAAATCTTCTCGCAGTCTGTTTCGCGCCACATTGGTTGCATACGGCTCTTTTACGATGTTATAAGCGCCGGTTGCCGAGGTAGAATCTTTCAAGATGATTTTCCCCGTTGACGTTTCTTTTAATGTGTATGAAGCGGAAATACGAACGGTTTCACGGCTGGCAAAATTATCGCCCTGAATGCTTTGGTCCGTATAGGTGGGGGCTTGCAAGTTAACAACTAACAGGTATTTCTTACTGCCACCCGTTTTTTCGGGGTTCAAATTATCTTGCAAGTTTTGTCGCAAAAGCCACCCTTCATAATTCGGGATTCCTGCAATACCGATTTGTTCGGTTAAACTGCTTGTTTGGCGATTATCCGATAATCGGTGCATCGGCGAAAATCCGCAGGCCGATATAAAAAACAATGTTAAAAAGAATAGATTTTTGTAAAACATTATGGTATCCTTTATCATCAGTGTGAGTAGTTTACCGATATTTTAACCAAAAAACAAGGGAAATTAAATGTTGTTGCAAAAAATATACGTGATAGCCGGCCCGACGGCAAGCGGAAAGTCTGAATTAGCCTTGCGTCTCGCCGAAAAAGCGGGTGGGTGTATATTTAATGCGGATTCCATGCAGATTTATCGGGATTTAAAGATTTTATCGGCACGACCGAGTGATGCGGAAATGCGCGGTATTGAACATTTGCTTTATGGATATGCCGATGCCTTTTACGAAAATAATGTGCAAGATTGGTTGCAACGAGCGGTTGACGCGTTAAAAAACTGCGATAAAACGCCGATTTTTACGGGTGGGACGGGTATGTATTTAAATGCATTAATGCAGGGACTTTCGCCGATCCCGGACGTTGATGAGGGTGTGCGGGCTTTGGTGCGCGCCATGCCGATTGAGGAAGTGAAAGCTCGCGTGCAAGATTGCTCGGCTACCGATCCGCAACGTTTGCGCCGTGCCCTTGAAGTGCAACTTTCAACCGGCAAACCGTTGGCTTATTTTCAACAACTTCCGAAACGAAAATTAGTTGAGGCTGATTTTAAAGTGTTCTTTGTTCACCCACCGCGCGCCGAGTTGTATGCACAATGTAATAATAGATTGATACAAATGTTGCAAAACGGAGCGATTGAGGAAGTGCGTCGCTTAATGGATATGGGGGCAACGGGAGGTGTGATGAAAGCCATCGGTGTGCCTGAAATTTGCGCTTACTTGCGCAAGGAATTAACTTATGATGAGATGGTTACCGCCATTCAACTATCAACCCGTCATTATGCCAAACGGCAATGCACGTGGTTTCGGCATCAACTCCTCGGGGCGGAAGAAATCGTTCATCCTCAAAATTTTGTATTTACAGTGTAATTATGTTTTTGGATTTTTTGCGTAGATTAGGTTCATTTGTAAATCCTTTGTAATTATATTAAGTTAAATTGGTTCCCGCAAATCTTTTTTGCCATAATAGGCAGGGGAATAAAAATTTTTGCGTTCTGTTGTGAAATAAGTGTTGACGCGTGGGCGAATTGCCTATATAACTTGTATAAACAAAGTAATTCTTTAATGGCTATTTAATGTTATCATTTTACGAAAGGAGGCACAATGTTCACACATCAATCGCCGGATAGGCCTGAGGTTGTTTTTGCGGATATGGAAAAAATGAAGACCAAGGCTTTTTGGGAAAAGAAAGGTTTTATTCTCTCTTGCTTATTTGCAGCGGTTTGGCTGGCGTTTATTTGGGACTATCTGGCTGCCTCGGGCTGGTGGGGAAGTCGGTATGATTTATCGCCGGCTGAGTTGATTGGTAGTTTTAGCGGACTGTTGCTTCCGATTGTGGTCATGTTTTTGGTGACGGCGTATTTTGATCGCTCGGCTCAGCTGGCAGATGAATCCAAACAATTACAATCGTATTTAAATGAATTAGTCTATCCCACCGAGGAGGGTGCTGTCTATACCAAATCGCTGACAGATGCCTTGCGGGCACAAATTAAAGAATTTCGGACGGTGTTTTCACAAGTGAACCGCGAAACGCAAACGGTGCGTGATGAATTAAAACAATGGATTAACGATTTAAGCCAAATTATGAAACGTGTTGATACGCAAACAATGGAATCCGTTCGGGAAGTGGCGGGGCATATCCAAAATTTAACAACCATGACGGAACAAGCAAATCAACAATCGGCCAAAACAGCACAACTCTTTATTGAACAAGCCGATTTATTGGCGCAGGTGGTGGCTCAGGCCGATGATAAAATGCGGGCTTTGTCGGGCGTGTTATCAAACCATACGAGCGATGTTCAAAATATGAGCCACGCGTTGGAAACGGCAAACGAAAGAACGGCGGGCGCCTTGAATACGGCTGGTGAAATCGTGATGCAAATGGATATGTCCGGCAAGAAAATGGAATCCGCGATTGAGCAATATGAAAAAGAGATGAGCAAGCATAATGCGCGCCTCTTCGGCAATTTGGAAAAAGTGTTGGCCGTCTTTAAAAAACAAGGCACATTGCTGGATTCGGAAGTGCAAAAAATGACGAACCGTATCGGCGTGTTGGCAGATTCGCTCAGTGGCAATACAAAAGGCATGATGCAAACAACGGCAAGCGCCATTCGGGAATTGGACGGCATTGATAAACGTTTTGAAACTTCTGCCGAAAAAGTGCAAAAGGTGATGACGCAGGTCAAGCAAGATGTGGAAACCGTGCGTCAGGAAATGGATGAAAACATTAAAAAGGCCACCGCCGTATTCCCGACGGCGCGTCATCAATCGCAAACAGATTTATTGCAAGATGCCACGGTGATTTTAGATAGATTGCAGGGCTTTTCGGTGGATATGGCGCATATTTTTACACCCAAAGCGGAAGATGCCTTGTGGAAGAAGTATTATGACGGCGATAAAGCCGCTTTTATGCGTCATATTACAAAAATGATCAGCAATTCCCAGCATAAAAAAATCGTGAACTTATACGAAAACAATGAAGATTTCAGAATGGCCGTTACGCGCTATATGGCGGAGTTTGAGGGTATGACGAAAAAAGCGCAGGAGGGAGAAGAAAATAAACTGCTTATGAGCGTGTTAATCGGGTCCGATGTGGGGCGGTTATATATGGTGCTGGCGGATGTGTTAAAAGAGGAGGCGAAATAGATGCGGATTAAACTAACCAAAATCGGCAATTCATGGGGGATTCGGCTTCCGAAAAACGTGATTAACGAATGCGAATTTAAAAATGAATTGAATTTAAGCGTGGAGCAAAAACGCGTGATTTTAACGGCAATTCATCAAGAGCGTGCCGGCTGGCGCGAAAAGATAGCCGAAAACGGCGAGAATAAATGTGCGGGATGTGAGGAGGAATGGCAATGGTAAAACGATTTGAAGTTTATATGTGCGCCATGAACGGCAAGGAACGCCCGGGATTGGTGATTTCTCCCGACGAGTTGAATGAGTCGCTCCCGTATGTTTTGATTGCGCCGATTACCACGAGCGGGTATTTATTGCCCTGCCGAATCGGTATCGGACTTAAAGGGAAAAAAGCGTGGATTGCCATGGATTTAATTCAACCGGTAAATCAAACGCAATTGGTTTCTAAAATCGGTTTGTTGCCCGAGCAAACGCATACGCAGATTTTAACCGTTTTGCAAAAGTTTTTTGCGCCGTAGATGATGAGCCTTGACGGTGATTTGTTGCGTGAGAGATAACTACAAACGGGTTTATGCCTGTGTTTTGCAACAATCGGCAATAATTTGCCTGCGTAATCCTGTTTATGCGCAGAGAGGATAAAAACGGTTGAAGTGATTAAAGAGGCGTGTGAACGCATCAACTTTCCAGAATAAACCAAAACTGAACCAATGCTAAAACGGATATGTAAAGCACTTTGAGCGTAATAACCGTGATTTGCCGACATATCCGTTTTTCTTGCATTGTATTTCTTTTTTGTTATAAATTATGAATGCGTTTGAATGCTTTTCTTTTTCAGATGAATGTAAAGCAAAACAAAGCATAATCCGATGGCTAAAAAGCCCGCCCCGATAATCGGCAGATATTGTAAGGCCATACCGGATTGAAGCAACAAACTGCCACAAGCCGATGCCACCACAACCCCAACGTTAAACGCACTTTGATTAAACGTGGACGAAAGGTGCGGGGCTTCATAGGCATTATCAATCGCCATTGTTTGCAAAATCGGTGTGGTGGTAAACACCAGTGTATTCCAGCAAAATAATAAAATCAGACTGACTACGGCCGAACCTAACCCGTAATATAGCCCGATGGAAAGCACGATTAACGCACTAAACAAACCGATGAGGGCTGCCGATTGATTCTTATCGCCCAATTTTCCGCCGACGAATGTCCCAATCGGCAACGCAATTCCCAGCATAAACAACACAAGACTGACCGATGCCATCGGCACACCGATTAAATCGGTTAAAATCGGCGTAATATAAGTATAAATCACGAAGAATCCCGCGTTGAGTAAAGCGGAAAGCAAGAACGAGATTAACACGAGCGGTCGCTTGAAAACAATAAATTCGTCTTTTGTGTTAAATTGTTTATCAACACGGGCACTATTCGGCAATTTGCGAGCAATGGCCACCATGGCACAGGCTGAAATAAGCACAACAATCCAAAATACGGCGCGCCAGGTGAAAAAGTGTCCGAGCGCAGCGCCGAGCGGAACGCCGAGCATATTTGCCAATGTGGTTCCGACAAACACCAATGCTACGGCACGTGTGCGATACGCCGGTGAAGAAAGTTCGGCTGCCGTTACGGTGGCAAAACCAAAGAACGCGCCCGGGCAGAGTGCCGTTAAAATACGTGCCGTCAAGAGCATTGTGTAATTCACGGATAACGCGCATAATAAATTACCGAGCAAAAACATTCCGATTAAAAAAAGCAAAACATATTTGCGATTAAATTTTAAGCATAACGCCGCAACCGTCGGCGCGCCGAAGACAACGCCGAATGCATAAGCCGAAACCAACAGCCCCGTCTTATCAATGCCGATACCGAACTCTTCGGCAATTTGAACAAGCAGTCCGGGCATCACGAATTCGCCCGTGCTGATGCCGAATGCGGCAAACGTTAAAGCTAAAATAACAAATGGTACATGTTTAAAAAAAGTCATATCCCCCTCCGATTGAAATGATGTAAGAATGCATTGATGAAAAATAAAGGATTTTATCACCTAAATGCTATGGTTGTTAATTGATTTTGAAAATATATCTTGAATATATTTGCCACCAAATCAGAATTTACGATGATAGGGAAATTGCAGATTGAAAGACGATTTCCTCATCCGATAAAGCCGTTTGATTTTTGGGGAACATATATTCTTTTTTTGCCTCCTTTCATTTGGTTGATTGAATTTTTTTCTCCCTGTTTATTTTTTATATTGACTCTTCTTTTTCTTCTTTTTCTCTCTTATTTTTTCTTTCGTCTTTTTTCGGTTTTGTTTTGGATTAAAAACGCCTGCTTGCAACCGCTTGCTTGAGCAAAAAATACAATGTTATTTCGTGCGCCACCAATCCGTTGTTTCGGTATTTAAATCGGTCCATTGCCCCATAATGGGCGTTATCGGCCGAATATCTGTTTTTTGCGCTTCATTCATTACCATTTCAATCGATTCTGTCCACGGATGAAACGCTAAATCAAACACACCCCAATGCACGGGTAATAAATTGACGGATTTTAAATCCTGCATGGCTTGAATTACTTCGTGCGGAAATAAGTGCGTGTTGCGCCAACCGGTATTCCAGCCGTCTATTTCAAGCGCGACTAAATCAAACGGTCCGTATTGAGCGCCGATTTCGGCAAAGTGCGATGCGTAGCCCGTATCACCGGCCCAGAAAATGCGTTTCTCTCCGGATTGAAGAATATACGAATTGCAGAGCGTTTTATTCTTATCGGATAACCCGCGACCCGAAAAATGAGATGTGCGTTCCGCCATGATGGTTAAACCGTCGCCCTCGGCCACTTCGCCCCAGCCGAGTTCCGTAATGTGCGCGGGATCAACACCCCAACCCCGCAATGCCGAGCCGACACCCAACGGCACAACAAACAGTGCATCTTTTAAGGCCTGTATGGCTTTTCTTTCCAGATGGTCATAGTGATTATGTGTAATGATAACCAAGTCAATCGGCGGTAAGTCGGTAAGCGAAAGCGGTGAATCGCCGTATCGGGGGACGAGGAGCGGTAACGGGGCGGCGTTTTCAAAAACGGGATCAAAAAAAATCCGCTTACCGTTGAGTTCTAAAATAACGGAGGAGTGCCCCAACCAATAAAAACCGAATGCCTCAGGTTGTTTGGCAAAACTTTCACGGTTCAAGGGTTCGCAGGGCAGGGGTCTTTCGGGTGCGAACTTTGATTTTAAAAAAAAGTGCATAAAACTGAATTGATTATTTTTTGCATTCCGCACGTTTTTAAAATCTACTTCTTGCGGACGAATGCTTTGAAAGGTGCCGTTATGAAAATAAGGCAACGATTCATACGATTTTAATTCATCTGGCGAGGGCATATCGCCTATTTCGCGTTTGGCATACAGTGCGCATCCGATGATGAAAAGAATAAGCAGTAACAAGAAAGTCATTTTACTAAAATCCCCTTTAAACAATCTCATGCGGTGAGTATAATCCGTTTTTTTCTTAAAAACAAGTCGATTTAATCCACAGTGTTTTTTTTATGCCCGAACGGCAAGGTGATTGAGTAAATCCGATACGGCGGTTTGCAATTCAGCGCGGTTGAATTTGGGAAGAATAAGAATTACCTATCAGAAGTGCAAAACGGTATTTTTCAAATTGACATTTAAGCCATCTCGTTTTAAAATAATGCAAAAATCAATCGAATTTTTTGAGGAAAATTCCATTCGGACGGAGTATTTTTGAATGGCGGAGCACTATTTAAATCATGCACAATTAAAAGCAGAACTGGAACGGTGTTTGCAGTGTGTCAATAAGCCGTGTATGCACGCATGCCCGGTGCGGTGTCGACCGCAAACATTTATTCAACAAGCCAAAGAGGGTAACGTTCTTGCCGGAGCGGAAACGGTTATGGCGGATAATCCGCTGGGCGAAACGTGCGGTTTGATTTGCCCCGATAAATTTTGTATGAAAGCCTGCACGCGGGCAAAATTGGATTTTCCCGTGAATATTCCTAAAATTCAAGCAACATTGGTCAAAAACGCGCATACGCTTTTAACGCCCGTTTCGGTGCGGGCAAACGGGTATCGCGTTGCCGTTATCGGTGCGGGACCTGCCGGATTGGGTGCGGTTGATGTTTTATCACGTCAGGGATTTACGGTAGAGATATTTGAAGCATTGAATCGGTGTGGCGGAGCGCTGAATATGATTCCCGAAACGCGGTTGCCGATATGCGCCGTGCAACGGGATGCCGAATATGTTTTATCACGCCCGAACGTGCATATAACGTATCAAACGCACATAAAAAATCCGCTTGATTTATTGGACCGCTTTGACGGCGTGATTGTTGCAACCGGAGAACCGCATATAATACCGCTTCACATTGAGGGAGAAGCGTTGGCTTTGCCGTATAATACATATTTATTGAATCCGACGCGTTATGCAACAAAGGGGAAAGTAGCGATTATCGGGGGCGGTAATGTGGCAACCGATTGTGCGCTGACGGCGCATGCCAACGGCGCCGAGTATGTGGAAATGTTTGTGCGTCGTCGGTTGTGTGATATGCGGATTTCATCGCAGGAGTATGTGGCGTTGTTGCAACACGAAATCAATATCTCGGCACAATCAAGCATTGTTAAAATAGAACGAGCATCTGCCGATTTATCACATTCATCGGATTTGACGCAACAAAATGAAAAATTAACGATTTTCGTGCAGAAAAATCAATATGTGGATGGCAAATGGCAACCCATACCGCAAACGTGTGTTGCTCTCGGCGGGTTTGATTATGTGATTGGGGCCGTGGGTAGTCGGGCCGATACGCCGATAGTGCATGAACGCATTATCTATGCCGGCGATTGCAAGACGGGCGGGTCTACGGTGGTAGAGGCCGTGGCGTCGGGCAAAACGGCCGGCGATTTGTTGGCGCACAAAATATTGCCCGATAATTGTCTTTGCACGGAACAAAGGAAATAAGTTAAGGGAATAAGTTGCGGTATGATTGTTGTTTACGGCGGGGAGATACCCATTGTCGGCAACGGTCGTCGGGAGCGGTTAACGGTTTCTTTCGAATAAAAGACAGCGTGTCGGACACTTACTTTTTCCTTGCGTATTCCAAAGAATGTTGATACACTCAATACACTTGAATCAGTCCATGTCGGCGTGGTCGGCGTGCTTATTCGTTGGGGAATAAATAAATAAAAAAGTCAAACAAGGGAGCAAGTTATGCAACATTTTTTATCAAGAGCGATACTTTGTGCCACTATGGCGGGTTTTTCACTGGCAGGCTATGCCGAAGCACCCGTGCAAGGAAATTCGGGCAATACTCAAATACGCAGTAATCAAGCAATATCGTCAACGATACCTCAAAACGGATTGTATCAAGAAACTTTACCGAACGGTGCCAAACTGGAAAGCAATTATCTGAACGGGAAGCCACACGGGGAAACACAACTTTATGTAACGCCGACGGAAGTTTATTCTTGGCATTATCAAAACGGCGTGTTGAGCGGTGCATTTCATTTGTTTGACAATATAAACGGCACGATTGATTCGGCGGGAAATTTTACCTGCCCGATTTCCACGGGAGCAACAGGCACGATAACGGGACGATTTGTTTGTTCCTCGGAACAGTTGGTTGATATTTTAACGCAACCCACGCGCGCAAAACAAAAAACGGCGTTGGCAAAGTGCACGGTGTTGGAGCACATAGATGCCGAAACGCCCCAATATGCCTTTGCTTTTGACGGCGCATTTCAATTTCCGAAATTTTTGGAAACCTCCTCTCTGCGATTAACGGATAAAACACATTTTGTCGAAACGCTGGTGCGTTCCTTTGTAACGGGCAACAGTGATGAGCCGGATTTGGCCACCTCTTTCTCCGAAGAAATTTCTTATTATGCCCCGACGCAATTTGACTTAATTGTTCAAGCGGATGATATTCATTTTCAAACAGAGCTTAAAAATAACAAACAGCAAACATTTTACATATCAAAATTAACAATGAATCGCATTTCCGAGTTGTTATCGCTTTGGGCGCAAAGGGAAGAAACAACGGATCTTGTTGAACAAGAAAAACTATCCGATGAGTTGTTTCGAATTTGGAAGGATCTTCGGTTAGAAGAAACAACGTTGTTTAAATCCGACGGACGGAAAGATATTGATTTTGTCGGCAATGTGGTATTGATTGCGGGATTGCCGGTCGGTGAAAATGTTTTAGAGGGTTATAACGATACGCAACAAAGCGTTATGCGTATTTTGAAAACGCAAGACGGGGCGCGGTTTATCCTCTCATACCCGACAAGCGGGGAGGAAATGCTCTCTTTTGATTTGGTGATTGATAGTGCCCGACTTCAAAAAACGCAAGAAGCATTGAATAATATCACACATTTTAATGCTTATTTATCGGCTTTATTATCCATTCAAGCCGAACAAGCGAATATGGCGAACGGATTGGAAACGATTCTCTTTAAAAACATTAAATGGTATGATGTGCGCCATCGCCTTATTTTACACGCCCCTCAAATCGGGTGGCGACAAGATTCGTCTCAACAAGGCGATATATTCGGTAATCTGCGTGTTTTTGACACGGATAACCAATATGCGGATATTTATTTTGCCGATAAAACGAATCACGTTTCGGTAGAAAAAAGCAGTGGGCAAAAACGCACGCTCACTGATGAAGAACTGGCTCCGATTTTGGCCGAGTATATCACGCCCGCCGTGCGGAGTGATACATACGGTGCTTATTTATCACAGGCACGCATACAGGCAAACAGCCAATCCATCGGGCTGATGCGCCTTTATTTCCGATTGCTCTTAAAAGCGTATGAGGAGAGTTTGGCCCCTGTTCGGCAACAAGTGAAAAGCCAATTAACGCCCTCCGCTACGGCTCGTTAAAAAAAGAAAAAGATAACTTCTTCCCGAAAATAAAAAAACATACTTGACAAACAAGCGTGGATTTGCGAGTATAAAACAATAAATTGGCAGAAAGAATGATGATACCGAAAATACATATCATTCGCACTTCGGACGGTGTGGATTTCCCGTTACCGACGTATGCTTCCAAGCATCACGTGGGGTTGGTGTTGTGCGCGGCAATTCCGAGCGTCTTAAAATTAGATTCGCATGAAAGAGCGCTTGTGCCGGTCGGGTTCGGAATCGGCATTCCCGATGGTTTGTGCGGGCAGATAGTTTCTTTGCCGGATGTGGCAAAAGAAATCGGATTGATTGTATTGGACGGGCCTCAAATCGTGAATCCGGCCGATAGAGATGCTTTGTTTGTGTTGTTGCAAAATTCATCGCGTCAGCAACTGATATTGCGACGGGGCGATCCGATAGCGCAACTCTTGATTATGCCGGTTTATCAAGTTTGTTGGGATGAAATGGCGGGGAAGACGTTGCGGGCTCCCAAAACGGATTTAAAATATATTTTGTATAATGACGGCGATCATGAAAATGCCCAGCCGGAACAACAAAATACGGCACCGAAGGAAGCCGGTAAGCGCGTTGTCAAAAGTGTGCGAGAAAGAACAAAGGCGGCAGATAATGTTTAAAAAATTATGTCTTATCACAATCGGCCTTGGTTTGATAACTGCGTTGCCCGTTGTGGCGCAAGAATTGGCAATTCCGCGTTTTGTTTCTTTCCGACGCAGTGAAGTGAACTTGCGAACGGGCCCCGGTAATCGATATCCGATAAAGTATGTATATTACGTTCAAAATTATCCGGTGGAAGTAATTGATGAATATGAATTGTGGCGCCAAATTCGTGAAGTGGACGGCACGGTCGGGTGGGTTCATCGGCGGTTGTTGAGCGGTGTGCGTTATATTATTACAACGAAGAACGGTGTGTTGTATAAAAAACCGGATAACACATCGGCCACGGTTGCTTATGTGCAAAAGGGCTCGTTAGCGAAGTTAGAAGAATGTCCGCCACATTCGGATTTTTGCGAAGTATTATTTGTATTTAATGATAAAAAATACCAAGGTTGGCTGGAAAAAAGCAGTTTTTACGGCGTCTATCCGCATGAAGTGGTGCAGTAAGTTATTATTTTTTGTGTTGAAGGTTGCGTGCGCGATTTGTTAGAGGCATTGCGGTATAATGCTTCTCTTTTGCAATACGGCACGGCATACCACCGATTACACCATATATGAATTACGTCTGAAAGGTGTTTCTTTCTTCTTCGTAGCCGTTTTGGTATACGGAAAAATAATGGCTCGGGTTTGTGCAAAAGACCCCGAGCCTTGTTTATCAACGAACTTTTTAATGCTGATTACCACATTGCTCCAATATACGCATTTATATAAACGCAGTTTAATTTTTCTTTTTAGATTTTTGAAATTTGCGCCGTGTATTCAGCGAAAGCGGTTCGGGATGAACGATTAAATGCATCTCGGGGAATTGCCGATGAATTGTTTCTTCAATCACATCAATTTTATCATGCGCTTGCGTTAAGGTTAAATCGTCATCCAACGAAACGGAAAACTGCGCAAACATTTCATTTCCGGAAAGACGTGTTTTTAAATCAAAACAATCATATACACCCTCAACGGAACACGTTAAGCGCTTAATTTGTTTGCGCACTTCCGGAGAAATTTCGGCATCCATCAACATATTCAACGATTCCTTAAATACACCGAAAACGGTGTAAATTAAATAAATCGCCACAAAAATACCGAACAGAGCGTCCACGAAATACCATTTTGCAAAATAAGAAACCAAAATGGAAACCCCGATACCCACATTCATCATAATATCGCCGGCGTAATGTGCTCTATCTGCCCGAATGGAAAGAGAATTTGTTTTTTTGATAACATAATTTTGAAATTGCACCAAGGCCAATGTTAACAAAATTGCAATTCCCGTAATAATCAAGCCGAAATTCACTTCATTAACCGGTTGCGGATTAAAAAAGCGCAAAACGGATTCTTTGAGCAAAATCAAAGAAGCGCCCGTAATAATCAAGCCTTGAAACAAGCCCCCGAGTGCCTGGGCTTTGCCGTGCCCGAATCGGTGTTGCTTATCGGCAGGTGAAGTTGCTTCCCGCACGGCAATTAAGTTGACAACGGAAGTCATCATATCCTGCACGGAATCAAATAAGCCGGATAGAATAGCAACCGACCCCGTTACGAAAAAAGTAATAGCTTTTAAAGCGGCCAAAAATAAAGCCGTTGCCACGGAAAGCACACTTGCCAACCGCATAAGTTTATTTTTTTGCTCTTCAACCATTGTTTCCTCCATTGAAAATTTGACGTATTTTATCGCTTTTTAAATAGCGGGTCAAGTGGTTTTCAAAAAGAAATGAAAACCTTTCTTGATTTGACAAGACGAACGGATTATGCTAATATCCGAAATCGGGGGATGGAACCGAATGACGACTCATAAAAAAAATATCATTTTAAAAAATAATCATAAAATCAAAATCCGGTCAGAAAAAACGGCCGGCGAAAAATATCCCTCCGTCGCCTTTTTAACGGCACAATGGACTGCGCAAGCAGGCGAAGCATTGCCCTCGGCATTATCATTTCTTCAAACGGTTATCAGTGTTTTGAATTACGTGCAAGATTCGTTTGTTCGTGATATGCTGACACATATTTCTTTTCATGTTCGGTTTGTGATAACGGAAAATAATGCCGTGCAAACCGTGCAGTATGATGCCGAAAAACAAGAAGTATTGTTGCAAAAATCGTATGTGAGCCGATTAGCAACAAGCGGATGGGAAAATACCGAAATTTATGTGTTTTTGGGTCAACTTATCATGGCGCTGAATAAAGCCTCGCTGGATACGCGTGGCTTATTGGTGCGACATGTGCGTTGTATCAATTTAATTGATGCCGTTTTATTTGATTTGTTGGCCGACGTGGATTCCGAATTGGTTAAAGCCAGATTTTTGCGAGAAATGTTGCTTTCTTTTGAAGATGGCTTGCAGGCTTTTCATGATCCATTTTTAATGCACTATTTGGCTTGCGAAGGGGCTTTGCTTACGCATCCCGATTCGGTCGATATGGTGGATGGCGAAACAGCCGTCAACGCCGTGTTTGCCTTAAATTTACTTGATTTTTCGGCTGATAATCCGCATTTTCGCGAGTGGCGACAGATGCATTTGGAAGCAACAATTAACCGATTACTCTTTCGCCCTCTCGGATCATTAACGTTTCGTGCCGGTAATCGGCATATCAAAGGTAAATTTGAGCGCTACTACGGGGCGCGGTTTCCTGTGTTGCGCGCGATAAGGCATACCTTGCATGATTTCGGCATAGATGTATTAAAAGAATATGTGAAAGCCTCCGAGCAAATGAAACACGGGTCTTTTCCAAAAGAAAATTTATCGTATAAAGACGCAACGGTTTTTATTAAAAAAAATTAAAACAATCGATAGATTGCGCATGGAAACGGCAAGAACGAATCGCAAATAAAATCAGGTGTGCCTTTTTTTGTGCTTAAAACGAACCATACCGCTATGAAACAAGTGCGCGGATATTTTATGTTTTTATTTTTTTCGTGCTGTCTGAAATTTTTTAACTGATTGGATTAAATATTGTTTCTTAATTTATTCTGTTTTCAAAAATACCCCTACACCCTATATTTTAAAGCAAGATTATTTTTGAAAAATGAAAAAAAATAACTTGCTATTTTTCGGAAAAATTCCTATGCTCTATCTATTCAATATAAAGGAGTGTGAACGGTGGAAAGCGTACGTATTAAACGTGTGATTAAAAAAGCCATATCTTGGGCGGGATTGTTTTTCTTTGTAATAGCGGCGGTTATGCTGTATATGCAACTCTCAAAATACGAGCCGGAAGAAATTAAAAATGCCTTGTTCGCTATTCCGATGACGAATATTTTATTGGCGTGCGGTGCTTCGTTCTTGGGATACGTGGCGCTTTCTTCGTATGACTATTTGGCGTTGAAATATATCGGGCGCAAATTAGAAGCGTGGAAGTGGATTTTCGTTGGATTTATCGGATTTTCCATCAGCAATAATGCGGGGCATGCCGTTGTATCGGGCGGTGCAGTGCGGTATCGGCTTTACACGCGGTGGCGCTTTCGCCCGAATGAAATCGTGCGTATGGTTACTTTTTCGGGCTTTACGTATTTGATTGCCTGTTTCTTTTTAAGTGATCTCGGCTGGATTTTAACGCCTGACCACGCTTTTGAAGGTGCTGATGCCTCGCAATGGACAACCAATTTGGTCGCATTGATTTCATTTATCGGATTGCTCGGGTATTTCGGCTTATGTCGGTTTTACAAAAAAACGGTTGAAATTCGGGAAATCCCGTTTAAAATGCCGAGTGTCAAAATGGCGTTGGCGCAGGTATTTATCGGCGGATGCGATATTTTAATGGCCTCTTTTGTGTTGTATTTTTGTTTAATGCCGTTTGTGCAGATTCCGTTTGATATTTTTATCGGCGTCTTTATTATTGCGCAGGTTTTAGGCGTATTCAGTCAAGTGCCGGGCGGATTGGGTGTATTTGAGGGCTTGTTTTTGGCGATTTTGCCGAATGATGCCAATACGGCCCATTTATTCGGAGCGCTAATCGCTTATCGGATTATTTACTATGTATTACCGCTCATTATTTCAGGTATTGCGTTATTCACGTATGAAGGAATCCGCGGTTATCATTTACGGCAGGTGCATGAACGTTTAAAACACAACGCTTCGTAAGCAAAACCGATAGCCACATTTTGATGATTAAAACAATATCTGACAGTGGGGTTATTTTTTTTCATAGCCGTTTTCTTTGACGGCAATCAAGGTATGCGGTTTGGTGCTCGGTTTATCAGTTATGAATAAATAAACGGCGGATAACGCGTTGCAGACACTGCGGAGCCATTTCTATATTTTTTGGCAGTATATGTAATGTTATTTATCGCTCGGATGCAAAGCCAGATAGGCTTGTATGGGGGCATAAGAGCGACGATGATACGGTGTGATACCATACCGGCGGATTGCTTCAATATGTTCCTGCGTGCCGTATCCCATATTCTTATCCCATCCGTATTGCGGAAAATGGGCGGATAATTCTTTCATAAAGTTATCCCGCGTTACTTTTGCCAAAATGGAGGCGGTAGCAATGGAAAGCGAAAGGTGATCGCCTTTTATCACGGATTGCGTCGGGATTGACCAATTTTTCGGCGTGCGATTCCCGTCAATCAGGGCATACGCGGGTTGCAGAGTTGTATTTTTATATGCTTGTTCCAACGCGCGCTGCATGGCTAAAAAAGTAGCATTTAAAATATTCAATTCATCAATTTCATCGGCCGAAGCAAAACCGATACCGTAAACGCAAGATGTTTTTAAAATTTCGCCATACAATTTTTCCCGTTTTTTAGGCGTTAACTTTTTGGAATCGTCAATTTGTTCCGCCAAATACATGGGAATTTGATAATCCGGCCAGTAGGCGCACGCCGCCACAACAGGTCCGCACCAAGGGCCTCGGCCGGCTTCATCCAACCCGAAAATCGGCCCTTGTATATTCAGACTTTTTTCTATTTGAAAGTCAGGCATTTTCTTATCCTTTGGCGAATGATAACTCTCAATCAATCCGTTATTTTAACCGATTGATGACTTCCTCATAAGGCATAACGTGTTGAATCGGCCCCAAGGCGGAAAGCGTGGGCTTTCCGGCAAGAATGGTTTTGGCCACGCGCGCTAAATCTTCTTTTGTAATTTGGTTCACGCGTTCTATCCGTTCCTCTTTGGAGCGAATCCGATGATGCACGATTAAATCCAACGCATTGGATTCGGCATGAGAAGAAATATTTTCGGCACGCATTAAAAGAGCGGAACGCACGCGCGCTTTGGCGCGGTTGATTTCTTCTTCCGTGATTGTATCGGGCAATTTGACTAATTCATCACACAACACGGGCATCAACTCCGACACTTCTTTTTCACCCGTGCCGGCATAGATACCGAAAGTGCCCGTATCCGTTTCGGCCGAATCATACGCATAAATGGAATAAACTAACCCGCGTTTTTCGCGAATTTCCTGGAATAACCGTGATGACATACCTCCGCCCAAAATAGCCGCCAGCAAATTCGCGGTATCATGATCGGGGTGTTCATACGAAAAACTTTCAAATCCTAATACCAAATTGACTTGTTCGTGGGGTTTAATTACGCGTTTTTCGCCCCCTTGATAGTGGGCAGGTTCGGCATCGGGCATGGTATGCGTGCTGATTTTAGTGAGCTTCTTTTCGCAGGCAGATACAAAATCGTCATGATTAACGGCTCCCGACGCGCTGACGATTAACCGATTCGTTGTGTATTGCGTGTGCATATAGTCCAGCAATTTCTCACCCGTGATTTGACGCACGGTATCCACCGTGCCCAAAATAGCGCGTCCGAGCGGTTGATTGGGATAAGCCGTTTCGCTGAAATAATCAAAGACTAAATCATCGGGTGTATCATTTTGCATATTGATTTCTTGAATAATTACCCCTTGTTCTTTGGCTAATTCATTTTTATCCATTACGGAATTTTGAACAATATCGGTAATAATATCCAAGCCGAGTGCTTGATGCTCTTTTAATACACGCAGATAGTAAGCCGTTACGTTTTTCCCCGTGTAAGCATTGATTATACCGCCCACATCTTCTATTTCTTTTGAAATTTGAAAAGCCGAACGTGTTGTCGTGCCTTTAAAAGCCATGTGTTCCAAACAATGCGAAATGCCGTTGTTTTCGGCTGTTTCATATCGGGCGCCGACGGAAACCCAAATTCCGAGCGAGACGCTTTCCGCCGTATCGGATGAATCCGTAATAACCCGAATACCATTGGATAATGTTGATTGACGAAGCATCGTTCTCTCCTTCCTTCACCTATTCTTTTACATTTACTTTTTTGAATTGACAAACGGGAAAAGCAGACTGTTGTTTTACTCTTGTTTGTGCTTCTTTCCCCCGCAACCATTGATTGAGTTGATCATAAGAGGGCATTTTGCGCGTATAGCCGATACCGGCAAAAGAAAGCCGTGATGAAAGCATTTGTTGCATGGTTTGGACAACTTCTTGAGCCGTTACGGTTTCCAATACATGATAAAATTCTTTGGCCGATACGATTTTCCCGAAATACCGTAAATCAAAACAATTTGATTCGGCTTTGTCCGCCAGTGTTTCTTTATTGGCCACAAAATCTAATTTAATGCGCTTTTTGGCAATTTCAACTTGCTCGGGCGTGATTTTTTGCTCAAAGTGATTTAAAACGGTGCATACTTCGTGCAATACCGTTTGTGTTTTTTGTGATTCGCATGAAGCGGAAACACATAAAACGGAGTTTTGCCCGTGAAACCAATTATCGGCATGAATGGCATATAACAGCCCTTTATTCTCGCGGATTTCTTCAAAAAGATTTTCTTCCAGTATATCGGAGCAAATTTCGGCAACGGCAAATGAGCGCACGTCTTTTAACGGCACACTTTGAAAGCCCATACGGAATAAATCGGTTTCTCCGGCCAATTCAATGCGCCGATCACCGCCCAAATACGGAGAGGGAGAAACAATAGGTTGTGCAGTTCCTTTCTCAAATTGTCCGAATAAGCGTTCGCATTGCTTGGCAAACGGTTCAAAATCTACTTCGCCCGCCACACTGATAATTAAATCCTCGGGGCAAAAGAAGCGCTGATAAAAATCTTGCACGTCTTGCTCGGTAATGTCTTTAATTGTTTTGACGCTTCCTTCCGTGGGTAATCCGAGCGGATTTCTTTTAAATGAAGCATTATAGAGCAAATTATCGGCCGTGTTTTCATCATCTTCCTGCACTTCTTTAATTTCCGTTAAAATGATTTTCTTTTCCTTTTGTAATGAATCTTTCGGAAAAGCGGGATTTTGAATCATATCGGCAAAAACAGTCAACACGGTTGATAAATCCTCGGGTAAAACATCGGCAATAAAGCGCGTGCTTTCTTGCGTTGTTTCAGCATTAAGCGTAATGCCCAGCTGGTTTTCAATGTTGCGGATTTCTTTTTGTGAGCGATTTTTCGTGCCGAGAAAAAAAGCGTGTTCGGTCAGGTGAGCCAATCCGTTTAATTCGCGCGGTTCATTTTGCGAACCGACCCCGAAAGAACATTCCAAAGATGTTTTGCCAGCGTTTGCAACCGATTCGACAATCACCCGAACACCGTTGGATAAGGTGGTAGTGTTAATCATTGAGTTGCGTCCTTAAAAGTAAAGCCATTTATTAACATGATTCGTAATGTTATCCCACCAAGACGTTTGTTCTTCTTTAACGGGAGTCGCATCAGGCGTTATCGTAATCGGCTGACCGGCAACGGCAGAGCCGTTCGGGCCGATAACGGGTATCATCGGTTGTCCCATCGGTTGCATTGCGCCTTGTGCGGGTATGGGTTGCATTTGCGCATTTTGGGGCAACGCATTTTGCGGTTGTGCCATAACGGGTGCTTGCCCGTTCCCAGGCATCACGTTTTGTTGCGCAGTATTGCCGGTTGGCAGTTGAATGGATTGTCCTTCCGCAGATGTCGCCAGTTGTTCAATATATGCCCGTTCCGCTTCCGTTAACACCACGCCGTTCGGCACGATAACTTCCACATTTGTTTGGGTAATCGGTTGCCCGAGCGGGCGCGGTGATGTTGGTTGTATTGCATCGGCGGATGTGGCCGTGCGTGCGGTGTTCACTCCTGCGGTAGCCGTTTGTGTCGACTTGGCAATAGCCGTCTTATCGGAGGTTGTTGCTTGTTGCGTTTGCGCTTCAAATTGCTTCATGGCCGCATATTCTTTTTCGGCATTTTTAACCGTTTCTTCATTCGGCATTTGACCGCTTGATTGCACAACGGCTTTGGATTTATCTTCCACCAGCGGACCGTTTGCCGTTTCGCGCACATAATGCCGTGTGGCTTCTTCGCTGTAAATAATTTTCCCGTTTTCGGCGACCTTTGTTTTCGTGGTAATTGTTTGACGTTCGGCAGGCGAAACGGGTGTAACCGTCATCGTCTGTTGAATTAAACCGGTTGTGGAGGCCACGTTCGGCGGTGTGAGTGCATCTAACTTTGCCTGCGCCGGCGGAACATTGCGATTGCCCGAACGGACACCGGCAGATGTATTTGTCGGTTGCACGGCTCTTGCCGGATTGTTTAACATTTGCGCCGAACAACCGCCCTCAAACGTATAGCAATCATTCGGGGCAAAAGTCGGCGTTAATAAATTTAAGAACGGGGTTGGTTTTAACCAGACGGCTTCCATATCCATCGGGGTATCAAACGTTGCCACTTCACCGCTTTCCAAAGCGGCCAGCTGTTCGGGATACGGATACGTTTCACCCGGTTCCATTTTAACGCCTTTGGCAAAATCCATTAAGATATAGCCCGCATTGGCTCCCGTTAATACGTTATCGGCGGCAATCGTGTATTGTGCGCCGATAATGCCTTGGTCAAAATCAATGTAGTCAATGTGATAAGCAAGACTGAATAATGTTTTTCCCGTTTCGGTTAATGCACAATTAAAGTGTGGCGACATTAACTCCGATGAACCGGCATGCCTTGTGCCGAGCCGAGATAAGGTTGTTTGGCAATGCGGAAACGTTCCGCCCGCTTTCATCTTGTAATCAATAATTAAATCAATTCCCGGCGTATCTTCAACGGGGCGCGCATCAATTAACCGCGCTTTCGGTATTTGCACAATCGTTTGAATGGCAGGAGAAGCAACCAATAAAGAAATTCCGTTTTGAATACATTGCCGACGGGCCGAATCCCCTTCGCAAATTTCAATATCTTGCCCGATATTGGCATCCACCAATTCTTTAAGCTGATTGAACAGATATTCACGGCTCATGTTATGATTTGTTTGAACGCATTGCCCCGCTTTGCAAACAAGAATACTTCCTTTTCCGAGCGCTTCCGCCAATACGTTTTGTGCATTAAAATCCGAGGGCAAAATTTGCGCCGTTTGAGCGTTGGTATTGATTGCCCATAGGCAACAAACGGCTGTCAGCAAAAAAGAACGTAATTGCATTTTTTTCCTTTCATTCATCCATAAAGTGCTTTCATTTTACGGAAAAAAAAGCCGAATTGCAAACAAAATTTGCAAAAAAATTGCATAAATTGAATTTTTTTATATTCGGAAATTGCGTTAAAACAAGCGAAATTGCCATGCCGATAATACGGCCAGTGAGGCTGTTTCGGCGCGCAAGACGGTTGTGCCTAAATGAATAACGCGCGTTGTAGGGTGCGCTTGTATCAAAGCATTTTCTTCCGGCGTAAACCCGCCTTCGGGTCCGACAATAAACGCCGGAATCATATCGGGCGACAGTTTGGCCGAGGAAGATTCTCTTTCCGCCAGATGAATAACCGTTATATCCGGTGTGAGGGCCGATAGCAAGGCAGGGAGTGTTTGAGGCGGATAAAGCAAAGGTATATCGTTGCGTTCGCATTGTTCGCAAGCCTCGGTGATAATGGCTTCTCCGCGCGCCGTGTTTAGTTGACGCACGACCGTGCGTGTCGTAATAACGGGGCGAATTTCCGTAACGCCCAACTCCGTTGCCTTTTGAAGCACCAAATCCATATTTTCTTTTTTAATCAGCGCCGGACATAGAATACATCTCTCTCGGCTTTGTTGATCGGCTATTTGTTCAGTAACGATCAGTTGCGCTCCTTTTTTCCCGACGGTGTGATAACGGGCACTCCATGTGCCGTCTTTGCCGTTAAACAAAGCCACGCACGCCCCTTCTTGCAGACGCATCACGTGTTTCAAATAATGGATTTGCTTTTCATCGGGGGAAATGAGCGTGTCGGCCGTTAAGCAATGCGGTGTGAATAAGCGAATCATGCGGTTTTGCTCCCCTCTAATGAAAGACCCTCAATAAACACAATGGTAATATCATCTTGCAGTGGCGGTGGCGCAAAGGCAAAAAAGCGATCGGTTAATTCTTGCATGCCCTCTTTTAAATCAGGTGTTTTAAATGCTTTTTTGGCAAGCGGTAACAGCCCCTTTTTGCCGAGCCGTTCGCCTTTGGCGTTCGGGTTTTCCGTCAGAGCATCGCTGTATAAAAACAGGCGATAGCCCGGCTTGAACGTGCAGGTATGATTTTTATACGTGGCTTTTTCCGAAATACCGAGCGGTAATCCTTTTGTGGAAAGCGATACAACGCGTTTTCCGTTCCACCCGAACGGGGGTGGACTGCCGGCACCGGCGTATGTCAGCGTTTGTTGCTCGGCATCAAAAATGCCGAAGAAAAAGGTGGCAAATTGTCCGCGTTGCAACAAGGCACACAGTTGACGATTCAATTCGTCTAAAAAGTCCGACGGTTTTTGAATAATCATGCGCATTTGGAAAATCAGTGTATGCAAACGAAACGTATTTAAAGCCGTCGCCAATCCGTGCCCCGAAAAATCGCATAGATAAATACCGATACGATTGTTTGAAAGCGGAATGGTTTGCCAAAAATCGCCCCCGAGTTTATCGGAAGGCTCAAAGTGCGAAACAATGTTAAGCCGATAGCGATTGCGAATATCTTGAATGGTTGTCGGGCAGGGCAGTAAACTGATTTGCATGTTTTGCGCCGTTGCCAATTCCGTTTGAATTTGTTTTAAACGCTTTTGCAAGCGTTTCACGAGCAGTCTGTTTTCCAGATGAATGCGCACGCGGGCAAAAAATTCCAGCGGATTAACGGGCTTGGTAATAAAATCGGAAGCGCCGGCTTTAAAAGTTTTATCGCGGGCTTCCCGCGTATCGGACGCCGTTTGAATTAAAACGGGAATGGTGCGCGTGCTTTCAACCGATTTTAAACGCCATAACACTTCAAATCCATCCAGTTTCGGCATGGTAATATCCAATATGATTAAGTCGGGCTCAAAAGAAAGCACTTTATTTAAACCCTCCACGCCGTCTTTGGCAACTTCAATTTGCACAATCCCGATTTGTGCCAACAATCCGGCAACCAATGCTTGATTACTCTCATCATCTTCCACAATCAGCACTTTGCAACAAGAAAGATTTTCTTTTGTTGAAGCGACTTGGTGCTCAACCGCGGCAACGGGCGAAACGGTATCGGGTTTTGTTTTTGTTTCCTTTAAAAAGGATAATGCAATTTCTCGGCCGTAATTATCAATCGTGCATGAATCGGCGGCACTGGCAATAATGCGCAACCCGCGCCCGGTTTTGGATTCAACCGACGGCGGATTTTTTAAAATCTCGGATAAAGAATATCCCATGCCCTCATCACGAATCACGATTTTCATTTTCGTGCTGGACCATTCGGCAGAAATATCAATGGCTTTGCGTGCAAAAGCGGGCGAGTTAAGTCGTTTGCGTAAAAGTTCCGTATAGGAAACATAAGAATCGGCCGATTGACGCATTTTACTGGTAAGATGTAAATTTCCGTGAATCAATCCGTTCACCAGTGCTTCGTGCAAAGCCAGATGAATGGAATCAAACCGAAAATCCGAAAAATGGAATCGCTCTTTGAGCGCGGTTGCAAATACCTGGGCAATATCAAATTGGTAAATAACGGGACCCGTTAATAAAAATCCGAGACCGTTGTTAAATGATCGGTTTTTGTGTCTTTCAATAAAATCAAGAATACTTTTTTGGGAAGCGTTGGCATCAATCAATGCCGTTATTTTCATCTGAAATAAGGCTTGTAACCGAGTGTTGGTAAAATCTTCCGTTAAAACGCAAACGGAATCGGGTATTGTGCGGTAATCCGTTTGACGCAGAAATGGTTCTTCTTCATTCGGCCATAACGGTAGGCGACATTTGCGGGCAATTTTAATTAACTTATTTTTTGAAATCTCATCCCCGGTTAAGTAAAACATTATTTCTCCTATCAGCTTTCTTTGCCCTCTTTTATTTTCAATATTGCCCGATTTTCCGAAAATTACAAGCATTCTGTTTGTTTTTTTTAACAAAATACACAAAAAATCGTTTTTTCGTTGCGTTTTTTGAAAAAGATTGCTAGACTCTCCTCATAATTTTAACTTTGATGAAAGAGGTTTGTATGAAAAAATTAAATCCGATTGTGATTTCCGGTAAAGAAGTTATCCCGTTGGTTGAAGGTGGAAAAGGCATTGCCGTTTCGGACGGTCATTCATCGGGCGCTTGGGCAAAAGCGGGAGCCGTGGGTACAATTTCGGGTGTGTTTGCGGATATTGTGGATGAACAAGGCAAAATCGTTCCGAAAGTTTATACGCGTCGCACACGGGCGGAACGCCATAACGAACTGATTGAAATGTCAATTAAAGGCGGTATTTCGCAAGCCAAAATCGCGCATGAAATTTCGGGCGGAAACGGCCGGATTCACATGAATGTTTTATGGGAAATGGGTGGCAGTATTCCGATTTTGGAAGGCGTGATGAATTCCTGCGAAACATTGGTCGGTAATTTAAAGCAAAAAGCACCGGAGAAGTATCAAGAAAAATTGGAAGCCGTGGGTGAAAAAGTGCAACAAACGCTCGGTAAAATTCGTTTTCAATATCAAAAACGAATGGGTGAGGCCGTTCCCGTGGTAGACGGCATGTTGGGCGAGGTGCATAAATTGGTGCACGGTATTACCTGCGGAGCGGGTATGCCGTATAAATTAGCGGAAATTGCCTCTAAATACGGGTTGTTTTATTATCCGATTATTTCGTCGGCACGGGCATTCAGAGCCTTGTGGTTGCGCAGTTATAAAAACTGCCCCGAGTATTTGGGCGGTGTTGTGTATGAAGATCCTTGGTTGGCGGGCGGACACAACGGCTTATCTAACTCGGAAGACCCGACAAAACCTGAAAATCCCTATCCGCGGTTGGTCGCTTTGCGCAAACAAATGCGCGAATATAAATTAGATAACGTGCCGATTATTATGGCGGGCGGTGTTTGGAATTTAAAAGAATTTGAAGATTTTATTGATAATCCCGAACTCGGACCGATTGCTTTCCAATTGGGAACGCGTCCGTTATTAACGCAAGAAAGCCCGGTTGCCAAAGCCTGGCAAGGGTGTTTGCGGGCATTAAAGCCGGAAGATGTTGTTTTGCAACAATTTTCGCCGACGGGTTTTTATTCATCGGCCGTGCGCAATAAATTTATGCAAACGTTGATTGATCGAAAAGATACGGAAATGCCGTATGTGGAAAAACCGGAAGGTATTTTCGTGAAGCCGTTTGTGGTATCGGCGGCGCACACGGTTTATTTAACGGAGCACGATTTTAAACGAGCCAATGAATACCTGAAAGGGGAAAGGCCCGTTGCCGTGCGCACGCCTGATAAATCCCTTATCTTCTTAACTAAAGAAGAAGATGAGCAAATCAAACACGATAGAACGAATTGCGTTGGCTGTTTATCGGCTTGCGCCTTTTCGGGCTGGTCGCAAGCGAACGGACATTTAGACAGATTACCCGATTCGCGTTCTTTCTGTATTACGAAAACATTAACGGCCATTGCCCATGGAGAAAGCATTGATAATAATTTAATGTTTGCCGGACATTTAGCTTATCGGTTCGGAACGGATCCGATGTATAAAGACGGCAATATCCCGACGGTGCAAGAATTAATTGACGCCTTGTTGGCAGGGAAATAACAGTTAGTTCTTTTCATCTATTGTTTTAAAATTTATCGGACGGAACGACGTATATATTTTACGGATTCCGTCCGATAGTTTATGTATTTTTGTCTTTGAAGAATAAACAGAAAATTCAGCGCGCATTTTGTGAATCAAAAATGCGGATAGCAGTATGGATGCCGTTGCTTTGTTATGAATACATATATAATCAGACACATATACGCCGTTAAGTATTCGGAGAATGGCGGGAGCCTGCGTTGGCAGAGATGAATAAGAGAAGTTTTTAACTGATTTGTGTGTTTTTAAAAAACCACTTCAAAATAAATCAGCTTCCTCTGATGCCAAACAGCAACCCAATATCCCGTTATCCTTGCCGATAATTCGGCAGGTTTAATTAGTCAATGTTTGGAACTCGCTTTAATTTACGGTAATTCGGTGTATTCCACATCAATAATTTTTTCATCACGCGGACGAGATGAATCGGTTTGGTTCCGATTCCGATGCCGATAGTCGGACATGATATTCGTAAACTTATCCATCCGATATAAAAACGGACGCCCGCTGAAAAAATTGAACAGCCCGATCACCAGCATAATCAATACCAGCGGTAAAGCAATATACCAGGCAAACAAAAACAGCAAAACTAAAAATCCCATGGAAAAAATCACACTGATAATACTCGGTAATAAACCCATTTAATTTTCCTCCGTCAGTCGTTTTAAACGATAAATAAAGTCAAGCGCCTCTCGTGGCGATAAAGCATCTACATCTACACTGCGCACTTGCTTCTCAACTTCACTCTCTTTTGGTATAGATGTAGTTTTTTGAATCTGCGAAAACAAGGGCAAATCATCAAATAACGGTTTTTGATGTTGGCGTTTTTCTTCCAACTGCTCTAAAATTTGTTCGGCGCGGGCTATAACCGATTCCGGTAATCCCGCCAGTTTAGCCACGTGAATCCCATACGAGCGATCAATGGCGCCATCGGTTATTTCGTGCATAAAAACAATATCACCGTGCCATTCTTTCACGCGTATGGTGTGCAGTGAGATATTATCCAACCGATTGACCAAGGCCGTTAATTCGTGATAGTGCGTTGCAAATAATCCCCGACACCGACATTTATCATGCAAATACTCCACCACCGCCCATGCAATGGATAAGCCGTCATACGTGGCCGTGCCACGCCCGACTTCATCTAAAATCACCAACGATTTCGGTGTGGCATTTTTTAAAATATCGGCAACTTCCACCATTTCAACCATAAAAGTGGAGCGTCCGCGCGCTAAATCATCACTGGCGCCCACACGCGAAAATACTTTATCAATAATACCGATATGTGCACTATCGGCCGGCACAAAGAAACCGGCTTGCGCCATAATGGCAATAATGGCGTTTTGGCGTAAAAATGTGCTTTTCCCCGCCATATTCGGGCCGGTTAATATCCAAAGTTTATTGCGCCCCTCGCTCATATTACAATCATTCGGCACGAAAGTTTGATGATTTTTCATCAGCGCTTTTTCAACAACGGGGTGTCGTCCGCCTTTAATATCAAATGTTGTATCCGTTGTGAGAACGGGACGCACCCAATGATATTTTTCGGCGCCCGTTGCCGAAGCAGAGGCAATATCAATGCGCGCAATCGCCATACATGTTTCTTTTATTTCTTTATTTTGAGACGCCAACATGTTGCACAACTGATTAAATATTTCTTCTTCCATACGCGCGATTTCATCATCAACATGCGCAACCGTTGTTTCTAAATTGATGAGTTCCGCCGTTGTAAAACGCACGTTGTTTGTCAGCGTTTGCCGATGGATAAAACCGGCTTGCGGATTGGCTAATAAGTGTTCGGCTTGCTTTAACGGCACTTCAATAAAAAAGCCCACCAGTTTATTATATGAAATTTTTAAATTATTGATTCCCGTTTCGGCAATGTATTTTTGCTGTAAAATCGCACGCTCGCGTTTTTTCCCGTCTTTTAAGTTCATCAGCCGATCTAATTCCCCGTGATAGCCTTTTCGAATAAATCCGCCTTCGCGCACAAGCATGGGTAAATTATACCCCTCATCGCTATCCGTGGCAGGAGAGGGCTCTCTTAATGCGTGTAAAATTTCTTCCGTTAATTCCGAGTGATTGCCCAATTTATATAAATCGTCCATTAAGGCGGAGGGAATCATGGCGCCGTTAATTTGTGTGCGTAATTCGGGGATAAGCGATAAGCCGTAGCCCACGGCATATAAGTCGCGCGGACCACCGCGCCCGACCGAAAGTCTTGAAACGGCGCGTTCAATATCGCCGATTTTCTTTAAAACGGCGCGCGTGTTTTCGCGTTGCTCGGGGTATTGCAAAAAGTAATCAATCCGATCATACCGCAAGTTAATTTCATCGGGATTGACGAGCGGGGCCGCCAACTGCATGGCAAGCATCCGCGCTCCGGCACCCGTAACGGTAAAGTCAATATTACTTAATAAACTGCCGGCGTTTTTATCCCGACTTTGCGACCGCGTCAGTTCCAAACTGTTACGTGTTGCCACATCAATTTCCATAAACGTATTGATATTGATTTTTTGGGGCATCAATAAGTTGGGGCACTCCCCTTTTTGCGTTTGCAACACATAGTTCAGAATAACGCCGGCGGCAATCAACTCGCTTTTGGTAAAATAAGCCGGAATTTCATCGGGCGAGAGATTAAAAAATTCGCAAAAAACATTTTTATTTTCGGCATAATCAAACGAAACGGCCGGTTGCTTCGTTATATTTTGCAAATTTTCGTCCAGCAACCCCGCATGCACGGCATCAAATGTTTCCGCAACCAAAATTTCGGAAGATTCAACGCGTGCCAATACGGCATTTAACGTTTGCGCGGAAGCGGTTTGTGTGTAAAAATTACCGGTTGACATATCCGCCCAAGCCACACCGTATTCGGTTGCCCCCGGTACGATGGCCGTTAAGAAATTATGACGGCGCGCATTCAATAAAGAATCTTCCGTTAATGTGCCGGCCGTTACAATTCGGATAACATCGCGTTTTACAATGGCTGTCGCGCCTCTCTTTTTTGCCTCGGCAGGGTCTTCGGTTTGTTCGCAGATGGCAACTTTATATCCGGCTTTAACTAACCGCACCAAATAATTTTCATACGCATGAAACGGCACACCGCACATCGGAATGTTTCCGCCTTTGGCACGATTGCGTTCCGTTAATTGAATATTGAGAATTTGCGAAGCAATTTTGGCATCTTCAAAAAAAAGTTCGTAAAAATCGCCCAAGCGGTAAAATAATAAACAATCGGGATATTGCTTTTTGGTTTCCAGGTATTGCACCATCATCGGGGTTGTTTTTTCATTTTTTTCAATTTTATCGCTTTTTTCGTTTTTTATCTGTTCACTGCTCATTTTACTTTCCTTTATTCTTTTTCGGTATTATAATCGTATTATGATAAAAAAGAAAGCACAAAAAATAATTTTCGGCATCTTTCGCTTTTTTGCACGCACGGTTGTGCTCATGTTGCCGATTATTTTGTTATTGATTTTGCTCGTATTCACCGAACGAATTACTTGGGTGACGGCGTGTTTGATTTTTTGCGGGGTATTCATCGCAACGGCGCTGATTGCCGGGTTTGTTTTTCATGAATCCGAAAAATTTACGGCGTATTTGCGATCATTGGCGCAAGGGCGGGAGATTGAAACTCCGCGTTTTCATAAAGGGATTTTTGGCTCATTTCGGATGGTGGATGCCTTTTTGGCGGTTAAAAATTTATGGTCGGCACAAACGATGTCCGATGCCAGCATTTTGGATAATCTGCCCGATCCGCTGTTGATGGTGAATGAGGGCGGTGTGATTGTGTTTGCCAATCAGTCGGCCGGTATGTTTTTCGGAGAGAATTTGTTGCGTCAACCCATCGGCGATATTTTATCGGATGACAACTTTACACAAGCTTTTCATCAAATTACGGCGGGCAAATCAAAAAGAGAATGGTTTGAATTAAACTATACCGAAACGCAGGCCTATACATTCCAAGCACGCATAGAACAGTTGCCCGCACCGGCCAAAAACGGCGCAACGATTGTGATTGTGTTGCACGATATTACGCAATTAAAATTATTTAAACAACAGCAAGCGGATTTTTTTGCCAATGCCAGTCACGAACTGAAAACACCGCTCAGTATTATTTCGGGATTTATCGAAACACTGCAAGGCCCGGCGAAAGATGATGAAACGGCGCGGGAAAAATTTTTGGGCTTGATGGCGGAACAAACACACCGTATGACGGAGTTGGTGCAAAATTTATTGGCGTTATCGCGCTTACAGATGGAACAAAAAGCACCGCAAACGGATGTGATTTTGTTGCCGACGTTGTTAAAGGGCGTGATTGACGGATTAACTCTTAAAGCAAAACATAATCAGAAAGAATTAAAGTTGAATCTTGTGCATGATATTCCGCGGTTAAAGGGTAATCAAACGCAGTTGGTTCAAGTGTTTCAAAATTTAATTGATAACGCAATTAAATACGGTGCCCCGCAGACGGTTATTACGATAACTGTTCAACTGTGCAACGGCTTTCCGCAAACATCCGATAAGTATTATACGGATTTAAGACAAGTGGTTTTGGTGCGTGTGCATAATATGGGCAATCCGATTGCACCGCGCGATATTACCCGCTTATTTGAACGCTTTTATCGGGTGGATACGTTTCGGACAAAGTCAACGGAGGGAACGGGGTTGGGCCTCAGCATTGCGCAACAAATCATTACGGAGCATGACGGTATGATTGATATTCAAAGTTCGCCCGCCAAAGGAACCTCGTTTAACGTTTATCTGCCGATTGATTTATGAAACGGGTTGCCCAAAAAGCGAAAGCGCACTGACCGGAACGAAAGAAATAAAAAACTGTTGCTTGAAATGCCGGCTTTTGGTATAATAAAAGAGTAACGGAAACGAATTGAAACAGACCGAAGAAACAGAAGGAGAGACGAAAATGAAAAAAATAATGATTTGCGCTTTGGCGGGGATGGCTGTTTTGGGAGCGGGATTGTTTTCAACGCCTTCGCATGCGATTGATTTTTCCAGAATTGATAACGAGGCGCCGAATGAAGGATATGGTGCACAATACGGGGGGGCTACGTTTGATGCCAAAAAAATGGATGAGAGAACGGTGAAAACGTATAAATCCGACAGTAAAAGTTTAATCAACTTCTCCAGAATTGATAAAGAAGCACCGAATGAAGGTTATGGCGCACAATACGGGGGAGCAACGTTTGATGCCAAGAAAATGGATGAAGGTAAAATTAACCCCAGAATTTTGGATGAAGATAAGCCAAAAATGAAGCACTGATATAGAAAAATGCGTCAACCGAAATGAATGCTCGGGCAGATTATCTGCTCGGGCAGTCGGGTGTTGTGCGGGCGGATTTTATCTGTGCGGATAAGAAGTATTTTTGAACGACATGCCGTATTCGGTTTGATATAACGGATACGGCATTATTCATACGGCGTTCGTTAAAAAATGCAAAAGTTATGCTTGACGGGGGTGTTTCTTTCTGCTATAAAGAACGCCGAATTTGAGGAAAGTGTAATGACGTTAAATGAAGTTTACGTAACGAAGATGTGTCATGATTTAGCGGGAACAATCGGAACGCTCGGTAATACCGTAGAATTGTTTGAGATTGACCCGTCATTCGTGAAAGAGGGAACGTCGCTTTTAAAAAATTCGGCACGTGTATTAAGTGCTCGCCTTAAATTTTTTCGGGCGTTGTTGGGGTTGGATACCGAAATTACAACTAAAATCGGTGATGATTATTTAAAAACAACGGCGCCTTTGTTTACGATTAACGGCGTTGTTTCAACACGGTTGCAGTTGGCCTTTTTACTGCTGGCTTCCGAGATTTTAATTCGCGGGGGCGTGATTACGTTATTGCCCGACGGGATGAAATGCTCGGGCGATAAAATTTTGTTGGATGCGGAAAAACGCGCCATTTTGCTTGGGCAGACGCAAATTTTAAAACCGCAATATATGGCGGTGTTGTGGATATGTGATTATTTATCGCATCATAAACAAACCGTTTCGATTACTCAAACGGATGATGCAATCATTTTCCGAATTATCCCCTCGGGGGATTAGAACGTATCAATACATCTTTTTAAAGATTTTTAACCAAACCGCAGAATCAAGATTTTGACATTTCAAGATTTTTACTTGATTTTTTGAGAAAATGCTGACATACTGTGCGCACATAAAAAAAGAGAGGAAAAAATGGCACAAACAAAATATTATCCCGAATTATCTTCTAAAATCAGTTTCCCCGAAATGGAACATGATATTATTCGTTCTTGGGAAGAACAAAAAACCTTTGAAAAATCGCTTGAAATTCGTCGGACGGCTGAGGAATTTGTCTTTTACGACGGCCCTCCGTTTGCCAACGGATTACCGCATTTCGGCCACATTATGATTTCGTATGTGAAAGATACGATTGCGCGGTTTCAAACGATGAATGGCAAACGTGTGGAGCGTCGGCTGGGGTGGGATTGCCACGGGTTGCCCGCCGAAATGGCTGCCGAAAAAGAACTCGGCGTATCGGGGCATAAAGCCATTGAAGAATACGGCATGCAAAAATTTAATGATTATTGCCGTCAAAACGTATTAAAATACTCAACGATTTGGACGGATTTATTCCGCCGTATCGGTCGCTGGGTTGATTTTAATCATGATTATAAAACAATGGATTTGCCGTTTATGGAATCCATTATTCACAACTTTAAATCACTTTATGAAAAAGGGTTGGTTTATGAAGATTATCGGGTGCAACCGTATTCTTGGAGCGCACAAACACCCGTTTCCAACTTTGAAGTGAATTTGGGCTATCGGGATAAAACGGATACGGCAATTACCGTCTTATTTAAGTTGGATAACGGATTAAATTTACTTGTTTGGACAACAACACCCTGGACACTGCCCTCAAACTTAATGATTGCCGTCGGCCCCGAAATTGAATACACGATTATGCAAGAGGGCGATGAAAAATATGTGTTGGCAACGGCATTGCTCGGGCGGTATAAGCAACAATTACAACACGCAACGCCTGTCGGCACACTGAAAGGCCGTGATTTAATCGGTGAATCTTATACACCGATGTTCCCGTATTTTAAAAACCTGAAAGAAAAAGGGTGTTTTAAAGTTTTGGGCGGAGAGTTCGTTTCAACCGAAGACGGAACGGGTATCGTGCATATCGCGCCGGGCTTTGGGCAGGATGACTTTGAAGTATGCCGTGCACTGGATAAAGATTTTCCGGTTGTCTGCCCGGTGGATGAAGCCGGTTGTTTTACGGCGGAAGTGCCGGATTATCAAGGTCGTCAAGTATTTGATACGAACGAAGATATTATGGCATGGCTCAAAGAAAAACGCTTGCTTGTGAAAAAAGAACAACTCACGCACAGTTATCCTTATTGTTGGCGCACGGATAAACCGCTTATCTATAAAGCGATGAGCGGGTGGTTTGTGAAAGTTTCCGATTTCAGAGATGAAATGGTTGCTTTAAACGAACAGATTAACTGGGTGCCCGAACATATTAAACACGGTCGCTTCGGCAAATGGTTGGAAGGCGCGCGCGATTGGTCTATTTCGCGTAATCGGTTCTGGGGAACGCCGATTCCGGTGTGGAAGTCGGATAACCCGAAATTCCCGCGGATTGATGTGTTTGGCTCCGTTCAGGAAATTTATGAAAAAACGGGCATTTTAGTGAAAGATTTACACCGCCCGCTGATTGATGAGGTGGTGTATCCCAATCCGGATGATCCGTCGGGCAAAACAATGATGCGTCGGGTATCGGACGTGTTTGACTGCTGGTTTGAATCAGGCTCTATGCCGGAAGGGCAAATCCATTATCCGTTTGAAAATAAGAGTTGGTTTGAAAGCCATTTTCCGGCCGACTTTATTATTGAAGCCATTGACCAAACACGCGGGTGGTTCTATACCTTACACGTTCTCGGCACGGCATTGCATCACAAACCGGCCTTTAAAAATTGCCTTTGCACGGGCTTAATTATGGCAGAAGGCGGTGTGAAGTTATCCAAGAAATTGAAGAACTATCCGGATCCGAACATTATTTTGGAAACAATGGGCTCGGATGCGTTGCGTTGGTTCTTTATTTCCTCGCCGGTGATTAAAGGCGGTAATGTGGCGCTTGACCAAGAAGGAAAAGAAGTTGCCAAGAGTGCCAGAAAGGCATTGATGCCGTTCTGGAATGCGTATTATTTCTTCTGCCTGTATGCGAATGCCGAAGGAATTAAAGCAACGAAGACGGTTGATTCACCCGATGTGTTGGATAAATACATTCTTTCTAAATTACGGCTGTTGACGGAACGGGTGCGCGCCCACATGGTGGATTATGATTTGAATCAAGCCTGTGCCGAATGTGCCGAATTTTTGGATATTTTAAATAACTGGTATATTCGCCGTTCACGGGCGCGTTTCTGGGACGGAGAAGATTTAAATGCGTTTAACGTTTTATATACCGTGTTGGAAACCGTTGCACGCGTGCTTGCTCCGTTGATGCCGATGACGGCGGAATTCGTCTATCGGGGATTAACGGGCAAAGAATCGGTGCATTTGCAAGATTATCCGGATGTATCGGCTTTGACGGTTGATGAAAAACTGATGGCGCAGATGGATTTGGTGCGGATGATTTCCTCAACGGTGAAATCCATCCGTGAAGAACATAAATTGCGCAATCGGTTGCCGTTAAAAACAATGACGGTTGCCGGTGAAAAAGCAACGGATTTATATGATTTTGTTGAAGTGTTAAAAGATGAAGTCAACGTGAAAAACGTGGAATTAACGGCGGATATTCATCAAATTGCGGATACATTCCTTTATTTAAAAACCCCGCTTATCGGTAAACGGCTCGGTCGGTATATGAAAGATATTATGAGTGCCTCCAAGGGGAATGAGTGGAAACAAAATCCGGACGGCACGCTTTCCATTGCCGGGCAAACATTGTTGCCGGAGGAGTATGAATTACGGCTTATGATGAAAGCGGGCTTTGACGGGCAACCGTTGCCGGATAATACGGCCGTTATTCAACTGGATACCGAGATTTTACCCGAATTGGAAAAAGAGGGTATTGCGCGCGACTTTGTGCGGATGATTCAATCCTTGCGCAAAGAGAAAGGTTTGGATGTATCGGATAGAATCCATGTTTCTTTCCGCTCCGATTCCGCTTTGGTGCAAGAAGCGATTGCCGAGCATAAAACGTATATTTGCGAGCAAGTGTTGGCAACGGCTTTATCGGATAATTTGGCGGATACCTCATCGGCACATACGGATGAACTCGGAGATGCCACGGTTTACTATGATTTGGTGAAAGCATAGAAAAACGCAAGCTGTGAGGTGAAAAGAAAAAGAGAGTTGCTTAAAAACAACTCTCTTTTTTTGCTTTAATAAATTGATTTTTAAAATAAAAATAAATTTAAAAAGAGAAGCGGAAGAGAAAAAGGAATAAAAAAAGTATGGGGAACGGAAAGTTATGCTTGCAAAAAAGAAAAAATTAACATAAAGTTAATAAAAGCAGAAAAGATTTTGTTAATAGAGAGTTCTCAACAAAAGGGTAGAGCCATGCGCGTATTATTGATTGAAGATGATAAAACGGTTAGCCAGAATATCGCTTTAATTTTGCAAAAAGAAGGAATGGTTGTTGATACGTCGTATTTGGGAGAAGACGGGCTTGAAGTAGCGAAGTTGTATGAATACGATATTATCATTTTGGATTTATTATTGCCCGATATGGAGGGATACGAAGTTTTAAAGCGGTTGCGTTCGGTGCATAACGATACGCCCGTATTAATTTTATCAGGCTTATCGGCCCCCGATAAAAAGGTAAAAGGTTTCGGATACGGGGCGGACGATTATTTAACGAAACCGTTTGACAGAACGGAGTTGATTGCCCGCGTGAATGCGATTGTGCGTCGCTCTAAGGGGCATGCCGATCCGATTGTGCGAACGGGCGGGATGGAAATCAATTTAAATTCCAAAGTTGTGACCATTGACGGGAAAGTTTTGAATTTAACGAGCAAAGAATATGCGCTGTTTGAGTTATTGGCTTTGCGCAAGGGAACAACCATCAATAAAGAGCAATTTTTAAATCATCTTTACGGCGGTATGGATGAACCGGAAATGAAAATCATTGATGTGTTTTTATGTAAAATCCGTCGGAAGATTGAAAAAATTACCAAAACGGAAAGTTATATTCAAACCGTGTGGGGCAGGGGCTACATTTTAAAGGATTTGCCCGTAAAAGAGAAAAAACAAACCGTTTAACCGCAGGCATTTGTGTTGCAATTTGGTCACCCGACGAAAAGAGGGTGGGTGTTTTGTCCGATAGGTTTCGGTATCTCTATGCCAATAGGGCAAGGGTGTATGCTTTCTTGAAAAAATCATTTGCTTTCGGGAGCGCTTTTTTAGATGCCTTTTTCGGTTGGGTTTTAAGGGTGCTTTTTTTAAAGGTGTTTTTACGGGCTTCCTTTGCGTTAATCGTTCGGCAAAGTCCCCGAAAAATTCACAGGGAAACACTTTAATACACCATTCTGTTAATCCGCTGATACAGAGCCCGCAAAATCCGCCGAGAATTTTTGCGGTTCATCTTCTATAAATCCTTCTCCAAATCTTCCCTATAAATCCTCCCTCTAAATCACTCTATAAATCTCCCTGCAAATCTCTCGCTAAATCTTCCTGTTAATCACCGTCAATCTCCCTATAACCGATAATTCTCCCGATATTACCCGAGTAGCGACCCGCTGAATTATCCGATATATCCGATTGATTATACGAAAGAATACGGTTATTGAGATACGCATATCGGCGCCTTATTTATACGGTATCTGATTTGAATAAAACGGGAGGGTTAGATGATGAGTCTTGAAAAAAAATCGCAAAACTGGGTAAAGCAAAACATTATCTCTATGGCACAACGCGAGCAAATTCTGGCGCAGGAAAACATTGCGCATAAGCCGTTTCTGTTATCAAGTATTGTCTGGCTCGGTATTTTGCTCGGGCTTCTCGGAATAACGGCTTTTATTGAGGCTTCGTGGGCAGTGATTCCGGAAAGTGTTAAATTGTTGGTAGCGGGCATTTGTTTGGTCGGCAGTTTAACGCTGGCTTTTTTTGCCGTTCAAAAGCAAAAAACGAAATTGGCGGAAATAGCCTTGTTTGTGGCTTTTTTTATGATTGGTGGCGGTATCGGACTGGTGGCGCAGATTTTTAATTTGCCGATGCAAGGGGCTTCCGGTTTGTTTTTGTGGTTGATATTATCGTTCGGTATTGTGGCCGTGAGTAAACGCAAGTGGTTGGCTTTTTTATGGATACCGCTCTTTTTCGGCGGTATCATCGGATATATGAAAATTGAATTATTGCTCTTGTTTTTTGAGCAAAGTCCGCTGTTTGCAACGGGCCTTATCGGGGGCGTATTGCTATGCTTTATTTATTTATCGCATTTTTTTACGGATAAATTTGCCGTGAGTTTATATCACTGGTCCATTATTTTGTATTTCCCGATCGTCTTTTTGGGCGATATTGCCATGCGGGAACCGGTGCAGGGCTTTTTTATGTCGCTCGGCTTTTTGGCGTTGTTGCTTTTGTTCGCCATATCGGCACGGCGTTCGGTTTTGTTTAACGTAACGGGATTCTTTATTGTGGTGCGTATTTTGATTTTTTATTTTCAGATGGCGTATAATCCCGTGCATGCCGGTATCGTTTTTTTAAGCGCGGGTGCGGTTGTTTTGTTGGGTGCGGGCGGATTTGTTTTGTGGCGCAAGCGCAAAATGTTTAAACAGGGAAGTCAACGTAAAAAGGGGATTCTTGAAAAAAATCGTTGATTTTTGCATAAGATGCGGGTATAACAATATTATTTGAAGAGGAAAACCGCATGGTAACTGTTGCGAAGAATAAAAAAGAATATAAGGATGATTTTGCGTTTTCCGGAAAATCATCGGATAAACGCACACGAAACAAAGAAGTCTATCAATCCCGTTCCGAACGGATGCACTCGAATCAAAAGCAACCGGCTTCACTGATTGCCCGCGCCGAAAAAGAAGGCTCTTTATCCGAGCAACAAGCAACGTTAATTCGGCGTTTTGAATCGGTTAAACGTATTGATGAATGGGCTATGAACGGCTTAATTGATGCCAAACAACGGCAACAGTTATACCGATTGGCAGGCGTGCCTCAAGCGGTAAAAAAAATAACGTCCGCCGACGTAGCGACTCATGCGGAACAGGGCTCTTTGTTTGCGGAAAAAACGAAGATTTGGGCAAAACGCATGAGCTTGTTTGCCGTTTTGTGTATTATTCTCGGCGTGATTGCCGTGATTTCCGCAAATTGGCAGGGTATTCCCGATATGGTTAAACTCGGAGGCTATTTTGTCGGCTTTGTGGCTCTTATCGGCAGTTTGTTTGTGGCAGACGCGAAGCAGAAAAAATGGGTGCGCGAATGTTTGATTTGGGGCAATATCGGGTGGATTTTTGCCGGACTGGGTTTAATCGGGCAAATTTATCATCTTTCGGATTCATTTTGGAACGCCTTATTGGCGGGCAGTATTTTGGCAATCCCGTATATATTGAGTTCTCAATTACGCGTGAGTTTACCGATTTGGATGGCCTCTTACGGACTGGGCGCTCTACTAGGTATCGGAAACGCATTTGTGCCACTTTGGACGGTAGCCGTTTTGCCGATTGTCTTATGGAAGCGCAAGCAAGCCATTGTGAGTGTTTTTTGGTGGATTGCTTTTTGCGGTTCGTTGATGGAAGCAAATTGGTTTTTAACCGCCTTATCCGATTTTTACGATTATTTAATGCCGACGGCGTGTTTTGCTTTGACCGGCGTTGTGTTGCTCGGATTAGTCGGCTTGGCACGCCGATATGTGGGGAGCCATACGGGCTTTACGAGCACGTTGCAGATTATCGGCATCGTTATCGGCATATTAACGGTTATTTTTGTGGATGCGATGTATACGGAAAACGGTTTTGCAAAAACGGTTGTCTCTTTAACGCCTTCTTTTATTGGATTGGCGGGCGGTGCGATTGCCGGATTGGGCTTCATCGGTTGGCTTGTGCCACAAGGCAGTCGGCGGACGGCTCTGCAAGTTTTCTTTTGGGCATTTTTGGTTTCGTTCGGTTATTTGTTTGTTAGCGAAACGATTTTCGGAATGATTTTCACATTGATTTGCTTACTCGGGGTAAGTATTTTTGCCGTTCATCGGGGCAATACGTGGCTATTTAATGTATGCTTGCTCGGAATGATTGTGCGCGTGGGCATTGCTTATATGGGATACATTTTATCTTTGATGTCAACAGGTATCGGCCTGATTGCCATCGGCGCCGTTTTACTGCTCGGGATTTGGGTTTATGTGAAAGGGTATCCGGCGCTCGTGCGCTTGATGAAAGGAGATCGGTTGCATGATTCAAAATAAAAACGGGCAAAACGGTAAGTGGTTGCGTTGGCTGGGGTGGGTTTTGCCTTTTTCGGCCATTTTGATTTATACACTGTTTTTGGCTTTTCAGATGCGTTCGGCAAGGGATGTTGTGATTGCCATTCAAGGATATGATCCGCGCAGTTTACTTTCGGGTCATTATATTCAATATCAGATTGATTGGGGAAAAACAGATTGCAACCAGTTTATCGGCGGTATTTGCCCCAGACGAGACTTTGATAACATTCCGCACCGCTATTATATTCCTCAGCAAGAAGCCGATAGGTTGAATCAGCTATTGCTTTCGGCTGATCAAAACAATGTGCAATTTGAAATCATATTTGCATACGAACAAAATCGTGCGCCGATTGCACGCGCCCTTTTGATTAACAATCAAGAATGGCAACAATACTTAATGAACAACAAAAAATAAAAAAGAAAGGAAAGAAAAATGGCACTTATATCATTAAGACAATTATTAGATGATGCCGCCGAACACGGTTACGGTATTCCGGCATTTAACGTCAACAATATGGAACAAGTGTTGGCAATTTTGGCAGCGGCAAAGAAAGTAGATGCGCCGGTGATTATTCAAGCCAGTAAAGGCGCTCGCGGTTATGCGAATGACGCTGTTTTAAAACACTTGATGATGGCGGGTGTGGAAATGTATCCCGATTTGCCGATTTGCGTGCACCAAGACCACGGCTCAAGTCCGGAAGTTTGCTTTTCGGCCATGATGAACGGATTTACATCTGTCATGATGGATGGGTCTTTGACTCCCGACGGAAAACCGGCAACGCACGAATACAATGCCAAGGTAACAAGCGAAGTGGCCAATGTGGCACATCAAGTGGGTGTATCGGTTGAAGGGGAACTCGGTTGCATCGGTTCTTTGGAAACGGGAAAAGGCGAGAAAGAAGACGGGCACGGTTTTGAGGGCGCTATTGATAAATCCAAATTGTTAACGGATCCGGATGATGCTGTGCGTTTTGTAGAAGAAACGAAAGTGGATGCGTTGGCGGTTGCCATCGGCACATCACACGGTGCTTATAAATTTACGCGTAAGCCCGACGGTGCTATTCTTTCAATTGATACGATTAAGAAGATTCACCAAAAATTACCGTATACACACTTGGTGATGCACGGATCTTCATCCGTTCCGCAAGAATTGCAAGATATCATCAATGCGTATGGCGGAAAAATGCCACAAACATACGGTGTGCCCGTGGAGGAAATCCAAGAGGCCATTAAACACGGTGTGCGTAAAGTAAACGTTGATACGGATTTGCGCATGGCGATGACGGGAGCCATTCGGAAAGTATTTGTGGAAAAACCGGCAGAATTTGACCCGCGGAAATACTTGAAACCGGCAATGGACGCCATGCAAGCCGTTTGCGAAGCCCGTTATCAAGAATTCGGTGCGGCAGGTCAAGCCTCGCATATTAAACCGATTTCGTTGGCAGAAATGGCAAAGCGCTATAAATCCGGCGAATTAGATCCGAAAATCGTGAAATAAGGAGAGTCAGTCTTATGCAAAAAGGTCCAAAATCTTTTCGCACACGGCTGACGGCAACACATCCGAACAGCCCGATACAATCAACAAAAACCGGAGTTGTCGGTATTTATTTTGAGAGAGGCGATATTGTCTCTCTCAATGTTGCCATTCAAGTGCAACGAGGCAATCTGATTGTGAAAAAAATCAAAGGCCAATCGGGCATTGTCTTCAAAAGATTCAAAGAAGAACAAGGGCGCGAACGGGATTAACCCGCTCACGGCTCTGAAAAAACGAAGCAAACAAAAAAAGGAAGAATAATGGAAAAAGAACAAGAAACAATGACATCGGCAGAAGCAGAACGCGCTACCTTATTGAATCGCGCCAAAGAAGCAGATATGGCACGCATTCAACGAGCTGAATGGTTGTTGCAAATTGAAAAAGAAGTGGCATCATACAGAGAATACACAAAAGCCATTCCGTATGAAAATCCGGTGTATGTGCCACAAGGTAAAGAGCCGATGGTTTACACAATCGGCGATATGCGTCAAGAAGCCAAAGAACGTGTGATGGCACGCGCCAGACGGGAAATTGATGAAACGTATCGTGAATTTATCATTTTAATTCGGCGTGGCAAAATGATTGCCCCGAGAACGCCGAAAGAGGTATATGATTACTGCGAACGGAAAGAAAGAGATGCTTTCTCGCGCGTGATTAAACGGCAGTATCCCGAAGTTGTTTCCGTTGCCGAACCCGTTAAAATTACGGAACAGCAGGGAATGGTTGCATCGCAAGAGCAACATCAACGGTAATAAGCGCCATTCTTTGGTGAAACAAAAATTCGGGAGGGGAATAAATGGTTCAAATTGCACCCAGCATTTTATCGGCTGATTTTGCCAAATTAGGAGCAGAAGTCAGGGCGCTTGAAAAAGCGGGTGCCGATTTGATTCATTTAGACGTGATGGACGGGCATTTTGTGCCGAATTTAACGTTTGGCCCGATGCTTGTAAAGGCGATTCGTCCATACACAACCTTGCCGTTTGACGTGCATTTGATGATGACGAATCCCGCGCCCTTTATCGCAGAATTTGCACGGGCAGGAGCGGATATGATAACCGTTCATTTAGAATCCGATGCGGATATAGCCGATTTAATTGCACTGATAAAAAAAGAAAAGAAAAAGGCGGGCATTTCCATTCGTCCGAAAACATCTGTTTCTAAATTACTTCCGTATTTGCCGATGATTGATTTGGTTTTGGTAATGTCGGTAGAGCCGGGCTTTGGCGGACAGCCGTTCATTAAGCACTCATTGGAAAAAATTGTAGAATTGAAAGCGTTAATCGGGCGGAAACCGGTGCAAATTTCGGTAGATGGAGGTATTAACAATATAACGGCACCGGCGTGTATTTTGGCAGGAGCGGATATATTGGTTGCCGGCAGTTATGTTTTTAAGCATAAACTGTATGAACGCCAAATTAGGCAACTGAAACAATCAAGCGAGGGTTGATATGACAAAAGTAATGATTGTTGAAGATGAAATCGGGCTTGTCACCTTACTGAAATATAATCTTGAAAAACAAGGGTATGAAACCGTTGTGGTGATGGATGGGAAAGATGTGATGTCCGAAGCCATGGCAGAACGGCCTGATTTGATTTTATTAGACTGGATGTTGCCGAATGTATCGGGGATTGATTTATGCCGTGAAATCCGCAAGACGTATGAATTGCGCACAACGCCGATTATTATGTTGACGGCGCGCAGTGATGAGGCAGACAAAGTGAAGGGGCTTTCGTTCGGAGCGGATGATTATGTGACGAAGCCGTTTTCCGTTCCCGAATTGATGGCGCGAATTGTGGCGTTAATGCGACGGGTGAGTCCGGCTCAACCGCAGGAAAATATCACCTACGGCGATATAACGATGGATTTTTCAAAGCGGTGGGTTATGCGTGGGGAGCGACGCGTTCATCTGGGACCGACGGAGTTTCGTCTGCTACAATACTTAATGGAAAAGCCGGGGCATGTTTTATCGCGCGAAACGCTTTTAAAATTGGTATGGGGCGGGTCAATCCATGTAGAGTTACGAACGGTGGACGTGCATATTCGGCGATTACGGCGGGCGTTGAATGAGGGGGGAGAAAAAGATATTGTGCGAACGGTGCGTTCAGCAGGATATGCGATTGATTTTAATGATACGGATGCCGATTTGACGGAAGATACGGTTGCGCAGGCGGAAGCGGAACAACTTGCGACCGAATAGTAAAAAAGAGAAAAGAAAAAAAATACTTGCAATCAAATTCAAAATAGTGTATAAGCAAGAGCATTGCGGAGAGATGGCAGAGTGGTCGAATGCGGCAGACTCGAAATCTGTTGTGCGATTTATTTCGCACCGTGAGTTCGAATCTCACTCTCTCCGCCATAAGATTAGAAATCCGGAGTATTATTTTTAATATTTATTAACGATATTTTCATTTTTTAAGAATTATAAGAATAGATAGAGGATATATTGCGATGAAACTATATCTGATAGGAATATTTTTATTGATGGGCGGTTGTTCCGTTTTTCAGCCGGAAGAATTTGTAAACCCCATTTTTTATAAGAGAATGACATCAGTCATGTATCCGGAATTTTATGCTCAAATTACACCCACACAAGTTTATATTCATGAGAACAGGAAATTTTCGCGCAGATATCCATGTCAATTGGTAGAAAATCAAGCAGAGAAAGTGGCATTAAAATGTATTGTTCCGACGGCGGAAGAGCCCCGAACATTTGTCTACACGCTGGAATCATCCAAAGCAAATGAAGGAGAGTATTTTGTTTCGCAGGATATCCAACCGCATGATGTTTATTTTGAAAAAGTGGAATATAAAATATCGGATAAGCCACTTTTTGTGCCGGAAGAAAAATTCAAGAATCCCATTTTTTATGAAACACTGTGGCCTGTTTCCAAAATCGCATGGCAAACACAATTATTGCCGACAATTGTTGAAATGACCCGAGACGGTGATATAGACATGTCAACTTGCAAATTATTGGAAAATAAGGAGGATTCTGTTTTATTTCGCTGTTTAACGTATCATACACGACACAACAGTTATGTAACGTATGTTGAACGGTACCGTCTTACAGAATGCTATCCAACATTCAAATACCCTTGCAGTGAAACAATACAGAGAGTTGTCTATGAGTTGTTAGATAAGAGAACATTCAGGGTATCTGGACGTATGACTTTGGAAATAGATAAGTAAGTTGGGCTATCTTTTTTTGACACTTGTTTTTACCTTCAATTTCTTTCACCCGATTGCTTCTCGATTCGGGTAACGCGCGCCGTTTTTATTCTTTTATACAACGGGACATATATATAACCCACTCAAACGGATTAGCATTTTCCGCACGTTCCCAGATCTTCTTCTCCCGGTTCAGCAAAAGGATTTCGTCTCCAACATAAATTATCGCACCGTTCGCACTCTTCTTTGGTGATGTTTGAGCGTGTTGTGGTTGAGCTACAACTATAACACGTATTATCATTGCCCCAATAGTGTTTGCTGCAGCGATGACATTGCGTTTTATCTATATTTGAAATCGTTGATGCGGTGCAAAGAGAGCATTTTCCATCAAGCGACCAAGCCCGATTGATACATTTATTACATTCTTCTTTGGATACGTTTGAGGGGGTTTGAGACGAATCGCAGGTATAGCATGTATTATTATTTTGCCAGAAGCGATCGTTGCAACGATGACACTGCTCTTTTTCAATATTGGAAATCGTTGAAGAAGTGCAAACAGTGCATTGCTTATTTGTCAGCCAGATTCTATTTGAGCAAACCAAACAATCATCTTTGGATACATTTGATTTTGTTATGGAAGAATCGCAACGCACACACATCCCGTCATTCGGCGACCAGAAACGCGTATTCGTATCCATACACGGTTGACAAGCGGTTTTGTTGCTTGATCTGATTTCCTGTGTGTTAGCTTTGCAATCGGAACAAATACCGTCAAATGACATCACTTGATTATCTTTTTCGCATTTACAACCATTATTTGTATCATTTGTAACAGACCCCCGCGCGCATAAGGCACACCCGCCATTAGCTGTTGGATAGCCCCGTTCGGCATCACAGATGCACCGATCATTTTCCGCATCATACATGGTCCCTGTGGATTGGCAACGTTTACAATTCGGATAGGTTCCAAAATAAAAGCTGTTTGCATTGCATTCGCATGACTGCGTTTCCTCATTCCATAGAGATGTTGGATAGTATTTGTATCCTTCACCGGTTAATACGGGCGCAAGTTGAGCCATGCAGACATCTTTGCAAGTTTTTGTTTTTTCGTCCCATAGAGAGTTAGGTCCGTAGCAATAGACGCATTGCCCGATACTATTCGTGAAGTATCCTATTTCTTCATTACACACACATTTTTGTGCATTTGCATCCCAAGTGTAACCGTTTGTTTCGTTACATGAGGAGCGACACCAGCCGTTAGAAAATGTTGTGCCTTTTGGACAAGCGCAGGTCCCGTTATCTTGAATAACTTGTCCGCCGGAACAGGTCCAATCGCAAGAACCATTTACTTTTTTCTTTCCAAAAGGACATTTGCAATGACTGCTTGCGTTCGGCAGTCCGCAAATATCATCAGTGTTATCTTTAAATTCTCCCCCTATACATTTATTATCTTCCGAGCAGATTGAATCGCCTTCAAGAGGACATTTATATCCGCTAACTTCTGTTTGGAATGCATACGAAATAACGGCTTCTGTTGCCCCTGTTCCATAACATCCGTCGCCAGGGAACCACTGCCCGGCTCGGGTTATTCCGGCATTTATTGCCGTGCATCCTCTGCCACCGCTCATATGCATGTAAATAGGAAACTTAATACTATAGTCAGAAAACCCAACTTTGTGAATCATTTTATCGGTATAATGTCCACCCTCCGGTCCTGCATCATTATAGGTATTGTAATTCCAACACCGACAGCCACTATAGCGACTAAAATAAGTATGTGCTCCGCCTGATCCAGAAAAACCATCCAGAAAGGCTACACGAATTTCTTTATCAAGTGTGTCAATTCTCACATCACGATTATGTTCCGTGCAAAGCGTAAAATGCCCCTTTGCCGTAAACGGTTCGGCATGTGGTACGCAGTTGATTTGCGTGCATTGACCGTGTGTATTGTCATACCACCCGTTTGCGGCATCGCAAACGCATTTGCCGTTTTGTAAAATCATATTATCTTCTATGCAAACGCACATTTGTGAGGCAGAATCCCATTGTGAGCCGGTCGGACACCGTTTGCAAATATGGTCCGATGTGTCGCACCAAGGGCGTAACGGGTCGGATACGCAATCCGCATTGGTGGCACAGCCACATTTTTCTCCGTCCCAGTAAGGTTTCTCCGGCGGACATGGTTGACATATACCGGCTTGCGTATCACACCACGGTTTTGCCGGATTATCACAATCGGCATTTGTTCGGCATTCCACGCATCGTTCGCCGTCCCACATCGGTTTATCGGCGGGGCAGAGTTGACAACTCCCGTCAATCAGATAATATCCCTCTTCTTCATTACAGGCACACGTTTCACCGTCCCAAATTTCGGCCGGCTCTTCACAGCGAACGCATGTATCTCCCACGGTGTGCATATCGTTTGGACAGACGCAGGCGCCATCTTCAATAATTTTGGGATCTTCGCAAATAAGGCAAACATGTTCGTCCGGTAGGCAAATCCCGTTCGGACAATCAGCATCACTTAAACATTCATGCTTTCCAATCAGCAATCTTAAATGTTGTGCAGAACTTGTTTCAGAATAACAAATTGTTAAGGTAACCGTTATCAAGATAAGTAAAAAATGTTTCACGTGCTCTCCCTATCATTCTGACAAAATTTGCTTTGTGCGTATGGCCTCTTTAGTTTGCTTTTATTTAATAAATAACAACAATACGGAAATTATACTATGTTTTATTATGTGAATCAAGTTTTTTGTGAAAAAATCATTGGTCGAAATAAAGAGGCCTAAGATTTGGTTTGTTAACGGTTGTAACAGGCCATGAGAGGTATTGCTTGGTTGAGCGATATGGTTGGTAATGAGTGGGTAGGCGGGATAATCATTTTGTCGGAATGCGCGGGTGTGGGCGGTTGGCATGGCGTGCGGAATGGTGCGCAGGTATGGGCGGTTCGGCGTGGCGTGTGAGAGGGTATGCGGGCGTAGGGGGGTTAGAGTGGCGTGCAAGGTGGTGTGCGGGCAGGGGTGGCTCGGTGTGGCGTGCGAGACGACGCGCGGGTGATGACAAGAAGCTATATCAGCATATCAGACAGAGAAAAAAGCGTGATACCGATTCGTCATCGCTTTTTATGTGCCCGTTAAGGCATTTTTTGACTCAATAAATATACGCCGAATGAAGTATCTTTTATTAACCCTTAATCCGTAATCCATAATCCTTAATCGGCAACAGCCCTGCGGATTACATGCAAAGAAGGGCTTAAAAAAGCCCTTCCTGCGGTGTGGAGAGACCCATACGGTCATTAAATTAAATTGTCATCTGCGCTGCTTGAGCCTTAACAGACGCTGCAATTTTCTCATACGCCTTTGTTTCAATTTGACGCACCCGCTCACGGCTGATATTAAACTCGGCGCCGAGTTCTTCCAACGTCTTCGGATTTTCGGCTAAAAACCGATTCTGCACAATCACTTGTTCCCGTTCCGATAAGTTTTTAATGGCGTTGGCTAATAATTGTTTCTTAACGGCTAAATCTTGTGTGTTTCCCAACTGTTCCTCTACCGATTCGGTTTTATCCACAAGCATCTCTTGGTGATCCGTTGTCGAATCGTAAGAAAGCGTTGTGTTCAACGATGAATCGCCACTTAACCGTTGCTCCATTTCCAAGACGTCTTTCTTTGAAACACCGAGCATTTGCGCAATTTGGTCGGCCGTTTCTTCATTTAAGCCCGTTTCATCATAAAGGCCGAGCCGTGATTTAATTTTATGTAAATTATAAAAAAGCCGTTTTTGCGTGGCAACCGTGCCGATTTTTACCAGTGACCACGATTTTAAAATAAATTCGGAAATAGAGGCTTTTATCCACCAAATCGCATACGTTGCCAAACGAAAGCCCTTGGTCGGATCAAATTTCTTAATGGCTTGCATTAAACCGATGTTTGCTTCGGAAATTAAATCGGCCAACGATAAGCCGTAATGCCGAAACGATAACGCTACCTTGGCGGCCAGCCGTAAATGAGAGGTTGTTAATTGATGGGCCGCCTCTATATCGTTATAATCATGATAGCGCTTTGCCAGCATGTATTCCTGCTCGGCATCCAGCATCGGAAATTTATTGATTTCCGTGAGATACAACGATAATGAATTGTGTGTGTAAAGCAGTGATAAAACATTGGATGATTGCATAAATTTTATATCCTTTCAAAAAGCAATATAATTTCGGATCTCTCTCATCGGAGACAAGACCCATCCTCTCGGACACATTCAGTTTATCAAAACGCATACCCCTTTGTCAATAGGTTTTATACCTAAAAGAATATGTTTTTTATCCGTTTTGCATACCATAATATAAAAAAATCAATTTTTTTCAAAAAGTTAGTTCACAAGTGGCGAGTTTTTCAGCAAATAATACGCAACAATGCCGACAATGGCGGCTCCTACCAAGAAATGTTGAAACGGCGTCATCATGGTAAATTCTCCTTTGATAAAAAACGGCGCTGAACAGATAAATCACATTATACGCTTTCCGAAATCAAAAAGCGATTCTTTTCTGCGCCGAAACATAGATTTTTTTCTTGAAGGTTGGTGAAAAAGAGATTATGATAGATGCGATTATGATTTAAAAGGATAAACAAATGGCCAGAAATGTAACGAAATATAAATTGGAAGAGTTTGATGGGTTACGGCGCGCCGGCAGATTGGCCGCCGAAACGTTGGATTATATTACGCCGTTCGTGAAACCCGGTGTTTCAACGGGGGCGTTAGATGATTTGTTGGAGGCATTTATGCGCCAACACGGCGGTGTGCCGGCAACCATCGGTTATCACGGATATGAAAAAGCCAGCTGTATTTCACCGAATCATGTGGTGTGTCACGGGATTCCATCGCCGACGAAAATTTTGCAAGACGGTGATATTATCAATATAGATATTACGGTGATTATTGATGGCTGGTATGGTGACACATCGCGCATGTATTATGTGGGCAAACCGAGCATAAAAGCGCGTCGGTTGGTGGAAACAACGTATGCCACGATGATGGCGGGGATAGAACAATGTTTACCCGGGAAAACAACGGGCGACATCGGCCATGCCATGCAAACGTTGGCTGCCGAATACAACTATTCAACCGTATTAGATTTTTGCGGACACGGTATCGGGCGTGTTTTCCATGGCGCTCCGAACATTTTGAATTACGGAACGCCGGGAACGGGCGTCAAGTTGGAGCCGGGTATGGTGTTTACGGTAGAGCCGATGGTGAATGTCGGCACATATCAAACGTTAACCTTATCGGACGGCTGGACAACGATTACGAAAGATCGGTCGCTATCGGCTCAATTTGAGCACATGCTCGGCATTACCGAAACGGGATATGAAATTTTTACGCTTTCCCCGAAAGGCTGGACGTATCCCCCTTACCGCTGACAGAGGTATCATGGAAAACAATGCGAATGAGTCTTTGATACCCTATCCGCCGATATCTGTATCCGAATCGGCTCCCGATTATATCGGCCACCGTGCGCGGATGCGTCAAAAGTTGCTGGGAAAAGGGGCTCAATCGCTTTCCGATGCCGAATTGCTGGAATTGATTTTAATGACGGCTATTCCGCGAAAAGACGTGAAACCGCTTGCAAAAAAGTTGATGCGTGAATTTGTTTCTTTTGCGCAGATTATTCATGCGGAACCCGATAGACTGCGACAAATTAAAGGCGTGGGCGAATCGGTGATTTGTTTATTGAAAATCATTGAAGGCGCGTGTGAGACGTTGCTTCGTCCTGCGATAAAAAAGGAAACCGTTTTGAAAGAATGGAATCAGATTATTGATTATTGTCGGTTTACGTTGGCGCATGAAAAAGAGGAGCATTTGTATCTCATTTATCTGGATAAACAAATGCGGTTGATTACGATGGATGATTTTCAAAAAGGCTCGGAAGATCGCGTTGATATTATGCCGACCTCTATTTTGAAACGGGCTCTCAATTTAGGTGCTTCATCGCTGATTATGGTGCATAATCATCCCTCGGGCAGTGCAAAACCCTCTCAGGAAGATTTACATTGCACGGCTGAATTAAATGAGTTTCTGATGCACGCGGGCATATCGGTATTTGATCACTTAATTGTTGCCAAGCAAAAAATCTATTCCATCAATCAGCGTAAATTGGTTTTAGGGGCTATTTGAACGGCTCTCTCGGAATGATAGCGCGGTAAAATAGGCATATTTTAATTTTTGGGATAGTTTAATTCGTGTATACATAACTTCTTGTATGTGTCAAGGACTTTTCTGAAATATGCGGAGCGTCTAATAAGGTAAGGATATAAAAACGGGGCGGTATTGAACCGTCCCGTTTATTTGTGCCATAACCGACAAGGGTAAGTTAATACATACCGCCCATACCGCCCATGCCCCCCATACCGGCACCGGCGCCATGTCCGCAATCGCATTTATCTTCCGGTTTATCGGCAACCATAGCTTCCGTTGTAATCAACAACCCACCGATGGAAGCGGCGCCTTCCAAAGCCGTCCGAACAACTTTTGTCGGGTCAATAATACCGGATTGATACATATCGGTATATTCGCCTTTACGCGCATCATATCCGTAATTGACATCGCCTTTTTCCAGCAATTTGCCGACGATAACGGAACCATCAACAGCTGCATTCTCGGCGATTTGACGAATCGGGGCTTGCAATGCTTTCCGAATAATATCAATACCCACGCGTTGATCATCGTTTTCAGGCTTTAATTCATCCAACGCCTTTGTGGCATATAACAACGCCGTTCCGCCACCCGGCACAATGCCTTCTTTAACGGCGGCACGTGTGGCATGCAACGCATCATCAATGCGATCTTTCTTTTCTTTAACTTCTACTTCGGAAGCACCGCCGACTTTAATCACGGCAACACCGCCCGATAATTTCGCCAACCGTTCTTGCAATTTTTCACGATCGTATTCGGAAGTTGTTTCTTCAATTTGTTGTTTGATTTGCGCAACCCGTGCGGCAATTTCTTGTTTATCACCGGCACCGTCAACAATGGTTGTGTCGTCTTTGGTAATCGTAACGGATTTGGCCGTTCCGAGGCTTGCCAAAGTTACATCTTCCAATTTCATTCCCAAGTCGGGCGAAATAACTTGTCCGTTTGTCAATACGGCAATATCTTGCAACATGGCTTTCCGGCGATCACCGAATCCCGGGGCTTTCACGGCCGCAATCTTCAATCCGCCACGCAGTTTGTTGACAACGAGTGTTGCCAATGCTTCCCCTTCAATATCTTCTGCGATAATCAAGAGCGGACGCGATGTTTGAATAACGGCTTCCAATACCGGAATGAGTGCTTGTAAGTTGGAAAGTTTTGTTTCGTTAATTAAAATATACGGATTTTCCAATTCGGCAATCATTTTTTCCGGATTTGTGATGAAATACGGTGAGAGATATCCGCGGTCAAATTGCATACCTTCAACCACATCTAATTCCGTATCAATTCCTTTGGCATCTTCAACCGTGATGACGCCTTCATTGCCCACTTTTTCCATCGCTTGCGCAATGTAATTACCGAACGAAGAATCTCCGTTTGCCGAAATCGTGCCGATTTGAGCAATTTCGGCCGAGGTGGAAATTTTCTTTGAACGGCTCTTAATGTTCTCCACAACGGCATTCACGGCTAAATCAATCCCGCGTTTTAAATCCATCGGATTCATGCCGGCGGCAACGGCTTTGCATCCTTCGCGAATGATAGCTTGCGCCAATACGGTTGCCGTTGTCGTTCCGTCACCGGCCACATCTGCCGATTTGGAAGCGACTTCACGCACCATCTGAGCGCCCATATTTTCAAATTTATCCGCCAATTCAATTTCTTTGGCAACCGAAACACCGTCTTTCGTAATCTTTGGTGCTCCGTAGGATTTGCCTAATACAACATTGCGACCTTTCGGGCCTAATGTAACCTTTACCGTATCTGCCAATAAATCAACGCCATGCAACATTTTTGTGCGTGCATCTGATCCGAATTTAATTTCTTTTGCTGTCATCCTTCATTCCCCTTTAACTTATTCTAAAATTCCCAAAACATCCGATTCTTTCATAATCAACAAATCTTCACCGTTGATTTTGATTTCCGTTCCCGACCACTTGCCGAACAAAACTTTATCACCTTCTTTGAGGGTCATCGGAATAATTTTGCCGGCTTCATCACGTGCCCCGGCGCCGACGGCGACCACAATTCCTTGCGAAGGTTTCTCTTTTGCCGTATCCGGAATAATAATTCCGCCGGCCGTTTTGTTTTCTTCTGCCAAACGTTTAATGACAACTCTGTCAAGTAATGGTTTGAAATTCATTGTGTTTTTCCTTTCAGTTATTTTGTAATCCCTTAAAGTTATCTATCAAATAGTATGCAGTTTTTAAAAAGTCAAGGCATGCTGTAATGATTTTTGATAAATTTTTTATCATATTTTTATTATATAGCACCATTTGGTGCGGTGGGTTGTATGGTGGTTTTATATGTGATTGATGAAAAGAAAGAAAAGTACTTGCATTTTCTTTTAAAAAATTTTATACTGTATTTAATCTTGATAAGACTGCGATGAAAAAGGCGCGGTTTTATTTTTAATAATTTTTTATCAGGAAGTTTTGAAAGGGGATAACATGGAAGAAAAAATTCCGATGACAACAGAGGGTTATACCGATTTAACCAATGAGTTAAAAAGATTGAAATTTGATGAACGGCCACGGATTGTTGCCGCTATCGAAGAAGCCAGAGCGCACGGCGATTTATCGGAAAATGCCGAATACCAGTCTGCCCGCGAGCAACAAAGTTTTAACGAAGGCCGTATTATGGAGCTTGAAAATGCTTTGGCGCGCGCGCAAGTGATTGATGTGAAAACCTTGTCGGGTGATAAAGTGTTGTTCGGGGCAACCGTTCAATTAGAAGATTCGGAAACGGGCGATCAATGCTCGTATAAAATTGTCGGTAAATATGAAGCCGACTTGGAAAAAGGCTTAATTTCTTTATTATCGCCGATTGCACGGGCACTTATCGGTAAAAAAATCGGCGATTTTGCCGAAGTGAAAACACCCAAAGGCGAAAAATCTTACGAAATACTGGACGTTCGTTTTATTTAGTCTTATATTAAACCCTGACTGAAATAAAAAACAGAAAGGGTTACTATGATTGAAACAGATGTCTTGATTATCGGATCGGGTCCTGCCGGTTATACGGCAGGACTTTATACAACGCGCGCCGGATTGAATACGGATTTATATACGGGAACGGCTGTCGGCGGGCAGTTAACTTATACCCATGCGGTTGAAAATTTTCCCGGGTTTGAAAAAATTTCGGGATTTGATTTAATGGATGTTTTTAAAAAACAAATTCAAACGTTGGGTGCCAAAATTCATCATGAACAAATTATTCGGCTTAATACACAAGTGTATCCGTTTGAGTTTGAAACGGAAATGGCGGAAAAGGGAACGGCGCGGGCGGTTATTTTGGCAACCGGTGCCAAAGCGCGGTGGTTAAATGTGCAAGGCGAAGAAAAATTTAAAGGAAACGGCATTTCGGTTTGTGCCACTTGTGACGGCTTTTTCTACCGCAATAAAACCGTTGCGGTTATCGGCGGTGGCAATACGGCACTGTATGAAGCCTTGTTCTTATCAAAAGTTGCCTCAAAAGTTTACGTGATTAACCGTAAAGATACGTTTTCGGGGGAACGTTTGTTGCAAGAACAAGTTCAAAATGAATCTAAAATTGAAATTTTGTATCACACGGTTGTGCAATCATTTGAAGGCGAAGCACATTTAACGCACATTCAAATTAAGAATACGATTACGCAAGAGGAAAGCCGTTTGGCGGTTGACGGCGTGTTTGAAGCCGTCGGCACGGAACCCGAGACAGCCTTGATTGTCGGGCAAGTCAAACGAACCGAGAGTGGATATATTGAAACGAATAAGCGAACAATGGAAACATCCGTGCCCGGGATATTTGCGTGCGGTGATGTGCAGGAAGAGAAATATCGTCAAGCGATTATTGCGGCAGGCAGTGGCTGTATTGCAGCGCTCAGTGCGGAAAACTTTGTGTATCGTCAGCCCAAGAAATAAGAGCAAAATATCGGGTGTAGATTTATTGGATAGAACGCAAAGAATCGGCGCCGGAAATCGGTGCCGATGAAGGGCGATTACCTGCGAAAAATACGCTTTTGCGCCATAAAAAAAGCGGGTTGGAAAACTTGATACTTTTTTCTTATCAACGAAATCGGAATTTGTATAATAGACGATGGATTATATTATATGAATCAAAACAAGTAAAAATGAGAAACAAAATGAAAAAAATTTTGATGATTGCCACCGTGTTATTCTTTTCAACAACCTCAACGGCCGGTTTGCTGGATGTTTATAAGGCTGTGGATACAAATAATACGTCTACCAAGGTAGATAGCAAGGCAGCCGAAGTGAAAAGCAAGATTGATTCTAAACTCTCTAAAATCACCGAAAAGGCAACAAAAGCCGAAGATAAAACAACAGCCAAACAAGAAGAAATAAAAGCTACTCTTGAAGAAAGATTGGCTGAATTAACGAAAAAAGGAGAAGGCGATACAACAGAGGCCAATAATATTAAGGCCGAAATTGAATCGTTGCAAAAGCTAATCAATGCGGCACGTCAATAGTTCTGATTGTTAAGGACGGGATAAGCGTATCATAACCTAATCCCGAATGAAAAAAAAGACTCCGAAAATTTTCGGAGTCTTTTTTATAGGACAAAGATTGATGTATTTGATTATACATTACGAAACGGAAAAAATACAATCACATAGCAGTAACAAGCACTCTTTGATACAAAAAATACAAAGTTATAGTTGTATGAATTAAGCCTTAACCTCTTGCCCCATCGCGCTCGTAACCGGTAATAATTTGCGAATCTAAATCTTTGTGGGTAATATTCTCCCCGAAACGGCTTAATTTTGCAATAAGCCCTTCTTCCTTTTCATCATTTTCTTTTTGGCGTGATTCTTCCAATTCTTTTTCGGCATCGGCAGCAGATTTCCCCATCAACACGCTTAACATGCTACCCATTACATGACCTGCCATCTTTATACCTCCTTTTTTATTCTTTTTTTTCTATCATATCATAATTTTTACCGTTTGACAAGCACTTTCCCGAGCAGATTTCTTAAAAAAAGCGCCCTTGAATGACAAGGGCGCCTCATACATGAAAGAGAAACAATAAAAGGGGGGGACGTTCTCTCTTTCACTCTAAGATGTTTGCTTTCTTTTACATAGGGAGACTAAACAAGTCAAACATCTCTCATCTTTGCGATGATAATTATTGTATATCATTGTATTTTTGAAATGTCAATACCCGGACTGCAAATAATTGACGAAATAAACAAATTATTTTACAATTCTTTGAAAACAAAAGAAAAAAATAATAAAATTTATGTGATAAAAAAATAAAAAGTCATAAAAAGTATGGAAAAATAAAAATGGAAGAGAATGGTTTGTTTGTAAAAACAGACAAAATAAGGCGGTTTCGGTGTGCTTTTTGTAAGTAAGAGTGAAAAAGATTCGTTTTGTTTCTTTAAAAAGTAATAAATACAATATATTGCATAAAAATATACTTCTTTTTGAATTGTTTGAGGCGAAGTTTGCAGGCATAAATTTTTAAATGTGTGTGGCAGGGACGGCTTGGCGTCGGACTTGGCATGGGGATAGGTAGTGTCTGGATGCGTGAGGCAGGTAAGTTGTGTGAGGGGCGTGGCGTAATGGTGGGGCAGGGTGCGGATGGAAGCGGACGAGCAGTGTTGGGGAGCGTGGCGTAACGGCGGGGCGAAACGAATGCTCCGTAAGAATGAGACGCAAGGTGTCTGGTGTGTGAAATGGTAAATCAGTGTGTAACGGGTTTCTTTCGTTGAAATGAGAAAACATAAAAAGCACTGCAGAAACGGGAAACAATATTTTTTCCCGTTGCTCGCACGATGCCCTTATGATGCCGAAAAATGGCATAATGAGTGCTGACAATAACAAAGCAACCCTAAAAAATTTACCGTATGGGCTCAGACAAAAAACAACAGAAAATTACCACTCGCCCGTTTGCTTTTGATGCGCGCCGAACGGCATTCTGCGCTTGGCGGACTTAAATTGATGTGTTGCTTGATACTGATGTGTGTGCGTCGGTGCATTTTCTGATTGATGGTTCTGGCTGGTTGTTTCTTGATTTAGCGACTTATCGGCCTGAACGGGTGCCGAGCGTTTTTGCCGTTTATTCGGATGATTGCTCGGTTGGTTGCTCGGTTGTCTATTCGGTCGGTTGTTCGGAGATTTATCCGATAATTGACCTGATAATTGATTCGGGGGATTATCAAGTAAACGATCCGCCATCATATCTTTTGAAAATAATCCGCAGGAAGCATCCAAACATTTATCTAAAACCGGCAAGCGAATATATACTTTTTTGCCATTCGGTGCGGTTTCCCCGATATACGGAATATATGCCAAAACACAATCCATACACCGATGAATGGCCGTGTGAACTCCGTGTTCCAATAAATAAAGATTCTTGTATGTATTTGCTCCGCCCAAGGAAATCGGGTGTAAATGGTGAATTTCAAAGCCGGCGGGAATAATGTTGCGTTTGGCATCGGCAATTTGTCGGGGAGTGAGTTTCCCGTCTAACGGGCCGATGCGATTTTCTTTGTGCGCCAATTCGTTTTGGGCGGCTAAATATCCCATTAAACGGTGCTTCGGTGTGTTTTTATCCGAATCGTTGATATGAAACGTTTGCTTATATATTTGCCGAGCGCGTTTTGTTTGTTGCACGGAAAGACGATGAACTTCAACAAGCTCGCCTTGGGGTAGTTTATCGGCAAACCGAAAGGAAAAAATATAGTTGCCTTGCTCATCTTGTTCGCAATTTAAAAATTTTTGATGTTTGTGTGATAACCGTATCATGTTGACGACCTGTTTTTGACTGATGTTTCTTAAAACAGTATACGCCATTTTTTATCAAAAATCAATCCGAGAAGAAAAACAGATGAAGTTATGATGCCGAGAGCGGAAGCGTTTTGCTTGACTTTTTAAATTTTTTTTATTAAAATAGCCGAAATTTCAACTTATAAGACAAAGGATTGATAATGGCTTCATACCAATATATTTATGTAATGAAAGATTTATGCAAAACTTTCCCCGGTGGAAAGGAAGTGTTAAAACATATCTGGCTTTCGTTTTTCCCAGGCGCCAAAATCGGCGTAATCGGTCCAAACGGTGCCGGTAAATCAACGTTAATGAAAATTATGGCCGGTTTGGATCATGATTTTACGGGCGAGGCTTTTGCCGCCGACGGGGTAAAAGTCGGCTATTTACCGCAAGAACCGCAACTGGATCCCGCTAAAAACGTGATGGAAAATATTATGGACGGTGTCGGCCCCATTCGGGACTTAATGCAACAATACGAAGCCGTTAATATGAAATTTGCCGACCCCGATGCCGATATGGATGCTTTGTTGGCAGAGCAAGCGGAATTGCAGGAAAAAATAGATGCCTGCAACGGTTGGGAAATTGAACGCACGGTTGAAATTGCCATGGATGCGTTGCGGTGTCCGCCGGCAGAGGCAGATGTGACGAAACTCTCGGGCGGGGAGAAACGGCGTGTGGCATTATGTCGCTTATTATTATCCAAACCCGATATGTTGTTGCTGGACGAGCCGACAAATCATTTGGACGCCGAATCCGTTGCGTGGTTGCAAGTCTTTTTGAAAAACTATACGGGAACGGTTGTGATGGTAACGCATGATCGGTATTTCTTGGATAATGTAACCGGCTGGATTTTGGAAATGGATAGAGGCGAAGGATTGCCGTTTGAGGGAAATTATACCAGCTGGTTAGAGCAAAAAGAAAAACGGTTGGCGCAAGAACAAAATGCCGAAAACAACCGCCAAAAAATGTTGAAAGAGGAGTTGGAATGGGTGCGCCAATCGCCAAAGGCGCGTCAAGCCAAATCCAAAGCCCGCATTACGGCGTATGAAGAATTGCTGAAGAAGTCAACGGAGAAAGTGCCCGATGTGGCGCAAATTATCATTCCGGCAGGCCCACGGTTAGGGCAAGTTGTTTTGGAAGCCGAAAATCTTTCAAAAGCGTTCGGGGATAAATTGCTGTTTGAAAATTTATCATTCAATTTGCCGGCCGGCGGTATCGTTGGAATTATCGGGCCGAACGGTGCCGGTAAAACAACATTGATGAAAATTATTACGGGGCAGGAAAAACCGGATTCGGGAACATTCCGATTGGGCGAAACCGTGAAACTCGGGTATGTGGACCAGTCGCGCGATGCGTTGGACGATACTAAAACCGTATGGCAGGAAATTTCGGAAGGGAAAGATATTTTAACGCTCGGGAAACGGGAAGTGAATTCGCGGGCGTATGTGGCGCAGTTTAACTTTAAAGGGGGCGACCAGCAGAAAAAAGTCGGCATGTTATCGGGCGGTGAGCGCAACCGCGTGCATTTGGCTAAAATGTTAAAATCAGGTGCCAATGTGTTATTATTGGATGAACCGACGAATGATTTGGATGTGGATACTTTGCGTGCCTTGGAAGAGGCTTTGATGGATTTCCCCGGGTGCGCCGTGATTACCTCGCACGACCGCTGGTTTTTAGATCGGTTGGCAACGCATATTTTGGCTTTTGAGGGAGACAGTCAAGTGGTTTTCTTTGAGGGAAATTACGAAGAATACGAAGCCGATCGCAAACGCCGGTTAGGGGCTCAAGCCGATCAACCGCATCGCATTAAATATAAACCGATTGCGCGCGCATAGTGCCGATAAAAGCACCTTGTGCCGGTAGAGAGTGCCGTTGCGTCGGATAGCTGAAAAATGAGTTAAACGGCTTGATTTTCCGAAAATTACAAACAGCAGGTCTGTTTTTTTTGCTTGCGTTTTGAATCAAAGTCGTATATGACTGAATATCAATATATCAACAAATGAGGTGTTGAAGATGGTTATTTGGTATGTGTGCGCCATAGTGTGCGGATATTTTGTCGGGTCTGTTCCGTTCGGGCTCGTTTTCACAAAAGCAGCCGGATTGGGCGATATTCGCAAAATCGGTTCCGGCAATATCGGCGCCACGAATGTGTTACGAACGGGGCGAAAAGATTTGGCACTGTTGACGCTTGTGTGCGATATTGCCAAAGCCGGTGTGATTGCTTTTATTTTTCAACATATTTCCGATTCTCAACTCGTGGGCGTTTTTGCCGGTGTGTCGGCCGTGTTCGGACATAATTATCCCGTCTGGCTCAAATTTAAAGGCGGAAAAGGCGTGGCTTCCACGCTCGGGTTAATGTTGGCGATGACACCGCTTGTCGGTGTTTTGACGGCGCTTTCGTGGTTGGTTGTGGCGTTTTTGTTTCGCTATTCATCGTTGGCGGCTTTGTCGGCGTTGACATTGGCTCCGATTTACGCGTTTTTCTGTGAGCCGAATAAAAGTATCAGCTTGATTTATTTGCTTTTGACGGCACTTTCTTACTATCGTCATCGGAGCAATATTGTGCGCTTAATCAATAAAGAAGAAACAAAAATCAATTTCAAAAAGAAAAAAGAAAGTCAAGATGCGTCAACGCAAGAGGCGCCGAAATGACGAATATGCTCACGCATGAGGAATACTGTCAATTACGGCTCTCGCTCAGCGAGAATGTAGGGCCGATTACGTTTCGCGACTTAATCCGCTATTATAAAACGGCTGATGAAGCCTTGAAACATTTGCCCGATATTGCCACTCGCGGTGGGCGGAAACGCCCGATTAAAATTGCCGATACCAAAACGGTTGATGCGCAAATTCGGGCCGCATATCAAAATGACGCGTTGATTTTAACGCTGACGGCACACGATTATCCGCGTTTGCTCAAAGAGGTGGAGGATTGTCCGCCCGTGTTATTCGCAAAGGGATACACGCCGTTGCTTTCCAAGTCGGGCGTCGGCATTGTCGGCAGTCGCAACTGCTCGCAAAACGGGCAAAATATGGCACGGCGGTTCGGGTATGCGTTGGCAGAGGGCGGATACGTTGTTACTTCTGGTATGGCGCGCGGGATAGACAGAGCGGCGCATGAGGGGGCTTTGGCTTCTTTTAATGCCAAAGGCGGAACGGTTGCCGTGCTCGGAACGGGTGTTGATGTGATTTACCCGAACGAAAATGAGGAAATATATCGGCAAATTGTTGAACGCGGTTGCGTGATTTCGGAATTTCCGATGGGAACGAAACCGAATGTCTGCAATTTCCCGCGACGGAATCGGATTATTTCGGGATTAAGTGTCGGCGTGTTGGTGATTGAGGCAGGGGAAATGTCGGGCTCGCTCATTACGGCGCGCACGGCGGTTGCACAAAACAGGGAAGTTTATGCTATTCCGGGCTCGCCCGTTGATCCGCGCAATGCCGGCTCCAATTTATTGATTAAAAACGGTGCGCATTTGGTGACCACGCCCGAAGATATTTTATCTTCCGTAGCACTTGATACCACAAAATTATTGTTGGATTCGGAACAGGGAACGGGGGTATATGATAAGCCGTTATCCTTTATTGATGAAACGGATTTAGACAAAGCGCGCGCGATTGTATTAGGGCGGTTGACGCCCGAAGTAACGGATATGAATCAGTTGATTCGTTCAACGGGCTTGCCGATCAGTTTAGTCAGTATTATTTTAGTTGAATTGGAATTGGCCGGTAAAATTGAACGGTTTGCCGGTAATAAAATTTCGTTGGTTTATGAAAATGAATGGGGTTAGGAAATGAAGTTGGTAATTGTGGAATCTCCCGCCAAAGCAAAAACAATCAATAAGTATCTCGGGAAAGATTATTTGGTGATGGCCAGTTTCGGGCATATATGCGATGTGCCGGCCAAAAATAATTCCGTTCGTCCCGAGGAAGATTTTGCGATGGACTGGGAAGTTCAGCCACGCGGAGAAAGAACGGTGCGCGAAATCGTTAAAGCCCTGGCCAAAGCCGATGCGCTTTATTTGGCTTCCGACCCTGATCGCGAAGGAGAAGCCATTGCCTGGCACGTTGTGCAAGAACTGAAACGGCGGAAAAAATTACCGGCAAGCATGCCCGTGTATCGGGTTGTGTTTCACGAAATTACCAAAAGCGCTATTTTGGAGGCAATTAAAAATCCGCGAGAAATTGATATGCAGTTGGTTGATGCGTATTTGGCACGGCGTGCATTGGATTATCTGGTCGGGTTTAAAATTTCTCCGTTATTATGGCGCAATTTGCCGGGGGCGAAATCGGCGGGACGCGTGCAATCGGTTGCGTTACGCTTGATTTGCGAACGAGAAGACGAAATCGCGGCTTTTAAGCCGGAAGAGTATTGGGGCGTGAGTGCCGAATTGCAAACGATACGCGCCGATAAATTTACGGCAAAACTTACCCACTTTAACGGAAAGAAACTCACGAAGTTTGATTTGAATAATGAAACGGTTGCCAAGCAGGCGGAAGAGGCCGTTCGGCAGGGAGTGTTTTCCGTCGGGAACGTAGAGCGCAAACAAACGAAGCGCAATCCGGCACCGGCATTTACAACATCAACATTGCAACAAGAGGCCTCGCGTAAGTTGGGATTTGGCGCCAAAAAAACAATGCAGTTGGCGCAAGGATTGTATGAGGGTGTGGATATCGGCGGAGAAACCGTCGGTTTAATTACGTATATGAGAACGGATAGTGTTGCTTTATCGCAAGAAGCCATAACGGCCACGCGTACGTTAATTGAACGCGATTACGGAAAAGACTTTTTGCCGGATAAACCGCGCGTTTATAAAAATAACTCCAAAAACGCACAAGAAGCGCACGAGGCCATTCGTCCCACCAATGTCTTGCGCACGCCGGAATCGATTGCGTCGCATTTAACGCCCGATCAACGGAAATTGTATGAATTGATTTGGAAGAGAACGGTTGCTTGTCAGATGGAAAGCGCATTGCTGGATAAAGTGGCAGCGGATATTATTTCAGCGGATCAAAAATTGCAACTGCGAGCAACGGGGCAGACGATTGCCTTTGCGGGATTTATTAAAGTTTATAAAGAAGATATTGACGATGCCAAGCAAGAAGATGATGAAAACGGCTTATTGCCCGTGATGAACGAGGGCGAACGGGTAGATACGATTTCCGTTTTATCCGAGCAACATTTTACGGAACCTCCGCCACGGTTTTCGGAAGCCAGTTTGGTGAAGAAGTTAGAAGAACTCGGTATCGGGCGACCATCAACATACGCCACGATTTTATCTGTTTTGCAGGAACGGGAATATGTGAAACTGGTTGCCAAGAAATTCATTCCCGAAGATCGCGGACGAATTGTTACGGCATTTATGCAAAACTATTTTACGCAGTATGTGCAGTATGATTACACTGCCAACATGGAAAATAAGTTAGATGATATTACAAACGGCGAAGCCAACTGGAAAGATGTTTTGCGCGGGTTTTGGGGTAATTTTGATAAAACCGTGCAAGCCGTGCCGAATAATATGACGGAGATTTTGGAAAAAGTTTCGGCATCGTTGGAAAAGCAAATTTTCCCGACGGAGGAATCGCGCGTTTGTCCGGATTGCAAAACGGGGCGACTTTCTTTGCATATCGGAAAATTCGGGGCGTTTATCGGATGTTCCAATTATCCGAAATGTAAATATACGAAGCAATACGCTTCATTAACACCGCCACCGTTAGATGAAAACGGGCAACCCATGAATTTGCCGTTGGCGGAGGAAACAAATAAATTGCTCGGTAAAAACGAGCAAGGCACGGATATTTTCTTAAAGAAAGGGCCGTATGGCTGGTATGTGCAAGTCGGTGATGGGAAGGAGGCCAAACGCACGGGATTGCCCAAAGGAATGAAGCCGGAATCCGTAACGATTGAAAGCGCATTAAAATTACTTTCATTACCGCGGTTGCTCGGAAATGATCCGAAAACAAAGGAGCCGATAGAAGCCAGCATCGGACGGTTCGGGCCGTATGTGAAACGAGGCAAAACGTTTCAATCGCTAACGGCGGAAGATAATGTGTTGACCATTACGTTAGAACGCGCATTAACATTGCTATCGCAAACCAAAGAAAAGCCGAAAGCAACGGAAATCGGCAAATGGAACGATACGGTTATTACGTATCAGGTCGGGCGATACGGGCCGTATGTGAAATGCGGTAAAATCATGGCATCCGTTAAGAATAAGAACGGTGCGCCGTCGCTGGAAGAAGCCATCAATTTGTTGAAAGATAAAATGCACGAGAAATAGTGAAAAAGCGTTTGCAAAATGACGCAAATTACGGTATAAAACGATAAATAAAATTTAACGGTAAAGGAAAAATCGGTATGATTACTTTTTTTAATAAACTCGGCAATTCGTGGGTTGCTAAAATTATTTTGGGCATTTTGGCATTAAGTATGATGGCATTTTGGGGATTGGGCGGATTGTCCAATATCTTTTCATACAATTTAAACGGTGATGCCGTTCGCGTGGGCGATACGGGTGTTTCGCCGGAGCAAATTCAGCAATCGTTTGAAACAACGCGCAAACGAATCAGTCAAATGATGGGCGGGCAGTATTTATCTCCCTCCAAAGCCATAGAGATGGGCTTGATGGATCAAGTATTGCAACAAGAAGTTGCGGGTGCGGTGCAATATCAGTTGGGTGAAGATTTGGGCTTAACGGCATCAAACGGAGCCGTTCAAAAATATGTGGAAAACAATCCTGTTTTTCGGGATAATACGGGCAAGTTTGATAAGAATTTGTTTTACGCTTATTTAATGCAATCGGGTATGGATGAAACGGGTTTGGCACGTCAACTAAAAAAAGAATTGGCGTTTAAACATTTAACGGATTCCGTTCAAGGGTTGGGTTATGCCCCGCAAGCGTTAGCGCAGGCAGCGTATTCGTTTAAAAATGAAAAAAGAGATATTGATGTGCTTTATTTACAGCCGGAGCAAGTCAGCGTGGCTCAAAAGCCGTCGGATCAGGAAATTCAAGATTATTATGAAGCATACACGGAAGAATTTATGAATCCGGAGTATCGCACGATTTTGGTTGCTTCGCTCACGCCGGCGATGATGGCCGAGCGTGTTCGGATTGATGAAGCGGATATTGATGCCGTCTATGAGGAACAAAAAGAAAGATATAATCAACCGGAGGAGCGGGAATTATACCAAATGTTCTTTAAAACGGCAGAAGAGGCAAATCAAATAAAGGCGAAAGTAACATCGCAAAACTTTGAACAAACGGCAACCGAAGAAGTCGGACAAACGGCAAAAGATACGTATTTCGGCTTTACGGCGAAAAATCAGTTGATGGAAGAATTGGCAGACGTTGTCTTTAAGGCAAAGAAAGGCGATATTGTCGGGCCGATACAATCCAATGTCGGTTGGCATATTTTGTGGGTGAAAGAGATTAAGCCGGCCGAAATAACACCGGAAAAAACGGTGAAACAAGAAATCCGCAAAACCTTGGCATTAGATAAGGCTTACGGAGCGTTAGAAGATTTGGCACGTCAGTTAGAGGATATTTTAGGTGCCGGCACGGATTTGGCAACGGCAACAAAACAACTCAACATTCCGACCGCGTTGATTGAACAAACGGATATTGCAGGCAAGCTGGCAACGGGAGCAGATATGCCGGCCGAGTATTTCAATCAAGAATTATTACAAAATATCTTTATTTTAAAGAAAGGTGATGTATCGGGTTTAATTCAAAATAACGATGGTTATTTTATTGCTGAAGTGAAAGAAATTACACCGGTTGCACCGAAAGAATTAAAAAGTGTGCGTGATGAAATTCAAGATTTATGGGTGAAAGAGCAACAAACAAAATTATTCCCCGATATTGTCAAGGAATTAACGCAGAAAGCCAAAGAAGGCGTGGATTTAAATACGCTTGTCACGCAGAAAGGCACATTTGAAGTGATTCAAAAGAAAGATATGGTGCGCACGAATGTTATGCCGGAATTAACGGATGCGGTCAACACGGTTTTTGCACAAGAGGCGGGTGTTGAGAATGCGCAAAGTATTCCGTTGGAAAGCGGGGTTGCGATTGTCATTGTCCGTCAAATTAAGAAGCCGAATTTAGCGGGCAAAGGTCAAGCAATAGAACTTGAAAAAGAGGGAACGAAACAATCCGTCGGCACGGCATTGAATCAAGAAACAATGCAAAGTTATATCCAAAGAATTGGTGTTGAATTAAATGCACCGGTGATAGACAACATCATCAAGGGATACAAGGGGCAAGATTAGGTTGTTGTTCTATTAGGGAAACAAAGAAAACGCGCTGTTTATGAAAATAATAGCGTGTTTTTTTTATGGAATAAATGCACCACGCCCGTTTACAAAACGGTTATTTATAAGACAAGGAATCAAAAAAATTTTAGGGGAGGGGGAGTATATTATGAGAGCACAAAAAACGGACTCTACAAAAAGGTCCGTTTAGATGATATAGTATAAACCAGATTATAAAGGTATTTTTAAAATATGCAAGAAAAATTTTTTATTTAAATATCTTATTGTAACATAATGATTTTTTACGATTTATTTTAAATGTATGATTATTTTTTTTACCCGCTCTACATAAACGGACGTTTTTGTAGACTGGGGAGAAAGAAAATGAATATAAAACAAACAGTTATCAAAATTAAAAATACATTAAAATCGGCAAAAACAGGGGGATTTTGCACGAATCGGAAAAATGAAGCGACCAACATATTACCAAAAAATGCTCAAAATCCGCAGGAAACAGCCAAAAATGCGGGGATTTCGGAAGAAGCCAAAAATAAACGAGAAGTAAAGGCGACGCAACCGGTTGAATCCGGGCGGAGCATGGTAGAAATGCTCGGCGTGTTGGCGGTGATTGGCGTTTTGTCGGTTGCGGGAATTGCGGGGTATCAATACGCCATGACGAAATATCGCGCGAATCAAATCGCAAATGAGGTGAATTTGGCAAGTGCGCAGATATCATTTGCGTTGGCAAAACCACATAAAGAAGATTTTGATTTAACACTCGGCTCTCCGTATGATGAGGGCACATTGTCATCAGGATTTGCGTTTACATACGGATGCGGAACGGACCCGCAATGGGAAGGTTGCTTTGTTGATGATACAACATATTATGCAACATTGAGTGGACTGCCGGAAGATTTATGCAAGACTGTGGCGCAACTGACGCAAAATTTGCCGAATTTAGTTGAACAAAAAGTGAATGATACCGTAGATACAATGGGCACTTCTTGCAACGGAGATAATAATGAAATTGTGATGTTGTTTGCAATAGACGATGACTTTCAAGACAATACTGAGGATGACGATTTCCCCTACCTAGGGACAATGGGCCCCCAATGTTCCAGTGATGGTGACTGTGATCCATGGTCTTTTCCTATATGCGACAGTGGAGAGTGTGTAGAATGCCGAAATGACTCTGATTGTAAAAAGAAATATTGTGGTGATTCTGATTGTCAAGATGATTATTTTAAAATTTGTAAAAATAGGATGTGTGTAGATTGTGTAAGTCATAGCGATTGCCAAGCGCGTTATCCGGACAGACCTTATTGTGGTATTACAAGTACAAGTAGAACATATCACTGTGTTGAATGTGCAGAAGACAGTCATTGTGCAGATGGTGAGTATTGTTCTATGGGATATTGCTTCCCGAAAAAACAGTGTAGCAGTAGTAAAGAGTGTGATAATTATTGGGATGGGGTTGTATGCTTGAACGGAGAATGCCAAATGGTGCGTTGTGATAAAGATGCGGATTGCCCGAATAATCATTATTGCATATATGGATATTGTAACATAGACGAGTGTTCTTGGACAGGAGATCCAATTTGTCAACAAAAAGGGAAGACAGCGTGCGTCCAGGATAATCAGACGGGAGCTTATTATTGCCAATAATGGCATTTAGTTTTGTTGCATGACAATATGAGTTTTATTCTTCCACTCCGCCTGCGAACATCACTTCTTGTTCGTAGACGGTGTGGGATTACGCGGTAAATAAAAGCGTGTATTTGGGTATTTCTTTGTAATAAATTATAGCTCAAATTATCACCTGTTACGCCAATTTTAGCGCAGAATATGTATAATAATAACCTTGCGTTAAATCCCGATATATGCTTTTGCCCTATTTCCCGCTCGCCGAAATCTATGCCTTTATAAAAGATAGCCGAACGGATTATTTAAAATGTAAAATTGTCTTCTTATTTGATAAGTGTCCGATAACATCAGAATAGTTGATTTGTTTCGGAAGATTTTGCGTGTATCGTGAGCAGAAAAACAGGTAATAATAAGTTATTCTCTCATTTCGGTGCGCGCGCATAACATAACCTATATAACTTGATAAGGAGAACACAATGCTTCATACAAATAACACAACAAACGCCAATGCGCAGAAAAACACAAACAATACGGTTTGGGAAAAAACAAAAGACGCCGTTGAGGATGCTTGGGAAGCAACAAAAAGCGGAACAGGTAAAGCCTGGGATAAAGCCAAAGATGCCGCTCATCAATGGGAAGCCAAAAAAGAACAAAAAGAACATCAAAATTGTGCTCAAAACAATGCGCAAAATCAAAATAGCACCCAATCATGCTCAGGTAATGCCTCGCAAGGCGAAAATACGCAATCTTGCTCTGCTCACAAGGCGCAAGGTGGAAATACCCAATCTTCACAATGTCAATCAGAGAGCCAAAAATCGTGTAAATAACGGTTTGACAAGACTCATCAAAAAAAGTCCGCTTGCTTGCGGACTTTTTCTTTTTGTATTTCAGTTTGGGAACGTTGTGAAAGATTCCGACTTATTGGCAAATTTCTTTTCCGTTTGTCAAGCGACACGTTTTGATGACGCGTCCGCTTTCATCCATCATCCGATAACCGATTTTAACGCCTTTATCAAAAAAGGTTTGTTGTGTCAACCGCCCGTTTGCATCAAACAGTTGCGCGGCACCGTGCGGACGACCGTTTAAAAATTCGTATTCTTCTTGAATTTTGCCGTTTTTATCCGTTACACGGAAAATGCCGGATACCAATTTTTTGCTCGCGGTATCATAAAGCAAATCATCTTTTTTATACGTGTTGGCCGGTGTATGCAAAATCGCTTTGGAATTTAATTCATCCAGTTGTTCGGTTGTTAACGGCGTTTCTTTTCCGTCAACCGTTGTAAATCCGCTGATGGCTTTCCCTTCTTGATAAACGCGTTTTTCAATGACTTTGCCTGATTCGTCATATTTCAGATTGTCGCCGTCTAACTGATTGTTTTTAAAGTTCATTTCCAGTAACGGTTTTCCGTTCGGGTAATAGGCTTTGGCAACACCGTTGCGCAGGCCGTCTTTAAACGTAACGCTTGATTGCGGTTTCCCGTCGGCGCTGAATGTTTCAACCGTTCCGTCCAGTAAGTTTTGTTTAAAGTTAGCCTTGGATTGAATTTGACCGCTTTCATAATACTCAATGCGTTCGCCGTTTAAAGCGCCGTTTTGATACATTTCGCGAAGTTGGACTTTTTGAGACGGATAGTAAACCGTAAACGGTCCGTCCAGTTTATTATTTTTAAAAGAAACCTCCGCACGCAAAACGCCGTTTTCATCATATTGTTTATAAGCGCCGTCTTTTTTGTTATTTTTAAATTCAACGGTATGAGCCAGCTTGCCGTTTTCGCCGAAAGCACGGGATTCGCCGTTTAAAATACCATCAACAAAAACACTCTCCGCCAATTTCTTGCCGTTCGGATACGTGCGAATCAGTGTGCCCGTTAATGGCTTTCCCGTTTCCTTGAGATAAAAAATATCGCCTTTCTTTTCTACTTTATTCGCAGAATAATCCGTTGCAAACGCCATGTTCGTTGTCAACATTGTTCCGATAAGCATCAATGGAATCCATATTTTCTTCATATTTAAAGCCCTTTCGTTTTTGTTAATGGATAAGTTGAGTATATGCCGTTCAAACGGTGTTTTCAACAAAAAAAAGCACCTCGCTCACGCGAAATGCTTTTTTTAAAATAGACCTCAACAAATTATTTTGATTGCATTTTTTTAGCGCACGGTGCTTTGTAAGGTTTATAATCCGTCCATTGATCCGGCGTTTTGGTTTCTTGGCTTTGTGCCGGATAGACATAGATGGTTTGCGTGCGCGGTGCGGGTTGTTCTGCTTTTTGGGCGCAACCGGCAACCAAAATCATTGAAAAAGCAAGTGTTAAAAATGATAATTTTTTCATAATTATGTCCCTTTACTAAAAGTTGTCCCTCTGCTTTTTAAATGTATGAACGATTCAAAGAAAATGTCAATAGAAAAACGTTCGTCCCATTTATTTTTTTGCAAAAGACTAGTCATTATACTTGGTAAACAGCATTTTTAACTCTTCAATTTTTTGGACCCTGTCGGCATCGGAACGAAACGATTCGGCAACGCATGATTGCAAATGTTTTTCCAATATATTGGTTTCAATCGCTTTCATGGCTGAGCGAACAGCACGAATTTGTGTTAAAATATCCGTGCAGTAGCGACCTTCTTGTATCATTTTTTTGATGCCTTCAATTTGTCCGGCAACGCATGCGAGTCGTGGTAAATTTTCCGTATGATCCGGATGCTTTTCCATCATATCCATTCTACGCCTCCTTTTACAGATGACACGCAGGGCATTTTTCCTGCTCGGTTTCCGTTTGAATATTGCAATGAGCAATACCGAATTGTTCGCCGAGTGTTTCGCGCACATGTTGCACGCATTGCGGATTATCGGCAATTAAATGACATTCCAGTGCAATCGTCTCTTCATCGATAGCCCATAGATGAATATGATGCACATTGCGAATCCCAGGCGTTGATTCAATGGTTTTTTGAACAGCTGATAAGTCAATATGATCCGGCACGGCGTTCATCAATATTCGCACGAATTTCGGGAAAGAAGCAACCGATTGAACCAGCATGTAAGTGGCAATTAGCAACGCAACAATGCCATCTACAAACACCCAGCCGAAATATAAGACGCATAACCCTGAGACAATTACCCCCAACGAACCGAGAGCATCGGCGAGGTTATGTAAAAACAGCATTTTCATATTACTGCTGTGTTCGGAATCGCGGTGTGAAAGACGGGCGGTTGCTCCGTCAATGATAAGCGCCAACACAGATACCCAGATGATAATGTGTCCGTCAATCGCTTCGGGAGCAATCAGCTTTGAAACGCCTTCCGTTATCAGATAAATGCCCGAGATAAAGAGCAAAATCAGATTGACGAATCCGCCGATGACTTCGGCTCGTTTGAAACCGTAAGTATAACGTGAATCGGCTTTTTTGTGTCCGATTTTGTAAGAAACAATGGCAATTAAAATAGAAAAAGCATCGCCTGTATTATGAAGTGCGTCTCCGATTAACGCCACACTCCCTGCAATGACGCCCGATACAATTTCAATCACGCTCAACAGTATGTTAATAATGAAAGAAATCAGCAAATAACGAATTGTTTTTGGGCTGACTTCATGATGGTGTTCATGTAAGTGCAACAATCCGGCGTGCGCCTCGTGATTGTGTAATTTCTTGGACATTTAATTGGCTCCGTTTTTAAAAGAATTCAGTGAATAGGAATACGGTGTTATTTCGCGCAAGAGCAGGAATCGCCACACGTGCATTCAGGGCAACATTTATGGTCTTTCGTGCAAGAGCAGGAATCGCCACACGTGCATTCGGGGCAACATTTATGATCTTTTGTGCAAGAGCAAGAATCGCCACACGTGCATTCGGGGCA
>CALXVP010000001.1 GCA_944392125.1 uncultured Alphaproteobacteria bacterium | reverse complement strand
AGGTAGTTCACCCAAGCTGAATGACACAAGCGAGCGAGGTGTGAATATTCCGAAAGTGAGCCAGCCGACAAGTTCTGTATGCTATGATCAAGAGAAAGAAATAGCTCTTTTAAATAGAAGCCGTTCTGCTTTGCAACAGATGCCTGGTGTTACAAGGGGGAAAGACAAATCGATGTCTGATGCAATGAGCGTTTTAACTGGGCTAGCACAAGAAATGAATGATCCAGGTGTCATGACAGTTACGGAGAGGAACGGTGTAAATGTTCTAAAGGCAAGCCAACGGACAAGTTCTGCATCTCTTGATCAAGACCAACAAAGAAATACTTCGTCTTTATCCGGAGAAATGTTAGCGACAATGCTTGCGTCTCAATTAGGTGCTGAATCTTCTGATTTGGATCGCTCAGTGCATTTATCGAATCGGGAAGAAGTTGGGCTTTCTCGTTCATCCGTAGCAACACGTACTGCGTCGGGAGAAATGTTGGCGGCAAAGCTTTTATCTCAACCGAGTACTGTAAGTCAGGTAAAAGAAAGTGAATTAACTGATGAAGCGGTTTTATCACCAAATATTCCCATACAGAGTCTTGCAAATATGGATATATCAGAACAAAAATCGGATGGAGTATCTTCGGCTCATGCAGGGTTGAAGGATCGGATATCGGAGAACGGTCAATCAGTTGACCAAGATGCTTCGATGTTGATACGGAACTTAATAAATGGTCGATCCATGGGATAATTTTTAAAAATTTTTAATTAAATATAGGAGAAAATAAAAATGGCAAAAAAAAATGAAAAACGAAACGATGATGAATTTTTGTGGAGTGATGAGTTAAGTAAGATTTATCCTTGCGCACCTGATATGGCATTTACATTGCGTAAAAAATTGAGCGGTATCAGGACGTATGATGAGCTGGAAAAATGTTTGTTTGAATATGGAAGAGATTTTAACAAACTTTATGCAAAATATACACGCTATATGGAAAAAGGTCAGCGTAAGGATGCTTCTGTTGCCCGTAAACAATTGGAACAGATGGATGTAGATTTCGTAAATAACATGATGGCGATTGATGGTGGATATGAGCTGATTGCTGTTGCGGAAAAAGAAGGATTAGAGGTTGACTGGAACAAGGTTCCTATAACTGCAATTACATCAAAGGATTACATCAACTTTCTAGCGAAAAAAGGGTATGATTTTGATGCAAAACACATTATTAACGGTGTAGAAACAGATTTTACGGATTATAATTTGGCAAATCTTTATTTTTCGGAGCGGGATGCATCAAAATCGTATGCAGAATTGATTGCAAAACGAAAAGAGTTTGATAAGTATGAAGCAGGTCTTCGAAAACTTGCTTTGGAATACAGTTCTCCTGATGTGAAACCGGAACGTAAAGAGGAGTTATTGCAATTTTTCAATAATGTGGCACCTGAGTACAGCAAAAAAGAAGCTGAGATGAGAGGTCTGTGTAAGGCGCTTTGGGATAATATGGATTGGTATTACCAACACGCTGCTTGTTTAGAGGCTGTTGCAATTGATCACCAATATGTATCACCTCAAAATATTAAACGGATTAATCCGGAAAAATTGCGTGAGGGAATCAGATATATGAACGGTCGCAAGCAGGTATGTGAAGAAAACATGAAAAAATTTGCCCCGAAAGAGAGCGCCGATTCGCATACGATGAGTGAAGAAAATAATGGATTGGCGTTGGCACATAGTTTGACGAAAAGTAATGGTGTTTCAAGTTTATTAGCCAGTGCGGAAAGCCATGAGGCTGTCTATGCGAAAGAGGCACAAGTTGAGAAGTCGGGTATGAGCATGACGGAGCGATTGGCGCAACAAACCCAAGGCTCAACGCTTGAAAGTGCTGAAAATGCGATGGCGTTTGTCGGTAAAGATTCACAAACAAATGCTTAATCCGCAAGGATTAAGCATTTTCTATCTTTAAGAAATGAAAACAACATGGGGAGAGATAATTATAAATATTTTATCCGCTCGATACAGGCTCAGAAAGAATTTAAGCCTGTGTTTAAGTTTATATCTTGCGGGGTTATCGGTTAATCGATCCATGGGATAATTTTTAAAAATTTTTAATTAAGTATAGGAGAAAATAAAGATGCCAAAAGTTCGTGAAGCAATAGATATTTTAGATGTGAGCCCGGTTTATGGTGTTTCTACCGATATGATGAATTCGTGCGCAGATGAGGTGCAAAGTCCATCTAATGCGACCAGATTGTTGAATTATATTGGGGCATATTGTGAAAAGTTTAACAAGTGTTACAGGCTTGAATACTTAAAATATATGTATCAAACACCGAATCGTAAGAAAGAAAACGAGTCCTTGGAAAAAATGAAACAAATGGATAAGGAAGTGATTGAACAGCTTATGTCGGTTGATGAGGGATATAAACCTCTTGCTGTTGCTGAAAAAAACGGGGCGAAAATCGATTGGAATAAAGTTCCGTTGACAGCCATTCTTTCACCGGGCTATATCGACTTTTTGGCAAAAAAAGGTTATGATTTTGATGCAAAGCGCACTGTGAATGGTGTGAAGACAGATTTTACATCATTTAACTTAGCATTGATGAGTGTGTTTGAAAATCAGACTTATGAAAGATATGAGGACGTTGTTAAAGCAATTGAAGAGCATAATAGGATAATCAGAAGCGGAAAGCCTCTGCTTCAAGAATATCGCGCGCCCGAAACAACCGAGAAAAGAAAACAAGAGATTTTGAAAGAAATGGATAAGTCGCAAAAAGCATTTGATGCTGTTTTGCAATCAATGCCGGCAAAATGTGATGCGGTCAACGAGTCAATGAATAGATATTATATCCATGCGGCTTTATTGGAGCATGCTATTATCACGAATAAATATGTATCGCCCGAGAATATCAAAAAGGTCAATCCGGATAAACTGTTAGAAAGTATCGGAGGAATGAATTACCGTCGCGAAAAGATGGAAAAGATAAACAAGGCGTTTAATTCAAAGCGAACGAGTAAAACAGACGAAAAAGAACAAGGATCGTTGATGACGGCAAGCGTTTATGGTTCAGAGGGTGTATTCGGAACATTAGCCAGTGCCGAGAATGGCAAAGCTGTCTATGCGAAAGAGGCAGAAGCCGAGAAGTCGGGTATGAGTATGACGGAGCGATTGGCGCAACAAACCCAAGGCTCAACGCTTGAAAGTGCTGAAAATGCGATGGCGTTTGTCGGTAAAGATTCACAAACAAATGCTTAATCCGCAAGGATTAAGCATTTTCTATCTTTAAGAAATGAAAACAACATGGGGAGAGATAATTATAAATATTTTATCCGCTCGATACAGGCTCAGAGAGAATTTAAGCCTGTGTTTAAGTTTATATATTGCGGGTTTATCGGTTAATCGATCCATGTGATAATTTTAAAAATTTTTAATTAAATATAGGAGAAAATAAAAATGGCAAAGAAAAATCAAGAAACAGGAATTGAAAAAGGATTACGTGCAGAGGAGATCAGTCCTCTTTATGGTCATGTGCCTGAATTGAATCGTGTTTTAGGGAGAGATGTTGTATCTAGCGAAAATAAAGATGCGTTGTGGAAATTCGTCCGTGCTTATTCTCAAGAGTTTTCCAGCATTTATAAAAATGGATATCTTGATAACTTATATATTACACCAAACAAAAGTGCTAAGGATAAGGCATTGAGAGATCTGAAAGAGTTAGATGAACTTCTTATAAAGCAGATGCTTTCAACGGATGAAGGTTATAAACTTGCTGAAGAAGCGGAAAAATATGGAGTTAAAGTAAATTGGAATGATACTCCTTTAACAGTTATAAAATCTAAAGATCACATTGAACTTTTAGCAAAAAAAGGTTATGATTTTGATGCAAAACGCATTGTTAATGGCGTAGAAACCGATTTTACTGATTATAATTTAGCAAATCTTTCTTTTTTGGAGCGCAACACTATAGACTTGTATGAAAAGATGATATCTAAGCGGAAAGAGTTTGATAAATATGAGGAGGGGCTTCGTAAATATGCAACAGAGTACAATTCGCCCCAAACGTCTGCAAAGCGTAAAGATGAGATTTTGCAGTATTTTAATAAAATTGCTCCAGACTATAATAAAAAGCAATCTGGAATGCGACAAGAGTGTGCAACAGTTGCACGTAGTATGGATTTATATTATCGATATGCTGCATGTCTTGAAGCTGTTTCAATGGACAATCAATATGTGTCTCAGGAGAATATACAAAAAATAAATCCTGAAAGGTTGCGTGAAAGTATAAGGTATATGAATGGCCGAAATCGCGTATTAAAGGCAAACGAGCAAAAATTTACTCCTAGAAATGCAACAAGTGCACATGAAACAGATGGAAGACCTGAAGGAGAATCACTGGTCTATACAATTACAAGTGTCGGAAATGATTTGTTCGGAACATTAGCCAGCGCCGAGAATAGCAAAGCTGTCTATGCGAAAGAGGCACAAGTTGAGAAGTCGGGTATGAGCATGACGGAGCGATTGGCGCAACAAACCCAAGGCTCAACGCTTGAAAATGCTGAAAATGCGATGGCGTTTGTCGGTAAAGATTCACAAACAAATGCTTAATCCCGTCTTTTAATGATAATCCCTTTGGTAACACGACTTGCCAAAGGGATTTATTTTTAAATAATGTTTCCTTTTTCACACTTTTTTCTTTTTGACTCCCTTTTGACGGCCTGTTTTGATGGATTAAAATAACTTTTGGATATTTTTTTTCTAAAAAATCGGCCTAAATTCTGAAAATATAAATAATTATGACTGCTTCTTTTCGCTCGGTGAGTGTCTGTTTTATAAGATAAGAAAAATTTATCAGAAAAATCATATAAATAGATAACCAAACGAATGATACTTCCGATTCGTAATTTTTTCTATTTCTTTTTGTTTTAAATATTAACAAATGGTATACTCTGCGGGGGTATATTGGCTTTTTTAAAACTGAAGTGATTGCTAAAATAATGATAGATGACTTTTTTTGATAAAATAAGTGAAAAATAAGTATTTTTTTGGAAAAAAATAATAAAAAGGCATTGCAAAACAAAATAAACTGCTTTATATTGAAACCTGGGTTTCGTGAATTCTATAAGGAGTCTATAAATGAAAAATCAAATTAATGAAGATAATATTCGGGTTGCCGCTTATTATATTTGGGAGCAAGCGGGTCGTCCGGAAGGTCAAGAAAAGGAATGTTGGATAAAGGCTTGCGAACAATTGTTTGCTGCCGGAGCCGAAAATAATTCAAAATGTTGCAAAAACAGCTGTAAATCAAATACAGCCAGCAAGTCAACAAAAGCGAAAAGTGCAAATGCTACTTCCTCCAAAACAGCAAAAGCATCTTTGGCTCAAAAAACAAAAAAATCTTTGGCATAATCCAAAGGGGGAGGCGTTCTTTGAACGTAAAGCGGGGCTTTAGCTCCGCTTTTTTTGTATGCAGAACACGCTGACAAGGTTAGTGTATTTCTTTTGCCTTTTATTGTTAAGAGGAGGATGATTTTAAGGGGTTTTATTATTTTGGTCTTCTTGGAGAGGATATGTTTGGCAAGGTGTATAAATTTATTCGGCAATTTATTGACAATTTTTATATTTTATGCTACAATACACAAATATGATCATTTTTAAGTAAGTAGCGAAAAAAAATGAGGGATTTTATGGTAGGGAAGGACGATATTCTTGGTGTAAGAAACGAAGAAAAAAATCACGATGAATTTATCAAACGCATAAACGAATTGATAAAACGTGATAAAAATAAAATCAGATATGCCTATTATGGTGATACCCTTATGAGAGCGTTGCAAACTGTATTGTCTCCGTTTATGGGGCGAACATTTACCGAAATGGGTGGATATTTGAGTTCTAATTTCGCCGGAAGCTATTTGCGCGAGCGTAATCAAATTGCAAATGTTCAGGTTGCAACAAGATTGGCTCCCGCAATCTCAAACGATTTGATTCGTGAAGTTTATAAAATGCCTGAAGTAGAGATTGATGCTCATAATAGTTCTTTCTTCTCGCAATGAATCGAGCAAATGACGCAAAATGCAATCGTTTATACGGAATCAAAATTACAATTTGAATCGGCCATCGTTATGTCGGCCTTATCGCTTTTGACAACCGGATTTATGACTGCTCCGATACTTGCTATGTTACCGGCTGTGGGCGCAACCAGTTTTTTGACTGCCAGATGGCTTGGAAAACACGAACGAAAAGTGCTGCGTCCGAGTACAGATCAGTTTATTGATGCCTCCAATCGAGCACGTGAAAAACAAGATTCAGTATTAAAAAATATTGCAGCAAGCAGATCTGACGGCCGTGAAGAACAGGCATTTGAAAGATTGAATGTGGCACAATCTAATAAAATTCAGATGGGAGAAAAGCGGAAAAATGTTTTGTTGAAATGTTTGAAAAAAGTTACGGGAATTAATGTATTGTTGAATTTGGGAATAGTCGGGCTGTCGGTTGCTTCGGGAATGGATATTGTGGGTGTCGCGGGGACTTTGGCCGGTACAACGTTGCTGAGAAGCGGTATTTCTTCTTGCGTTCGTTCTTATTATGCATCTAAAAAACTTGAGGACGGATTGAATGATCAGTATGAAAAAATTAAGCATAAGCCCATCTATGACTTAATCTATGGACAAGAAAAAGCCCATGCTTGCACAAACAGTATCGTGCTTTCAGGTATATGTTATCATCATCGTTATCGCGATGATGTGCAAGGAAAACAAGGAGAACGATTGAGCTATCCGATTATTTTGACGGATAAAGAATTTAAAATTAATCCCGGGATAACGGTATTGGGTGGTATGTCCGGAGCGGGGAAAACAACCCTCTATAAGTTGTTACGCCATGCCGACGACTTAATGGACGGTTCAATTTCTATTGGTTACACTGATAAACAGGAGCATTTTGACGGAAACAAATTAACCGATTTGAGAGCGGGAGAGGCATTAACAAAAATTGCTTTTTGTCTGCAAGATATTGAAGATGATGGGCGAACGGCTGTGGAAATCATAAAATCCGGAAATCCATATTTGCCCGATGAGAATATAGAAGAAGTTGCCGAGCGCTTAAATTTGAAACTATATAACCAGTTGCCAAATGGGGATAAAGTGCCGAAAACGATTGGACAATTAAGTGGAGGCGAGAAAAAACGTGTGTTATTTTTGCAAACATTACTCACGGATAAGCCGATACTTGTGTTTGATGAACCCACATCAGGCGTTGATGAAGCGGTAGCAAAAGAAATGATTTCTCTTTTGAATGAAGATAACCGCACAATTATTTATACAACACATGCATCTTCCGAACTAACGCATTTAAATGCGTATCAAGCACTGGACTTGGTCCCGATGCATGATGAGGCTCAGATTAAGGCGTATCAGGAAGAGTATGGAAACAATGTTCCGTTGCCGTCGGTTATCGAACGCCACGATTTTACGAAAGAAGGTGTTAGAGAAAAGTATATAGAACTGGCCAAATCCAGGGATACACAGGCGGAGCAAAAACGGGAATATACGAAAAATATGATTAGTAAAATGCTTGCGATATCAGCGGTTATTCGGGCGGAAAAAGAAAAAGACAAAAAAGCTACCGAAGAAAAGAAGTCAGCCTCAGAGCAAAATCAGGCTGAGACTTCTAAACAAAAGCAGAAACTTTCTTTGTTACAACGGTTGTTTTCAAAAAAAACACGGGCTTAATTATTTCTTCTTTGATTTTTTTATTATCATCTGTTCCATAGGTACTTGATTGAATTTGGAAGATATTTGTGCTCCGCTTTTTTTTGACAAAACTGCATTTATAAAAATTATTGACATATATTTATTTATCAGTTATACTCAATTATATTTTTAGATAAAAAGGAGTAGGCTGATATGATATACCCACCATGTAGTAGTGTATTTTATGAATTGAATCAATCTGTTGATAAAATTGACGCCAAAAAGAAAGAACAAATTAATCCAAGATTAACGGATGAAGAAATTCAAGCAATTTATGATTCTTTTGAAATATGCGAACCCGATTATATGGTTGAGTGCCAAACATCTCTCAGAGAGGAAAAACGGGAACAAATGCGCTTTGGAGAGATTATTAAAAAAGCGCTGGTGTATGCTAATCGGTTGCCGACGGCAAGGTTGTGGTTGCGTCGTATCCCGCGGGGTATACAAGTAGGCATTTTAAAAGATGACGAAGGATTAGGGGGGCGATCTGCGGGTAATAAAATTGATATTAGTAAAGAAAAACTGAGCGAAACAATAGAAATGATTGCTCTTACAATGAGTCATGAATTGGCTCATACCATTGATCGGTATGAGTTTGTAGGATTATCTGTTTTCCCATATCAGCCTGTAAATGAAGGAGATGTTTTTCCGGCGCTATGGGATTCTTCGTTAACGCAACAAGAGTTAATGCAATTTGTGCTCATTGATGAAGCCGAGAAAGCCGCACTAACGAAGCAGTTGGCTTTTGAGGCGGGGCTGTATGCGTATTCCAGCACACATACGGCACACATGAAACAGCAATATCCGAAATTTGAAAAACTGTTTTCAACTTGGCAACCCGTATCGGCGCCCGAACAGTGGACGGATCAGGAAATTGAAAGAGAGCGTTTAACACGGGCATTCTTCTATGCTTCTATGGCGTCGATGAGCGCAAGTATGAAAGAATTTTTAAGACCATACGGAAGTCTTGTTAAGCAAATGCCGGAACCTGTCAGAAAACAGCTAAGCAAAGAGAATATAAGCCGTTCACTTAATATGCGAAAAATTCGTTCCATGCATTTACCGTTAAATGTTCTTGCAAAAACATTTGAAACAATGGATAAGGCTTTTGTGAATGTGATGTATCGCAGTTTTGCGTGTAATTTTTTGTGCAGACAGCTGTTACACAAGTATTGTGAACAAAATAATTTCCCTGTTGAGGAAGTTTTAAGTGATAATCGGTTTTTTGAGAAAAATTTTCTAACCTACTTGGGTGTAAAGCAAGCCGAAGATTCGAACGAGCCTTCTCAATTTTTTGAGGAATATATCAAGCGGGTGGAATTCCGATATATGGGATTAATCGGACGGAAAGATTTATTACCGAAAAACAGTAGGATAAATGCGTATGTTCATCAAGATAGAAAAACACCGAGGAAGTCTTTATTAGATATAAAGCAAACACATCAAAAAATAGCCAGAATCAAAAAAGAGATTGAGCGAAACACAAATAAAATCGGGACATATTTTGCTCAGCGCGTTGAGCAAGAAATGCAACAACGGAGCAAAGTGTAATAAGATTGAGGCTTTTCGTTTATCGGGAAAAAACAACGGGCAGAAAAAAACTCCGCTTGGGCAACAAAAAGGTGTATATTGGGCAAAAGTTATCTTTTTCGTTGATTTTTTGAATAACGTGTTGTATAACAGCAAACATATTATTTGAAAGGAGCCGAGTTTTATGGCTGAAATTACATTATATCACGGCGATTTGCCCGAGGGTGTATCATTCGGATCGTCCGTTGCCGTTGATACGGAAACAATGGGGCTTAATTTGCACCGCGATAGATTATGTTTGGTGCAATTATCGGCCGGTGACGGGAAAGCCGTTTTAGTGCAAATTGTAAAGGGTGTGGATTGCCCGAATTTAAAACGGTTGTTAACAGATGAAAACGTTTTAAAAATTTTTCATTTTGCGCGATTTGATGTCGCAAAAATTTTAAATGATTTAGGAGTCATAACAGCCCCGATTTATTGCACGAAAATTGCATCGAAGTTGTGTCGCACATCTTCTCCGTCGCACAGTTTAAAGTCTCTTTGTGCGGATTTATTAGGCGTTGAGTTAGAGAAAGAGCAACAAACATCCGATTGGGGTGCTGATGTGTTGACTGACGCACAACAAAAATATGCGGCAAATGATGTGTTGTATTTACATGCATTGAAAAAAATACTGGACGGCTTGTTGAGCAGAGAGAATCGTGCGGATATTGCGCAAGAATGCTTTGCTTTTTTGCCGACGCGCGCGAAACTGGATTTATTGGATTTTGATGATCCCGATATATTTAATCATTGAGATAAGGAGCGAATTATGCTGGCAGAAGAGTTGATTGCAAGCGCCGGACGCGTGATTGATATGGAGATTCACGGCTTGGAAGAAATGAAAAAGAATTTCGGCGATAGCTTTGTAAAAGCGATTGAAATGATGACTAAAATTAAGGGACGCTTAATTGTTTCCGGTATGGGCAAAAGCGGACACATCGGGCAAAAGATAGCGGCGACGTTGGCCTCAACGGGCACGCCGGCTTTCTTTGTGCATCCGAGCGAAGCGAGCCACGGAGATTTGGGAATGCTCACGAAAGACGATTTATTGCTGACGATTTCCAACTCGGGCGAAAGCAAAGAAATGGGTGATATTATTTCATTCTCGCGTCGGTTCGGTATACCGATGGTTGCGATTACGAGCAATCCGGAAAGCACCATGGCAAAAGCGGCGGATTTGGTGTTGTTAATTCCGTCCAAGAAGGAAGCACCCGAGGCGTGTCCGCTGGGATTGGCGCCGACAACTTCTACAACAACGACCTTGGCAATGGGCGATGCGATTGCCGTTGCGTTGATAGAACAAAAAGGCTTTACGCGCGAGGAATTTCATGATCGTCATCCGGGCGGAAAACTCGGCAATGTGTTGTTAAGAGCCAGAGACGTGATGGTAACGGGCGATGATTTACCGCTTGTGCCGAAAGAGATGAAGATGAGTGATGCGCTTGTTGTTATGACGGCAAAAAGTTGGGGCTGTTTGGGTGTGGTTGATAAAGAGGGGCGTTTAGTCGGCATGATTACGGACGGCGATTTGCGTCGGCACATGTCGGCCAACATCATAGAGCAACCGGTTTCATCGGTTATGACATTGAATCCGAAAACGGTTGTGCCGGATATTTTGTGCGTTGAAGCGTTGCGGTTAATGAACACAAAGAAAATTACGAGTTTGTTCGTGGTTGACGGCGAAAATAAACCGATCGGATTATTGCACGTGCATTCATTATTGATGGCCGGCGTGGCATAAAAGGAGAAGGAAGTCGGCGGATTTTTGTAAGCCGTTCAAACAAAAGAGTCATCAAAAAAGGAAACGAAAAAAATGTTTACATTGCGATTGCTGAAATTAAAAATTCATTCAAGGCGGGTAGTGGTATTTAAACGCGCTCTGCCGGCGTTTGCATTTTTATTGGCAAGCGTGATGATTGCATGGCCGGCTTTTAATGAACAGAAAGATAAATTTACGTTGGCAACGAAAGAGGCGACCGATGTTCAAACGGGTAATTCCGATATGACGGCCGTGCGCTATTTTTCAAAGGACAGTGAAGAAAATCCGTTGACGATTACATCGCAAACCGTGCGCGAACTGGATAAAACGCGCAAGATTATTGCGTTAACACGGCCGACGGCAAAATATATTATGTCGGACGGCGTAATTTTAACGGGTGAAACGTCTTACGGCCTGATTTTCCAAAACGATAAATACTTATATTTTGAAGACCGGGTTGACGGCGCAACGGATACGGGGTATCAAGCGATTTCGGAAAAAATCGTATGCGATTATAATGCGGGCACGTTGGCGAGCGAGCAAGATGTCTTCATCAAGGGGCCGGCAGGTATGTTGCAGGCAAACGGGTTCTATATTAAGGAACACGGGAATTATCTTTTCTTTAAGGGATACACGTCAACCCTTTTATTTCAATCCGAAAAACCGAAAGAAGCCGTTGGCGCATTGGATTTTGAAAAGCAAAAATCGTATTTGAAAGAAGATAAGGGCAATGTGTATATCACCTCTGAAAACGGCTTGATTATCAATCAGACAGAGCAAACGATTACGGCGCAAAAAAATGTGGACGTTTATCAAAATGACGGCCATTTGGAATCGGATAACCTTGTGTTGCATTATGTGCGCGACGGGCAGGGGAAAACATCTGTTCGCAAGGTATCGGCAGAGGGAAACGTGATTGCCACAACATCGGCGCAGACGGCAACGGGTGACGTGATGACGGTTTATCGTGCGCCGGCCGAAATGGCGCAAGTGTTGCAGGCGGTGCCGATGGCATCGGTGCCTGCTCAAACGGCGCAAAATTTATCGCAAGTGATTACGTTGAAAAGTTCGGAAAATAATGCAACGGTCAAAGAAAAAAAGAATACGATTAAAGCGCAGAAGTTAATTGCCGTTTATGCGAACGAACTCGGCGAGGCAACGGCACCAAACAAATCAGCGTTATCGGCAATATCGTCCGCTTCGGAAAAATCGGCCACATCGGACAGTTCGAGTCTTATCAAAGCGATTGCGCTCGGGAAAGCATCGGCCGTCAGTGGCGGGCAGACGGCAACGGGCAACGAAATTGTGATTTATCGGGACGGGGCGGAAATTGAGAATATCTTGAAATCCTTGCCGAGCGATAAAGAATTTCAAGTCAGCGAAACGCCGGGGCAAGTCATTGTTTTAACGGGGAAAGCCGTTATTAAAGAGGGCGCAAACACAGTTAAGGCCGATAAAATATATGCGTTGTATAATAAGGCGGGAACGGAAATGATAAAAGCCGTTACATTGGGCAACACATCGGCCACAAACGGCGCTCAACGGGTGTATGGCGTCAACGGTGTCTATACGCCGAAAACGAAAATTGTCAGCGTATATGAAAAAGTTTCTTTACATGAGAAAGAAAGTGTATTACAAGGGGAATACGCAACTTTGAATTTGAAAACGGGTATCAGTTCGCTTCATGCATCCAAAACGGGGAAAAAGGCAGGGCGCGTGAAAGGGCAGATTATCCCGAATGATTTTGAGACGAAAAAAGAATAAGTGAGGTTCTATGATTATACCCCAACGCGGTTTGGTTGTATCCAATTTAAGTAAAAGCTATAAGAAGCGCACGGTATTAAAAGATGTGTCGCTATCCGTGCAACAAGGGGAAGCGGTCGGCTTATTAGGGCCGAACGGAGCCGGGAAGACAACCTCGTTTTATTGCGTTACGGGTCTTATTTCGCCCGATACGGGGAAGATTACGTTGAACGGAATAGATATTACGGGATTTCCCGTTTATCGGCGGGCGCGTCTCGGAATCGGGTATTTACCGCAAGAAGCGTCAATTTTTCGCGGGTTAAATGTGGAAGATAATATCCGCGCGGTTTTGGAAGTTGTGGAAAAGAATGAAGAAAAGCGCGAGCAGGAATTAGATTCGCTGTTGAAAGAATTTGCGATTGAGCATTTAAGATTTTCGCCTTCGCGCGCGTTATCGGGCGGGGAGCGTCGGCGGTTGGAAATTGCGCGGGCGTTGGCGTCAAGACCGTCGTTTATTTTACTGGATGAGCCGTTGGCGGGGATTGATCCGATTGCCGTCGGCGAGATTAAGGAGCTGGTCGGACAGCTTAAAAACCGAGGACTCGGCGTATTGATTACGGATCATAATGTGCGTGAAACGTTGAGTATTATAGATAGAGCCTATATTCTGCACGATGGGGTGGTGCTAAAACAAGGCACGCCGGAAGAAATTATTTCGGATGAGAATGTGCGCAGAACGTATTTGGGTAAAAATTTCACATTATAGTTTAAAAGTAATTGTTTAAAAATATGTGTTTGTAATGGAGAGAAGAATGACAACAGAAACAAAAAAAATCGGTATTTTAACGAGTGGCGGAGATTGCTCGGGCTTAAACGCGGCGATTCGCGGAGTTGTGTTTGCGGCGATTGCAAAAGGCTGGGAAGTGATCGGCATTTATAATTCAACAGACGGATTATTTTCGCGTCCGATGAAATACAAAAAGCTCACGATTTCGGAATTTGATTATCCGTATGCGTCACTGGGAGGCACAATGCTCGGCACGAATAATTCCGGCAATCCGCATATTCAAGAAAAGGCCGACGGCACAACGGAAAATTTAACGGATGAAGAATTGGATGAGCGTTTTCAATCCGGCATTAAGGAATTGGGAATCAGTGCATTGGTTGTTGTGGGCGGAGATGGCTCAATGGCAATCATCAGCAAATTCTGCAAGCGGGCAGGCATTTCCATGATTGGTATTCCGAAAACGATTGATAACGATGCACCGGGCACGGATATTGCCATCGGATTTGAAACGGCGGTTAATGTTGTGATGGATTCGCTGGATAAATTAACCACAACCGCCACGTCGCACAATCGGGTAATGATTGCGGAAGTCATGGGCAGAGGCGCGGGGCATTTGGCATTATCGGCAGGTATTGCGGGATATGCGGATGTGATTTTAATCCCCGAGATTGATTACACGTATGAGGGGGTTGTCAAGAAACTGCAAGAGATAAAAGCGCAAGGAAAGAAATACGGCTTGATTGTGATTTCGGAAGGAATTAAATCGCCCGAGGGTAAACACCATTTTGCCACAAACGGCAAAACATTCGGCGGTGTATCGGCTATTTTTGCCGAGAAGTTGCAAAAAGACGGCTACAACGTGCGCGCCACGGTATTGGGCCACGTGCAACGGGCAGGCAATCCGGTATCGGATGATCGGATTTTAGCCTCTGAATTTGCGGTGCGAGCGGTTGATTTAATTGAGAAAGGCGAAACGAATCGCGTGGTGATTCATAAAGACGGCGAAGTGAAAGATGAAGCCTTGAATACGATTTTAAAAATTGCGAATACGCCGGTTGATCCGAAAGGGAAATTGGTGTATACGGCGCGCCAACTGGGCATTTATGTGGGCGAATAAGGAAAAGAAAATAAAAGAGACCTTGCAATTTAAAAATAATACGATTATATTAAATGAGTCAACATAAGGAGAAAGACATGGAAAAAATTGAAAAACACTTAGCCTCATTAAAAGCCAAACATGCAGAATTGGATGTTAAAATTGATGAAGAAAATGCGCGTCCGATGCCGGATTCGTTAAAGATACAGGAGTATAAAAAGCAAAAATTAGCTATTAAGCAAGAAATTGAAGAATTGGAAAAAGAGCAAAAATAGCATTTAAGTAATAAACGCAACAGTAAAATACCGAAAGCCGACGAATCGATGATTGGCTTTCGGTATTTTTTTGAGCCTGACGAGTGTTGTTTAAGATAGCCGACGGCGAAAAAAGAAAGAATCGTTTTGATAGTTTTTTTAAATGTGATTTGAGAATTTAAAAATAAATTAAACAAAAAAAGACAAAATTAAATTATAATTTAAAATCAAATAGTTTTAAAATTAATTTTCGCAAAAAAAAGCAAAAAAATGCGGTTTTTTTGGAAAAAAAGATTGCAAAGAATGGGAACCTCGGATAAAATGAAAAGTATGAGGTGATGGAATAAGCGCTTCATCCGAGAGATTAACGATACGAGATAAGTATCAAAACGTGAGTTAACTCATTCGGGGAATGGGAAGACGGGGCTTTCGGTAAATATAAAACAAAAGGAGAGAAACATGAAAAGAACAAATGAATCAGGCCGTTCAATGGTTGAAATGCTCGGCGTTTTGGCTATTATCGGTGTTTTGTCGGTCGGTGGTATTGCCGGTTACACAATGGCAATGAACCGTTATCGTTCAAACGAAATTATTGATATGGCAAACAAATTGGCCGTTGTTGCTTTCTCGGCACGTGAAACATATATGGCAATGCACAATGGTAGCACAACAGGTTATCAAGCGCCGACGTTGACAACGTCAGGTTTGTTCACAAGTAGCACAATCAATGGTGCAACTTTTGGTGCCCTTACGTATCACACGGATACAACGTGTGGAGCAACCCAAGCTACTGACAATCAGTCTGCATTGAGCGTTAAAATTCCTATTACATTCTCAAATGAAAATGTTTGCAAAGCTGCAGCTTCAACATTGGGTCAATCTGTGTCAGGGACTTGTTCTACTGTTAACTTCTGTTCACGCAGTAGCTGATTTGCTGAACATAAGAATTTCGTTTTTGAAAATTCTGAGAGGGGCGTTCATTTCGAGCGCCTCTTTTTGTATGATGTGGGGCGGAGATGCCTTTGCTCAATCCGAGAGATGTCTTTGTGCCACTCACCTGAGGGGAGCCTTGCCCCCGACTGAGAGATGTTTTTGCGCCACTCGCCTGAGGGGAGCCTTGCCCCCCTCCTGAGAGATGTTTGCCGTTCGTTTGGAAAATAGCGAATAAACGGGTATATTTCGCGCCGTTGACGGGAAGAACAGCGAATAACGGGGCATTTTAACGCTGTTCGATTGGAACGCTAAAAGCCGTCGCATTTTCGCCCTGTTCGCACGAATATAAAAAAGCCATTGCAATTTCGCCCCATTCGCGCAGGATATAAAAAGCGCAAAGCACGCGATATTTTTACGCTAAAAAAACAAACGATAACTGCTCTCTCCCGAGAAAAGTGGGAGTAAAAAGCAAGCGCGGTCTTTGCGCCAAGCAAAGTGCGCAACGTATTTAAACTTGATTTGGCTGAAAAGGCGGTATAAGATACGCTTACTTTTGAATGGGTCAACCGAATGGCTGATGATGGCTTCATGCTTCTGCAAAAAAAACATAAATGCCCAAAAAATCTACCATTTCCCAAAAATTTAAATAAAAATTATATTTTTTATAAAAAAATAGTTGAAAACTTAAAAATAATTTAATAAAATAATAAGTATGAGGTGATGAAAGAGGCACTTCATCCGAAAGAATAACGATGCAAAATAAACATCAAAACGGGAGTTGACTCATTCGGGGAATGGGAAGACGGGACTTTCGGGAAACGAAAAAGAAAAGGAGAGAAACATGAAAAGAACAAATGAATCAGGCCGTTCAATGGTTGAAATGCTTGGCGTTTTAGCTATTATCGGTGTTTTATCGGTCGGTGGTATTGCCGGTTACACAATGGCAATGAACCGCTATCGTGCCAATGAAGTAATTGATATGGCAAATAAATACGCTGTTATTGCTTTCTCAGCGCGTGAAACGAATAGAGCTATGCATAATGGTGTGGTAACTTCTTTTACAGCACCAGGTTTTTGTGATACGGGCTTAGTTGCTACAACTACAACAACAGGATCAGGCGGCACCCAAACAACCTCGTGTAAAGTCAATGGAACAGAGATTACACTGGAAGGTTACTATGATGATACTGTTTGTAGCGCTGCCAATAAGCTAGGATCAGACGCAGCTGATAATAGCACGACTGCAGTGGGTGTAAATTTAACGTTGGATTTTGATGATGATGCTGTGTGCAAAGCAGCAGCTTCAACACTGGGTTCAACTTGTTCAAGTAGTCAAGTCACATTCTGTTCACGCAACAGCTAATCAGCGAAACACAAGAATTTCGTTTTTAAACATTCTGAACAACGGGGCGTTCGCTTTGAACGCCTCACTTTTTTATGCCTCTTATTTTCTCTTTTTGCTCACCCTTACATCTACGTCTCCCTTATTCCTCCCGCTATGATGATTCATCTCTTCTTTTTAGCGCGTGATTTTTGGATAAATTAAAAAAGTTATCAATACGATATGAAAAAACTTGAACTTTTAATTTGAAAACGGTATAATGAATTATTACCGATATCATCAGTTTGAATCGCCAGCCTTTAATAGGCTGATTCGGGTGTGGGTCGGGGTTAGATAAAAGGAATCAAAATGCAAAAAACGAACGAATCGGGTCGCTCAATGGTGGAAATGCTAGCCGTGCTGGCGATTATTGCTGTTTTATCCATCGGCGGAACGCTGGGCTATATGCTGGCCATGCGTCGCTATCGGGCCGATTTGGTTTTAGATACCGCCTCAAAATATGCTTCAACCGTTTATATGCAATTTCAATCCTATAAAGCCAAACACGGTGGCTCGGTTATCGGGTTTACCCCCGCAACGTTGGCAAATTCCGGCGTAAGTATTGCGAATATGGATTCAATTAACGGCGTCGGGATTGCCTTAAATACGGCATATACTGGCGGAAAAGAGTGTGTTGGCGGTATTTGTGAAAATGGGGTAAGTATCCTAATGTCGTTCCCGCAAGAGCAGTTGGAAATATGCAAAACAATTACGGTTATGTTAAGTGTGGATAATACATGCCCCGATTTGGCCCGCTTTTTCCCGCAAAGTTAGCGTTTTTTCTGCAAGCTAAAATCCCACAAACCAGTCTCAAACAAGCCCGAGAAAGCCCCGAGCAAACCTCAATCAAACCCCACCTCGGATAGAGATACGCTTTTGCTTACATTGGCTCATTTTCAAGCAACATTTTTTAGTTGGCGTGCTGTTTATTTCTCCGCAGAATAAGGTTTGCGCATCGTTTAATCGTTTGCACCTTGTATGTTGCGCATTGTTTATTTTCTGCACAATATGGCTTACGCATTTTCAGGTTGCCCGAAACGATTTGTTTTATTTACTCAAAGGGAGCAAAAGCTATTCCCTCATGCGTATGATTTTGTGGACTTGAATGATGAAGCAATGCAATGTTTTCTCATATAGGAATCGTATTGTTTTTTCTGTTCGGGAAATTTCTTGAAATAGGCCGATAATTCGGCATTACTTTGATATTTTCCGCCATACCGCATAAACACCTCGGCATTCCGCGGATTAAACAAAATGGCATACGTGACAGGTGTAATCCCGCTTGCATTGGGCCGATTGAGCAAAGCTTGAACGGCTTTTTTATCGGAATACGTGAGTAATTGCTTTACCATTTGATTCATCACGGCTGAATCGTATATATTGTCTGCCACCAGATGAAAAATAGTTTCCCCTGCCTGAGTATTGCCGAAACTTCCCGTCAATAGTGTGGGGTTCGCCCCTTGTTTCATCAAATTGGCAACAACGCCCACGTGCCCGTGTTCAACGGCGGCTTCAAGTAATCGCGCTCCCGTTTCTCCTGTACTACGCGCTGTTTTGGTTTTAAAGCCTTGTGTGTTAATTTCACTGCCGAAGTTCAGCCAACTGCTCATACGTTCCAATTCCGCAGGTGTTTTATTCGGTGTGTAAAGAGCGTCCATCATTGCTTGATAGGCCGTTTTCGGCGACATAACAGGTGTTTTTCCGCCGGCTTTTACCCCTATGCCCGCCAGTCCCGCAGGTTTCGGTGTTTTGGGCAATGTTAAGCCACGCACGGCCGGAATAGGCGGTGCAACCATTTCTTTTCCGCGGGGGCTTATCGGTTGCTCTAACACCACGCCTTCCAACAACTCCTTGATTTGATACATCACCTCAATTTGCGCGGCACTGCGTTGAGGATCCGTACATTTACCAAAAAAATGCAACCTACTTGATTCGCGCGCTCTTGGAAATCCGGTTGATGTGTCCAGAGGAATAAATTGTTTATTTACTTCCGCATCAAACCGCTTTTTTTCGGCAGTTGAAATATGTTCGGGTGACCAGTGTATCCCTTCCGCAATTTTTCCGCCGATGAGCCGTTCATTATTTTCTTTGCGAATGTAGGGATTCATTATCCGAACAAAATCATTGATCATTTCAGGCGTCGGTTTCTTCTCAGGTGTTGCAAAATACACATTCAACGTATCTATGCGATTTGTTGTATGGCAATCTACCGGAGATTTATATTTCGCCCCGTATTTTTCGGCAAACGCATCCATCGCGTCTACCCATTCAGGCGTGCAATTAACATTTGCCGTTATCCGAAAAGAGGTTGCTAATTTGCTCATTCTGTTTTGCTGATAAGATTCCGATGTTCTCCATAGCCAAGGGTTATCATCGTCACCGGTTGAGGCCTCCACTTTCCCCGTGTTCGTTAACATCTTATGATAGAATGAATCTTCTTGTGCAATACTGGGAAGGGTGGAAAAATGAGCATGTCTTAAGAATTGATAGTAAGAATCACTTAAATGTATCAACACGGCATTCGTTAGCGGAAGAGGCGGAAACTCGTCGGCATTTGTCAACGAAAAAACACTCTTTGGCTGAAACTTCATTTCAATCGGTGCGGAATTTGTTTTCTCGGATTTCGCCTGTTGCGAAATATGCTTCGTAAGGATTTGCACGATATACGAGCCATAGGCCGATTTTTCGTTCTCCTCACCCATCTGTCTATGCAATTTTTTCCAAAAGCGCAGATAGTTGGCATCTTCCGCCCTGTGAGAATATGTTTTAAGCCCCAGTTCATTAAACAAATCTATTAAGTGCATAAAAAACCTCCCTATCTTTGTGTGTGGTAATAAGGCGCTAATGTTATCGGCTGTGAAAATTGAAAACGGCGCGTAAATCCCGTGTGTTTCATCAATTCTTTCGCATACGCCATGGATTCATCCGTGCCGAGCGAGCGCAAATACCGCGCATAGCGTTTGAATAAGCCCGTATCTTGAATATCAACACTGATTTGCGGAATATATCCATATCCCGAATAGATTAAGTTTTTCCGATACCCTTCATCCGTTTGCGGTTGAATTAAAAATGAAATCTGAATATCCCCTAATTCTCTGAGCGATATTTTCCCATCTATTAACTTATTTCTTTCTTGCGGGTTGAAAATTAAAACAATATCGGCCGTTATCGTATCTAATCCCATTAACCCAAGCGAAATAAAAGGTTTGCGCAGGGCATCCGTAAAAGGTTGATAGCCTTGAACCGCTTGCACGATGTTTGCGCCGTAATGATTGCGCAATGTTTCCGGCACATTGATTCGCATCCCTTGAAATTGCAAAATAATATCGTCTTCGTTTTTGCGAATAATCAATTTATCTGTTTTTTGCGCGATTTTAAATTGCGGTAAAACCACATCATATAAAATTAATCCGCTGTTTAAAAATGGTTTTTCTTTGGAAGAATAAACAATATCGGGTTCTTTTAATCTCGCCTCTTTTAAAAACACATTTAAAGCCGATTGCGCCGCTAATCGCTGATACATCACAAAAAGCCCGAATACCGCAATTAAAATCAAAATAAAAATGTAAACGATTTTAGTTGATTTCATAATTTCTCCCTGCAAATTGCGCGCGTGCATTCTTCGGCACCGATAATGCGAATCACCCCTTGCCCCGATTGCATTTCCTCCCCGGGATACGCATAAAAGTATCCTTTAATAATGTGCCACCCTTCAGGCACGTATTTCCCCTCTAAATTTGCGGGAAGTGGGCGGAGTGCATATCCCGTATTATCCATGTGCATGGCATCAACATGCACGGCAGAACGTGCAATTACGGGCGCATTCAATACTTTGCTGATTAAGAAGACGTTTGCCAACGGTTCAATCGTTTTTGAAATATCTCTCTCGGCAGATTGCCCTTGAAATCTATCCGAAAAACCGCGCTCATCTTTCTTCCCGAGCGGTTGCAGATAAGATTTTTTCGGGCGCGGGATTCTGAATGTCTCGTCTTCGATTAAATCTTCCCCTTGTTCGCCGTCTCCGCCGGAATTAAAATAGGCTGCCGCGTCTTGTGCCGCTTGTTCCGCTGAGGAAAGAGGCTTTTCATTTTGGGCGCTGGTTTTATTTTGTTGCGTTGCCGTTGTCGCCCTCTGTTGCGCTGTTTTGGCGGTATTATCTCTGGTTGCGGATTTTTTTGTGTCTGTTTCATCCGATGCGGTCGTTTCATTATTGGGTGCGTCTTCCGTTACGGTATCCGTTAAAATTTCCACGGCGCTTTCCGGTATATCTTCCGAAGAAATCTCATCTGCTTCAACCAATTCGGCATTTGCTATGATTTTATCTTCCGCTTCTTTTGCTGATTGCGCCGTATCCGGCTTTTTTTGCCCGAGGAAAACAGAGAGCGTTTTCCCTTTTTCGGATTTAATTCTTAACGGCTTCGGAACGGCTCGCAATTCATCGGCGCGAATGATTTTATGGCGTCTGTTTTTCAAGTTCATTCGCACAAATACGGCAATTTCTTCCTGTTTCGGATTTTCCGATGAACTTAAAAACAGCATCACACGCTCATCCGTGGGACACATTAACCGCACTTTACGTTCAACATACGTAAATATGCGTTGCAAAAAGTGCGGGTCGTCCAGCTTCTTCACATCATCAACAATCCCTAAAACGCGCATCGGTGAACAAACACGAAAAGCAGGGTAGGTGCCGGATGATGTTTTTTGTGTAACCATTTGCCCGATATAATGCATACCGCTTGGTTTATTTTCTCCGGGGAAATTAAAGGTTGCTTTTTGAATCCCCAATTCATCCGAAAAGCGATTAAATTCAACTTGTTTTAAAAAGGAATCTCCCGTCCAATAGCCATTGGAAAAGTAGCCGTATAATTTTTCAATCGGTTTTGAAAAGGCATTATATATCGTAATATTATGATACCCCGTTAAGGCACCGCTTTCACCGCATTCTTCGCGATTCGTTTCGGCATACCAGCCACTGGTATTTTTTTCGGTTAAATAGTTGATATAGCACTTATTGTTTTGCGTGTAAATGCGCTGTTCATCCAATAAAAACGATTCGGCAAAAGCGCTTGTGCCGATGAATGTGAGTGTTAAACCTAAAAGCAGCGTAAACTTTTTCATTCTTTCATTATACTCTTCTTTTATCTGATTGCAAGGAAATTTCAAAATCTTTTTTAACGAAATTTTAAAAACCCGTTCGTGCGGTTGTATTTATTTCTTTAAAAACGATAAAAACGCTTCGCATCCTTCCGTTATATCCCAGTATGTTTCATCAAAATTCCCCGTATACCACGGGTCTTTAATGTTGAGCGGATTTGGGGTAAAATCAAGCAATCGGAAAATTTTATGCTGATGGTCAGGTCCTAACAGTTGATGTAAATCGGATACGTTTTGCGAATCCATGGCCAGAATATAATCAAAATCATCGTATTCATTTTTGCGGATTTGACGCGAAAAATGCTCTTGAAAAGGAATGTGCATTTCTTGCAAAATTTGTTTTGTGCGCGGGTGAATACCGGCATGACAAAGTTCATTATATTTTTCCGTGGCGCGTGAGGCTATTTGAAATTCATTATCTAATCCGCGTTCGCTAACCATTTGTTTAAAAATAAATTCTGCCATGGGTGAACGGCAAATATTGCCCAAACACACAAATACAACTTTAATCATTTTTATTTCTATCCCCCGTTTTTGTTTTTTATTGTCATGCGGATAATACGCCGTTTTGAACCGAATGCGAATTTAGTCTGTTGCTATTCTGCTTGGGCACGGGTATGCAATCAAAACATATATCCTTTTTCCTTGCTCATCAAAATTACACCACGCTTACAGGAAAATCAACCCCTTAAACGGCGTTGATAATCCTGCATTGTTGGACAATGATAAAAAGAGACTTATTTCAAACTTGCTTCAATAAAATAATCTTTCCAATCTTCTTTTTCCATAATTTGGCCGGCATGATTTTTGAATTGCAATTCGTATGACCATTCAAAAGGTGTTTGATCTTGCGGTTGATTTTGTTTTAACGGATTTTGCATGGCTTTTGAATCAAGCAAAACGCTTTCAATATCCTTTGTTGCCAGCCAGAGGTTAGAGCGTTGCCCGCGATCCGTAAACAAGAAATCGGCCCCGTTCGGTGCTTGCAGGTATTGAACACGCACATGTCCGCTCGGGAAGTATGCCTGTATTTTTCCGCTATCCGTAATGACCATATAGTCAGACCATAAATCGGAAGTTGTCTTTTCAAAGTGAATGCCCGTTGCCGCTTGCAAATTGATGCGTCCCGGTCGGGTATCGTTAATTTGCATAACTAACCCGTTATCCGATGAACCGATACTGCCTTCATTTGAATGCAGTTCAATGCTCTCGGCAATAATATGTGGTTCTTTATCGGTATTCTTGGCGCCTAAAATGCTTGAATTAACGTGCATTTTTAAATCCCCGTCTTCTACCGCCAGTTGACGCACATACATGGGCCCTTTGGTTTCATTGATGAAAATTCCGTTGGAAGCCTGAGCATCAATCCAACCGTCTTGCAAAGTAGATGAATCAACTTGAATATAGGCGGATTCATCGCCGATTTTACCGTTTTGAGCCATGAGCGTAAGTGTGTTGGCTTGTAATGTGCCGTTTTCGCTTTGTGCCTTATCCTGAATGGATTGATTGGCAAAGAGTGAAATATGCCCGTTCCGAGCCGATACTTCGCCATTTAAAACGGCATTTTCATTTTCGGCAGTTAATGTGATATTCCCGCTTTCGGAGGTAAATGTGCCGAAATGGGTATCGGTAGCCGTTTCATCCGGCGAACGCAGGGATACATAAATATTCTCTTTGGCCGAGGCGTTGGCTAAATTCGCTTCAATTTTCATCGGACGATTCTCTGAGCCGATATTTTGACCTGCAAGTCCTAATGTAACCGTTTGCGCGCGAACAGAGGTATCGTCGGTTATTCCCATGATGTTGCCTTGCTCTGCCGACAGCGTTGCCGAGCCGTTCATCGCTTCAATTAACCCAATATCCAAATCCCCGTTTTGAGCGGTAAAAGAAATATTTTTATTTGATTTCATATTGTTAATCAAAACGTTCCCGTTATTCGTTTCGCCTGCAATATCATCGCCCGACACAACTTCGTTCAGTAAAACATCTCCGCCGTTTGCAACAAGCGTTGTTTTCTCCCCGCTTGACAGTTTGTTTACGGTTGTGCTTCCGTTTTGAACCGTAAGCGTGATATTTTTATCTGCCTGTGCCGATTGAATGGCTGCATTCTTCCCGATGGAAATCGTGGCATTACCCGTGGCGTCAAGCGATTCAATTTCGGCATCTTTCTCCACCGTCAAGGTTATATCCGCCCCACTGATTAAGGAGTCAATCACGCCTTTTCCGCCGACGGTAATGTCGGCATTTGTGCCACTCACCAGCGTGTCGGCTTGCAAATCACTGCCGGTTTCAACCGTTAAAGATTGAGCTGTTTCAATGCGGTGCGCCGTTAATGCCTTTTTCAATGCCTTAACAATACCGTTGCCGAGCCGTGAGAGTAAACCGTTTTGAATGGTAATGTTGCCTGCATCTGCAATAATGGTCGCATCGTGATTGCTTTCGGCCGTGTTAATGAAAATATCGCTGGTATGCGCTTGGATTGACAATGTATCGCCACTTAAAATATTTTCGGCCGTTAAATCACCGCTTTGCAAATCCATATTTCCATTGCTTTGAGCCTGATTGATACGGAGTGACTGATCGGCATATAGTCGCATATTCCCATCTGCCGAAATTGTTTCAATATCCATATCACCCGCTTGCGCCGTCAGGTCGGTATTCCCCTTTGCCGTTGCCTTTGCAACATAAATATTCCCGCTCGGTGCCGTAACCGTTAAATTTTCCCCGCTTTCGGCCGTGATGGTTAACTGACCGGATTCGGCATTTTGGATGTGTGTGTTTTTGCCGGAAACGGTGATGAGTTCAGATGAATCATCGGTGTTTGTTAATGCAACGTCTACCGCATTTTCCGCTGATCCGATATCTTCCGACGCATTTAAAATGACTTTATTTGACCGAATGTTGACAAGGTCATCATTTCGGCTATCCGAGATGTTTTTGCCGGTTAATCCGATTTGATTGGCTGCATATAAATAGTCAACATTCAAATCATTTAACGCTCCGTTTTTATCTACACTCGTCAGATAAATATCGTTTTGAGCGCGGGCATTGATTTTGCCGACTAAATCAACGGAAACGGGAATATCTTGTGTGCCGATACTGCCGTTTGCGGATTCTAATACCACGTCGTTCCCCGTTAATGCCGGCGATGAATCCGTGGAAACTTGATAGATATTGCCGGCTCCCGCAATGGAGATATTTTGCCGATTGGTTTCGTCTCCGGCCATGATTTTATCAATGTAGATATTCTCTTCTGCCCCGAGATAAACATAGTCTTTTGCCTGCAATGTTAAGGAATCGGAGGCGTGAATATCTAAATCTTCACGTAATGATACGGTTACTTCTTTGCCATCTTCCGATAGACTGACATTATCCCTTTCGGCCGCCGTAAATATCAGCTTCTCTTGCTCGGACCAATTTTCCATATCGTCTACCGATAAGGTGATTTCCCCGTTATCCCGTCCGATAGACCCATTGGCATTAACCACAACCTTTTTCCCGACGAGATTCGGCTCTTCCACAGTTGTTTGCGTGCCGACTTGCGTATCTAATTTCGCCACCGCAAAACTATACTCCAGTTGCGATTTATTCCAACCGGCACCGCGCGCCAGTTGCGCCTTATCTTCGCTTGTGGCCGTGTAACGGTAGGAAGTATCATAAACGGTATCTTCAAAACGAGCCGTTATTTCCGCCTCTAATGCGGTAATCATCGGATCTGTTATGGCGCGAATTTCATCGCTACTCATCTTGGCAATTTCTTTTTCCGTTTTTACGGAGCGAATTAAACTATCGCTTAAAACGGCTTTTTCTTCAGCCGAATAAGTAAATTGCGTGTTGCCCGTTTGATTCCGTTGCTCCCAATAGGCTTGATATTCTGCCGTTTTTTGATTTTCAAACGCTTCTACTGCTTTATCCAACAATTCACCGCTTAAACCCGTTAAGCCCATATTTTCCCAACGTTTTTCCAACTCGGCTTTTGTTTGCTGGTTTTCTTGCGATTCATCGTTGGCATCATAAATGCCTCCTTGCAAAGCGGTTAATTCCACATTTCCTTGCCGTGAAGCAACTTGCACAATACCGAGATCGCCGTTTGCTTGCGTTAATTTAATATCGCCGTCGGCAAAAGCCGTGAGTGTGCCATCGGTTGATGAGGTTTGAATATTTAACGCACCATTGTCTTTTGTAGAAATCGTGCCGTTCTCTGCCGTTAAGGTTAAATGATTTCCGCTGATAAGGGATTGCGATGTATCGCCCGTGATATTCCCGAATGCGTGAACGGAAATATCCCCGTCAGCCGTCGTAATGTTATCAAACAGAACGTTCCCACTGAGTGCATTTAGGGAAATATCCCCCGTTCCGGTATTATCGGCAGTTAATAAGCCGTTACCCGTTAAGGTAATATTGAGGGATTCTTCTGCTCCGATGCCTGTTTGCGCCGAGAGGTGAATGGTATCGGCATTCACGGATGCTGCATTGGAAAGCGAATCGATTTTGCCGTTCGTGCTGTTTAATACAACCGAACCGTTTTTGGTGAGAATATCGCCTTGCAAATAAATGTTGCCGTTGCTTTGAACGTCTGTTTGCCCTGTTTGGAAACCGCTGAAAGAAACTTTAATCGGATTATCGGCTTTTAAAGAGTGCGTATAGTAAGTTTTTGTGCCTTTTTGCTCCGTAATCTTCGTGTAATTTTCTTGGGTTGAGAAAATCCACCAGCCCTTTGTATCCGTCCACTGTTTGCGATTGACTTCCGTCCAATCGTTTAACGTCACGGTTTGTTTTGAAAATGAATAAGTATACGGATTATTTTGCGCCGTTAATACGCTTTCGCCTTCGCGCAAAGGACTATCCGTTAAATTCCATTCTTTGAAAGCAATAATATCATCATCATCGGGCGAAAGCCAGTCAATATCCCAGAACGTGCTGGTATTGTAGGTTGTTTCTCTTTGGGTGGTGGTTTCAATACCCGTCATCCATTGATAACGCTGACCCGAAGCCGTATTGTATGTTGTTGACGAATAACCGTTTTCATCAATGCCGGCCGTAATGGTTGTGCTACTTTTTTGCGTGCCGTCCGCTGCGAATACATCTTGCCTGATTGTATTACCGTCTCGCAGATAAACGGTTGTTTCATTATTTTTGCCCGTATCGGTAATTTTAATCATTCCGATGATTTTTTCGTTTAAATTGACATTGTTTAACACAATATCATATCCCGATTTATTGTTGACGGATAACCGCCCGTAGCCGTCTGCAACTCGTAATTCACCGGTGGAAGCAGACGTATTCATAATTTGCCCGTGTAATTCAATATAACCGCCCTGAATGCGCACATCGTCTATTTCAATTTGATTCGTTAATACGTTGAAATAGGCCGTTACATTATTATTATCATCTTTAACGAGCGCATAAAGCGGTGAAGCATCTGCGTTTGTTTGCGCTTTTGACGCATAGTCGGCCTTTGCCTGCTCAACCGTGAGCGTTTTTCCTGCCGATGTTAATTTTAAATGACCATCTTGCAGATTCATTTTAAAATCACTCGTTCCGCTTTGAACCAACCCGTTCAAATTTAAGTAACGCCCGCTGAGATAGATATTGCCCGACGCAATCAAAGCGGAATCATAGCTGGCTAAATCTTGCGAAACGTTGGGTGTTGCCGAACTGCTACCCGCTTCATTTTTAGAGGCTGTGTCGTTCCATGCCGACGAGGGATCTCCGCCGACATGATAAACCAAATCGTTCGCTTTTTGCACAATGGCGCCACCCGTTGTCATATTGATTGACTTTCCGCGAACAACGCCGTCGGTATAAATAGCGCCGGCAGCAGTGATATCTATATTGCCGTTATAATTGATAACGTTGCCTAAAATATCAACACTCGGCGATAGAGCAATACCCGTATCCGTATTTTCAACATAAGTTGATTTAATCGTGATGGATTGATCCGTTGTATCGCCGGAAGCCAGGTTGACTTGACCGGTAAATGTATCATAAAAGCCACTTGAATCCGTTTCAGCGGTTGGAGACACCGTTTTATGATTATAGCGCAATAAACCGCTTTCGCGTTCGTTGATGGTTAAATCATTTAATTCCAAAAAGCGATTGCTGTTATTGGTAATGCTGATTTCGGCACCGCTCGTTGTTTCAATATTGCCGGAACCCGTTACGTTGTCTGTCAGCAATTCAACGGCGCCCGCACCGGCTTGCAAATCGTGAATTTGAATATAAGGTGTTGTTATATCTTCGCGAATATAAAATTGTTCGTTTCCACCTTTATCGACATATTCAACCAATAAGCCCATGGCTTTCATTTGCTCTTTCAGCGCATTGATTTCTTGTTCGTAAAAGGCTTTGTATACCGGATCATTTCCATAGTCGGCCAACATTTGTTGTAAGTTGGTCATTTGCGTTTGCATTTCGGTATATAAACTTTTTTGCGTTTCCGTATAGTATTGCGAAGCATCTTCTTCTTTGCCGTTCGCCCCGACAACATGCACATGGCCGTCTTGATCAATCGTGATATGTTTCTCATTATTCACGCCGGCAAAGAGACTGCCGTTAATCGCAATGGCGGAATTTTCATGCAGTCCGTCCGAATCGTAGGTCGTTGCATTTGTTGCGAAGGCTTGGTTATACGGATTATGCGAATCTGCTTGTCCGACGATTTCATATTCCTGCGATGTTTGTGATGTCAGAAAAGCATCTTGCCCGCTCTTTAAAACAGAGCCCTTTTGTAAATCAATTAAATTTGTTAAATTGAGTTGAGCCCTTGCCGTATTATCCGAGATGGGAACGGCAGAATTATTCCATAATTGCGTCAGCGATTTTAATGTCGTTTTGTTGGATTGATCTTCCTTAACCTGTCCGGCGGAAAGATAAACATTTTTATCCGAATAGAGACTGCTTCCGTCTGCCAAACGAATGGTATTGTTCGCAACGGATGAAGATTCCGCTTCCCCGCCGGCAACGGCCGACAGACCGTAAGTGCTGGCTTCCCCGTCGGTTGTGATGTTAACGTTATCATGGGCATTCATCACAATATCTTGTCCCGAAGAAATCGAGCCGTTTATTTCAATCAAAGAATCGGCATTATCTTTGATTTTTGTAATGATTTTGGCAATCGGTATGGCCCCGCCGCTCACTAATCTGACTTTATCTTCCGCCGTGATATTATTGACGGCGTTCACGGTAAATCCATCAACCGACGCCTCATCGGCCGTTGCATTGATGCTGGATGATTTTTTACCCGTATTTTGATTGAACTGTGCCTCTTTGCCGAACACAACTTTGGCCGAATGATTCGTTGTTGTTTCGCTTTGAACGGCTGCCGCATCCACAATTCCGCCACTGCCCGAATTGATATTCACTTCGGCCTGATTTGCACTGTTTTTCTTTTCAAACGTATTGGTTGCATTGATGGCAACATTATTGACGGCTACATTGCTCTTGCCGTTCATATCAACTTGTGCATCGGCAACGGAGGTATTATTCGTTGTTGCGCCACTCCCGCCCAACAGCGATGCATTGATTGAATCGGAAAAAGCGTTTTGCTTAATCTTGTTTTCTGCCGTTACGGATAAACTGTTCAGATTATAAAGGCTTTCACTTTCCGGATTTGTTTCGCTCGTGCCGAGTTGAACTTGCGCCGATGAATCGTTGGCGGTTGTTGAAATAGCCGCAGCACCGCCGATTAAACTGCCCGATCCGGAGACGGTTTCTCCGTAAAGCGTTATATCATTTACGGCATTCAAATTTAACGAATCGGCTTCTATGATAACGCCGTTTTCAAAACGCGTGCGTGTATCCACATTTGTGCGCGAATCGGCCAATGCCGCACCGGCCGCCAATAATCCGCCTCGATAGGCCGAGGCAACGGCGTTCGCATTTTGCATGGCCTTTGCCGTAACGGAAAGCGTATCTTTCGCAGTTATTTCGGCACCCGCGCCGATATCGGCCGAAACGCGACCCGATACGGTGGAATTGCTGTCTGCCCCGTTTCCGGCCAACAGTGCCCCGGCCGCAGCCAAGGAATCCGTGAAAGCATCGGCTTTTGATTGGTAGGCTTCAACGGTTGCATTCTCGGCGGATAAGGTAACATTATCCTGCACTTCGGCCGTGTTATCCAAATTGATTTCGGCGCGTGAAAGCGATGTGCTGACAGCCGCACCGCCGACGGCAACCCCCAATGTAGTGGCGTTGGCTTTTGCCGAGGCATTTGTTTTGATGTCGGCAGATTTCAAAACCGCAATATCCGCACCCGAATTGATAACGGCTTTTTGCTTATCGGAAATGGTTGCACCGGAAGATGTGCCGGCACCGGAAACAACGCCTCCCGCGGCCGCCGTTGTCTCGGCCGTTAAATTTACCGTATCAATGGCATTAACGAGCAGTGTTTCAACTTGTTCTCCTTTGGCAAAATGCACAAAATCATCTTCCGTCGGTAAATCGGCATTGTATAGGCTGATATAAGCCTCTTTTTCGGTGGCCGTAAAGGGTCTTTTTTTGGCCGTATCGCCTTTTAAGTAATAGACGGTTGTTTTTCCGTCGGCACCCATTTCACCGCTTGTAAAGTCGCTATCCGAAATGGGTCTGCCGATAATTTCTTCCATTTCCGCGCGCGTCAGCGGATTGGTGTAGTCTGTATCTTCTTTTGCGTAATAAACTTCTTGCCCGACAGAAGCATTTGAATCAATCCAGGCATTTGATTCGCCCGATTTATTGATTTCCGTAACGGAAGCACCCACCCCCGCCGTCATGCTGACGGAAGCACCGATTGTTTCGGCGCTTAACGTCGCATCGCCGTTTGTGCGAACGGATAAATTCTTTGCTTTGGAAATAACGGCATTATTGCCCAAAAACGAATCGTTGATATTATGACTGTTCACAACCGATATAGCACCGCTTAACGCATAAGATTGTGCGCCGGCTGCCGCAAATGTTAAGGCATCGGCCGTTTCATCAAGCCCGCTCTCAACGGAGACATCACCCGAGGCAACCACGGTTGCGTTTTGGATAAATGCTTGGGTATTCGTATCAATGTTTGCAACGGCAACAGATGCCCCGACAGCTGCAAATCCGCCGACACCCACACCGCCGTTCAAGGTTTGTGAATTTACCGTATCTTTTGCCGAAACTTGAATATCTTGACCGGCCGTTAACGCCTTGTTCCCCAAGTCAATGAATGCCCGCGTGCCTTTGAAACGCTCCGATGCATTCTCGGCGGAGAGATTGCTTTGTTGATTGTTTGTGTTTGAAGAACTTTCTTTTCCGGAAAGACTGCCGTTTCCTTCGGACGAGTTGATTTGCACCGAAAGGGAATCGGATTTTTTAATTCCCGTATCTTCTGCATCTTTTGTCATAAATAACTTTTGCGATTGAGCGGAATTTAACGCTTTTTCATTCTCTGCCAGATATTGTGCAACGGTATCATCCGTTCCTTGTTTTTCGCCGTCTTGTGTGCCACTGGTGTAAGCCGACGAGTTATTATCGCCGTGTCCCAGCGTTGAAACGGAAATAGCGCCTGCAACGCCGGCCATACCGCCACCACCGCCCGTTATGACTTTAATATCCGTTCCGCGTGTTGTCAATGCGTCAACCGATATATCTTCATCGGCAATAATATCCATAGCGCCTTGAATATGTGCATCGGTTGAACCGCGCAATGTAGAAACGTTAACGGAAGCGCCGACACCCGTTCCGCCGGCACCCACTACCGTCATCACGGTTTGATGATTCATATTATTATCGGCCGTAACGGATATGTTTTTGCCCGCTGCCTGTGTGATTTCATTGATGTTGCCGACGGAGATTGTTTCTTGATCCGATTCAATTCCCGCGGTAACCGATGAATCGACATAATGAACCCCGAGACTGCCGGCCACGCCTGCCATACCGCCCATACCGGCGGCAATGATATAATCGGTAATATGCGTTGTATCATCAGCCGACACGGATAAATTTTCGGTTGCTTGTGCATGCGAATTTTTGATTTTGGCCGAAACGGTATTTTGAACTTGTGCCACGTTCATGGAAATACCCAAGCCCAGCGTTCCGCCGACACCGGCGCCACCGATAACAAACGCATTGTTTTTAAAATCATCGTTCTCTTCTGCCGGCACACCGCTTTTACCGATGCCCGTAACGCCGGTTGCCTCAACCGAGAGATTTTTGCCCGCTTTGGCAATCGATGAATCAAGAGCGGAATCAACCGTATTTTCTATCAATGCAACGTTTACCGATGCCCCGATTCCCGTTCCGCCGGCACCACCGCCTGCCACCACGGCCCCGTTAAAGTGCGTGGTATCGGAAGCATCCAAAGAAATATCACCCGGCAAATCTAAATAAGATTTTTCGGCGCGCGCAATCGTGTTGTTTCGGATAACGGCCGTTGTAACCGCCCCGCCGATACCCGTGCTACCCGCACCGCCGACGGCTCCCGCATAAATCTGAACGGCCGTTTCATTGGTTGCGTTCATATCGGCACCGCTGTTATTGGCGGAGGGCGAATCCGTTGTTACGCTACTCTCGGTTAATTTTGTTTCGGCCTCATTATTGACTTGTGCAAATCCGACACTTCCGCTGATGCCGATATTTCCGGCACCGCCGGCCGAACCCCCGTAAATAGCTACATCGTCCGATACGGTTGCATTCGTTATCAATCCGTAACGGTTATCAATGGCGGTTGTTCCGTTCACAATCAAATCCGAAGAATCAATGTTGGCTGATGCTTTGTTATTTAAAAAATTCAAACCGATAACCCCGCCGACGCCCACACCGGCACCGCCTGCAACCGTTCCGTAATAAAAGTTGGCATTATCCTGCGCCAGGGCGGTTAAATCAATACTGCCGTCTACCGAAACGCCGGCTTGGTTGATTCCTGTTTGAATTGAATTACTGATTTCGTTATATGCAATGTTTCCCGCAACACCCGCTGATCCGCCACCGGCCGCTGCTGCCGTAATGGCATTGATGGTGCTGTTTTCGGCTGCGGTTAAACGGATGTTTTCATCGGTTGTAATATCCGTTGCCGTATTCTTTTCATCTTTATCATAACCGATAGTTGCTTTGACTTGATTTTTAATAATGTTCGTGGTGGATAACCCGGCAATGCCCGCTGTCTTACCGCCTCCGGCCGCAACGCCGATATTTAAAATATTTGCCTGGTCAATCGCACTTAATTGTATATTTTGTGCCTGAACCGTTCCGCCTTTAATGGCGCTTTCAATCGTATTTTGCACATCGGCGTAAGTTCCGGCTAATCCGGCCCCGTAATTTCCGACGCCCGCTCCGACCGTAATCGTGGTGATTGATCGTTTATCCACATCGTCCAAAGCGGAAATGTCTCCGGCTTCTTGCGGTAAATCATCTGTCGGCGCCGTATCCGACGGATAAGATTGCGCCGTTAAAGAAACATCACCCGTCATATTTAATTTTGAATTTTCCGCAACGGCACGCAATGTATTCCCGATGCGGTTAATGCTGACGGCTAAACCCAACCCGATACCGCTTGATATACCGGCACCTGCCGTTTCCGCTAAAATATAGGACCTGTCTTGTGACGAAAATGAAAGACTTGTTCCCGATAACAAAGCATTCCGAGAGAATGTTTCGGTTGTATTGTAAATAGAGTTATACGTTCCCACATTGCCGAGACCGCCGTATTCGCCGACGCCGACACTGTTTGCAAATGAGCGAATGACTCCTTTATTAACGGCCGTTGCTTTGAATACCGGCGATTTTTGAGCTGTTCCTGCCACATCTACCGTTTCAAATCCGGCGCGCGTGGTATTGCCGATTCTGTTTACGCCGACAACAATGTTTGCACCCAATTTTTTCCCGATACCGGCGCCCGTTGAAATCGCCAGAATATCCGAATCATCCGTTGCGGTTAATGAGGCGGAGTCAACTTTGATTTTTTGTGCCTCGTCGTCGGTTTGAGAACCCGTAACGGAAGCCTCCGTTGTGTTTGAAATATTATTATAGGCTCCCGTTAAAGCAACGGCGCCTTTGGCAGAGGCGGCACCGCCCGTGGAAATAGAGCGTATATCCATCTCGTTTGAGGCATTTAAGGTTAAATCGCCGGCCGTGATTTGATTATTCTGCGCAAGTGCTTTCACCGTGTTGGAAACATTATTCCACCCGGCTACCGCGCCCCCGCCGGCATTGTTTGAAACGCTGAGACCTAAGCCCGTTTGCAATAACCAGGATTTATCTTTTGCCGTTAAGCGGATATTGCGACCCGTTATCGTTGAATTAAGGATACTTGCCTCCGTGGTGTTGGCAATATCGTTCACGGTTGCCGAACCGTTCAGCGTTACGCCGTTTTCCGCCATTCCGGCTGCCGCACCGATAGCCAGTGCCATCATTTTGGTATTATTTTGAGCATCTGCCGTTACATCTTTTACGTTTGAAACGGAGGAGTTGTCAATAACTGCTCTGACATTATCTTGAATGGTATTATAACTCGCGGAAGCGCCGACGGCAACGTTTGTGCCTTTATTTTTTGCCAATTCAAGCGAAACCCCGCCGGTAACGGCATAACTTTCCGTTTTATCGCCGGCTGTTAAATTTATATCGTTCGCATTGCGTGTATCTCTCCCGTTATAGCGGGCATTTTTAAGATATGCCGCCACATCATTCGCAAATTGGTTCCAAGAAAACGAAGCGGAAATACCCATTCCGAATTTGCCTTTTTGCTTTTGATCTTCCGATGTAATATCGGCAGGGGCTTCTACTTCTTCCTCATCAAAATCTTCCAGTTCCACCCCGTCTTCCACATCATCCGGATCGGATACATCAACGCCCGGCACATTTCCCGCATCTGATTTTGTTTTGCTGGCAGCAATGGCAACGGAAACATTTAATCCGTCGGCATCAGCGGTTACATTCAATGCAGATGGCGTTGAAAAATAGCCGTCGCTTGCTCCCGTGCGCGTTAAATCATAAAGCAACGTATCACCGCTTTGAAGGGCTTTCTGCCAATTACTTAATGCCGTTGTCGACATTAAATCCGTTCGGATATCACCCAAAACGGCATGTGCCAATCGATTCACCTGACTTACCGTTACGGCCGCCACAACTGTGCTTCCGCCGTCTTTTTTCGCCATATCGCCTGTTGCATTCACAAATAAAGAATCTTCATACGTGCGAATATGAACCGCATCATAGGATTTAATTGTGCCGTCTCGTTCGGTATAGTTTTTACCCGTAGCATCTTTGTAAGCGTTTTTATCGATTCCGCCGTTAACGGAAACTTGCGCTCCGCCGGAAACTTGCGCAATCGTATTGTTTTCCGTTTTGAGGAAGTTCATCATACCGTTAATGCCCAGATTTTCACTTTTCCCGAAAGCAACGGTTGTTGAAATGTTTTGATTTTCCAATTCCGCCGATACATTCAACCCTTCGGCATCTACTTTTGCATTGTTTCCGATAAAAGCACCTGTGGTATTATTATACCGTGTCATCATAAAACTGGCGCCGACCCCGACCCCTTGCCCCGTTTCCGTAGAGGAGGGCAGGCCGACCATACCACCCAAATTGACGCCTGTTACGTCAGTTCCGGCATTTACGTCAACAACGCGATTGCCGGCTTGAGCTGTATTGCGTTGATTGATTTTGGCACCTTCACCGATAAAAGCAACACTGTTATTCCAATAGTCCGTTAAGTTAACGGAGCCGTTTCCGGCAAATTGCTGATCGGAATCGTCCGGATTATCTAAGTTGGCAGACGATTTTGCCCAGGAATTATAAAATTCATCCAATATCCCGAGGTTTGTGTTCGCGTGTTCAAAAATAGTGCCCCATAACGTTTCGGAAGAATCCACAAAATCATTCCAAAAGCCTTCACTTTCTCCTTTTTTTAAGCTGGAAAGATTGAAATAGGTTGATCCTTCGGCCGTATATTTCGGTGGCATAATAACATCGGATTGAACATTCAGTCTATGCACGGCATCAACTTGTGCATTCCCCGAAATATAGGCTCTGGAAGTATTTTGAAAATCAGCAATCGTTACGGCTGCCGCAACGGCATTTTTGGCTTGATTATCGTCGGAACTACCACCCGAGGCCGAGGCTTCTGCCGCATTTGTGGCAACATCATACACCTTTGATTGAACATTTATATCATTTTGTGCCTGCACATCGCCTTGTGCGCCGATAACGGCTTCGGCGGTATTTTGGTGATCTACATACGAAATGGCTCCCGCAATTTTAATGGTTGCTTTTTGCCCCTGTGTTTGGCCTTGTTGATGATTATCCGCCGCATCTGTTATTTTCTTCCCCGCACCCGTTGACGTGATAAGATTTAAAATAGCGTCCGGCGTAAGGGCTTGCACTTTATTTTCCACCGCGCCGACGAATTTTGAACCCAAGTTCCCTAAGCCGGCATTCCCGCTGGCATTGGTTGAGGTGATGGAGTGAATATCGGATACAACATTGACATCTTTTCCGCTCACGGCTGAATTGATGAGGGCTTTGTTGTTAACTTCCGATTCGGCAATGGCAACATCTAACGCACCCACGGAAGAAATCAAGCCGACGGTTGCAGCTTTTACCGTCATATTTTTATCGGTTGTTGCCTCAACATTGATATTCTTACCTGCCGTAACGGATCCGCCCGATACGGAAATCGTGTTGTCGGAAAACATTTGTCCGTAAGCGAAAGAGCCGGCGAATCCGGTTGCAACATTGCTGTCTTTACTCGCAACGGTATAAGCATCTAAATCCACGGAACTGAGTAGGGCGGATTTTAAGCTGATATTGCCACCGGCATTCATAATCGCATCCGTTACGGAAATTTCGGCCGTGTGATTTAATTCAGCATAAGAGGCGGATACAACCATCGTACCAACGGTTGCTTTTGCTTTTGCAATCGATTCAAGGTTTAATGAAATATCGTTATCGGCCGATAATGAGGCTCCTTGCGAAAGCCGAATATAGGTTTCGGCATCTAATAAACTAACACCTAAAAACCCGGATAAACTCGGTTCACCGGAAGAACCCCACCCCGTTTCTATAACATTGAGTGCCGAAAGATTGATATTATCTGCATCCAGTTGTGCATTTTTGCCGATAGTAATACCCGCAACGGCTTTTCCGTTCGTTAACGTGCCCGATGTGTAATCATTTCCGTCTTTGGCACCGTTTTTCGCCGTAATGGTAATATCCGCATTTTTTGCCGTGAGTTTAACGTTATCTTTAACGGATACGACGCGTCCTTCAATTACAATGTTGGAAGAAGATGTTTGATCTTGTGAAATTTCCACGGTGTCGGGATCAATGTAGGCAACGCCTGTTTCCCCGTCTTGTGCCGAGGTATCAAATTGTCCGCCGGCCAAATCAACGCGGTTATCCGCACTTAATTCAATAAATCCGCCGTCACCCGATGCGCCTCCTTTTGCACTTAACTTGCTTCCCTCTTTTAAAACGGCATCGTTTTTGGCTTTTAAAATAATATCTCCGCCGGACGAATTGACCCCTTTCCCGTCAGCAGAAATAACGGCATTTTTCTCTAAAACAATATCATTGCCGGCTTGGATGTTAATACCGTTTGTTTTCTTATTGTTCTTTCCCTCTACGGCAATGGTCCCCGCATTTGTAAAATCTTGTTCGGCATTGATGATAATAGCGCCGTCTTTAATAGAAATATCTTGATGTTCAATTTGAGCGTTGCCCGTATTAACAAGGTCCGATAAATTCGGCTTAACCCGAATCTCTCCCTCATTTTTAACGTGTTGCGCCCGAACGGCAACTTTCTTTTGTGCCTTGATTTTTCCTTTAACGGATACCGTTCCCGATGGACTGATCGGCATATCTCCGTCCAACACGGCGTTAACGGCCGTTTGGTTGATTTTCCCGTTGCTGACAAGGGTTTTTAAAAAGGCGGCATCGGGTGTAGCCATCGTTATGGAACCAACATTCACCACCCCGTTTGCGCCAACCATAATTCCGTTCGGATTCAGAAGTAATACATTACCGCCGATTTGCCCGTTTTGATAGGAATTGAGTATACCGTCTATATTTGTGGCTTTATCATGGATAAGGTTAATTAAGTTTTGCGTTTGATTCGGTAGGATTAAGTTGACGGTTGTGCCTTTGTAGACATCAAATGTATGAAATGAGTTGAACGCATTATTACCCGAAACGGTTCCCGTTGTAACGTTATAGATATTGCCGTTGACGTTAACGTTTGTGGCTGTCATTCCGTCGGGGCGAATCATTTGAGCCGTTGCAATAGAGGGGCAAATGAATATCATGGTGTTTAATAAAAATTTATATGTTTTTATCCAATCAATTTGCGGTTTTGCGATTTTTGAGGCCGTCTTCTCTTTTCCCTGTGTCTGGCTTTGATGAACCCGATTTGTTTTTTCGGATACATGATTTGTGTGGATATTCATTGAATGTGTATGTTGACCGTTTTTCATATTTTGCCCCTTTACCACAGTTTTGATTGAATATAAAATAAACCCCGCATTCCTTCCAACGCCGACCGATTATTATTGAACTCATGCTTTTTCAGCGGGAAAGCGAGTGTGAAATTTGCCGTCACTCTGTTAAATAAATCAAATCCGAGACCCACGCCGGAACTATAAATATAGGCTTCGTTTTTATTTTCCAACGTTCCGCTTTCGCTGGACCATGCTTTACCGACATCAAAAAAAGTAAAGCCCTTGATTTTTTCGGCATACTTAAACGGCGAGCGCCATTCTTTGCGTAATTCCGACATCAAGACAACCCCTTGATCGCCAACCAGCATTCCCTCGGGATATCCGCGCACGGAATTGATACCGCCGACTTGCATCTGATCGGAAGAGGGCAAAAAATCATCATAAGATAATTGTGCACGCCCTTTTAAATTAAATCCCCAGCCGTTTCCGAAACCGATATCTCCTTCGCCGAGCCAATTATAATGTTGGAAATGCGTATTCCCTTGCCGAATGTGCATGGCATTTGTGGCAGAAATAACGGTATAAAGATAACCGTTGCTGAAAAGATAAAAGTTGTCCAGCGCAATAGTTGCCGTATCCGTATTGATTTCTTGCGTTTTAAAATCCGAAATAAATGTTGCACCGCTTTTTAAATTCCCCGAAAGAGAAAGATTTGTGACTGAATCGGTGGTAACGAGAATAGGGCGTTTAACGGATAAATAATAATTATAGAAATCGCCCTCAATGGAAAGACCGCGCAAATCACCGCCGATAATATCGGTATCCGACCAATCCATACCGAGCGTCCATGTTGTTTTAAGCCAGGGTTCCGTAATTGAATAAGATCCGAAAAAAGCATTAGAACCGGTTGATTGAATTCCCCCGAAGTTAAATTGATCTTTCAGTGTGTCTACCGGAATAATGTTTTTCAAGTTTGAAAAGAATCCGTATCGGTAGTATCCCGTTTCCTTTTGACCGGCATTATCCGTAAATACGGAAATTGAAAAACGATCTGCGGGATTGACAACGCCTTCAATATCCGTATGCCCGACTTTTTGACTCGGTTGCAAGGATAATCGCATTTTATTTTCATTGACGGCATTATATAAAAGTATCCTGCTTTCCAAATCGGAAACATTCAAAACTTTCCCTTCCGGAATATTTAAAAATGTTTTGATATATGCTGTGCGTAATAAGGGACTATCATTTAATTTTAATGTTCCCGTTTTCCCTTCAAACAGGCTGATTTTCAAAACACCGTTTTGAATATTTTGCGGTTGAACGTATGCTTTGCAGGTTAAATATCCTTTCTTTTGATATTCTTCATTGATTTTGTTGATGATTTCTTTGATTAGAGGAATGGTTAAATCTTCCCCCTCATATCGTTGGCGCACTTTGCTGAGAAAAACCGAGGGGAGCACTTCCGAAGAATCAATCTCTAATTGGGTTAAGATGAGCGGTGAGTTTGATTTATCGGCTGAGGTGGATTGATGAATAGCAGATGTTGCCGTGTGTGTTTGATGTGTGGGAGCGGGAATGTTTAGCGCACTGTTTTGCGAATTTTCGGCAGGTTGGGCAGTAAACGGCGAGCGCGTTTGTATGGTATTCTTTCCTGTAGCAACCGCTTCTTCGCTTGATGTAGCGTGTGCTTTATTTTGAATACGTAAATCAGAAGAGTTATCAGCGTATTGATTTTGTGAAAGGGATTGATTTGTTTGAATAAAATCGCGGGACGGGGCGTGATTCGATTGGGGAGGTTGATTGAGTGCCGTTTTATGGTGTGAGCTGTTTATTTGATTGATTACCGATTCGGATGTTAAGTTGAGAACTTCCGATGGATTCGGCAGTGTTCCCTCGGTTAGATGCGTTGCGGAACGGTCGGCATCGGGTGCGTCGGCAACCGTCGGTACGTCTTGGCGCAAACCGCTGTCGGCTAAGTTTGAAACATGCGGTGTCGGTGAAACCGTATCCTTTTTAAAATAGTGAGTGAAGTCAGTTGGTTTTTGCAGATAAAAAAAACTGCCGATACAAAGCAGAATGATACAAAAACAGATAAAAACGGCCGTTTTTTTCATATTCAAATTCTCCGATAGTTATTGCGATATAAACTTTATCATAAATATATTTGTATGACAAGCATTTTTATAATTTTTGTCAAAAAATGTGCCTTTGTGATGAATTGAGCTAGTCGGTTTAATAAAAAAGGTAATAAGTACTATATCTACATTAAGAGAAATTTATATGGAGGTGTAAAAATATTAGGTATTATTTATTATTGGGTTATTTCATGCAATGATTGACGACCGCCATGTCAGATATACACAAAAATGAAAATATGTTCAATTCGGCATCGTTATCGGAGTAATTGTTTTTCCAGCAGTAAATTTTCTATTTTTATTTAGTCGGTTGTGTTGGAAACAAAAATATCTTTTGTTCCATCCGCATTTTCAACTCCTTGATCATAAAAGGAGATAAGCTGTGTGTTTTGTGTATAATCAAAACTGTGATTTATATAAGGTTTTATAATGAAAAAATCTCCTGCTTCCATATTATATTCTTCATGAATTTTTCCATCCAAACTTTCAGTAATAAGCCGAAATGATCCACTGATTACAAAAAACGCTTCAGTATTTTTTTTATGATAATGATTCCCCCGAAAAGATCCGATAACCGAAGTGATATAATTCACTTGCTTCCAGCCGGTATGAACCAGTTGTCTGAGCGTGCCTCTTTCATCAGAAAATTCAAAATCTGGTTTAATGTATTCAATTAACATGTTTTTCCTCTCTTTATATTTTCTAGCGATTTAACATAATTAAGTATCGTATAGATTAGAAAAAAATACAATTTAAAATCATCATTATCATTTCAAACTAAAGGTTTTTATCAGAATGAGTAAAATTATGCTGTTTAAACAACTTAAAAATATTTACACTATAGCTTACATTATTTTTAGCTATCCTATATCCCAGTGTATTTCTTTAATATTCAATAAGCTTTTTAATTTAGAATTATCAACGATTATGTCTGTAGCACGCTTTATTTTAAAGATGGTTGTGTTTTGTTGCATTGATATCGGTTTAATTAAACTTTTATCAAGATGATACTTATTCGCCAATGCAACAGCAGCATCATATTTACTCATGATATCATCTCCGGCAATATTGATAATCTTCTCGTTGCAACTGCCGAATTTTTCGATAAGCATAACCAAAAAATAGGCGCATTGGTTAAACGATAAAATAGAGCGGTATGAATCGGAAAACAATTCTACCTCTTTACCCGCCTCCATACTTGATTTTATATGATCAAAAAAATGAGGCTTAGTTTCAATGAGAGATGGGCCGAAAATTAACGGAAAACGAACAATGTTAAATCCTTTTGTAAGGCAGATTTGTTCTGCAAGAGCCTTATGTTTTCCATATAAATTGATAGGCGCATACGGATCGGATTCAACAAATTTTTTATTTTTACTTCCTTCTCCATAAATCGCGTCAGTTGAAGAATAGTATAAACATTTTGCTTTTCCAAACAAATTAACTGCATTTGCCAAAGCTATAATATTAACTTCCCATGCCTGTTCCGGAAATTTTTGAACTTGATCAGGATGATGCATGGCTGCTAGGTAAATTATTTTTGTATTATCATCCACTTTATCGGCCAATTGTTTCAGCGCAGTTATATTGCAAACATCTAATGATATCCATTCTACTCTCGGATTTTCATATACCGGGATGGTTTTTTCCGAATGTGTGGCGATAATGTTTTCATTTGTGTTTTCTATAATGTTTTTAATGCAATAGCGTCCTAAAAATCCACTGCCTCCAATGATAATATACACCTTGATAATCCTTTCTTTTTAATCGGTTGTTACAGTTTAAAATTCTCTATATTGGGTAAATTCCTATGCTGGTATTTTTATATTTTTTTATTTAATAACACTTGATATATTTCCCTCTGCAACTCTTATTATCCTAGTTTATCATAAAGTTATCCTATTGTCATGCCTTTTAATTGCTACTTTTAATAAGTTCCACTTTATTTCAAATTTTTCGTGAAATTATATATTGCGAAAATTTTTGAATGTTGTTTTGTAAAGCTCGGTTGGTGATGATCGTAGCTTCATAATATTTTCTCGGTTAATTCGTGAAATTCTTTCAAAGTATTTGTCCATACATACGTTGCTTGACTGGCCTGTGGCTCATATACATTTCCCTCGGTAACAAAACGAATTGTTGTGCCGATACCGGCTCGTTTTGCCGCCAAAATATCGCTTTCTTTATCTCCGATTAAAATGGATTGTTTTAAATCAATATTAAAATCTTTGGCTGCTTTTAATATCATACCGGGATTAGGCTTCCTATCCGTTGATTCATAGCGATATTCTTTTAAGATTGCCTGCGGATGGTATGGACAGTAATACTCGCCATCCAAAGGGCACCCCCTTTTTACGAATATATCATGAATATAGTTTCTAAGATTAAAATATGCTTCTTTTGAATAGATATTTTTAGCTATTCCTGCTTGATTTGTAATGACAATTAACTTGTAATCATCTTTTTTGGCTTGCATACAAAAATCAAATATCCCATCAACAAACTCACAATCTTGAATGCGGTAAACATAGTGCTTATCTACATTTATAACGCCATCTCTATCCAAAAAGAGTGCTTTGCATTTAGGTAAGATAATATTTTTAAGCTCTTTTAATGCTTGATGATAACTTTCCGGTATACCAATATCTATAAAATAATCTTCCGTGCGATAAAAGGGGGGGTGTAGATTATCAATGTGTGTTTCCAATATATCTTTTTCAAATGAAAATTTTGATTGTTCTGGGGCATATTGCCACAATTCCTTCCTAATAAAATAGATGCCTGCGTTAATCAGTCCTGCTTTATTTTCAGTAGATTTTTCATGAAAGTGCGTAATCAGTCCATTTGCTGTTTCAACCAAACCAAAACGTGAAGCATTACTGACAAATTTTAATGCCAGAGCAAGGGAATGGCCTCTGTTTTGATGATAGAAATCAGCATAATCCATCTTAACAAAACTATCCCCGTTCATAACAATTGCTTCATCCAAATCAAACAGTTGAAACGCTTGCTTTATGGCGCCTCCGGTTCCAAGCGGTTCTGTTTCAACGGAATATTTTATTGGAATACCCCTAAAATCATCACCAAAATAAGAGATAATTTTATCTCGTAAGTGTGATACACATAAAATAAATTCCGTGGCGCCAAAATGAAGCATATTTGCCATTAAAAGTTCAAGAAACGGTGTGCCGTGTATATCTGCCATAGGCTTAGGAATATCGTGTATAACAGATTGTAGCCTTGTGCCGAATCCTCCTGCCAGAATAATCACTTTCATCGTTTATGTTTTATCTCCTGACCTTGATTTTGAATATGAATGTAATCGCGTTTTTCATATACTGAGGGATGATATTCCTTGGGCGAATAGTATAAAATTTGGCATCCCTGATCGTCAAATTTAAAAGGAACATGTATCAGATTATGCAATGCTTGTTTAATTTTCGATTGATTTTTTGGAGTAGCATAAAACATTATAAATCCGCCACCGCCGGCACCCAATATTTTGCCCCCCAATGCACCGTTTTCCATACCTATTCGGTATATCTCATCTATTAACGAATTGCTAATCTTATCTGTAAGGGATTTCTTTAACATCCAAGTTTCATGGAGTAGTCTGCCGAAATTGTCCAAATCTTCATTGCTTGATGTTAAAATGCGACAAGCTTCAGATACCATTTCTTGCATCCGCGATAGTTGACTAACTCTTTTCTTTGCAACTTTTTCTTGTTTTTCGGCAATATCGGAAGATGTGCGTGAAGTTCCTGTGAAAAAGAGTAATAAATGATTATTAAAGTACTCTTTCCTTTCTTCACTGATGACAACAGGATTGACGGAAAATGAGCCGTTTTGGTTAATGTGGATATGATTAAGTCCTCCGTAAACAGTAGCAATTTGATCTTGGATTCCTCCGTTTTCTTTTAGTATTTCTCGCTCTAATCGGATGGTTTCTTTAGCTAAGCCGTATCTTGTTATCATTTTCCCTTTAAGTGCAAAAATTGCTTGTATTAATCCCGCACAAAAGCAAGAGCTGGAACCTAAACCGGATCGTGCCGGTAAATCACATTGATTGCTGATTTCAACACCTTGTGTAACGTTATAATACTTTAACGCCTCTCGTATGGCATTATGCTGAATATCGTTAACATTATCGGGATATTCCAGTATACTCCAGGCGATTCGATTTCGATATTCGGCATGAAAAGGCGGTAAATATCTGCAACTGATATAATTATAATGATTGATACTGGTTGAAAGCACATCACCACCGTGTTCTTGATACCATGTGTGATAATCCGTCCCTCCGCCAAAAAAAGAAATTCGGTAAGGTGCTCTTGTTATGATCATGGTAAACTATTCTCCTTTTTTATTGCTAAACAAATACGATTCGACAAGGCCACAAATTAAATGCCCGCAAGCAATATGCATTTCCTGAATACTGTTTGTTATCGTTGAAGGAACATTTAAGCATACATCGGCAATTTCTTTTAATTTCCCGCCGTGTTCACCCGTAAAAGCAACGGTTTTGATGCCTCTTTCTTGAGCAGTAATAAATGCATCAACAACATTTTCAGAGTTCCCGGAAGTAGATACACCAACCAACACATCACCCGAATGCCCAATTCCAAGCAATTGCCGTGAAAATACCTTATTATATCCATAATCATTTCCGATAGCTGTTAAAGCAGATGTATCAACAGTCAGGCTGATGGCCGGTAAAGGAGATCTATCTAATCTGTATTTTCCCATTAGTTCGGCGGCTAAGTGTTGAGAATCGGCAGCCGAACCGCCGTTTCCGCAAAAAATTACCTTATTTCCATTTGAAAGCGCTTCAATCCATATATGAGCAATTTCTTCAATTATTGGCGCCCTGTTTTTTAAATTTTGAAAATTTTGCGAGATTTGATCACATGAACTTTTAATTTCATTAAGCATTTTGAAATCTCCGTATCTTATTATCTTTGTAAAAATTTTTCGCCACGAGAAATTCTATCTCTCCAATAATCCAATAAATCTTTCATGGTCTTTTCATAGGGTATCTGTGGTTCCCAGCCGGTATGATGTTTAAATTTCCGGCAATCCGGGATTTGTAAATCCGCATCAATCGGGCGTAATCGTTCCGGATCAATTTCTATTTTGATTTTGTCTTTCATTGTGGAGAAAGAAATAAGGGTGTTTAATGTATCACCAACTTCACAAGTATATGAACCGCCGATATTATAGTATTCTCCGGGAATTGGATTTACGGTAACCAGCATATAATATGCGCGAACGGCATCGCGCACATCTGCGTATGTTCTTAACGATTTTAAATTGCCGACTTTAACAATCGGAGAAATTAGCCCGGCTTCAATCATGGCAATTTGTTTTGCAAATGTTGATTCATGAAAGACATCACCCCTACGAGGCCCTGTATGAGTAAACATCCTTGTTGTCATTACCGTCATTCCGAAGGCCTCGGCATAGTAGCGACCGATAAGATCGGTTCCTACTTTTGAAATGGCATAAGGAGAAGCCGGATGAAAGGGGCATTCCTCATGAATACCGGTATCCGGCTTTTTCTCGCGAGGAATTTTCCCAAATACTTCGGATGAGGCACAGACATGAATAATAGGTTTGTAATTTTTATCATTATTCATTACAAAACGGATACTCTCTAATAGTCGACAGGTTCCTAAAATATTCGTATTAAGGGTATCAATCGGAGCAGTAAAGCTTGTTTGGGGATAACTTTGTGCGGCTAAGTGGAAAATGTAATCAGGTTTTATTTTTTGAACGACGGTAATTAATGAAGTTTGATCGTTTAAATCAGCATATTCAAACAAAAGCCTATCTTTCTTATTTGCTCTTTCCAACAGATGAGACACGTTATCAAGAGGACTGCGCCATCTGCATACGCCGTGTATTTCCCATTCGGTATTTTCAAGTAAGTAATCACATAAATGTGATCCCACCATGCCGGTAATACCTGTAATAAGTGCTTTTTTAACCATAATAATATCCTTTTTTATTTTATTACATGATTTTTTTCAATAAAATACGTTTTTTAATTTAACTATATGCTTCATATTTTTATGTATTGTTTGAAATAAAGTTCCCGTAACAGTGCCGATTGACGCACTATTTTTTTCATGTGTAGTATCCTTATCAGCTCTATATACAATAATAATCTCTAAATTTTTGCAAGAGGTATTACAAATTGATTTCTCAATTGTTTTTTTATCCTGATAAACGGGTATGACAACAGAAATTAAATCATCTTTCCGCATACGCTATCACCTTCCTTAATTTTGTATTTATCACTATAATAAACATCGTTTTGAATGTCAACATGATTATGCTGATTGTTGTCGGCTTAGAATAAACATAGTTTTTTAAAACGCCATTGATTTGAGTCTATTCACGAATTAATTTTGAACAGTCTAACCGTAAATCAATCTGAAATAACGGATGTTAAGCTATTCTTATTGCTTTCTGTAATCTCGGCTCATTTCGATTTCGGGACAAAAAGAGGGAGTTATGCGTGTGATAGCGCATTCACTCCTTGCGTTGTTTGGGGGCGCCTTCGGCGTTAGTTTGTCGCTTTTTCGGCGTTCTTCGCCCGCCTGCGACTGCACTCGAACCCGCTTCCCCGCGGGTTCAATCCCCGCCTGATTATTTACAAAAAAAGCCACCTGAATGGTGGCTCTTTTTCTAAATGGTCGGGGTTAGTAAGATAAAACCGAACCAAGAGCGAGATGACCTACTTCAGGAACTCGCTCTTTTTTATATCGAAAGATTTTATAAAAAAGAAGATATCCCTGATGAACTCCTTTTCATTGCCCTAAAACGAAAGGCACAGCAAATACTTCGCTCCCGACTATTTAGCATGAAGTCGGGAGTTTTTTTTAATGAGTCATTAAATCGTATGTCAGAAGAAAAAGGATTTGAACTTACTTCGAAGTTTTGTTTAGAGGATTTAGAAAATGAAATAGATTTAAGATATTTATTAAAAATGCTCTCAGAAAAAGAACAGGAATTTATAAAACGACTATTTCAAGGAGAAAAATTAAATGATGTTTATCAATCACTTAAAATGTCAAAAGGAACACCAAAAAGGATTGCTGAGAAAATAAAGAAAAAAATTTGATATTGTTTGGTACTTTTTCGACCTCTCGTGGATTTTTACCTCATGTAGCAACCAAACATGAAAGGATAAAAAGCTATGAGAAAATGTAAAAATACTGTTTATGAAATGATTAAAACCATTCCCGTTGATAAATTAATGGCGATGGATAACAGCCAACTTATCTTTTGGGAAAACGAGGTACAAGAAGAAATTGACGGGCTAAAAGAAATCGGCCGTCAAAAAACTCGTGCATACCGCAGAGCCTTGCTTTCACTTAAATGGCTTCAAGGTATTCGTCGAATTAAAACAAGTGCTGAATATAAAAAAACAGGAAAGATGCCTCCTGAGACAGTTATCATGGTCGTAGATCTTTCAAAGGAGGACTAAATGGATAGAAAAACGTCATTCGTGTTTTATCCGGCGGAGTTCCTTGCATCTGTGTATAATTTTACAAATTGTGAATGTGCGACATTAATTAAGGCACTTTGTGAATACGCTCTGTACGGAAAAATCACAAAAAATTTATCGGAAAAAGTTCAAGACCGTTTTAATTTTTTGCAAGCAGGCATTGATGAAAACAATCGCAAATATTTTGGAACCTGCGAAAAACGTAAGGCTGGCAGCTCTAAAGGTGGTCGGCCAAAACGTGAAAAGGAAAACCTTAAGGTTTCTGAACCACCGCCAAATTCCGCCAACGAAAAACCTGATAAGGAGAAGGATAAGGATAAAGGAGATGAAGAGTCCGGATATGTTTTTATTAAAAATAATAAAAATAAAGGGGCTGAAAATGTGGATAAGTCCGGATATGTCGGGGCTCCGAGCATTGAAGAAGTGGCTGAATACTGCAAACGAAGTGGATATACAATTGACCCTGTCGCCTTCGTTCGGTGGAACGAAGAACGTGGTTGGATGAACGGCAAGAAATACATTGCCGTTGACTGGCGTAAAGCCGTTAGGAAATGGTTTTGCAAGGAGAACGGTCTCGCATACTCGGAAATGGAGACTATGACGGACATCTGTCATGATGTGCTTAGCAAAGTAAAGGTGGTGCTGGATGAAACCTAAAACCATCGCAGAAATCAAAGCAAACTTGGAAACAGCCGCCTATGTTGACCGGTTGTTACCGCCAGTCCGTTCTCCCAAATATCGGTGTTTGATGCCCGAGATTATATACACGCCGCAAGAAATTGCTCTGATGGACCGCCGACTAGTTCGGCCACGTCCAACTCAGACACAGGTAAGTTTATGGGAGACTGTCACTTTGGAATGGATACCACTTCTAGAAATTGATGAACGCCGCCTTGTTTGGAAGCGAGCCAACCGAATTCCTTGGAAAATTTTGTGCCGAGAATTTGGCCTTTGCAGGTCAAGGTTAATGCTCAAGTATGATAAAGCCATTGTAAAGATTGAGTTTTATTTAAAAGGAAAGGAAAAATGCAGAGTGCAAAAAATGAGTGGACACTTTCAAAAGAAATCGCCCAAATCGTGGCAAGCATTAAGGAGTTCGGCTTTACCAACCCAATCCTGATTGGGGACGATGATGTTATTATTGCCGGTCATGGCCGATTAATGGCGGCACAACGCCTTGGCATGACGGAGGTTCCGGTCATCAGGTTGCCGCATTTAACCGAAACACAACGCAGAGCCCTTGTCATTGCCGACAACAAGATTGCTCTAAATGCCGGATGGGACGAAGAGATGCTCTACCTTGAAATGGAAGAACTATCGGAATTGGACTTTGATTTGAACCTGCTTGGGTTTAACCCGGACGAGTTGAATGAAATCCAACTGTTCGGTGAGGAAAAGTCGTCCGGTAACACCGATGATGACGAAGTTCCGGAAGCACCCGAGGAAGCTGTCACAAAGCGTGGTGACATTTGGCAACTGGGCCGACACCGTTTGATTTGTGGTGATACCACCATGATAGATGACGTTAAAAAGCTGATGCAGGACGAAGTTGCCGATATGATTTTCACAGACCCTCCTTATAATGTGAACTATGGCTCCACCATGAAAGACAGTATCCGTTATCATGCCGGCTCGCTCGGTGGCCGTAAGATTATGAACGATAACCTTGGCGAAGGTTTCGCTCAATTCTTAACGGACAGCCTGTCCAACATGATGATGTATTGCAAAGGTGCGGCCTATGTATGCATGAGTTCATCTGAACTGCACACCCTTTATAACTCGTTCATCAATGCCGGTGGCAAGTGGTCGACCTTCATCATATGGAAAAAGAACACCTTTACCCTTGGCCGAGCCGACTATCAGCGACAATATGAGCCTATTCTTTACGGTTGGAACGCCGAACAAAAGCACCATTGGTGTGGCGACCGAGACCAAGCCGATGTTTGGGAATATAATAAACCGGTCAAAAACGACTTACACCCGACAATGAAGCCGGTTGAACTGGTGGAAAGAGCCATAAATAACAGCTCTAAAATCGGGAATATCGTTTTAGATGGTTTCGGAGGCTCCGGCTCGACGCTGATTGCGTGCGAAAAAACGGGTCGTTCTGCCCGATTGATTGAGCTAGATCCGAAGTTTTGTGACGTCATTATCAAGCGTTGGGAGGAATATACCGGCAACAAATCCCAACTTATTGAAAATAAAGCAGAAATAACAGAAAATGATGCAGAATTAACTGGATAAATTTCGAATTCCAAGCAACAATGTAATTGTAAGGAAAGGCAGAGAACGCCTTGAAAAACAAGAACAAAAGGAGCTTAAAATGAAAACAGTTAAAACCTACTTAGTACGAAAACCAAGTGACTTAGAAGAAGTCATGGAGTTAACCAAAAGATACGGCAACGAAGCAACCGAAGTTAAGGTCGCCGAAACCATCCGTTTAGACGAAGAAGCTTATAAAGCGGTTTGTGAAAACCCGATGGCCGATTACGGGTTTTTAACCGGCAAAGGCGGCTACGATGACGACGGGATGCGACAGGTCGTGAAAATCAGCAACGGCTATCCGAAACCCGTATGGGAAAAAACCCGGCAAGACGAAACGAAGCCTTGGACTGCCGAGTTTATGCTCGTGCCGGAGCTGCAATTTATGGTCTTGACCGATTAAGTGAAAAGGCATGGCAAGAGTTAGAGGCCGTTATTCCGGCTAAAAGCTCGGCTGTTCCGGTTCAAAAGAAAAAACGATTTATTCAAATGCAACCAACAAAGGTGGATAATCCATGGTTATAGATAAAGAAATACTTAAAACACGATTGGCTGAGGCAGAAGAAGCCTACCATAAACTGCTCATCGGAGCCAAGGAAGTCTCGGTTAATGTCGGCAATTTCGGTTCGGTGACCTACAACCAAACCTCACGAGCGGCTTTGGAAAGTTATATCTCAAGTCTAAAATCTCAAATTGCGGCGGCCGAAGGTAAAACGACAACCTCTCGCAGACGTATGATAAAGGTGGTATTTTAGGCATTATTTTCCTGAATATCATCAATTTGGCAATAGCTTATTTTGATGAGTTTCAAGGAATTTTATGCAGATAATATGGAATATATTAACAAAAAAAATTTTGAAGAAAATCGGCAAAATAAGCATTGTCTACGATGTTGCAAAAAATATTTCTGATGTCGTTGTTTGTTTTTAATGATTAATCAAATCATTTGCAATCAAACGCCTAATCAAAAACATTTTTTGCTAACACCAAATTTGATTATATTTAGGAGAATAATGCCTTATGACAGACACATCACATAAATCAGCCTCGCACTCTTTAAGAGAGATTGCTTCTTGGCTCCCCGGACGTGGGTCGGCGGACAGCGACCTATTACCGGAATTATCAACGATGGTTGCCCGTTCTCGCGACCTGTCACGTAACCATGGTGTGGCTTCGGGTGCCATGCAAACCTTATCCGATAACATTGTCGGCACAGGGTTTCGCCTGTCAGTCAAGCCGGATTATAAAGCATTAGGTAAAACCAAAGAATGGGAAGAAGAATGGCAAGTAAAGGTGGAAGGTCTTTGGCGATCGTGGGCAGAAACATTTAACTGTGATGCGGCCAAAAAGTTAAACTTTCATGGTTTAACGACACAGGTTTTCAAGTCTTGTCTGATTAACGGTGAAGCATTGGCATTGCCGTTATGGTTAAAAGACAGACCATTTTCAACAACCATTCAACTGGTCGAACCGGACAGATTATCTAATCCGAACAATGCCAGTGATAGCAAAAACCTCAGAGGTGGAATTGAAATTGATAAGTATGGTGCTCCCATTGCCTATCACATTCAAAAGGACCACCCAGGTGACTATTGGACTGGAGCTGCGTCTTGGGAGCGTATTTCGGCTTTTACTCTTTTTGGCCGAAGACGAGTTCTACACGTTCACGATATCAGCCGAATTGATCAAAATCGTGGAAAGCCTGTCCTAAGTGCCATTATGCTGATGTTCAAAATGCTCGATCATTATGAGCGGTCAGAACTGCAGGCCGCTATTGTGAATGCAATGATTGCCGCATTTATTGAAACGCCGATGGATAATGAAGGCTTAAACGAACTGTTTGGTGGTTCAAGCGATGAATACTTAAATGCCAAAAAAGATTGGCAAGTTAAGTTAGAGGGTGGCTCGATTATTCCGATATTCCCCGGAGATAAGGTCGCCCCATTTACCCCGTCTCGCCCGAACTCGGCATATGGTGCTTTCGTTGAAAACTTGCTCCGACACATCGGAACCGGATTAAACATTCCGTATGAGTTGCTGTTAAAAGACTTCTCAAAGACCAATTACTCGTCCGCCCGTTCTGCCTTGTTAGAAGCTTGGCGATATTTCAACGGTCGCCGTCAATGGCTATCCGATTACTGGGCAACACCGGTTTATGAACTATGGCTTGAAGAAACCGTTAATAAAGGACTGGTTGATGCTCCTGACTTTTATGAGAACCGCTACGCATATACAAGATGTAAGTGGATCGGTCCGGGTCGTGGTTGGGTGGATCCTGTCAAAGAGGCACAAGCCTGCCAAATCCGAATGGAGATAGGACTTTCAACATTAGAGGCCGAATGTGCCGGTCAAGGCTTAGACTGGGAAGAAGTTTTAGAACAAAGAGCAAGAGAAAAGGAACGTATGAAAAAACTTTTTGACGAGCGTTGATAGCGAGGAAAATTAGTTTTTCTGGTTCCTTTCGCCGGATTACCGGTCAAATGCTGATAACAAAACGTGCGATAGGCAAACTGCCAAACTTGCCGAATTAGGTTTAACATTAGGAGAAAACCATGAAACTATTAAACAAGACCGTTTGGGCAATAACGCCAGAGATGTTGCAGACGATGATGACGATAGCGAAGCAGAACAACAGAAGCCCTGAAGCAGTCGCCAGTCAATTAGGTAAAGAGATGAAAAACACAAACGCCGTTTCAATAAGAGACGGCGTTGCTGTTATCAGGGTAACCGGGCCATTATTCAGGTATGCGAACCTTTTCACTCGTATTTGCGGTGCCACCTCTTATGAGCTTTTCGCACAAGATTTTAATAAAGCCCTCAAAGACCCTACCGTTCAGGCTATTTTGCTTGATGTGGACAGTCCGGGCGGCGAAGTAAACGGCTGTTCGGAAGTCGCAGATATGATTTATAAGGCTCGTGGTACAAAGCCGATTGTCGCTTATGCATCCGGTTACTGTTGCTCGGGTGCTTACTGGATCGCCTCAGCCTGTGATAAGATTTATGCAACCGATACAGCTATCATCGGTTCAATCGGTGTCGTTTCCATTTTTGAAAAGGATGATGAAAACAAAACCATAGAGATTGTTTCATCGCAAAGTCCGAACAAACGCCCCAATGTGGAAACCGAGGAAGGTAAAGCCAAAATTCAAGAGCACGTTGATGCGTTGGCTGATGTTTTTATCAATAAAGTTGCGCTTAACAGGGATATCTCCCCGAAGGAAGTTATTGAAAACTTCGGTGGCGGAGATGTGTTTGTTGGGCAAAAAGCCGTCAGTATCGGTCTGGCGGACGGCTTGTCCTCATTCGAGGAATTAGTGTCAGACCTTAACACAGGGACGTATTACCAGTTAATAGGCAAAAATGGCAAGAGTAAAAATTGTTTTAGAACAATGGATTTTTCACAAAGTGTAGTCGATTCTACACATTTGAAAAATTCAGCAGTTAAAAAGCAATTTTTACCTTGTCCAGATGGATGCGACAAAAATAATCCGACTACGTCAGGATTTTTTCTTAATGATGAAAAAACATCATTTGCGAACAAATCCTTAGTATCAAATGATTTTTGTCAGCACCATATTTGTCAATTAGCTGGAAATACGTCCCCAACGGAGAAATCATTCATGAATGAACAAAAACCCACCTTTTCGGCCGAGGACATTAAGATGGCCGAGCGTGAACGCATGAGCCAAGTATTCGCTTCCGAACTTGTAAAAGGTAAAGAAGAAACCGCTCAGATGTTGCTCGCAAAAACAGATATGTCAGCTTCTGACATCTTGGCTGTTTTAGGAACTATTCCGACAGCCCAAAAATCAACAGACTTTGAAAAAGCCATGGCAAGCGTGCCAAATCCGAACATTTCGCCTTCTGTTGAAGAACAGGAAGAAACACCGGATATGGTTGCCGCTCGTATTGCATCATATACAATGGAGGTCAAATAATGACAGTACAAGGATTTAAGGACCAAGGAATATTAGCGGTCATATTCGGATATCCATCGTTTATTGTAACGGTTATTTTTACCATTACAACTGGAGTGATAAGTTTATCAGAAGTTCAGACGGAACAAATTGGAGTGAGTTAACAAAACCGGAAGGTTTTAATGCCGAGCACTATTCTTTTAATGTCCTTTATTATAACGGACTGTATTATATTATAGACCAATCAAGAATCTATTCGACTTCTGATTTTTCCACTTACAAAAAATATAAAATGCCATTTACCTCAACAACATGGTATCGGCAAAGTATGGTTATTGTTGGAGATACAATTGTCGTGATGCGGGGAAATAAAGTTTATCATTCAAAAATCTGTGAACTTGTTGAGGATATTTAAGGAAAAATGAAATGACAGATAACACTTTATCAGAAGCCTTAAAAGAAGCCTATGCTTCGGCTCCGGGTGATGTGATTTTATTGCACACCTTAGAGCTTCGACACCCGTCTTTTGTGGATGAACAAGGAAATCAGACTGCCATTCGCGTGGTTCGGGATCACGTCAGCCACACTTGTACGCTTGAAAACTCGGCCCCTCTAAATCCGGGTGAAGCTGTGGAGTTTGTTGCCATGGCCTTTGACTTGGAATTGCCACCGGTCAACAACACGCCGACACCTGAGATTTCGGTCACGATCGACAACGTTTCAACCGAGATGATCGCTTATCTTGACCGGGCAATAGAGACACAGGACATGATCGAGCTGACATACCGGCCATATCTGTCTGACGACCTGACAACGCCGCAGATGGACCCGCCGATAACCTTGGTTATTACTGATATTCATGTGGACTGCTATAAAATAACGGCTACGGCCCGCATGATGGACATCGGCAACAAGTCGTTTCCGAGTGAAAACTATACCGTTAAAAACTATCCGGGATTAACACGATGACACATTTTGCTTGTAAATATATAGGCTTGCCCTGGGTTGCCGGTGCGCAAGGCCCTGACGAGTTTGATTGTTGGGGAATGGTGCGCTGGATCCTGAAGCATGAATATGGCATAGATGTGCCGGCAGTAAACGTTAATCCGGATAATCTTCGGAGCGTTTTAACTGCATTCAAAGAGGATTCTGCTTTCCAGGCATTTAATGAAGTTGAAAAACCGCAAGACGGTGATGTCGTTCTGCTTCGTCAGTCAAAACATCCGGTTCATGCCGGCTTATGGTTGGATGCAGACGGCGGTGGTGTTTTACATTGTTGCCGCGATGCCGGTGTTATCTTTCAAGACTTACCATCAATGCGCTTGTGCGGGTGGCAAATAGACAGCTATTATCGAGTAAAAGGAAAATAAATGATTTACTTTTCACACATTACAAACCCTTTTCAGCCGAATAAGGGTCGGATAGACAATGTCCTTGATGACGGCAAAACCGTTTGGGACATGGTCCGGGAACAGAAAGTGGACCTTTCGCGCCCGACAATATGCATGATAGACGGTGCCGCAGTCCTCAGGAAGTTTTGGAACGATACCGTTCAGCCGAAATCCTTGGTCTGCTTCATCACTTTACCACAAGGCGGTGGCGGTAAAAAGTCATCAAACCCTATTCAAGTTGTTTTGATGGTGGCCGTTGTGGTTGCTTCTGTTTATACTGGCGGTGCTGTAGGAGCAGCTTATGGTGCTGTATGGGGCGGCGTTGCGGCGGCCGGTGTCTCTATGGCCGGGAGCTTTTTGGTTAATACATTTGTTCCCACCCCAAGGGCATCGCTTAATGGTTCAGGCTCGGCCAACTCCATAGCGGCACAAAGTCCGACATACTCTTTGCAAGCGCAAGGAAACCAAGCAAGGCTCGGTAGTCCGATACCGGTCATTTACGGGCGGCACCTGATTTATCCGGATTTTGCCAGTCAGCCATATTATGCATATGCGAATGATGAACAGTATGTTTATCAGCTCCATTGCATTGGTCAAGGTGAATATAACATCGAACAAATAAGAATTGAAGATACTCCGATTGATTCATTTGAAGAGATTACATACAAAATAATCAATCCGGGCGAGCAAAACACGCTCTTTCGTGATGATGTTGTGACTTCGCCTGAAGTTGCCGGGCAAGAACTGCTAAAAGATGAGGTATGCGGACCTTTTGTATTAAATCCGACAGAAAGTGTAATCGATAAAATAGAGATTGATGTAGCTTTTCAAAGAGGCCTTTATTATGCAAACAACAATGGCACCATGGCCAATAAAACCATTCAATGGCGTATCGATGCCAGGCGGATTGATGATGAAGATAATGCGCTGGGTGATTGGGTTACGCTTGGAACGGAAAGTATTACAAGCAATAACCACAATGCCATGTATAAAACCTATACTTATTCGGTTACAACCGGCAGGTATGAGGTCAGAGCTACTCGGTTAGATGCCAAAGACACATCTTCACGTGCCGGCCATGAAATCCGGTGGGGTTCGGCCAAGGGCTATATCGTGTCAGATAAAGACTATGGGAACGTGACATTGCTTGCCATTACGATGCGAGCCACCGATAACCTATCACAGCGTTCGTCTCGTATGGTCAACTGTATCGTCACAAGAAAACTGCCGACATGGTCGCCAAGTGGAGGATGGTCATCGCCGGTGGCAACCCGTTCTGTTGCTTGGGTTTTGGCAGATATACAATTAAACAAAATTCAACTTAAAATCGGCAAAATACGCCTTGTCCTACGGATGCGTAAAAAATCACTGATTATTTTCGTCAAATGGTCTTGATGTATGTCACTATACATCTGTGACCATTTTCCTATTACTCAATGATTTTTTATCGCACCAAATTTGATAATGTGAGGAATGAAGGTGGCTTGGGTGGGGGTGGATACTCTGCTACGGGATATTCCACAACTGCGTGGTTGTCCCGTTTTTTAGTGTTCCAAACGTGGATTGGGAATATCTGCTGATGGGACTAGATATTGTGCTTGGCGTAAGCGGAGTAAGAGATATTGGGTTAAAGAAAGGAAAATAAACGAGGTAATTGCTTTATTTTCGAACGGGGTTAGTGAGAAAATTTAGCAATACCGGTTTATTTGCCCGATTCAACAAAACAAATCTAAACACAAGAAAAATGAAAGGGAAACTATAATGTTAACACTTATAACAACGGCTTGGAATAAAGCAAAATATTGGATTATCGGCGGTGGTTTGGCAATTTTATATCTGCTCGGCTACCAAAAAGGAAAACATAAAGAACAAGTAAAAACGATGAAAGGAACCTTGGAAAATGTTCAAAAAGCTAAAATTATTCGGGATCATGTTATCGATATTGACCGCATCCGCCGGTTGCACAACAAATATAAACGGTGATTTTTGCCTGATTTACGAGCCGATTTATGCGGATTACGAACAAGATACACCGGAAACCATCCGGCAAATTGACCGAAATAACCTTGTTTATGATGAAATTTGTATAGAAACGTAGTAAAAAATTTTCTTGCTTTTATATATTTTTTATATTATATTGAAAATATCAAAAAGTATGGGGGATAACCATGGCGCAAGTTCAAAAGAAAATATTATCAGAATATTTCAAAAAAGTACTTTCAGGAGAAAAGAAAACAGAATTACGTTTGGCTGATTTTAAAATCAATCAAGGTGATACACTCGTTTTAGTTGAAATAGATGATGTTACAAAGCAAGAAACTGGGCGTAAAGTGAATGTCAATGTTTCCTATGTTATGAAAACAAAGGATTGTACTTACTGGTCTCAAGAAGAAATTGGCAAGTATGGCTTCCAAGTGATTCAATTTGACATATCGGACTAAAAATGAAAAAGAATAAAAAAACAATTTCTATCATTAAAGAAAAGAAGGTAGGAGAGCGACGTACAATACTTTTGCCAGAAGATTTACGCATATTCATTCAAAACGGATATGATGTATATGTTGAAAGAGGCACAGGTTCAGGAATTGGTATACCTGATAAAGAATATGCAAATGTTGGGGCTAAAATTGTTTCCACGAAACAGGCTTGGACTCAAAGTAATGTGATATTTAAATATAAGCCACCAGTTGATTCAGAGTTCAAATATATTAATTATTAATGCAGATAAACATATTGGAGCTGTTTTTCATGCAGAAGGCAACAAAGAATTAACGGATAAATTGTTAAAAAGTAAATGTACGGCTTATACATATGAATTTTTTAAAACAAAAGAAGGTATTTTTCCCGCTTCTGTTGCAAGTAGTGAAATTGCAGGAAAAGTAGCTGTTATTTTTGCCGCTTACCATCTACAGAATAATAGAGGGGGCTCCGGTGTTTTATTAGCTCCTATGGTGAATGTAAAGCCACCAAAGGTTGTTGTCATCGGGTATGGGAATGCGGGTGGTGCCGCTGCAAGAATGGCTGCTTCCATGGGGGGCAAATGTAGTTGTTTTTGGCCAAAACAGGGAAAAATTAAGAGCATTTCAGGCATCAATGCCAACAAATACTAAGTGTTTTCTAAATACGCCTAACAAATTACGCCAAGAATTGTTAGATGCAGATGTGTTGATTGGGGCTATTTTAATATCCACTTATGATACAAAACCCATTGTAACAAAAGAAATGGTGAAAAAAATGAAAAAAGGCGCCATTATAATGGATGTAACCTGTGGTTATGGTTCTGGATATATAGAAACATTTGATCACAATACAACACTTGAAAATCCTGTTTTTTCAAAATATGGTGTATTACATTGTAAAATTGATGTACTGCCATCAGCTTATTCTGTAACAACGGTACAGGCAATGTCAAAGCATCTCTCATACTATCTATATCAAATGGCAGAGGGTATTTATACTCAAAAACCTTATGATGTAGCAGAAGCAGGTAAAATTGTTGAAAACGGAAAGATAGTCCACTTTGAAGTTCAACGCCATATGGAACACTGGAATGAAATTAAATGATTATAAGGACAGAAGTGTCTTTTATGATTTGGAATTTTCAGATACTTCTGATACAGACCTTATTTTTAACAATCTTTTGAATGGTTTTAAAGGTAGAATTCTGGAAATTCCTTGCGGAAGCTGTCGTTTTTTAGATATTTGCAACAAAACAAATCTAAACACAAAAAAAATGAAAGGAAAACTACAATGTGGACACTCATAACGACAGCTTGGAATAAAGCAAAATATTGGATTATCGGCGGTGGTTTAGCAATTTTATACCTGCTGGGCTACCAAAAAGGAAAACATAAAGAACAAGTCAAAACAATGAAAGGAACCTTGGAAAATGTTCAAAAAGCTAAAACGATACGGGATAATGTTATTGATATTGACCGCATCCGCCGGTTGCACGACAAATATAAACGGTGATTTCTGCCTGATTTACGAGCCTATTTATGCGGATTACGAGCAAGATACACCCGAAACTATCCGGCAAATTGACCGAAATAACCTCGTTTATGATGAAATGTGTTCGAATTAATAGCATCTTTTTAAAATTTTTATATATCGCTAAGATTCGACATCTGTTTCCTAAAAATTAAGTCCAATCTCATACGGAAAGAAAATGGATATATTTTTTGGCTGTTCCATAAATATGATCCTTTTTGAAATAGCAGTCATAAAACCAAACTCAAATATAGTTCCCTTGCCAACCACTCCACGAGGATCACAAACGATAATAGCATCCGCTTGTCTAAATTTTTCCATATGTTCATACTTATGCCGCCAAGTATCACGCTCATTTTTAATACAGTCTTGATAATCAAAAAGAATGAACTCAGTTCCTATTGTTTCTGGTTTAATTTTTGTTGAGGCTGGACTAAGTACATTAATATTATACCTATATAAATGTTTAATCAGTTTTTCAATGTCTTGTAAAAACTGTTGAAAGCTTCCGCATACAACAACATTTCTAAATTCCTGACATAGCAATCCTTGTATCATATTTTCAGATTCACAAATATTTCTGCTATTTTGCAAATAAAACTGTTCTAAATCGAAAGGCACTACATTAAAATAAAGAGCATAATCCACGAAAATGTTATTAACTATTTGATTTTTTTCCTCCTGTTTAAAATTTTGGAATAAACCCGTGGCATATAACCTGACAGATGTATTATTTATTTCGTTTGTATAATTGCTTAAATGATTTAAAAATTCTTTTATCTTCTCTAAAACCTCACTTAAACAACCTGTTCCAAAGGAAACACGCTCCTCATTTAACATTTTTAATATACCATTTTTTAAATCATATATTTTAATGGTATCTGTATTAAAATGTACCAGTGTTTTATTGTCTCTATTTTCCATTTCTTCCTCCATTCATAGAAACTTTACATTGTATTAACTTTTATACTTACAAAATGCATTCATATATTTATTCATAAATTTTTCTTTATCTTTTAAATTGTATTGCATTATAAAACGAGGATGCTCTAATGGTAATATTAAATCAAAAAACTTATGCTCTTCATTAAGTGTAGACAAAAAGCTATAATTTTCACCACTCCCAATACAATAACATACAGATGTATCAATACCTAAAGTTATTTGTCGATGAAGCATACGTACAATAAATGGTGATAATACCTCTCGTAATTTTTTATTTTCATAATAATTACAATTAACCTCATTACCTTTTGAGTTTATTTTAACTATCCCAAGAGGGCAAACAAAACTCATATAAAAGTCCGCATAAAATTTATTACAACCACCATATTCATCCATAACTTCATATAAAAATCCTGATGAAGAGTGATTGATAAAAAATTTATCAATGGAAATTCCTGTTTCTTTTTGAAGATGTGCCGCATCTTCAAAGGGAACGCCGGTCACGGCTGTCCCCCGTCTGGCTGGAGAACTCCCAAGTATAAGGCGTCTAGGATTACTATCGTTATAATATTTTTGATAAAAAAGCGTTGTTACCTGTTTTACTTTCTCTTTTTGAGCGGCAACAAATGGATTGACCAGTCTAAACCCTTCTGGCAATGAAAGTGATTGATGTGAAAGTTCATCATGAAAGCGCAATACGTTATCTGCAAAAGTTATTTGTTTCATCATAATACTCGCCTTTGTTTGATTACTTGACTGCTGTTAAATAACTTTCTGTTTTAGTTGGGAAAATTTGAATATTTTTAAATCCTATTTGAACGAAGTTTTTATGTAGCAACTTAACTGTATCTATCCCCCTATAAATATCAACAAAATCTGTACCTGGAACTATTAAACCAGGGATAATTCGTTTTTCCCCAGAACATAAAAATCCATTGGCTATGGAAATAATTATAATAGCATCCTTTTTTAACACCCTGTATGCTTCTGATATTGCATGATTAATATCAAAAAATGAAGAATTATAGGTTCTTAAAGAAATATATAATTCATAGCTATTTTCATTCAAAGAAGATAAATTTTCCGCTTTAGAAACAACAAAATTAGATAATGGAAGTTGTATTTTAATTCGTTCAAGTCCCTCCCCAGCAATATCAACAAAGGTGATATGAGGACAATTTGAAAATAAACTAATAGCTTCATTTCCAGAACCAACACCAACATTTAGTATATTCATACCAGGCATCGGCTTCTTAGATACCCTGTTATAGATAGATTGAAAGGTTTGTTTCCATCCTAAATCAAATGAACGTATATCATTCAAATAATCATATTTACTATATTTGTTATTAAAGGCCTCGGATAAGATATTATCTACTATACAAGCGGCCTTCTCATACTCAATTTCATATTTATTAAAAATTAAAGATGCGAGAGCTGTACTTTTTTTATTTATATTAAGCTCTTCTTCAGAAATAGTTATACCTTTTCGTTCCAGTTTCTCTAACACAAAACTGCTGATTCTATTAGCAGAATAGTACGAACTATACTGAATGCTTTGTCTACTGTTTGCGTAAAAACGCTTATTCTGTTTTAATATTTCACGTTGTAAATCATCAGGGTAACGATGAACATAATCTAGTACCAGAACAGGATCCCCGTTTAGATAATTTTCCAGCCTAAAATCCGGGAGCCCTACATATATTTTACGAACGTGAATTAGCTTTAGTAATTCAATTAGATCAAATGACTCTGTTTTCGATAATGTATTAACCGTGAGATAAAGACACCATCCATTGAAAAGACTACTACCTTTTATTTTTTTTAACAAAACATCCAGCCAAGATGAATTATCTTCTTCCCCAGTGTAAGCGGAACAAATCAATTCATTTTGCTTGGAAACAAGTACCACACCTGTTTTTAGTTTAGACCAAGGTGCTTTTTGTGAAATATTTATGGAATATTTCATCCAGTATAAGTTATCTAACATTATCTACATCGCCTTGTTTTCCCGAAATTACCTGCTCAAATGGTTTACAAATTAACCCTAATTCAATAGATTTCCATAGGTATGAAGAAACAATCGTAGCGTACTCCATCCAATTAGAGAAGTATTCCTTTATTACTCCTGTAGAAGGTATTTCATTCAGATTATACATCCATTGGATAACACGCTTAAGAGTTCCATCACTCTCTGAAAAAATATTTTCTCGTTTTAATGAAAAAATCAAATACATCTCAGCGGTCCACCTCCCAATACCTTTTACTAAAGTTAATTGCGAAATTATCTTTTCATTTGAAAGTGTTTGTAATATTTCAAAATCTATTCTTTTTCTTACAATTTCATGTGCTAACGCCTTTATATATTTAACTTTATGTCTTGGAATTTCCGCTTTATAAAGCCCTTCATCACTCATTCCTAATATGTCATTAGGGGCAATATTTTCAATGTTAGAGCAAACTTTTTTCCAAATTGTTTCGCGTGCTTTATCACTGATTTGCTGTCCAATAATGTATTTTACAAGACATTTAAAAGAATCTTCCTCTATAGCTAGTTCACTAGAACCAATATATTTGATTAGCTTACCCAAATTTTCATCGCTTTGAATAAGATATTTTACTTTTTCATCGTTCAAATCGTATTTTAAATAAATCATAGTAATATCATGAAAGTGGAGCCAAGTTTAAACAGGTTTTTACAAAACCTAACGCTATTCCATCATCTGTAGGAGATATTACTTTAATATCAAAAAATTTAACGAAATTTTCTAAAATCAATAACATTTTATCTGCTCCATACATAAAACTTGGGTTTTGTTCAAAATATTGAAATAAATCTTCATACTTTCTGTCCAAAAAAACATTATTTATTAACGTATTGATGCAGCTAGCATCAAAAGAATCGTTACGCATAAAATTGAGCCCAGTTTTCTCAGAAAGACTATTAAAGAAACTGAGCATCTGGTTTGATCCAACAACAACCCTCGTAAAGGTTCTGTGACAAATAGAAGAAAATATTTCTTTTTTTATATATTTATCCATAGCTGTATAGATGGCATTATCAAATAACTCACCATTACTTTGGAATAAATTATGTAAAACATACGCGCCTAAGCTATAACAGTGGGTATTTAACATGCCTTTACATTTATAGATAGTGTTTATGCTTCCACCACCTATATCCAAAAGTAAATCAGATTCTGTTAAGTTAAAATTGGCAGCCAACAGTTCACACTCTCTCCTCGGTGTTAATATCTCTAAATCTATACTAAACTTATTGGTAGCTTTATAAAGGGCATCTTCTAGTTCATGACTTTTTCTAAAAGCCTCTGTTGCGATAGCTTTAAACTCAAGCTCGGTATCCTGAAAGTTTTCCATAAGACCATTTATTTTTTCATTGAAGTCATTTAGAATTGCATATTTTTCATCATTGAAAATTTTATTGTTATCAGATAATAATTTTCCTATGGAAACATTTGTGAATTCTGTTTTTTTTGTAAATTTCCCAAAATCATCAACTTTGCATAACAAGGTCTTAATTTTACTTGTTCCAAAATCAAATACAACCAAATTTCTCATAACATTATCTTTCTTGTATTTTAAAGAATAATACTCCAGTACACGACATTTTGTTGCTTTACTATATCATAACTTACCACGATAATCAATAATAATTAAACCGTAATCCTAAATATTAGTTAAAACGCAATAGCTGTGAAGTAGTCATACTTCTATTTAAAAAAAAGCACTTGTCTTGGGTTTCATCCATGATGGGTGTTTTTTGAAATTGCACCTTAAATATCGGTGATACTACGACAGATATTCCGTCCGTTCCACATAATTTTTCAATTTGTTCTTCGGCGTTGGCTTCGATGCGCATTTGTTCAAAAAACAAGCCTTCTTCCTTTTTGCGGAGTTGTTTTTCTTTTTCGTTGATTTGTTTTTGAATTTTAAGTTCTTCTAAGCGGTCTTTGGCACTGCCGATGCAGTCCTTAATCTTTGATGTTTCTTGGCGTAAGGATTCAAGAGTTTGTTCTAGTACGGCTTTTTGACGAGATGAACGCATTTTAATAATATCAATATCCGTATTAAAAGCACCTTCTTGTTGTTTGATATAGTTGTTTTTCAACTCATCTTCTAAGAATACTGGCAACCTGTCAGAAAACGAACTGTTTGCTAGCCAATAAGAGCGTTCTCTATCCTTATTTTCAACAGATTTAATTGGCTGTGATAAAATTTTGACACATTCTTCTTGGGTTAAAATCCTGCCATCTCTCGTCTTACCGGTTAAAACATCATAACTTTTAAGAAACTTTCCCTTTCGACGTAATTCGACATTGTACATACTGATTTGGCAAGGTTCAATATTTGTTTCAAGGTTTATTTCGCCCTCTGTAGCACATTCAATTTCACTAAAAATTCCCTTGGCTAAAATAGAAGTTAAGGTAATTCTTCCGCTTGCTGGTTTAAAATCTTTGGCCATACCATACTGACGTTTTCCTATATAAGGTGTGTTTCTTGTCCCAGTCCAATAATAGAACATATGCGGTTGTTCACAATCATCCGGTAAAGTTAATGTTTGATTGATGTCATCAATAATATATTGAGGATGATGCTTTTCAAAATAAAACTTTACAACTTCCCACAAGTCCCGATTGATGAATTCGGCCTGTTCTTGAATATACTGCGGTGAAACCTGTACTTTTTCGGCTACATCTTTTGTAAATGTCGTAAACAATACACTTTCGGCATCAGAAACCACTTGAGCGTTGGCATCTTTATTTATCTCTAAGTTCTGTGCAAAATCCCTTTGAATATCGGGCAAGGTTCGGCGTTTTTGTAAAACAGCCTCCAAAGTTTCATCAAAATGACCGACAATATCGTCTGACATCCCGAAAATACCCTGAAATTGTAAAGTTCGTTTGTTAATCAATTCCAAAATACGCACATCAGACATATTTTCCTGACTGAGCAAATTGATAACCAACACATCGGATTGTTGTCCTTGGCGGTGGCAACGACAAATTCGTTGTTCCATCTCAACGGCATTATAAAGTAAATCATAGTTCACAACAATGGGGCAATATTCTATGTCTAAGCCTTTGGCAGTTGCATCGTTTGTGATAAGAATTTGAATATTTTTATCTTCTCTAAAAATGTTCAAAGCATTATCATCTGTGTGTTTTATAATCGAATAATGTTCCTTTAATAACTCTGATAAAACGGATAAAGTTGTCAGGTTATCAACAAAAATAATGGCTTTTTGCACTTCTTTGCGAGATTTTAAATGAGCAAATGTTGTTTTAAGAGCCTTTAACAATTCTTCCATTTTAGCAGAAAGGGGTATTTCCAAAGCCATTTTTTGCATTGTATGTAAAATAATGCGTTCATCAGACGAAGCCCGTTCAATCGGAGCCGACAACATATTCGCAAAAGCCTGCGGAGAGGAAGAAAGAGTTCTATAAAATTGTAATGCTAACTGATAATTATCCATTTGCGGATAGGCAGTTTTGTTATCAAGAGCCAAGTATTTTTCGGTTAAATCATAGAGCTTTTTCTCCTTGTCTTGTGGCGTGTAATTGAGAACAACCGGCAAGCGTTTGGTGAAATTAACATAAGGCTCAACCTGTTTTTTGAGCGTTCTAAACGCAAACTTAGACACCCAAGATGAAAGTTCGGGATAGTTTTCGGGTTTTCTAAAATACCTTTTATAAAAACTGTCTGCATCGGGCAATAAAGTTTCATCAATAAAATGGATAAGTCCGTAAATATCCATAATGCTTAATGTAATGGGCGTTGGTGTTAACAGCAGTTTAAACGCATTTCCAACTGCCTTTTTAATCATGGCAACTGACTTATTACCCGGTTTGAACAGAAAGTCTGCCTCGTCAAAAACAGCTAAATCCCAAATGATTTGACTGACTTTTTCTTCATTTTTAATGACTTCATCATACGTCATCAGGCACAGGCCTTTGGTCTCTTGTGTATATTCGCTCCAATCGGTTATCGGTAGAGTAAATTCTTTGGTTAATTTTTCTTGCCATTGACTTTTAAGGTTTTGGGGCAAAACGATTAAAATCCGTTCTTTACCTTCATACCAACGTTGCGATACAACCAACAAAGCCTCATAAGTTTTACCAAGACTGCCTTCATCACATAAAATACAGCCTTTTATGTTTGCAGATCGCAAAGCAAAACGGGCCGCTGCGATTTGATAGGGTAAAATTTGAATATCCGATGACGCATATGCAGCAACAAGCCCTTCATCCTCAATATAGCAGTCTAGCCGCCGTTGTTCGGCAAAGGCGGCAAAAGGTGTGGGAAAACGGGGAGAAAGTTGCTTATTCATTTTTGGAAGCCTTTCATAATCCTATATAATGTAACAAAAGGTATGTATTTTAGCAAGTAAAAACTATATAAATCATGGGTTTTATTGGATGCTTCCCTAACTTATTTTTATCAAAAATATTGAATCTTAATTTAAAATCATATAATATATATAAAGGAGGAAAACATGTTAATAATTTTGTTTGGTGCCGGTGGGAGCGGAAAAACAACTTTGAAAGAGGGATTGTTATCTTCAAATTCAAGTTTCTCAAACATTATTTGTACAACAACTCGTCTTAAAAGAATGGGGGAAATTGATTCAAAAGATTATTATTTTGTTTCTCATGACGAGTTTCAAAAACGTAAATATAGAATAAGTTTTAATAATGGAACAGATTACTATGGGATTGAGGAAAAAGAACTTTGTAAGCCAAATGGAATTGTAGCTATTGATTTATCTTTTGCTAAAGAGGTCGAGAGGATTTTTGCCGATCAACTGCTCCGAATTATTTATTTAAATCCATCACAAGGTGCTCTCAAACGAAGAATGGTCAATCGCGGTGATCAAATTCAGAAAATAGCATCAAGATTACATCGAGACAACTTATTACTTGAGGAGTTTAATCTCTCACTCTTCAAATCTCCATGTATCGAATTTAACAATGAGAGTAAAGATGAAGTCTTGAGAAAAACACTTTCGTTTATACAGGCATCGAAAATATCATGTCAATATTTAAATAAATTTAAAGGATTCGATCGAGTTAACGACTAAGATATTTATTGTCTTTTAATATAAAACGCCAGCGTTTTTTCACGTACTCCTGTGCGTAATCAATCCCTATTCGCGGTGTTGCGATAATGTCTGAAATTTTAATTTCTTCCAATTTTGGAGATATCCAAATTAAATCTCCTAATAAATCAATACCATAGTGTTCATCTGTTTTAATCCCCAATGCCTGACACAGTTTTCCCGGGCCAGTTGTTAGGTTTCTTATATTATTTGTTTTTCTTCTTTCCCTCATAACATCAATTCCTTCTATAGGTTCTAAAGAACGAATTAATACTACATTCGGAATATTTATATCATTAGTTACCACGCAAAATTGATCATACATACCATAAATTTTAAAAATATAGGCATGCCCACCAATGTGGTATTGAATTTCTGTTCGTGCTGTCCTTTTATACTCATAACTATGAGAGGCTTTATCTTTCCCACCAATATATAACTCCACCTCAGTAATTTTCCCTCTTGTGAGTTTCCCATCTATATTTGTGCAAAGATACGCTCCTAGTAAAATATGCCTTGCAATAAAAAAGGGATTTTTTAAATAATCTTCTCTTTTCAGTTTATCTGCCATTTTTCTGCTCCCGTTCTAATATAGCTCGAGCCGCTCGTTGTCCCATAATTGCTGCTGCAACAATACCCTGAGTTCTTCCTGAACCATCACCAACATAAAATAAATTATGTGTTGTTTCGCCCACAAAAGAAGTTATTATTTTGGGTGTTGTCCACTCCGAACAAGGCGCATGAACAATACCACCTGTTAAATCAATATATTTTTCTTTCTCCAAGTTTAAAATAAATGTCTTAAGTGCACTGGAAATTTCATCGGGAAATAACTTACCTATCTCATAGGGAATTGAGCTTGATAAAGGGATAACTTTTAGTCTTTCTTGTTTTTTGCCAACAAAAGAAGCAATACTTTCAAAAAAAGTATTATGAGGATACAATTTTGAAATTGCCCTTAAAGATAATAAAGCCTCATGTTTCAAGTCATTATCTATACACTTATATAGAATAGCCACATTTGTAAAAGAAGAACTTTGATCAGAATTAGAACGACCACCTATTAGCAAATTACCATTGCTTTTATAAGAAATAACTTCACCAGCGGAGCAAAAACAATGTGTTTTTACATATCCTTTTGAGAACTTCATTTTTATTTTTAAATTTTCTGCTGTTTCCTCTAGTAATTTAGCTTGAATTCGAGGGACCTCTATTCTCACGCCTACACATGGATAACCAATCTCAGAATTAATACAAAATTCTTGCAGAATGGTATTTTTTAAAAGCAGATCAGATTTACCTGTTGCTAAAACAACATATTTTGTTGAAAAAACTTTATTTTGCGTCTTAACCAAGAATAAATCACTAGCTTTATGAATACTATTAACTCTTGTTAGTATTGACTTTTCTACAGTCAATTCATCAAATATTTTCTGGAATGCAAATCTGACATTATTACTTCCTAATTTTATAACCCGCGTTGACTCCTCAGTAAAATTATTCTTCTGCATAAAAAAATTTTTAGACTGAGGGTATATAATTCTATCACCCAAATTTTCTGCAAAAATATGTTCAATTTCTGCCGACTCTGATAAATACGAATCTCCTAATAACTCGTCATCTATTCCAACTGGACCTAAACATAACTTTCCATCTGAATAACCACCAACTCCTCCAATTCCAGAAGTTTCCGCACACGTATAGCAATTTTGACATTTTTCCTTTTTTACGCAAACTCTATGTGCAACATTAGAACCCTGTTCTAATAATAAAACCTTTAATCCTTTTTTATCTAGGATTCTAGAAGAAAACAGACCTGCCGGACCTGCTCCGATAACAATTACATCATAGATTTGATTTGACATAATTTTGAATTTGTTCTTTTGAAATATACTTGTTATAGTCTGTAAAGAGTGGTGTCGGCAACTGTTCCCAATCATCATACCAGGCAATGCTTTCACATTTATCCGGTTCCATTATACGCGGTGTCCCCGATTTAAGTTTTGCCGCTAAAATAATAGCAACCGTATGTTTATTTTCCATAGGAAAGATATTATTTGTAGCACCTAGAACCTTTACATTTTCAATTTCAACACCAAGCTCTTCCATAACTTCCCGCTCGGCAACCTGTTCAAAGGTTTCTCCAAACTCCATCCAACCACCGGGAATAGCATAAGTTCCCGTTGCGTGCTTTGAGGCCCTTTTCATCATCAAAAATTGTCCTTTATCATTCAATAAGAGAACGCCGCAACCAACTCCGACATTTCTTTCTGTCATTATATCCTCCCTATAAAAAATAATATTAGTTTTTACCATCAAAATTATTATATAAATTAAAAATAAATTAAAATCAACTAAAAATTTACTTAATTTGCCATTATCTTCTCATTTTAAATCGTTTGTTTAAATTCTTGCCATTCTCTGACAGGATTTTTTGAAAAACCAACGCCATCCAAAGCCTTAAAGTGTTCGGCTCCACACATGATTTTCAACTTTTCTTCTTCTCTGAGTAAGAATAAATTATCCGTTCCTTTGGTTTCTAACACAAAGTAAAGTTTTTGCTCGCCATTTTTCTCTAAATAAACGGCCCAGTCCGGATTATAGGTTCCGATAGGTGTTTCAATTTTAAATCGGCTTGGGATTTTAAAGAACATTTTAACATCCGGATCTTTATCCAAGGCAAGAGTAAATTTGCTTTCAATACCGCTATCATAAATGACATGGTCATAAACACTGTTTTCAACGGGTACAGCATTTTTATCAAGGTTGGCAATCAACTCAGTGCTGTCAAAAATTTCTTGAACATAGTATTCTTCATCGGCGAGTTTAATATACTTAATACCGTCAATAGCCAATTTATGACGATTGCGTTCAATAATTTCCAATGTTTTTTCATAAAACTCTTGCGGATTCTTCAAAAAGTCTGCCATGCGACCACTTTCTTGTAAAATACGATTAACTGTTGACCGTTTCAAAAGTGTCTTGGTGGAAATCAGGCGTAAAATATCCGGTAATGTTTCATAGTTACGGGTTAAATCTTGAATAAATGTTCTTCCTGCTTGGTGCGAAACACCCGATTTTTCAATATGAACATTAGCTGTTTGACTGAGTAAACGAGCCGTTCCGATTTCAGGCATTTCCTTAATTTCTTTAATGCTATTTGCAACCAAAGTATCTAAATCAAACTGGACACGATAAGTGGTCTTTTGCTTGATTTTATTCCACAATTCCATAAATTCGGGACTAAGGATTGCTTTTTTCTTTAATTTAACAGTCACTTCTTTGCTTGCATCACGAATAACCGGTTTATTATCGGCTTTATTTAAGGCCTGTAAAACAGCACGTTGTTTTGCCTTTGACCATCTGTCACTTAAATTTAATGTACCAGCGGCCAGTTCTGCCTTCATGGTATCTTTGATTTTACCTTTACTGTCAATGACCTGAGTACCTTTTAAATCTTCCATGATTTGAACAGCTTCTTCATAGCTGACAGAAACTTTTTCAACCTTTGTTTCGGTATAGGTTGTCTGTGAAAGGGATGCAACTGTTACGGGTTTTTCCTGCTTTATCGTTTCAATAATTTCTTTTTTTACAGGTTCCGGCACACTTGAAAGCTCAATTGCTTCAACGGACACTTCTTTATTAACCGCTCCACAAACATCAATAATGCCAGTTTTTTGAAGTTCTTGGACGACTGTTTCGGCAGTTTCCTGAGAGATTTGTTTTTCAACCTTAACTTCTTCTTCGTAAGTTAATCCTGTCAACATACCGATTTCCAAAACGCCAAACTTAACGCCGGTTTCTTCTTCAATTTCTTTTTGCAGTTTATCGGCAAATTCGGCAAAACTTTCATTAGCAATGACATGCAAAACATTGACGTCTTTATCCTCAATGCGTTCGCCATCTTGATTGACACATAAACGAAGTCCTCGACCGACCTTTTGACGACAGGTAAAGACCGATTTTTGCTCAATTAAAGTGCAAACTTGGAAAACGTTCGGGTTATCCCAACCTTCCTTTAGGGCGGAGTGAGAGAAGATAAATCTTAACGGACATTCAAAAGACAGCAGTTTTTCTTTGTCTTTCATAATGGTGTTATAGGTATCATCATCGGCCTGCGTATCGCCCTTGGTGTCTTTGTATTTACCTTTTTTATCCTGAGAGAAATATCCGTCATGAGCCTTGGCAACATCCGTATTAAACTTTTCTTTTAAAACAGCATAACGAGGATTATTTATCAATTCGTTATAGCATTCCTCAAACATTTTGGCATAAATTCCCGGTTCGCCGTCTTCAGTACGATACTTTTTAACCTCATCAATAAAGAACAAGGACAATACCTTGATACCTTTATCAAAATAACGCAGTTCTTTATCAAGATGTGTTTTAATCGTGTGATAAATTTGTGCTCTTTTGATAATATTTTCATCAACTGAGCCTATAGCTTTTCCTAAGTTGACATATTCAGCATTTGAAAATTCCACACATTCCATTCCGCTTGTGCAGTCAATACCTTCAACCACATAGCCTTCATATAATTTGCGGTGGCCGGATTTGATGTATAAATCATCTCCCGGTTTAACGGTTATTGTTTTACGGGACACTTTCCCATCTTTACCTTCAACATCAATTTCAACTTTTGCACTAAAACCACCGCTGTTTGAAACGGATTTTAACGCAATATAAGGTTTGTTTGAATCATTGATAACCGAGTTTGAAATAACACAAATCTGCTTAACCAAGCCCATTTGATAAGCATCAACCGGTGTTAAACGATAGACAAGGTTTTGTTTTTCTCTATGGGTTGCAGAATAACGTAAGACACACAAAGGATTTAGTGTTGCAATGGCTTCTTTTGCTTTTGGTGTATTATCAACGCTTTGCGGTTCATCAATAATCACAACCGGATTTGTATCTTGAATATATCTCATAGCGGTTTCGCCATTGAGCTTGTCTTGTTCCTGATTGATGATGTTTTCGGCTTTTTTGAAAGCGTCAATGTTAATAATCATAATTTCAATGTTGCTGGAAGTCGCAAAAGCCCGAACATCAGACAGTTTGGCCGAATTATAGATAAAGTATCTGTAAGGCACGCTGTCATATTGATTTTTAAAGTGTTCTTCGGTGATTTGGAAAGATTTATTCACACCTTCACGAATAGCAATACTTGGCACGACAATGATAAATTTTGTAAAACCATAACGTTTATTGAGTTCCAAAATTGTTTTTGTGTAAACATAGGTTTTACCGGTTCCTGTTTCCATTTCAATAGAAATAGGCAAGGCTTTGCCGGATTCAATATCTGTTTGAGGCAAAGATTGACCTTTTTGAATGTTTTGCAAATTAGAAACAAGCGTTTCTTTATCAAGCAGAAGTTTGTTACCAAAACCAAAATCATTTTGCAATAAACTAAATTGAGCCGAATTATCAACGATAGAAAAAGTTGTTCCGGCTTTTTCTTGTCCTTTGAATAAATCAGCAACAGCATTAACTGCCTTTTCTTGAAATTCCTGTTTCTTAAATTTTAGTTTCATTTGTCTCTTCCTAATCAATAACTTACATTCCAAAGGTGTCGAATTCGATACCTTTGGAATTAGTTGTTTTTATGATCTTCTAAAAGGTAGGTTTCGGGGGTTAATCTTTTTACTGATTTTTTGACATCATAAGTCTTTAATCTCTCTAATTCCATTTGAGCAACTTCTTTTAATTTTTCAAAACGTTCTTTTTTACCGATACCATCCCTTGCCATCACAGAATTTAAACTTTCTAAATTTGTAATAACAAGCAATTCATTAATACTTGCAGAATCCCTTAAATTTTCTCCCCTTTTTGCTCTTTCTTTGTTGTTTTCTCTCCATTCTTTTGCAGTCATCCCAAATACAGCCACATTTAAAAAGTCTGCTTCTTCGGCATATTCTAATTCTTTTCGCCATTTTCGTGAAATGGGAATAACACATTCTTTGATTGCGTCAGTGTGAAGTGAATAATTGGCTTTGCTTAGAACTCGTTTGACATTCCATTCAATATTATATGGATTTGTTTCAATGGCCTTTAATCGCTCATATTCTTTAATAAGATATAGCTTAAATTGTGGGCTAATCCAAGATCCAAATTCAAAAGCAATATCAATGTGAGCATAAGTGCCACCACCATTACCAGCTTTAGATACAATACCGATAGCATTTGTTGCCTCTATCCACTTTTTAGGGGTAAGTGTAAAACTATTTAAACCTGCTTCTTTCCGAAAGGTGTCGAATCCGACACCTTTAAAGTTTTCGTTATGCATTTGTTCCCATAAACCTAGAAATTCAACCGTATTACGATTTCTCATCCAGTTTTTTATATGATCAGTACCTTCTTCTCCTCTAACCATATCGGTAAGACAAATGTAATCTTGTCCATTAACTTTTATTACATTTATTTGATTATCATTTACTGTTAATTGTTTTGTTTTTTTCTTAAAGAACATCATATTATTTTTCTCCTTTTACAACAACTCAATCTCAATACCTTTGTCTTTACTGATATAATAGGCGTTTGACAGAGCGACATCGTCCTTAAAAGCTTCTTCGGCGGCGACGATTTTGGCCGGAGCCAGATCGCACATAGCCGAAATGTCTTCCGGCGTAATGCCACCGTTAGAACCGTCCAAACATACGAGAACAAGTCCGTCTTCGCCAATGGAGTAGACTTTACGACCGTTGATATCTGTTAAATTGACTTTATAGGTAACGGGAATACCCAATTTTAACATCACTTCATAGACGACATCTAGTTCAGAGCGGTCAAATTTAAGTGTTTTGACAACAGAGTCAAAGCGTTCTTTTAACACTTCAGTATCGCTGACTGGTGTATCATCCCATTTGACGAGGTTGGAGGTATCCAGTTTAAATACCTTAAAACCAACATCAGGATAATTCCCCTCCTGTGGGGAAGTGATAACGGCGGGATTACATTCCCCTCCTGTGGAGGGGTGCCCTGTAAGGGCGGGGTGGTTATAAAGGTAACTTATCACACCCTCTATATTGTTTTTAACGTCATCATCTAAAATATGGATAACATCTAATCCTAAACTTTTTAGATAGTTATCTCGTTCGGTATCATAGACTCCCTTATTATCATGAGAAGAACCATCAATTTCTAAGACAACGTTATGACTTGCACAGTAAAAATCTACGATATAATTACCGATGATTTTTTGTCTGTCAAAGTCTAACCCATTAAATTGCTTGTTTTTTATCTGGTTCCATAACAAAACTTCAGACAAGTTACCACCTTTGCGTAATTCTTTCGCTTTTTCTTTTAACTGTGGATTATAGGGTAACGATAGGTATGCTTTTGTATTTCTTGATTTAACCACCCCGTCGGTTTGCGCCGACACCCCTCCTTGGGAGGGGAATAATTCTCCTCCTGTGGAGGAGTGCCCCATTGGGGCAAGGTGGTTTTTCAAATACTCTTCTTGGATTTTTGCACCGGCGCGGCGGATACGTTCTTTACCGATTTCACAAATGTTTTTGTAGCCGGCTTTGAATGCTTCGGATTTTTCGTCAGTCATTTCCGGTAATTGAACCATAATAAATTGACGTTTTCCACCATCTTCAGCATTTAGTTGCATCACTGCATGAGCCGTAGTTGCAGAGCCAGAGAAAAAGTCGAGGACAATATCGTCATTTTCTGATGAGGACTCTACAAATTCCCTAATTACTTCTAGTGGCTTAGGATTTTCAAAAACATCCTTTCTACCAAACATTTCAGTTAGTACGTTAGAGCCATCTCCTGTATTGGCTACATCGTATAAAATACTTCTTTTTTTAATAACTTTAACTTGATTATCAAAATATTCTTTTTCGTATGGTATCCATCTATCGCCCTTTTTATCCCAGTATATCAAATCTAAAGATTTTAGTTCATTCATCCTCTCTTTACCAACTCTCCAACGTCCATCATTCCCATCAGGAGCAATAGGAAAAGCTTCTGTTCCGTCTGGTGCAGTTAATGAAAAATACATAGATGGTCTATCTTCTCTACGAGCAGTATTTCCCCATTTTGCAAGTTTTGTTACTTTGAAATTTCCACGTTCATCTTTTTTATTATATTGAGAAATACTACGTTCTTCCGTCTTATCTATCCATTGTAATTGCTCACTTTTACGATATACGACAATATATTCATGTTCTATTGCAAAATATTCTTTTGCTTGTCCTCCACCATCTTTTTTGCGCCATATAAATGAACCTATAAAGTTTTCCTCCCCGAGAACCTCATTACATACTTTTTTAAGGTTATCAACCTCGCGTTCATCAATGCTGATAAAAATTACACCATTATCACGGAGCAAGTTGGCGGCTAAACGCAAGCGAGGATACATCATATTGAGCCAGTTGGTATGATATCTACCCATAGTTTCGGGATTGGATTTTGTTGTTTGGCTTGTAATTTCCTTATATTTAGCCATCGGGTCCTTAAAATCATCTTCATAAACAAAATCATTACCGGTATTATACGGCGGGTCAATGTAAATCATTTTGACTTTGCGGTAATAGGCCGTTTGTAAAAGTTTCAAAACTTCCAAATTGTCGCCTTCAATATACAGATTATTGGTGTTTTCAAAATCAACGCTTTCCTCCGGACAAGGACGGAGTGTTCCGGTTGAACGCTTACCGGCAATCCGATAACATTCAGATTTACCTTTCCATTCAAATTTATACTTTTCAAAATCGTTGTCTATGTATTCGCCACAAAGCGACAATAGTTTATCAATATCCAAATTACCCTCGGTAAAACACTCAGGAAAAACCGTTTTCAACTTTTCCTTGTTTACGCCCGTCACATCAAGGCTTTTGCCGTCCATTTTTTGAATTTGAATATCATCTGCCATGAAAACACCTCATTTATCAGCATAAAATTATAATCCGTCATATTTTAACGACTTCTACCTAAAATTGCAAGAAAATAGTCATTTTTTCAAAAAAATGAAAATCTCTTTATATGCCCCAAACACCATGTGTGTAAGTTATAAAAAAATTAAACCTCTTATAAAATAAGGCTTTTAGAGAGGTGTATAAATTGTGGTATCAGTTTTTGGGTTTCTAAACCAACCAGTGCTTGGCAAGATTCGGAAAGTTAATGTCATACCACTATAATCAATTATTCAAAAACAATAACTTACGGTCAAGTGGCTCTGGCGAAAAAATCACATTGCACAAGGTATATATATTCGAGCAAAAGTATATATATAAAAGGGATAGCATTGAAACACTCGTAGTCCTTTGCACAAAAACGATTTCTAAGACCTGGCTGTCCTAGGGCTTTGCAGGGGAATTGGACAACAAAAAAAAGCGAAAGTATAAACTTCCGCTTTTTGATATTGGTCGGAATGGCGGGATTTGAACCCGCGGCCACACGCCCCCCAGACGTGTGCGCTACCAGGCTGCGCTACATTCCGTTTCGCTTCTCTTCCACTCTTTCTACCCGATTTTTTTTGTTTTTGCAAGCATTATTTTCTTCTTTGCTTACCTTTTTTGCCCATTTTCCCTCTTTCTCGTTTATTTGCTGACTGTTTAATCTTTGATGTTACTTTTCCCGTTTGCTCAATATATCGCTTTAATATAATCTTTTTCCTTTTCTTTTATTTACTTTCGCGTTCGTTCCCTTTCATTATTTTGTTGACTTTTGGCGTTTTTGAGTGCATAGTCCTTTGTGTGTTAATGATTGGAGTGTTCTGATGAAATCTATTGCTTCCGAAAATAAAATTTATGTTTTGGTGCCGGCTTATAATGTCGCCTCCGTATTGAATGAAACGCTTGATTCGCTTCTGGCGCAAACTTATCCCGATTGGGAATGCTTTTGCATGGATGATGGCTCATCTGACGGCACGTATGATATTTTAAAACGTTATGCGCAAAATGATTCGAGATTTCATGTATTTCATCACCCAAATCAGGGCGTGACAAAAACATTAAACGCGTTGCTTGATAAAATTGATGGGAAAAATAAATATGTCTTTTTCTTGGACAGCGATGATTGCCTCCATCCTCAAACTTTTGAAATACTGGTTCATATTCAAAAAGAAACAAATGCCGATGTGATGGAAATCAACAATGTGCGTTTTTGCGAAACTAAACCGGCTTCGTATTTTCAAAAAATAAACCCTCAAACCGATATTCACACGATTGTACTAACGGATATGTCGGCTTTCTTGCTGAAACGGACACGCAAAAAATTCGGTGCTTGGATAAATAAATCCAAACTCTATGTATGGGATAAAGTTAAAAACGTGCGCTTTAATGAAAAGTTAACGTATGAAGATGATTATTTTTATAATTCAATCGTTCACACGCTGATTTCTAAAAAAGTGATTGTATGCGAACCGCTTTATTATTGGCGCGTGAATAAACATTCCATGACGCAACATGTTAATTGGCCTAAATACCAAAAGGCAGGGATTGAGCGCATTTATGCTTCTTATGACAGCTTCATAAAAGAAAACAGAGTGCCGAATGCATTGAAAGATGAATTTATTGCCGATTTAACAAAAGATGCTTTTCGGATGATTGGAGCAAAACCGGTTAAAAAATGTTGCGATCCGCACATGCGTCGTGAATTTTTTAATACCGCATCGCGCACATTTGCCGATATGCTCCAAAAAGGAATTATCCGCAAAAATGCGTTGGACTTCGGTTCGCGCCTCATTTTGAGTGCATTTATATCGGGACATTATTGGATTGCGCGTTTTTTGCTACTTTTCAAATGATGATTTTTCGGGGAACAGCCCTTCCAGTATTGTTTGCGTAATGGAAAGACTGATATCGCTTTTCCCCTCGTAATCGTTCAGGCAAAATAAACAGGGGCGTGTTTCGAATAACGTATCAAAATCATTTGATATGAGTGCAAATGCGGTATTGCAAGACGTTGGTAGGGTAGGTGCCGAGTGATTTTCATACATTTCATTCCTGTTCAGCATTCTGTCACGTAACGATACAATAATTCTATTGATATTACTTTCCCTGCGAAATTTGGAATAGGTTGTTTGCTTAAATTCTTCCGGAAACTCTTTGATGGTATCTAAATAGTAAGATTTACGGTAAGCATCTATATTGTGCGACGGCGTAACAACAAAATTCAACGGATACTTTTCGGTAATTAATTCATGCGCTTTTTTAATTTGTGCCAACCATAAATTAGTATCATACGTGCGTTTTTTATATTTTACATAAACGCGCGGATCGCCTTTATCATTAAAGAAAAAATCTTTATCCAACGGAACGCGAACATAGCAATCGTCATTGGATAGCAAAAAGTGCTCGGATAAGCCGGGGATATACGGAACTTGCGCCTCTATTGCATTGGAATTAAAGACGGGCAGGGCATCTTCGGGAAAAATTTCGGTATGATCAATAATGGATACTTTGGGGTTATCCGTATTCAGCCAGTCGGGAACTTGATTATCCGTAATAATATAAATATGATTTATCCAAGGCAGATTCTGTTCAACGGACCGCAGGGCATATTTTAATTCATCAAATTCACGAAAGCGCGCTTCATCAATGGCGTTTTCTGCAAGATTCGTTTCTTTCGCTTGGGCGGTTATTTTCTTTTTGAGCCAGGCAATATCGTCTCCGTCAACCCATAAATAAACCAAGTCAACAGGATAATCGATTTTTTTGTGATAGAAATAAAGTCCGGCACTGCCGGCCATAACGCATAGGGCAACCAGGATAAATAAAATAATTTTTCTTTGATTCATTTGAAAATTTTTTATGGCTTTTCCCATAAAACTCCCTTGATGCAAGCTAGCAGGCAAAAGGGCTTCTGTCAATAAAAAAAAGAAAAATGAAAAATTTTTATTGACATCGCTGATTTCTTCTTGTATAAGTGATTCCATTGAACTTGGGTGTGTAGCTCAGCGGGAGAGCATTACCTTCACACGGTAGGGGTCACAGGTTCAATCCCTGTCACACCCACCATTTTCAAAATATAGTTTGTAATGGATGCGCCCTTTTGAAGGGTGCTTTTTTTATGCTTAAATGATTTGACGCATTTCTGATACGCCGATTCCATTTAAAAATCCTTTCTTACTTATGATACGTCTTTCCACGATACGGAATGAAATATCCGAATTCAATATAACATAATCTTTCCAAATGGAAAAAAAACATGAAAAAAACGCCCCGAAAGGCGTTTAAGATGGCGATCCCGGCAAGATTCGAACTTGCGACCCACAGCTTAGAAGGCTGTTGCTCTATCCAGCTGAGCTACGGGACCATGTTTCTCTCTATACGCTTTTTTCATGCGAATGTCAAGTTGTTTTTATTTGATACATGCTCCGAATCTTAAAATTTTTTCTGCCGTATCCGTGCGTAAATTTTGCGAATCGTGCATAATCAATCCTTCTTGCAGAATAAAGGGATTTTTCGCGCCCATAATGCCTCGCACAATCACACGTTTGGCCGGTTGTGCCTGTTTGGAATAAATCGGTATAACCTCTATGGCGCCGAGTGGTGATTTTTGTAAAATACTCAAAATTTCCGGCAGGGCTTCCGTTCGGTGTATCATGGTAAACGTTCCTTTGGCTCGGATGTGTTTTAAGCAAAAGCGAATCCAGTGCGATAAATCGGTTGTTTGATGATAAGCCGTTGCCGTTTGGGGATGGGCGCGAATAAAATCTTCCGTATAATAGGGCGGATTGGTAACAACGTGGTGATATTGGATACCGTGAATGCTCGTTGTCGGTTGAAAGATATCTTCGCAAAGGATACGTGCGTCGGCATGATTTAAAAGCGCATTTTGCCGGGCATAGTCGGCCAATACGGATTGTTTTTCAATGCCGACGAGCGTTAAATTTTGAACACGTGCGTTCAGACAATACAAAATAACCCCGTTGCCACAGCCGACATCCAGCACGCTTTCTCCCGCCTTTGCGCGCACGGCGGCCGCGACTAAAACGGAATCCGAGGTAGCCCGATAGCCGTTTGTTTCTTGAATTAAGCGAACTTTCCCGCCTAAAAAATTATCTGTTGTTCTCTCCATATTTTAAGTTATGACACAGTTTTTAAAAAAAAGCAATTATTTTGTTTAATAAAAGTTGACAAAGAGCATTTTTTCTGATAAACTGATTTCAATGAAATGCGAAAGGAGTTTCCGATGAATAAAAATATAGCATTATTGATGGGGGTTGCCGGGTTAACGGGATGTGTCGGGCAAGTTGCAACAACGCAAAAACAAGAGATACTTCCGCAAAAAGGAATCGTAACGGATACTGCTTTGTTGCGGACATGTGATAATCCCGAACAGGTATATTATTTTGAAATTGATACCGATGCAACACGCAAAGGTCCTGAATATGCAGCGGTTGTGCATTATGCATGCGGGAAAGAAAATGTGGCAATGGCGCAACAAAAATTTCCGAAAGGAGCCGTGGTTGATTTGAAGAAATCGGCACCGATTATCTCTCGGTTAGTCAAATTGGGTGAACGGGAAGATAAACTTTCCGTTGTGTTTCAAAAAGCGTGCATGGAAAGAGAATAATAAATGTTTGCACCGCATTTAAGTGGTTCCCGCGTGGATTTACAGTTGAATTTCAAGGCACCGAATTTGTCTGAAAATGAAAAGAGTGTGAAAAAAGCGCGTGCCTTTTATGTTTTGTTACGGCGAAATATCCGACGCGTTCATTTTTTAGATGAATTTTGCGGTATTAAAGATGTTGTGCAAATGAAAGAAACCATGGAGGGGTGGCTTCGTTCTGCTGAGGCGGACAGTAAAGCTGTCTATTATATTTATCCGCACGGAGAAGATCGATGCGTCGGTTGCTTGATGCTTAAAAAACAAGGAAATGTGGTTGAAACAAGCGCCTGGACGGATGCCGAACAAACGGGAAAAGGTTATTATGAGGATTCACGCCGTGTCATGGAAAAGTTTTTATTTGCCAATGGTATTAAAGAAATCATCAGCCGATTTTACATCGGAAATCCTTCGGGGATTGCCGTTGAAAAGGGGTTGCGTCGCCTCAACTATGCACCTTGCGAATTTAAAGGCATTGATACAAAGCCGGGTGATGAAAAAATTTTTAAAACGTATCACAAAACGGCAGAAATGTATGTTGCCGAAATGGCAAGAACGGTTCAGCAAAAGTTGCATCGTGAAACCTCGCGTTAAACTTATAAATGCGTGCGGAAAATGGTTGGAACTTACTTGTTCCCGCATATCAAAATGTTAGAAAAGAGATTTATCCGATAACGCATTATATCGTTTACGAATACACTCAATGGCTGTTTTATGCACGCCGTTCAGTAATTCATAAAACACAAATCGACCGTTTCTGACGCACGTAACAAATTCATCATCTTTCATTTTTTTTAAAAATTGTGAAACCTTTAACGGTTCTAATCCGATTCCGGCTGCCAATGTATTCACATTGCTCGGCCCGTTTAACAACAGATATTCCAAAATGCGCATTTTATCATAATGAGCAAATAGTTTAATCCGATTAGCCGCCATGGTCGTATAATCCCGAGGCAGAGCAACCTTATAACTTTCTTGCAAGAAATAGAAGTTATCCGTCATATATCCGAACAATTTTCGCAGGCAGACAAAGATGCTGGCGGGATACTCCTCATCAATGGCATAAAAAATAAAAATGCCCCGTCTTTTGGTTTTGACTAAATTGGCTTCCCGCAGTTTTTTTAGATTTTGCGATACAATCACCTGTTCTTCGCTCACGCCTTTTGTAATTTGCGAAACGGATGATTCGCCGTTCACATCTAAATATTCCAAAATGCGCAAGCGTAACGGATGGGCAATGTATGAAATTCCCTTGGCCGCTTTTTGCATAATTTCGGGTGGCAGTTGTTCGGGCATTTTTTCTCCTTACACGCTTAATATACATTCTTTCATTCAAATAAGCAAGTTTATTTTATTTTGTATCATTTTCTTGAATTAAAACGTATTTCCGGTTAAAACTGCCGGCGCTTGTTTTGAAAGTGCGGATAATACCCCCCCCCGTGCGCACGGTTACAAGCGAATAACATTACCGTTGCTCATATTGTGCCAAATGCAATATCTGTTTTATTATATGATATTTTTGGACATATACGGCCTATTAACTGCGTTCTTTTTTAATGAAAGTGCGCGCCATGGTGTTAAGTTGCTTGTTGCGTGAGGCAACATTCAGATTTGCTTTTTGCATTTCCATACGTTTCATAAAAAATTGTTTAAATTCAGGTGAAAAGTTTTCATCTAAATAATCAACCGGCTGTTTGCCTTCCGGATTTTGCCATAGCAGATTTGCGCCTTTTTGAATCAATAACGATGCCAAGCGTTCATCTTTTCGCTTCATTGCATAAAAAATGCCCGGCTCCGTAATGCCGTTCGGATACGAATCCAGTTCCGTAATCGTCCAGGGATAATAGTGCACTGCTTCATTCGGATTGACACCTTTCCCTAAAAACATGCGGATAATCGGGAGTTCTCCTCGACGGATGGCAACACTGTAAGGTGTATCCCCTTCAATATCACGGCGACACATTGTGTCCGCCGTTGCCAGTTGGGCGCATAAATCCTCTCCGTAAGAATAAGTTGCATAATAGAGTGCGTTTCTGCCTAAAAAGTCGGTATCGGCAATGTTGAGCTTCTGGTTATCGGTAAAGCGGATTGTATTTAAGCTGTCATATCCGCTACCGAGTAAAAGCCGTGCGCAACTTTCATAGTTAGCTTGTTCCGAAAACGGAATCGGTTGCGAAAGCAGATAAGTCAATATCGGCATCTGGTCGCCCCCCTTTTTATAAATAACGGGCGGAATACGCAATCCGGCGTTGATTAAATATCTGAGACAGTTAATGCTCCCGTATTTCAATACCTTGCGTAACACAACCGGGCAACCTTTTTCTTTTTGATCCGTATATTCCCGCCAATTTGTCGGCATAGTGTCCAAGTGGGCTCCGTTTCTATGAAAATAAGCCATCATATCAACATCATCTCCGCGTGCCGACATGGAAAGCGGTGTAATATCCAAATCGCTCAATAAGTCAACCGATGCGCCGAATTTAAGTAAAACGTCGGCCATGCGCTTATCATGACGGCGCGCAGCCAAACTGAGCGGTGTTACCTGGCGCCAGCGGTTATAATCTTTACCTTGACTATCGTATCCGCCTTTCAAGCGGGTGTAAGTATGGATATTCGGATTCGCTCCTTTGCGCAACAAGGCAGCCACAACCAATCGGCTGTTTCTGACCGTTGCCACACCTAACGGCGACATCCCTTGATCATCTTCTTGATTCACATTGATTGCGGGAGAGCGAAGTAATCTTTGAATTATGGCTCTGCCGATTTTGGTATTGATATAGCAGGCGGCAATCAACGGCGTCAATCCATAAGACCCCGGCTCATTGACATCTTCCGTTGCCATCAAAGCCTCAAAGCGCTGGTAATCTTGCGCTTGAATTGCTTTGATGAGTGGCGTATCTTCCTTGCTTGACGGTGCAATAGAACTTTGAACGGCAATCCCGCCGTTGACGTATGTTTTTGCTCCTTTATCTTGTTGCATTTTTGCCTCCTGCTGATAAGTGGATTCATTTTATCACAATAGTATCCGTATTGCAAGAAGAAACAACAAAAAAGTCTATTATTTCGTCAAATTATGAATTTCGCCCATAACGGCTTCCCCTTTTTTTGCATCAAAATAAATGCCGAGGTTGCCTTGCGCCAGTTGTTCGGCAATTTTTCCGAATACCGCATAGCGCCACCCTGTTAAAAACGGGGCTTGTTTTTCGCGCACATAAGTTGCCAAGTCCTCGGACGAAGCAATGAGAGAATGCGCAATTTCTTCTTTGTCGGCCACAATCGTAAGGGCAAATTTTAAGATGCTTAATAAGTTCTTTTCAGCAACGCTCAAAGTGCGCTCCGATTCGATATGCGGTAAATCGGAAGACTTGCATTTCAGGGCTTCATTGATGATTTTAATAATGGCATTTGCGTATGAAGAATTTTCAAAATTACTCGGAATACCGCGCATTTCCTTTAATTGCGCCGTATTTTGCGGATGCACGAGTGCCAATTCCGCCAGCAATTCATCTTTTACCAGGTATCGGCGCGGACGATTCTTTAATTTGGCTAAATTCTCGCGCCATAAATAAAGTTTTTGATAAATCAAAATCGCAAGCGGTTTTGAAAAAGGATAATGAAGTTTACGGCATATTTGTTCGGGTGTGGGGTTATAGGTTTCGGGATTTGTTAAAACAGCCAGTTCTTCTTGTATCCAAGATAAGCGCTTTGTTTCTTCCAAACGCGCCGTTATTTTCTCATACACATCTCGCAAATATGTTACATCGCATAATCCGTATTGAATCTGTTCTTCGGAAAGCGGGCGTCTTGCCCAATTTGTGCAACGCATGCTTTTATCCAATCTAACGCCCAACAGCGTTTGAACCAACTGCCCGTAAGCCACATTCTCGCCGAATCCGCAAACCATTGCGCCGATTTGCGTATCAAAAACGGGGGTGGGAATTTCACCGCTTAAATGCAGGAAAATCTCAATATCCTGTCTGCCGGCGTGAAACACTTTCACAACGTTTTTATTTTGAAACAGCTCAAACAACGGCGCCAGATTTATGCCGGGAGCCAATGGATCAATGCAATAAGCCTCATCTCGAGATGCAAGTTGAATCAGGCATAAATCGGGGTAATATGTTTTTTCGCGGATAAATTCCGTATCTACCGTTACATAGGGGTATGTTGCAAATCGCCGACATACCGCTTGCAATTCATCTGTCGTTTCAATCATCATGGGAATGGTTTTACCTTTTTTTTACTTGATTTGCAAGAAATTATTGCGTATAGCAAGTATTAAGGAGTTAAATGATGAACAAAAAAGAGCTTATCACAAAAGATATAGTTGAATTATTTAATGTTTTTGATGATAATGTTCGATTGGTCGGCGGTTGTGTGCGCGACTATTTACTCGGCAAAAAGGTAAATGATTATGATTTGGCAACACCTCTTTGTCCGGAAACGGTTATTTCTCTTTTAAAACAAAATCATATTCCTGTTTACCCGACAGGGTTGAAACATGGAACGGTAACGGCGGTTTATCATGGTGTTCCTTATGAAATCACCACATTGCGACAAGATGTTTTGGCCGACGGACGCCATGCCGACGTAGCGTTTGTGGATTCGTATGCAACGGATGCACACCGGCGCGATTTTACCGTTAATGCGCTGTATATGGATAAAGCGGGGAATATCAGTGATTATACGAACGGTTTGAAAGATTTGTCCGCTCGCAGAATCCGATTTATCGGCGAAGCAAATGCACGGGTGCAAGAAGATTTTTTGCGTATTTTACGTTATTTTAGATTTTTGGCATTATTCGGAACAAAAAAGATTGATGAAGAATCGTTATCGGCTTGCCGAATCCATAGAAACGGTTTGCTCGATATCTCGGCAGAGCGAATCCGTGCGGAGATGATGAAATTACTCATGGGCAGATATGTGATAAATTCATTAAATTTGATGCAGGAAAACGGCGTGTTATCCGTTATTTTACCGAAAGCCGACGTAGGGCGGTTGGAGGCATTTTTGAAAAGTTATCCGCGTGCCGATTGTTTAATGCGTTTATCGGCATTGGTTGATTCTCCGCAAGCCGTTGCATGGAAATGGAGTAAAGCGGAGCGAAAGCAACTCGGCTTATACGGTGCAACAGTTCAAATAGGGAAAACGCAAGCCGAAAACCGCTATTTATTATGGAAAATCGGAAAGCCTGCTTATTTGTTTCATTTACATATATTTCAACTAAATCATTCGTTATCGGAAACAGAATTTCAAAAACTTAAAAAAATCAAAATGCCTGTTTTCCCGATTCGGGGAAGTGATTTGTATAATTTGGGATGGCGAGGCGCCGAAATTCATCGACAAATGCAACGAGCGGAAAAATTTTGGGTAGAGTTGAATTTTAGTCGGAAAAAAAGACTTGTCATTGAAAAACTTTTGTCTTATAATGAGAAAAAACCAGATGAGGGGAAGGATAAAAAATGAGAAAAGTATCTTCGGAATCGGGCAGAAGCATGGTTGAAATGTTGGGTGTTATCGCCATCATCGGGGTAATTGCCGTTGGCGGGATAACGTCTATGTCGTATGTAGATTCATATTTCAGAACGAGCGCTACTTTGTTGGAAATTGATCAAGTTTCGCGCGATATTGATGATATGTGTTCCTGGTCCAGCAGTTATTCGGATTGCTTGACGGGTTATACAACGGATGACTTGGTTGATGAAGATGTATTAGCCTCCAAGACGAATCGGTGGGGCGGAAATATTACCGTTGCGGCCGACGGAGATGATTCATACACGATTACGTATGAGGGTGTGCCGGAATCGGCATGCGAACAAATGAGTGAAGAATTAAATAATACGGATGGAACAAAGCACTTTGTTTCGTTATCTAACACCTGTAATTCTTCGGGCACAACGGATATGATATTTGTCCCGCGGTAAGAAATTAACCAGAGAGTAAGAGGCCACTGTTTATAAAATCGGCTTGATAAAACGGAACGAATTTTATCATGGATTATATTGCGTTATTTATGTTTTTGGTTATTTTAATCGGCACCTTTATGTGAAAAAAAAGTGTGGATTGAGTGGATTTATTTTATAATTGAAGCAGTTGTTTGCATGTTTTTTGATACCGAAGATATTTATGAGGCGGACTCTACAAAAAGGTCCGTCTAGATGATATAGTATAAATCAGATTATAAAGGTATTTTTAGAATAATCAAGTGAAAATTTAAATATGAATATCTACTTATAAAATAATGATTTTTTAAGATTGATTTTTGTGGGACGATTTTGCGCTGTTCTCCCTCTACATAAACGGACGTTTATGAAGAATGGGGAGAAGAAAAATGAATATAAAACAAATAGTTAATTTGGCTTCTTTTTATGCAAAAAAAGTAAAAAACAGGGAATTTGAGGCGAATCGCGCAAAACGAGAGATAAAATCAGCGCATCAAATAAGCCTCGCGCGCTTGAAAAACAATCAAAAAGCCAGATTTTCAGCCGACTCACAAACGCAACATGGATTGTGCGGATTACGGGGTATGCGCTTGGCCGAATACGGGCGGAGTATGGTAGAAATGCTGGGTGTATTGGCGGTGATTGGGGTCTTATCGGTTGCGGGAATTATGGGCTATCGGTATGCGATGACAATGTATCGGGCGAATGAAACGGTGCATGAAATCAATTTGCGGGCGTATGCAATCGCTCCGATTGCGGATAATAACACAACCGACCCCGAAAATCCCGAAATTGTGATGGAAATGGGGGAATATACGAATCTCGGGTATCCGATAGTGGCGTATTGGTTAGAAGACCCGAAATACTTTGAAATAGAAGTGCAGAATGTGCCGGTAGAAGAATGTAAGATGATTTTGCGGACGGAATGGACGTTGCCGATTATTATGAAAGTGGGGGATTTAGCCTACGACGGGAACACCAGTATCTGCGATGGATTGACGGAAACAGGCGAGCCGACAACAACAGCCGTGATGATCTTCCAATACGGGGCGCACTTGGAAGACGATATGTTGCCGTATCAAGAATGTTATAGTGATGATGATTGTGCGAGTAAATGTGCAAGATGTTCGGCAGAGGGTGTATGTGTGTCAATCTGCGGGAGTAATGAACGGTGTAGACAAGATATTTTAACGGGAAGTCAAGTCTGTTGCACGAGCGACAGGTGGGCGGGGCCGTATTGTTGCCCGTCCACAATGAACGGCTATTGTTGCAATGTGGCAGGCGACCAATGTTGCCCGTGGTTTAAGCCGCTCATAGATAAAAACGGCAACTGCTACACTTGCGAGGAAGAAAACGGGGTTGACGTTACGGGCGTCAATGAAAACTGCAACGCTTGCCCGAATAGAGAAGTGTGGAATAATAAATGTGTTTTGAAATGTGAGGGAGCGCTAAGAGATACAAATGGAAAATGTCACACTTGCGATGAAGAAGATCCAATTAGAATAAATAATGCAGAAAAGACCTGCAATGCGACTTGTCCGAATCGTATTGCAAATGGAGAATGGAATTTTTTGTGCTCCATTCCTTGTGATAAAGGTATGTTTACAGGACAGTATGGTGATTGCTACTCTTGTTACGAAGAAAAAAATATAAAGGTAGCTCAGGTAAAGCATGATGGTTGTGAGAATTGTCCAAATCGTAAACTTGTAGGAGAATACTGTATTTTGGATTGTCCAAAAGGCGAAATTCGTGGGGATGATGGGGTATGTTATGATTGTAGTTACCCTGATCCGATAAGAATAGTAGAATCTGAGGAAATCTGCAACGCGACTTGTCCGAATCGTATTGCAAATGGAGAATGGAATGTTTTATGTTCCATTCCTTGTGATAAAGGTATGTTTACAGGACAGTATGGTGATTGCTACTCTTGTTACGAAGAAAAAAATATAGGTATAGGCAGTGTTTCGCATGATGGTTGCGAACAGTGCCCGGATACACGCAATAGATATAATGATATGTGCGTTCCAAAATGCCCGTCAGATGCACCACTTCGAGGTTGGGATAATAAATGCTATCCCTGTGATACCGAAGAACGCGTGAATGTTCAGAATATAACCGATGCCTGTATGGAATGCTATGAAGAGCGCACGCTGGATGGAAATTATTGCGTCTTGAAGTAATATAATTCCTATTTTACTCGCTCTTCTAAAATAAAAACGGGATTATATAAATTCCCGTTTTTATTTAATCACATAATTTATTTTTACATTCTAATCAGTGCACTTATTGAGTGGTATTTTTAATATACTGTTATATTAAAACACAACTATTCAGATGATGTAAACAAGTCAAACTCACCGAATAAAATTCGTGCGAACCAACGGTTCACGATAGGGCATCGGCACGCCGTTTTGTTTCCCTGCTTCAATGCACCGTAAAAGCCATGCCATATTGCGCCCCAATGTGCGCATTGTTTGCATCCCCTCGGCGTCTTTCTTGACTTCCTCGGGCGTGCTGCCATGCACTTCATTCCAATATTGAGATGAAACAATCGGCATGTTTGACATGGTAAAGTATTTATTTAATCGATCAAATGAAGCAGGTCCACCCGCTCGCCGACTACTTGTAATCGCTGCCGCCGGTTTATACGCCAATGCTCCGCCCATTGCAAAGAAAAGTCTGTCCAATAAAGCACATAAGGCCCCGTTTGGCCCCGCGTAAAAAACGGGTGAACCAACGATAATACCGTCGGCACGCAGAGCATACTCGATACATTCATTTACTCTGTCTTTTGTATAAATACAGTATCCCGTTTCTCGGCACTTTCCACATGCAATGCAGCCGTGAATGGCTTGTGGCCCTATATGAAAAATTGTTGTATCAATTCGTTCTTCATTCAATGTTTTTGCAACCTCGGACAACGCCGTATATGTGCATCCTTTCGGGTGTGGACTCCCGTTAATCAACAATACATTCATGTCTAATCTCCTCACTTCTTAATCATACGCTCTTTTTGACGAGTTGCAAGATTTTTTTTGAGAAAATATTTCTTTTTTGCGCGTCAATAACAATTATCTTAAACGGAAAACGTTATTGTGCCAATCGCTTCTATTTTTCGGGGAATCGCATTTCAAAGCATTGGACGGGCTCTCCATCGCCACACTCTTTTAGGCGACTTAATGCTGTGGGTTGTTCAACTTGTGCGATGCCGACACCGCTTTGTTGCTCCATGCGTTCTTCAAAATTATCATCAATGTTGCACCCGCATATCACAACAACGCCTTCACCCGCCGGCACATCAATGCGTGCCGTTCCGCCGATTTGGTAATTATCAATCGTATATTCCATTTTTTCGGTAAATGTTGAAACCTCTTTTCCCTTAACGCGCGCAATGGCTAATAACTTTGAAGCGACATCTATAATTCCCGCCGTTCTCGCACGGACACGTGTGTAATCGTATGCAGCCAATGAGCCGACGGATAAAACACCGATAAGCGCTAAAACACCAATCATCTCAACCATACTGCGTCCGGTTTCGTTTTGCATTTTATGTCCTCCTTCTATTTCATTTCTTTGATTTCGGATACGTGCGACGTGGCATTGCGCACCAGCGCATTATTTTCGCCCGTATCTTTTACACCCGCCGTATCCGTTTTACGTTGATTCAATTCATTTTCGGATGAGCGAACAATATAAGTATGCGGATAAAAAGCATTATCCGGGGCTTTGGGATTTGATACCCGCCCGCATCCGCTAAATGCGATGCTTGCCAACCCTAAAAAAATGATTGTTCGTATTTGCATCCGTCTTTCTCCTTTATCTACATTTTATCCGGTACTTGAAGACCCAATAAATTCGTCATTTTTAAACCCATATCCAGCGTATATTTCGTTAGTGCCAGTCGGGAACGACGCGTTTGTTCATCGGCATCTTTTATCGGGCAATCGTGGTAAAATAAATTGAAATCTTGTGCCAATTTAAATAAATAATCGCAAATTACGTGTGGGGCATTATTATCATACGCTGTTTGCAAACTATCCGGCATACCGTATAAACGCAACATCAGTTGCCGTTCCGCCGGTTCTTGTATGCGAATAATATCTTGTTCGGTAATGGCGGCGGATTCATTCATTTTTTCCAATACGGATTTCATCCGCACAAGTGCATACAAAATGTAAGGACCCGTCTTGCCTTCCGTACTTGTTAATTTATCTTCATCAAAAATATAATTTTTCATCCGCTCGTTCATTAAATCGGCAAATTTTAATGCACTGACGCCGACTATCTTGGATATCTTTGATTTTTCTTCATCCGTCAAATCGCGTCCCATTTCGCCACTGTTCATTTTCTTTAAAGCGGCATCGGTTGCAAGTTCCATCAGCATTTTCAGCGTCATTACCCCACCGTCGCGTGTTTTAAACGGTTTATTATCTTTGCCGTTGATTGTGCCGAATCCTAAATGCAACAGCTTAACCTTTTTCGTTAATCCGATTTTTTCGGCACCGGCAAACACTTGCTCAAAATGCAGGGCTTGACGAGCGTCTACCACGTATAAAATACTATCGGGATTAAACTCCTCCACACGTTCTTCAATCGTTGCCAAATCCGTTGCCCCATACATAACGGCACCGTCCGATTTCACCATAATTAAAGGCGGTAAATCATTCCCCGTTTTTGATTTGCCGAGACGGATAACTTGTGCGCCGTCATCGGGAACAATCAGTCCTTCTTTTTGCAAACGAACAATCATTTTTTGCAGGCGATCATGCACATGACTTTCGCCACGCCATAAATCAAAATGAATATCCAACGGCTCATATAACTTTTTCATTTCGGCAACCGATAAATCAACAAAGTGTTGCCATAACGCACGATAACCGCGATGCCCGTTTTGCAATAAATGCGTGTTTTCTTTCGCACGAGCCAAATAAGCCTCATCTGATTTGGATTTTTGCGATGCTATCGGATACATGGTTTCCAAATCATGCACCGTAAAGGGTGCTTCTTTCGGATATTCACCCGTAAACGTAGCATCAAAATAGGGTAAATCGGGGTGTCTTTCTTGAATTTCTGTAATTAAAAGCCCCATCGGTAAGCCCCAATCGCCCAAATGAATATCGCCGATAATATCATCGCCGGCAAATGCGTGAATGCGTTTGATGGCTTCGCCGATAACGGCCGGACGCAAATGTCCCACATGGAGCGCTTTGGCAACGTTTGGTCCGCCGTAATCAATGACAACTTTTTGAGGCGGTGTGGTGCGTTCGTATCCGCCTTTGGGTGTATTCAAAACGGCGTCAGCCATATCGCCTAACGCTTTATCGGAAATTGTCAGGTTAATAAATCCCGGTCCGTCCACGCTGACTTTTGAAAAAAATGAATCATCTTTCAAAACAGTGGCTATTTGCTCGGCAACGGCGCGCGGATTTTGTTTGAGTTGCTTGGCCAATGGCAGTGCGCCGTTCGATTGATAATCGCTCATATCCGGCCTATCGGATAATTTAACGAGTGTTTGTGCTTCATTATAGCCACATTGTTGATAGGCTTTTGCCACTTTTTCTTTGACGCAAGATGACAGATTCATTTTTTCTCCTTTCAAAATATGGGTATTCTACCGAATGCCTTGTTTTATTGCAAGCATTTTTTACTTGACAAATCACTTTTTCTCCACTACGATAAACACTCGGGAAGGACATAGACGTTTGAAAAACCAGCCGGTCAGGTTCGGAAGAAAGCAGCCGAGTTTTCAACAAACGGGTTATGCTCCTTCCTTTTTTATTTCGGCACTTGCAACGCGTTATTGTTCGGATTTTTGTTTGACGAGTGAAAAATTGCAAGCGGATTCATTTTTTCCTTGAAAAAGAAAATAAATGTGCGTATAGTGTGTTCATTCTCAAATCAATTTTTAATATGTAAACATGTAGCAGAAAAGGAAAGATTATGAAAACACAAGCAAATAATATTCGTCCGGGTTGGATTATTGAACATAACGGTAAACAATGGACTGTGATGAAAACGCAGGTAACAAAACCGGGTAAGGGCGGTGCCTTTATGCAAGTTGAAATGCGCGATATTGCCAGCGGAAATAAAACAAACGAACGCTTCCGTTCGGAAGATACGATTGAAAAATTAACGAGTGAAAATGTGGATTGCCAATTCTTATATAAAGACGGCGATACCCTTTATTTTATGAATCAAGATACATACGATCAAATTGAAATCCCTGTTGATTTTATGGGCGAATCCGTTGCTTTCTTGCAAGACGGCATGACGGTGGTTGCCAATATGATTGAAGGCAAAATCGTTGGTATTGAATTGCCGTTGCAAGTTGTTTGCACGGTTGTTGAAACAGAGCCGTATTTGAAAGGCCAAACGGTTACGACATCTTATAAGCCGGCTCTTTTGGACAACGGTTTACGCACAACCATTCCGCCTTTCGTGACGGCAGGCGAGAAAATCGTGGTTGCAACGGCCGATTGTTCTTATGTTGAAAGGGCGAAATAATGCCGATAACCGAAAAACGGAAAATAACGCCGCGCGCGCAAACATTTCGGAAAGATAAACCGCAAACGCGCGAAGAAATGATGATTGAAGCGTTATCGCCGAACTTGATGATTATGGTGAAAGCAGCGCGTAAAGCAGGGCGACGCATGTTGCGGGATTTTGGGGAAGTTGCCAATTTGCAAATTTCTCGGAAAGGTCCGGGCGATTTTGTTTCAAATGCCGATATGTTGGCTGAAAAAACATTGATTGAGCAATTAAGTTATGATCGCCCCGATTACGGATTTATTACGGAAGAAGCCGGCACGATTCCCGCACGGAATAATTCTCCCTACACATGGGTAATTGATCCGATTGACGGAACAATTAATTTTATTCACGCTATTCCGACTTTTGCCATCTCTATTGCTTTGTTGGAGCGCGATGAAGTAATTGCCGGAATTGTGTTTAATCCGATTACGAATGATTTATACTATGCCGAAAAAGGAAAAGGCAGTTATGTGATGACGCCGACGGGGACTGTTCGTTTGCGTGTATCGGCTCGCAATAAATTGGAGCAAGCCGTTATCGGCAGTTGCGGATTCCGCTCGGAGAAAAACAGAGAAACGGTAACGAAGTTAACGGGTGGCTTAGCGTCAACACGGTTTAACGGATGCACAACATTATCTTTGGCAAGCGTTGCGGCGGGGCAGTTTGACGGGTATGTTTCCTGTCATTTCAATATGTGGGATATTGCAGCCGGATATTTGCTCGTGAAAGAGGCCGGCGGATTTGCATCGGATTTCGGTGGAAAAAGAAAACTGAGCGAAATTTTGGAAAGTCAAACGTTGGTGGCCTCTAACGTGGCATTCAAAGAAACGTTTTTAAAGATTCTTGAAAAATAACCGTTTTAAGGAAATAAAAATACCGCATTGTGTTTTGAAATGCGGTATTTTTATATTAAAAACAGCCTTTTGCAAACGAAAAGGCTGTTTTTTAATGAAGCCGAATTGATGGCCGATAAATTATTTACTCTGGCTCAAATCAGCCGTGCAATGCGGACATTTAATTGCCTTAACGGAAATTTGAGAACAGCAAAAAGGACATTCTTTCGTTTTCGGTGCGGTTTCTTTTTCTTTTTTATCCAACTTATCTTGAACGGTGTTCATCGCTTTGATAAGCATAAATACGGCAAAAGCAACAATCGTGAAACTGATAATGGTGTTTAAAAATGAGCCGAAGTTGAGTGTAACGGCGCCGGCCTCTTGCGCGGCACTTAACGAGGCATAGGGAGCAGGACTGCCCGTTCCCTCTTTCAAGACAAAAAATAAATTTGCAAAATCAATTTTGCCGAGCAAAATGCCGAGCGGTGGCATAATAATATCTTTTACCAGCGAATCAACGATTTTTCCGAATGCTGCCCCGATAATAATACCGACAGCCATATCCATTACATTCCCGCGCATGGCAAATTTTTTAAATTCCGTTAAAATTTTCATTTTTTCTCCTTGTTGTGTTGATGTTAATTGTGTTTAAAAACTGATGTTCACATTACTATAAATTAAATAAATTTTTGTAAGCTAATGAAAGCCCGATGGTAAAATTACTGCCGTATTTTTCGGCGGCGCGTGCTTTTGCCAGGCGATAAGAAATGTATGGACCGAATGTGAGCGTATCGGTTATATTGACGTCCATTCGTGCAGTTAAATTTAAGTCATATTTCAAATCCGTTCCGATATAATGACTGAACATAAAATATTTTCTGAAATAACCGTCCGTTGATAATTGAACTCCCTCGCGAAGCGAATCTTCAAAACGCCAACCTACCTCTCCGGCAACTTTTGACACGCTTTGTGCATACGTGAAATCATATTCGCCGACGCCGGCAATGTATAAATCCTTTATCAATTTTCCGTTTAACAATTTTGCACCCGATTTCGCGCGCACAACTTTCATGCGTGGCGCATCTTCATTGCGTGTAAATTCCGTTTGATAGGCAACGCTGGCAAAAGGGCCTAAATCAAGATTTTTAACGCGATACATTTTATAGGTATAATCACTTGTCAGCAAAATTTCATCGGCATTTTCGGTTGTTTCCGTCGGCTCGTTATAGGGCTTGATTTTCGTTCGCCCGTAATTAAGGAATACACTGTTATCCCATCTGCTGAGGGCTGTTTCATATTCCAAAACAAAATCAAATACGCCTTTTACAAGTGTTTGACTATCCGCATTGAGGGCCGATACGGGCGAATCTTGATATTCTTTTGCATTGCTGACTTCAACCGATGATAATTCCAACCCGAGTCGCCGAATGTTTGCGCGCCAGGCACTTACTTTTGTTGACGGTATATCGGTGCGCAAAGCAGACGAATCGTTTTGAATTTGAGTCGGCACTTCGGTTGCCTGTGTCGGCAAAGAGGCCAAACAGGTAATCAGAAACAGGGCACTGTAAATTGCGTTGTTTTTCATGGTGTCATTCTCCGTTTAAACATAAATAGATTAAGCGAGTCGTTTTTGCGCTTGCATTCGTTTATTATCTGCATAACCTGTCGTTTTTTCAAGCCTGTTTGCTTTTAGATCCAAATAATATTTGATAAACTGAATGCCGTTATTTACGGATATGCAAGCTATATCGGGCGCTTTACGCTGATTATGCTGTATTTGCCTTATAAATGCTTATTTTTATGTTCGGTGCATAACTTATTATATCTTGATCACTTCTTGCACAATATCTTGCGAAATCTTGCGAACGGGATTCTATTTTGCCGTTATCTTTCCTCGCGCATATAATACAACCCGCACGCAACAGGCAGGCAAGATAATGTAAATGCCAATAATCCGTTATTATCCGTTCACACGGCCGTATTGGTCCTCAAAGCGCACAATATCGTTTTCATCCAAATTATCACCCGTTTGAACTTCAATAAAAATAACGGGTTCATTTGTCAGATTTGCAATCCGATGTTTTGTTTCAACGGGAATGTAAACGGCTTCATCTTGCCGGACTGTTTTGACTTCATCTCCCAGTGTAACGGTGGCCGTTCCCTGAACGATTATCCAATGCTCGTTACGTTTGTGGTGGAGTTGCAAAGAAACGCTTTGATTTGGTAAAACAACCAGCTTTTTCACGATATGGCTTTCGCCGGCATCTAAAACTTCCCAAGTTCCCCACGGGCGTGAATCGAAATCACCTCTTTTATAATTAACCGTCATTATTTATCCTTTCCGATAGATATTGTTTACTTCTTAACACACGTTTTAAGATACAAAATTGAAAGATATTCGTCAAGAGAATAAAAAAATGCTTGCATAATTATTTTTTTTGCCTAATATGAAACCGTGAACTGAATTTTTTGTAAAGGAGATTACTATGCCATCAGTTGTAAACGGTGATAAATGCATTTTGTGCAAAAGTTGTGTAGAAGTTTGCCCCGTCGGCGCTTATCATGAGGGTGAAACTCAGGTTGTTGTGAACCCTGATGAATGTATTGATTGCGGTGTTTGCATTTCCGAATGTCCGCAAGGGGCAATTACATCTGCTGATGAAGCCGATGAAAAGTGGATTAAATTTAATGCCGAAAAAGCCACTGAATGGCCGAAAGCATAAGATTTAAAGAATAAAAACGGCGGGATGGCTCGGTAGGCCGTCCCGTTCTTTATTCTTATGAACCGTTATTTTTGAGTAAGAGGTTTAAAATGGATAAATATGTTGTATATTTCACGCTCTTTTTAGCAAACATTTATCTTTATATGCAAATTATGAGCGGTTGGGCTATTCCGTATCGCCTTTATATTTTTATCGGTATATTGGCTGTTGGGTTTTATTTCTTTTGCAAATCGAAATATCAAGTTGCAAATTGGATTGTATCTGTTCCGGCCGGATTGGCACTTGTTTATTATTTCTTGATGAAACTGTTGGATTTATTAAAGTAGTGTTTAAATATTTAGTTTATTTCGGGGCATTGCTGGCAGACATTATCTTTTACATTATTTTGTGGGATAATGATTTCGCGCGCAAATCGCAAGATACGTATTTTATTCTTTCCATGTTTAACGAACCGATTTTTTTCGGATGTATGATATTAAGTTTTGCGATGTTTCGTAAAACAAACTATGCCCAAGCAATCGGAATAGCCTTTGTGCCGGTTTTAACATTCCTGATTTATTATTTTATGTTTCATTAGAAATTTTTTATTTACATTTGAGAAAAAATCCTTTAAAACAAATCCGATAAATTATCTGGAGTGAGTATATGAACATGTTATCGCCTTGGAATCGGTTTAAGGATTTATTTCAAAAAAAAGAACAGGCATTTAAAGGTCCTTTTTGGCAACAGATTGATTTAACGGTAACGATTTTTATTACCGTTCTTGCTTTTTTGTATTTGTTCGGTTTTCGTGTATTGAATATTTACGATACGAATTTTGTTCAAATGGGTGGGGATTTTACGGTTTCATACCTCGGCAGTGTTTTTTATCGGTTAGATGAATGGCGTTGGCCGTTGTTGACGCATACGAATTTAGCGTATCCCTACGGTATTTCCGTGCACGGGACGGACGGCAGTCCGCTTCTTTCTCTGATTTTTAAAGCATTCCATAAATTCTTCGGATTGCCGGCCGATGTGCAGTTCGTGGGCGTGTGGATGCTGATATGCTATGTTTTACAGGCCGTTTTTTCAGTTTTGATTTTTAGAAAAGCATTTAAAAATAAATTCCTGATTATTGTAGGTTCTCTCTTTTTTGTGGCAGCACCGATTATGATGATGCGGGTGTTTGTGCATATCAATTTGATGTGTCATTTTATTTTGTTGTGGTCCATTTTGCTTTGGATGAATAATAGCCTGACAAAAAAAACATGGATTCAAATGGGCATTATTATCACACTCGGTATTTTAACATGCCCGTATTTCTTGCCGATGACGGCCGGTTTTTTCGGTATTTTAATCTTACAACAAGTTTTCGTTGAAAAAAAAGTGAAGGTAATTCACACTATTATCGGCATTTTATTTTTAGCGGTCGTGTTTGGTTTTTGGTTCTTACTTTTGGGCATGGTTTCAACCGAACAAGTGTTGACAAGCGGGGGATGGCGCTCGTTAAGTTTAAATTTAACGGCGTTATTTAATCCGATTTGGAGCACATCGCAAGTTTTCTCAAATTTAACGCCGGATGCCGATTTTGATGCCGATAATTATTTCGGACTGGGATTGTTGATTTTGCTTGTATGGATGTTCCCGCATGTTAAACATTTATTTGCCTCTGAAAATTTAAAAAAGCATGCGTTAATCAGTTTGCTGTTGGTTGGTCTTGTGCTTTTTGCATTATCGCCCCAAATTAAATACGGCACAACCGTTTTGTTAGACTATAAACCGGGAGCATTGGTAGATTGGTTGGGCAGTGTGTTTCGGTATTCGGGACGCTTCTTTTGGCCCGTCTGGTATTTGTTGGCATTTTTCTTAATCAGACAGTTTGCTCGGTCATTCCCGAAGGGGGCTTTTGTTTTGCTACCGCTTTTATTGTGCGTGCAAGTTTGGGATTTGTATCCCGCCTATAAGCTCAAACAAAGTTTTGCGATGACAACGTATGTTCCGCCCGAACCGTTTGTTTCGGAAGAGTGGGATAGATTGGATCGTGAATACAAAAATATCTTTATTTTTGCACATAACGAGAATTATCGGGATATGTGGCGTTGGGCTATTCGGAAAAATAAAAACGTGAATTACGGTTTTTTAAATCGCCCGTCTGCCAAAACACAGAAATTGGTGAATGATACACGTGAAGCCATTTTATCGGGTGTTGTTCCGTCAAAAGATTATTTCTACTTGATAGATAAACCGTTTATGAAGCGAATTGAAGAGGCCGCTAAGGTCAATCCAGATGTTGATAAGTTAAAAGCTTTGATTCGGAATATTGACGGATTCTTGATTTTAGAGTATTCCGAAGAACTCTCCAAAGAACGCGAGAAATTTAAGCCCGTTTCTATTCCTGCAAAGCATAGATATTGGGAAGATACGCTTGTCCAAATTTCACCGAACAGATTATATCGTGATGTGGAAGGTCGGTTTACGGATTATGGAACGATTATTCGCTTGGATGATAAATATCTGGATATCCAGTGGGATAAATACGGTATGGAATACTTTGAGAAAAAGCCGGATGGCAAGTATCATCAAGTGATTAAAGAAAAAGAAAAGGAACAAGAAAACGAGAAGAAGAAAAAGTAGTTCCATCGGTTGCATTTGCAATTCATTTGGGGTCTTGTTCCGTTATGATTGATATATTTGCCTGATGTTTTTCGTGGAATTATGCTGTTCCGCTTGAATAGCATAATCCAATGTTTAAGTTTTCTATGTTAAACAAGAGGTTTTTTAAGTTGTGTATATGCCCGTGAGTTTTTTATTTACATGATAATTAAAATCTTTTAACATTATCAAATCAACTGTTGGGAGTGTTTGTATGAGACACATTTTGGATTTTACTCAAACAAAATCATCATTTTTTAAAAAAATAGATAATTTCACAGCATCATTTTGGCAACAGATTGATTTAACGGTAACGATTTTTATTACCGTGCTGGCTTTTTTGTATCTGTTCGGCTTTCGGGTGTTGAATGTTTATGATACGAACTTTGTTTATGCGGGCGGTGATTTTACGGTTTCATACCTCGGCAGTGTATTTTATCGCTTGGATGAATGGCGTTGGCCGTTGTTGATGCATACGAATTTAGCGTATCCTTTTGGTATTTCCGTGCATGGGACGGACGGCAGTCCGTTACTTTCTTTGATTTTTAAGGTATTTCATAAATTTTTCGGATTGCCGGCCGATGTGCAATTCGTGGGTATTTGGACGCTGATATGTTATATTCTGCAAGCCGTTTTTTCAGTGCTGATTTTCAGAAAAGCATTTAAAAACAAATTTCTGATTGTGATAGCATCTTGTTTTTTTATTTCGGCGCCGATTATGATGATGCGTGTGTTTGCGCATATAAATTTAATCTGCCATTTTATTTTATTATGGGCCATTTTACTTTGGATGAATAATCGCTTGACGATGAAAACCTGGATTCAAATGGGCATTATTATGACGCTCGGTATTTTAACATGCCCGTATTTTTTGCCGATGACGGCCGGCTTTTTCGGTATTTTAATCCTGCAACAAGTATTGATTGAAAAAAAAGCTAAATTACTGAGTGCGGTTAAAGGCATCTTATTCCTGACGGCTGTTTTTTGGTTTTGGTTTTATCTTTTGGGGATGTTATCGACAGGTCAAGTATTGTCAAGCGGTGGGTGGCGCACGTTGAGTTTGAATATGATAACATTATTTAATCCCATGTGGACCAGTTCACGCGTTTTGACAAATCTCACACCGGGAGTTGATGTTGATTCAGATAATTATTTTGGGCTCGGATTATTGATTTTACTTGTATGTATGATTCCCTATAGCCTAAAATATTGCACCTTTCAAAGTATTAAAAAGAATATACTGATTATTTTACTTGTAATCGGCTTTATTTTATTTGCGTTATCACCGCAAATAAAGTGCGGAACGATGACGCTTTTTGAATATAATCCCGGCTCATTGATAGAATGGCTCGGAAGTGTTTTCCGCTATTCCGGTCGCTTTTTTTGGCCGGTATGGTATTTATTGGCATTTTTTATTATCAAACAACTCGCCCAATCTTTCCCAAAGGGTGTTTATATAATCTTGCCTTTATTGCTTGCTGTTCAAATTTGGGATGTCTATCCCGGTTATCATTTAAAGCACAATTTAGCTGCAACATTATATATCCCTCATGATCCGTTTATTTCCGAGGAATGGGATAGACTGGATAAAAAGTATCAAAACATTTTTATTTTTGCCAATAATGAGAATTATCGGGATATGTGGCGCTGGGCTATTCGGAAGAATAAAAACGTGAATTATGGCTTTTTAAACCGTCCTTCGGCAGAAACGCAAAATTTGGTGAATGAAACAAGGGAGGCGATTTTATCGGGCGTTGTGCCGTCAAAAGATTATTTTTATTTGATTGATAAACCGTTTATGAAACAAATTGAGGCTGTTGCGAAAGTAAATCAACAAGTATTAAAATTAAAAAATTCCATTCGGAATATAGATGGTTTTCTTATTTTGGAGTATTCCGACGCATTTTCAAAACAACCCGAAAAATTTAATCCAAGAACAATTTTAATACGGAATATGTTTGGGGATGCGCGATTTATCCAAATTTCGCCAAACAGGTTATATTGGGATGCTTTCGGTAAGTTTACGGATTACGGCACGATTATCCGCTTTGATGATAAGTATCTGGATATTCAATGGGATAAATACCAAGCGGAACATTATGAGAAAAAATCGGACGGCAAGTATCATCTTGTGATGAAAAACAGGAAAGGCAGAGAACAAAAGAGATAGATTTCGTAAATTTATACTTGCAATCATGTTGCAAAATACTCACCTGAATTGTGAGGAGAAGTGAATGATTGTCAACGATAAAATGCAACAAAACTATGTCTATGAGTGTGTTGAACCGATGGGTGAACATTTTGATCCGCTGTTTGCACCGGAATTAACGCCGAAGGAAATGTTAAACCTCGGTGTTTTTGAGGGGCATTATTTAACGGATTGTCGCGCCGAATTTCCCGCTGACTGGTTTGTAAACGCCAAGTTATCAGACAGACCGAATGAAAACTGCAATTATTTTCAAGTGAAGTCGCGCCAATCATTGCAAGTTTGGCAACAAAAAGGTTGGATTATCGGGCCCGACGTGCGGGGGTGGTTTCAGTGGTATTGTCGCTATTATATGGGGCGTCGGCTACCCGAAATTGATCAAATTCAAATTAAGCGTTGGCGCTCTTTTCGCAGACACCAAGCCCAAATTCTTAAAAATTGTTTTGTTATGGATATGACTTGTCGCCCACGTCAGCGTCAGGCGCTTTTGCAATGGGCATATAATCCGATTTTTTAGCGGTTATAAGGGCGAAACGAATTTTCTTTCGTTGTAGGCAATGGGAGTTTGTTATCAATCGTCAGCAGCGCTCGGCCGCATTATGCAAAAAGATGACCCTTGTGATAAAAGAAAATATTGCCGTTCATAAAAAGAAACTTGCTTTTTTGGGATAAAAAACGGATACTGTTTTTAAATTGATTCAAGTGGAATGTATTTACCGGAAAAAAGGAGTTTAAAAATGGATGTGTTGGAAGAAATGGCGTCGGTTGAAACGTATGAAATGAAATTTTTATTGCCACCCAAAGCCGTGCCCGTTTTTGAAACGGCATTAGAAGAAATCGCCTCGGCGGTTTTAACCGTGATGATTGAACACGGCCCCGATAAAGGAATGTGGGAAATGCAGGCCATTTTTGAAGGTAAACCGAATGAGCAAGCCGTCCGGTCGGCACTCAATCAGGCTTGTAAAATGGCTCAAATACAACCAATTACGGCGGATATTCGTAAAATGCCCGCAAAGAATTGGCTTCAAGCGTGTTACCAAAGTTTTAAGCCGATTGTTATCGGGAAATATTATATTTACGGCTCGCATATTCAAGAGGAACCGCCTGCCGATAAAATTGCGCTGAAAATCGATGCGGCTACGGCATTCGGAACGGGGGAACATCAAACAACGCACGGTTGCTTGGAGGCTTTGAATCATTTGGACTTTGTGCCAAAAAAAGTATTGGATGTCGGGTGTGGCTCGGGTATTTTATCCATGGCTTACGCCAAAACGTTTCATCAACCCGTTGATGCGGTGGATATTGATGAAGAATCCGTGCGGGTTGCAACGCAAAATGCCAAAGAAAACGGCGTGGCTCATTTGATGCACGTATGGCAAAGTGAGGGATATAAACACGTATCGGATACGTATGATTTGATTTTATGCAACATTTTGGCGCGTCCGCTTATGGATATGGCAAACGATTTAAAACATCATTTAAATGTGGGCGGAGAAGCCATTTTATCGGGCTTTTTAAATCGTCAGGAACGATGGGTTTTAAAGGCGCATACGGATATCGGCCTGAAATTGATTACGAAATATCGGGTTAACGGTTGGAGCACGTTGGTTGTGGGAAAAGATAAAGAATAGGGCGTTGTCGGCAGGTAAAGGCGTAGAAGCGGAAGGCAGGGGAAGTCAGATGACAAAAAATACTGTTTATGAAAAAATTAAATCGTTTGTAAAAGAAAGTGAGTTAGACGGGGTTTTGATTTCCCGAAATGATTCGTTTTTGGGTGAGTATTACCCGCCGTATGCAACGCGTCTTCAAACGGTAACGGGTGGATTTTCCGGCTCGGCGGGATTAGCCTTGATAACGCCGACACAAGATATTTTGTTTGTGGATTCACGATATACCGTTCAGGCCAAAGCACAGACGGATTTTCAGGTATTTGAAGTGCCGTCGGAAACAACTCCTTCCGCATTTCTCAAAACAGAAATGGCAGGGAAGAAAATCGGATTTAATCCGTGGACACATTCCGTTACGTGGTTTTTAAAAATGTCGGAGATAGTGGCGGAAAGTCAAGTAAAATTAGTCGGCTTGGATAATCAGAGAGTAACGGATTGGTTTGGCAATGATGATTTCGTGCAAACGGATATTTTCTCGTATGATGTGCAATATGCCGGTTTAAGTGCAGATGCCAAAAAGCAAGCCGTTGCCAATCGATTGAAAGCGCAAAATTTAGATGCATTGATGATTATGTCGCCCGAAAATGTTTCGTGGCTTTTGAATTTAAGAGCAAAGACGGTGCCGGAATATCCCGTTATTTTTCAGCGAGGTGTGGTGGATTCTTCGGGGCATTACGAACCGCTGACGAAAGCAGGCATACAAAATTTAACAGGCAAGCGTGTTGCGCTTGATTTAACACAAACACCGCTTGCCGTGTATGAACGAGTGAGAAATGTGTGCAAAATTGAAAATCTGCCCGATATGATTAACGAAATGAAAGCCGTTAAAAATCAAACGGAATGCAATAATATCCGAAAAGCCTGTTTATCCGAAAGCAAGACGATTTGCCGATTTTTGGCATGGGTTGAGGAACATAAAAATCAAATTGATGAAATGCAGTGCGATGATAAAATAAAGTGTTTAAGAAAAGAAGATCCGCTCTATTTTGCCGATAGTTTTGAAACGATTGCCGCTGTCGGCGAGCATGCGGCCAGAGCGCATTATCGGGCTGATGTTGACTCAAATTTACCGCTGAAAAGTGCTCCGCTTTTATTGGTAGATACGGGCGGACATTATTTGAACGGCACAACCGATATGACGCGAACGATTGCCATTGGACAACCGACGGATATCATGAAAAAACGATATACGCAAGTTTTACAAGGACATATTGACTTGGCCGATAGTTCCATTCAAACAGGTCAATCAACGGGCGAATTAGACGACAAGGCGCATGCGTGGTTGCGTGCGGACGGGGTTGACTATTATCACGGCACGAGTCACGGGATTGGTATGATGTTAGCCGTTCATGAAATGCCCCCCGTTATTCATCCGAAAGATACCTACGGTTTGCAAGCCGGCATGGTTTTTTCAAATGAACCGGCGTTTTATGATGAAAAAGAGGGATATGGCATTCGGTTGGAAACAATGCTGATGGCGGTATCCGATTCGGATGAAATACGTTTGAGTGAAACGTGTTCGAGTGAATCAAAAAATCAACGAGGAATTATGCATAATCAAAAAGCGAAAGATGAAGCGGAGCGATTGGTGTTTGCAAATTTATTATTGATACCGTTTGATTATCGGTTAGTTGATTTTTCTTTGTTGACGGCGCGACAAAAGCAATGGCTGTCAGCCTATCATCAACGCATAGAGGCTCTGATTTTACCGCAATTATCTCAAAAAGAGCAAGAGATTTTATTGCCGTTTGTTAAAGCATTTCAAACGATTTCTTGACAAGATAACCCGATTTGATTATAATACCCGAAAAGGAAACAGAAAATGAGTAAGGGATTGATTACAACCGGGTCGGTTGCCACAAACCGCAAAGCGCGGTTTAATTATGAAATTTTGGAAACGTTTGAAGCCGGTGTTGTTTTAACGGGCGGAGAGGTTAAATCTTTGCGTGCCGGTCATGCCACGATTAACGAAAGTTATGCTTCCGTTGAAGACGGGGAGTTATATTTAATAAACGCTCACATTACGGAATACGGCGCTGCCAAAGGCGGTTTTGTGAAACAAGTGGCATCGCGTCCGCGCAAGTTGTTGGTGCATCGGAAAGAATTAAATAAAATTATGGGTGCCGTTGAGCAAAAGGGAAAAACGATTGTGCCGTTGGAACTTTATTTTAATCCGCGCGGGAAGGCAAAAGTGCGGATTGCGTTAGCCGTCGGGAAAAATTTGGTAGATAAACGCGAAGATATGAAAAAACGCGATTGGAATCGTGAAAAACAACGGATTTTGGCGCATTATAATAACGGCAAAAGATAGTTTCCGGGCATATTTACCTCAAAATGTCCTTTATACTTTGATTTAAAAAGGTATTACCCGTTTTGGGAAGTAATTATTTTGTTTCAATCAAACACGCATCTCCGTAAGAAAAGAAGCGATATTGATGGTCAATCGCATAGCGGTAGGCTTCCTTCATGCGATCAATACCCGCAAAGGCGCAGACCAACATAAACAGCGTTGATCCCGATAGGTGAAAATTCGTAAACATCACATCCGTTGCTTTGAAACGGTACCCCGGGGTGATAAAAATAGAAGTTTCGCCCTCAAACGGGTGGACAATACCGTTTGAATCGGCCGCGGATTCCAGTAATCTGAGAGAAGTTGTGCCGATTGTAACAATGCGACGCCCCTGTTTCTTGGCTTGATTGATTTTATCGGCAACTTCTTGCGTGAGTATCCCGAACTCTGCGTGCATTTTATGATTATCCGTATCATCCACTTTTACCGGTAAAAACGTGCCACCCCCGACATGCAGTGTTACAAATAATCGCTCAATGCCTTTTTTATCCAGGCGTTCAAATAATTCCGGTGTGAAATGCAATCCGGCCGTCGGTGCGGCAACGGCACCCTCCGCACGGGCATAAATGGTTTGATAGTCGGCCTTATCCGATTCTTTTCCGCCTCTCTTGCGCTTGATATAAGGGGGTAGGGGCATGGTGCCGACCGTGTGCAATTCCGCCATCAGCTCGGCTCCTTTTTTATTAAATTGCACCACAACGGGCCCGGCTTCTTCTTTTTTTAAAACAGTAGCGTTAAATGTATCGGTAAAAGAAATGACATCACCGATTTTTAAACGGCGACTGTTTTTAATCAACGTTTCCCAGCAAGATAAATCCAGTTGCTTAAAAAGAGTCAATTCAATTTTTGCCTGTCCGCGCATCCCGTATAAGCGGGCGGGTATCACCTTGGTATCGTTAAAAATCAGCACATCGTCGGGGCGCAATAATTTATCCAAATCGGCAACGGTATAATCCGTTAAACCGCCATGGGCGTCAATATGTAATAATCGCGCGGAATCGCGCGGTTCTGCCGGCGCATCGGCAATCAGAGATTCCGGCATATCAAATGTAAAAATATCCGTTTTCATACTGTTCCTCGGTGTTTTATTGATTTATGCTCGGTTATACGATTCGCTGTGGGCTTTGTCAAGCGGATTTTATCGGACAGAAAACTTTATTTTTTTGAAAAGAAAGTTTGACTTTTGTTTAAGGGCGTGATAGTGTGAAGAAAATATATGTGAATAAAGATTCAAGGAGTCTGATATGAAAAAATGGATTGCAGCAGGTATGATGCCGTTATTATTGGCCGGTTGCGGGTCAAGTGAATATGTCCATTCGCAAGAGCCTCGTTCAACGGTGTATTACGGTCAACCCGTTGCCGATTTATATGAAAACTTTGGGACTCCTACAAAAGCCACGCGCATATCGGATAATGAACGTATTTTGATTTACATTTCGCAGGAAATTGAAAAAGATTGGGCATATCGCTATGTGCGCGGATGTGTGATGAGATTCAGATTAGTTGATAATCGGGTAGTTGATTGGTCGGCTGACGGGCAAGCGTGTGTGATTCAATCGCGCGAGTCGGACGATGGAGCTGGTTTTGCTTTAAAAGCAAATAATGAGAACTATGCCGATACGGGATTATTTGATTCTGCCGACGGAAATGGATTCGATTCGGCGGGAGTAGACTATCGCTCGGGAAGTCGCCGAGTGCCTGCCGATGCGTTTGACGGCAAGGCGCCGACGTCTTATTCTCAAATTTCCAGTGTTACAAAGCCGGAGATGCCAATAAGCGGAAAAGCTTCCGATTTCGGACGCATATCGGGGCAAGTGCCTGCTGATGCGTTTGACGGAAAAGCTTCCGCCACCTATTATCGTCAATATTCGAATACAGCGAGCAATTCTGCCGTTGGCAATCAAACAACGGGTGTGGCGCAAGTGCCAGCCGATGCTTTCCATGGGCAAGCATCAACTTTCTATAATCCGCAGATTCATGATCAAACAGCGTCCGTGCAAAACGGAGCAATGGTTCCGAGCGGACAAGTGAGCCGGGGTAACTATATGCCCGTTCCGGCAGATGCGTTTGAAGGAAAGGCCTCAAATATCGTGCCTCAACAAAGCAAAATGAATGCGGTGCCGATGAGGGAAATGAATCAATCTGTTCATTCGGATGATAACTCAACAAGTAATTCATGGTTTGGCGGGGGAGACGAAAGCGATGAATGGGGTTTATTTGACAGCTGAAATTTTTGGGACTGATAAGGTCAATGAAGTATCGATGTTCTTATGCTTACATGGTGCATGTGAGCGGCATCGGGTGTTTTTAATTTAATTAGATTTTGTTTGAGCGAGAAAATGAAGAGAATTATTAACAGTTATGTTTTTGCAGGGCAGGGAATCGGTCTCAGATTTGTGTTGTTGGTTGCTTGTTTTTTTGCATTATTGCTTGGTATCGGCACGTATGTTGCGTCACTTAATCCATTAAACAAATTGGAAGAAAGTTTGCAAGAAATTGCGCAAATAACTGTTTTGGATGGGCAAATTGTCTCGCCGATTTATGCCGATAAAGAAATACCGACGGTGTTGGGCACCGTGGAATTTAATACGGCGGTATCCTTTATTACGCCGGATGCGCTTATCACGGATGCCATGATGTATGTAACGCAAACACAGGTCTTTGTTAAAAGCCCGAACGAAAGAGTCGTTCCGATGCAAATTCGCGCTATTTCGCAGGCAATTGATACAAAGAACGGTGTTTATCGTGAAGTGAAAGTCAGCCAATTCCAAGATCGCGTATTTAGCCCGATTGCTGTGATTCAAAAAGTTAAAAGTCTGCTTGGATTGGGAACAATCGGATTGGGAATTATTGTGTTCGTTGCGTTGATTTTTGATTTTCTTTTAACATACGCCATTGTGATTTTCTTGAATTTATTTATGCGCTTAAAATTAACCATTGCGCAGTTGGGGCGTTTACTGGTAGTCCCATGGACGGCTTTAATTATCGGTAGCTTTATTTTAACCGCAATGAAAAAGTCAATGATTACATGGTGGATTGCGCTGTATATCCGTATGACGACACCGTCGATTCAGGTAGGGTACTCAACCGAAAATGCCTTTGCGCATTTTATGCCGATGTGGTGGATGATGATTTTGCTTGCATTCGGTGTTTTAACAGTATATATTGTGTGGGCTTCCGGCTTATCACTTTATAAAGAACGTCGGGACGAATTGTTTAAAAAAAGCGAATAAGGCAAAATAAGCAAACTAAACACCTGCGGGACGGGGGGGGATTCTATGATTCAATCTATGACACAAGGTAATCCTTTAAAATTGATTATCTTGTTTTCCATACCGATTATGTTTGGAAACTTATTCCAACAAGTGTATATTTTGTCGGATTTATATATTTTGGGCCATTATTTGGGACTGCACGCGTTGGCCGTTGCGGGCGCGATGACGCCCGTTTTTGTTATGACGATTATGTTTGCAACCGGATTTACGAACGGGTTATGCGTTATTACGGCACAGCGATTCGGCGCTAATGATATTTGCAGTGTGCGCAAATCATTCAGCGGCGGGATTCTTTTAACCGCCATTTTATGTATCGGTGTGATGATGGGGTTGCATTTGCTGATGGATACGATTTTACACAAAATGAATGTGCCGGCGGATATCTATGATGATTCAAAACGGTTTTTAACCATTCTTTCCTACTCGCTTTTTGCAACACTGTTTTATAACTATTTAGCGGGCATTATGCGGGCGCTGGGTGATAGCCGTACACCACTTTACTTTTTAATTTTTGCATCATTATTGAATATTGCCATCAATGTGCCGTTGATTACGTATTTCCATTGGGATGTAACGGGCGCCGCACTCGGAACGGGGATAGCCCAAACGGTTTCGGCATTGCTCTGTGTTTTCTTTTTATTCTGGCGCTTTCCGGTGTTGCGGTTAAAGAAAAAGGATTGGCGCATTAACTTTTCGTTTTTATGGGAACATCTTAAAATTGCCGTGCCGATGTCTATTCAATTTTCGGTTATCGGTATCGGGGTGATTATCATTCAAAGTATCTGCAATTCGTTCGGAACGGATACGATTGCGGCCTTTGCCTCGGCCGGCCGTATCGAGCAAATTATGACGATGCCGCTGTTTTCGCTCGGAATGGCATTAACAACATATTCGGCACAAAATTACGGCGGTCGCTACATTCGCCGAATCAAACAAGGTGTTTTACAATGTTTCTTATTTTCGGGAACAATTAGTTTTATTATGGCGATTATTGCTTACCATTTCGGGGAAGATTTAGCGGGCATTTTCTTAAATCACCCCTCGGAATTTGTGTTAAATCAAGCAACGGGTTATGTTAAAATAACAACGCTTTTTTATTTCTTTTTAAGTATGATATTTGTGTTTCGGCAAGTTTTGCAAGGAATGGGATATCCGTTATTACCGCTTATTTCCGGAATTGTTGAACTTATAATGCGCGGATTCGCAGCGTGGTATTTATCGGTAGCATACGGGTATATCGGAATATGTTATGCCAGTCCGATTGCGTGGATTGGCGGTGCAATGATTGTTGCAATCGGATATTTTATCATTATTCGCCGATTTAAGGTTTCGCTGTTTGGTAAGTTGGATCAAAGAAGCCCTGTGCCGAATCAAGTGCGCGGATAAAATGGTAACGCTTTTATTAAAAATAGCAACTTTCGGCTTCCATAAGAAGATATATTTATATCAAAAGTGGGTTGAAAACGAACGCACATTCTCCGCTGATAATTTTTTTTGTACCGTCCCTTGAAAGCTCTCATACTTATTATTATATGTTCTTACGAAAGGACGAATAAAAGATGAACAGTGAAAAATTAACGGAAAGATCGCAAGGTTTTATTCAATCGGCACAAAATTTAGCCGTTCGGAATAATAACCAATTCTTAATGCCGGAACACTTATTAAAAGTGTTGTTGGATGATAAAGAGGGTATGGCAGCCACATGGCTAACCCAAGCGGGAGCTGATGTCTCCGGTTTGCGTGAAAAGGTGCAACAAGCCGTAGATGCCTTACCGAGAGTGGAGGGGTCAAGTGTTCAAATCAGTGCTTCTCAGGCATTTTTAAAAGTGCTGGATAAAGCAGAACAGTTGGCAACCAAAGCACAGGATTCGTATGTGACGGTTGAAAGATTGTTGCAAGCGCTTTTGATGGGGAATACTTACGGTGTTGACGAAAAGAAATTAAATGCCGTTATCAATAAGATGCGTCAAGGGCGAACGGCTCAATCACCGACGGCGGAAGATAACTTTGAAGCTTTAAAGAAGTATGCAACGGATTATACGGAGCGCGCATTGCAGGGAAAATTGGACCCTGTTATCGGTCGTGATGAGGAAATTCGTCATACGATTCAAGTTCTGTCCAGACGGACGAAAAACAACCCGATTTTAATCGGTGAGCCCGGCGTCGGTAAAACGGCAATCGTAGAGGGGTTGGCGTTACGAATTGTGAACGGAGATGTTCCCGAAACATTGGCACATAAGCGCTTAATGGCGTTGGATATGGGTGCATTGATTGCGGGCGCCAAGTATCGCGGGGAGTTTGAAGAAAGATTGAAAGCCGTGTTGGAGGAAGTTGCTGCTTCAAACGGGCAGATTATTTTGTTTATTGATGAAATGCACACTGTTGTCGGCGCCGGAGCAACCAGCGGGTCGATGGACGCCTCCAATTTATTAAAGCCGGCGTTGGCGCGCGGAGAATTGCATTGCATCGGGGCAACCACATTAAAGGAATATCAAAAATATATTGAAAAAGACCAAGCGTTTGCTCGGCGGTTTCAACCGGTCTATGTCAGCGAACCGCAGGTAGAGGAAACGGTTTCCATTTTGCGGGGTATCAAGCAAAAGTATGAATTGCATCACGGCGTTCGGATTGCCGATGCGGCATTGGTTGCAGCAGCCGTTATGTCTAATCGTTATATCACGGATAGATTTTTGCCCGATAAAGCGATTGACTTAATGGATGAAGCGGCCAGTAAATTGCGTATGGCGATTGATTCCAAACCGGAACATTTGGACGAATTGGATCGTAAACTTGTTCAATTAAAAATTGAACGTGAGGCTTTGCGCAAAGAACCGGACGAGGCTTCCAAAGAACGCCTTGCCAAAATTGAAGAGCAAATAAAAACGCTTGAAAAAGAATCGTTAGATGAAACGCAACAATGGAATGCTCATAAAAGTGCTTTGCAAGAGGCAAACAACGTGCGTGAGCGTTTGGATAAAGCCAAAGCAGAGGTGGAAAAAGCGTTGCGCGATGGGTTATATGAAAAGGCGGGTGAGTTGCAGTATAAAGAAATTCCCGAATTGGAAAAGAAATTGGCTGCGTTAAATGCCCAAAATCAAAATGCCTCAACCATAGAAACCGTAACGCCTGATATTATCGCGTCTATCGTTTCCAAATGGACGGGGATTCCCGTGGACAAATTGCTGGGCAGTGAGCGCGAAAAATTGCTGAATATGGAAAAAGAGATTAGTCGGCGTGTTGTGGGACAAGAGGATGCGATTGTTGCCGTTTCAAATGCCGTTCGGCGTTCGCGGTCGGGTTTAAAAGATCCGAATCGCCCGATTGGCTCGTTTCTGTTCTTGGGGCCGACGGGTGTCGGCAAAACGGAGCTGGCCAAAGCGTTGGCGGAGTTCTTGTTTGATGAAGAATCGGCGTATTTAAGAATTGATATGTCGGAGTATATGGAGAAACACGCCGTTGCGCGGTTAATCGGCGCGCCTCCGGGATATGTGGGGTATGATGAAGGCGGGGTGTTGACGGAAGCCGTGCGTCGTCGCCCGTATCAGGTTATATTGTTTGATGAAGTGGAAAAAGCACATCCGGATGTCTTTAATGTTTTATTACAAGTATTGGATGACGGACGGTTGACGGATGGTCAAGGCCGGACGGTTGATTTTAAAAACACCTTCCTGATTATGACCTCTAACTTGGTAACGGATGCCGATGAAAAGTCAATTCGGGAGAAATTAAAAGGTTTCTTTAAGCCCGAATTTATTAACCGATTGGATGAAATTATCGTCTTCAAGCCGTTGGCGAAAAACGATATACGCAAGATTGTGGATATTCAACTTGCCAAACTTGAATCGCGGTTAAAAGATCATCGGATACGGTTGCATGTGGATGATAAAGCGCGCGATGAATTGGCGGAAGAGGGATACGATTCGGAATTCGGTGCTCGTCCGTTAAAGCGTGTGATTCGGCAACAAATTGAAAATCCGTTGGCCATTAAGTTACTGGACGGAAGCATTAAAGACGATTCGGTGGTAACTATTACACCGTCATCCGATAAGTCGTCCGAACAGCACTTTGAATTTAAAGCTGAAGAAGCACCGAAAGCCTGATTTAAGAGGCCATATCATATAAAATAAACAGACAGCGAATCCAAACTCCCTGTCTGTTTATTTTTAAGTGTGTCTCTCTGAAAAGTTCCGATAATTAAAAAGATATAAAATTATCGCGCTTTATGATATTGCAAAAGGATTTTAAGTGCTTCTAAAACTTCTTTGGGCTGATCTTGCAGTTCTAACATTAAATCGGTTAATTCGGGTGAAAATCTTTCGTAATCGGGATATTCGCGGGGTAAAAGTAATTGATACGGCTCTAAATCAAATACGTTTGCAATGGCTTCAAGCGTAGATAATTTTGTGCTTGCAATATTATTTTCAAGCTGGCAAACCATTTCCACCGTTTTGCCGATTTGTTCGGCCAGTTGGGCTTGCGTAATGTGTGCTTTCTTCCGATATCTTTTAATATTTTGGGATACAATGGCTTTTATATCTTCTTTCATAAATATTTTCCTTTCGTTTTTTAACATAGAGAACAACTCAATATATAGTTATCAAACTTCATAAATGGAAGTCTGAACGGCAGATTTATCCGAGTTTTGATTATCAATGAATCTCATTTTTTTACAATGAAATAAAATTATTATTTTTATTTATTTTTTTTAAAATATTAATGTAATATTTCAATACTATCTTATGCTTTTGTGTAAATGATAAGATTTTTGCTTGACATTATTCAAAATATACAGCTATAATCCCTCTGTTGAATAAATACATAGAATATTTATATAATATTTATGTATGCTTTTCTATCAATGGAGGAGACATGAAATATACAAAAACAACAATTAAAGAATTAACCAAGCGATATGCGATTGTATTGAAAAAGTGTGCATTTTTAAATATGATTGCATTGACGGGTGCATTTTTTGCCACTTCGGCCGTGGCTGCAAATACGCCACTCGGTGTTGTTGCAAACGATACTGCTTTGAGCGGAACGTATGAAGATTACGTCAATACGGATAGCACAAAAGCCGGTGTTGCTACACTTAACTACAATACAACGGGTGTATCGGTTGCTGACGGCACAATATTTTCAAATAATGAAACGCAAAAAAGTGCCGGCGGTGTTTTAAAAGTCTTGAACGGTATGACGGTCGGCAATAATGTTGAGTTCAATGGGAACAAAGCAACCAACAATGGCTGGGGCGGTGGTGCCATGTATATTAAATTGGCAGACGGCACAACATTGTCCGAAAACGGAACGGTCAGCGTGGGTGAAAATACGGTATTTTCAGGTAATGAAGCCGGATTAGGCGGTGCCATTGCTTTGGAATACGGCAATTTAACACTCGGAAACGGTGTAACGTTTGACGGCAATAAGGCGTTGACAGGTTCTAATCAGGCCGGTGGTGCCATTGCAATGTGGCAGGATTCGAAAGATCATGGTGATATTAAATCAACATTAACGGCAACGAATGCAATTTTTAAGAATAACGTGGCTGGTAATGCCGGTGGTGCAATATCAGTTGGCGAAAATGCCGGAACGGCCAATGTCGGCGGATTATTTGAAAGTAATTCGGCAAATAACGGTGGTGCTATTTATAATGCCGATACCGTAACGGTTGCCACAGGCACCCAATTTAATAAAAACACGGCAACAGGCGATGGCGGTGCCATTTACAATACCGGAGATATGACAATCACCGGCAGAGGTGTTTTTGCGAACAATACGGCAAAAACATACGGCGGTGCGATTGCGAATGAAGGCACATTGACAATTGCCGGAACGGCAGATGCCATGGTTGAATTTAATAACAACAAGGCGGCCCAAGGCAGTGCCATTCAAACAGGTGTTCGCTTAAAATCCGGCGTGTTGAATTTGGATTATACTTCATTCTCGGGCAACGAAGGTGATTATCAAGGAGCTATTGCCAATTTCCATGAGATGACGGTTACAAACTCCGTCTTTAACGGAAATAAGGTGACGGCTGAAATTGCCAATGATGGCTTTAATAATCATTTGCTTGCTACAAGTGTTGACGGTGGTGGCGCCATCTATGCAGGCAGTGCTTCAACGAACAGTATTTCATCGTCTACCTTTACGAATAATACCGTAACAACGGATGGTGGTGCGATTGCAACACGTGTTGATTGGAAAAATGATGTGGCAGGTAAAGCGGATGGATCGGCAAATGACTACGCTGCCGAAAATAAAAATGCCGTTTTAAAAATTGAAACATCAACATTTGATAATAACACGGCAGGATTATCGGGTGGTGCGGTTTATAACACGTTCCGCCAGACATCAGTTGCAGATTCAACCTTTACCAACAATACGGCAAAGAACGGTGGCGCGATTGCAAATGAAGCGTTGGCAACCGTTTCGTTTACCGGAACAAATACATTTACCGGAAACAAGGCAACCGAATTCGGCGGTGCTATTTTGAATAAGGGTGAAATGACCTTTGACGGTAATACCGTTTTTGCCAACAATACGGCCAACGGCGTTGCTAACGATATGCATAACACAGGTAACTTAACCTTTAACGGTGATGTATCGTTTACTGGTGGTGTGACGGGTGATGGAAAAATCGCTTTCAACGGTGATACGTTGGATATCGGTTCATCTATTATTCATGCTTCGTCAATCAGTATTAAAGATGGTTCTACGTTGCGTGCCAACTTGTTATCCGGTACGGCAGGATTTGATGCTGCCGAGTTGAGCGGAAACAATTTGAATCTGGTATTTGATCAAAACAGTGTTGGCGGATCGCTTGTGTTTACGCAAGGAAACGGATCTGATTTGACATTTACGGAAAATAACCTGTTTGATCTTGTGGTTCAAGATGACGGCAGTTTAGTTGTTGATCGTAAATCAGCGGATAAAATTGTTGATCAATTCGTATCGGCGGGTGTGGCTGATCCGATTGCGGCAACAGGTATTGCAACCATTGTGGAAGCAACGCCGACAACTCCGCAAGCTCAGGCTGTTGCCTCAACAATTATGGACTTGGCTCAATCAAAAGATACTGCCGATCAACAAAAAGCAGCAGAGTTGACGAAAGCCACACAACCGACACAAGCCCCGATTCGTCAGGCAGTCACGATCAATACGCAAGTCATTAAAACGGCAGCTGATCGGATGGCTCAATTACGGCAAGGACGCAGTGGCGGTGATTTGGCTGATGCGAAATTATCACCGTGGGTTCGTGGATTGTTCAGCAAAAATCATAACTCGCAAGGGGATGGATTTGATGCTTACACGCACGGATTCTCATTCGGTGTTGATGCGCAAGTAACGGAAAGCGTGTTGTTGGGTGCAGGTTATGCCCGTTCAGCCACAACCGTCAAAGAAGATATGCGCAGAACACATGTCAATGGTGATAACTACTTTGTTTACGGTAAATATCAACCGTCGCAATGGTATGTTGAATCCATCTTAAATTACGGTCATAACAAGGCTAAGTCCGAAGCGCTTGGATTGTCTGCAAAATACAGCATTGATACATACGGGGCTCAATTGTTCTCGGGTTATCAATACGGTATTGCTGATAATTATGTCGGTGTTCGCTATGTCTACGTCAATCCGGATGATTATGACAACGGTTTGAATGAAGTGGAAGGCAAGAGTTCGCAAGTGGCAACGGCCGTTATTGGTACGCGCATTGCAAAAGAATTCCAATATCGGGATAATCTTGTCTTTAAACCGGAATTCAGATTGGCCGGAACGTATGACTTTAAGTCGGATAATTCTACGGCGAACGTAAACGTCATCGGTGGTAATACGGTTTACTCCGTTGAGGGCGAACGTTTGCACCGTGCGGCATTGGCAACAGGTGTCGGATTAACGGCTAAATACGGCCAAATGGAAGTAACGGCCGGCTATGATATTGAATGGCGTGTCAGCAACTTCGCTCAAACAGGAATGTTAAAGTTAAAGTATAACTTCTAATTTGAGTTGATGTTAATCGGGAATCCGCCTCGGAAACGGGGCGGATTTTTGATGATTAAGGCGGGTTGATTATTAAAGTGGGAGTGTTGTTATATGAAATCTATTTTAAATAAAATTACCTTTGCCGAACACTTGTGCATAATCTTAACTTGATGCTGTATAAAAAAACGATTTATCATCGCTTTAAAACATAAAAATTTGATTTAAGAAATAATCAGTTGAATTTGCGCAACTCGTGAAAAATTAAGATGTAAAAGGCAGTGATTTTGAAGACTGGATAAGCGAATAAATTTATTGTTGCATTTTATTTTTAAATCGGATAGGATATATCCGTTTTAATTGAGGGGATAAATGCGATTTAAATTGATTTTTGCCATTGTAAGCTATGTGATTATGCTGGGCGGATTTATGATGATGTTCCCCGCCGCGGCGGATTGGTTGGATGGTGATGGGCAGTCTGCTTCCATATTTGCCCTGTTGGCTGCGTTAACGTGCTCAGTCGGTTTAATCGGTTGGATGTTGGCCGAAATGAAGCCGTCACCGCTTAAAACAAAAGAAATGTTTTTAACAACGGCACTTATCTGGTTTTCGTTTTCGGTTATTTGCGCATTGCCAATCTATTTTTCGCCGATAAATATATCATTTGTGGATGCCTTTTTTGAATCGTCTTCCGGATTGACAACAACCGGCTCGACGATTTTTACGAATCTTGAATCGCTTTCAAAAGGGTTGTTGCTTTGGCGTTCAATGACGCAATGGATGGGCGGTTTGGGTATTTTGGTGTTGGCCATATTGGTATTGCCCGTTCTGCAAATTGGTGGTATGCAGTTGTTTAATATAGAAGCCAGCGGAGAATCAAATCGCGATATGCCGATGATTGCGCAAAATATATCGGGGATATTGATGTATTTTGTTATGATGACGATTTTATGCGGAATTTGTTTGTGGTTGGCGGGCATGTCGGCATTTGATGCACTGAATCATGCGATGACAACGGCTTCCACGGGAGGATTTTCCACACACGATTTATCTATCGGCTATTTTAAATCGCCCGTGATTGAATGGATTATTACATTCTTTATGTTTGTGGGCGGTTTGCCACTCATGATGGGTCTTTTGATTTTTCAACGCCATTTTGAAACAATCCGCAATAATGAGCAAATTAAACTTTATTTTTGGTTTACTTTGGGAATTATTTTGTTCGTGGCCGGTATTCGTTGGCACGATGCGTCATTTGATAATACACAATTATCCGATATTTTGCGCACAACGGCATTTGATATTGTTTCTGCTATGACGTCAACGGGATTTATTGTTGATAATTATGAACTATGGGGCGGATATGCAACCATGTTGTTCTTTTTGATTATGTTGACGGGTGGCTGTACGGGTTCAACAGCCGGCGGTATCAAAATGTTCCGATTTTCCATCTTGTTTAAAACAATTTATGCACAATTAAAGAAAGCAATTCAACCGCACGGTATTTTTGTGGCTCGTTACGGAAACAAGCCGATAACCGATAATATTATTAACAGTGTGTTGGTATTTTTCGGGTTATATACGTTTAGTGCCGTTGTGGGCGGTTTAATGCTATCGTTGTGCGGACTGGATTTTGTGACGGCATCATCCGGTGCCATAACGGCATTATCCAATGTCGGCCCTGCTTTGGGAAGTGTTATCGGTCCGGATAAAACGTTTGCCGCACTTTCGGATACTGCAAAAACGATTTTGGCATTTTTAATGATTATCGGGCGATTGGAATTTATTGCCGTATTTGTTTTAACAGTGCCGTTTTTCTGGAAAAAGAATATCTGATTGGCTGGAACTTTTTTGCATAAAAAGTCAAAAAGCAAAAAAAACGATTTGATTTTTGGGAGAACTGGTGTATAAATAAAATAATATCGTCAAAAAGTGTAGGTAAGCAGGATAACAGATGAAAAAATTTTTCTTAACCGTTTTGTTTTTGTTTTTTATCATTGTGGGTGGATTAGGCTTTTTTATTATCCGCTCCTTTAACACGGATGCCTTCCAAAAACAAATCATAGAAAGTATTTCCGAAATGACGGGACGGGAATTTAATGTGATGGGAGCTACATACGTTTCCTGGTTTCCGACACCGCGCATTGTGATGAATGATATTACATTGGCAAATATCAAAGGATCGCCACGAGCCGTTATGGTGCGGGCAAACCGTGTCGGGGTTGAATTGGAATGGGCTTCTTTATTAAAAAGTCCGTTGGTTATAAAAAAAATTGATATAGAAAATCCCACGGTCTTTTTAGAGAGAACGGATGAAACGAACGTAAACTGGAATTTTCCGTTTTTATTTGAAACAAAAGCTAATTTAAATGATTTCGGCATGGATACATCTAATACCGCCATTCGTGTTGATACGGTTTCGGTGCGCGGGGGATCCATTGAATATACGAATGCGCTTAATCAGGTGAAATGGTCTATCGGTAGCATTAACGGTAATTTATCAATGGATACATTGCAGGGGCCTTATACATTTAACGGCACATTTCGTGCAAAAGATAAAACGGCATCCGCGCAGTTGAAAATTATGCAGTTGCGGGTGGATACGGCTGTGCCGTTTTCTTTAAATTTGGTGGGCGAAGATAATTCCTTCCTTTTAGATATTAACGGAACACTGACACCCAGTCTGACGAAAACAACTCAGATGGTGGCAGATGGTTCATTCAGTGTGCAAAAGCCGAATAATTTGTTAAAAGCATTTGGGTTAAAAACACTCAGTAATGAATTAAATGTTCCTTCATTCGGCAATATGCGGTATGAATCGGCGAGCGGAGAAGATACGTTTAAAAGTTTTACCGTTCGGTTCGGTGATACGGAAAATGCCGTTTCCATGACCGGTTCGTTAGAAAGAGAGCAAAAACAAAAAACAAGCTATAAAGCAACGATTAATTTTAATCGCTTTGATTATGCGCAGTGGCAGAATGTGTTAAGTGCCTTAAACTGGAAAAATTTAACAGATGGCGAATTTGCCGATTTTAAGCTAAAATTACATGCGGATACATTTATTTATCACGGCAAAAGTTTAAAAAACGTGAATGCCGATTTTGCAAAAAACGGCCATAAATTCCAAATTAACGGTGGTAGTTTGGAAGCCGCAGGTGAAACTGTATTGAATTTTGAGGGCGGTTCTCTTGCGCAGAATGATAAAGTCGGGCTCGTTTTAATGTTGGCCGGAAAATCGGCACGGCTCAGTGAGCTGTTGGCAATGGTCGCACAAACGGCGGATTTTCCGAAAGTGCTGGCTCAAAGTGCTGTTTTTAAGGGAAATACAACCATTTATTCGGACGGATTTAATTTGGAAATCCAAGAATTTTCTTTGGATAAAACAAAACTCTCCGGTAGCGTGGTGTATGAAAAAACAAATCCGTTGCCAACAATTCGCACTAAACTTTCTGCGCAAAACGTTAATATAGATGACTATGCAGGCTATCAAAAACCAAAACAAAAAGTAGATGTTTTTGCGTTGATTGATTATGCCAAAAATTATATTTCGCAGTTAGCGTTTTTAAAAGATTTTATCGGCACATTTGATTTGGCAGGTAATAACGTTGTCTTCTTTGGGGCTCCGATTGAAAAAATCACTTTAACCGGTGAAGTAGCGGATAATATGTTAAAGATAACAAAGGCGGATATTCAAAACCTCGCAAATGCTTCATTATCAGGTTCGGTGAATTTTAACGGATTAAATACCAAACTTGTATCTATTCCGACGTTGAAAATGAATTTCGGAACACCGCAATTAGATTTGTTTATGGATAAAATCGGTTTAACGGCTAATGCAGAAGCCCTCAAAGATTTAAAAGATTTTAAAACGGAATTAACATTATCCGAACAGGGAGATGAATGGACAATCGCTATGAATAATACAACGGGCGATTTGGGGTTGACGTTGGACGGTAAGTTAAAAACAACCGATGACGGAACCATCTATAATAATTTGCAAGTTTCTCTTTCCTATCCGGATTTTCGGCGTTTTTCGCGTGAGATATTTGATATCAAAGGGGTTAACACATCAATGGATGGTGATTTTCTGGTTAAAATGGTGTTAAACGGGTCGCTGGACAATGTGGCATTTTCGGATGGGCAAATTAAAATCGGTCCAAACCAGATGAGTGTAAACGGCACCTACAAGCCCGGGAAACAGGCGCAACTGATAATGAATATTGAATCGCCGTCATTCAATGTGAACAAATATATTTGGAATGATTTGAAAAATATAAAACTAAGAGGCATAAATGCGCAGAAGCCGTTTGATTTAAAAGTGTTTGACGGACTGGACCATCACATTAAAATTTCTACCGCTCAATTATTGTATAGTGGCTATGAATTAAAGAATGCCGTTTTGGAGTGGTCAGTTTCCGGACAGGAAAAAACGGTTACTTTAAAGGAGTTGTCGGGAACTTACGGAACGGCAAATGCCCCGTTCAAGGCATCGGGTGTATTCGGATGGGGAAATACGCCGACGCTGACATTAGACTTTAACGGATTTAATTCGGAAGTATCCCCGCATTTGTTATCAACGAAGAAAATGTCGTATGGCGAAGGAACGGCACGGTATCAGGCGCGCTTGGAGAGCAACGGTAAATCGCCGGCTGAGATGTTGGCAAATTTAAAAGGAAACGGGAAACTGACATTTGAAAACGGTGTCTGGGTCGGAACGAGCATAGATAAAGTATTACCGCTTATTAAACGAACCATTGATAATCATGTGCCGAAAGAAACATTTGATAAAGAAATGAATCGTATTTTAAATTCCGGCAAAACGGCTATTCGGAAGATTGAAGGTGCCTTCACGATTGAAAACGGGCAGTTTAAAGCAATGAACACTGTTTTAAACGGCGAAGGATTTGTTTCGGATCCGATGCAGATACAGTGGGATATTGCGAAAGATTCGTTTGATATACTGGTGCCGATTACACTGTCAGCATACGCTGATTTACCGCCGTTTGCGTTAACGGTGCGAGGCAAGAGCGATGCTTTGGCTTATCAAACAAACAATGTGGATTTATCTTCTTCCGTTGCCGATATTGTTAAAGCCGAGAGCGAGCAACTGGCCGAAAAGAAACAAACGGAAAAAGAAAAAGAAATGAAAATTGCCCGCAGTGAACGGGAAGATAAAATTCGTGAGGCCATTTTATCGGCCCGAGAAGCCGTCAGACAAGCAGGTATAAAAGTGACAACCGGGGATAATCAAAAGGCCTTGTATTTATATAGAAATGCGCAAGATGCATTATCGGTTGTCAATAATATGTCGGTTAAAGAAACATTGACGGATGCCGAGTATATTCAGTTGACGGAACAATCTAGATTGGCGATTATGAAAGCGGAAGAGGCTGTGGCAGAAGCAACGAATGATAAGTTTTTTGAAGATAGAAAGAAACTTCATGCGTTTAACGATAGTGCACAACAAATGCAATCGGAAATTATTCGCATACGAGATGCTTATCCCGATATTGAAATTGTGCAAAAATTAGCACCGGCCACGGCGGAATATGTCGGCATTTTACAAAAATTATCAGATGAAGCAAATCCGAATGAAACGGATGAAGATCATTATGCGCAGATGCGCAAAGCACGTGATGCTTATGTGAAGGTGGTTAAGGGATACCAATATGTGTTGCGCTTTGATATTGATTCAAAGGTCAAACCGATTCAACCGTTATCCTTAACCGTTCCGGAAAATACCGGGTTGGAGATTTTTGAAAAAATAGCAAATTCGGATGCGGACGATATCGTTGAAGAAAAGCAAGTTTCAAAAGAAGCCGAATCCGATGTATCCTCGAATAACGGCTTAAATACAACGTCTCCCGATGATGAGAATATGAAAAAATGGCAAATTTTCAGAGGCGCTGTGCGTGATTCATCGCAACGAATCAGAAGTAAAATTTCACGGGCAAATAATGATCTCGGCGTAGAGAGTGAGTCTGATATTCAAGAGTCTGTTGGACAACCCGAAGTGATTGAGCCTGCCGATGATTTATCTGTTATGCCACGTGATTTACCACCGACCGGATCTGCTTTAAGAGGAACGATTAGCAGAGCAGAATAGTTTTGAAATCTTATGACGAATATTTCATAATAAAGCGGTGGAGTGATTTTTATGCCGAACGAAGCAGAGAAAGAGTATTTTATTATCCGTAAAACAGAAAAGGGATTGTATATTTTTCAAACAAAAAACGGTCAAACGTTTGCAGAGGGTATTTCGTATTTTTATACCAGAAAAAGTCATGGTGATATTGTGATAACGCATGCGGATTATACGAAAAGTTTATTTAATTTGAACGGAGAAGTATATCCTTATGCCAAACACGTTCATTTTGTTGCGAGCAGAAGAGGCGGTAAAGTGCATGTGGTTCAGAAAACAAAAAAACACCCGTTTCGGCGTTATAGCAGGTTATATAATGAAATAAAACAACAACGAAAATTTGCGACCGTTGTTATTTCCTTGATGTGTGTTTTTGCCGGCTTGATGACGTATGCAACAAAATGCAGCCGAAAAGAGCCGTATGACGCTAAAACGAACATTGCCGAGGTGCAAGAAACCACAAAAACGTGTATGCCGAAGCCTCAATCAGAGTCTTTGTTGCCCGAAGACAGCGTAAAAGGGCAAGAAAGTTGGACGCAACATTCCCAAAAGCAACCAAAAGAGTCAACATCGCCTTATAAAGTTACTACTGCATCGCCGAAATTATTGAGTATTTATCAATCTGGGCGAGTAAAAACGCGCGAATAGAATATTGTTATTTTGTCCTCTCTCTTAAACGGATCTATTTGAATTTTGATGAGTATAATTGCGTTATGATAAGCGTAATTATATTTTTTTTTGCAAAAAAAATTTATTTTGTCTTGACAGCTTGATTTTTGAATACTAAAATTACCCTTATGAGAAACAGCATGAATCCATTTTATTCTTTTTTAACGTATCGCAATGAATGCGATATGGGTGCTGTTTGCTCCGTGAACACTCTTTTTGAAAACTATTGGTACGGTTATCGATTTACAAACATTTAGTTTGTCGTTTCGTTTTAACCTATTACCAAGAGTTTTTAATGTTCACCATTTTTATTATTTTCTTTATTTTTGTTGTTTTGTTAAGTTGCTTTAAAGCGGATATGCAGGGGCTTTCAGGGCGCCGTGTATCGGCTTATCAACCGATTATCATTTTACCTGAAAGGATTTGAGAATGACATTAAATTTACCCGAAAAAATAGATGAAAAAGATTCAAAATTATTGCTTTCGCAACAAATGATGCAAGCAGGCAAAAGTGTCCTTCTTGAAGAGGAACAAGTGCAATTTATTATGCGTGAAATGAATAAACCATGTTTTGAACATGCCCCGCAAGAAGCGCAATCGCATACCTGGACAAAGCAAGAGGCCACAGAGTGGTTAAATAAACAGCGCACGTTGCATCAAGATGGCCAAAAGGTTTTATATTTTGCCTATAATCGTGAGACGCAAGAATGCGTCGGTATCATCAGTGCACAACTGCAATATGATACCAGCGTTGAAATCCGCCAAATTGCATCAGCGGATAATTATACGGCACAATGCGAAATGTTGAGGCTTTTGGAACAGGGCTTAATGAATGATACGCATATTCAAAAATTTACCGTTAAAATCAATGTAGATAGTATTGATACAACGAGGCCTTTTCATTTAAGACAGCAAGGTTATCATATTGAATCCGTTTCGCATGATCGTATTTTAAATTTGGGAAAAACGGATTATGTAACGTATGCAAAACAAAATCCCTCATCGGATACGGAAGAAAAATTGATGGATACGCCACAGAAAATATGTCGGGCAATGAATCGAAAAGCAGTTATGTGCGCCATGCGATTCAATCAGGAACGGATTCATATCCGTGAGAATTAACTGAAGATGTCGGAAACGTGCGGTATGGATCGTGAGATTGCTCAATTACTCATTCCCTTTGTTGATGAAAAATATGCCTCTTTTGCCCGCAAGTTATTGCCGAAAGAAACGGTGCTTTTAGGTATTCGATTGCCGATACTTAAAAAAACGGCAAAACAAATTGTTCGTTCGGGCAGGGGCGCATTTTTCTTGACGCGGTTAACCCAAGAAACATTTGAAGAAAAAATGGTGTTTGGGTTTATAACGGCTTTTATGAATCCGTTTCGGCAAAGAAATCGGGATAATCTTATTTCGTATTTAAATCAAATAGATAATTGGTCGTTATGCGATAGTTTTTGTGCTTCTTTGTCTATGACACGGGAAGATAAGGTTCTGTTCCTGCCATTCTTGCGAGAACTTTTAATTGATTCAAGAGAGTATTATGTTCGGTTCGCCGTAGTTATGTTATTGACTCATTACACGGAAGAATGTTTTTTAACGGAGTGCTTGAATCTGCTTGCGCGAGTATCGCATCCCGGGTATTATGCGCAAATGGCGGTAGCGTGGGCGGTGAGTATTTTTTACATTCATTACCCGAAAGAAACGGAAAATTTTTTAAAAGACAATCCTCTTTCTGCCTGGACACAAAATAAAGCCATTCAAAAAATTGGTGAGTCAAAACGGATATCGGCAGAAACAAAGCAACGGATTCGGCATTATCGAAAGCCGAAAACAAAGTGCACTGACATCTCGGGATAATCATTCTTTTGAAGTGCCGTCAGCAAAAAATAGGGTTCACAACTCCCTCATAAGAGCGTGATTGTTAAAACGATATTGTTTACAAGGTTTCATGGCTATCAAAGTGGGAAGCACCGCTTTGACACAAAATTTTTAGTTTCTTAACTAACCGGTTGGGGAAATTGAGTGATTTTCCCAACAACGTAACAGACATTACGTCCTTTGTGATTAACTCTCTTCAAGGAAACTGCGTAATTTGCGTGAGCGTGTCGGGTGTTTTAATTTACGCAAAGCCTTCGCCTCGATTTGGCGAATCCGTTCGCGTGTAACGGCAAATTGTAAACCGACTTCTTCCAATGTATGATCAGAATTCATCCCGATGCCGAAACGCATTCTTAATACCCGTTCTTCACGTGGCGACAGGGTAGATAATACTGCCGTGCACGATTGCCGTAAATTCGTTTGAATAGCGGCTTCCAACGGTTGAATGGTGTTTTTATCTTCAATAAAATCACCCAAATGCGAATCTTCTTCATCACCGACAGGTGTTTCCAAAGAAATAGGTTCTTTTGCGATTTTCAAAACTTTCTTAATTTTTTCAACCGACATATTAATTCTGGGAGCCAATTCTTCCGGCGTCGGCTCATGTCCGGTTTCCAACATCATTTGACGGCCCGTTTTCAGCATTTTATTGATTGTTTCAATCATGTGAACGGGAATACGAATGGTGCGGGCTTGGTCGGCAATGGCGCGTGTAATGGATTGACGAATCCACCACGTTGCGTATGTTGAAAATTTATAACCACGTTGATATTCAAATTTATCAACCGCTTTCATTAAACCGATGTTACCTTCTTGAATTAAATCCAAAAATTGTAAGCCCCGATTGGTGTATTTTTTGGAAATGGAAATCACCAATCGCAAGTTGGCTTCAATCATTTCTTGTTTGGCCTTATTCGTTTCTTGACGGCCCTTTTTCACTGTCATCACCAACCGACGATATTCTGAAATCGGCATCTTGACTTCTTCAATAATATCACGAATGGCTTGACGAATTTCCTCAATTTCTTCTTGATGATTTTCAACAAACGCTTTCCATACTTTCCCTTTTTTGGCTGCCTTTTGTATCCATTTTGAATCCGTTTCACTGTTTTGGTAGAAGTCCAAAAAGTCTTCGCGATCAATCCGCGAGGCGATTGCCAACCGTAAAAGCCGACCCTCCAACACAATTAAACGTTGGTTGACTTCGTTAATTTGTTCAATTAATTCCTCAATTCTGTTCGGGTTTAAATGTATTTCTTTTAGCTTTAATGTTAATTCGTTTTTGAGTTCTTGATATTTCTTTTCAACCGATTTGGATACCGCTTTATTTTCCCGAATAAATTTCATGCGCTCGCATTGCACGGCTTCAAATTTTTGATAGATTTCTTCCGTTTCCTTGAAGAGCGTTAAAATGCGCGGTAATAATGTTTCCTCCATTTGACCGATAGAGAGTGAGTTTTCGCTGTATTCATCATCATCGTCATCATCTTCGTCGGCGGAGTCGGCAGAAGAATCGCTTTCATCATCAATGGTTGTATCAATTTCATCCATTTCAGAATCATCCGAAATTTCGTCATCTGCCTCTTCATCGGGCAAATCTAAGCCGACTTGTTCATCGCTCAATTCATCCGTCTCTTCAAAATCCTCTTCCAAAGGACGTTGTTTTTCGTTTTCTTTTTCCTTTTCTTTCTCTTTTTCTTTTTCGGCAGGGGAAACGCGTTTACTTAAAATTTCGCTGGCTTTTTCCAATACATCTAATCCGATACCGCCCGGGGTGGGGAATGCTTCCGCTTTTTCCAAATCCTCTTTATCGGGATTTGATTCAAATGTGGTTTCCAAATCAATAATTTCACGCAAGAACATGGTGCCTTCGTGCAATTTCTGATTCCAGCTTGAAAGCGCTTTCATCGTTAATGCACTTTCGGATAACCCGCTCATCATCACGTCAAACCCGGCACTGATCCGTTTGGCAATCGCAACTTCCCCGTCGCGGGATAACAGCTCAACCGCTCCCATTTCCCGCAAATATAATCTAACGGGATCATTTACCCGACTGCTTGTATCAACTTCTGTTGCCGAATCCTCATCACTTTCGGTTGCCGTTAAGGCCGTGCTACCGGATAAGCTCTCGGTTAAATCCGTAATATCTTCGGAACCGTCTACCACATTGATGCCCATATCGGTTAAGGAGGACATAATCAGCTCAAATGTTTCTTCATTCTGCGATTCTGTCGGCATGTTTTTGCGCAGTTCGCTCATGGAGATAAATCCGCGCTCTTTTCCTTTTTCAATTAACTTTTTCATTGCAGATTTTGCATCTGCCGTTGCAATGCTACGATTGCCGGATAAATGTTCATTTTCGGAATAGAGAGTCATATGCACACACCAATTTCAAGAAAAAACAAAAACAAAATTGACACTATTATATGTATTTTTTAAGGCGTTGTCAATCATTTTTAGTCGGAGGTTGACAAATTTTCAATCTCTTTTTTTATCTTTGCGATATTTTCCCATAATTCGGCGGTCGGATTTTGCGAAAATTCGTGTAATTTTGCTTCATGTTCCGCTTGCAACGCCTTTAATTGTAGGGCTTGTATCCATTTACTTAACTCGATTCGAACGTCTTCTTCCGTCCGATTTGATTTTTGCAACATTTCAATTTCCGGAATTGTTTTGCTCCCTTCCGGCAATACGGCGTTGATTAACTCTTCCGAAGTCATATCGGGATTGTTGATTAAACAGTCCGTCGCTTCTTGCAAAATATGTTGCAGTGATGCTTCGCCGAGTTCCAAATTTGCCAAGTCTTCCAATACATTTTGAACAACTTTCGGAAAACAAATTAAATAAGCAAGCAACATTCGTCCGGCCAGTAAATCAGCATTAGGGCGCGAAATGCCCTGCGCTTCACCAAAAGAGAGAGAACTGCGCCGTGCGTCTTTCCGATGTTCCAGTTGCCAGAGCTTTTTCTTTAAATCTTTCATATAGTAAGCGCGAACTTGCTCATTTTGAATTTTGGCAATGATATCCGTTGCGTCTTTTTCCAGTTTGGCGCGTCTTTCGGGTGTGTCAAGCGAGCGCCCGTCCGTCAACGTATTCCAAAGCGTATAGGCCAATGTTTTGGCATTGTTTAACGCTTCTTGAAAGGCTTGCGGTGATTTTTTGCGAATCATATCATCCGGATCAAACGGCTCGGGCAAAAAAACAAATTGTAACGATTTCCCCGGCGTTAAAATCGGTATGGCGCGATTCATTGCGCGGATACTTGCTTTGCGACCGGCCATATCCCCGTCAAAACAAATAATCGGTTCATCGCACCCTTGCCAGAGCAGGCGGATTTGATTTTCCGTTAACGCCGTTCCGAGCGGAGCAACGGCATTTGTAAATCCGGCACTGTGTAATGCAATCACATCCATATAGCCTTCCACCAAAATGGCTTGATTTTTCTTGCGCATGGTATCAACGGCATTCGGCAACGCGTATAACTGCTCCCCTTTATGGAACAGCGCGGTTTCGGGCGAATTTAAATACTTTGGCTCTCCTTTTTCCAATAAGCGTCCGCCGAAAGCAATAACCCGACGGCGTCTGTTTAAAATCGGGAACATAATGCGGTCATAAAAGTAGTCGTGCCTTGTATGGGAATCCGTTTTATCCACAATTAACCCGAGAGAAATTGCCTTTTGGACCGAAAGACCTTTTTCCGTAAAATACGCTAAAAGCGCCGATCCGCTCGGCGCATATCCGAGCCGAAACTGTTTTGCTATGTCGGGCGTGATACCGCGATTTTGAAAATAAGCACGTGCTCGACGCCCCCGTTCCGAAAACAAACATTTTTGAAAGAAAACGCAGGCTTCTTCCATTATTTGCAATTCGGTTTGGTATTCTTGGCGCCTTTCGGGCGATTCTTCTTTGATTTTCGGCATCGGCAATCCGGCCATGCGCGCCAAATATTCAACCGCTTCCATAAACGGCATTCTTTCGCTGTCCGTTAAATAGCGGATAATATCTCCATGTGCCCCGCACCCGAAACAATGATAAAATCCCTTATCATCATTGATGGTAAACGAGGGCGTTTTTTCATGGTGAAACGGACAAAGACCAATATATTCCCGTCCGCGTTTTGTTAATTTTACTTTCTTTCCGATGAGTTGAGATAATGCAATTCGCTCGCGCAACTCATCCAGAAAGCGTGGCGGAAACGGCATTAGGATAACAACGCCTTAATCAGTTGCGAAGCCGTTGAAAAATCCATTTTGCCGGCATATTTCGCTTTAAGTCCGCCCATAACTTTTCCCATATCTTTAATGGAAGTTGCGCCCGTTTCTTGAATGACGGCGGTAATGGCTTGCTTTGTTTCTTCTTCACTCATTTGTTGCGGTAAGAATTGATTGATGATATCAATTTCCGCTTGCTCGGAAGCAACCAAATCTTCCCGATGGCCTTGTTTATACATCTCAATGCTTTCTTTGCGTTGCTTGACCATACTTTGCAAGAGCGACATAACGGCCGTATCGTCAATTCCGTCGGTAATGCCTTTGGGGCGCGCTTCAATATCTTTATCTTTGATGGCGGCGTTAATTAAACGAATGGTAGCCGTTTTTTTCTCGTCTTTATTTTTTAACGCTTCAATCAGCGCTTTTTTTAATTGTTCACGAATCATGATTTCTCTCCGTTTAAATAAATTTTATAAAGTCATTTTTCTCATTCGTCAGCGTATAATAAAAACAAATTTTTCGCAAGTTAAAAAAACGCATTTGTGTGAAAAAAAACTTTTTTCGGCGGAAAACGGTTGCTTTTTATATTTGTATCGGGTAAAGTTTCAAAAAATAATTATCGGAAGGAATGTAAAATATGTTTGTTATCACCCTGATTACCGGTTTCTTTTTGGGATTGAGTGTGCCGGCCGTGGCCAGCCGTTTCGGAAAAATTTTGCCCGCCGATCCCGGTTTGATTTGCGCTTCCCTATGGCATAAGCCCTGTTTCCCGAAAGTGCCGTTTGATGAGGCGCGCACGCGATTATTGAAAAAGAAATGGAAGAAATTGATTTTATTTTCATTTATCTGGGGCGTGGTGTTAAGTCTTTTATTCGGGGCTTGCTATCTGGTGATTCGTCCGGAAATGTTTTGGTTCGGCTGTATGTTTCTTTTCTTAATCGCCATGTTGATGGCGGTGGACGAACAATACTATTTGTTGCCCGACTTTTTTACCATTCCTTTATTGCTGTTGGGAATCACGGCCGCGCACGTTGTGCCGAGCGGATTTTTGCCCCCGGCCGAGAGTCTTGCGGGTGCATGGTTCGGATACTTGCTTTCAACCGTAACCGTTTTTATTATGGCGTTTTTTAAGAAAGCGGAGTTCGGTGCGGGAGATGTGAAAATGTTGACGGCGCTCGGTATCTGGCTTGGTGTTCTGGGACTGAATTACGCCTTGATTTTATCCTTTTGCTTCTTTTATTTGTGTTCCGTTTACAAAAAACAAACAACGGGCGCTTTCGGCCCGGCTCTCGGCACAGCCAGTATTTTGGTTTTCTTTTATCTTTATATGAATTTATGGTAGACAAGCGCAAAAAAATGTTTTATAACGGGTGTATTATTTTTTTTCGCTGAATGTTAAGGAATGATAAATGGAGCAAAAAACGGGGCAAAATTCGCGTAAATCGCTGTTGGGACACACGCAAAAAACAGTATCGGAAGAGAGAACTTTTTTTGATACGGTGGGAGATGAATTAAAACGGGCGCGTTTGGCAAAGCGAATAGATATTGAAACGGCTTCAAACAGTTTGAAGATTAAAAGCACATATTTGGAAGCGCTTGAAAATAACGATTATACGGCATTCCCGGCCGTTGTTTACGGTGTGGCATTTTTGCGATCGTATGCTCAATTTTTAGGTTTGGAGGTTGCACCGCTCGTAGAACGATTTAAGGGTGAAACAAATCATTTGATTGCCAGCGATGCTCCCATGCCTATACCGGCTAAGCATAATGTGGTGCCGGGGAAGGGAACATTGCTTGTTTGCCTGATTTTATTGGCGTGTTTGTGGGGTGGTTGGTATGTGATGACACGTCCGCAAGAATCGGAAGTGATTATGACGTCGGCCGAAGTGATGACGCAAGTGCCGGAGCCTGTTGTAACGGCGCCGATTGAAAGCGATATGATTTTAAATCAAAGTATAGAAGAAATCGCCGGTGAGTTGAATACGGTTGTCCCGTTGGAAACACTGAATCCGCAGATGCAACCGACAGCGACTGAGGTCGTTGCCCCAAGCGATACGCCCGATACGGAATCGCGTGTTTCGGATGAGGCGAAAAAAGAGCCGAATTATGAGGGTCTGACGGGGCAAAAGTTCGGACAAGAGGAGGGCGCTGTGATTGTTTTTGTGGCAACGGATCGTGTCTGGATGGATGTGAAAGATAACGGGGCCGTCTTATTTAATCGGATATTATCCAAAGGGGATGCTTATTTCGTGCCGGCAGGTATGGATAATTTGATTATGCGAACGGGTAATGCGCGGGGCTTGAATGTGTATGTCAACGGCGAATTGACGGGCGTTCTTTCGCAAACCGAAACGGTTAAAAACAATATCGTATTGAAACCCGAAACATTTCAAAAACATTAGCAATTAACAAATGATTCGATTGCCTGCGTATCAACGTATCGTGCGCGGTATTTGAGGTATGGCGATTGAAAGTGAATGATTTTTAAATCAGAATAAAAAGTTGGGCAGGAGTGAAATAAGATGAATTTTGAAGAAAAGTTAAATCCGATTATGTCGCGATACGAAGAATTAACGGCATTACTCGCAAGCGGAGCAACGGGCGATGAATTTGTAAAACTTTCCAAAGAATTAAGTTCGTTGGAAGAAATTCACACGGTCGGCTTGAAATATAAAAAAATGCTGGCCGATTTGAAAGAAACGGAAGAGTTATTGAAAGATGAATCGGCCGATTCGGATTTAAAAGAAATGGCGCAAGAGGAATTGCATTCATTAAAAGAGCAAATTCCGCAAACGGAACACGAAATTCAAATTTTATTGTTGCCGAAAGATGAAGCCGACGACAGAAACGTTATTCTGGAAGTGCGTGCCGGCACGGGCGGTGAGGAAGCCGCTTTATTCGGCGCGGAATTGTTTAGAATGTATGAACGATATGCCGCGTTGAAACATTGGAAATTTGAGGTGTTGTCGTTAAATGAAACCGGCCTCGGCGGTTATAAGGAAGCCGTTGCGCAAATCAGCGGAAAGTCGGTATTTGCCCGGTTGAAATATGAATCGGGTGCACACCGTGTTCAACGTGTGCCGGAAACCGAATCGGGCGGACGCGTTCATACATCGGCGGCAACGGTTGCCGTGTTGCCGGAAGCGCAGGAAGTGGATGTGCAAATTAACGAAGCGGATTTGGAAATTACAACTTGTCGCGCCTCGGGTGCCGGCGGACAGCACGTTAATAAAACAGACAGCGCCATTCGGATTGTTCATAAGCCGACGGGTATTGCCGTAGAGTGTCAAGAAGAGCGTTCGCAATTTAAAAACAAAGATAAAGCAATGATGCGATTGAGAACGGCCCTTTATGATATGCAACGTCAGGCGTTGGATAAAGAGCGTTCTCAAAACAGAAAAAATCAAGTCGGCTCGGGGGATCGCTCGGAGCGAATCAGAACGTATAACTTTCCGCAAGGGCGTGTGACGGATCACCGAATTAATAAGACATCTTATCAGTTGGCTGAGGTGTTGGATGGTGTCGGGCTGGATGAGTTTATTGATGCTTTGATTACCGAGGATCAAATGGCGCGTTTGGCAGAGATTGATGCTTGATGACGGCTTTTTAAGGTCGGGAACGGGAAATTTAGTATTGCAAGATGATTGAAAAGTTGAAAGTGCAGGCGCATGGGTGAAATAACAGATGTTTTAAAGCTGGCGACAGCGTTGAAAGAATATTCGCCAACACCGCGTTTAGATGCCCGTTTTTTCTATGACCATTACTCCAATCATCCCACGCAAACGCAGATTTCGGAATTTATTCAACGCAGAAAAGCCGGTGAACCCGTTGCTAAAATTCTCGGGAAACGCGGATTTTGGAAACGTGATTTTCGGGTATCGTCAGACGTATTAGACCCGCGTCCGGATACGGAAACATTGATAGAAACGGTTTTGCGTTTTTATCCCGAACAGACAGCACCGTATCGGATACTGGATATCGGAACGGGGAGTGGGTGTATTTTACTTTCTTTATTGGGTGAATATCCGAACGCCTGCGGTATCGGGGTGGATAAATCTTTATCAGCCCTAAAAATCGCGCAAGAAAATAACGGTGAAAATACGGCTCATCGGGCAATGTTTTGCCAAGCGGATTTTACGGATGATGATTTCGGCCACCGATTAGGCGAGTTTGATATTATTGTTTCAAACCCGCCTTACATCCCGACAAATGATATTGATACATTGGAAAAAAGCGTTAAATGTTATGACCCTCTTATTGCATTGGACGGCGGATATGACGGATTAGACGCTTATCGCCATATTGCACGGCATGTGGCCTCTTTGAAAAAAGAGGGTGGTTTAATTTTCTTTGAAATCGGCCAAGGGCAAGAAAATGAGGTGGTGCGGATTATGGGACAGTATCAATTTACTTGTCGGGAACAAGTGAAAGATTTGGGCGGAATTATTCGGGTGTTAGTTTTCGGCTAGCGATTCTTTTGTGCGGTGTCGCTTGTATCAGTATGGCGTTATGGAAATCAGTTATATCAGTGATAACTTCTTGTGAAAAAACGGTAAAATTTTTGTGTTTTTACCGTAGTAAATTGGATGAAACGGAAAGAATTTTTGCCAAACGGCAGAGTGTTTAAACGGCTTTATAAACGCGCGGCAAATTGCCCGATATTCATTCGGAAGATATAAGAAACGGTATAATTATTTAGGCATTCTTTTAATGATTGACGGATGCAATAAGAAAAGCTATTCCATTTGCGTATTATTATAGTTTGTTGAAAGAAGATCATTTAAATTCAATGATTTCGGAATTTCTTTATCATCAATGCGTTCGCCGGCTTGGTTCAAGATTCGGCGCAACCCGGAACCTCCCTCTCTTTGTTCGGGCGCTGTCTGTTCGCGAAAGTCTTCTTCTTTTTGTGTTAAAAGTTCCTTCACCATGGCGTCCCTCCGTTGCCAGCAGTTATTAATTTTATTATATCGTAAAAAAATGAGGTTGTCTACATATATTTTTGATTATATTACAAAGTGTATCCGCCGGCTTATATGCAGGGAGTTGATTGATGTGCATCGGTTTCGTTCTTTTGAATGCGTGTCGGTTTTCAAAAAAACACCCTGAGTTTTTGAGTTTTTTTGAAATTTTCGCTGTTTTTATTCGGATGAAACAAATCGCTTGTTTTTGTATTTTTTTTCGTGTATCATACGCGAATATTACAGGTCATTAAAATTATTTACGAAAGGATAAAAGATGTTGGCAGAAATGTTATTGCCCGTTGCTCTGGTAGGGGCAATGTGGGAGTCGTATCGGATTTGGCAGGTCAAGCCGATGAAGTTATTTTGGCGTTGTCTTTTATTTACGGTGTTTTTGCTGATATGGCTTTTACCTTTGTTTTTAAAAATGCGTGGTGTGCTTTCGGGATGGAGCGGTATCGTATTGTATGATGCGCTTTATTTCGTCTTTATTTTAAATTTCTTATATTTTAGCTTGATTGCAATGCGTGATTTTATATGGATAAGCCTTGATTTGTATCAAAAGAAAAAAGGCATCGTTTCCGAAAAATATGATTGGCGTAATGTTAAAAATGTGCGCTTATCCGGTTATGTGGCTTTGGGCATTGCTTTATTGATGAGCATTACGGCACTTTATAACGGAATGAAAACACCGGATGTGCGGATTGTGGCAGTGGAAACGAATAAAGTGGAAAGCGAATTGCGTATTGCCGTGTTGACGGATATGCACTTGCGCGGAACGCTTGCCGTTTCAAACACGGCGGATATTGTGAACCGCGTGAACGAGGCGAAAGCAGATGTCATTGTGCTTGTCGGCGATATTATAGATGATGATGTGCGATTGATACAGCCACATATAGAGGCGTTAAAACTATTGCAGGCTCCGAAAGGAAAATATGCGGTTGCGGGAAACCATGAATTTTATGTCGGCCATGCGGAAAGCAAAAAAGCGTTGCAAGAGGCTGGGTTTACTTACTTGTTTAATGAGGGTATTCAGCTGACGCCGACGGTCTATCTGGCCGGGATTCCCGATAGCGGTTTAGTCTACACCATCAGTGATGCAACGGATGTTGTGCGCGCTTTATCTTCGGCACAAGAAAAAGATTATAAGATACTTCTTTCGCATCGCCCGACTTTTATTGATACATTGACGCCTGATATGATTGATTTACAAATTTCAGGACATACCCATGGCGGACAGTTTTTCCCGGGTCATTTTTTGGCATGGATGCAAAACGGCTATGTGAGTGGCATGTATGAAACAAAAAACGGGAAATTATACGTTTCTCGGGGTGCGGGCGAGTGGGGCCCTGAAATGCGTTTTTTGGCACCCGCGGAAATAACGGTTATTCGTTTGTTACCGAAAGGGAGAGATGTGCAGAACGGAGAAATAAAAAAAGTAACGGTTAAAGCAACAACGGAATCGAACGCAAATTCTGAAATGCCGAAAGCGGAAACGGCTACCGAAGAAGAATTGATTACAAAAACGGTTACCGAAAAAGAATCGATTACGGAAACGGCTTCCGTCGCTCAACGTGACGCGGTTGCAATAAACAATCATGCAAATCAAAATACCCCTGCGCAAAGTGATATGGAACAAAATGATACGATTGCGAAAGAGCAAACAAGTGCCGATAAGGCAAAAGATGAAACTTTGTTGCCGACAGAGGCTGAGTTGACGACCTCGGAAGCGCAAAATATCAGTGAAGAAAATCAAGTGCGTTCGGAAGACACGGTTTCGGGGCGGATGAAACTGTTACCTTTCGTTAATGTTGAGAAGATGCAAGAGCAAATGCAGTCGGAAGCAGAAGACTTGCAGAAAATGGAGGAAGCGCTTTCGGTAAACGAAAACGCATCGATTCATCAATCGGACGCGCAAAATGAGCCAACACCAAATTCAGTAGTGCCAACCGCGTCGGTTCAAAATGAGCCGACACAACATACGGAGGCGCAACAGACGCTGGCGCAAAATGCAGTAACGCAAGATATGCGTGCGGAACGTCAAAAAGCGGAAGCAATGAGCGCAAAGCAACGTCAACAATCGGACGCAGAGGCGTTTGAAGAAGCAAAAAATGCCGTGGATGACTTATTTGACAATATTATGCAACAGCACCGTACGGATACGGATTCTGCCGATGATGAGTTGGCGGATACAAGTGGGTCGGCGCGCGTGAACGAATCGCAAAAGGCGTTCCAGACGAACAGAGACACCGAAGCGGGCGTAGCGAACAAAACAGCGCGTGTTTCCAAAATAGGTAATGGGTCAGATAAAACCGACGGGGTTTCTGATAAAGACGATGTGTCGGGTAAAACGGCCAAAATCCCCGCAATGGTCAGTCAGCCCGCAACGGTTGCGACGGTTCAAGCGAATCGCGAAGAGTCGGCCGTTGCTCCGCGCGGGCGCCTCATTCCCATGAGGGGTGTTTCTGTTCAAACGACGGTTATTTCCGACACATCGGAAAATCCGTATGCCTCGTATCCCACATACGAAGTTATCGGTAGCCTAAATCATATTCCCACAGCGCTGATAGAGGAGTTAAACAGGCCGGTGATGATTATTTCGGCACCCGTTCAATAAATGTTGTGTGCGTAAACGGCTGATTCATCGTTTGGAACAGGGATTTCGGTCAGTCGATGTCAGAAGGTGTATGACGGACCAAGGGAAATTATTTTGAAGATATTTGGTTGAATATCCTTGCGAAATGAAAATAAATTTTGTAAACTATACGGGAAATTTAAATAAATAACGGGAGATTCTTCCACGGGATAATCTCTTTTGGTGATTTAGGGCGGAGTTAAGGATATGTTCTCAAAAACAGAGAGAATGCTGGCATTCAGATACTTAAAATCACGTAAAAGAACGGGATTTGTATCGGTTATTGCCGGTTTTTCGTTTTTAGGTATTATGTTGGGCGTGGCAACACTGATTATCGTAATGAGCGTGATGAACGGGTTTCGGGAAGAGTTGATGACTCGTGTTCTCGGCATTAACGGGCAGTTGGGTGTTTATCCCGCTTGGGGCGCAACGCTCGGCGATGTGGAAAATCGGGTGGCAACAATGGAAAAAATCGCGGGTGTAGCGCAAGCGGTTCCCGTGGTGGACGGGCAAGTGATGATTTCTTCCGCCGAAACGTCGGCCGGAGTCATGGTGCGCGGTATGCGCGCGGAAGATTTTGCCAAACGGCCGTTACTCGGGGGGCAATATAAAGGGATTGAGCTGACGGAATTTACCGACGGACAGGTCATTCTCGGGTATCGGTTGGCGCGCAAGTTGGCTGTTCGCCCGGGGGACGATGTAACGATGATTTCTCCCAAAGGCAATCGCACGGCGTTCGGTATGTTGCCACGGATGAAAGCCTATACGGTTCTCGGCACGTTTGACAGCGGTATGAGCGAGTATGACGGTAATTTTGTATTTATGCCACTCGAAGAAGCGCAGAAGTTTTTCGGTACGCAAGATAAAGTATCGCACTTGGAGATTTTTACCACACCCGATGCTTCCATTCCGATGATTGTGGACGAGGCGTTTACGGTAATGGGTGATGAGGCTCAAATTCACGATTGGCGCTATACCAATCAAGCATTTTTTAATGCCATAGAGGTTGAAAGAAACGTGATGTTTTTAATTTTGACGCTGATTATTATTGTTGCCGCGTTTAATATGATTTCGGGCTTGATTATGTTGGTGCAGGATAAAACAAAAGATATTGCCGTTTTGCGCACGATGGGCATGAGTAAAGGGGCTATTCAACGGGTGTTTTTAATGTCGGGCTTAACGGTCGGTGTTGTCGGCACGTTGGCCGGCTTCTTGCTGGGACTTGCTTTTTGCTACAACATTGATGCTATTAAAGAGTGGCTGGAAAGTTTATCAGGCAGAGAACTTTTTTCGGCAGAGATTTATTTCCTTTCGCGGTTGCCTGCCAAAGTTGATTTAACCGAAGTTGCCGTTGTGGTGGGAATGAGTTTGATTTTATCATTATTGGCAACGTTATATCCTTCCTATAAGGCCAGTAAAACCGATCCCGTGGAGGCATTGCGCTATGAATAATAAGATATGTATGGAACTTAAAAATATCCGCAGAACTTACGGTAAAAAAGAAACGGCACTTGATATTTTAACAGATGTGAATTTATCGCTCTATGCGGGGGAAATTGTTGCTTTGGTCGGGCCGTCGGGGTCAGGAAAGTCAACGCTGTTGCATATTGCGGGATTGTTGGATACGCCGACAAGCGGAACGATTATCGTTAACGGCAAAGATGTCTCAAAGGCATCGGATAAGGAAAGGACACGTCTTCGGAGAACGGCAATCGGATTTGTTTATCAATCGCATTTATTGTTACCGGACTTCAATGCATTGGAAAATGTAATGTTGCCCCAGCTGATTGCGGGCGTTTCGCAAAAAGAGGCGCGCAAACGGGCTGAAGAATTGCTGTCGGCGGTTGGTTTGGAAAACAGAATGACGCACCGTTCGGGGCAATTATCGGGCGGAGAGCAACAACGTGTTGCCATTGCACGCGCATTGGCGAATCGACCGAGTGTGTTGTTGGCAGATGAGCCGACGGGCAACTTGGATCCCAAAACGGCGGACAGCGTGTTCGGAACATTGCTTTCGCTCGTGCGTCAAACCGGGCTTTGCGCTTTGATTGCAACGCATAACCCCGAACTTGCGGAACAAATGGATCGCCAGGTAACGGTGCAAAACGGTATTTTGAAAGAGTTAACAGCGCAGTGATAACGCCGAAAGTAATCATGGGGACATAGCACAAAAGAGGCATACAATATCAGCGAGTCAAATTAAAAAGCCAAAACGATAAAAGTAAACGCAAAGAAAAAGCAATGATGTTGTGAATGGGATAAACAAAATGGTGGCTTAAAATCGTGTTTGGATAAAGTATTAGGATAAAGTAAGAGTGAGGATAAAATAACATGGCAACGGAACCCGAATTTATTCATTTACGTGTTCATACGGCTTACTCCATTTTAGAGGGCGCCGTAAAGCTTAAACCGCTGGTTAAAGCCGTTGCGGAAATGGGAATGCCTGCCGTTGCCATGACGGATACAAATAACATTTTCGGCGCCATGGATTTTGGCGCGGAGTGTCCGAAAGGAGGCATACAGCCGATTTTGGGGTGTCAACTTTTAATTCGCACACCGCAAAAAACGGTGAATCAGTTTGCCGAGCAAAAAGAAACGTATGATAAAGTGGTGGTGCTTGTTCAAAATGAAACAGGATACCAAAATTTACTTTTACACTTCCGTTCGTTTTATATGGGTCCCGGACGTGAAATCACACCGCATTTAACGTTTGAAGAATTGTTAACACATACGGAGGGATTGCTTTTATTAACAGGTGGGGCAGAGGGTCTTCTCGGGCGACAAATTTTAAATAGTAATAAAGCGTATGCCGAAGAATTGTTATTAAAGATGAAAGAGGCATTCCCCAACCGTTTATACATGGAAATTCAACGGCATGGATTAGAAACGGAAGCGAAAACGGAACCCGGCTTTTTGGAATTGGCGTATAAGCACAATATACCGCTTGTGGCGACAAATGAGGTTTATTTCTTAACGCCCGATATGTATGAGGCGCACGATGCGTTGCTTTGCATTGCCGATAAAACGTATGTTGACGTGGCAGACAGACGCCGTGTAACGCCCGAACACTACCTGAAATCTCCGGCGCAGATGAAAGAATTATTTAAGGATTTGCCCGAGGCCGTTCAAAATACCGTTCAAATTGCCAAACGGTGCTTCTTTTTGGCCGGAAAGAAAAAGCCGGCTTTCCCGAATTACGATTGCAAGGGAAAAACGGAAGATGAAGTGTTAAAGGAAATGTCGGAACGCGGTTTTGAAATGCGTATGAAGGGGCGCAGTGAGGAAGAAAAGAAGAAATATCACGACCGAATGGAATACGAACTCGGCATTATTAAAACGATGGGATTTGCCGGATATTTCTTGATTGTGGCGGATTTTATCCAGTGGTCAAAGGCGAATGGGGTGGCTGTCGGCCCGGGACGTGGCTCGGGTGCCGGCTCGGTGGTGGCTTGGTGTTTAACGATTACAAACATCGATCCATTGCGGTTTAATTTACTTTTTGAGCGATTCTTAAATCCGGAACGGGTATCTATGCCGGATTTTGACGTGGACTTTTGTCAGGAGAATCGCTATAAAACCATTGAATACGTTAAACAACATTACGGCGCGGACCACGTGGCGCAAATTTTAGCGCTGGGACAGTTGCAAGCCAAAGCCGTAATTCGGGATGTGGGACGCGTGTTGCAGTTGCCGTATCCCGTGGTAGACAGACTTTCTAAATTGGTTCCGAATGAGCTGGGAATTACATTACAAGATGCCATTGATAAAGAGCCGGAGTTAAAACGTGAAGCCGAAAAAGATGAAACAATCGCGCGCCTGTTGGAAATTGCTTTAAAGTTGGAGGGATTATATCGGAATATTTCCATGCACGCAGCCGGTGTTGTTATCGGAAATAAACCGTTGGAGCAAATTGTGCCGTTGTATAAAGATCCGTCTTCCGATATGCCGATTACGCAGTATGATAAGCATTTTGTGGAAGATGCCAGCTTGATTAAGTTTGACTTTTTAGGTTTGAAAACGCTCACGATTATTGAAAAAGCCATGGGCTTAATTCAAAAAAGCGGACATGCCGGGTTTGATGTGAATGATTTGCCATTGGACGATAAAGAAACGTATGATTTATTGAAGTCCGGGCAAACAACGGGAGTATTTCAGTTGGAAAGCACGGGGATGAAAAAAATTCTCCATGATTTACAGCCCGATAAAATTGAAGATATTGTGGCGCTTGTGTCATTATACCGACCGGGGCCGATGGATAGTATTCCGGATTATATTGCTTGTAAACGTGGCGAAAAAGAGCCGGATTATATGCATCCGTTGATAGAGGATATTCTCAAAGAAACATACGGGATTATGATTTATCAAGAGCAAGTGATGCAAATTTCGCAAGCCATGGCGGGCTATTCGCTCGGCGGTGCAGACTTATTGCGTCGCGCGATGGGTAAAAAAATTGCTTCCGAAATGGAAAAACAGCGCTCCATTTTCATTGAGGGCGCCGTAAAGAAAAACGTAGATAGAGCCGTTGCAGAAAAAGTATTTGAAAAGATGTATAAATTCGCGTCATACGGCTTTAATAAATCGCACGCGGCGGCGTATGCGTATATTGCGTATCAAACGGCGTATTTAAAGGCACATTATCCCGTTGAATTTATGGCGGCAACCATGACGCTTGATAAAACGAATACGGATAAACTTGATTTCTTTAAGAATGATGTTAAACAACTGGGATATGAAATTTTGCCGCCGGATATCAATAAATCCGATGTGAATTTCAGCGTTGAAAACGGCAAAATCAGATACGCATTGGCAGCCGTTAAAAATGTGGGCGAGGGTGGTATGGCGCAAATTGTTGCCGAGCGTGAGGCGCATGGGAAATATCAATCGTTGCAAGATTTCTTTTCGCGCGTGGATGTATCGGCACTGAATAGGCGGTATCTTGAAAATTTAACCAAAGCGGGGGCGTTTGATTCCATTGAAAAGAACAGAGCCAAAATTTTTGAAAATATAGAAAATTTATTGGCATACGCTTCAAATGCCACGCAGAGCCGAAAAAGCGCGCAAATCAGTTTATTCGGCGCCAACGATACGGCCGTAAACGGATTGAAATTAAAAGATGTTGCCGATTGGCCACATTTGGAAAGATTGGAAAAAGAGGCAGAAGCGCTGGGCTTTTATTTATCGGCGCACCCGATGGATGCGTTTGAATCAACATTGGAGCGTTTGCGGGTGGTGAATTGCGCCGATATTCCGAGTATGGTTGCCATACAAGGAAGCGTGCGGGTGCAGGTTGCAGGGCTTGTATCAAGCGTTCGGGAAAGAATCAGTCAAAAAGGCAATAAATTTGCATTTATATCGGCCAGCGATAAATCCGGTTCTTTTGAAGCGATGTGTTTTTCGGATTTATTGGCAACGCAAAAAGAAAAGTTGAAATCGGGGCAACCGTTATTGATGACGGTGAATGCCGATAAACGCCCTGATGACGAATCCGTGCGGATGAATATACAAACGGTTGAATATTTGTCGGCCGTTATGGCAAAAACGGTGTCAACACTCATTATTTCGGTTGATAACCAAAAAGCCATTACCGAATTGGCGGGAGTATTGAACAAAGAAGAAAAAGGCCGGAGCAAAATTTATTTAAAAATACCCGAAAATCAGTATGAAGTAGAAATAGAGTTACGCGGTGGCTATGCGTTGACGCCCAAAACACTCGATGCGCTTCAACACATTGCCGGAATCAGTGAGATAAAGCAGGTATAATAAAAACCTTGGAATAAACGCAATAAAGCAAGCATAATAAAGGCGTCGGAAACAGCGCAATAACGTTGATAGAAGTAGTTATTCAAAAAAAAGACGTTGGATTTAAAGAAACACACTCCTTTTAGTGGTGTGTTTTTTTTATTTCGTTTTGAGTAAGGAATAATTTTACGGCATCAGGTCGGATAAAAGAATCTGTTTTTTTCAAAAAATCGGTTTCAAAAATGATATATTTTTGGAAAAATGGTAAATAATTTATGAAAAAACAGAATGTATTTTCGGTAAAAATCGTTTTTTCAAGTCTTTTGTCGCAAAAAAAATGATATTTCTGCTTGATTTTGGGGGAAAATTATGAAATACTACAAAAAACAGGAGAAATTAACATGACGTCATCAAAAATAGAACAAGAAAAGAAATTTGACATCCTGCGGAATCCTGCGGGAGAATTGTTAATTGTTATTCGTGCGCGGATTGATAGCGAAGAAAAACCGCAAATTGTTTACGATGGTGGGGAGCATGCATTGCTTTATCGGAATAAAGAGAGCACGATTGTTTTAGACTATATTCATCCGATGGTGCGTGAGAATTTATCCAATGCGCATTCAGTTTTGATTGTGGAAGCGCAAGGCAGTGCCATCATTCGTGAATATTTTGCAACGGTTAAGCAAACAGACAAGATTCCGTTGCCGGAAATTGAAGCGGCTTAATAAATTTTGCATTCTTTATGCTGATTGATTGTGCCATTACGCGTAAACGGTAGAGTGTGGCGGTTGAGTTAATCTTGACAAATTGATTGATTCATGCTACAAATAACATCATTCTGTTTGGAAGAGTATGATGAGATTGCGTGAATTTTATATACACTTACGTCCGGATCTTGTTCAAAAACTGAGCATTATTAGCGAGTTGCTTTCGGTTGAACATCATCAAAGATTGTTAAGATATTTAGATGTTCTTGAAAAAAGGGTATCAAAGAACGCGACGGATAGTTTCGAAGAAATCCCTTTTATTTCGGGCGATATAGAGAATCTTGTTCAAGTGCCGATAAGTGAAAAAGAAAATAAAGATAAACAAACCTCGTTCAGCAAAAAAACACAATCTTCTTTTGAGCAAACGTCTGTTGGTTTGCGCGGACGGGATTTTTACCATTTTCTCTTTCAACCGTATGTATTTTTAGCGGAAACAAAGGATTATTTGATTGCAAAAGAAACGGTGCGTTATGAAACGGAACGTTATTTAAGAACGCCCGTTCGGAAGAAAATTGCCGATAACTCTGTTCGGCGACCGTCTGACGATGATATTCAAAGAATTTATCGCTTTTGGCAACAACTGCGAGAAAGTCAAGAAAAGTGGCGGGCGGAAGCGTTGAATGCGTATCGTCAAGAACCAGAAGAATATCGTTTATCGGTGATGGCTGAATTAAAACAAAAAGCGAAATATATTTGGGGCGGAGGCGAAAATCCCCTTTTTTATCCAAACCAACAGGTGCAAGCGGAATCACGGCAAAGGCTTGAAGAAGCAGAGGCAGTGAAATTGCCTCATTCGGAGGTAAAAGGCGTGAAAGTTGCAACACATATCCCGTTTGATTATTCGTGTAGCCGATTGCATATACAGCAAAATGAGCATCAGAAAAACGAGTAGCTTTCGCATCAATTAACATTTGTTGAGCTTAATCAATGCCGTGTCCTCTATGAGGCGGATTTGATTGAATTGAGGAAATGGACGGATAAAAATATATTGCATCCATTTGCCGAATATAAAATATGGCTCTTTGATTTTTTGAGCAAGAAAAGTGTATCGTTTTTGTTTTTCGGGGGCTGAAAAAAATTGTTTTATAGCACATACGAATGCTGTTTTAAACGCTGTTTGGCGGAAAGTGAAGACGGCATTTTTTTGCCGTGCAATGCAAAAATACACTACATATTTTGTCGTTGATCTGATGTTTGCTTGTTCGGTGTGACCGATTGATGTGTAACGCGTAACAATTTTTTTCTCTCTGCCAATAAAGGGTATAATTTCAGCGGGGTTACGCCGTATTTGTTCGGTATATCTATTTGTGCACCGGCCTGCAAAAGTATTTGAATGCACGGAAAATTTTCTTCGCGAGTGGCAATATGAAGTGGTGTATCACCGTATTTATCTTGTGCATTTACATTCACTTTTCCGGACTGCACAATCAGCTCAAGTATTTCGGCATTTTTTGCAAAATGGAGCAATGTTCCTTTTGTTACGGCATGTAACGCGGTTAAATCTGCACCGGCTTGCATAAGATGTTTTGTGAAAATATGACTGACCTCATCGGATTGTGAAGCTGTTCGCATAATCGGTGTATAACCTTCCGCACCATATCCATTGATGTTACTGGAAAGAGCAATACACTTATCAATGACAAACGGAGCTATATCTTCCTCTATTGTATGAGGATGATTGATATAATCAGAAAGAAAACCATCCGAAAGAGCTGGATTGCAATACCTGAGTTCATTGATTGCTGTTGGGGAAAGACCCAATATTAACTCTCTATTGAAGGACGGAATGATGAAAGATGTTTCAACATCTTTTGGAAATTCTTTTTGTAGTTCAAAATATTCTTGTCGCGAAAGTTTTTGCTTACGCATTAAATTGAAGAATATATTCCTCATATCAACGAGCATCATGTCTACATAATGATTCCCTTTTAAGGGTGATTGAGGGCGGTCTTTTAATCTAGGTGTATTCTGAATTGAAATTTTCCCATAAGGCCAATGCTCAATAGCCCAGTCTTCCCATCCTTTTAACCTTAATTCAATGTAATAATCGCGTTCTGCCAAAGTGCAAGACTTCAAATTTCGTGCGAGCAAATCACACGAATACAGACGTATCATTTTCTTCATAATGTTATAAATTGCGGAATGTTCCTCATCGCCGGGAATTGTTGGGTATTTCCCTTGTGTCTTTTCCATCAATTCATAGCACCAACATACAATAGGTATCCAATGAGCTCCATGATTGAATAATGTAAAAAAGTCATTTAAATGTTTTTCTGCTTGATATAAAGTATATTGATTTGGTGCATTATTTTTATGTGTATGATCAAAATTCATATTCATATACTCCTCAGATTTATCTGCATATCTAAAATGAGACTATCACAAAAAATCTAAAAAATCAAAAAAAAACAACTATCATCAAAAAAATTACATATTTTAACAATGGTATTAAATGAAAGGTAGGATTTAGTATATCATATTATTAATTAAATTCTTTGTTAGCCAAGAATGATAGATATGAAAAACGGAAGCATCTGTCCGCCTCCGTTTTTTTTGCTCGTAAATCACTGATTAAAATTAACGCATACTGTGCATTGTCGGCGAGAGGGGCAGACAGCTGATTTTGCTCCTCTTTAATTGCCGACAGGCTAATTTTGCTGCCTTTTGTGTCTTAAACCCATAAATCCGTGAACGATAGTATTTATCCGTTTTGGTCACTTTAACAAATCTATCTGCCCCTTTTACAATTTTGAGTGCTTTATCTGCCTGTTTCTTGGCCGCTGAACTGCTTGAAAAAGCGCCGACTTGAACTCCCCATGTGCGTTCGTTTGCTTGCGGGGTATCTGCTTGTGAAGCTGTCGCGACGATTTTTTGTGGATTTGCCGATGTGCTTTCCGCTTCAAGAATCGCTTGCGCTGATGATTTATCTTCCGTTTGCAATGCAGAATCCGTTGCCGTTATATCCGCCATGGCAAGCGCCGAGGTATATTCTTTTTCGCTGATTAAATCGTTTTCGGCAACGATAACATCTTTATTTGCTTGTGTGATTGCTTTGTCGTTTGTTTTGGATTGGGCATATTGCTTTTCCTCTTTTGTTTTGAAAGGTTGAAGCCCTACACCCGTCGGAATGGCTTGATAGGCTACCGTTTTATCTTTTTCTGAAACGGTCAGCTCATTTTTTGCCAATACGGGATTTTCAGCCGAAAAAATGCGTCCGTTTGATTTAGAGGTTGTTGCATTGCTTGCAACAGTTTCTTTTGATTTCTGCGCAACTTCATCTTGTGCGATAGCGCTCGTATCTGTCTCCGTTTCGCCCTCATCTTGGTCGCCTTGCTCAATCTCAGGTTGCAAAGACTCTTTTTCTGCAACAAGTGTCTCTTTTCCCGCCGTATCGGCTTTTGCCAACAATGTTTCGTCTTTTGCACCCGATTTCTTCTTAATTTGAGCTAACCGCTTTTCCATAATCTTTAATTGATTTTGCATATTGGGTTGCGCCAGCGCCATGCGGGTGTTCAATACTTCTCCGTTGCGTTTAAGTTTTTGCAAAACGGATTTTTGATTTTTGGCCATTGCAAAGCCTTTATCCAATAAATTGATGGCTTGTTTATCGCGAACCGCCGATGTTTTCTGCCCGATAACAACACTGACTAACCGCGTATTATTTCTTTTGGCCGTTGAAATAATATTATATCCCACGGCGGCAATATATCCCGTTTTCAATCCTTCGGCGCCTTTATAATTTTTTGTGACGCGATTATGCGTTTTATAAACTTTTCCGCGGTAGGTGAATTGGTTTGTATCAAACATTTTATAGTATTGCGGATAGTGATTGATCAGGGCAATCGTTAAAACGGCCATGTCTTGCGCCGTTGTTACTTGCTTGGGGTGATGTAATCCCGAAGCATTGCGGAAAACCGTGTTTTTCATGCCGAGTTGTTTGGCGGTTTTCGTCATCATATTGGCAAAATCCGCTTCGCTCGGCGCCAATGCCTCTGCCAAAACAACGGCAACATCGTTGGCTGACTTAATAATCAAAGCGTTAACGGCATCTTTAACGCGAATGGTATCGCCTGCTTTTAAATAAAGTTTGGAAGCCGGTTGCTTGGCCGCATGCAGTGAAATCGGCAATTCATCATCCATTTTTAAAAGCCCGTTATCCAAGGCGTTGAACGTTAAATATAGCGTCATCACCTTTGTGAGTGAGGCAGGATACTGTTGCACTTTTGAATTGCGCGCCGACATAATGACACCTGTTTTCGTATCGGCCAATAATGTTGAAACGGCACACTCGGCAACACCGACGCCGAGCATAAACCAGCATATAATAAAAAAGATAATCTGACGCATTTTTCGCTTCCCTTTTTTCATCTTATACACCACAAAAGATTAACAGATACTAAACAAATTCACTCTTTTTTCTTTTTTTTATTCTCGATGAATAATAATTGATTTTTTGATGAATTACTATATTATAAAAGGTATGGATGATTCGCAAAAAAAGTTAAAAGGCGCTGAATTATTGCGTCAAAAACTCAAAACCGTTTCGCATCGGGCAGGCGTATACCGTATGCTGGATGAAAACGGCACTGTTCTATATGTCGGCAAAGCAAAAAATCTTAAAAATCGGTTGACTAACTATACCCAAACCGAGCGCCTTTCTGATCGTATTCGCCAAATGGTTTCCCATGTTGCCGATTTGGTTGTGATTGAAACGGCCGGCGAAACGGAAGCGTTTTTGCTGGAAAACGATTTAATTAAAAAATTCAAGCCGTTTTATAATATTCTCTTAAAAGATGATAAAAGTTATCCTTATATCGTAATTACGGATGATGAAATGCCGAGATTGATTCGGTATCGCGGTGAACGCGGGAAAAAAGGCACGTATTTCGGACCGTTTGCCTCGGGGTTAGCCGTGCGTCAAACCGTATCGGAATTGCAAAAAATTTTTGGGTTGCGCACGTGTAATAATGCCTCTTTTTATAATCGGACAAGGCCTTGTTTGCTCTACCAAATCAAACGGTGCAGCGGTCCTTGTTGCGCCTGTATTTCAAAAGAAGATTATTTAAAAAGCGTGCAGGAAGCCAAGGCTTTTATGCGAGGCGAAACGAGCGATATTCAAAAAGCGCTCAAAAAACAAATGGATGAATTATCTGCAATGTGTCGCTATGAAGAAGCCGCCGTTGTTCGGGATAAAATTTTGGCGCTGAACCATATTCAAGATACGGATTCCGAAACCGTTATCAAGCAAACCGATTTTGTGGCCGTTTATTTGAAAAACGGACGCGGTTGTTTGCAAGTGTTTTTTTATCGCGGTGGGCATGCCGAGGGAAATATCGTGCAATTATTGACGGACGTCAGCGAAAGCCAACTGTCCGAAACGTTATCCTCTTGCTTAATGCAGATTTACGATAAAATTCCGGCACCGCGTCAAATTTATATTTCCGTGCCGCCCGAAGAGGGATTAAGTGAGGCATTGACGCAAAGGGCGGGGTATTCTGTTCATATTTCTGCGGGTCCTTTTAAAGGCACACGTAAAAAATTGATGGAGCAGGCATTAAAAAACGCCGAACAATCTTTCAAAGCGCAAACAAACGAGGCACAATTCAAAGCATCGGTTTGGGACGAGTTGCGTGCATTATTGGAAATTGATAAGTTGGATAAGGTTGAAGTTTACGATAACAGCCATATTCAAGGAACTTCCGCCGTGGGCGCCATGATTGCCGCGAATGTTGACGGGTTTCAAAAAAAATGGTATCGAAGATTTAATATAGACGGCACGCTCGCACATACAAACGACGATTTCGGCATGATGCGCGAAGTGATGTTGCGCCGGCTGAAGCGCGGATTAACCGAAAATGATTTGCCCTCTGCCATGCTGATTGACGGCGGAAAGGGGCAACTTTCTTCCGTGCAACAAATTATGGATGAACTCGGGATTCATTCTATCGCATTATTAGCCGTTGCCAAGGGGGAGGAGCGCAATGCCGGAAAAGAAACACTCTTTCTCGGCACACGCCCGAGCGAGCCGATTCATCTGGATTTGAAAAGCGATTTGATTCATTTAATCCAACGGCTGAGAGATGAAGCGCACCGATTTGCCATTGGCTCACACCGTATCAGACGCGCCAAAAATATGTTCCATGAAACATTGCTGGATATTGAGGGTATCGGAGAGAAACGCAAAAAGGCCTTATTACGCCATTTCGGTTCTCCGCGCGCCATTGCCGGCGCATCTTTGGCACAATTACAACACGTGGAAGGAATAAGTGAAAAAATCGCAAAAAAAATCTATACATTTTATCACGATTAGAGTATAAAGAAAAAAGAGAGTTTTTTGAGGTAAACGTATGTGAAAAATAAAGGTGATTAGAATGGCAACTCAAAATAATAAAAAACAACCGATTGAAAATAAAGAAGAAAAAGAGCAACAAACCGAGTCTTTGATAAAAACGGAGTCTGTGGCCGACGAAGTTGAAGCCGAAGTAAACGAATCGAAAGCAAAAGCAGATTCGGGTGTTTTATCGCCCAAAACGGTTGAAACATTAAAGCAAGTGCATAAGCAAGTGAATATTCCGAATATGTTAACGTTGTTTCGGATTTGGACAATTCCCGTTATCGTATTTACATTTTTCTTCAATAATGCAACGGCAGCGTGGATTGGTGTGACATTGTTTATTTTGGCCAGCATCAGCGATTATATGGACGGCTATTTGGCGCGCCATTTAAATCAACTTTCGCGGTTCGGACGCGTGCTTGATCCGATTGCCGATAAATTGCTCATTGGTTCTATCTTAATTATGTTGGCTTACACGGCTCGGCTCGGAGATTACGGTATTATTCCGGCTGTGGTGATTTTATGCCGTGAAATTTTGGTTTCGGGATTGCGTGAATTTTTGGCGGAAATCAAGGTCGGTTGCCCGGTTACACGGTTGGCAAAATGGAAAACGGCGTGTCAAATGTGTTCCTTGCCGATGTTGATGGTTTCGGAGCCGGGTTTCAGCGGAGCATTTTCAAATCTCTTCTACTATGTCGGTCAATGCGCTCTTTGGGGGGCTGCGGTTTTGACGGTAATGACAGGTTATGATTATTGGAAATCCGGTCGCAAATATATGAACGATGATTAAAATACACATAAATGCGGATTTGTTATTCGCATTTGTTATTTGCAGGATAATCAATTTGAAAGGCTCGCTTTTTCGGCGGGCTTTTTGAATGCGCGGGCAGATAGTGGGCAGATATATATGTTTTATGTTTATTGAGGTGTTTGCGGAAGATACATTGTTTTTCTTTGATACATAAAATTTGCTTTTCCTGTTTTACGCATCATGTTTATCGTTAAAGAAAAAAAAGTTCGGTAGATTGTTATGGTAGATTGTATTTATATATACTTAGGGTTTGAATATGCTCCTTTAAGTTGAAAAAACAGATTTACTTTCCTATGTCCATTTTAAACGGAAAGGACCGAGGATGATAAAGGAGCGAACTGTTTTTAGTATCATTATTATCTTATTATCAGCGTGTATTTGTTTTTTGATATGGTATTATCAATTCCAAAAAACAAAGCAAGAAGTTTCCGTATCCAATCATGCGGTATTACCGAAAGTTGAAACCGTAACCGTGCGCGCAGAGCCGATAACATTAAGCCAAAAATTTATCGGAACGGTTGTGCCGATTCAGAGCGTGGAAATTCGGCCATATATTAGCGGATTTATTGATAAAGTGCTTGTAACGGGCGGGCAACACGTTCGGGCAGGAGAAATTCTTTTTATTATCCAGCAACGGCAATATCTGGCTCAAAAAGAAGTAGCTACAGCCAATGTTGAATCGGCGCGTGCCGCCCTGAATAATGCGCAAATTTATTTGAGGCGAATTGAACGAACACCCTCAAAAGCCATTTCTCAAACGGAACTGGATGATGCCAAAACAAATTTCCTTTCGGCGCAAGCCAAATTAAAGGCTGCCGAATCTCAGTTGACGGTTGCTCAGGTGAATTATGATTATACATTGATACAGTCGCCGATTGACGGTGTTGTCGGCAATGTGAGTATCACAAAAGGTAATTATGTTTCTCCGGCAGGCGATGCGTTAATTGAGATTATTCAACAATCCCCCATTCGGGTTGTTTTTACGATGAGCAATCGGGAGTATTTGGAAATGCGCGGACAAGCCGGTGCCTTGCTTGACGGTTGGCATATTTATCTTGGCTTGCCGAACGGTCAGCGATATGAATATGAAGGCTCATTTCAATACACAAGTAATCAAGTAACGGCTGATACATCCGGCATTGCGGTCTATGCCGATTTTCCTAATCCAAAGGGCTTGTTAATGGCGAATGCGTATGTGAATGTGTATGTGGAAAAGATGATGCCGAAAGCGTTTGCGATTGATAAAAACTTGGTGCATTTAACGGATAAAGGGGCTTTTGTATATGCCCTTGAAAACGGCAAAGTTGTTCGCTTGGCAGTTGATTTGGGTATGAGTATCGGTAATCGCTACTATATTAAGAGCGGTTTAACGAGGGAAACGGTTCTTATTCTCGGCAATTTACCCTCATCACTCATCGGACAATCCGTTCAAAGCGTGCCTGCCTCGCAAAATACGCCCGTGGCACGGCATACGTTGTCGGTATCGGATAAACAATCGGAGCGGGGCATGTCGCTTGCAAAAAATGACGATGCCGTTCGGAATGTAAAATTTCAATCCGGTCAACGGGATAATTTGTTCAAAAAACATTTTATTGGAGAAAATGGTCAACCCGAGCGCCGAAACGGATAAGGAGAACGCATGAACTTTTCATCATTTTTTATTCAGCGTCCGCGTTTTGCCGGTGTAGTTGCCGTTGTAATGGTTCTTGTCGGACTTATTGCATTGGCTCTTTTGCCGATTTCACAGTATCCGCAAATAACCCCACCGCAAATTATTGTTTCGGCATCGTATCCCGGTGCCGGGGCAGAAGTCTTGGTGAATACGGTTGCCGTTCCGATTGAAAATGCCGTGAACGGTATTGAAAATATGATGTATATGTCATCATCGGCAAACGATAACGGCACATATACGTTGACGATTACCTTTAATATCGGAACGGATGCCGATATTGCGCAAGTAAAAGTTGAAAACAGATTGCAACAAATCAAATCTCTGCTGCCGGATATAGTAAATCAAGAAGGGCTTGATATTAAAGTCCAATCTGCCAATATATTGGGATTTTTGGTTTTGGAATCCCCGCAAAAAACGTATTCGGGACTCTATTTAAGCAATTATGCGTATGCGAATTTACAAAATCCGCTGGAACGCATTGAAGGTATGGGAAACGTAAATGTTTACGGCCCGCAATACAGTATGCGTATCTGGTTGAATCCCGATAAAATGACATCGCTCGGATTAACATCAACCGATATTGTGAATGCGGTGGAAGAACAAAATGTTCAAGCAGCCGTCGGCAGTATCGGTTCTGCTCCCGCCGATAAAAATGCCAATCTGGTTTTAACATTAAACGCGCAGGGGCTTTTGAATACCGTTCCTGATTTTGAAGAAATTATTGTTGCGCACGGGCCTGACGGCGGTATTGTGCGCTTAAAAGATGTTGCCACCGTCGAAATCGGTGCGGATTCATACCAATTACAGGCATCGTATAATAATTCTCCATCCGTCATTATTGCACTCAGCCAACTGCCGAATACGAATGCGCTGGGTATTATGAAAGCGGTTAAAGAAGAAATTGCGCTGTTGCAACAAACATTTCCGTCGGATATGGAACTTAAACTGGCCTATGATTCAACCGAATTCGTGCGCGCCTCCATCCAGGGTATTGTTTCTACGTTATTCATAACATTCTTTTTGGTGGTGTTGATTGTTTGGGTCTTTTTACAAAATTGGCGAGCAACTTTAATTCCCGTTATTACCATTCCCGTTTCGTTAATTGCCACATTTGCCGTTATTTATTTGATTGGATTTGATTTAAATATTCTCACCTTGTTTGCTATGATTTTAGCTATCGGACTTGTTGTTGATGATGCCATTATTGTGGTAGAGCGGGTTGAATATTTAATGAAGTATCGCCAAATGGATAGAACATCGGCAGCCGTGCAGGCCATGAAAGATATCGGCGGCTCAATCGTGGCGACAACGTTGGTTTTGTTGGCAATCTTTGTTCCCGTCGGAATGATGGTGGGGTTGACCGGGCAAATTTACAAACAATTTGCCGTGACGATTATTACGGCCGTTTTATTTTCTGCCGTGAATGCGTTGACGCTCAGCCCGGCATTATGTGCCGTGTTTTTGAAAAACGAAAAGCAGTCGCCAAATTCATCTGCCTCGCAATCAGCCGGCAGACTGAATCGCTTATTTTTGCGTTTTAATATGTTGCTTGCCACGGCAACAAAGCAGTATCAACGTGTTGTCGGTTGGTTGGGGGAGAGGTTATTACTCACGATTTGTATAATTGCCGGTGTTGTCGGATTGATTGCGTTCGGGTTTATGCGAATGCCGACTTCTTTTTTGCCCGAAGAAGATCAGGGGGTGTTATTTGCAAGTATAGAACTACCGCAAACATCTTCCATCAATCAAACATTGGCGTCTATAGATGAAATGACCGGCAAAATTTTAAAAACGCCGGGTGTTGATTATGTGATCGGCATAGCGGGCGAAAGTTTGCTGGGAACGGCAGGGGAAAATATCGGTATGCTTGTTATCGGTTTAAAACCGTGGTCCGAGCGGACAACGCCGAATTTATCCATGGATGCCATTAATGATACGTTAATGCGTCAATTTCCAAGCACATTTACGCAAACAAATGATTTCTTCGCATTGCCTGCGGTGCCGGGTGTCGGAACAACAAGCGGGCTCAGTTTTCAACTGAACGCCGTTTCTGCATCAGCCGATTTAACAAATTTAACAACCGCCGTCAATCAGTTGTTGGCAGAAATTAACGGCTCGCCGAATTTTAAATATGCTTTTTCCACGTTTACACCCGATACACCGCACATCTTTTTGAGTATTGATCGCACAAAATTGGAATCGTTCGGTATACCCGTTTCAACGGTGTTTAATGTATTACAACAAAATTTAGGTTCTTTATACGTGAACAATGTTATTTTATCGGGGCAAGTTAATAAAGTAATTATTCAAGCCGACTATCGGTATCGGCAATCCGCGGAAGATGTGGGCAATTTATATGTTCAAAGTCAGACAGGCGAACAAATGCCGTTAAAAGAATTTATTTCATTTGGCACGGTTATGAAACCGCAGGAAATCAATCGCTACAATCTCTATTTAACGGCAGGTATGACGGCTGAAGTGGCCGAGGGTGTCAGCACGGGAACGGCTATTGAGCAAATCAACGCGTTTATGAAAAATCTTTCCGCAGGCTATCGCTTGGCTTGGACGGGATTAAGTTTGCAAGAAGTGGAAACGCAAGGTCTCGCATTTATTTTAATCGGTGCCGCCTTGATATTTGCGTATTTATTTTTAGTGGCATTGTATGAAAGTTGGCTGGTGGCTTTTGCCGTGATTTTTACAAATGTTTTTGCCGTCTTGGGTGCTCTTATCGGACTATGGCTGTTTGATTTGCCCGTGAGTTTATATGCAGAACTCGGCATTGTTCTTCTTATCGGACTGGCAAGCAAAAATGCCATTTTAATCGTGCAATTTACAAACACGTATGCCAATCAGGGAATGGATATCGCCACAGCAGCCGTTAAAGGCGCCGGAGAACGATTCCGTGCCGTTGTGATGACGGCGTTGACGTTTATTTTGGGTGTGATGCCGATGATTTTCGCAAGCGGAGCAGGTGCATCCAGTCAGCATGCGTTAGGCGTCAGTGTCGTGTTCGGGATGCTTATGGCCGTGTGCGTCGGTATTTTATTTATACCGGCATTGTTTGTGTTGTTTAAAACACTATCCGTTAAAGCGGGAAAAACGCATTCAAAAAGAGTGCCCGTTGCCTCACAAAAGAGTCAAACACACGTTGATTTAGGCAAAATGATTCAAATACCCGTTAAACCGATTGATCGTAAAGGAGGTAAAAAATGAAAACGCTCGTTTATTTGTTGATTTTTTGTGTGGTTGTCTTTTTATTCATTCTGTCTTTTGAAGATAAAGGGACGCATCAACGTCCGTCTGAATTTGATAAAATGGGTGCGACGTTGATGTCGGATTTTAACGGTGCGGAAATGCCCGATGCCATGCAAATGCAAAGAAATGCTCAAATTCAAACGGCGCAAGAGCAGGGGACAACCGTATTGGACGAGGCAGACAGTGAATTCGTGAAAATCATGCACGGGCTGAATACGGCGTTGCACCAATGTTTTGAAGCCGTCAAAGCATATACAAAAGAATCGGCTTATACGCTTGCCGGTGATTTGGCAGAAGTTGTTTCGCCGGCGAATATGCAAAATAAATCGGTTCGTCCCTCAGATACGGTCAACGGGAAGACAGAAAATGAGCAACCAAATGAAAATGCCGATAATGAAACGGGAAAAGAGGAAAGCTTAACGACCGAAAACTTAAACACCGAAACCATAAATACGGAAAATTTAAATCCGAATAATATAAACGCAAAAATCGCTCAATCCTCAGAGGAAATCCCCTTAAATACGGTGAAGGAGACAAAATGAAAACTTTTGCTTATGTGCTGGTTTGTTTAAGTTGTTTCGCACTATGGGGATGTCGTGTCGGCCCAGATTATGAACGACCCGTTTTCTTTTCAAATGAGCGTGTAGAAAAAGCATTGGAATTGAAGCCGACACAACATTTTCCGACACATCAAATTGACTTTAATGATCCCGTATTACACTCCTTAATTGCAAAGGCGCACCAAAATGCCCCAACGATTCGTCTGGCACTTGTTCGGTTACGGCAGGCCCGATTAAATACCAAAATTGCGCAGGCATCTCTTGGCCCGACATTTGATATAACGGGTATGCGTCAATTTGAAAAACAAAGCCGTAATATGGATGCATTAGTGAATGAAGATTATTATCATTTAGGGTTTGATGTGGCGTGGGAAATAGATATATGGGGCGGAACGCGCCGTCGGATTGAATCGGCCCAAGCCAATGAAGTCGGCGCGATTGAGTCGCTTAAAAACATTACTATTTCTTTGTCGGCAGAAATCGCATCGTCTTATGTTCAATTAAGAACGGCAGAAGAGTTATTAAAACAGGCGCGTGAAAATTTAACAATTCAAAAAGGTATTTATCAGCTGACGGCAGATTTATATGCAACGGGTCTTTCAAATGCCATTGATGCGAACCAATCGGCATATCTGGTCGATTCAACCAAAGCGACTATCCCACAATATGAATATCAGATAGCATCAGCCAAAAATACATTAACCTACTTAGTCGGATTACTCCCGGGCGAACTGGATACACTGTTAGCCGAGAGTAAAACGAATTTGATTACACAACCGCTTCCGATACACCTACAAGATTTACGATCGTTGCCTGTTCGTGTATTGCAGAATCGCCCCGATGTGCGGGCGGCAGAGCAAAATTTAATTGCGCAAAATGCCGCCGTCGGTGAGGCAATCGCCAATTTATATCCGCAGGTAACGCTCTCGGCTTTTTTTGGCTTTGAAAGTTTACATGCCGATAATCTCTTAAACCATCAAAGCTACAGCTATTCGCTTGCGCCGAATTTAACGCAACCGATATTTCATTTCGGGGCACTTAAAAATAATGTTGCTTTGCAAAAAGAATTAAAAGCAGAAAGTGTAATTCTATATGAACAGCAATTATTGCAGGCTGCAAAAGAAATACAAACAAGTCTTGTTTCCGTTGAAAAAGAAACTGTGGCAAATAAATCCTTGCGTACCTCTTATATGAAAATTTCACAGGCCGCTTCTTTAACGCGAGATAAATATAAAAACGGTTTAGTTTCTTATGAGACCGTATTAAATTCCGAACAACGCCGTGTGCAGGCGCAAACAAATCTCATTCAATCCAATTCAAACCTCTACCAAAACGTTATTCAATTTTATAAAGCCATTGGCGGAAACGAAAAGCAAAAATAAAGAAATGACTCTTTCTTTTTTGCAAATATCTAAATAGCGCCTGCATGAATTAAAGCCGTAATAAAAAAGGTAGCTCGCATTTGGGCGTTTTGATGTGCAACAGGTTAAGCATCTTCGCAATGAATATTGGGTATAGTTTTAGAGTTGTTTATTTGAAAAATCAGATAAATGTGGTTGGATGGGAGCTCATTTTATCATGAACGGGAATTTCAATATTCCGACCCGCAAAAATGGCAAAGATTCTATCTTTACTCGAATTTGCAGTATGCACAATCGATTCATTGCCATAACTGGCACAAAATATTTAAAACGATTCAATGTAGCAATAATCTTAATCGCTATTTCGTTTTTGATGTGTCAGACTCTGTATATTTTTCCGCAGAGGTGGAGCTGCCTGCCGTTTTCTCTGCCGTTGAAGATGTTGCCGTTTTTCCTTTTTCGGTAGCAATATTCTCCTGTGCCTGACTTTGCGACTCTTGTTCTTTAAAGCGTTCGGCACTGCGTGTGGCAGAACGTGCGGCAAAGGCGCCTACGGCACCGGCTGCTGCACCCGCTACAAAACTGGATACACCTTTTGATGCATAAATTCCCGTTTTGCCCAGCGAACTGACTGCGGAAAGACCTGTTCCCGCTCCCTTGGCCAAAGCTTCGGCTCCCGTATTCCCCATGTTAATCCATGCGTTAATCAATCTTTCAATATAGGCAGAGGACTTATCAACCAATTGTTTGGATAACAACCCGAAAATCGCAAATAGAATAACGGTTTGTATAGCTGAACCGCCGGCTACTTGGGAAATTCCGAGATCCACGAGTTGATCCCTAATTTCGCTGGCCCAAGAACCGCTATCTGAACTATCGCTACCGGACAATGGATCTTCGCCGTTCCAAACGGCTGCAAATGAGCTGAGCATTTCCGTTGGCGAACTTTTAATTGAGGTGACGATGAATCCAACAAGGGTTTTGGTTGGTACCAGATTATTAAAGCCGATTAAAATAATGGCAACTGCTAATGAAATCGCAATCAATGTTCCCATGGAATGAACTAACAATGTCCATGCTTTTGAGGTATACGTTCGCGTGCTTTTGAAAACGAATAGCACCATCCAAATCGGCATTAAAATGAGTGTAAAGCCGAGCTTCATGGTTGCGCCCATAATGTAAAATCCGATAATTACCAATAAAATAGAAAACAGAAAAATAAGAGCTATTCCCATTAGCAATCCGGTCATGGAGGGAATGGAGAAAGATGAGCCGGCTTGCGAGACGGATGGATTTGCTGCAAATGACTTCGGGGCAGATGTTGCATAGCAAGTAATTGATTGCCCGAGAGCAATCATCGGGGATACTTGTTTATAAACGGAACATACGGTGCAAAGCATAGCGTTTACCGTGCCTTCATCCAGAAATTTTCCGCTTCCGATGCCTGTATTGCCAACATCATCGCACCACTTACATTCAGGTTTCCCGCCAAATACACGCGCCATTGTTGTAATGAGGCTTTGATCGGAAAGAACTTGTTGATTGCCGATATCTGAAAGAGTCAAAGCAAATCCGGCTGCATATTGCACGAAAGGTGAGACGGTAATCCGATAAACATATACCAGCGGAGCATGCAATAATGCCGCAACGATTAAAACCAAAACAGCTTTATTTAAAACATTTGTTAAATACTCTGAAATACGGGCAAATCCGAACTTCCCGAAAAATACAAGTGTTACATAAGCCAACCAAAACAGAAACATAATTCCGAGCAGTGAAATAGCAATCTCTCTGATAAACTCATAGGAATTAACGGCAACGCGTTGAATGGCATCAATAACCAACGCCGTTATATCACAAGGCCAACAACTCTCACGATTTAAATATGATTTAACCAATGTTGTAATCGGGCTACATTTTTTTGCAAAACTTTTTTGAATTTCGCCGGCTTTATTTGCATATTTTTCAGCGCATTTATATCCTTCGGTTGCGATACCGCTTTTACCCAGTTCCAGCCCATAGCTCAACATCTTTTGAGCAATTTCAAGTTTTGCAGGGTCATACATGTGTTGTTTTGCTGCTTCATTTGTATTCCCTGCCGAATCTTTTTCGTTCACAAGATTGCAAATTTCGGATGTGTGTTGCTTAATGTAATTTTCTTTTTGTTGGCGACTGATTTGATCGGTTTTTGCTGCTGCGTCAGCCGCATAAATCGGTGATGAAAACATAGGGATTGCAAGGAAAATAATCGCAATCCAAATAAATAAATCTTTCTTCAAAACGAATTTAATATATCCGAACGAAAAAAGCACAAGAATAATGCTTAAAAAAACGCAAGCCGGAAAAATAATATAGGCATAGGTCGGCATCAGGGTCAATGAACCTGTCAGAGCAAATAGTATTAAAAGAAATAATCCTTTCAGTAATTGCTTCATCTTCTGCTTTCCTCCCGACTACTACTTCTTCGGTGGCGGTGTTGCTCCCGCCTGCGCCCGCATTTGATCCGTTGTTCCCGAAGCGTCTGCCGTGCCGGCACCTTCCATACCGAAAATTCCTCCACGCATTGACTTTGCAACACCGCGGGCCGAATCCGCCATGAGCGCAGAGCCCATTCCGCTGCCGACGCCTGTCCCAACCATGGCTGCTCCGGCAATGAATTTTCCCGCATTGGTTGCTAATGACGTGAAACTTTGTGCAAATTTTAAAATTTGGCTTCTGTTAACGCCGGCATTTGCCAGAAAAGAGGTAATCATCGGAATATCATTTGTCATTTTAAACATACAATAGATGAGTGCGAAAAAGGCGAGAGCACTTGTTGTCATACTTTTCAATCCCGTCAGCAACATAACATCCGTCATTTGCTTTCCGATAGAAAAATTGCCGGAATAAATTTTAACAACATAGATTAAAACGGTTAGATAAACGGCCGTGATTAAAATTTGCAATACGGCAACAAATATGGCATCCCATGCAACTTTCATAAATTGTTTTGTTGAGGGGAAAACATAGCTGACCAAGAAAAATGGGAACATAACAAATACAATGCCGATAATAATGAAAGTTTCCATAAATAAAAGTGGCACAATAAGCATTAAGTAAAAGAATACAAACATCACGAATAAACCCAATCCCCAAGAAAGCATATCCATGGAAATCAGCATACGTGCGCCCAAACCGATACCTGAACTGAAAGCCAAATATATGCGGTATACAATATCTTGTAATTGATTGCCGATATCGGAGGAGAATAAAGTTGATGAGGTAGAAATCGGATCGTATGTGGAGGCTGCCGAAAAGTATTTTGCAATATCCGAATCGGCAAACATAATGCCCCGTGCCAAATCAACAATTCCTGCCAATATGGGCGTTGCAACAATATCAAGAACCGACATTGTATTATCAGGCGTTAATAAAATAGCCCCGACAACCATCGCCTTAAATAACACAGTTGCCATTGTGGTAATAAATTCTTTAATGTTCGGCTCTTTCAAGGCTACAACAAATTTGCCGACCGTGAATGCTATCCAAAATAACAGCGCAACGCCTAAAACATTTAAAGCCCACTCACAAGCTTTCGGAAACGCATTCTGGGTTAAATTTGAAAGTGCTTCCCACACAACTTTATATCCGGTGCAAGGCCAACAATTTTCTTTTTTTACCTGAATCATCTCGGTTAATAAATCGGGATCAACGGCCTGACATCCGGTTAAGAATGCTATCAGCACAAAGCAACCGATACCCCGAATAAGGGTCTTAAATCGAATATTGATGTTTTGACTCAATATCATGGTTGCTCCTTTTTGCTTATTTTTTATCCGATACGCTATCCCTATGATTTTGTTGTTCCTGAACCGCCTGTGGCAGAAGTGCCACCTGTACTGCCTACAGTAGTCGTCGCTGTCGGCGTTCCCGTTGTTGAGGAGGTTGGTGCAACGTATCTTGCCGATGTTGCGCCACTGCTACCGCTTGTTGTCGCCGAACTTCCCGGGGTGGATGTGCCGGATGCTCCGCTTTCAGCTGTTTTTGTTTCAAATTTTTCAGGAGTTTTTGCACTTGTTGGCCAGAACGTATCCAACAAGGTTGCGTCTTTCTTAATACCTAATTGTTCTTTAAATTGATTGACTTTTTCTGTTGCCGCAGCCGCACCGCCACTTAACATTGTCGTGCCAACTGTAGCCACTCCGGCACCGAATTTCAAGGAAGTAGAGGCTGCACCCGTTAATTGCGTCTCTAACCCTTGACCAACGTTAAATCCATAAGATTGTGTAATACGGGCCGAGAAATCTTCCGGCGCTTGCAACATGCTCTTGCAGAATAACCCAAGTGCTAACGTTAATAAGGTGTTTTTTGTAAAGACGGAAGCTTTTGAAGCAGCAATCAAATCATAACCCGGAATCATACTTTCCAAAATTTGGTTCATATCAGGAACCATGTATTGCAACAGTTGCATAATCAAAGCAACCACAACACCGAAAGCAATGAAGTTAACACAAGCCGCTAAAAACATATTCCACGCATTTTTGGTATATTGAACGGTTGCCGGGAAAACCCATAAAATAACCCAAAACGGCATTAACGCCCCCACAAAAGCCAATCGCAACATGTTATCAATTAACCTGAAAGGAACGGCCAGATAAATCATGAAGAAAGAAATAAAGATAACACCGCCGGATAAAGCCATCTGCACATCGGGGAAGATGAAGTTTGCTACTAATCCCATACCAAACACAACCAATCCGACGACCATACCCAAAATTAAGTTGGCACTGACAGTTGCCAACATGCATCTTAATGCATACAGCAAATTGCTTGAAAAGGCTTGCGTGGTATCTGTTGAAGCCGTGGCACTTTGGAAGCCGGCGCAGATATTTTGCGCCGTGGATGTAATGTCGCCGACGGCTACTTTTAAGTAAGTATCTGTTACCGAACTATCCGTAAGAGAAGCGGATTGCATAAATGTGAGAGATAAATTCAAGGCGTATGTTAAAAACGGAGAAACAATATAATGGAAAATTTGAACTGTTCCCGCAATTAAAGCGGCGGCAATAATGGCGCGCCCCAAGTGCTTAAATAAGTCGCCCAAAAACTGCATTAAATCCACTTCCTGCAATTTAATCATCGTTGCGCCGACACGGAAAGCAATAAAGAACAAAATACCGACACCTAATGTTGCCAATAAAACATTGCGTAAATTTTCAGCAACGGTTGTTGCCAATGAGTTTATTGTATTGAACAACACCGTGAATAATGGACAGAACCAACAAAAGCCGTTTTCCCCGCTACCGAAGCCGACAAATTCTAATACACTTGAGAAAATCTTTCCTGTTATTGTGCCGATCGTTGTTCCGATACCCGCGTTTGCCTGTGTGGCAAAAACCAACGTGCAACCAACTAAAATAAGGGCCAAAATCTTTCTTGAAAAAAGAAGTCTTTTCATGCAACGCTCCTCAGAAATAAATGTTATAATCTTTATTATACCATATTTTTGAAAAAAACAACACTTTTTGATGGATTCTTAAAAAAAAAGTGTTTATACTCTTCCCGTGTTTTAAGAAAAGGAGAACCTTAAATGCCTGCAAAAGAGATGTTGTATACGCTTTATCACAAGTTATATGAACAACGCGCCGTTTTGACTGCCGCTCCGCAGTTGACGGTTGAAATCAATGAATATACGTCAGATTCCTTCCCCGAAGCTCTGGCCGATAAAGAGTGCACGAATATTGTTTCTTATTTGTGCGGGGTGCCGGATGTGAATGATATTTCGGTAAATGATGTGTTGCGTATCGTGAAGCGGAATTATGAAAATCAACCGTTTTGGAAGAATGTTATTTTGGATTTTTTGGAATACAAATTGCGTCAGCAACAAGAAGAACAATATAAGCAAAATGTTGAACTGTTGAAAGAGTCGGCACGTGTTTTAAATGAAATTCGTCAAGAAGAAAATCGTCGTAAGACGTTGACACGTGCATTCGGTGATAAAATTCGCGAAGCCGGTTTCTATGTTGATGGATATAAATTGATGACTTCTTATTTTGTGATGTATCGGAAAGATTCCAAAAAAGCTTATGAAACCTTGATTACGAATCCTGCATATTTTTCGCCGATTCAGACAACCGATTCGGCTGGAAATGTGATGCTTAATCCGAAAGAGGCAACGGAAGAAAATGCAAAACTTGCAAAATTTTTGAAAGGTCTGAAAATATAGATTTGACAATGTGGTGGAATATGTTATAATCGAACACCGAAAGTGTATGGTAATTCGTTGGGTGAACGGAAAGAAAGGGAAGTATTATGTCTGAAGAAATGCTAACCGAAAAACAGATGGCGCATTTATTGAAATTGTCCGGAAATGATTTGGATGCACAGTTAAGTATGTTTGCAGGCCAAATTCCTCAGAAAGAAACGGAAGATTTGCGGGAGGCAATTAGAGGAAATGATATGGGCCGTGCGCAGATGCTGGCACAAAATATGCAGGGTTATTTAAATTCAACGGATTTCGAAAAACTTCAAGCTGCCCTTGAAATGAATCAACTGGTGCGAAAGGTAACAGATGCAACACGTGCATACAATATCTTAAAACAAAAAGAAAAGTCTGAAAAATTAACGCCTCAGGAAACACAGTTTTTAAGTCAGGAGGCACAACTTAGGAATGGTGTTGATTTTTTGCTTAAAATGTATCCGGAAGCCAAAGAAGAAACGCAAACGATGCATGATCAAAATCGTGAACAGCAGTTACACGATACGTCAACGGCGGACAAAGCCACTTTAAATGAACCAAAACAAGTTAATCAAAACGAAGGTGAACAAGCACAAGTTGATCAAAATGAAGCTGGGCAAGAGAGGGTAACAGGTAGCGAAAATAAACAAGAAAATGTTTCATCCGGTGCAGAAACAGCCGAAAAGGATTTTGCAGATAACGCTCCGCAGTCTGACAAGTTGCCTCGGGAGGAAGCGGATACGAAATTTACGGTAACACATCCGATAGATCACGAGGCACTGCAAGAAGGATATGTTGACTCTACCGTTCCGGATTACACGCAGGCGACAGATATAAACGATATTAATTTTTCTCCCGAGACAGAGAAACAACCTTATCAGGCAAGTAATGAGGGTGAAACGGCAACTGCTTCTTATTCGGATGCGCCGGTTATCCGAGATTATGAAATGACACCTGAAAGCGAGCATGCAACAGATAAAGACAGATTGTCGGAAAAACCGGGTATGTATCGCGGTTTTAAAGATAACGATAAATACGATTCTTTCACGGGTGATTCGGATTTTGAAAAAGAGAATATTCAAGCCAATAATAATCAGATGGCTGCGCGTGATGGGAAGTCCGTCGGCCCGGGAAATTTAGCTGACTTACAGCCGAAGGGGGAATATGGTTTTGCGGGAGATTGGCAATTTGCCAATCCGAAGAAGATGGATTGGTTACCGTTGTTTGAAAAAACGGTTATAGATCCGATGAAAAAATTCGGTGGTGAGAAAGAAATCGGTGATTTAATTGTAAATGTGATGTATACAGTAGCGTTAATGCCGGTTGAGTTTGCTGCCGAAGCGCTAAAACAACGTCGTGAAAATAAAAAAGAATCTGCGAAAAGATTAAAGGATAATCGGGAAAATGCAATAGATTCAAACTTAAAAAACAGAGGACTGGGCAGAAATGACTTGGTTTCAAGACTGGCACATGAAGCAAAAGATTGGATTTTAAATGATCCGAGATATGCCAATTTGCCGGAGAAAGGCCCGTTTACAAAATATGAAAAAGCCATGCTGGAAAAAAGAGATTTTGCTAAATCACTGCCACGTAAAGAAAATGGTGATTTAGATTGGGGCAAAATGTCAAAAAGCCAGCAAAATAAATATGGGCGTTATGTGTCGGCTTACGCACTTTCCGATAAATGGATGAGCTATGCTTGCGAAATGATGGGCGTTCAAATTAAACGTAGCGAAGTGCTGGATCAGATTAAAGCGGCTTCTCAGATGAAAGTGGCTGATCCGCTTTTGGCAAAAGCAGCACAAGTGCAAGCGGCGGAAAACGCTGCTACTCCAAAAGTCGTCAGCCCGACGGTCGCCCCGACACGCAGTGAACCTGAACGGACGGATAGAGGCGAGACAGAAACGCCGACGCCGGCACACACGGCACCCGGGCGGACGGGCAGAAGTGCGACAGAAGCGCCAACGCTGGCACACACGACACCCGGGCGGATGGATAGAGGCGAGACAGAAACGCCGACACCGGCATATACGACACCCGAACGGACGGGTAGAAGTGAACCGGGTGCGCCGACACCGGCATATACGGAACCGGAACGTGCAGGTATGTCAGATACGGTTGCTGCTCCGTCAGCAGTGCGTAGCAAGGCAGAAGTTGAGGCGCAAAAAGAGTTGGAAGACTTAAAAAAATTGGAGCCGTTAGCAGATGTCAAAATTTCAGGAACGCCGAAGAATCCTAAAATTACATTGCCTGACGGAACTGTATTGGCAGCGGATAATGCGACGAAAGAACAGTTGGAAGAAGAAGCGCGTCGTCTTGAAAGAAGAGCCCGAGAATTAAAGGAACGCGCCGAAAAAACAAATGAGAATATGCGAAGTGTTAATCGCAGTCGAACCGGACAACAACAGATGCAGCAAAATCAAGGTCGAACGAGAGGCCCTGAACGCGGAATGTAAGAGATGTGATCATATCAATATGTAGAAATGGTGGGAAACATGGCTAAAAAAGGGAAAATAAGTATAGTTCAAGCGATATTGACGGGTGTTTTATGGAGTGCTTTATATTTCGGTCTGATTGTGCCCGTAATCGGATGGTTACTCGATTTTAATTTTTTGTCCGGCACGGAATGGCAAAATAAATATCAAGCATTTGTCAACTATAAGTGGCAGGTCAATACGCTGTTTGACACACTCTTGTTTTTTGCTATGTTGCTGTGGATTCCGTTTTGGTTACTTGGCTGGTGGTATGTATATAAAATAAATTGGAAAAAATTTAAGCCGGCTCCGCGGAAAAAAACGATTGCTCGGAAAACATTTGAGTTGCGTGAAAATAGGCAAATATATCACATGCCACGTAAAATGCCGTCAACCGTTCAGCCAACGCGTTATGTGGCTCCGAAATTGCCAAATCAAACGGAAGAAGTTGTATCGGGAGCAAAGAGTCATACAAATCTCGTTCAAATGATTCGTTCCATTGCAACGCTGGCGAAGAAATATCAGGTGGAAATTTTTCAACATATTTTATTGGAGGGGCACAGAGTCCCGATGGCAATTTCAACGGATGCACGTGCTGTTTTGATTGAAATTGTTAATAAAAAGAATGTGAATTGGTCTGTTGAATTTACGGATGATGTTACGCAGGGAAGCTGGTATTCTGAGGGTGGTGTGATGGATAAATTGGCGCAAGATTTAATGCTGGCAAGTGCTTCGTTGGCTAAATCCGAGCCGAATTCCGAAATCCTGTCGGCCATTGTCGTAACGGACGGTCGTATTTTAAATGCGAAACAAGCTGTTGAATATTTTAAATCAAAGGGTATCTTCTTAATTGGTTTTAATAATGCCGAACCGAAATCGGATTTGCTTGATTTGCCCTCGTTTTTAAGTGCATATTTTGATTTAAAAGCGGGTGAAACTGATCCGGCGCCACATCCCGTTGAAAAAGTGCCTTTAAAGTCTAAACAGATAGCGGATAATACGGCAGAAAAGCCCGAAGAAGGTAGTGATTCGGAAGAAAATACGGCAGAAGAATCGTCGCAAGAAGTTGATGATTTTGAGGAAAGGTTGGATAATTCTGATGAATCAGATGATGTTGCCGGAGGTGATGATCTTGTCCAAGATGAAGAAGATGATGAGAAAATAGACGATATTTATTTTGTAGACGATGAGGAGGAAATATCGGAGGAAGATTCGCCCGAATCTCAAATATCATCCGAACAATCAAGCGAAACAGAAAAGCAAGTATCCGGGGCTAAGTCGCAGGAAAAATCAGACGCTGATTCACAAAAAACGGCCACGGAAATGCCTAAAAAGGTGCGTGCACCAATGCCGTCGGCACGCGTAACAAATCCGACCGACGTTGCTCCGGATGATAAAAAATAAGTCAAACAGAAGAAGCGATAATGCAATACAGGGTATGAAACGTTAATTGAAAAAGAGTATAAAAATGTTAAAAAGATTCGTTTTTCTGGATAAGGCCACAGTTAAGGATAAAATAGCCTTTCTGATTGCGACAGGGCTGGGTTCCGGTTTATCCCCGAAAGCGCCGGGTACGGTTGGTTCTTTTTGTGCCTTGTTACCGATATGGGGTGGTGCACAATTTGGTGTCTGGGGGATTGTGGTATTATCAATCTTCTTTTATTTGAGCGGATGGTATGCAACATACCGCATTTTAAAAATACAAAAAAATCAAGATCCCGGATTTGTTGTGATTGATGAATTTGCGGGGCAGAGCATTACTTTTTTATTTGTTTCTTGTTTTGTGATGCCTTGGTATTATTATATCATCGGATTTATGTTATTTCGGTTCTTTGATATTGTAAAAGTATGGCCGGCATCATATTTTGATAAAAGAGTTCATAGTGCATTCGGTGTGATGACGGACGATATAATGGCCGGTATTTATGCCGGATTGATTTTGTTAGGCTTTCATTTTGTTATGGTTTAATTTTAGAATAGGAGTTAAAAATGGATAATGAAGAAGTTTTGAATAATAATAACCACTTTAAACACGTTTTAGAACTTTATGCACGGGCAAAGGGATACCAGTTGACGCCGTTTGCGGATAAAATTATCAACCGGTGTTTGAATGCGTGTGCAGGACGTTGCCCTTGCGATGTTTCCCGCGGATATTGCCCTTGCGGTGAGCATGAAAAAGAAATTGCAGAGATGGGACATTGCCACTGTAATTTGTTTAAAAAAGCAGAATAAGGTTGAATGGACAGAGTGTTTGTTTATCGCGGATATTCGATTCGTAAAGCGATTCGGCGAAAGGCGGTAAAAAGAATCAAATAACCTGTGTTGTTGGCTAAAAAAAACAGAGCGGGATTGAATGCCGAAGGAAAGCATTAAGGCATTTTCCCGCCGTTTTTTGTTTCTGAAATCTCGGATTAGATGTTTTTTCGCGGTTTAAATCATTTTTTTAGAGATTTTGCCAGATGATTTTATTTTTTATAATTTATTGAAATTCATATATTTTTTTAGAATATTATTTGTCAAAAAAGTAAGCTGTCGCACATTGACGCATTTTGACGTATTTTTCTTGTCGCATTTTTTTTATTTTGTGGTATAAGGATAGATATAATCGGCGTAAAAGGCTAATCTTGATGGTTGTTACAATAAGAAAAGATAAATCATCAAAAGAGGTGTTTGCTTTTGAAAACGCAAACAAAGTGGCGGATTTTCGTTTATATTTTATTTATATGATTTAAATGAGCCTTGTGGTATAGGGGGTCATAACTTTATCTTTGATATTTCTTTTCCGATACAAACGGAAGACGGCTATCCGCATTTCTTTTGCGCATTATTTATTTTTGAACCGAGTGAAGAAATAAGAGTGAAGTGTGATGAAAAAAGTAAAACAAGGCAAGCGGACATTGCGTGCCGCCATGATTGATATGATGCAAAATGAGGAACTTCAAAATAATTTATTGCAGGCGTTATTTGAAAAAGCCTCGGGAGGAGATATTCGTGCGTTTGAGGTGATTCGTGATTTAATCGGTGAGAAAGGGAAAACAGAACAAGATGAATCCGTTGATAAAATAAAAATTGAGGTTGTCGAATTAAATTCAAAATCGGCAACCCCTAAAAAAAAGAAAGAAAAAGCGAAGAAAAAAATTGTTAAAGTATCAGACGGCGCCGTTAACGAAATGCATGCGGATAGTGGGGCTGATTCTCAGTAAAACAACTTTTGACAGCGGTTTTATTTTTAAATTATCCGGTGATAAAAAAGGATTATAAAGATGCAGGTTAATATTCAAATTGCCCGCCCGTTCTTGCCGTTGATTACAAAAAAATATCGGATTAAATTGTATTACGGCGGTCGTGGCGGTGGAAAGTCGTATGCGTTTGCCGATGCGTTGTTGGTAAGGGCAACGCGTAAAAAACTATTTGCGGTTTGTTTACGGGAGGTGCAAGAATCAATTCGGGATTCGGTATATAAATTGATTGCGGATAGAATTTCGGTGCACGGCTTGCCCAATTGGCAAATTAAGGCGGATGAAATCATCAATTTAAAAAACGGCTCACGAATTGTTTTTAAGGGATTAAGAGATCAAGATCCGCAAAAAATTAAATCACTGGAAGGAACGGATATTGCTTGGATTGAGGAAGCGCAAACCATAACGAAAAAATCATGGGAAATTTTGGAACCGACCATTCGTAAAGATGGATCCGAAATTTGGATTTCCATGAATCGCGAGGCCGAAAATGATCCGATATGGGTGGCTGTCGGCAGTCATCCCGATGAACGAACGTTGGTGGTTAAAGTAAATTATTGCGATAATCCGTTTTGTTCCGAAGAGTTAAAAATACAGGCCGAAAAATCCCGTCAACAAAATCCGGAGGATTATGCACATATTTGGTTGGGAGAACCGGTGCGACAAGGGCATACAAAATTGATGAATGCCGAAATGGTCAGACGTGCTTTTGAGGCAAAAATCATATCTTCCACAAGTCCGTTGATTATCGGGTTGGATATTGCACGATTTGGTGATGATTCCACGGTTTTTTGTTTTCGGAAAGGGCGACTTTGTTCCCGTTTTGAAGTTTATAATCAATATGATACGGTTGAGGTTGCTAATTTAACGACACATTTCATACAACAGTATCATCCGGCCAGAGTTTTTATGGATATCGGCGGGCAAGGTGCCGGCGTTTATGATATTTTGAAAGACAGAGGTTACGGAAGAATCGTGCGTGGTATTTATTTCGGCGAAAAAGCCATTAATTCGGATCGGTATACAAACAGGCGGGCTGAAATGTGGGATTCCGTTCGGGCTTGGCTCGGTGAGGCCGTTCAACTGCCGTATGATGAAAGCCTGTTGGATGAGCTGGTCTCGGTAAATAAAAAATATGATAAAATGGGGCGGTTGCAACTGGAAGAAAAAGAGGAAGTTAAAAAAAGGTTGGGGCGTTCTCCCGATAAAGCCGATGCGCTTGCACTGACATTTGCCGAACCTGTTTATGATACCGGTGAGGATACATTTTACGGTAACGGACGAATTACCATAGAAAAAATGTTTTCGGATGCCAATCGATTATCTCATTCATCCCGGAACGAGTGGTAATTTATAAAGATATTCTCCGCATTCGGCGAAAGAACATAGTTGATGATAAATTTGAAAGTCAGAATCTCGGTTGCATGGAGCAATCGTTTTTATCCAAAAATGTATGGCTTGTTTTATCATGAGATTCAAGTTGAGATTTTATCAATAGAAAATGAAAGGAGTTGAACGGATGATAAAAGCTGTGATGGATCGTATATTTGTGCGTATTCAACCGCAAAATAAAAGTGCCGGCGGTGTTTTGCTGACGCAGACAGAGGCGCCGACGCGCGGTGTTGTAGAATCGGTAGGACCACTGGTTCAATGCGTAAAGGCGGGAGATGAGGTTTTGTTTTACAGGTGGGAGGAGTTGCCGACGTATGATCCGAATGTGATTGTGATACGGCAAGCCAGTTTATTGGGCATTTATGAAAACGAATAAAAAAAGAAAGGGAAAAAAATGCAAGAGGATAATTTAGTGAATCCGATGGCGGTTGATGTATGGCTGCATAGAATTCAAAAGTCCAAAGAAAAATATAAAGATTATCATGAATTGATTGATAAAATAAGAAACTATTATAAAAACGATAAAAATAAAAACATCAATAACTTGTTTTGGTCTTCTATTGAAACGCTTAAACCGTTTTTATATTTTAAAACGCCAAAGCCGTATATTGAAAGAAAAGATAAATCAACGAATCAATCGGCGGCATTGGCTTGTAAAATAATGGAACGCGCTCTTGATTGGAATTTATCTCATTTTGATTTTGATAGTGTAATTAAATACGCCAGAAATGATTTTTTGCTGGTGGGTATGGGGGTTTGCTATGAAAAATATCAACCGGTCTTTAAGACGTTGGACGCAGAAAATCAAGTGGATATTATTGAAACGGAGCAAGTGGATACCGTTTACGTATCGCCGAAAGATTTTTTAATTGATACGGAAAATGTTAATGTTTGGGAAGATGTTTCCTGGATTGCCCGAAAAATTAACATGACGGTTAAAGAAGCGCGTGAACAATTCGGTGATGATATTTTTCAATCTCTTTCAGGTGATGATAAAAATCAGATTGTTATCTACGAAATTTGGGATAAAACGGATAGAACCGTTAAGTATTTAACGGAATCTCTGCCGAACAGGTTTTTAAAAATCATTGAAGACTATTTGCATTTAGATGGTTTTTTCCCGTTTCCCAAGCCCATTTTTGCAACATTGGCAAATGATGGATTGGTGCCCGTCCCCGATTTTGTTCAAATCCGAACAATGTTAAATGAAATGGATGGCATCAATGAACGCATGCGGTTAACAATGAAAGCGTTAAAAGTGAGTGGCGTGTATGATAATTCATTTAGTCGGTTAGCGGATATTTTTGAAAAAGACGTTACACTTGTTTCCATTCCGGAATTTGATCGTTTGAAAGAAGTGGGCGGTATTCGCGGTGCAATAGATTTTATTCCGATTACGCAATATGTGGAAGCTTTGCAGGCTTTGGCGCAACGACGGGAAGATTTATCTAAACAAATTTACGAAATCACGGGTGTTTCGGATATTATGCGTGGCACGTCTAATCAGTCTGAAACGGCAACCGCCGTTACCAAAAAAACGAATTTCGGCACTTTGCGCAATCAAGACAGACAAAATGATATGCTTCGTTTTATAACCGATTTATTGCGCATTAAAGCCGAAATGATTTGCGAATTATTTTCGGAAGACTCGTTGCGTTCGTTTTTGCAGGCGGAAGATTTATCAAATCAAGAAGCGGTTGATGAGGCTATTCGTTTATTAAAAACGGATAAATTGCGCGGGATGATTCTCGGAATAGAAACGGATATATCTTACCAAAACGAAAATACGGCAAAGGCCACATTGGAATCTGTTACATTAATTAACGAAATCATCATCAAAGCATTTGAGGTTGTTTCCAATCAACCTTTGCTTTTACCGTTATATCAAAAAATGTTGGAGAGTATCGCAATGACAATGCCGACGGCACGTCAATACGAACCTGTTATCGGGCAAGTATTTCAAAAAATTGAAACCGAGTTGAAAGAATAATTTTTAATTGATTCTCACGTTTATTTTTTTATAAAGGAATAAAAATGTATTCTAAAAATCAATTTACAAGTGAAAGAGCCGAACAGGCTTACATTGATTTATTGCTTAAAAAATTAGCGGAAGAAGCCGGCAAGGGCGGTTTATCGGATGAATTTTTGAGTGGGGAAGAAACAATTTCCGCAACGGATTCAATAACCATTCCGCACAAAAGAGAAAATTCATTGAGGCGATTTATGGATAAATCTCCGCGTGAGCAGTTTGAACAATGGCTTGATTATTACCGCCGTTTTCAAGAAAGAAAAAAAATTGCTCCCGATAATATAATGAAATATATGGCGCATGCCGACTGAAAGTTGAATTGTTAATCATAAGGCATCGTTTGTATCAGATAGAGTGAGAACGTTTTGAAAGGGAAAAATGAGTATGAATTTAAGAGAAAACAGCGCCGGGTTAATTGCGCAAATCGGCACGTTAACGCGACCGAAAGTAAAAGAAGGACAATCCGTTAATTTTGATGCAATGATTCAAAATTATCAACAAGGACAAAAATGGTCCGAAATCAAAGAATTGTTAAAGCAAAAAAAATGGGAAAAAATGTATGATGAGAGCAGACGCGAAGAATTAGCCAATGTATTAAATCCGGGTTAATGAAGTGTTGCTTTCAATTAATAAATAACATTTGTTGCAGATAAATTGAATCAACAATCTTTATTGCCGTATATCGTGAAGTATAAGGACGAAAAATATGCTCAAAGAACCGATTTGTTTGCCCGACGGCAGTGTTGCCGAATCCTATGCCGATATTGATAGCTACTTAAAACGTTCCGGTAACGCATTGGCCGGTGATTATTCAAAAGCTTATCTTGATAATGTTCGGTTTCGGGAAAACCAAAAACAGCGCGCAAAGTTGCGGGCTGATATTATTCATTTGTTTAAGAAAGGAATTTGGTATGAGTGATGAAAAATCCAAATGTGATAAACTCACATGTCAAGCAAAATCGCCCGATGAGATAAAATCGGACGATTTTTTTAAATTTATGGAGGCTGTGAAGAGATTGATGGAACAGTCTTCAAAATCCCAAAAAGAAAAGGAGTCAGCTCAAAAAAAAGAAGCTGTGGAAAGCGTAGAAAAAGATAATAATGCCGTGATTGGAAAGCAAAAGGTGGCGGAGGAAATCAGTCAGTCCATACGTCAAGAAACCGAAAAAACAAATCCGTATGATTGGGTAGAGCAAACGTTTTTAAACCGAAAAGCCCGATTAGAAAATATCGGGTTTAAAACACCGCATGATTACTTTTTATTCTTAACGCAAATAGATGATGAAATGGAAAAAAATCCGAAAGGAATCATTCGTGAGTTATGTGAGATATACGGTGTCGGCATGCCGTATACGCCGAATTTTAAATACCGTGAAAAGGTGACGGCCTATCAGGCGGAAAAAGATGACAGCGGAAGTTATAAACATCCGTATTTTGATTTTGTTCGTCCCGCCATGGCCGATTTAATTCGGAAGGGAATGGCAGATGATATTGATGATGCTTATCAAAAAGCCATTTGGCTGGATAATAACGTGCGTAAGCAATTACTTGCCGTTTATGCCGATAATGAATTGAACCGTAAAGCGGCGGCGGCTCAAAAGGCCAAAGAGGCTTCGTTTTCGCCGCACTCAAAAGCAAGCGCCGAATCAAAAGCAAAGAAAACATTTCGGCAGGAGCTTGAAGAACTTTTTAACACAATGAATTGAAAGGAAAAATAAATGAGTAATCCAAACTATAATGATTTATTTACAACCGCAGTTGAGTGCCGTTCTAAAGATATGGCAGATAACGTAACGAAAAATAATGTGTTATTATCGCGTTTAAGCCAAAAAGATAAAATTAAAGAGATTGACGGCGGAACAAAAATCTTGGAAGAATTAGAGTATGGATTGGGTGATGTGATTTGGTATTCGGGTTATGATACGATTACTTATACGCCGAAACAATTATTTACGGCTGCGGAATATCCGTTAAAAATGTGCGCCGTTCCCGTTGCTATTACCGGTGAAGAAATGTTGAAAAATGCCGGTTCACAACGGATGATTGATTTGTTTGAAAAACGCTTGAATAATGCGGAAAAAGCAATGTCCAATCAAATGGCGATGGCTTTATACGGTGACGGAACGGAAAATGACGGTAAATCCATCGGCGGATTGAAACTGTTGGTTGCCGATACGCCGACAACGGGCACCGTCGGCAACATTAACCGCGCCACAACGGGTAATGAATTTTGGCGAAATCAAGCCGTGACGGATACCTTAACAAAAGAGAATATCCGCACAAAGATGAACGACTTATATTTAAAATGCTCGCGCGGTGTGGATAAACCGGATTTAATTGTTGCCGATGATAAACTCTATACCATGTTTGAAGATTCTTTAACGGATTTACAACGCTTTACCAATCCGGCCGTTGCCGACGGCGGTATCGTCTCTTTGAAATTTAAAGGCGCCGATGTGCTGTTTGACGGTGGTCAAGGGGGTGCGTGCCCTGCGGATCACATGTATTTTTTAAATACGAACTACTTATATTTAAGACCGCATAAAGATCGGAATATGCGCGCCATTGAGGGTAATCGTTTGGCAATCAATCAAGATGCTTTGTATAAATTAATCGGTTGGGCTGGAAACTTAACAATGTCTAACGCCGCTTTACAAGGTGTTTTGGTTAATAATGCCGAATAGCGCATTTTAGTTGCAAACGGAGAAAAGCCATACGGGTAAGTATGGCTTTTTTTCTGCTTGAATGAGCAACCGAAGTATATGAAAATGAAAGGGTTAGAAATGAATAAATACAGAAAAATGTTGGAAGACTTATTTGAAAAAGCCGAACTGAAAGAAAAAGCAAAAGATCTTCACGATTATATATTAAGAACAAAAGATATTAAGGGTATTGATGATGTTAATCATATTCGGAGACTTATGGAACGTAGCGGTATGATTGAACCACGGGAGTATGCTTTTGTGAAATTGCCTGATCGATCAACCGATATGGGTGAAAAATCATCTGAATTTTTGCCGACGGATGATACAAAATCCGTAATGGAATCCACGCCTGCATTCCGGAATGATGTTCTTCAAAATAACCGTTCATCGGATAATCCGAATGTTATGTCCGATAAAACGGCATTGCAGGAGAATCGGATGAATGCAAATAATCAGCTTGCTCGATCAGTGGGCTCGGAAGGAAAGCAGGTGAGTGCGATTAAATCGGCTGATAACGGCGGTGCGCTTTCGGACGAGGATTATCGCATGGTATTGGCATATTTAAAAAATCATCTCGGATAATGCTTTTTAAAAACGGGCAGGCGGAATATCAGCGTCTGCCCGCATGATGAAGAAGTGTGAATGATGAGATGAAAACGGTAAAACAATTCTCCCCCCGATTCATCATCAAAAAGAAATCATCATATTTACGTAATTCAATATATGGAGTGAAAGGAAGAAAAATGTCGTTTGAGTATTTTCATCAATCCATGCCCGAAACGCATGTGATTGCGCGTTTTTATGAACGAGCCGTTAAAACGGGAAAAATAACCGAGAACGGATTACCTGAAATTAAAGCAGTTCCGTTTGTGGAAATTCGTATTCAAGATACAAATGATATTGTTGACCGACCGGCAAAAGAGGGCGATTTTATCAGATTCCCGTATGAATATCAGATTTTTAAACAAGAAAAAAAATGTTCCGAAAATGGCACACCGCTTACTTTGTTTGCATTTTTGGATGCCGGACAAATTGAATGTTGCAAATATCGTGGCATTTTTACCGTTGAGGAGTTGGCCGGATTGGACTCTGAAAAAGCCTCTTTAATCGGATTGGAAGCAGAGCAGAAGTTGGCTGAAAAGTTTTTAGCCGTTCAAAAAAATAATGGCGTAATTTCCGATTTTGAAAAAAAAGAAAAAGAATATCAAGATAAAATTCATCAATTAAAATCGGAAATACAAGCATTAAAATCCGGTATTCGCAAATTGAAGGAGAAACAACCGAATGAGTAGTATTTTGGAAATATGTCAGGAAGTTGCAGATGTGACAGCAACACAACGTCCGACGGATTTATTTGATAAAAATTCACAACACAGTGCCATTTTTCTGAGTGTTGCCAAAAATGAATTGGATAGCTTGATGCGCTATGGTAATTGGCAGGATTTAACAAAAGAGGGTGTATTATATACGGTAGCGAATAAAACAATTTATCCGATAGAGGAAATTGCACCCGATTTTTATTGTATTTTAAATAATACCGTTTATGTGAAAGATACGGCGGAAGAAGTCATCGGTTCCATTACGCCCGAGCAATGGATGCGCGAAAAGTATTTTAATTGCGCACCGATCGGCGTGCGGTTTAAGATTCAAAATAATGCCGTTAAATTTTTAACACCGCCTCCGGCCGGTGTGAAAATTGTTTTTCAATACCGTTCAAACAGTATTTGCACGGATGCCGATACAATGGAAGAAAAATCCGTTTTGAGCAAAAATACCGATATTCCTATTTTTGATAAATATGTTGTTAAGCTCGGAATCACTTACCGTTGGTTAAAACGTAACGGTATGGATTATACGGAGGAATATAACGAATATCAAAAAGAACTCAAAAAGAAATTCGGAACCGGTTTGGCAACACGCGATATTTCTATCGGCGGACCGATTTTTGACGATATGACGGGCAGTGTGGTTATCTGCTCCTTAACGGGAACAACCTGTTGAGTTCGGCATATTTGCAAAGAGTCATGTTTTTAACGTGATATCATTACTTGAAAAAATATTTTAGTTTTAATTTAAGTAAATCAAATAACATATTGTTTTAAAAATAAAAAGGATAATAAAATGAAACGAACAATTAATCGTGGCGTTAAATCACGGGATTATATATTATCCGCGCCCGTATTGGGACTCAATGCCCGAGATTCATTAAGCACAATGAAACCGCTCTTTGCCAAAACGATGGATAATTACATTCCGTTGGATAATAAAATCGCCTTACGGCCGGGATATACATTGCATGCATCTATCGGAGCACCGGTGCGCACGTTGGCTGCATATCGTAAACCCGGCGACAGTGCCTTGATTGCCATTGCCGGCGGACATGCTTATAATGTATCAAGCAGTGCAGTGGTGCGTCAATATGATATATCTTTTACGGATTCATATTGCCAGCAGGTTCAGTATAAAAATTATTTATATTTGATGAACGGTTCGGATAAACCGCGTGTTTATTATATTGATGCAGATGGGGTTGAGCATTTTGAAGAATGGGGCTTTACGGGTGAAAATTTACAATCGGAACGGATTATTTCCGGTGCCGTCAGCAAAGAGTTTTTATGGTTCATAGAAAAAGATACGTTGAAAGTATGGTATACAAGCGAGGCCGGAAATATTTCGGGCGATTTATATTCTTTTGACTTATCGCAGGTTGTTAAATGTGGCGGATACCTCGTTGCCGTTGCAAATTGGACGGTTGACGGCGGACAGGGTATAGATGATTTAACGGTATTTATTACATCGGAAGGCGAGGCATTGGTTTATTCCGGTTCTAACCCGAACAGTGCGGATGATTGGTCTTTAAAAGGCTCATATCAATTAAGTAAACCAATCGGCTATCAATGCGTATTACCGTATCAGGGCGATATTGTCATTATCAGTCAAGATGGCTATATCCCCATGGGAAAATCTCTCAGCCTTTCCAATGCCGGCACGTCTGCCGTTGCATTTAGCGATGCCATCCGCGGACTTGTGTTGGATAGAACATCAAAAAATAAAAACAAAAACGGTTGGCAGGGTATTATTTATTCAAAGTGTGGTTATGCGATTTTCAATGTTCCCGTTGCGCAACAGTTTGAACAGCATGTTATCAATATCAACACGGGCGCATGGTGCCGTTTTACGGGAATACGGGCATTATGTTGGGCATTGTATGATGATAATTTGTATTTTGGTTCCGATGATGCCGTATATAAATTTGATACGGGTTATTCTGATAACGGCTTGCCGATTGAAGGCAAAATTGAGCAAGCGTTTAATAATTTGGGAACGGATAACCTCAAAAAAATACAATTATTGAATCCGCGCACGCGTTCGGCAACGCCGTTTCAGTTGGTCATATATACGAATATGGACTTTGATCAACGAACGGTTGAATATTATACCAATGTGGGTGAGGTGGGCCAGACAAAATGGAATGAAGCCAAATGGTCATCATCGGCAACACCGATCGGAACAAAATGGTCATCTTCTTCTGCAACGCGCATTCAATCTCAATGGATAGCCGATAGTGCAACGGGTTATAAAGCCAGCATTGTTTTTAAAACAAAGACAAAGGGTAATGTGATTGAATGGTATGATACGGGTATTCGTTATGAACTCGGTTCGGGTATTATGTAGTTTTTTATATAAGAAGAAAATCAAAAAAAATAAATTAATGTATCACTTTTGATTACATAAATAATTTATTGTAAATAAATTAAATTTTAAGTATCAAAATCTTGTAAAATTTATATAAGAAGGGATACGAAAAAGATAAAATGAAAGTCAAAAATAAAACATCGGAAACTTCCGAAAATAGCTCAATACAAGCTACGCAATCCACGCAATTAACGGCGATTGCCGATACGGATGATTCGATTCTTAAATGGGTTTGTGATGGATTGAATGAAACGACGAATTGGGTTGGTGAACACACAACGTTGGGTATTTATTTAGATCATCAACTGATTGCCGGAATTATTTTTCACGATATTCGGTTTGGTCAAGATTGTTGGTTGACCATATACAGCACGGATAAAAGGTGGTGTTCACGGCGGATATTGCAACTTATTTTCGGATTTGCTTTTGATGGTTTAAATTGTCGGCGTTTAAATGCGCTGGTGGATACGGATAATGAAAAGAGTATTCGTTTGTTATCGGGTATCGGATTTAAAAAAGAAGGTAAACTGCGTCAATTTCGGGAAAACGGAAAAGATTGCTTTGTTTACGGGTTGTTAGAAACAGAATGTTTATGGAGGAAAAAAAATGAGTAAAGCATTTAAGAGTATTACGGGAACAGGCACGGTTAAATATGATAACAGCGGGGCACAAAATTTAATCAATTATTTGCAGGGAATCAATACGTCAAATGTGGATAATACGCTTTCAAATATGACAACGGCTGCCAATTCCATGAGTCAAAATTTAGCAAATACGCTCGGGAATTATACGTTTAATGTGGATGGTAGTGATGCTGCGCGTCAACGGGCCGAAAATGCCACATATCAAGCCTATGTGGATAAATTAACACCCCAATTTCAAAACCAAACGAGCGATTTGGCAACATCATTACAAAATAAAGGATTACCTGTGGGATCAGAAGCATATAGTCGCGCCATGAGTGATTTGCAATCATCGCAAAATGATGCGTTAAATCAAGCTGCCTACCAATCTGTATTAAACGGACAAGATGCGTTCACACAAAGTTTGGCGAATCAAATTGATGTCGGTAACTATACGGCAACGGCAAATCAAAATTACATCAACCTATTGCAATCGCTTTTGAACGGTTCGCTCAGTGAATATGATAAGCAAATGGATATTTATGCGGCAGCCAATAACATTGCGGCAAATAATTATGCTTCAAAACAACAAGCAGCTAATAATCAACTGGCTTTAACAAATTCTTTAATCAGCGGAGTTTCACGCTTGTTTGGGTCTAAGTAAGATTGTGTGGGTTGATAAGGTTTGTGCTGTGTGAAACGATTTTATTTTAACCGGTTGAGTAGATAAAAACGATTGAAAGAAAACTTAATGTAATTATTAAATAATCAATTTTAATAATTTGTTTATAAAACATATTTTTTAGTTGTAATGAAAGGAGAGAATATGCCGTTTGATAGTGAGGGGAATTTTACGAGAATTCATTCTTGGGAAGAAGATCGTGTGAATGAAATTGATATTGTTTCTGATAGGCATGATGAAGAAGATGATAATTTTGCTAACGGATTGAACTTGGCATTTTTGCGAGACGGACGTGTTCCGTTAAGCGGTAGTTTAAATATGAATAATTTTCAAATCAAAAATGTTGCTGACGGAACTGTTGCAAGCGATGCCGTAAATAAACGCCAATTTGATACGGCTTTGCATAAAACGGGTGATGAAACAGCTTCGGGTATCAAACAATTTAACAGTGGTGTTGTGGTAAATGAATCAGACATAACCGTGCAAACTGAATCGATTTATGACGACAAGACGATTCAAACACCTGCCATTGCCTTTAAAACCAATGCCGGAGAAACGTTGCTTTTTGAATTAAGCGCATCTCAAAGTGCCGATAATGCAATGCAAGTAGCGGGAGTTGTTTATAATCCTTTGACGAATGAAAGTGCAGGTGAGGCGATTATATTAGGATACTCGGAAAAGACGGGTATGTATGCGCATGCCGTTACGCCCGATTTAGAGAGTAATTGCCAAGATATTGTTACAACAAGCTGGCTAAATACATTTATCAAAGAAAAAGGGACTCCCGATTATAAGGGGGCTATTTCCGTTAGCTCGGGATATACGACGCCTTCCAATGGCCTTTGTGTTGTTCGTGCCGGCGGAAATAACCGAACATCATGGCTGGATATTGATTCTGTCCGAGTTTTTGAATCGTCGTGGGGTGCCAGTTACGGGGCTCCGGATAATGCAGGTTTTTCGGTGGGGAAAAATCAAAAAATTACATTTACAGGCGTCAGCGTAACTTTTTATCCGATAGGAGAATAATATGAAAAAATATGTGTTGGTTACAAATGAAGAAACAAAAGAATGTTCGGTAGGAATTGGAACGGATAGTCAATTTTATCAATCAATCGGTATGCAAGAAGCCGATGTAGAGCAAGCCTATAACGGGCGATGGTATTTAGCAGGCTATGTACCCGATAAGCCACAATCTGTAATAAATTCGGAAAGAATTGCCGAGTTGAAGCAAAAACTTGCGGATACGGATTATATCGTTGTGAAAATTGCCGAGGGTTCGGCAACAAAAGAAGAGTATTCGGAGAAAATTCTGGAACGCAAAGAATGGCGTTTGGAAATTAACGAGTTGGAGGGATAAATGACAGGCAAAATTAGTCCATTATCAAATATCATAACTATTCGTCAAGGAGATAGTTATGACTTATATTTTCAATTCAGAATTCCCTGCGGAACGCCGATTGATATGACAAACAGCGTTATCAAAATGCAGGCAGTGAATGAAAGCGGAGAGCCTGTTTTATCAAAAACAGCAGAACCGATTGACATTCAAAAGGGTCTTTTTTGCTTAACCTTAACGCCCAGCGACACGAATATAGATATTGGGGATTATCAAACAGATATGCAGTTTCAAATGCCTGACGGGCGTGTGCATACATTTTTCCCGTCCGATGTTAATAAGGTCGGCGTATTGCGCATTACAAAACAAATAACAAAGTGAGGTTGAAATGGAGCAAACAATCAATGTTAATTTAGTCAAAGATGATGCAATTCAAGTATATTACGAAGAAAATGCGCATATTGATAATAATGCTTCTTTACTTTTCATCAAAAGCGGGGAAGCGGAAATACAAAAATATGTTGATACCGTTTCAAAGCCCGAAATTTCGGATTATGTAGAGACGCAGGCAAAACCGCTTGTTTCGCAAATTGTGAATGAAATAGCCAAACCGACGGTGGACGAATATATTGAAAATACGATTATCCCTGAAATAAATGAGATAACGGATACCATTATTTCGCCACTTGTTAATAGTGCCCAAACGGCAGCAAGCACGGCAATCGCGCAGGCAACCACCGCCACAACAATGGCAAATGAGGCGTCTGCAAGTGCTACAAGTGCCGAAAATAGTGCCTCATCAGCTACCTTGTCAGCTCAGACAGCGGTAGAGCAGGCATCCGTTGCCACAGTAAAAGCGCAAGCTGCCGAAACAAGCGCCATAAGTGCTGCGAATAGTTTAGATACACTCATCACTACAGCAAATGCATTTAATCAAAACGTGGCAGATAAAACAGATGTCTTTAACCAAAACGTGGCAGATAAAACAGATGTTTTTAACCAAAACGTGGCAGATAAAACAGATGTTTTTAATCAAAACGTGGCAGATAAAACAGATGCTTTTGACCAAAATGTAGCAGACGCAACAAATGTTTTTAATCAAAACGCGGCAGACAAAACAGATGCGTTTAATCAAACAGTGCAATCCTCAGGAGCTATAACGTTTCACAATGTTGCAAATTGTATTAAATCAATACCACAAGATATTAAACTTGAATTAACTGATGGCACGCTGACACTGAAAGCCGGAAGTAAGGTATATGATGGCGCAGGTAATGCAATTAGTTTAAACAAGGATTACATTGTGTTGTGTTCAGGAAATAATATAAAGTTTATTTTTTACTCTACAAAGCAAGATAAAGCATACTGCAATCAAAATGTGTCTGATTGTTCTTCCGGTGCCATTTCTCCTGTTGGCACAGGAATGTTTTACAATACTTCAACAAAGTCTGTTGATTTTTATAATTCAGGTGTTTTGCAAGAATCTAACTGGTCATTTCCTTTAGCTATTGTAAATGTTTCTAATGGAGTTCCTATATCAATCGAACAAACATTCAATGGATTCGGATATATTGGGAACACTATCTTTTCATTGCCCGGTGTTGAGGGCTTAATTCCGGATGGACGAGATTCGGACGGCACTTCAAATAACTACGCATATAAAACAAGTAATGTAATTACTATAACTAACGGAACAACAGAAACAGGGAGATATACCGTTATAGGAAATGCCCAAGATATATCATTATTGTCAGACGGTTATACATACAATTATGAATTGAATATAAACGAAAATAATGGAGTTAAAAGTGATTCGTGTATAATTGGAACTGTTGATGTTTCCGCTGGAAAAATCACATCATTTAATTTGAGAAAAACTTTCAAAGCGGTTGATGAATTTGATTATATAAATGCAAATAATTTTACACCAACGGGAAAACAAACCATTATTGCTTGGGGAATGCCTGATTACAGTGCCGGAGTTAGTATAAGCGGAACGAGTTTTACAGCACCTGTTCCGTGTTTATTTTCTCTGATAGGTATATGTGATTATCAAAACGGAAATGGCGGCGTAATAACAATGAATGGTAGCACAGTATCAAGTTTTGTTACGAATACTGTTAATCAAATAACGCAAACACAAAACCTGTTTTTAAACAAGGGTGATATTATAACAATAGATAGTCCAAAAACAACAAGTAAAATGGTGTATTATCCATTGAAAGGAGCGTAAAATGCTGAAATATGCGAAAATAGAAAATGAAGAAACAAAAGAATGTTCGGTAGGAACAGGAACAAATATTGAATTTTATCAATCTATCGGAATGACTGAACAAGAAGTAGAGCAAGCCTATAACGGAAGTTGGTATCTATTGGGTTATGCTCCCGAAAAACCGATAGAATTGCAAAAATCGGAAAAGCGAGCCGAGCGTGATACCGTTTTGCAATCAACCGATGTTTTTATGCTTCCTGATTATCCGATAACGGAAGAAGAAAGAGAAGCCTATAAACAATATCGGCAATACTTGCGGGATTTACCGAGTGATGAGGCATTTCCGAATGTGGTAATTCAAACATTTGATGAGTGGAAAAATATAAATCATGATGTTGATGAATCGGAGGAAAAAAATGTGTGAACAAAGGGTTGCTCTGGATGTAATTTTAGGACAACCACGTAAAGGCGGCTTATCAAAAGCCGCCATTTTATTACACGAAAAACAATGTGAAGATTTTTCAAAATTGGAACACCGAATGACGGATTTAGAAAAGAAAGTAGATGCGGTTGAGCGTAAAGTAGAAACGCTGGATGCCAAAATTGACAGAGTGTTGGAATTATGCACCAATCGCGCCAGCATTTCCGCTACATTAAAAGAAGTATTGAGCAACAAGGTTTTTATTTATGTATTGATTACATTGTTGTGTGCCACATTCGGCGTTTCCGTTGGTGAAATCGGAACCTTTTTGTTTAAATAAGGAAGGATAAAATAAACGATGAAAGAGGAATTTATTGAGCGTGTTATACGCCATGAGGGAGTCAAGTTAAAACCTTATCGATGCACGGCAGGGAAGTTGACAATCGGTATCGGGCGCAATTTAGACGATGTGGGCATTACCGAAAGCGAGGCGCGCTATTTATTGGAAAATGATTTACAACGGTGTCATCAAGAATGCTTATCATCATTTCCTTGGTATGCCGATTTAGATGAAGTGCGACAAAGCGTTATCTGCGAAATGTGCTTTAATTTAGGATTGGTCCGATTAAAGGGATTTAAAAAAATGTTGAAAGCCGTTGAAATCGGAAATTTTGCCGTTGCCGGGCAAGAAATGTTAACGAGTAAATGGGCAACGCAAGTGGGCAAACGCGCGAAAACCTTAGCCGATATGATGAAACGAGGAATAATTTGCAACGGATAATTTATATTCTCCTTATCTGGATTGCTTCCCTTTTTGTAGCTTATTTATGCGGAATGAAAGAGCAACAAAGAGCCGAGGCCGTTGCCCAAGCGGAATTGAAACAAACGTTATCACACAATTTATTGAATCAAATACGGCAACATACGGAAACCCTATGTGCGTTCCAACTAAACGAGGAGAAACGTCTTGAAAAACTTATGGAGGAAAAACCAAATTGTCAGCAGTTGCTTGATACTGATATTTTTGACTGCTTGCCACAGTGAACCAATATATGTTTATGAAAATATGTGTCCGCCGGTGATAGAGCGCCGGAATCAAACCGTGCGGGATTTATGGTTGAATTACAGAGCTTACAAAATGGCGTATGGAATGTGTCAAAGCAATCATGAAAAAGGAACAATCAAATGATAAACATGATATATATTTTATTTTTAGGATGTTGGCGTCGTTGGTTTGGCGGTGGATTTGATGCATTAGGCGATAATCGTTTCTTGCAACATGTAATCGGATTTTTATGTTGTGCGAGTGTATTATATTTGAATCATTATCTTCCGCTTCAAAGTTTATGCGTTGCACTTTGTTTGCAAGGTTTATTTTGGGCGCGTTCACATGGGTGTTGCTTTGATTTAGGCAGACAAACCCAACCGGATGAATCTCGCTATGAGCAATTGTGGTATTGGAAATATCTGAAGAAGTATATCCCGAATGTGGCATTATATGGATTCGGGTGCGATTATATTGTGATGCTTATCAGATACACGGGTCCGGCTGTTTTGATTTCACTCATTTTAATGAAACCTTCTTTCGCTTTTGCCGGAATTGTGTTAACAAATATATATGCCGTCTGCTGGTATTTATATGATTGGGGATACATTAAAAAGCCGACAGAGTGGGCGGAAATACTCGTCGGCTTTTCAACGGCTATCTTATTATTGGTATAAGATGAACGGATGGCTCGTTTAACGGCTCCGTTCATCGCGACGCAAATAGCGTTTCAATAAACTTTCCTTAAACGAGCAGACTTGTTTATCTTCCGGAATATGGAATGCTTCCTGCACCTGCGGATTTCTCCATAATGCCTGATATTCGGGATCGATAATTGATTGTAAGCGCGCAAAATACGATAATTTAAGGGCTTTATCCGTTGCATTTGTGCCATACATTTCTTCACAATAATTAACAATTTTTTGGTGCAAATAAAGAGCCTTATTTAATTCCGCCGGCAATAGGGTGCGCGAAGTGAGTAAGCGACATAATAATTCTTCGTTTTCGGGAGATAACTCTCTATCCATTAAACGATAGGCCGTTCTGACTTGCGATTGGCGGGCATCCCATTCCAAATCGGCTTCTTTATCGTGAGAGATATTTTCTATGTGATACCGATAATCTATCAACACTTCATCCAAGTTTGCAAAATTTGTTTTATCCACCAAATCTAACCACAAACGGTAGTCATCGCAAATAACATTAGGTTCGTATGAAAGCCCTGTTTCGTCTAAAACTGATTTACGCATCATGACCGTTGAATGGCCGAAGGGCGGATTGATTAAAAGACAAAATGCCTTCAAATACTCATTACTTCCGGTTTTATCATAAACAAAATCACCGGGAATTTGCCGATATTTCGTGCCCAAGATGCCGATATTTTCATTTTTTTCAAGAAAAGCAACTTGTTTTTCAATCCGTGTCGGATAGGCGTAATCATCGCTGTCCAAAACGGCAATATATTTCCCTTTTGCGTAAGACATACCGATATTTCGCGCATGTGAAGCCCCCACACCGATGTGCTTTTCATTCCGAATAAAATGAATGCGGTCATCTTGAAACGTGCGAACAACATCGTTAAAAATATCAGTTTGTGAGCAGTCATCAACAATAATCAGTTCAAGATTTTTATATGTCTGCTTTAAAATGCTCTCAATGGCAATGGTTAAATAATCATATCGCGTATTATACACAGGCATAACAACGGAAACAAGCGGTGATTTATTTTCTTGAATTTCTTCTTCCATTTTGAGCTCCTTTCAAAATAAAAAAAATTGGCAATATATTTGTATAATGAAAGAATAAAAGATTTTGAAACAAAAGTCAATACTTATTTTAAATAAATTTTCTTGATTTTTTTATCTTGGCTCCCAACATATAGAGTATGTAAAATCAAAAGGAGGAACTATGGTAAAAAATAAGATGGAGTTTGAAAGTGATTTACAGGTATTAACAAATTTGCCACTTGGCAAAAGAAGTAAATGGTTGCTTTTACTAGGGGCTTTGCTGGTATTAAGCGGTATTTATGTTATTTTTAATCCGATAACGGCATTGTTAGCTTCGGCTATGTTTATCGGACTTGTATTTATCTTGCTCGGTGCAGGATACTTGATGGTCTTCCGCGAAAGCAATTCGTATATGATGCTCGCATTAGGCATTCTGGATTTGGTTATTGGTGTTCTCTTTTTGGCAAATATCGGCATTACGGCCGTGAGTATGCCGATTGTGTTTGCTCTTTGGACATTGTTTAACGGTATAACCGAAATTGTGATGGGTGTTGAAATGAAACAATCGCATGATACAAATTGGCCGATTTTGTTTTGGGGCGGTATCGGCGGGTTGATTTTCTCTTTGTTAATTTTTGCCTATCCGATTATTGGAACCGTTATGATTACAGCCCTTATTGGTATTTATTTAATGGCTTACGGTATACTGGAAATCGTGCGCTATTTCAGAGGGTGTTAGTTAAGACATCAATAACTCGCCTATTGATAAAAAGAATTTAAGTTATCTTGTTTAAAAAATTCCCCTCTGCGGAGCGGGAATTTTTTTTGCCTTACGGCAGTGTTTTTTCCTATTTGATTTATTCTTAAAAAAAATCCCTGCCGTAAAGGGCAGGGACTTCTTTATTTTGACAACAACACTTAATCGGCGTTATTTGCCAATCTGTTATATAATTTGAAGCGTTGTTCAATTTGAGCCTGTGCTTTGGCAACCAACTCCTCATAATGAGCAGGATTGCTTTGTTTGACTGCTTTAAACCGTGTTTCGGTTGCCATAAAGTCTGCAACAGGACGAGTTGGTTTACTATCCAATTGGAACGGATTTAAACCTTGCTCGGCCCGACGCGGGTCAAACCGATACAACGGCCACAAACCGGTTTCAACAGCCATCTTCTGATGTTCCAGACCCATCTTACCGATATCATAACCATGTGAAATACAATGGCTGTATGCGATAATCAATGAAGGACCATTGAAACTTTCGGCTTCGTTCATAGCTTGCAAAGCATGGGCATCTTTTGCACCGAGTGAAATGCTCGCAACATAGACACCCCCTGACGACATCGCAATCATACCCAAATCTTTACGCGGTAATTCACTGCCGGCGATGGCAAATTTAGCTGATGCCCCGATCGGTGTTGCTTTTGAACGTTGTCCGCCCGTGTTGGAGTAAACTTCGGTGTCCATTACCATAATGTTGACATTCTTTCCCGAATACAACACATGGTCTAAACCGCCGTAGCCAATATCATAAGCCCAACCGTCTCCGCCTAAAATCCAAACGGATTTCTTGACGAGATAATCGGCATTATCAAGCAACAATTTGGCTTTTTCCGTATTCATCGCCGTTAATTTATCTTTGAGCGTTTGAACGCGGGTGCGTTGTGCCATAATGCCTTCTTCCGTCGATTGATCGGCCGAAACAATTGCATCAACCAGTTCTTGCCCTAAATCAGCACTCATCTCGGCTAATAATTGCAGGGCAAAGACTGTCTTGGCGTCAACGGATGTGCGCATACCCAAACCGAATTCGGCATTATCTTCAAACAAAGAGTTTGCCCAGGCCGGACCGCGACCTTCCGCATTTTTGGCATACGGCGTTGTCGGCAAGTTAGCGCTGTAAATTGATGAACAACCCGTTGCATTGGCAACCAACAATCTATCACCGAATAATTGCGTCATCATCTTAACATACGGTGTTTCACCGCAACCGGCACACGCTCCCGAGAACTCAAACAACGGACGCATCAATGACACCGACTTAATTTGCTTCGGCGACAACTTTGTGCGATCTACATCAGGCAACGACATGAAGAAATCAAAGTTTTCAATATCAGCATCCAAGTGTGTTTCAATCGGAACCATATTGACGGCTTTCTTCTCCGGATTTGCCTTATTCTTTGCCGGGCAAACCTGTGTGCAAAGTGAACAGCCCGTGCAATCTTCCGGCGCTACTTGAACCACATATTTATCTCCCGCAAATTCTTTGCCTTTGTAATCGGCGCATTTAAAGTCTTTCGGCGCATTTTTGAGTTCGTCCGGTGAAAAGACTTTTGCCCGAATGGCAGCATGCGGACAAACCGATACGCACTTGCCGCATTGAATACAAACCGAGGGATCCCATTCCGGAATTTCCGTTGCAATCCGGCGTTTTTCGTATTTTGCCGTATCCGTCGGCCATGTGCCGTCCGCCGTCCATTCAAAGGCGCTGACGGGTAATTGTTCCCCGCGACCTTCAATGATTTTTCCTGTTACTTTTTGCAGTAATTCGGGAGCCGTTGTCGGGATACCCGGTTGACGTCTGTGAACAGAGTTCACGGCACCGATTTTGATTTCATGCAAGTGAGCCAAAGAAGCGTCAACGGCTTTAATATTCGCATCAACAATTTCCTGACCTTTGCGTGCGTATGTTTTTTGAATGGCCTTTTTAATTTTTTCAATGGCTTCTTCACGCGGTAATACGCCCGAAATGGCAAAGAAACACGTTTGCATAATCGTGTTAATCCGACGGCCCATACCCGTTTTGGCCGCAACGTCTACGGCATCAATCGCATATAATTTAATATTCTTATCAACGATTTCTTGTTGCACTTCAATCGGCAAACTATCCCATACTTTATCGGCAGGTTCCGTTGAGTTAATCAAGAAAACGGCATTTTTACTGGCGTATGTTAATATATCCGTTTTAAATAAGAACGGCATGTGGTGGCAGGCAACAAATCCCGCTTGACTGATTAAATACGGTGCTTTAATCGGTTTCTTTGAGAAACGCAAGTGAGAAGTTGTCATACCGCCCGACTTTTTGGAATCATACACAAAGTAAGCTTGTCCGAAATAATCATCCCCGTCAGCGATAATTTTAATTGAGTTTTTGTTGGCACCGACCGTTCCGTCCGAACCGAGTCCGACGAAAATACAACGACTGACGTCATCGCCTTCAATATCAAACGTCGGGTCATAAGATAATGACAAGTTCGTCACATCATCATCAATACCGACCGTAAAGTGCGCTTTTTGTGTATTTTCCAAAACGGCCTTGACCATTGCCGGCGTAAATTCTTTTGAAGATAAACCGTAACGTCCGCCCAACACTTTCGGCATAGAAGCAACCGTTCCGTTTGCAACACCTTCCGCCAATGTGGAAACAACGTCCAAATACAACGGTTCGCCGACGGAGCCGGATTCTTTTGTTCTATCCAAAACAGAAACGTATTTTACCGTTTTCGGCATAGCGTTAATGAAGGCTTCTTTCGGGAACGGACGATACAAGTGAATACCGATAACGCCGTATTTTCCGCCTTTGGCATTTAATGCTTTGATTGTTTCTTCGGCCGTTTCAACGCTGGACCCGATGGAAACAATGATGTGTTCCGCATCCGTAGCGCCGTGATATTCCACCAAGTGATAAGCGCGACCCGTAATTTCTTCAAATTTACGCATTGCTTTTTCCACAATGGCCGGGCAAGCGTTATAGTATTTATTGGCGGCTTCTTTAATTTGGAAATAAACGTCCGGATTTTGTGCCGTTCCGCGCACTTTCGGATCTTCCGGCTTTAAGGCATGTTTTGCCGTAAAGTCTGTCGGAATATCAGCCATCAATGCTTTTAAATCATCATCCGAAAGCAAATTGATTTTGTTGATTTCGTGAGATGTTCTAAATCCGTCAAAGAAGTGAATAAACGGAATCCGTGAAAGGAAAGTTGACATTTGCGCAATCGCTGCGAAATCTTGTGCTTCCTGAACGGAGTTAGAAGCAATCATGGCAAATCCCGTTTGACGGCAGGCCATCACATCGGAGTGGTCGCCGAAAATGGATAACGCATGACCCGCAACCGTTCGCGCGGCAACGTGCATAACAAACGGTGTTAATTCACCGGCGATTTTAAACATATTCGGAATCATCAATAATAAGCCTTGTGAAGCCGTATATGTGGTTGTGATGGAACCGGCTTGTAATGAGCCGTGAACGGCGCCGATAGCCCCCGCTTCCGATTGCATTTCCAACACTTCCGGCACTTTGCCCCAGATGTTTTTAACGCCGGCGGCTGACCATGTATCCGACCATTCGCCCATCGGTGATGACGGCGTAATCGGATAAATAATGGATACCTCATTTAATTTGTGAGCAACCAAAGCAGCTGCTTCGTTTGCATCCAACATTTTCATTTTTGGTTTATCAGACATATTTTTTCCTTTCATCATCATTAAAATATGATGAGCCTTTTATACAAGAAACAAAATCAAATGTCCATTAAAAAATACATAAAAAATTATATTTTTCGGATAATAATTGTTTTTGAGACTCTTTTTTCGGGAAAACAAAAATTTTCAATATGTATATGCGCAAGGAGAATCCTTTTTAAAAATTTGAAATAGCGGTTGATTATTTTTAAAATATCAGATATGTTGCCGATAAGATAATTTAGATATTTTGAGTAAAAAATGATTGATATAACGAATTTAACGCTTCAAATCGGTGCGCGGGTTTTATTGGATAAAGCTTCCGTTCATATTGCCGATGGGCAAAAAGTCGGCATTGTCGGCGAAAACGGGTGTGGTAAATCAACGCTTTTTCGGGCAATATTAAATGCGTATGAAAATCAAGAGGGAAATGCAAATCATGAAATTCAATTACCGCTTTCGGCGAAAATTGCTTATGTGGAGCAAACAATCGGCAATCCGGCTCTTACGGTAATGGAGTATGTTCTTTCCAAAGATACGGAATTGATGCATTTGCGCCGATTGGCCGAAAATCCGAACACACCCGATTTGGCCGAGGTTCACGAACGGTTAAAAATGCTTGATTCGGAGGGTGCGGAAGGAAAAATTGCCCAGATTTTAAACGGGTTAGGCTTTTCCAATGAAGATTTAACGCGACCCGTTTCCGATTTTTCGGGCGGATGGCGCATGCGGTTATCTTTGGCAGGGGCTTTGTTTCGCTATTCCGATATTTTGCTACTTGACGAACCGACAAATCACTTGGATTTAGAGGCATCCGTTTGGCTTGAATCGCATTTAAAAAAGTATCGTGGCACGCTTTTGCTCATCAGTCATGACAGAATGCTTTTAAATGACTTATGCGATACCATTTTACATTTTGATTCGCAAAAATTAATTTTATATCGCGGTAATTATGATACATTTGAAGAAACACGGAACATAACGCGCGCGCAACAGGTGGCACAATCCGCCAAAATTGCCGAAAAGCGCGCCCATTTACAAGCGTATGTTGATCGATTTCGTTATAAAGCATCCAAAGCAAAACAGGCGCAAAGTCGCTTAAAAATGCTTGAAAAGTTAAAAGATGTTGCAGTGCTCGGTGCCGAATCGCATGATCATTTTACTTTCCCGACGCCTGAACGATTAGCCCCGCCGCTTATTTCGTTAGACGATGTATCAACCGGTTACGGTGAACATGTTGTTTTGCGAAAATTAACACTCAGTATCGGCTTAAACGAACGGATTGCCTTACTTGGGAAAAACGGAAACGGCAAATCCACGTTTGCGAAATTATTAGATGGCAAATTGCCGGCTTTTACAGGAAAAATCAACCGATTATCGCGTTTGAAAATCGGTTATTTCGCCCAACATCAAGAAGAGGATTTACCTCTTGACGAAACGCCTCTTTCTTATTTTCAACCCATGATGCCCGATTCAACGCCTACCGCCGTTCGCTCTTATTTGGCAACGTTCGGTATCAATAATGATAAGGCTTTGACGGCGATTAAATATCTTTCGGGCGGTGAGAAAGCACGGCTTATTTTTGCCCGCATTGCGCGCGAAAAACCCGCGCTTCTGATTTTGGACGAACCGACAAATCACTTGGATATGAAAGGTCGCGAGGCGCTTTTGGACGCCTTGAATCAATTTGAAGGCTCGGTTTTATTGATTACGCACGATTTTCACTTAATTGAACTGTTTGCCGATGAATTGTGGTTAATTGATAAAGAACGGTGTTTACCGTATCAAGGCGATTTATCCGATTACCGCGATTTTTTGTTGCATAAAAATGAACAGGTTGCTCAAAAGCAAAAAAAGTCAACAACGCTTGCCTCAAAAACAAATCAGTTACCGGATGCGACGGCTGAGGCGGGTGCGAGTGCTTCTCAAAAATCTTCGGAAGCCATGCAAGGAATAACGCGTCTTTCGGCGTCACAAATCCGGCAAATCAAGGCGAAAATGGGGCAGGCGGAGCGTATTCTTTCGGAATTGACAGCGCAACAACATCTTTTGCAACAAAAATTTGAAACACCGCTTTCGGGTGCCGAAATTCTGCAAATTCAAAATGAGTTGAAAAAGATAGAAACCAAAATCGCCGAGCAAGAAGAAATTTGGCTCAACCTCAGCGAACGGCTGGGATAAATAAGTAATATCTCGGATAAATATATACATTGGAGAAGCAATCCATAAAATTTTCTTGCAACGCTTTTAAAAATAGGTTATCTTCAAAACGGGAAATGAATAATCAAGAATAATAACAATGGATAAAAGTATCATTCATCAATTATCCGTCCGCGAGCCTTATTATCACTTGTTAAAATCAGGTGTAAAGACGGTTGAATTGCGGTTATGGGATGAAAAGCGTCAAAAAATTCAGGTGGGAGATACCATCGTTTTTTTGAAAGCGGAAAACCCGCATGATTCATTTCCCGCAACCGTCATAAGCCTGATTCACGCAAGGAGTTTTCGGGAATTATCCGAAATGATTTCGCCACAATCGGCAGGTTTTTCAAATAGAGAAGCACTCGTGAAAACAATGCGCTCTATTTATGCGCTTGATGCCCAAGAAAAAACGGGCGTGGTTGGTATTCAGATTCAAAAAATGGCTGGTGTGCCTTACTCAAAATAAAGGAATTTAAAATATGGAAAATATGTTGTTATCTCTGTTCGTTAAATGTTTTAGAAAAGACCCAAAACCGTTTAACGAGGGCTTTTTGCCCGTCGACGACGGACACGAAATTCATTATATGGAATTTGGTAATCCAAAGGGAATCCCCGTGCTACAATTTCACGGCGGACCGGGCGGATCTTGTCGTCCGGCGCAAGCGAGTGCGTATGATTTATCGGTATATCATATTATTTTATTCAGTCAACGCGGGTGCGGACAATCTCGCTATACCGACTTACTCAAAAATAATACGTCGCATGAGGCTGTCAACGATGCGGAAAAACTACTTGAAATGTTGGTGCCGAATCAGAAAATTATTGTCGCCGGAGGTTCTTACGGATCAACATTGGCTTTATTGTTTGCCGAAAAAAATCCGAAATTGGTCAAAGCGCTTGTGTTGAAATCCGTTTTCTTGGCGCGGAAAGCAGATTTAGATTGGGCAGATGAGACAAGCGCTTTATTTTATCCCGATTTGATGGCGGAGATGAAATCTGTTTTGAAACCGAAAGAAAATTTATTAGACGGCTATGCCCGTTTATTATTTTCGGGTAATTATGAACAAATGAAAACGGCTATGCAGTATTACGGAGCATACGAACGCTGTTTAGGGAAAGTGAACCCGGCTTTTAAGCCGATAACGGCTCTGTATGATAATTCAGTCAACTCATTAAAGATTGCTTTGGAATATGAACGAAACGGTATGTTTTTAAAAGAAAACGAATTACTCAAAAATATCGGTAAAATTAAGCATATTCCGACACTGATTGTGCATAATCGGTTGGATATGACGTGTCCTGTTTCGCAAGCATACGATTTATACCGCGCCATGGATAATGCCGAGCTTAAAATCGTGCCGGATATCGGGCATGGTTCGAAAAAATTATCATGTCTTTCAAAGAAATATATACGCGCATTCTTAAAATCTTTGCCGATGTAAATGTATTTGAACTCTTTGCACAGAGAGTGTCGGCAAATTTTTAAAATTTAAAATGTTGTGCCGTTGTTATCGTTTTCGCATCGTGCGTCGACTTGCTTAAATCTTCGCTTGAGACGGCAGTATGGAACTGTTATTCCATCAAGTCTGCGCCGAATTGTTTGAGTCTGCGCTTGGTTTCTTCCGTAATATCCGTTGGCTCTTCATCAAGCGTATCATCGGCTTCTGCCGTATCGGAAGTTTCTGGCTTATTGCTTTCTTCACGTGATAAAATTTGATTTAATATACTGTTCTCGGTGCCGGCATTGACGGCGGTGGCGCATTCTTCTTTCCCGACAAAAGGTAAATTCGTATCCACCAAATCCGGCGCATAATAAAGGATTGTTTCGCATTCTTGGGGTGTAAACGAAAGATGATAGGGCTTGATGATAAGGCCGACATCTCCCATTAAACGCTTTTCCATTTCTTCGGGTGTTAAGTTTTCCGTAATATTGTTTTTTGTGCAAAATTCGGCACATTTATTGGGTTTATATAAGTTTAAAATAACGCGGTCATTCGGATATGTTAAGATAACGGCGCTTTTGCGAATTTCGGCAACCGTTCCTTGATTGGGCAGGTTATCTTTAACGGATACTTGATATTCTTGTCCGCTCTCATCTTGCAATAGGGCACGATCACCTTCTGTTTTGAGGAGCAGATATGGCTTTTCACGGTATCTTTTTTCTGTTTCAATAGCTGTTTTACAGCGACAGGAATAAAATTCTTTATCTTCCGAATCCGAAGCGCTTGTGCCTTGCGGTGTCGGTTGACACGTCATCATTTTTTCCTGCATCATGCGTAAGGCGGTATCAAAGGGAATTTTGCCTTGTCGTTTCAAATGAAATAATCCTAAATTTTCCTCGGCATTCGGGCAATCGAGTAAAATAGCGCGCCATATCAGTTGAAACGCCATTTGTTCCTGTTCGGCATTTTGTTCTGCTTTTTCATACGCCAAAACACCCAACAAATGATTGGCAAGAGCCGAGCGACGCACGGCGGCTTGCTCTAAATAGGCTTGATATTGCGGATTTTTATTTTGAAAATAATTAACGCCGATAACCTCTAATAATTTTCCCGTTTGTTCCGTTGAAAGTTGATTTGTTTCAATGGCTTTTGTTGCCCATGATAAACCGGTTTTAATTTCTCCTTTTTGTATTAAATTTTCCGCTTTGATTGCCAAGGCGGGGCCGTAACCGAGTTCTGCCGATTTTTCGCAGTATGTATCGTGGTAAATATGTTCCGGGTAGCGCACGCATATTTCATAAAGCGCTCGTTTTAAATTATTTTGCGAGGCAAACGGGGCCCAAGTTTCCCAAACGATTTTTTCATCGTTAAATCCGCATGCGTCATAGGGATTTTCGGCAGAATTTGGCATGTTTGCCGTATCGGACGATTCGGCTTGCCGAAGAAGTGTTTCGCAATTATCCGGAATGGCGCTCCAAGCGGAAAACGGCGTGTATGCCAAAAAACAACCCATCAATAAAATACCGATTTTCATTATCTTGCTCCTTTTAACTCTTTCTTTTATACATAACAAAAGGTTTTATGAATGGCAAGTAAAAAAACAACCTTGACATTCAGATATAATTTCGCTATCTATAAGAATCATCAACACCAAAAAAGGAGGAAGTTATGACCATTATCACATTACCACCCGACTATGTTCCCTCTGAAAATGAAGAATATATGAACGAAAAACAGCTGGAATATTTCAGACAAAAACTTCTGGCATGGAAGGAAGAATTATTGAAAGAATCGGCTTTTACGTTGCAAGACTTAAAAGAAACAAATCTGCGTGCCGCCGATATGAATGACAGAGCCAGCAATGAAGCCGATCAGTCGCTTGAATTGCGCACGCGGGATCGTATGCGTAAGTTGATTAAGAAAATTGACGGCGCGTTGGCGCGTATTGCCGACGGCACATACGGTTATTGCGAAGAAACGGGTGAGCCTATCGGCTTGAAACGGTTAGAGGCGCGTCCGGTCGCAACGCTTTGCATTGAAGCGCAGGAACGCCACGAACGCAAAGAAAAAACGCAGGCCGACGAATAATAAAAGCGAAGATGAATGAATAGTAATTTCTGGCAGTTAAAACAGGGATTTATTCTGGCATCCGGTTCGCCTCAACGCAAACGTTTATTGCAAAGCGTTTATTTGGAGCCGGATGCCGTTATATCCCCCGATATTGACGAATGCGAGCAAAAAGGCGAATTGCCCGCGCGATATGTGAAACGAATCGCTGTTCAGAAGGCGCGCGCCGTCTTTGAGGAACATCCGAATAAATGCGTGGTAGCGGCCGATACGATTTTGGCTGTCGGCCGACGTGTTATCCGAAAGGCGCATACGGTAGAGGAGGCAAGGGCGCATTTGGAATTGCTTTCGGGCAGAACGCATCGGGTTATTACGGGATTATGCGTGATTGCGCCCGACGGACGTGCAATAACCAGAGTTAATTCCACTTCCGTGAAAATGAAACGGTTATCAAAGGAAGATATTGATTTTATTTTAAAAACGGATGAATGGAAGGGTGTTGCCGGGTATCGGATAGAGGGGATTATCAGCGCATTTATTCATCGGATGAACGGTTCATACGATAGTGTGGTGGGTATTCCCGTTTACGATGTTGTTCATATTCTGCGCGGGATACTCGGTTAATGAAAGCCATTCTTCAATCCGGATTCGGGCAAAAAATCTTAACCGTTATGGAAAATGACGGAACGCCACTTTATTTTAGAATCCAGCGTGAGAATATGCTGAATTTCGGTGAAGTGGTTTCGGGGAAAGTTATTCAAAGAAATGAAACACTCCGCGGTTATTTTGTGAAAACCGATAAAAAGTCGCGCATTGATATGTGTTGCTCGGTTTTTATTCCCACGAATGAAAAATTAAAAGAGGGTGATTCGGTTTTTGTAGAAATCACAAAGGAAGCACGCCTCGGCAAAGACGCAACGGGACGCTTGACGGCTGAAACTGCCTGCCGTTTACCGGATATAACGGCAAATTTACCGCAAGAAATCAGCCCTATTGAAAACGATACGACGAATCTGACTGATTCGCTCATTGAAGAAGCGCTTGAAGCGGATATCGGGATGGCGCGGGGTGCCAAAATTCATATTGAGCGCACAAACGGATGTTGGTGTATAGATGTTGATTCGGCAACTTCGCTTTTGCCGTTACGCGAAATTAACGCACAAGCGGTAGAGTTGATTGCCAAACAAATCATTTTAAAGAATTTATCCGGCATTATTTTAATTGATTTTGCGGGATTTAAAAGCAAAGCAGAACAAGCGGAACTTATTTTGCAAATAAAACGGTTGTTGAAGCGTGACAAGCGCACAACGGTTTACGGGTTCACACGCACAAAGTTGTTGGAACTTAAACGGATGCGCACAACGGCTTCCCTTATTGATTCATTCTTAACGCCCGGCGGATATATAACGCCTACGGCATTGGTTCCGATGATAATGCGCGCCGTGTTTAAGATTAAAAGCGGGAAAGCGGTATTGGTTGTTCACCCCGGTATTTTGCCGTATTTACCACAGGATATAACGGCTTATTGCGAGGTTCGGACAAACGGCGATGTTGCTCCCGATTTTTTTGAAGTGAAAGGATAAGAAAATGGCAGAAAACGAACAAAATGAAGTTAAAGAACGAAAATGCCCGATTTGCGGAAAACCGATGGTGCAGGCGTATCATCCGTTTTGCTCAAAAAAATGCGCGGATATTGATTTAGGGCGCTGGTTGAAAGGAACGTATGTGATTCATACGGACGAACGCCCGAAAGAAACGGATTTCGCCGACAAAATTGATGAGGAAAAAGAGTAGATTATAAAAAAAATTAAATTTTTTTCAAAAAGGGCTGGACTTTTTCTTTTTATTCGTGTATAAACAATCCTGTTCATCGCCTGGGTAGCTCAGTTGGTAGAGCAAGGGACTGAAAATCCCTGTGTCGGCGGTTCGATTCCGTCCCCAGGCACCATTTAAGTCCGGCTGAAACAGTCGGGCTTTTTTGTTGCAGATTGCGGTATATCAAAAGATAAAACGGCGTGTTGATTGAATGCAAAAGGGTATATGGGGGAATTGATTGAATAGGGAGCGTGCCGAATGAAAAAATTAGTTGAGTACTATCTGGTGCTGTTTCATTTCTGGATGAAATTTCCCGAAAAATTACGGTTTTTATTGGTGGGTGGATATAACACGGTTATTTCCTATTTGATTTATGTTTTATGCCTTTATTTTTTAGAAGGAAATTATCCTCAACTTGCATTACTTTTCAGCTTCTTGATTTCTTCCGTGAATAGCTATTTAACGCAAAAATTTTATGTGTTTAATACGCGTGGCCACTATATGCGCGAATATGTGTTATGTTTGGCTTCTTGGGGCATTTCGTATGTTGCCAATGCCGGACTTTTATTAGGGTTTACGGCTTTTTTCTCCCTAAATCCGTATACGGCGCAAATACCATGTCTGATTATTATTGCGGTTCTTAATTATATTTTATTGAAACACATTGCATTTTATCGCTCACTTCACCAAGTTAATTGAATTTTGGGTGGTTATCCTTTTATTTTTATTCAAAATGCCGTTTATTTATTAGCGGAAATTTGTTTGAATACGGCTTCGCTCCACAAATTTTATGATGATATCCGAATGGCATTTTGTTTTTCGGATTGACAGATGATGAATTTTTTTGTATGAACATACTATGACGAAAAAATCTAAATTGACAACGCCGGAAGCGGCGGCCACATTGATTCATGACGGTATGTCTTTGATGATTGGCGGTTTTTTAAAGTGTGGTTCACCTGTTTGCGTAATACCGCATCTCTTGGAGCGCAAAAATTTAACCTTGATTGCAAATGATACTTCTTTTATTGATTCGGATAAGGGGTTGCTGATTGCCAATCGGTGTGTCAAAAAGGCCATTGTGACGCATATCGGTATGAATCCCGAAACGGGCCGACAAATGCACGAGGGCACATTAGAGGTTGAATTAGTGCCACAGGGCACGTTGGCGGAGCGTATTCGCGCGGGCGGTGCGGGGCTGGGCGGTATTTTAACGCCGACCGGTATCGGCACGGTTGTGGAAGACGGTAAGCAAAAAATGGTTGTTGACGGTAAGGAATATCTGTTGGAAAGACCATTGACGGCCGATGTTGCGTTGATTTACGGCTCAAAGGTTGATTCGTTCGGCAATATCGCTTTTTACGGCACAACGCGTAATTTTAATACCGTTATGGCAACGGCTGCCAAAACGGTGATTGTGGAAGCCGATGAGTATGTGGAAACGGCATTGAATCCGAATGAAGTTGTGATACCGGGGTTATTGGTGGATTATATTATTGATAAGGCGGGACAACATGTTGGATAAAAATGAAATAAAACAAATTATTGCCCGACGGGTTGCCGAGGAATTTCATGACGGAGACGTGGTAACGCTGGGCATCGGGTTGCCGACGCTTGCCGCCAATTATATCAGCCCGGATAAACATATTACATTACAGTCGGAAAACGGAATTTTAGGCGTTGGCAAAATGCCTGATGAGTTGACGGCTGATGCGCGTATAACGAATGCGGGCGGGCAATTAGTCACCATTAAAGAAGGAGGCGCTTATTTTGATAGTTTTCTTTCTTTTGCCATGATTCGGGGCGGACATATTAACGCAACCGTTTTGGGTGGTTTACAAGTAGATGAAGAGGGAAATCTGGCAAATTGGCTGGTGCCGGGGAAACTGGTGCCGGGTATGGGCGGTGCAATGGATTTGGTTGTCGGGGCGCAAAAAGTGATTGTTGCCATGGAGCATACCAATCACGGCGAACCAAAAATTTTAAAACGGTGCACATTGCCGTTGACGGCCTCACATGAAGTTGATATGATTATTACGGAAAAAGGTGTTTTTACGTGTGATGAAAACGGGCTCACGCTTGTTGAAATCAGTCCATACTCCGATTTAGAAACAATTCGGGCGACAACCGAAGCTGATTTTAAAGTTGCGCCAAATTTGGTGAGACGATGAATAAAACAAATGCCATGCGCTTTTTAGATACGCAAGGATGCGCGTATGAAGTATTAACTTACGATAATCCCGATGGATTGTTAGATGTGTATGAAGTAGCCGAAAAAATCGGTAAATTGCCTGAAACGGTTTTCAAAACATTGGTAACGGTTGGGCATTCCAAAAAGTATTACGTATTTGTGGTGCCGGCCGGGTATGATTTGGATTTAAAGAAAGGGGCGCGCGTTTGCGGTGAAAAAAGTTTGGAAATGTTGCCGATGAAACAATTATTGCCGATAACGGGCTATATGCACGGCGGGTGTTCTCCTATCGGGTTAAAAAAGCCTTTTCCCGTTTACATTGATGAAAGCGCCGAACGGTTTGATAAGATATTTTTAAGTGCGGGCAAAATCGGCGTTTCAATCGGGATAAATCCGATTACGTTATCCAAGTGTATTCAGGCACGATTTGCAGATATTAAGGCCGTTCCAAATCAATGAAGCGCAAATGCGCCGATATGAGAGAAGAAAACGCAACCCAGCACAATAAATAAATTGATAAAAGATAAACAAACGAGTGTGGAGCCGATATCTTTTGCTTTTTTGGATAATTCATGATAAGCGGTTGAAATGCGATCTATAATGGTTTCAATTGCCGTATTGGCAAGTTCCGCAAACAAAATAAAAATAAGTGAAGAAATAATCCACCCTTTTTCAAGCAGAGAAATCGGCAAAAAAATTGTTATCAATAAAATGCAAAGTGCAATAAGCAGATCCAGTCGAAACGCAATTTCGGAACGGAAAACAGCGTGAAAACCGTCGCAAGAAAACCGGATGGCGTTCCGTAAATGACGAATGGATTTGTGCAGCGTTCTCATAGCGTTCCCCCCGAGCGTATTACACACTGTAAATCTAAAACAAAAGCCACAGAAACTGTGGCTTTAAAAGTGGTAGCGGAAGAGGGGATCGAACCCCCGACACATGGATTATGATTCCACCGCTCTACCATCTGAGCTATTCCGCCATCGGATATAAAGATATATACACGTAAAAAAAAGGAATGTCAACAAAAAAGATTGCATTTTTAAAAAAAATATTTTAAAATCGCTCTTATATTGACTGATTTATTGATTTGAAAGGGAAAAAACGATGGCAGAAGTATTTTTTAACGGGGGAGCAGGGCGATTGGAAGGCCGTTTTCATAAATCGGAAAATCCGAGAGCACCGCTTGTTTTGATATTGCATCCGCATCCGGCTCAGGGTGGAACAATGAATAATCGCGTTACTTATGCCATGTTTCAAGCCTTTGTTAATATGGGATTTTCCGTTTTGCGATTCAATTTCAGAGGAGTCGGAAATTCGCAAGGAGAGATTGACGGAACAGGCGTCGGCGAATTGGCGGACGCGATTATTGCATTGGACTGGTTGCAAAACATTGATTCCGAATCGAGTGTCTGCTGGATTGCGGGATATTCGTTTGGTGCTTGGATTGCGGCGCAACTCTTAATGCGTCGGCCGGAAATCAAGGGATTTGTTTTTGTTTCACCGCCGGCAGATGCCTATTCGTTTGACTTCTTAACACCGTGCCCGGCCTCAGGGTTGATTATTCAAGGCGGAAAAGATACGATTGTTTCGGAGTCATCGGTTTCCATGCTGGCGGAGCAATTATCTAATCATAGATATTTGCGTGTGGAATATAAGGTGATTCCGAATGCGGATCATGTGTATTCAAAGCATTTAAACGAGGTGCAAGAAATTATTACAAAATTGGTTCCGGAGTTAAAAGGGCGCCCGCGTAAAGTAGTTAAAAAGAATAAGAACGCTTTAATTTCAAACGAAGATTATTAGTATTTTGGCAGACGATTTTGAAAGATGTTTCAGATGAAAAGAAAGCAGGATTTAAAAAACTTGTCGTTATAAAGTATGGGGGATGGACGGCATGACTTTACGGAAACCTTTAAGAATTTTTAATATATCAACCTTTTTACAAACGCAAATTTTAATGTTGCCCGTGATGTTGCTCTTTTATGAAGAGAATGGTTTAACGGCGGGGGACTTATTTTTATTTCAAGGGATATTTTCCATAACTGCGTTGTTGTTTGAAATTCCGGCAGGGTATATCGGTGATATATTTCCGCGTCGGAACGTTTTGATTTTTTCATATTTATTATTCTTAATGCGGTTGATTTTATGGTATTTCTTCCGAGGATATTGGATTGTATTGGCGGGAGAAATTTTATTTTCCATGTCAAAAGCCTTTTATTCGGGCGTGTCGGACGGATATATATACGACTATTTAAAATCCAAAGGGAAAACAAAAAAAATGCTTTCGGGATACGGAAAGTTAAATTTTTGGATGTCGCTCGGAACGGCAATGGCATCGCTTGTCGGGCCGTTTTTATATAAAGCGTATGGATTTCCTGTTTTGATTTTAATTGAAATTGTTTTAAACACGGGAGCAACGTTATTATTGTTTTTATTGCCGAGTGTGCCGGCTTTTCATCACAAAACAAAAGGGTTGCGTGCAAAGTATCATGAATTATATACTATTACGAAAGATACGCTTTCCAATCCGCAGCTTTGCCATTATATCATGTATTCGGGCATTATCGCTGCAACTACCATGGTATTTGTATGGAGTTTTCAACCGCTCATGCAAATATCCATGATTCCGGTTACATTATTCGGTGTTATTTACTTTATCAATCACTTTTGCCGAGCGGGAGCAGCGCTCTTTTTACAACAAACCGTGAAGTGGCTTTCTTTAAAAACAATCGGGAAGTTAACGTATATTTTATTTATTCTTTCATTTATGGCATCCGTTGTTGTGATTAAGGTGGCTAATCCGATTGTGGGAATGATATTGCTGACGTTTATTTGCGTTGCCATCGGTATGCAACTCACGTTTACGCTGGGTTCAACGGCACTGTTGCATACACTTGTTTCTTCCGAAACGCGTTCAACGGCATCATCGGTTAAAAATCTGGTTTCGCGTTTTATGGCGGGTGTGATGTTAATTATGTTCAAGTTTGTGTTGGATGGGATTACGCTTGAACAATCTTTTATTGTGTATATGATTGCCTTTGCATTCAGTATTGTGCCGCTATATAAACTTTTAAAATTGCCGACCGAACAAACCTCCCAAAAAGAAAGCGCTTTTTAATTCGGAAGATAAACGCAGAGAGGCAATGCGTTATTGGAATAAGTGCAAGCAACGCCGTTATTGAAATGGATATAACGCTTTTAAAGATAACGCAAATCACCTCAATGAAGAAGTATCACAACGCTTGTATTGTATATTAAGCGTTGCAACAAGTAATCCTAAAATTAAGATTTATCTTTTGAGGGCGCAATAATCAACGGCACTTCCATTTCTTTTTTCGTTATGCCGGCATGGGAGCCGCGGAGAATTAAATTGCGTTTGTCCTCGGGGTAAGTTTGCTCCAAAATTTTATCCGTAATGGCAATAAGGAGATAATCGCCGATAAAATCATGCGCTTTTGGATGCGGAGTTCCTTTTCCGAACAAGGCATTCTTAATAACCTCCTCGCGCGGAACAAGAATAAAATCTTGCGCTAAATGTTTAGCAAATTCGCGTTCAAATACATCTTTTTTATCCGGTTTTACGAATACTGATACGGCTCGCCCCTCCAAACTGAGCGGACACGCCAAACAATCCAAAAGTTCGGGGTATTGGTTAATGAGTAATGTTTCCGAAACGGAAATTTGCCCATGGTCAGCCGTAATGATTAAGAGGGTATCTTTCAAATCGGCATGGAGTTGACGCAAACGGCGATTGATTAAGCGTACCCGATTAGCCACTTCCGGACTATCGGGACCATACGCGTGAGATGTATGATCCGGTTCGGCCCAATAAGCGTAAATAAAATGTTTTCCGTCCGATTGCGTAATTTCTTTTATTCTTCTATTCATCTTGTGTAAATTCACAATGCCCTTATGGTCAATCTTATCGGGGAAAAGGGTATGCGTTTGAATATTGAGTGCGGGATTAATTTTCTGCCAAAAGAAGGTAAAAGGAATAAGTTTACGCGAACCGGGGAAATCGGGAACGGGCAAATCCGTATAATAGTCGGTATCGGTAAAAAGCGTAATGGTTCGCTGATACTCTTTAAAATAACAAGACCAACCGAGCCAGCCGTGAACAATCGGCGGTAAAGCAGTTTGTAGCGTTCGGGTAGCGGCAGCGGTTGTGGGCGGAAAAACGGAGGAAATTGTTTTGCGGTATTTTTGGCGCAAAAAAGCCGTCTCGGGTATATGGTTAAACAGAATACTTTTGCCTAATCCGTCCACAACGAATAAGATAACATTTTTATATCCTTTTTGAAGCGCAGAATCAATCAGCGGATTTGTTTTGTAATCGGTCGGAATTTGATAATAAGAAGCCAGTGATGCCGATACGGAAAGAATACTGTTATCGTAATCAGGTAAGAAAATAGGATTATTGTTGTCCATCATCGCCTCCTTTAATATGTGTATAAGTGAAGATAACACACTTATGTGTAAAAATCCAGTTTTTTTTGATGAATTACTTGAAAATTAAAAGATGAATCGTATAAAATGTTTATGTGGAAAATAGAAGGAGGCTTAAATGATTGATTTACCCGAAAAACCTACGTTGGCTGAAATACAATCGTATGTATTGCAAATGAAAAAAGCGCGCGGATTTAATACAACCGATTGTTTTTATGAATGTTGTTTATTAGCGGAAGAATGCGGAGAGTTGATTAGCGCTGTCCGTAAAAATGCCAAAGGTGGCTCAATCGGCACGGGTTCCGTTGCGGGAAATGTGGCAGACGAGTTGGCGGACGTGTTGATATACGTATGTTCGCTTGCGAATATGCACGGGATTGATTTAGAAACAGCCTTGCGTAACAAAGAAGAAAAGAACAAATTGCGTGTTTGGAAACGGAACGCGTAGATTTTGGGATAATCAAGAAGACAAACAAACGTTAAGCCGACGTTATGTTTGCAGGTGTTATATATAGAGAAACACTGTCACTTTTTTAAGAGCGGTGCGCGAATGAGCAGTGCAAGCATAAATTTTTAGAAAAACAGAAATAATACTTGCAAAAAAACGGGAAAATCGGGTAAAATGAACCAGAACTATTATAACGACAAAGAAGAAAAGGAGATGAAATGAGAAAAAATTATATTTGGTTACTTGGATTAACACTTTATACCGTATTGGTATCTCAATCCGTATGGGCAGGCACTTGCAATGATGGCGAAATGTTTACTGGTAAAAACGGCAAAACCTTTTGTGTGAGTGATGTTAGTGTGAACTGGTGGAGTGCGTTCACATGGTGTGAATCACAAGGAATGGAATTGGCTTCAATGGACGATATTTGTTACATTAGTGAAGAGGAACGCTGGTTGGGAGGATCTGCTTCCGGTAGTTGCCCAAATGTAGTCAGTATGGGACCGGACAAGTGGGTTTGGTCTAGCTTAGGGTCTGGTACTACAAATGCGTACCGCGTTAATCTTTCTTCCGGAGATGTGGTCAACGACGTCGGCCGTTACACCACTTACTACGCAGTTTGTCAGTAGGTTAGGCGCCGCTTTTAATTTTATTTTTTCTTAAACCGCCTTTTTAAAAAGGCGGTTTTATTTTGCAGCCCCATTAGCGGGGGCTGCAGAATGTTACGTGCCTCAACTCTAAACCTTTCTTTCATTTTATCGCAAATTTTGACTTTTGAAAAATTTAAGTCACTAAAAAAAACCTCTCTTATTTCGGGAGAAAGCATATTCCAACCTTTCAGTTTAATACGCCAAGAATTGAAGTTCCTAAGTAGCCCAAAATAGGAATTTAAGATACATAATGTTTTATTTACCAATTCTTTTTCAACTGTATTCATATTTTTATTTTTCCACAGGTTATTCAGATATGAAATTCGCCTATAAAAAGATTTTTGTAGCCTTTTGGACGGATATGTTCGATTTGGAAGAATGTATGCTCCAATGAATAAAAAGCCTTTTCCGTAGTGTTGTAAGACTATTTTTTTAGGGTGTAAATTAAGGTTTAAGTTATTATGAAGATAAGTTTGAATTAAGTTTTTTACGTGGCACAGGTATTCTTTGTCGGAATGAATAAGTACCATGTCATCCACGTACCGGCCATAGAACAATTCCGGATTCAGTTGTGTGATGTAATGGTCTAACCCGTTTAAATAAAAATTTGCAAAAATTTGGCTTGTTAAATTTCCGATAGGCAAGCCACAATCCCTATCTGCATAAAATAGGCTTTTTGTTCTTGGTAAATTTTTCCAACTGTTTTGCGGCGTCTTTTTTTTGCAGTGAATTGTTGGTTTATCGTTTAAAATTAAGTCAATAAGATAGAGTATTGTGGATTTATTTGATTTAAAATAGGAATTATTAACAAGTGATATAATTTGTTTATGCAATATTCGTTTGTCGATATGGAAGAAAAAACCCTCAATGTCTAAACGTAAAACAAAACAATTTTTTGTGTAATTTTTAGAGCAAATTTTGAGCATTTCTTCTATGTCACGAATGCCATACAATGTTCCTTTCCCAGCGCGGCAACTATATGAATAATCTGAAAAAGCTTTTTCAAAATGCGGTAATAACCGTCCAATTACGAGATGATGAACAATTCTATCTCTAAATTGTGCTGCAAATACTTCTCGTGGGACAGGATATTTTACAATAAAAGCATTAGAATCAGCTAGTTGATAGCGCCTTTGCGTTATGTCTTTCCATAGTTGAATTAAATTTTGTTCGTAGTTCATTTCAAAATTTAAAGACGATAGCGTGCGCCTTTTGTTTCGGCGACACTCAAAATACGCTTGAAATACATCTTCAAGTGTTAAATCAGATAATAAGTTAAAAAAATCAATCTGTTCCATATCAATTTATTAAATTTTAATTTTAAAAGCGGCGCCTAACCTACTGACAAACTGCGTAGTTAGTGTTGTTACGGTTGTTGTTGTTCACATCTCCGGAAGAAAGATTAACGCCTAAGGCGTTATAGAAGATAAAAATCTTCCGTGAATAAGTCAATACTATTATATATACCAAATATCGTTTAATTCTACTAAACATCATTTGGTGACTGACCCTTTTAAAATTAAAATATAGCTCACTCAGGATAATTCGGAATTTTCCCTGACTCCGGCCGATTATGTAATCGTTTTTTCCTCCTTTTTTAAGTTGCTTCTCCTCCAAGCAAGCGCTTGAGTATGGATATCTTCAAGCATAACTGCCAGATGCGCTTGTTTTTTTAAGCTCAGTAAATTAAAATCTGCACTCAAACGTAATTCTATCCGCACACGTTCAAATGTCGCAAAAAAGTCCTCAAAATACGTTCCCTTTTGTGTCATTTGGTTTATGCGAGAAATTAAACAGCATAAATTTAAGGCGTTTTCATTTAATGACTGTCCTAAGAGAAATTTATACTCTTTTGGAAATTTTATCGTACACGAAAAAATTTCCTGCGTTAAACGGTAACAGGCTATGTATATCGGTAAAAGTTCACTCCGAGAAGACATTATTCTGAACTCTCACTAGGACAGTTTGCATTATTGGAGTTTCCTGGAATACAAACACCATAAATTGGGTCTGAACCGGTTGAACCTACAGGATCCACACAACCGGGTGACGCATATTTTAAGTAGCAGTACTTACTACTTGGGCATTTTTCCACGGGCGTCAGTATATCAGTATCCAACCATTTAATTGGGCAAGTTGGATTTGTCATTGCCCAAGCCGTGCAAGCACCGTACATGATCTCCGCTCCGGTACTGCCCAGTGAGGATTCGCAACCTTCATCTTGATAAGCCAAATAGCAATATTGCCCGTTTGGACACGTTTGAATTGGTGTAACAACCCCGCTCAATTCTTTAATACGACAAGTTGGATTTGTCATTGCCCAAGCCGTACATGTTCCGTACATAGTGGCTGCACCCTCACTGCCAAGAGTTTGCTCACACTGATCATCCTTGTATGCTAGATAGCAATATTGCCCGTTTGGACATGTTGTACACGAAGACAACACATCCCCCAATGAACGGATACGGCACGACGGATTTGTCATTGCCCAAGCCGTGCATGTGCCATGCATGATTGAAGCACCTGCGCTACCCAGTGAATTTTCACAACTGTCGTCCGAGTATGCCAAATAACAATATTGTCCACTGGGACACCCTTTTATGAGGTTCAGTTTGAAATTTTCGGCTGTGCCAGAACTTTCGTAACTGCAATCAGCATATTTTTCACTAGTTTGGTTTGTAAATTTGCATTCACACTCAGAATATTTTTTACTGGTTTGGTTTTCATACCGATAACTGCAATCAGCCTCTTTTTCGCTTGTTTGAGATTTTAACCGATATTCGCAAACACCGCTTGAAAGTTCGCACACGCCTGCTTCATCTCCGCAAAGCTCGGTTTCGTTATTGCAACACCAACGTTCGGTGTCCGTCATACAGGTTGTTTCGGTATCTTCATCGCAAACAGGCCAACAAGCCTCTCCGTTCGGGCTGACAACAAATCCTTCTTCCACAGGGCAGGTGCGACAAACTCCTTTATCCATATTGCAATATGCGCCTTCGCCTTCGCCCTCGCAGTCGGTGCCCGTTTCGCAGTTGACGCCCGGCGCCCGTGTGCCCTCAAACGCAAAGATAATCGTGTTTAATTCATCGGGGCAGGTAAGCATATCTTCGCCTTGTTCATCGTAAAACATCAATTTCCCCGGAACGGCCATCAATAAAATTTGTTTGCAAACCGAAAGTTCAATTTCTTGCACGCGCACATAGTCATCTCTATCGGAATCGCGCAAAACATCAACGGGCTTTCCGCTTTTAGGCTCAAAATTAACGGGCGTCCAATCAAATTGTTCGGCACGTGTGCCTCTGATAGAGGCAAAGCCGAGATGTGCATCTTGTAAAATCGTATTGGCGCGGTGTTTATCCATGGCGTATTTATAAACCACAATCCCCACAACGGCCAACACGCCCATAATCGCCAACACCGCCAGTATTTCCACCATGGATCGCCCCGATTCGGCTTTCTCGGTGTGTATCGCAGGAAAATCAGTGGACAAAGCCGAGTGATGAGGCATTTTGCTTTGTATACTCTCTTGCTCTAGACAACCTATTTGTTTAAAAAAAGAAATCGTTTTTTTCATTCCGTCTCCCGTAATTTTGTGTATCTGTATATTCATGCATTTTATTTATAAAAACAATTTACAGTATTTTATAAAAATTTCCATGCTTCGTCAACTATATTTTCGCAAATCAAAGCCATATTGAGGGCTTTTTTTGAAAAAAGACGAATCGTGATTTTATTTTTATTATTTTGATTTATCGCATAAAGAGGTGTTATAGTGAAAAAAAACAATCCCCGCGTTAAACGAGGATTGTTAAAAAATAAATTCACTTTGGTTTTAGTCTATTCCGAAAGTTTGAATGAAGCTAATAATTCCGCCGATTTTTGTGCATTCTTCGGGTTAATCATGGCGTTTTTGTTATACCCTGCGTCTACGTGCACAATTTCTCCCGTAATTCCGGATGATAAATCGGAGCAGAGGAACATACCTGCCTTGCCGACATCTTCAATCGTCACATTCCGGCACAAAGCGGAGTTATTTTCCGTCCAGCCCAAAATTTGACGGAAGTCGCCGATACCGGCAGCGGCCAATGTGCGAATCGGACCCGCCGAAATAGCGTTCACACGAATGTTTTGATGGCCCAAATCAAATGCAATAAAGTGAATAGAAGCTTCTAATGCTGCTTTGGCTACACCCATTACATTGTAGTTCGGCAAGTATCTTTCAGCGCCGAGATATGTGAGTGTTAAACATGCACCGCCATCTACCATCAATTCTGATGCGCGACGGCAAACATCCGTGAATGAATAACATGAAATTAACATGGAATTTGAAAAGTTCGCTGCCGATGTATCAACATACCGTCCCTTTAATTCGTTCTTATCCGAAAAAGCGATGGCGTGGACAACAAAATCCAACTTTCCCCATTTTTCTTTAATCATTTTAAAAGCATTATCCATGGATTCGCTGTTTAACACATCGCACGGAATCAAAATATCCGATCCGATGGATTCCGCTAACGGGCGCACCCGTTTTTCCAATGTTTCACCTTGATACGTAAAGGCAATTTCCGCCCCTTGGTCAGCCATTGCTTTTGCAATACCCCATGCGATTGAGTGATCGTTCGCCACACCCATAATCAGGCCTTTTTTGCCTGCCATAATTCCTGTTTTCATTATCTTTTTCCTTCCTTCTTACATCATCTAACAAAATACACATAAATTCGTGTTCCCTTTATACAAAATCTTTTGTTAAAAATCAAATGACACTTTTGTGACACTTTTTATCTTTTTGTTTTTTAAACGATTTTTTATAAAAGAGGGGTTAATTTCCCGATAACCCACTCCTTCTTATACTCCTATTCGGCGCTGACTTTTGTTTGCAACGCCGTTGTTCGATATGAAAATGCCTTGACTTTTTAAATGCCTTTGCTATAATCAACTCATGGGGATTTAGATGTTGAGGGGAGAGTAAAGATGCGTCGTGTTATTTTGATAAATTGGTATAAAACATGGTGTTCTCATTTTTTGTGGGACTCCTTGAAAGAAACGGATTCGGCGCTTTTTCATCAAATCCGAACGGTGTTATTTGAACAAAACCCCGAGTTGACGCTGGATTGGATGCGCGGTTATACGCGTTTTTGCAATGTCTGGCATTTCTTTGAGGATAAATTTATCCCGAAAGGGGTTGTGCAGGCGGCATTTATGCAGGATTTATCGGCGCATCGGCCTGATTTGCCCGAGTTTATTCCGGCTGTTCAACGTTTGAGAGAAAAGGGGTATCGGGTTATTGTGGTTGCCGATTATTTTGATGTTTTCGGTGGATATATTTATCCGTATCATCATCTGGAAAAGGTGTTTGACGGATATCTTTCTTCTTCCGAGAGCGGTTGTTTAAAGGCAGACACGCTACCTGACGGAACACGCCCGTTTTTTAAGAAATTTATGGCTGATAATGCCTTGAATCCACAAGATTGTATTTTAATTGATAACGATTTAATCAGTGATTCATTTTATCGTGAGCAGGGGTTTGAAGTTTATTCTCCTCAAACACCAAACGATGTTTTGCAAACATTGTTAAAATTATAAAATAATTATTGACAAATATATCAAAAAAAGATACTATGCTTGCTATCTTGCATGGTTGTGCGTAAATTGAAGCATATTAAAAAGGATTTAAAATGACAATATTGAATATTCAAGAGGATAAAGAAACAGGTTTATATGTGTGGCGGAACAAGAATGATAATGTGATTGCAAATGATATATGTGAGTTTAAAGCGATAGATAAATATATTTGGGTCAGACATTTTGATTCGAGTCGATCATTATATACACACGAAGGTGTTGTAATGCCTCATGCTGAGAGAGTATATCGCATTATGGATATAACTTCTGATTCTTATACAGTTTGGGATTCGAATCTAAACTCTCACAAATATACAACACTCCGCACGAAACTGAAAATAGCCGGTAAGATAACGGGATTAGCCGTTTTGGGTGGTTTGATTGCATGCGGTATTAAGGCGTGTATTGAAAACGAAAATCGTTTGGCTGAAGAAGAAAAAGCAATGCTTCCGATGCCGGCAAAATTTATAAAAGTTGAGCTGGGCGGAACTGCGTATTTTGATACAGACGGCGATATATCAACTGCCGAGATAAAGGCTAAGGCTGTGAGGCTTAGAAGCGAATTTTTGATGAATTTTAATCTGCAAGCACAGGGGAAAACATTGACGGTTGCGGAATGGAAAAATATCGGAATGAGAGATTTTCGAAAACTGAACCATGAAAATGTGCGGGATTAAGCTAGTAGCATTGCGATAAAAAAGTATAATAAGCAAAAAGCGTGTTCAATGAAGAATGCGCTTTGTTTTTGGCTATGTAAATATATTGGTTTTTACAATGGAAGATAAAGAGCCGTAAATCAATTATCAATAGCGAACCGAAAATGAGGAACAAAATTACCGGTAGTGAAATAATAACAAAGCCCGCAGTATATGCGGACTTTTAAATGGCTCCAGCGGTAGGGCTCGAACCTACGACCGATCGGTTAACAGCCGATTGCTCTACCACTGAGCTACGCTGGAATACCCTGTTCTTTGAGTGGAGGCCGGTGCCGGAATCGAACCGACATAAAAGGATTTGCAGTCCTCTGCATAAGCCATTCTGCCAACCGGCCATTCAAAGAATATGTTTCTTTTATCTAATTTTGAAAAACAAGTCAAGAAAAAAAATAAAATTCTTGAATTTTTTTTTGAAATGTTTTATTTTGAAATGACGAATTGATAAGGAGTAAAACAAATGTTTAAGAAAATCAGTGTGCTGACTTTAATTTTATCAACCGTTTCTTCCGTGGCTATGGCAGAAACATTATCCGATGTTTTATCATATACGTATGAAAACAGCTTAACCATTAACGCCGAACGGGCCGGATTAAAGGCAACCGACGAATCCGTGGCACAGGCAAAATCCGGCTATCGTCCGACGGTTATCGGCGAAGGAAATGTCGGCCGTTCGCATATCCAAAGCATTTATAGCAATGAATTCGGCGGTAGTAAAATGGATCAAGATTTAGATCCGAATGCCTTATCAATCAGCTTTGTTCAACCGGTGTTTTCAGGGCTTTCAACATATAATTCCGTTAAGGCGGCTAAAAGTCAAGTTCGCTCGGCACGTTCCAATTTGAACAATACGGAACAAGCCACTTTGCTGGATGCCATTTCCGTTTATATGGATGTGATTCGCGATAAGGCCGTTTTAAAATTACAAATAAATAATGAAAAGGTTTTGCGTCGGCACTTGGATTCTTACCAAAAAAGATTTAAAGCCGGTGAGTTGACACGGACAGACGTTGCGCAATCGGAAGCCAGGTTATCGGGGGCAACGGCAAATCGGATTGCTGCTGAAGGCAGTTTACAAGTTTCAAATGCAAATTATTTTGATGTGGTCGGGTTAGAACCGGCAGAACAAATGGATGATGTATCCGATTCAACCATTCGGTTGCCCAAATCATTGGATGAGGCTATTCAACTGGCGTTGGCCAACAATCCGCAAGTGAAAGCTTATGAGCATGCCGTAAAAGCAGCAGGCTATACCGTGAGTGCGAAAAAAGGTGCGTTGGCGCCACAAATTGACGTGTCGGCCGCCGCGGCGAAGCAACATGACAACAGCTCATTTAAACGAAACGATACTTGGGAAGTGATGGCGAATATGCGGGTGCCGTTGTATCAATCGGGTAGTGAATATTCCGAAATTCGGGCGGCAAAACACACTGAAAATCAATATCGGATTTTGCTCTCCAAAATTCGGCAAACCGTTCGTTCCCAAACCATCAGCGCTTGGGAAAACTATACCTCTAACAAAGCACAGATTAACTCAATTAAAGCCCAAATCAAGGCCTCTAAAATTGCTTTGGACGGTGTGATTCGAGAAGCACAAGTCGGATCACGAACGGTACTGGATGTGTTAGATGCCGAGCAGGAACATTTAGATAACCAAGTATCACTCGTTAAAGTGCATCGGGATGAAATTGTTTCTGCGTTTACATTGTTGTCGGCCATCGGGCAGTTAAATCCGGAAGGTTTAAATTTAAATGTGCCCTCGTATGATCCGACAAAATATTATGATGAAATCAAAAATAAGTGGATTGGATTTAATATAGATTAAGGAGCGAATATGCAAGAAGAGCAACAATCAGTCAGCGAGATTCTATCATCCATTCGTCAAGTGCTCTCAAAAGAGGCAGCCACATTAAAAAGTGAAGCCCCGAAGGAGACAGCTAAATCTTATGCGGATAATGAACAAAATGACGTTGTTTTTGAATTAACGCCTCAAATGCAGGTATCGCAAGGAACGCTGATTGATTCCGAAACGGCTCTTCGCACGCAAGTGGCATTGAATAAATTGCAGGCGGTAAAGGAAGAAAGTCCAATTGCGGGGCAGGTTGAAACCGTTTTACGCCCGATGTTGCGCGAGTGGCTGAATGCGAATTTGCCCGAAATCGTGGAGCGAATTGTGACGCAAGAAGTGCAACGGATTATTAACCGCCGTTAAAAGCGTTTGTTGTTTGAGCGTTTAATAAAAAAATACCCGAATAAATGAAAAACCGTCCGTTGGAAACGGGCGGTTTTTTGCGATATACACAAAACTATTTGCGGTATTTTAGCAATCGCGCTCTCTTTGTTCGCAACGGTATTTCATCAAATTCGGCTTTAAACACAATCTTTTTTCCGCAAAGCATTTTTCGTATGAAACTAATGTTTGATAGAGTTGATTTTTCTGGTAGTTGATAGACTGATGTGTCAGTAAAACCTTTAAAAGTGTTGACGCCGTTAACCCCTCTTTATTGCGTATAAAGGGATTGATATGGGGCTTGTGATTTAAAATATCTTCCGGAATAATATCTTTGAATTTGCCACCGGCATAACCGCGGACATAAAGATGTAAAACCGTATCGCCCATGCCCAAACTGACGGCATTCGGGGAGCCGGTGCGCAGTGTTTGCAATAGGCTTATGCTATCAAATTTCAGAGTGGCATTTTGAAAATAGGCTTGTTGAATCTCATTAAAACAATTGGGTTGAATCTCCATTTTTCCTCCTTATGAATAGGTAATTAAATTGACATATTTTTTTAAAAAAGTCAAGTTGTTTTGATAATCGTATAATAAAAACAGAGAATTATTGTGTATCTTTCTTGTTTTAAATGGGGCGAAAAGAATGCTGGGCGGATTTTTGTCTACAACGGTTTGAGTTGAGTACACGGGATTTTGCTTGCGTTTTGAGGAAAGATATGGTAAAAGACATAAAAAGGATTTTATATGCGCCAAAGAGTTTTTATTTATTTTTTTATTGTTTTTATTTTAGCCTCCCTTATCGGGGGCAGTGTTTTTACAACTTACTCGCAATTTGTTTCCGAAGGACCGCTGACGGCGCATAAGGAAGTTTATATTCCCAAAGGGAAGGGCTTGAAACAGATTGCCAGATTGCTCTATCGCGAGGGGGTTATTGCAAGTCCGTCCGTTTTTATGTTGGGTGTGCGAGCCAGCGGTAATTTGAGTAAAATCAAAGCGGGCGAATATTCGTTTCCCAAACATTCAAGCGCCAAAATGGTGATGGATATTTTAGTGGGTGGGCAAACGTATATTCGCAAATTCAAAGTGCCCGAGGGGTTAAGTTCTCATCAAATTGTTGCGCTGTTGGATAAAGCAAAAGGATTAACGGGCGAAGTTTCGCAAGTTCCGAAAGACGGCACTTTGTTGCCCGATACATACCATTACTCATACGGCGACACTAAAGACGGTATGATTACACGCATGAAAAATGCCATGCAACGCACGGTGGCGGAGTTATGGGAAACACGGGCGGAAAATTTACCGATTGACACACCGGAAGAGGCGGTTATTTTAGCCTCTGTTGTTGAAAAAGAAACAGCGTTGGCAAAAGAAAGACCGCTCATCGCTTCGGCATTTGTGAATCGTTTAAATAAAGGAATGCCACTTCAATCCGACCCGACGGTTTTATATGCTTTGACAAACGGGAAGTATGATTTAAAGCGTTCGTTAACTTATAAAGACTTAAAGCATCCCAGCCCGTATAACACCTATTATATCAAGGGATTGCCGAAAGGCGCCATTTCAAATCCGGGGCGCGCCGCCATTCAAGCCGTTTTGCAACCGGCAGAAACAAAGTATATTTATTTTGTTGCGAACGGTAAGGGCGGACATAACTTTTCGGAAACGTATGCCGGGCATCAAAAGAATGTTCAAAATTGGCGAGCCGTCTTGAAAAAGGCCAAAAAAACGCCGAAAAAAGCAGATAATGCTCAGGAAAATACGGCACCGAAAGCAGAGAATACGGCTGACCGACAGTAAAGAAGTAATGTGTGATATAGAATAAAAAAAATCGCCCCGATTGGCTTTACGCACAATCGGGGTTTTTGGTGAGAAGAATTTTTAAAATTCGCCTTGTTTACCATTTATTTAAATGCACGGCATTTGGATTGAATCTTTCAGACGGTGTATGTTCGGTAGCATTAAGTGGTTTTCCGAGAACAATCAATCCGCTGGGTTTAATTGTTTTCGGCATGGAAAGCAACTGTTGTAAGGCAACGGATTGTTCTTCGCTGATACCGCAGTAGCAGGTGCCATAGCCGAGCGCATAGGCTTCCAACATTAAGTTTTGAGAAGCAAGAGAGACATCAATAATGCCCATGCCGGCATATTCTTTTTCCGTATCAATGCAAACGATAATACCGGTTCCGGCATCTGTCAAGAAAGCACAATGCGGATGAATGGTCTGAATTGTTTGCAAAAGAGACTCTTCCGTTGCCACATAAAATTCCCATGGTTGACGATTCATAGCGCTCGGCGCATACATGGCAGAACGCAAAATGCGGTGTAAATCATCTTGCGAAACGTGAGCCCCTTTTTCGTATTGACGAATTGAGCGACGCTGTAAAATAGCATTTTCAATATTCATTTTCCCCTCCTTGTTTTTTCAATTTTCAAATTTTTAAATACCAATTCGTTCTTTGTTTACATAAGCATATATATCGGCAAATACAACGGTAAATATGGTAAAATGCGCAAATTATTTTTCCGTTGATTCATTCGTCGGCCGTTGTGTGCGTGAAACGGTTCCGTCCGTTCCCTTGGCTGATTTGAGTTGCCCGCAGGCTGCCATAATATCCTCTCCGCGCGAACGGCGAACGGGCGCTGCAAACCAGTTGCTTTCCAAAATTTTTGAAAAGCGGTGAATGGCGTTATTACTTGATGCTTCAAACGGTGCTCCCTCCCATGAATGGAACGGAATTAAATTAAACTTTACTTCCAACCCATCAACCAATTTCATCAATTCTTCCGCATGTTTCGGCTGGTCGTTAATATCTTTTAACAGCACGTATTCCATAGTAATAAATTGACGGCGTTCGCATCTGCGTTGATATTCCTTACAAGCTTCAATCAAAACTTCCAGCGGGAATTTACGATTAACGGGCATAATTTTATCCCGAATTTCGTTATTCGGCGCGTGCAGACTGACGGCTAACTTAACGCCTAAATCGGCCAGCTCGGGAATATGGTTGGCAACGCCCGAGGTTGAAACGGTAATCCGCCGTTTTGAAATAGCAAGCCCGTCGCCGTCCATGGCGATTAAAAGCGCCGTTTTTAAATTTTCAAAATTACATAACGGCTCACCCATACCCATCACCACAATGTTGGATAAATAACGCGTTTCATCTGTCGGCGTCGGCCATTCGCCATAACTATCGCGTGCCGACATAAATTGCCCGACAATTTCGCCGGCCGTTAAATTGCGCATCATACGTTGTGTGCCCGTATGGCAAAATTTGCACCCTTGTGCGCACCCTACTTGCGTGGAAATACAAACGGCGCCTCTGTCGGCTTCCGGAATATAGACGCATTCCACTTGTTTCCCGTCGGCAAATTCCATCAACCACTTGCGTGTGCCATCCACGGAATTTTGCTCCGTTATGATTTTAGGATGCGAAACGGTATAAAGCGTATCTAACTCTTCGCGAAACGGTTTGGCAAGGGTTGTCATATCGGCAAAGTTCGTCTTTCCCTTGTTATAAATCCAGTGCCAGAGTTGTTTGGCGCGAAACGGTTTTTCGCCCAACGCAAGCATTTCTTGTTGCAAATCGGCTTTTGAAAGCCCCACAAGTTCTTTTTTCATTTTCTTTTCCTCTATGTTATCGGTATCATAAAACGCCAAGATGATGCGGGCAGACTCCTTGTAATTTACGGGCACTCCTTCGTAATTTTATCCAGCGCTTTTGTAAATCCTTTCAGCGAATAAGAATCTTTAAACGTTGTCCCGCGTTTTGATTTCCCCACGGTGCGGGCAATGTTCCCGTCAATCATCTGTTTTATAACTTCTTTTTCTTTCGCGGAATCTTTAATGAACGCCGTATTCTTTTGGGCAAACATGGCAAACACTTTATTATTATCCACGCCGATTGTCGGTGTTGATTTTTCGGGGTAATCCACACCCGTCATAACCGAAACAACATTGTATTCTTTAAATGCCGGGCGTCTGGCAATCATTAAGTACGCATCTTTTCTTTTTGTCGGCGAGGCATAGAGCGGTGAGGCGGCCATAAAGCAAACTTTCTCGCCGTCTTGCGTTGCCGTGTAAATCCGCCAGGCGGAATAATGCCCGAGCGGTTGAATATCGTTTTCTTCCGTTGCCGTTGCCATATCTTCCTGCGCTAAACTCGGGGTGGAAAACATCGGGATAAGCGTGATGAGTGCACAGCATAAAATTGAAAATTTCATGATTTCTCCTTTTTGATATGGTAACGAGTCTACACAAAAGAAAACAAAATAGCAAGGCAAAATCCATTCTCATCTTATTTTTTTATACGAGGCGTTTTGCAAGGAATGGGGCGAGAAAATGAGAGAATTGTTTTCTGAAAAAAAACTTGCGTTTTAAAAACAAATGTTTTATAATCCGCACACAAACAGCGTATTTTTATAAACCATAAAACAGAATATAACTAAATCGGCAGTTAAGCAAGATGAATGAAGTCATAACGGAAAATATTAGAGAAACAAAACTGGCAAATGCCCTCTCCGAGAGATATTTGGCGTATGCCGTTTCCACGATTGTGGCACGATCGTTGCCGGATGTGCGAGACGGTTTAAAACCCGTGCATCGCCGGCTTTTATTTGCCATGAGGCAATTAAAGCTGGACCCGGTTTCGGGCTTTAAGAAATGCGCCCGTGTGGTGGGTGATGTTATCGGTAAGTATCACCCGCACGGGGATTCGTCGGTATATGAAGCAATGGTGCGTTTGGCACAAGATTTTGCCGTGCGGTATCCGTTGGTAGACGGGCAGGGTAACTTCGGAAATATAGACGGCGATAAAGCCGCAGCCATGCGTTATACGGAAGCGCGGTTAACGGCTGTTGCCGTTGCGTTGATGGACGGGCTGGATGATGATGCCGTTGATTTTGAAAAGACGTATGACGGCGAGGAGGAAGAGCCGATGGTTATGCCGGCCGCTTTTCCGAATTTGCTGGCAAACGGGGCGTCGGGAATTGCCGTCGGTATGGCAACAAACATTCCACCGCATAACGTGGGTGAAGTATGTGATGCGCTTTTGTATTTATTGAAAAAACCGGACGCGGAAATTGAACGGTTGATGACGTTTATTCAAGGCCCCGATTTCCCGACAGGCGGTATTTTGGCCGAAAGTCACGAAAGTATCGTTAAAACGTATACGGAGGGGCGCGGGGCAATGAAAGTGCGTGCAAAATGGGAAAAAGAAGATCTTTCGCATGGGCAATATCAGATTGTTGTAACGGAAATTCCGTATCAAGTTCAAAAATCGGATTTGGTGGCACGCATTGCCAAGTTATTATCGGAAAAGAAGTTGCCGATGTTGGCGGATATTCGCGATGAATCATCGGATGTTGTTCGGTTGGTGTTGGAGCCGAAATCACGTTCGGTTGAACCGGAACAGTTAATGGAACATCTGTTTAAAAACACGGATTTACAAGTTAATTTCAACTTAAATATGAATGTGTTGGATGCAGATCATACACCGCGCGTTATGAATATACGCGAGGTGCTGACTGCCTTTTTAAAACATCGTGATACGGTTTTAATCCGCAAATCAAAATATCGGCTCGATAAAATTGCGCACAGAATGGAATTATTGCAAGGGTTTTTAATTGCGTATTTGAATTTGGATCGCGTGATTGAAATTATTCGCAACGAAGATGAGCCGAAAGTTGTGATGATGAAAGAGTTTTCCCTTTCGGATATTCAAGCGGAAGCCATTTTAAACATGCGGTTGCGTTCACTCAGAAAATTAGAAGAAGAACAAATTAAAACCGAATATAAGAATTTGGAGATTGAAAAAGAAGGTTTGGAAGCCTTACTGACCGATGAGGAGTTGCGCAAGAATAAATTAGCGGAAGAAATCAAAGAAATACAAAAGAAATTCGGGCAGAAAACGGAACTCGGCAAACGGCGGACGCTTGTAGCAGAAGCGCCGAAAGAAGTAGAAATTTCCATAGAAGCGATGATTGAAAAAGAACCGATAACGGTTGTTCTTTCAAAACAAGGCTGGATACGCGCCATGAAAGGGCATATTGATTCGGCCGACGATGTTAAATTCAAAGAGGGCGATTCTCTTAAATTATCCTTAAAGACGTATACAACCGATAACATTGTATTATTTGCCGATAACGGTCGTTTTTACACGATTTTGGGCAATAATATTGCGGGCGGGCGCGGATATGGCGAGCCGTTAAGATTATCGGTTGACGTGGCTGAGGATGCTGAGATTGTAACGATGTTTGCCTGGCAACCCGATCAAAAATTGCTGGTTGCATCGCGAAACGGAAAAGGATTTATTGTGAACAGCAACGATGTAATTGCGCAAACACGAGCTGGCAAGATTATTTTGAATTTGGCTGAGGGGGATAAGGCATTGCTTTGTAAACCCGCCAACGGAACACATGTTGCCGTTATCGGCACGAATCGCAAAATGGTGGTGTTTTCGGCCGATGAGATTCCGACAATGACTCGCGGTAGCGGTGTAATCTTACAGCGGTATCAGGAAGCAAAGTTATCGGATGCCAAGTTCTTTAATTTGGAAGACGGGTTATCATTTCCGAGTGGCAACGGCACGCGGGTAGAACGCAACATTAATTTGTGGTTAGCCAAACGGGCAACAGTCGGGAAATTCCCGCCGGTTGGCTTCCCAAGAAGCAATAAATTCGGCTCCTAAATTCACTTTTTTAAAAGCGCACAATCGGATACACCTATTTTTCCGACAAGGGCATTGGCGCGTTTAGAATAGGGAACGAAACAATGAATTTATCTAAAATCACGGATTTTACGGTCAGCAGTGATTCACTCTACAAAAAGGTCCGTCTAGATGATATAGTATAAAGAGGATTATAAGGGTATTTTTAAAATAATCAAGTAAAAATTTAAATATGAATATCTACTTGTAAAATAATAATTTTTTGAAATTTCATTTCGCGGGGCGATTTTGTGCTGTTCTCCCTCTACATAAACGGACCTTTATGAAGAATGGGGAGAAAGAAAAATGAAAATAAAACAAATAGTTAACGTGGCTTCTTTTTATGCAAAAAAAGTAAAAAACAGGGAATTTGAGGCGAATCGCGCAAAACAAGAGATAAAATCAGCGAATCAAAATAGTCTCACGCGCTTGAAAAACAATCAAAAAGCGGAATATTCACCAGAATCACAAACGCAACGTGGATTTGGCGGATTTTGCGGGTTGCATGGATTAAGTGGATTAAGGAATGTGCGGGGATTGCACGGATTGAACGGATTAAGGGGTATGTATTTAGCCGAATGCGGTCGGAGTATGGTAGAAATGCTGGGCGTGTTGGCGGTGATTGGTGTGTTGTCGGTTGCGGGAATTGCAGGCTATCGGTATGCCATGGAAAAATATCGGTCAAACGATATTATCTATGAAGTGAATCTGCGAGCAACGGATATATGGAATCGGTATCAGCGAATGCCGTTACCCGAACCGAGCGAGAGCGGAAAAGATTTTTTAGAATTTGCGCAAACCACAGCGTCGGGCTTTCCGATATCTATGCAATCTAAACCCGATGTGGCATTTCGGGTATTTGTGGGCGAAGTGAGTTCGCGGATTTGTAAAAGCGTCTTAAATATGCCGTTGATAAACGTCATTAAAGGATTGCAGTTTGTGCAAGTGAACGGCACAAAATATACGGGCGATGTAGCTATTTGCGGAGATATAAACGGCAATATTCAAAATGAAATGGTGTTTACGATCTTTTTGAATAGTGAATCGGATTCACTCATCAATGAAAACTGTGTGGAAGACGGAGATTGCAGTTCCTGTTGCGGAACGCCGACGTGTGATGAAAATACATTAACGTGTCGCGATGAATGCAGTGGAAATGCAAGCACGCCTTACTGCAATCAAGAGCAATGCGCCTGTGTGGAGTGTCTAACGCCGAAAGACTGTGCCGAGAAAGGCACAAATTATACGTGTTCGGAGATAACGAACACCTGCGTGGAAGTGCCTGCGGAATGTGCGTTTGGGAAAGAGTTTCGCACGCCAAACGGCGTTTGCGTGCCATGCAGTAATCCGAATAATTTTCTGGTGAGTTTAACACCGTTTGAGAACAGTGCGTTAAATTTTAAGGATACAAAGTCGGGGAAAGAGCAATGCGCAGCGTGCAACAACCCAACGAGATACTACGGGGATGTAGACGATGAAAAAGCGTATTGCTCTTACGCTTGCACAAACGGATATACATATCAAGCAAGCGACGGCGCAGGCTGTGTGCCTTGCTCGGATAAAACACCGCATACTATTAGCGGTGATACTGTCTCAAAAGCGCAATGTTTAGCTTGTGGCGAGGATAGATTCTGGTTTAAAATTATGAGTAATGCAAGTTATTATTGTGCATCAAAAACTTCTTGCAGTGACAACCAATTTTTAGAAACTGATTATGGGAAATGTGTTTCGTGTGATGCTGATTCTTCTGCATATAATATTCAAATAAATGGTGGTTTAATTTCAAACAATATAAATTCTGATTATTTAAACCAATTATGCAATGAATGTTCAAATAGAAGTGCTAGATTATTTAGAGTTGGATGGATATACTGTGTTGTTAATTGTGAACAACCGACGGATGCGCCAGATTCATGTGATGATCCAGTAAATTGTAATCGCGTTTGGCAAAACGCATCCAGTCAGTGCCTGAAATGTAATGATATAATTAACTCTAATATCATTTGGGCAAATGATGAGGAAGCAAAAACAATGTGTGAATTATGCGGTCGAAAAGTTATCAGACAAGATGATTTGAGATTTTATTGCTCGTATGAAGAAGTATGTTCTGAAAATCAATTTAAAGGAAAAGACGGAAAGTGTTATCCTTGTACACAAAATGGGGGTGTTTTGATTGATGAAGATGACATGAGTTGCGAAACGAATTGTAAATCCTCGCTAATACAGCGATGGAAGGGTCAAGATCCGAATGGACATTGGAGATGTTTACCAGTTTGTGATAGTGATGAGATACAGGATGGCAGTTATACATACGGATGCGTTTCTTGTTCTAGTTCGGATCAATTTATTCCCTTAATTCCTGATGACTGTGAAAAAATTTGTGGCGAAACGCATCAATTATATGGAAGATATTGTGCCCGTAAAGAGTGTCCGGCAGACAGTGATTATTATCAAAGTAATACAGGAAAATGTTATCATTGCGATGGAGAGGATACACCAACAGTCAGTGATAATTCCATAGCGCAATCTTCATGCTTGGCATGTGGTAATCGGATGATAATTGATGGCAAATGTGTTAAAGTTGCACCCGGTAATAATGGTAGTGGAATATGCAGTAGTTTAGATGGTCCCTTAATTGATGACTTGAATGAGGATATAAAAGCAAAGGCTCAGCCTTATCTTGACGGTGATCATGATGGAGAGTTGTTTCGTGGAAACGATTATAAGTGCTATTCATGTTCGGATGAAAAGGTGTCTCCGGGTGCCGGAGTCGCACAATGCAATTTATGCGCAAACAGACGATATAGTAACGGGTTGTGTCAATACGGTAAATGCGAAGAAACACACCAGTTTTTAGATACAAATAATACATGTCGTGATTGTTCGGAAAAGAATGTTGCCGTGAATCCGAATGAAGATAATCTTTGCGATTCTTGCGATAATCGCCGTGAAATGACGCTCGGCAATAGTGCCACAAATAACCTCACGGCAAAATGTGTTGAAGAATGTGTGCCGGGGTTGTGGCAAGATTCCAACGGAAATTGCTTGTTATGCAGTGAGGGTGGCAATCGCACTATCGGGACGGATAGCGAGTCCGTTGCATTATGCAATAGTTGCGATAACCGTGAGGCTGTTGCATCCACAAATGCCGATGGCGTGATTACGGGTTATACGTGTAAACAGCATTGATACTTATTTAAGCATCAACACTCAATAGATATAAAAATCCCCCGCATAAGAGCAGGGGATTTCTTTTTTCGCTAGCTACCGCTTATTTCTTTTCGTTGCGGACTGCTGCTTGTGCAGCGGCCAAACGTGCGATAGGAACACGATACGGTGAGCATGATACGTATGTCAATCCGACACGATGACAGAAGTCAATTGTCTTCGGATCACCACCGTGTTCGCCACAAATACCGAGTTTGATGTTCGGGCGTGTTGCTTTACCTTTTTGAACGGCAATTTCAACCAATGCACCAACACCTTCTTGGTCTAATGAAGCAAACGGATCTTGCTCGTAAATGCCTTTTTGGACATATTCAGGTAAGAATGATCCGGCGTCATCACGGCTCATACCTAATGTTGTTTGAGTTAAGTCGTTTGTGCCGAAGCTGAAGAACTCGGCTGTTTCGGCAATCTTGTCAGCTGTAATGGCAGCGCGCGGTAATTCAATCATTGTACCGACATGATACTCAAATTTCTTACCTGTTTCAGCCATCACTTCGTCTGCAACTTTTACCACAATAGCTTTTGCCATATCTAATTCTTTCTTCGTGCCGACCAACGGAATCATAATTTCGGGAACAATCGTTTTGCCCGATTTTTCCATAACGGCAACGGCAGCTTCAAATACGGCCCGTGCTTGCATTTCGTTGATTTCCGGATAGGTGATACCTAAACGGCAACCACGGTGACCCAACATCGGGTTGGCTTCGTGCAATTTGGCTGTTCTGGCTGCAACTTCTTCTACTGAAACACCCAATTCACGTGCAATTTCTTCTTGTTCTTCACGTTTGTTCGGTAAGAACTCATGCAAAGGCGGATCCAAGAAACGAATTGTTACCGGTAAGCCTTCCATAATCGTGAACAAGTCAATGAAATCTTGACGTTGATACGGTAATAACTTCTCTAATGCTTTACGGCGATCTTCAACCGTATGAGCCAAAATCATTTGACGCATGTGGTTAATACGTGCCGGATCAAAGAACATGTGTTCCGTACGGCACAAACCGATACCTTCGGCACCGAATTGACGCGCTGTTTTGGCATCTAACGGTGTTTCGGCATTTGTGCGAACGCCTAATGTGCGGATTTCATCAACCCAGCCCATGAATTCACCGAAGTTACCCGTCATTTCCGGTAATACGAGTTTCAATGCGCCGTTCATAACTTGACCGGTTGTTCCGTCAATTGAAATCATATCGCCTTCCTTAATGACCGTGTCGCCGACTTTCAATGTTTTTGCAGCATAGTCAATGCGTAAATCTTGAACGCCCGAAACACACGGTTTGCCCATACCGCGAGCAACCACGGCTGCGTGTGATGTCATACCGCCACGAGCTGTTAAAATACCTTGTGAAACGTGCATACCGGCAATATCTTCCGGTGAAGTTTCAATACGCACCAAAACCACTTTTTTGCCTTCTTCTGCTGCTTTTTCTGCATCTTCTGCCGAGAAAACAACTTGTCCGACAGCAGCGCCGGGAGAAGCCGGCAAACCGGTTGTTAAAACCGTGCGTTTTTCGGATTTATCAAACATCGGGTGCAATAATTGATCCAATTGCGGGGCTTCAACACGCATAATGGCTGTTTTCTTATCAATTAAGCCTTCTTTGACCATTTCTACGGCAATACGCAAAGCGGCTGTTCCCGTGCGTTTTCCGTTACGTGTTTGCAACATCCACAATTTACCGTCTTGAATGGTAAATTCCATATCTTGCATATCTTTATAATGTGCTTCCAATTTGGCACGAATATCGCTTAATTCCTTATATACGGCAGGGAATTCTTCTTCCATGCACGGCAAGTCAATTCCGCGACGTTCTTTGACGAGTTTTGTCATCGGTTGCGGTGTGCGAATACCGGCCACAACGTCTTCACCTTGGGCGTTCTTCAAGTATTCACCGTAGAAGTAGTTTTCACCCGTAGCCGGGTCACGTGAGAAGCAAACACCTGTTGCAGATGTATCGCCATAGTTCCCGAATACCATCGTTTGAACGTTAACGGCTGTGCCCCAATCGCCCGGAATGTTGTTGAGTTTGCGGTAGTAAATAGCACGATCTACCATCCATGAACCAAATACGGCACCGATACCGCCCCAGAGTTGTTCTTTCGGATCTTGCGGTAACGGATGCCCGTCTTTTTCACAAATTTCTTTAAATTCTTTAATGACTTCTTTGAGTTGTTCCACTGTCATTTGGTTATCAAATTTGTAGCCGTTTTCTTCACGAACACGATCCAAAACCGCTTCAAATTTTGAGCTGTGAACACCCATCACCACATCGCCGTACATTTGAATGAAACGACGGTAGCTATCATAAGCAAATTTCGGATTGCCTGATTTTTCAGCCAAACCGACAACCGTTTCATCATTTAAGCCAAGGTTTAAAACCGTGTCCATCATACCCGGCATGGAAACACGAGCACCTGAACGAACGGAAAATAAAAGCGGGTTTTTCGGATCGCCGAATTTTTTACCCATCTTTTCTTCAATTCCTGCCAAAGCTGCCATAACTTGGTCTTTTAATTCAGGGGGGTATGAGTGATTGTTTTCATAATAATATGTACAAACTTCCGTTGTGATTGTAAATCCCGGAGGAACAGGAACACCAACACGGCTCATTTCGGCCAAGTTAGCGCCTTTTCCGCCCAAGAGGTTACGCATACCGGCATCGCCTTCTGCTTTGCCGTCACCAAAAGTATAAACCCATTTTGTCATTACATTTATCCTTTGTTATTTAAGTTTACGAAAACCACAAACAAAACTTATTTGTGGAAAAATTTATTTTTTTTTCTTCATTCGTTTAGCATTTTTTTTCTTTTATTGCAAGCAATTTTTCACTATTTTCATAAATAAAATCATTGACAAAACATTTTTTTTGGCGTATAAATTTTAAAGATTAAAAAGTGTTAGTCCGCGAAAGGAGTCGGGATGAGTGAAATGTTTGAGTCTGTAAATCAAAAACCGCTGAATCTTGTTCAACTTGTTAAAAACTGTGCCTCCAAAAAAATGAATTTTGAGGAATTCAAAGAGGATTATAACACTCAATTAAATTACCATCGCTTGCTTTTGAATCAACAAACAAAGCAAACAAGCGGGCTTTACTTAAATCAAGGATTATTTTATAGCGGAACCCTAAATGATATGTTTATCGCGCCGGAAACGAGCGAACTTTGCTTTTCAGATAATTCTCCGCTGATAGATGCCATTCATAACGATAATGCAGAATTATTTGAAGCAATTATGCATTACTACCCAAGCGAAGCCTTAAAAGAAAAAGACGTATTAAAAACCGCAGTGCTTGCCAAGGGGAACTATTTGAATAAAATCATTGGGATACAACCGAATGTCAATTTCTCGGTTGACGAAATTTATGAGGCATTTACGGCTTTATGCCAAAATGATGTGCCGGAAACAGCGTCCCGCGTTGAAACACTTTTAAAATTATTTCCCAATCCAAAAAAATATCGCACGCTTGAGGGAAAAAATTTATTGATGGTTGCAGCCGAAATGCAAAATGATGAAGTTTGCGCATTGCTGACCGAAAAGGGTTTCAACCCGCTACATTATACAGATTCGCATTGCACAAAAACCATATACGGATATTGCTATGAAAAATTGTTAAAAAGTGCTAAAAATCAAAAGCTAAAACGAATTGTTAGCACACTGAGAAAAGGTATTCAATCAAGTGATGTAAGGCTTAAGAACTGGATTGAGGAAAAGGCTTTCAGAAGCGTTCAAAATCAAATGGCTGATCGGCGCAAAATAGTTGCTTTTGCTGCAACGGTTGCAATGCTTGCTCTCTTTGGATTACATACTTGCCATAGCAAAAATAATGCCGATGCCGAAAAATCGGATAACCCGACTATGCCACAAGCGACATTGATTATTAAAAAGAATCCGCTTATGGTTGCTGAACAAAATCAACTTGTCAGATAATTTTAAGTGGGATTTTGTGTTTTTCTTTTGTGGATAAAATTTAAATAAGAATAACAGATTCAAAAGGAAAAAAAAGACTGCCGTTTGATTATTCGGGAAAATTGCGGAGAATTGTTGCAAATGAAACTTTTTTTTATAGCTGTTTTGCTTATTATGGCCATTAAGGGGGCAGGGTATATCTTATGCCCGAAATTCATCAAGCGCCTGTCTCAAATACAAATGGAAACACCCGAAACTCAACTGATTGCATACGGGTGGATATTGGTGCTTGTGGCTTTTATTGCGTGGATGTCGTATGTCAGATATATGCCGTTATAGTATGGTACACTTTTTATTTGTATCATTTATCACCGTAAAATGAAGCGGGTTGCAACAGTAGCTTTATCTTTCTTGCTGGCTCAATATCAAATCTGATTTTCGTTTAGCCAGACAATTTGCAATAATGGATTCTTCTTCTTTATTTTTGATAAATCTGTCTTTTTTCATCTGATCATCTATCAAGTTGAGTATATCTGTATTCGGGTGAGTTGTTTGCCATTTTGCTACGGCTCTTTTAGCGAGGGATAATGAATTATTTGTAAACGTTAACAATGAATCCAACTGCTCCCAGGCTTTTTCAAAAGGCGGAATATCTATAATAAGTCGCGATAAACAATCTTCCCACTGCTGTTGATACGCATCTTTGATATTCACGGGGAGTCCGTCCGACCCCGTGCGATTCATGAACGCTTCTTTATCCGTATGGCAAGGCATATTTTTTGCAGAAAATTTATCCATAATAGCAATGCCGATTAAATTTCGGATTGTATAACGGCCCTTCAAAATGAATATACCCGCGACAATTCATTTTTTCGCGATCTTCAATCAGCTGTTTTGAATTATTATGAATTTGAAAGGAAAATTGATTGATAACCAATCCATGCCTGTCATACACATATTCCTTTACTTTTTGAAACACATCGTGCAATGCTTCTTCATCCATCATTTGCGGAACAATGGTTAAATCAATATCATTTGAAAAGCGCCCTTGCGTGAAATAGGAATACACGGGTTGTAGAGGATTAAACATGTGTCTTGAAAAACATTTGTGAACGCAGGCTCCGCCTATCTGGGGCAGGGAGTGATTATTGGCTTGATTTTTGTTATCAATTATTTTCTATTCAAATATGTTGCCTTTTCAAAGACGCATCAATAGCGATTATGCCGAGAACGTGCGATGGTTAAGACATAAACGGCTTTTGCCCCGTTCTTCTTCAGCGCTTTTGCGCAGGCTTGCGCCGTAGAGCCGGTTGTTAATACGTCATCAATCAACAAAATTATTTTCCCGAAAATTTGTTCTTTGTGTTTGACATCAAAGGCATTTCGCACATTTTTAATGCGTTCTAATCCCGATTTATTTTCTTGACTATGCGTATTTCGCACTTTCACAAGAATATTAGCTGCATAAGGCTTATGAATCTTGCGAGCAATTTCTTCCGCCAGAATGGCTGCTTGGTTATATTTTCGCTTTGCCTTTCTTGTCCAATACATCGGGACGGGTAGAACAATATCTGTTTTTTCAAACAAATCTTGTCCGGCTTGAAGCATATAATGCACGAAAAAACGGCGCAAATCCGTTCTGTCGGCATTTTTAAATTTTAAAATGGCAAACCGCGAAAAAGTATCATAAAAGAAAACGGCGCGGGCTTTATCGTATTTTTTTCGCTTTTTGAGACATTTTGCACAAAGCATTTTCTCATCTGATTCAACGGCTGTTATCGGAAGAGGCCAACCGCAACGGGCGCAAATCGGGCCTGTAATAAAATGAATTTTATGAAAGCACGTATCGCACATAATTTGCGAACGCTGAATTACCGCATCGCAATACGGACATTGTGGCGGAAACAAAAAATCAATCAGGTTGAGTATTTGTTTTTTAAAAAATGCAGTCAATTTGCTTGTATTTCGCATGAAAGTATATTACCTTAAAGAAAGATTCAAATCAAGGTGAATAAAGATGAATTTTAAAAAAATAAAAAACAGCGATTCAAAAACAATCGTTTATACATACGATAAACGAAAAAAGATCTGTATTGTTTATTTGCATGGATTATGCTCATCGCGTTGTAGCGAAAAAGGAAAACGTTTATCTCGGTTTTGCGAAGAAAACGGATATTCCTTTTTGTCGGTTGATTATACAGGGCACGGCGAATCGGAAGGGCTACCGCATGATTTCAGAATTAAACGGTGCATGGATGATGTTGTGCAAGTTTTAGAAACGGAGCAACCGCAAGAAGATTTATATTTTGTCGGTAGTTCCATGGGTGCCTGGGTTGCATTTTTGGTTGCCGAAAAATGGCAGAATCATATCAAAGGAATTCTCTCTTGTGCGGCGGGTGTTGATTTTCTGCCGATGGTGTGGAAACACTTTTTTACGGATGAAATCCGAAATGAGTTGAAGAAGGGCAGGGTATTGGGTCCAAGTGAAGAAACATACGGTTATTGCTTTTCTTATGAAATGTTTACGCAAGCCGAGCCTTATTTACTTTTGAATAGAAAAATTCATTATAACGGCCCGGTTATTTTAGTTCATGGAGATCAAGATGCCGTTATTCCGTATCAAAATTCATTAAAAATAAAAGATGCTCTTGAATCAAAGCAAGTTTGTGTCCAAATTATCAAAGGAGAGGGGCACTCTTTGAGTGGTTTTCCGCTGGAGCGGACATTAAAATTTTTAATTGAACGGGAGGAATAATGCGCAAGAAAAAAGAGTTGGAAGAAAATTTATCCATGAAGCAAATATGGATGCGTGCCGGAAGGCTGTTTTTTATTTTGATTTTTGTTTATGCGATTGGTTTTGTCGGGTCTGCTTTTGTAACGCCGGATCGCTTGAATTGGTATAGCACTTTACCGCTTTCCGAATTAACACCGCCGTCATGGGTTTTTAGCACGGTGTGGAGTTTGCTTTATCTGTTGATGGCATTGGCTGCTTTTCTGGCCTGGGAAAAAGCAACACCGCGCTATTTTGCGCTTCAATTAATTTGCACCGGCTTATGGCCGTTTGTGTTCTTCTATATGCACAGTATTATCGGTGGTGTGATAGTAATTCTTTTAATGTTGTTGTTTTTAGGGTTGGCAATTAAATCTTACTATAAAACAACGCCGATATCAGCCATATTGCTTGTGCCACAATTTGTGTGGGGTGTATTTGCACTCTATCTGAATGCAGCTATTTTATTCTAATATTCAAGAAGACTGTGGTAAGGTGAATGTATCGTAAAAAATAAGGATTTCTCAATTATAGAAGTCCTTATTTTTTTTAATGAATAAGAAAAGGATTATTGCGCGCACTCATATAGTCAAGATATAACTGAGGAGGAAGTTGTTTGTCTAAACAAGGAATATAATAGGGAATATGCCATTCCAGATTCCATTTTTGGTCCAAGAAGAAAACATTTCCATCAAATAATGAGTTTAAAACACATTGATCAACATATTTTGGTGTTTTAATTTTTTGAAGTTGCATCAGGCAGTTGGTGGTAAAATTAAACTCCTTCAATTTTTTTTATATCTAATAACAATATGCCTAACTGAAAGTATTTATTCGGATTTTTCATCTGCAATGTGTTTTTTACATAAGACACCATATTGCCGTCATTGGTAAATAGGGCTCTTTGTACTTCTGTATCCAATACGGCACCGATGGATTTAGATTGCATATTCGTAATTCAAAGAAAATATCTTTTTTCATGATAAAGATATTATAAAAATAACCTTCTTTTTGATTCATATAGGTTTCAAAGAGTGTTCTTTCGGTCGGAGATAAAGTTTCGCAAAAAAGCGTGTAGGGTTTTTCGCTATGAGCGGAAATAAATTGTTTTTTCAGCGTATGGGAAAATGATTCATTGTAGGCAATAATATCGTATTTCTGATAAGCGGAAAGTGCTTCTTTTGAAAATTGGCGTCTATAATGCATTAAGCCGATATAATCGGGATTTCCTAATTTATCGTAGTTTTTCCAAGCCCAATAGAGCGCTGTTAATTCATTGATATTTCTATTTTTTTTCAGAGATGTTCTCGCCCGTATCATCGCCAATTGTGTTTTCTAACATCCAATTTAAATTCAATTCCGCACCAGTGCCATGGGCTGCGGATTTTTTTGCTATTGCTCTACCGACATGTATGGGTGTTAAAATATCATCTTTTATTAAAGTACTAGGGATATGACACGCAACCAATATTTTAATCTTTGTGTCTTTTTTTTACTGTTTGAATTTTCCATTTTTCAATCCGTATAACATTTCTATTCTGTTTTTTTATATAGTTAGACTAATAATTGTTGTCAATCAAACAGCAATGTTATTGCGGATGTTATTTGCTTCAAAATTTTTTCATTTAAGTTCCTTGAATAGGGCTAATGCTCTGGCAACGGTTTGATCCATATTGTAATATTTATAATCGCCCAATCTACCAATAAAATACACGTTTTTAAGTTTCTGTGCTTTACTTAGATATCGATTATATAATTGTTGATTATCATTATTCGGAATGGGATAATAGCGTTCGTTTTTCCCTTCTTTATACGGGCAAGAATATTCATAAGAAACAATAGTTTTATCCGATTTTTCATCCAGATAGTATTTATATTCTACCGAACGTGTATAATCATAGTTTTCCGGAAAATTGATTTGCGGACCGGATTGCAGATATTCACAGTTATGCGTTTTAAACACGATATTTAAACTGCGATACGGTAAACGCCCTAATGCATAGTTGAAATATTCATCAATCGCACCGCTAAAGAATAAACGTTCATATTCAATATGACTCAAAATATCTTTAAAATCTGTATTTAATTCGACTTTTATCAGTGGATTTTGAAGCATTTTTTCAATCATGGCTGTATAGCCGTTTGCCGGGATACCTTGGTATTTATCTTGGAAATAGCGACTGTCTCTACTAATGTATACAGGGACACGACCGCTGACCGATTTATCTAAATCCTCAGGCTTAACACCCCATTGTTTAACGGTATAGCCCAAAAAAACCTTTTGATAAACATAGTCAGCCAAGAATTCCAAATCGGCATCTTGTGTTTTTCGCAGTTCTAAAATCGGTATTTTTTTATTAAAACCAAATTTATTTATCAATTTTTCTTCCAGCTTTTCAGCTAGTTGGCGTGGAAAAACCTTATGTAAGCTATCCAGATTAAAAGGAATATTGACTTCAATGCCATCCATAACGGCTTTAACACGATACATAAAACGGTGCCAATCCGTAAACTGGCTTAAATAGTTCCATACTGCTTTATCATTTGTATGAAAAACATGCGGACCATATTTATGAACGGTGATATTTGTTTCTGCATCTTGATAGTCATAAATGTTTCCGCCAACGTGGTTGCGTCTATCAATAATCAGCACTTCTTCATGGAATTGTTTAGCCAACCTTTCAGCTAATACAACACCGGAAAGACCACATCCGACAATCAGATTTTTCACTTTTCTCATTTTTAAAACCTCCGATTGATTTCCCAGTTCCAAGCCGTTTGAATAATATCTTTGATATTTTTATAAGCTGGTTCCCACCCTAAAATCTCTTTTGCTTTACGATTGTCGGCAAACAGACGGGCGGGGTCTCCTGCACGGCGATTCCCATATTCAACGGGACACTTCTTTCCGCTGACTTCTTCGGCCGCAATAATAATTTCTTTAACGCTTGTTCCGATACCTGTTCCCAAATTGATACACCCACTGTAAACAGGCAATTTTTCAAGCGCCAAACGGTGCGCACAAGCTAAATCCTCCACGTGGATATAATCACGAATACACGTGCCGTCCGGGGTATCATAATCTGTCCCGAAAACACTGATTGATTTTCTCTCACCCGTTATGGCTTTAAGCACAAGCGGAATCAAGTGTGTTTCGGGCGTATGGCTTTCACCGATGCTTCCATCTGCAGAACAACCGGCAGCGTTAAAGTATCTGAGAGCAATGTGCCGTAACCCGTAAGCGCGTTCATAATCTGCAAAAATTTGTTCAATCATTAGTTTTGTCCGCCCATAAGGATTGATGGGATTTTGCGGATGATTTTCATCAATCGGTGTGTATTTTGGTTCGCCGTAGGTTGCGCAGGTGCTTGAAAAAACAATATCCTTTACATTGTGTTCCATCATGACATTTAATAGATTGATCGTGCCGACAACATTGTTGAAGTAATATTTTTGTGGCTCTGCAACACTTTCACCGACATAAGCAAAAGCAGCGAAATGAATCACGGCATCAATTTTATGTTTGTTAAACAATTGTTGCAAAGAATACTTATCCAGCAAGTCCGCGTGTTCAAAAATGGCGCGTTTATCAACCGCTTCGCGATGGCCGTAAATTAAATTATCTGCCACAACAACTTGATAACCGTTGTCAAGTAGATGCTTAACCGTATGTGAACCGATATAACCGGCACCTCCGAAAACTAAAATCATCTCATCTCCTTTATTGCTTGTTCAAAGTTTGTTTTGGGGCTTATTTCCCGATGCCTTTGTAATTAAATCCCAGTGAGCGTGCTTTTTCTCCATCTAAAAGGTTGCGACAATCAATAATATTTTTGTGCCTCATTAATTCGGTAGCTTTTTCTAAATCCAGTTTTCTGAATTCATCCCATTCTGTCAATATTGCTAAAACATCTGCATCTTGCAAAACTTGATACATTGAATCGGCATACTCAATTTTATCACCCAACAGATAACAAGCCGTTCCCATGGCTTTTGGGTCGTATGCCGTGATATTTGCTTTGTTTTCAAGTAACTCGGCAATAATATCCATAGCCGGGCTTTCACGACAATCATCCGTTCCGTTCTTAAATGCTAATCCTAAAACGGCAATCTTCGGATTTTCAATACCTTTGACGGCTTTTAAAATTCTTTCTGCCATTTCTTTTTTCCGCGCAGTATTACCCGTGATTGCAGCATCAATCAATGTCATATCCACATCATTTTGACGTGCCATAAATGCCATTGCCATTGTATCTTTCGGGAAACAACTTCCGCCGTAGCCCGGACCGGCATTTAAAAATCTGTTTCCAATACGCGTATCAAGCCCCATTCCGCGCGAAACTTCGTCTATATCGGCGCCCGTTTTTTCGCAGAAGTTTGCCATTTCATTGATATAGTGAATCTTAATGGCTAAAAATGCGTTGGAAGCATATTTGATTGTTTCGGAGGAGCGACGTTTTACAAAAAGCATTTGTGTCTGCCCTTCAAACGGCTTATACAGTTCCCTGATAACATTTTTCGCTTTTTCCGTATTGGCGCCGACTACAATTCTATCCGGGTGAAAGAAATCGTGCACGGCAAATCCTTCGCGTAAAAATTCAGGTAATGAAACAACATCAAAATCCGCAAACGGATTCTTTTTCTTAATCAGCGCTTCAATATCATCACCTGTTCCGACAGGAACGGTGGATTTCGTTGCCACAACAGTATATCCGTTCAAATAAACGGCCAATTCCGTAGCCGCAGCGTGAATATATTTCATATCGGCTTCTTTTGTAACGGGGTGGGGCGGAGTTCCGACGGCAATAATAACCAAATCGGCATTTTCAACGCCTTCTTGCATGGAGGTTGTAAAGTGCAGACGACCCTCTTTTACATTTTTATGGAATAGCTCTTCTAATCCATCTTCATATAATGTAATTTTCCCAGCCTTTAAAACATCAATTTTTTGTGGCTCGCGATCAATACAGACAACGTCATTTCCGAGTTCTGCCAAACCGACGCCCGTTGGCAACCCAACATATCCCGTTCCGATAATTCCTATTTTCATAATTATTTCTCCGCTTTTCTGAATAAGTTAATTTGCGTTTTAAAATAAGCGATTGTTTTATCAAGCCCCTCATCTAATTGAATTTTGGGCTCCCAACCGAGTTTTGTTTTTGCCAAAGTGATATCCGGACGACGTTGTGTCGGATCATCGGAGGGCAGGTCTTTATAAATAACCTTAGATGAGCCCCCGATTTTTGCCACAACTTTTTCTGCCAGTTCTTTAATCGTAAACTCGCCCGGGTTACCTGTGTTGACGGGGCCTGTAAATCCATCTTCCGAATTCATCATACGCACCATGGCTTCAATTAAATCATCTACATAGCAAAAAGAACGCGTTTGTGAACCATCGCCGTAAATGGTAATGTCTTGACCGGTTAATGCCTGACATATAAAGTTTGAAACAACGCGCCCGTCATTCGGATCCATTTTAGGGCCGTATGTGTTGAAAATACGAATCACTTTAATATCAACACCTTCATGACGGTGATAATCAAAGAATAAACTTTCGGCACACCGCTTTCCTTCATCATAACAAGCCCGAATGCCAATCGGATTGACATTCCCGCGATACGTTTCAACTTGCGGGTGAACCAACGGATCACCATAAACTTCCGAGGTGGATGTTTGTAAAATCCGTGCGCCGTGCTTTTTTGCCAGCTCTAACATGTTTATTGCACCGAATACGCATGTTTTTGTTGTTTTTATGGAATAACTTCCTTGGTAAGCCGGAGGAGAAGCCGGACAGGCCATATTGTATATTTGATCAATTTTTTCATTATTGATTTCAAGCGGATCGCAAATATCGTGCTTAATAAAACAAAAGTTTTCGTTATCAGCAATTTCGGCGACATTCTCAAGACGCCCCGTATAATTATTATCAACACAGATAACGCGATTTCCTTCACGAACAAGACGGATACAAAGATTTGATCCTAAAAAACCGGTTCCGCCGGTAACAAGCATTGTTTTCATCGTTAAACCTCCGTTAATATAACTGGATATAAAGAATTTTGTTTGCAATATTAATCTTGAAAAATAACAAAATTTTGCTTTTGATTTTAAGTTGTTATTTTGAGTATTCTATATGTCAAAGCGAATTATAGCGAATATGGCTACTCCTGTTTTTGAATGTTAACAAAAACCAAATCATCCCCCCTTTATTATCCAACGTGTTTCTAATCCCTATAATAACTTATCTTGAAGATAGCAAAGTATATTCGAAATGTCAATAATAAAATATAAGCCCTGAAATTATTTTTAAAAATAAAAATATAGTGTTATTTTAATTAAAATATAAAATTAAACTTTAAGTTTTTTACTTTGATACGAGAACAAACGAAATAAAACTTATTATAGCATCAAGATTCTTTAACGAATAAACGATGTCAATCCCGATTGCGTTGCAAATAGCGATGAAGGGTAACCCATGAACAGCCGACTTCACGGGCAATTTCAGCTTTTGAAACTTTCATTTTAAGTAGTCTGTTTATTTTTCCGTGAACGCGTTTAAGTTTTTTATATGATTTGCCATACGGTCTGCCAAGATGCTTTCCTTCATTTTTAAGGCGTTGCAAAGAGTTTCTGGTTCTTTCGGAAATCAGCTGACGTTCTATTTCGCTGGCCAAGCCGAAAGCAAATGCTAAAATTTTTGATTGAATATCGGCACCTAAGCGATAGTTTTCTTTAATTGTCCAAATTTGGCATTTTTTTTCCAGGGTTTTTTGTAAAATTCCCATCACTTCCAGCAAATTACGCCCTAAACGTGAAATTTCGGTGGCAACGATAATATCCCCGCGTCTTAATTTTTTTAGAATTTGACCGAGTTGTCTTTCTTGCAAAGGGCGACGTGATGAAATTACTTCTTCAACCCATCTGCCGATGGTAATGTTATTTCTGATTGCAAACAGTTCAATTTCGTGTTGTTGATTTGTTAGATTTTGTTGTTCCGTGCTCACTCTTATATATGCGTAAATCATCAATCTATCCTTATTTGCTTATTTACATACAATAGTATATAATATATAAAAACAGATAAAATGAAAAAATGGAAGTGGTAAGTAAAAAATAATTTTAAAAAGTGGTATTATTTTGAGATATAGCGTAAATTTTTATACTTTTTTGCAATGAATGGTTACTGAACGCAGATTGAGAAATGATTTATCAAAATAGAGATAAATTCTTTCGGATTTAAAGAGAAGGGGAATTAAAAACATTATGGTTATAAAAAAAAGCCACCGTAAAAAGGCGACTTTTTTAATGGCTGGGATACCAGGATTCGAACCTAGACTGACGGAATCAGAATCCGCTGTCCTACCATTAGACGATATCCCATTAAACGGATTTATTATAACGTATTCGGTTTCGCTTTGCAAGCATTTTCTTTCTTTTTTATTTTTTTAGTTTCGTTAATTCGGCGAGCGACGAAAAAGATAAACTGTTCGAAAGCCCAAAATAGGATAATTTTGAGCGAGATATGAAAGATTATTCCTTCATTGTTGTTTAATCAATATACTGCCGAATATAACGCGTTCCGTGTCCGATACTGCTGAGCACTTCATAGCCGATTGTGTTGCAGGCCTGCCCGAATGTATCTAAATCATACGAATCATCTATCAACGTCATATACTCAGCCTGATTCAAAATCGCCTCCGGGATATTGCTCACATCACAAGTAATATTGTCCATTGATACGCGTCCGACAATCGGTGCCGGATAGCTTCTATTGTTATGTATCAGATGCAAAATTCCGGTTGGGCTGAAACTGCGAAAGATTCCGTCTCCGTATCCGATGGAAACAGTGGCAATTTTTCGCTTTTCCGAAAGTGTATACGTTGCCCCGTAACCGACGGATTCGCCGGCTTTAACCGTTTTAATTTGTAAAATCGGAGCCACCAGTGTTATGCAATTTTTAACAGGCTTTTCGGCATACGGCTTTGTGTTAATGCCATAAAGAGCCGCCCCTAAGCGAACCATATCAAAGTGATACGCTCTCCCTAAAAAAACACCATCGGAGGCACTGAGTGAAAAAGGTGTATTCGGAAAAAATTCTTTAAATTTTTTAAATTCTTCCAGTTGATGAGTATTGAGTGAATGATGGGGCTCGTCGGCGCATGCCAAGTGCGATAAAATAAGGGAAAAGGGGAGATGTCGCACAGCTGAAATTTCCCGTAAGTGAACGCCCAGACGGTTTAAACCCGTTTCAACCTGAATAGCTGGTGTTAAGCGATTGCGCGGACTTTCAAAGTATCGTAAAGCATCTTGAACGGTCGGCAACACGGGACGCAGATTGTTTCTTTGAAAATGGGCGGATTCTTCATGCCCATATCCCTGCAAAACATATATTTCCGCATCGGGAGCAACTTTTCTTAATTGCGCCCCCTCGCAACCGTATGCCACAAAAAAGACACGGCATCCGGCTTGATATAAAACTTGCCCGATTTCCCGTATCCCGAGCCCGTAGGCATTATCTTTAACAACGCAAGACGCAATGCATGGTGATACATACGATTTCAAATACGCATAGTTTTCGCGAATATGCTTGCAATTTATAATCAACTTAGGCCGTGTATGCTTTGCCATATTAAGTAATTCCCCCTTATTTTATTCAGCTGTTAATGGGTATCCGTTCCGTCGGTGCCGGATGGTTGTTTCTCCGTATCTAATAAACGCGGTGTTTCTTGAATCATTTGGTGCGGAACGGCGTGAATGTTTGTTGTTGACGATTCGTCGGATAATGTGTTTTCAACGGTTCTTAATTTCCTATTGACGGCGCGTGTTCTTGTTTCGGCTTCATCCAGTGTTTTATGCGCCGATTCGATATTCTTTTTGACTTTTTCCACCCAAAGCGCATATTTTTCAAACTCCACTTTTACCTCGCTTAAAATTTTCCAGACCTCGCCCGAACGCTTTTGAATGGCAAGTGTGCGAAAGCCCATTTGCAGTGAATTCAAAAATGCCCCTAAAGTGCTGGGTCCCGTTACCGTCACACGAAATTTATTTTGGATTTCGCCCGCCAATCCGGGGCGTTTCATCACTTCGGCATATAGCCCCTCCGTTGGTAAAAACATGATAGCAAAATCCGTTGTTTTCGGGGGATAAATATATTTATCCGAAATGCGTTTTGCCTCTGTTTTAATCCGTCGCTCCAATTCTGCCGATGCTGTCTCTATTAAGTTTGTATCGGCATTTTCCATTGCCGTCATCAGGCGATCATAGTCTTCAACGGGGAATTTGGAATCAATCGGAATCAATACATCGCCGTCGGGCAATTTGACGGCAAATTCTACCACTTCCTGCGTATTTGATTTAATATGTGCATTCTTAATAAATTGCTCGGGTGAGAGCATTTGTTCCAATAAGGCACCTAACTGCATTTCTCCCCATGTTCCGCGTGTTTTTACATTCGTCAAAACCCGTTTCAAACCGCCCACATCGGAAGCAAGCGTTTGCATTTCGCCTAAGCCTTGGTGCACTTTTTCCAATCTTTCGGATACAAGAGAAAACGATTCCCCGATGCGCTTTTCTAATGTATCATGCAGTTTTTCTTCAACGGTATTACGCATTTGATCCAATTTAAGTGTATTTTCCGTGCGCATTTTATCCATCTTTTCTTCCATAACCGTGCGCATTGAGGCTAAATTTTGCGTATTTTCATCACGCATTTTATCCATGCGTCCTTCCATCGTCTGACGAATGGAATCATTAAATTGTATCAACGATTGTGATAGTTCTTGACGCAATCGCATGGCATCTTCGCGGTTCATTCTTTCCAAGCGTTCCAACTCGTTTGAAAGCGATTGTTTATGATTGTTGGTTCCCGTAAACATTAAACGAACAACCAAAACGGCTAAACAAAAAGCCGTGATACCCGATAAGATAATATATAAGTTTGTTTCCATGAAAAAAGCCTTTACAAATACTTTTGAAAGTCATTATAATATATCAAAGGATTTTTAAAATGAAAACTTTTTTTTACGTTTTGTTCTGTTTTTTTTCTTTGCCGGCATTTGCCGTTTCGTTTGATAGTGTTTACGAAGCAAAGGGTATGAATATGACTTTGCTTTCGGCGGATATGTCCATTGCGTCCGATAATTCCTCTTATGCGATTGAAACGCATTCTTATGCGCGGGGAATTTTATCGCTGTTTATTGATTCCGAAACAATTTTTCAAACGAAAGGACTTTATCAAAAAGAGGATTTAAAAGTTTTGGATTCCGTGATGAAAAATAAAAATGACGGGAAAATTCGCACGACACGCCAAAATTTTGAGGAGAAAGCAGGGTATATTGATTATCAATCCGCCTTAATTGAGCTCATGCGTTTGACGGATGAAAAAACGCAAACTTTTTTAATTGCTGACGGGAAACGGGATATGGAAGTTGTATTAACCTATGAGGGGGAGAAAGATTTATCCTTGCTGGATTCTTCTTTAAGCGGAACGGCGCAGGCATATTCCGTTCGTGTGACGGTGATTGCAGGAAAGAAAAAAGGCTGGTTTTTTAAACGCATGCGCGAGGCCAAAGAATCGCCTTTATGGCTTTATTTGCAAAATGATGAAAGCGTGGGCGGTAAAACACTGGTTGCAGGAACGTTTGATACGGGAATTCTCGGGAAATTGCACATCATACGAAAGGAGCTGAAAAATGTTCAAAATAAATAAACAAATCAATCGCTTTTTGGGCCTGATTAAATGGCCGATCGGTATTTTAATGCTGGCATTGATTGTGCCGGCTTTCCAAGCGGATTTTTATTTGTTTGATAAATATACGGATAAAGAGATTTTACTTGAATTCTTTTTCCCGTTCGGTGCAACCGTTATTTTCTTCTTAATTATGCCGGGGCTTTCCGGTTCGTTTCTCACCATTACGGAACATGAATTAACACACATGCTGTTTGCCGTTTTAACTTTTCATAAGCCCAGAGCGCTAGACGTTAATCAAGGGACGGGAGGCTCTTTTTCATTTGAAGGAGAAGGAAATTGGTTGATTGCGTTGGCACCTTATTTTTTCCCGACATTTACCTTTTTCTTGATGATTGGTGTGAGCATTTATCAGGCTATGTATCATACTTTACCTGATTTTTATTTGATTTTATTTGGGATATTTATCGGATACCATTTTATCGTAACGCTTTTTGAAATTCATCCGCAACAAACGGATTTTGTTGTCGCCGGCCCGATTTTTACAATTTGTTTTCTCCCCGGTATCAATTTGTTAATATACGGTATGCTGTTTGCCTATTTGCTCAAAGGGTGGGCGGGAATCCCGATGTATTATTATTTGCTGGCGCAAAAAATAACTGCATTTTTCTAAATATAGCCTCCATTTTGCACCAGAGTAACGTATAGGTGCATCATTGTTGTATAACTTTTCATTGTGTTTATGTATTCGCTTGTATCTTAAAAAAAACAACGACGAAAACGGCAAAGTTAACCCCTCATTTTGTGCGACCGAACAGTTTTTCAATATCCGTGAGTTTTAATTCAATATACGTTGGGCGACCATGAATACATTGCCCCGATGTGCCACATGATTCCATTTGTCGGAGTAGGGCATTCATTTCGTCAATCGTTAATTCGCGACCGGCGCGGACAGATCCGTGGCACGCCATGCGTGCGCAAATTTCTTTGATTTTGTCTTTAAGTAAAACGGTATCATCAAATTCTTTAATGGTATCAATTAAGTCATTGATTAAAGATTTCATATTCTCTTTTTGCAACAGTGTCGGAATTTCACGAACGGCAATGCAGTCATTCCCGAAGGCGTCTATTACAAAGCCTAACTCTTTTAATTCATCGGCGCGTTGCGTCAACAAATCAATATCATCCGATTTTATATCAATAATTTCGGGAATCAATAAGAGTTGGGTTTCTTTCTTTTGCGCTAATTGTTCGGATAGTTTTTCATAAGTGAGGCGTTCGTGTGCGGCATGCTGATCCGTTATAATAATGCTGTCGGGTGTTTGCGAAATAATGTAGGTTTTATGTAATTGTGCTTTGGCAAGCCCCAGTGGCGGACATGTTTCTTCATTAACCTTCGGTGATTCGGTTGAGGAAGATGAAACAGGTATGTTTATATTTTGCGGTTCACCGTATTCTTCATTTTGCAATATGCTTGAAGCGTAGTCGGTTTGTTCGGGTATTGTTGTTTGCTCATAACGGGAAGATATATTTGAATGAATCGGGGCATGTTGCGGATATGTTTTAACGCTGTATCCCATTGGACGAAACATCGGTGTATGTGATGAATGGGCAGAAGCAACTGCGGAATCGCTCAATTTCAATGGCTCGTTCGGATTAAACGATGGTTGACTCGCAAAGGTTGATTGCCGTGTGCCCAAATCTGCTTGACGGGTAGAAAAGCCGGATTGTGGTTCAACTATATCCGAAAATGTAGGGCGAGAATCTTTTTCATCAACGTGCAGAAATGAAACGCTTTTATTCAACGCGTCCGCACCGATGGTTGTGGCCGTTTTGTTGGCATGCTCGGTAAGCGCTTTTTTGATGGCAGAAACTAATATCCCGCGAATACGTGCATTATCTTTGAAACGCACTTCTATTTTCGCCGGATGAACATTAACATCAACATCTTCCGGGGCAATCGTTAAGAACAGCGCCAATACAGGATAAGTATCATGGCCGATTAACCCTTGATAAGCGGCCCGAATAGCGCCGATAAGCATTTTATCTTTAATATAGCGCCCGTTTACAAAGAGGTATTGTTCGGTGCTCGTGGCGCGGGTATATGTCGGCAGTCCGACAAATCCGTTGAGTCGCACATGTTCATATTCCGCGAAAATCGGCAAAGCGTTTTCCGCAAAATGCCTGCCGATAACTTGCGAAACCCGTTGTAACAAGTCATCAACGGCAGGATAAGTTAAAATAATGCGCTTTTCATCCGATAGCTGAAAGTGAATATGCGGATAAGCCATTGCAATGCGATTTACCGTATCTTTGATACATAAATATTCGCTTTGATCTGATTTTAAGAATTTAAGGCGAGCAGGGATTGTATAAAATAAATCACGCACCTCAACCGTTGTGCCAAAGCCCCCGGGCGCAGGCTTCACCGTATGCTTTATTCCGGCGTCAACGCAAATTTGCCATGCTTCATCTGCCTCTTTCGGCCGTGAAGTGATGGTTAATTTTGCAATGGAGCCGATTGAGGGGAGGGCTTCACCGCGAAATCCCAAAAAATTAATTTGAAATAAATCATCCGTCGGTAACTTGCTGGTGGCATGACGCTCCACAGCCAATTTTAATTCTTCCGGCGTCATTCCTTTGCCGTTATCCGTTACGGAAAAATAGGTTTTGCCTCCGTTTTGTATAGCAATTTCAATACGGGTACTTCCGGCATCAATGGCATTTTCAATTAACTCTTTTAACGCACCGGCCGGACGCTCAACAACTTCTCCGGCAGCGATTTGATTGATTAGGTTTTGTGGCAATAAGCGAATGGGCATCTAGTTTCCCCTTTCTTTTTGTGCGGAAACATTTTTTATCGGTGTTTGTTTTTGTGCGGTAATCCAAAGAGGTTTTAGCCGGGTTATGTTTCTTTGCATGGATTTCATTTGTTCGCGCGCCGTTCTTTCTTGTGCACAGGCATCGGTAACTTGTTGGAATGAAAGATTCTTGATTGCCTCACTGAGCTCTTTTAATCCTTGATTATATTTTTGCACATCATTTGCCGTTCGGAATGATAAAGAATCTCGGATATATCCGCGTTTTAATTGCGGATATTTTTTGCTCGTTTGTTCAACGCATTGTTCATAGGCCGTAAATGCGTAATGGGCAACCATTTTTGCATTGATTTTTTCCGAATGCGGTGCCGAAATTTTAATGGCAACGGTTTGTAAATCTTCCGGTAGCAGAGAACAAATCACTTTTGACGCCGTAGCCAACTTTTCATTCAATTTTTGCAAATGATCGTTTGCGCAGGGATGTAAAAGAATATAAGCCAGTTTTTCATCTGTTGTTTGAAGAGACTGATACTCATTAAGGTTGCCCGCTAAAAAATGAAAAGCACTTTTCTGAATGCTCTGAAAATCGGGAGATGGCTTCTCTATCAATAAATCGGCAAATTCTTGGCGTTTATGTATGCTCATCGGGATAAACAGTTTTATAAACCGACGCAAAATTGTGTGCGCTTCCTTGGTCAGCAAAAGATTCGGAAAGCCTTTTCCGTTTTGCATTTCTTGAAGGATATGTTCGGGAAAACAATTTTGTTTAAGCAATCGTTTTGTTCGGCTTGTAGGGTTTTTCTGCCAGATGATTCGATAACAGGGCGTTATCTGTTGATTCGGTTGATTTTGGGTTGTTGCATTTATATTGTTATTTAAAGTCATCATATCCTCCGCAAGTCAAGTTATCCGAAAACGAGCGAATGCACTTAATTCCTTTGGTTTTGTCTTCCTGCGTGATTGTTGAACACCGGAATGCGTTGTGAGGCAATATGTGTCAACATCGGACAGCCGTATCCCTCCATCGGCAATGAAACAACCGTCGGAGCAGGTGCATTTTCTTTTGATTGTTTTAGATGAATTGCCTTAATTCTTGTTGATACGCTCAAATCGGCTTCCGTTTCTTGACGCTCTTTAAAATCGATTGATTGGCAATTTTTGTGATTTCTTAGTGAAAAAGAAAATAGTCCTCTCATATTTGCCTTTATGCTACGGCCTATATTTTTGGCAACGCCGACGGCATATTCCCTAGCGAAATAACATTTTTCCTTAAATGTATTCGGGCGAGAGAGTTCGCTTACAACGGATTGCATATCTTCCGGTAAAAGAACGCACGATACTTCGGCAAATGCCGTTGTATGCCGTATCAGACTATCTTGATTTTTCATTCTTTTCGGCAACAAATACGAATCCGATACAATTTCCGAGAAAGAAAAGGAAAACATTTCGTCCGGAATCTCTTCCGTAAAATGTTTCAAGATAATATGTTGCATCGCATTTGGATCATTCGTTTGATTTTTAATCAGTGCATTGCCTAACATCGTTCTTTGCGAGCAGGGTAATTTATGAGCAAATAATACGAATGATTGAATGATTTTTTTTGCTTCCTCCGTCAATATGAAATTCGGATGACCACGCTTCTCATTAATTTTTTTAAGCACCCCGCGAGGCAAAGGAATATGCTCTTGAATATACCGTGTGCGCTTATTCGGGTATTTTTGCCACCCGATTTCATAGAAACGCAGTATTTGACGATAAGACTGCAATTCGCTTTCTTTATTAAAAGCCATATTACCCATTTGTTAACCTCTTTGATTCTGCATATCCCGTGCTTGCGGTTTTTTAACATCTTGACGGGCAACTTTAACGGGTGCGTTTGTTGCGTGAAGCATTGCGGGTTCGGATGATTTTTCCGATGAGGTTGCTTCTTTTTCGGCACGGGCAACATTGGGTTGCCGTTCGGCCGAATCAGATGATAATGATGATTTATCATCAGCATTATGTTCTGTGCGTAAATCTTTTTGAAATAATGAATGTAAAAGTTCTTTCCCCTTTAAAGAAATTGACGTATATAATTGATTGACTTTACGTGCAATTTTTTCAATTTTCGTATCCGGCTTGCAAATGGCATCCGTTACTTGTTTCAATTCATCTTCCGTCATGATAAAGACTTGCGTTAACGGATAACTTAATTTCTCTGCCAATTTATCCGGATTGGTTTTGTAATGCGGATGATTTTTGGCGTATTTCTTTTCATCACGATGAGATGCCGAAAATAATTGTGCAACAGGGTAGCCCGTGAGCATTCCGATAATTTGATTCCCGATATTGCTGGGCGAGCGATTTGATTGAAGCAACATATCGGCAATATATTGGCGTTTCTTTAACGGCAGTTGGCGCACGGTTGCAATAAATGTGCGCACGGCTTTTCTTGGCTTGCGCAATTTCATGTATTTTTTGATTCCGCGTGGTAAATATCGCAGAGCCCCGCGCATACCTTGGAGGGCAAAATAAAGTTTATCTTTCAATGTATCCGGTTCACAAATTTTATCATATACTTCTTGAATACCTTTATCATCCAAAGAACAGATAATTTGAACGGGAATTTTAATTTTATCCATCAATTTTTGTTCTTCATTTGATTTCATAGGGTATCTCTTTGCAAATTTCATTGCATAAGCCGTGGAATCAACAAAAGCCTCTTCAATCTCTTCCGGGACCATAAAGTCTTTCAGATTTGATTGAATGTAAAACGGCCCGTGTTCCCGCTCTTCCAATAAAAACATGGCAAATGTTTTACGCTTATCCTCAGGCATTTGGCGCACAACATTGATAAACGATTGAACCGTATTTTGATCCGACCATTTGCTCAACCGTTGTTTTGCGGTGCGTGAAGCATAATTAAGGGTGGCGCCGATTGTTCGCCCGAATGCATGTAAATTTTCCGCAAATGTATTTTTTTCGCAGATGCGTTTGCAAAGTTGCTCTAAATCATTTTTGTTAAGTAAACAGAGAATTTCAATCGGAAAATACATTTTATTTAATACGCTGTTTTTATTGCCGTTAAAAAACGGATAGCGTTTGTTAAATTCAAGGGAACCGCTCAATGAATGCAATAAGTTGTATTCAATGCGTGCGGGAAGGACAATACGCTCTAATTTGCTTTTAATATAAGATGATCCTTGCTCTTGACCCTCCTGTAATAACGCCGTTAATTCTCGACGTTTTTTTAACGGCATCTGTCTGATAAAAGCAACAAAATCCGCCAACACCTTTTCGCCCTTTTGATTAAGCCGATAAGTCGGATATTCATCCGTAAAAGAAAACTTATTTCCTATGTTGTTATCGCCTTCTTCCCAGACAACATCAATATACGCCGAAAACGCACGTGAAAATTTTGGCACATGTTTATTGAAGCTGTTATTGAAACTGTTTTGTAGTTGTTGTTTATCCAGTATTATCATTGTGTTTTCTCCGTATGGTTATCACTCATATCAATTTACTTTATTCGCTTTAATTCAGAACGACTTTTCCTGATTCTTTCTATTAAAGCATTTGTTGAAGAATCGTGGCTAATTTCTTTATTTTTATCAAGAAGTTCTGGCAAAATATTCTTTGCTAATTGTTTGCCGAGTTCCACACCGAACTGATCAAAACTATCTACATTCCAAATCACACCTTGCACAAAAATTTTGTGTTCATAAAGTGCAATCAAAGCCCCGAATGTCCATGGCGTCATCTTATCAATCAAAATCGTATTGCTCGGCCGATTTCCTTCAAAGGTTTTAAACGGAACCAAATTTTCAGGCACGCCTTCCGCACGCACTTCGTCGGCTGTTTTACCACGCATGAGCGCTTCGGGTTGCGCCACAAAATTTGCCAGTAAAATATCATGTTGTTGACCCGTTTCGTTCAGCGAATGAATTGGGGCAATAAAATCGGTAGGAATTAAATGTGTGCCCTGATGAATGAGCTGATAGAAAGAATGCTGTCCGTTTGTCCCGGCTTCGCCGAATAAAATCGGACCTGTCGGGTAATCAACGAAATGGCCGTCTTTTTTCGCATGCTTCCCATTGCTTTCCATATCTAATTGTTGCAGATAGAGCGGTAATTTGCGCAAGTATTGATCATACGGCAACACGGCATACGTTTCGGCACCAAGGTAAGTGGTATACCAAATGCCCAACAGACCTAAAATAACGGGTAGATTCTGTTCAAAAGGCGTATTTTTAAAATGGTTATCCATAGCAAAAGCGCCTTCCAACATTTCAATAAAATTGCGGTATCCGATACCAATCATTAAAGAAAGCCCGATGGCGCCCCATAGGGAATATCGTCCGCCTACAAAATCCCAAAACACAAACATATTTTCGGGGTTAATGCCGAATTCAGAAACGGCTTTTGTATTCGTTGAAACAGCCACAAAATGTTTTGAAACGGCTTCACTCCCTAAGGTATTGACAAGCCATTCGCGCGCGGTGAGGGCGTTTGTAATCGTTTCTTGCGTTGTGAATGTTTTAGATGAAATAATAAAGAGCGTTGTTTCAGGATTGCATTTCTTTAATGTTTCGGTAATGTCCGTTCCGTCAATATTGGAAACAAAATGGAAGTTAATCGTATCAATCCGATAAAATGCCAAAGCGTCCGATGCCATGGCCGGCCCTAAATCGGAACCGCCGATACCGATATTTACAACATTTTTAATCCGTTTTCCCGTTGCCCCGCGCCATTTCCCCGTGCGAACCTGAGTTGAAAATGTTTTCATTTGTTGCAACACGCGATTGATTTCTGGCATAACGTCTTGTCCGTCAACGTAAATCGGGTGATTATCACGATTACGCAAAGCTGTATGTAATACGGCACGATTTTCGGATGTATTGATTTTTTTACCCTCAAACATATCGTTAATGGCTTCTTTTAATCCGGATTCTCTTGCTAATTCAAACAATAAATCCATTGTTTTTTGCGTAATGTTATTTTTGGAGTAATCCAATAAAAAATGATTAAATTCGGCATGAAAGCGATTAAATCTTTCCGGATCATCTTGAAATAGTTTTCTTAAATGGGTTTGCTTTATCTCGTCTTTGTGGGCAAGCAATTTTTCATAGATACGCATTTTTATTTACTCCGTATTGGTAATATATTATTTCGTTTGTTCTGCTTGTTGTGCCGAAACTTGTTGCGTTTTGGGCAATACATAAAATTCGGGAGGCATTACGATAGATTTGCCGTCAACGATTTGTGTGGGCGCCAAAGGCTCTTTATCGGCAGAACAACCTGCCAAACAGAAAGCAGTTACAATCATCATACATAATTTTTTCATTTCTTATCCTTTGTTAATATCAGTTGTAAAAAAATCAAAAACGCGCCGAAACAAATAGCCGTATCGGCCACATTAAACGCCGGCCAATGGTAAGCGCCGTAATAAAAATCCAAAAAATCAACCACGGCCCCGATACGAATCCGATCCAGCACGTTTCCAAGCGCTCCGCCGAGGATTAACGCTATACCGATTTGATTGACTTTATTTTTTTCTTTGCGCAACCATACAATCAATCCGCAACAGATAATCAGTGACAGCCCGCTTAATACCCAGGGCCCATAGGCTTCATTCATTGAAAAAAAAGAAAAACTGACTCCTTTATTATACGTTAAAAACAGATTGAAAAACGGCATAACTTCCACGGCCCGATGAAATACCAGATATTCTTCGGCACAAAATTTACTCAACTGATCAAGCGCTATTGTGAGTAATGCAATCAAATAAATCATTTTATCAATCCTTTTTATCAATCTTTTCGGGCTTCTTTTTACCATATTTTTCTTAAATTGTCATCTGTTTTTTTATTTCGGCAGGTTGTTTTACGCATTTGAGTGGTGTTTAGGAATATTAAAATATGTCTGAGATTGAAAATATCTCTTTATTTTAGGGAAAAAAAAGACTCCTTCATTCAGAAGAAGCCTTTTTGATTCCTTTTTAACGAAAAATTATTTTTTTCTTTTCTTTCTTTGAACGGGAATGTTTTTCGGTTTTACAACCGCTTTCTTTGGCGTGTTTGCTTTCGGTGCCGTTGATTGCGGTTGCATTTCAGCATCAATATCTTCAACCGAATTCACATCTTCAGAAAGAACTGTATCCTCATTCGTATCAGTCGGTTGTTCTAAAAGGTCCTTTTTCCAAGCATTTAACGGACAACTTGTTGATTGATTAGAGGCAACAACGCCGATAATCCATGCTAATAATAAGGATACGAGGAAGATATACGGTAGGGAGAGGAAAAACCAGCCGAACATACCGCCCAAGACGCCGATACCCCAAACAATAACCCACGGCCATGCAAATGCGCGACCCCATGTGTCAGCAGATATTTTGCGACCGATAATTAAACCGACGATGAGTAACGGAATATAGCCGACCAAGAATCCGAGTATACCCGAAACAAAGATGAAGAAGCCTAAAATTATACCGGCGCCCCAAATCATTTTGTTTACGGTTGAGCGCATCACCTCGTGCGTAATGACCGTATTTATTCCTTCGGGCAGACGGAATACACGCATTTGATTCCCGTCGGATAAATAAATCGTGCGTGCCGTAATATAGGCCCCCACATCGCTCGGAATAACGTCAATATCATCAATTTTTGTATTGGCAATCACCTTGATATCATTTTTCGTATCACCCGCGGAATCCGGAATAATCCAAACTTCGTTATCATAAATCGGATCAACGATTTTTCCGTTTTCTATTTTAACAATCGGCAACGAATTGATAAAAGAATCCAAACTGCCGTCTATATTCAATGTTCTTAAAAAGATAACCGGCCCCGAAACGGCAATAATCAAACCGATGAGCAACCCCACCAATGTAACAACTTTTAATCCGATACCGCGCCCGTTTGCAACGTATCTTCTTATCGGACAATTACAACGACACATATTCATTTTTTATTTTCCTTTCATAAAAATGATTATCCTTTTTTATATATACGTCGTTTCAAAATATAAAGCAACAACTTATTTCATTTGTGCCTTTAAAATCACCATTTAGATTTTAAGTTGAATGCCCATAATGCCGAAAAGAGATTTTTGTTCGCCGTTTATATTAGAAATAAAATCAAGTTGCCCGAGTGATAAATACCCTTCCAAATAGGAATTAAATGTATATTTATTGGATAGCATGATATGATTGTATTTATCTTTTTCATCATATTTGGCTTGAGAGTGAAGCCACGTGAGCGAAACGGCATATTTTTCAAAATGATGAGCAATACCTAAACTAACGGCGCTTGAATCTTTTAAAGCCACTTTATCGGAAAACAGCATACGCCGATAAGAAGCACCGAGTCGCCATCCTTTCCAACCGAGTTTTGAGCCGAGACTATATTCGCGATGATTGGTATCAACCGTGTTATCTTGCAGAAAAAAGCGGTTATCTTTATAAAAAGCCAAACCGCCGGAAAGGCCGAGCCATGTCTCTTTATTAAAGTGATGCAGATAACGCATACCGCCGATTGCGCCTTTCCCATGATCAAATTTAACGTTGTTCGGTGCGATGGAATCCGATTCTTTATCCTCTTTTTCTACCAGTGTCAGGCCGGCCTGAAATCCACCGAAATCGGGTGTTGTATACGTTATTTTCGGATCGCGCGAATCTGTGCTTAAATAAGTGAGTGTAGGGGCATAAAACCCTTTCGGCTTTTGATAAAAGTAAGAAATATCCGAATCATCAACATCCAAACAACTCACATCAACCGATCCTTGATGCATTAAATAAGCAACATTTAATAACTTGCCGATATCCAGTTTGCCGTAAATTTGAGAATCAATCGTTCCGTAAAAATCATAAATGCGCGATAGATTTTTGGATGCAAACCGATCATCTCGCACAATGCGATAAGCATATTTGGCACGCAAAGTCAACGTATCGGATACCGGATATTTTGCCGTTATTTCCGGTTGCGCTTTTAAGACATTATTATATTGATAACTTTCCAATTTTCCGGAATAAACACGCGCATATCCGCCAATTCCGATTTGTAAACGATGTTGCGGATTTAAAATATATTCGCCGTATGCCGTTGCCGTATGTGAAACGATAAATACAACGCTCGTTGCCATGGCTGCGAGTTTGGATAATTGATATAAAGACATCATAACCTTTCTTTTCGGGAAGATTGCACACACGGCAATCCGATTTTGATTTCAAGTTGTATGCGTATTTTTTTATACGGATTTTGACATAAAAATCAAGCAAAAAATTAACCGCTATCGCTTTTTATTCGGCAATTTTAATGCGGGCAACGCTTAACGGCGGCAATTTCGTTGCAACATCTTTATCAACGGGTATTTGTGCCGTTTGTCCGACATATCCGCAAGAAAGGGCTTCAACCGACTGCCCCGTGCGCGTATCAATCAACTGATTGACCGTTATTTTAATCGGTTCAAATTGAGCGGGTGAAAGAAATTCAAGCTCCGTTCCTTTTGTAATTTTATGCTTTATCTCCAAGAGTAGCGAACTATCCTGATACCCTTTGACAACGCCTGCAAACCGCCATTTACCCGTGCTGGCCGATACATCGTAATTATGCGCTTCCGGACCGGCATTTCCGTCCAAAAAGCCAACGGTGTAGCCTCGCGATTGCAATGTTTCAATCTCTTTCATATAAATATCCGGTTGCCAGGCTTGCGGGTTGTTAAACCAATCGTCAATGGCGTGTCGGTAAGTATGGGCCGTTACGGCAGCATAGTATTCTGACTTGTTACGCCCTTCAATTTTAAATGAATCAATGCCGACGGGTAAAATATCATTTAAACGTGGCAACCAACATAAGTCGCGTGAATTCATAATATATGTGCCGTGTTCATCTTCATCAATTTGCATGAGTTCATGCGGACGCGTTTCTTCTTCAATATAATAACGGGTTTCATCTTGCGACAACGTGGGGATATTATGATAAGCCGGTTGTTTTTCTAACGGCGTTGTTTGATATGTTTTATAGCGCCAACGGCATGTATGCGCACAATTTCCCTTATTGGCACTGCGTCCCGTCATAAAATTGGAAAGCAGACACCGCCCCGAATAGCTGACACATAATGCGCCGTGAATAAACGTTTCTAACCGAATATCCGGGCAATCCTTTCGGATTTCTTTGATTTCGGATAACGGCACTTCGCGACCTAATACGCAAAGCGCTGCTCCTTGCTCTTTCCAAAAACGAACGGTGAGTGATGAACAAACATTTGCTTGCGTGGAGATGTGAAGCGGTATATTCGGCACTTGTCTTTTTATTTCGGCAAAAACGCCCGGATCGGCAACAATAACACCATCGGGTGATAATTGCGGTAGCATACCGATAAAAGATTCAACACGGGCAATATCGCGATTATGGGTAAACAAATTAACCGTCAGATAAACTTTTTTGCCGATAGAATGAGCAAAATCAATCCCTTCTTTTAATTCTTCCGGCGTGAATGAAATTTTATTTCTGAGACAAACGCCCGGCATTCCGGCATATACGGCATCTGCTCCGTAAAGAAACGCTGTTTTCAATCTTTCCAAAGACCCCGCCGGCAACAGTAATTCCGGCTTTTTAATTTCCGTCATTTTCAATCCTCAATTTTATTCATTTTAATTTGCGGTTATCAGCAATCCGGTGAAAAATGAGGCGTCAGGTGAGGGCCGTTCTGCCAAAAATCTTCTATGGCCGATTTGCCGTTTTCGGCTATTATACGATATTCTTTCAAAAAGTCAATCAATTCTTCCAACGCCATCGGTCCGCCCAAAAAACATCCTTGCCCGTAATCACATCCCGCATTCGTTAACCAACGCACCATTTGCAGACTATCCACTCCGTCTATAATGGCATCGGCATGTAATAAATGCGCCGTATGAATCACGGATTGCGTAATTAGCTGACCGCGCGGATTTTGAAAAATATCGGTTACATAACTTTTATCTAATTTAATTTTATTAAACGGAAACTCCAATAAATACGGGTAGCCTGAATATCCGGAACCGAAGTTATCCAACACTAACCCGATACCCGCCTGTTGCAACATTTCCAAATTTTCACGCATACAACACGGGCATCGCGGAAATTGCCTATCCGTTAATTCGCACTCAATGGCTTCCGGCGGTACGTTCATTTTAGAAATTAAGTGCAATAAATTTTCGGACAACATACTCATTTTTAATTGATCAGGTGTAAATTTTATGGCAATTTTATAGTCCGCCAATCCGTTGAGTTCCAGTTGCGCCCGATCGGAAAGGATTTGCTCCGTTAACAGCGCGAGTAAATCAACGATCAATCCGGATTCTTCAAATACCGCAAAAAAGAAATCGGGGCCAAGCATTCCTTTGCGCGGGTGTTTCCATCTTAATGAGGATTCCAAACTTTCAATTCGCCCCGTTGTTAAGTCCCATTGCGGTTGATATAAATATACAAATTCTCGCGCCTCCAAACCGCGCCTAATATCCGTTAACATAAGGCTTTTTTCAATATTCGTCATGTGATTAACGTTATCGCGGAAAGATAATTGCTCCCATAACGGAATAACGCCTTTGCGTCGCAAATCGGCAGAGGGTATCGGCTTTTGCTTTTTCGCCTTAACAATCGGATTTTCTTTGATGAGAAAATCAATGAGTTGTTTCATTGCATTTTCATCATCTTGTGTGGAAGAAAGTGGCTTTTCTTCATTATCGGCTTCTGCCGAATCGCCGTCAGGCAGGGCATTTATGATGGATTCCAGTACCTCTTGACGGGAAGCAAAACGATGGCCGTTCTCCGAATCAATTCGGGTAAAAGGCGGAATTTCCGAAAGGACTTGGTCTTTGCTTTCGGCTAAATTGCTTTTGTCGGCAGATTGGTTGGTAGTTTCTTTTGCCTGATGTTCTGTTTGTTCGGATTTATCCGTTGTATGATTGTTGTCGGATACATCTTTTTTGTTATTATGAGTTAAATCCATTTTTCCCCCTCGCTGATGGCTTCTTTGCTTCTTGCTCCCTGACGCTTTTGACCTCCCTGTATTTTATATCCGTTTAGTTATTTATCGCTTTATTCATTACTTATCGTTTATACTATGGTTATACCGTCATTGGTTTGTTTTAAACTGCCCGCCGGCACAATTAAGTGAACGCATGTTCCTCTGTTTTCCACACTGTCAATCGTCAATTCACCGTTATGCAGTTGCATGATTTTATCGCTCAACGCTAATCCGAGACCTGTCCCGTTATGAACGCGTGTCATCATGTTTTCAATCTGGGTAAACGGTTTGACGACTTCTTGGATTTTCTCACTCGGAATCCCGATACCGTTATCCTTGATTTGAATATCCAAGTTGCCGTTTCTCAGCATATCGGCCCGAATGGAAATGCGCCCGCCCTCCGAAGTAAATTTAATGGCGTTTGAGAGAATATTCAATAACACCTGACGAAACAATTGCCGATCCACAAATAATTGCACATCATTCATTTTGCCGATAATCTCAATTTTGCGTTCCTGTCGGCCGGGATAAGCAATCGTCATTTGCAACGAATCGTTAATTAATTCAATCAGGTAAATCCATTGACAGTGAAGTTTCATCTGATTGGCGTTCATTTTTGATAAATCTAAAATGTTGTTTATAATACCTAACAAGTGTGAACCGCTTTGATAAACGCAATCGGCATATTCTTTATAAATCGGATTTCCGACAGGGCCGAACGCTTCACGCGCGGTGGCGGCAGAAAAACCCATAATGGCATTGAGCGGTGTGCGTAATTCATGGCTCATATGCGCCAAAAATTCGCTTTGGGCTTTACGGGCTTCCTCGGCATGTAAGAGTGCAATGGAAAGTTCTTTCGTTTTCTTACGCACCGTTTTGGCAAGGCCTAAATGTTTGGCTCTGGCCAATCGGTAATCGGCAATGAGTAGCGGAATAACGGCCAGCGGTAAAAAGAAATAGGCAACATAAGGCGGTAAAGTAGTTAATTCTCGCAACATTATAACGGCCGTAATCCAAATAATATAGACGAATACAGCCAGTAACCATTGCTTTTTTGCCTTTTGACGTGATACCATTTTTTTTCTTCCTTTGCGCGCTGTTTAATAACTATAGAGAGAATGACTCGGCATCTATCTCAACACCATTTTATCTTTTTTTTCACAAATTGCAAAAAATTATTACACTTTTTATAAAAATTATCTTATAATGCCCCTATCTGTGATAAGGTTGCCGATTATGGCTCGTGAATATAACCGTATCGTGTTTATTTACGGCTGATGAGCGATAAACGAACGGCTACCTCGATTTTTTGATTAAGAATATAATGAACGGAAAGGAAAATAAAATGAAACGTCAAAAACCGATTGTTTTATGTATATTAGACGGATGGGGATATCGGGCACAAAAAGAAAACAATGCCATAGAAACAGGTAATACACCCGTCTGGCATCGCTTGATTCAAGAGTATCCGACAACAATGTTGAAAACATCAGGGCTCGATGTCGGGTTGCCGAACGGACAGATGGGAAATTCGGAAGTAGGCCACACCAATTTGGGCGCCGGCCGTATTGTTATGCAGGATTTACCGAAAATTGATCAAGCCATTGAAACGCATACGTTGGATAAAAATCCGGTATTGCTTGATTTGATTGAAAAATTACATCAAAGCAAGGGTGTTTGCCATTTGATGGGATTGTTGGGAACGGGCGGAGTGCATGCGCATCAATCTCATATTGTTGCGTTGGCACGCATTTTGAATCAGGCTCAAATTCCCGTTGCCATTCATGGGTTTACGGACGGACGCGATACGGCGCCCGATTCGGGTATCGGATTCGTGCGGGATTTAGAAAAATCAATCGCCGATATGCCGTATGTGAAAATCGCCACCCTTTCGGGCAGATACTATGCCATGGATAGAGATAATCGTTGGGAGCGGATTAAGTTAGCGTATGAAGCATTGGTAAACGGCGAAGGAAAACATTTTGCAACGGCAGAAGAAGCCATGCAAGATTCGTATAATGAAAAAGTGTTTGATGAATTTATTGTGCCGCGCGTTATCGGAGATTATAAGGGAATGAATGACGGCGATGGTTTGATTATGGCTAACTATCGTTCCGATCGGGCACGTGAAATTACGCGGATTTTGTTGCAACCGGATTTCACGCTTTCGGAGCGTTCACGCGTGGTGCATTTTGCCGCGGCCGTTGCCATGACGGAGTATTCAACCGACCATAATGCATGGATGAAAGTATTATTCCCGCCCGAAGATTTAACAAACATTTTCGGTGAGGTGGTTGCCAATGCGGGTTTAAAACAGTTACGGATTGCCGAAACGGAAAAGTATGCACACGTTACTTTCTTTTTTAACGGCGGAAAAGAAACACTTTTCCCGAATGAAGAGCGTATTTTGATTGCCTCTCCGAAGGTGGCAACGTATGATTTAAAACCCGAAATGTCGGCGTATGAAGTAACGGATAAATTGGTAGACGCTATTAACGCAGATACGTTTGACGTGATTATCGTTAATTATGCAAACGGTGATATGGTCGGACATACGGGAATTATGTCGGCCGCCGTTAAAGCCGTTGAAGCCGTTGATAAATGCTTGGGGCGTGTTGTAGACGCCGTATTGGCAAAAGACGGTGCTATTTTCGTTACGGCCGACCACGGTAATGCCGAACGAATGGTTGATGAAGCAACGGGAGCCCCGTATACGGCGCATACCAATACACCCGTTAAAGCGGTGCTTGTCAACGGGCCGAAAGATATGGTCTTGAAAGAGGGTCGCCTATGTGATGTAGCCCCTACATTGTTAACATTACTCGGCTTGCCACAACCGGCGGAAATGACGGGAACTTCATTATTGGAACACAAATAATGTTGCGAGTGAGCCAATGAAGTTCTTCCGATTGTTTTTATTCGGGTTATTGATATCTTGTGCCGGCGTTTCCATATCTTACGGTGCGCCGACACAGGACGATTTACGCCGAATAGAAGACCAGTTGCGTAAAGAACGTAAAACGCAACAAGAAGCTGAACGCAAGTCCAGTCAACTTGCGGGCGAAATTAAAAACGTGCAAAAACAAATGGTTCGCTCGGCAAAAGCCGTGCAAGAAAAAGAAGATTTATTGGCAAAACTTCAAAATCAATTAGAGGAGCTTCAAAAGCAAGAGGAGGAACTGAAAAAGAATCTGGCTCTTTCCGATAAGCAAATGGTTGAAGTGGTAACGGCTTTGCAAACATTGGCATTGCGTCCGAATGAAGTTGTATTGCTGGAACCGCAAAGCCCGATTATGCATTTGCGCAGTCGCATGATGTTGAATTACGCATTGCCGGTTGTTAAAACGATGAATGCGCAATTTTTAAAAGATTTATCCGATTTATCGGAAACAAAATCAAAAATAGAAGAGCAGGCGAATAAAGTGAAAACAACGCAAGCTCAACTGAATGAACGTACATCGCAAATGAATAAGCTGATACGTCAGAAAACGCTTTTGCAAGCACAGTATGATGCAACACATAAAAAATCAAAAAAACGGGTTGTAGCCTTGGCAAATCAAGCAAAGGATTTGAAAGAATTGCTGGAAAAGTTGGAGGCTGAAAAGAAGAGAAGAGCGGCAGAAGAAGCACGGCGTAAAGCAAAAGCAGAAGCCGAAGCAAAGCAAAAGCAGGCCCAAAATCAATATGAAGAAACGCCCGCACCGAAGCCTGTATCGCGTTTGCCGAAGGGATCATTTAAAAAAGCAAAAGGCTCTCTTTCTTATCCTGTCAGAGGTCGCATTGTTGAGAACTTTAACGATATAACGAGTGCAGGACTTCACGCCAAAGGAATTACGATTGAAACAAACGGCGGGAATACGGTTATCAATCCGTATCACGGAACGGTTTTGTTTGCCGGTCCGTTTAAGAGTTACGGACAGCTGTTGATTATGGATAACGGCGGAGATTACTTAACATTGCTTGCCGGAATGGAAGATATTAATGTATCCGAGGGGCAAGAAATCTTGGCGGGTGAACCCGTCGGACGCCTAAAATCAGGAAAAGGGCGTTTATATATGGAAATCCGTCAAGACGGGCAGGCCATTAACCCGAAACCTTGGTTTGCCAGCCGATAAGAACAGATTTATCTTTTTGTTTCACTTCTTTAAATATCTAATTGAATAAAAAATAAAATTTTTTATAAATTTAAAACATTAATCTAAATGATTTAATAATTATTCGGGGTGTTTTTATATTTCAATGAAAAGATAAAAAAACAATCTCCCTTGCTCCTGTTTATTGATCTGTATTGAACTTAATATGTAGAATTAAGATGGATTACCTTTTCATCAAAATCGCAATAGGAAAAATTGTTAGGGAGTGAATTGTCTGCCGAAAGCGCAAGTTAATTGCAACTGTTTTAGCACTCATTAAGTATTTTTTCAAATATACGCTTTTTACTTATTAAGAAAAAATATGCTCGATAAGCTGGGTACAGGGCAAGCGAACAGCCATTATTTGTCCGTTCTGGCTAAAACACAGAACAAAAAATGGAATAAAGCAAATCTACGGGAAGTTTTATACGAAATGGCGGATGGAGTGGGATTCGAACCCACGTTAGGCTTTAGACCTAAACACACTTTCCAGGCGTGCGCCTTCAACCACTCGGCCATCCATCCTTTGAATGGTTTTCTTTATATACTGCTCTTTTAGAAATTGCAAGAAAAAAATGTAATCTATTCGTTTTTTCTTTCATTTTTATATGATATATTCGCTTTCTTGTATCATCTTGGGAAAATAATGTTGCAAATAAACAGGTTAGGTGTATGTTTTTTTGACTTTTAAGAAACGCCTAAATTTCAGCAACGGCTAAAAGTGTCAATAAACACTGAATTGCCGTTTTCTTATATGAAATGATGAGGCGGTGTATGATGTGCGTGAAAGCAATCCAAATGGTGCACTTCGTGGTTATGGCAAAGATGTAGATGAGGATATGTTTAGAAGTTCTGATGAAAAACAAAACACATAAAAAAAACAGTCAAAACAAAGAAAATATCTGACTGCTTTTTTATTTTTGGGATTTATCTGTTGCGCAACAAGGGCGCTGACAGACAGATTTACGTATTAGACTTGACGAATCTCTGTTTCTTTAATCTTTAACATTTCATCCAGTTGCTTAATACCGTCATCCGTTAATTTCTGAATTTCGGCTTCATAGCGTTTTTGATCATCTTCGGAAATTTCATTTTCATTTTTTAATTTCTTAATACCGTCTAACGCATCACGACGCAGGTTACGAACGGAAACACGCGCCGTTTCGGTATATTTACCGGCAATTTTTGTCAGTTCTATGCGACGTTCTTCCGACAAAGGCGGAATCGGTATCCGAATAACAACACCGTCATTCATCGGATTTAAGCCCAACCCTGCCTCAACAATCGCTTTTTCTACTTTCTTTAACATAGACTTATCCCATACCGTAACAGATAACATTCTGGCTTCGGCAACGGCAACGTTTCCCACTTGATTTAACGGCACAATCGCTCCGTAAGATTCAACCATTACGCCGTCCAACAAGGATGTTGTGGCGCGTCCGGTCCGTAAACCGGAGAAATCCTTTTTCAATGCTTCCTGAGTTTTCAGAAGGCGTGCTTGCATATCAGATTTTATTTCATTATAAGTCATCGTGTTTCCTTTTGTTATTTGGTTATGCCTCATCATATAATGTTTAAAATAAAATTGCAACGACTTTTTTCTGTTTTCGGCGCGAAAAACGAATGTTTTTTCGAAAAAATTTGTTCTTTCTGAAAGAACTCGGGGAAGAATTAGAAAGTCAAATTTGTGTTGTCGCGGTTTGGCATTGCGTATAAAAAATCTATGATTCTTCTTAATTTTTCTTGTATTTCATTTGATACCGATATAAAATAGTTTTATTCAATAATAAAACGGGTTAGCTATGTTTCATAAAATAAAAAGATTCATTCTATTGGTTTTTCAAAGCTTTTGGGAGGGATATAAATATCTCTTTTGTTGGCAAGGGCGCGCCAATCGTCTTCAATTTTGGAGTTTTTGGATTTTATCGGCATTAGCGTGTATGCTTTTGAATATGTTTTCTTTTTATTCAAAATCGCCGGTCGTTTCAGCCGTTTTTAACATATTTACCTATTTAACCGTATTTGCAAACATCTCATATACCGTTCGACGCTTTCATGACCAAAATTTACGCATTTTTGTTCTCTTGTTAATATGGGGCTTGTTTTTATTTTTCGGCGGTGGATATTTAAATGCGTATATGCAACTTTTAACAATGGCATCTGCTGATGAAATGCCCTCTGTTGAATCCGTCAGCTCTTTATTAACAACCTCCTTTTTGTTTTTCTGTGGATTTATGGTTGTATCTGCGGTATATGTGTTTTTCTTGCTCCGTGCGGGAACAAAAGGGGTAAATCGATACAATTATCGGCCCAAGGCAACATGGATTTCTGCTTTTATCATGGGTGTTCTTATTTGTATTCCGCCCATCTATACTCTTTTGCAACAAAAAGAAAAAACAGGTTATCTTTCGCTTCAATCACTGATTGTTGGCGATGCATCTCCCGAAATTTATTTATTAAATGATGAGGCGCTTGCTCCGGTTTCACAAGAAGAATTATTGGATGCAATTTATAAAATCAATCTCTTTGAGTAGGGTAAAAATAAGCAATTATCTCGGCGCGCATCATATAGAGCGGGAATAGAAGAAATCTCGGCAAATGGAATTTTTTTTGTGCTTTTAAATAAAACAATCAGCTTGGTGTTGCGGGTGCAAGATTAAAGTTGCAGGAACTTCCCTTTTGCGAAACTTCCGAAATCAATCCGTTTTGAACGGTAAAAATAATTTCGCAAAACGGCATATTCCAACGTGCCGAATTTTCAAAATTTAAGGTTGAATTGCTTTGGTTGGAGGTGTTGACAGGTTGCCCGTTTATCAGAGTATAGATGAGATATTGCATACCGTTATTATTGATAACTTGCGAGGGACTTCCTTTTTCGGAAATTAAAGCAATGGGGGTTTCGCCAATCCAATCTTCGGGCGTTTCATTTCCCGAAAATTGTTCCGTTATGGATTCTTGACAAGCCGTTAATATCATACTGCTTAAAAGCATCGTTAGTAATCGCACATTTAGCCTTTTCATTTATATTTTTCCTCCGCTCATTTTGCTTGATTTGAAAGAAACAAAATCTTTCCTGTAACTCTTCTTGCAGTTCTTTTGGCTGATTGATTTATGACTGCTCCTTATATCATGAACCCCATAATACCGTATGAAGTGTTGTGTTAATTAAGTGCATACCAATGCGTGTCGGGGATGTATGAGACAATCCGTCCAGCATTAAAAAATCATGAATTGTTCCTAAAAAACGAACGGCAACGGCGTTGACGCCCGCATCCGAAAGTTTGCGGGCATATTCTTCGCCGTCATCACGGGTAATATCATTTTCCGCCGTAATAACGAGCGTATCGGGCAGTCCTTTTAATTCATGCTCCGGTATTAACAACGGACTGGCCGGCGCTTGATTACGCATATTAATGTCAGGTAAATAACTATCCCAAAACCATTGCATTGTTTCTTTGGTAATCCAGGGGCCTTGCCTGAATTGACGGTAAGAATCCAAATTTAAATTTGCATCCAGTGTCGGATAAAGGAGTAACTGGTAATCAACATGAATGCCTTGCTTATGTGCATAATTTGTTAAAACGGCTGCCATGTTGGCTCCCGTTCCGTCTCCCGCCATCACGATTTTATAGGGATTAACGTTATATTTTCCGGGATTATTTAAAATGGATTCAAAAACTTTCCATAGCTCTTTCAGCTGTGTCGGATACCGTGCCTCGGGAACGCGTGTGTATTCCGCAAAAATCACGGCTCCATGCGTGCCTTTGGCAAGCGAACGCAAAAGTGAATCGTAGGTCATTCTGTCTCCGGCAATCCAACCGCCTCCGTGAATATAAAAGATAATCGGCAAATCGCCTTTTTTATCGGCGTGTCGCACGATTCTGACGGGTATCGTTTGTTCCGTATCAATTTGAATTTCATAATCGTTTCGCTCAACATCATCTTCAAACTCTTGTCTGGATTGTAGTTGAGAAATAACGGCGCGAGCGGCCTCGTATGTATCATTTTCCAACGGCTTGATTGAGCTGACGGATTGTAAAAATTCTTTTATTCCCGAAGCAAAATTCGGATTTTTTGATGTTGATTGCATTTTTTAACCTTTCATCTTTATATCGGTTATCATATATTTAGGTGCGAGTTGTATTGAAAATCAATTAACTATCAACTTTAATCTGCAAATTTAGAAAAATCAGAATTTTTTTCTTTCTTTTTGAAACAAAATAGTGTTATATGAAGAAAGCAAACGAATATATCAAAAAGGGCTGGGGAAGATGACAAATTTATTTAATACGGACACAATCAATCAGTTGGCAACGGGAACATTTTACGGCGATATTTTTGCCGTTCTCGGAATGCACGAAGAAAACGAAACCAAATCAATCGTGATTCGCACGGTTCAACCGCAAGCGAAAAATGTCTATATCGTTAGAAAAGATAATCGTGAGACATTTGAAGCCGAGCGTGTTCATCCGAACGGTGTTTTTGTTTGCCATACACCTTTTAATACGTTCTTTGATTATTTTTTGCGCATTGAAATGCCGAACGGCTCTACTTATGAAACGGAAGATGCTTATCGCTTTTTGCCTGTTTTGGGGGAAATGGATTTATATTTGTATAATGAGGGTAATCACAAAAATATCTATGAAAAATTGGGCTCTCATCTTATCTCGCATCAAGATGTTAAAGGTGTAGTATTTGCCGTTTGGGCGCCGAACGCCAAACGAGTCAGTGTTGTCGGCAATTTTAATGATTGGGATGGCAGACGGCATGTAATGCGTCCGCGCGGTAGTTCGGGAATATGGGAATTGTTTATTCCGCATTTGCCCGAATGGAGTATTTATAAATATGAGTTAATCGGGGCAAACGGCGAGTTAATGCCGCTTAAAATTGATCCGTTCGGAAATGCGTTTGAAATGCGCCCGAAAACAGGGACACTTGTTTTTAACGAAAAGCGCTATCAATGGCAGGATTCAAAATGGATGGCGCAGGGCCGATATAAAGCCAATGCCTTATCTGAGCCGATTTCCATATATGAAGTGCATGCCGGCTCATGGCGGCGAAAAGCCGATGAAAAAAATCGGTGGCTAACGTATCGTGAATTAGCCGAGCAACTTCCGGCTTATGTGAAAGAAAACGGCTTTACGCATGTGGAATTTTTACCGCTTTCGGAGTATCCGTTTGATGGTTCTTGGGGGTATCAGGTAACGGGGATGTATGCCCCGACAAGCCGATACGGCACGCCTGATGATTTTAAATATTTAATCGATTCATTGCATCAAGCCGGCATCGGCGTGATTATGGACTGGGTTCCGGCGCACTTCCCGAAAGATGCTTTCGGCCTATCGTATTTTGACGGCACGGCACTTTACGAGCATCAAGACCCACGCAAAGGGGAGCATAAAGATTGGGGAACAAAGATTTATAATTACGGGCGAAATGAGGTTTCTAACTTCTTGTTGGCCAACGCGCTTTATTGGATTAGAGAATATCATATTGATGCGTTACGGGTAGATGCGGTAGCGAGTATGCTGTATTTGGATTATTCACGGAAAGAGGGCGAATGGGTGCCGAATGAACACGGCGGTCGCGAAAATTTGGAAGCCATTGCTTTTTTGCGACGCTTGAACGAGTGGATTTATGCCGAGAATGCCGGTGCTACTACATTTGCCGAAGAATCAACGGCGTGGCCGATGGTTTCAAAGCCAACGTATGTGGGCGGTTTGGGATTCGGCTACAAATGGAATATGGGTTGGATGCATGATACGTTGGATTATATGCATCATGATCCCGTTTATCGCAAATATCATCATAATGAATTAACATTTAGTTTTTTATATGCTTTCTCGGAGAACTTTACGTTGCCACTTTCGCATGATGAAGTTGTGCATGGAAAGGGGCCGATGTATGATAAAATGCCCGGGGATGATTGGCAAAAAATGGCTAACTTAAGATTATATTATGCGTATATGTTTATGCATCCCGGAAAGAAATTATTATTTATGGGGAATGAGTTTGCCGTTAAGCGCGAATGGAATTATGCCGATTCGCTGGATTGGGGATTGCTGAAAAAAGAGCAACACGAAAAACTGCTTCATCTGGTGCGCACATTGAACCGTTTTTATCGCACACATTCCGAGTTAAATCAAGATGAAAGTAATCCCTCTTGTTTTGAATGGATTAACGGAAATGATTCGGAAAATTCCACCTTTACGTTTATGCGGAAAAATAAAGCGGGTGATTCATTGATTATTGCCTGCAACTTTACACCCGTTATTCGTGAAAAATATAAAATCGGCGTGAACGAACCGGGAGAATATGTCGAAATTTTAAATACGGATTCCGAAGAGTTTGCCGGAAGCGGTATCGGCAATCAAAATCTTTTGATGACCGCAGACGGCTGGAATTTTAAACCATACGCCATTACGGTTACATTGCCACCGCTCGCGGTTGTTGTTTTCCAAAAGCAAAGAAATCACGAGGAGGGTGAATGACATACAAAGTATTAAAAGGTCTTCCGTATCCGCGCGGTGCCAGTTATGACGGAAACGGTGTGAACTTTGCTTTGTTTTCATCCACTGCCGAACGTGTTGAATTGTGTTTGTTTGATAAAAACGGAAAAAACGAAGAACGCATTGTTTTGCCCGAATATACAGATGAGGTTTTTCACGGATACGTTCTCGGTTTAAAACCCGGGCAACTTTACGGGTATCGTGTTTACGGCGAATATGCGCCCGAAAAGGGTTTACGGTTTAATCCGAATAAATTATTGTTAGACCCATACGCTCGTCAGATTACGGGTCCGCTGATTGCGCATAATGCGTTATTGGGATATAATCCCGGCTCCCCGAAAGAAGATTTGTCTTTTTCACGGATTAACTCGGCGCCGTATATGCCGAAGTGTATTATTGTGGATGATAAAGCATTTGATTGGGGTGATACAAAACGTCCTTATGTGCCATGGGATGAAGCAACGATTTACGAAACGCATTTAAAAGGTTTTACGGCCGGCAATCCCGAAATTGATGCCTCACTGCGCGGAACGTGTGCCGGTATGTCGTGCCGAAAGGCGGTTGATTATATTAAATCACTGGGTGTGCGTTGCGTTGAATTTTTGCCGATTGCGGCTTTTATGACGTCCGGATTTTTAAAGGATAAGGGGTTAACGAACTATTGGGGGTATGATCCCGTGCCGTTCATGGCACCGCATGCGCCGTATTTATCAACGGGAAAGCTGGACGAGTTAAAACAAATGGTTCGTGTATTTCATGAGGCTGGAATAGAGGTTATATTAGACGTTGTTTATAATCATACGGGCGAGGGCAATCATAAGGGGCAAACACTTTGCTATCGAGGCATAGATAATCAGGCTTATTATCGGTTGAATAAAGAAAATCCGCGTTATTATGATGATACGACGGGATGTGGTGCTTCTTTTAATCTCGGGCATCCGCGTGCCTTACAATTAGTTATGGATTCATTGCGTTATTGGGCCAACAAAATGCAAATTGACGGGTTTAGATTTGACTTGGCAACCACCTTGGCGCGTGATGATAATAACCAGTATGCCATTAACAGCGATTTTTTAACAACCGTTCAACAAGATCCGACATTGCAACGATTAAAATTGATTGCCGAGCCATGGGATTTGGGTTGGGGCGGTTATCAAGTCGGTTCATTTCGTCCGGGTTGGGCAGAGTGGAATGATAAATTCCGTGATACCATGCGTCGGTTTTGGAAGGGCGATATGGGGCAGGCGCATGATTTTGCCACGCGTTTGACGGGCTCCCCGGATGTTTTCCGTTATCGGGGACGGAAGCCCTGGGAAACGGTTAATTTTATTACGGCACATGACGGATTCTCGCTTTATGATTTGGTTTCGTATAATGAAAAACACAATGAAGCAAACGGTGAAGAAAACAAAGACGGAACAAATAATAATTGGTCGTGGAATAGCGGTATTGAAGGAGAAACGAAGAATAAAGTTGTTTTGAAAAACAGAGAGCGACGTGCAAGAAGCTTAATGGCATCATTATTGCTATCATTCGGCACGCCGATGATTCGTTCGGGCGATGAAATTCTTTTGTCGCACAAGGGAAATAATAATGTATATGCACAAGATAACGAAATTTCTTGGCTGAATTGGAAAAAAATATCACCCGCAGGGAAGCGTATGCTGGCACTGACTAAATCATTACTTGCCTTTCGTAGAACGCATGCCGTTATGGAAACGGGCGACTTTTTTAATACCGATAAATGCATTTGGTATCGGCCCGACGGAGTGCCGATGACTATGAATGACTGGCAAGGGTTTGTGCGTTCAATTTCTTGTTTAATTCATAATGATAACAGTGAGTTATATTTTATATTTAATGCTTTTGATAAAGAAATAAAATATCAACTTCCGCCTGTCAATAATGAGGCATGGCGGTTGCTTTCGGAAACATCCGATACCATGCGGATAAATGAAATTTATCGGGAATTTATGATGCCGGCGTGGAGTGTTGCGATTTTTGAAACGGTAGCGGTGAAGCAAGCAAACGTTATAAAAATGCCTCAGCAAGAGAGGAAACAAACGGCTTCTCAAATCAAGACAGGCGGGGTTTCCGCAATCGGGCAGGACGAAGTTAAATAAATAAAAAGAGAACAGAAAAAACGAGTAAAAAATGGCGTATGATGAAAGCAAATTAGATGAGTTATCCGATAAATTAGGAATGATACGTTCCTTTTGCGATAGCAACACGGGTATTATTTACACCGCAGATAAAAAGTCAAAACAAACCATTTGCAAAGCGCTCGGCTATTTGGCTGACACGAATGAAGCGATGACGGAATCATTATCACGTCTGGACGAAGAACGCTTTTTAACGGCTGTTGCTCCGAGTATTGTTGCAACCGAATCGGAATTACAACCGCTTGTTTTTGAAATGAGTTTAGAAAGTGAATACGATGATACGGAAATTCGGTATCAAATCAAAACGGAAAATAATGAGCGGATTAACGGGCATTTTTGGTTTCATGATATGCCCTTAATTGAAGAAAAAACAATTCACGAAATAAATTATAAAAGACGGCGTGTGTATTTGTTTATGGCGGTGCCGATTGGGTACCATCAAATTTCATTTGTTGTTGCGCCACAGAAAACCGTTCAAGCATTTTTGATTATCACGCCCGATTCATGCTATATGCCACCGTTTACGGCGCAAGAAAAGCGTGTGTTTGGTTTTCCGTTGCAACTCTATGCGTTGAAGTCGGCAACAAACTGGGGAATAGGCGATTTTGGTGATTTAGCCAAAATGATTGGTATTGCAGGCAGATTAGGGGCGTCATTGGTGGGAGTCAATCCTTTAAATGCGCTGTTTCCGGATACCCCGCAAGATGCCAGTCCGTATTGCGCTTCCTCACGATTATTTTTAAACCCGCTTTATGTGGATATGGAGTGTATTCCGGAAGCAAAAACCAGTCGAAAATTTCAAGCGTTCAAACAAACTCCTTCTTTTCAAAATGAGTTGAAAGAGGCAAGAGAAAATAACCTTGTTCAATACGAAACGGTTGCAAAATTAAAGTATGAATCTTTTAAAGTATTACATGAAGAATTTTTATTAACAAACTTTGATAAAAACGGAAATCCGATTACTTATCGCGCTAAAAAATTTGAAGCGTTTAAAAATTTAAAAGGAGAAGACTTAACACTTTTTGCGACGTATCATCTCTTGCGAAAACAATTTTTAACGCAGGGAAAATCAGCAATTTGGCAAGAATGGGATAGCGTCTTTCAAGATAAAAACAGCGAGGCGGTCCGTGCGTTTCAGCAGAGTCATCAAACAGAAATCAGCGAGATTGAATACCAGCAATTTGTTGCATTTGAGCAATACGAACGTGTGATAAAAGCATTTCAAACAGCCGATATGCCGTTGGGTTTGTATACGGATTTGCCGGTTGGCGTCGGGAGTAACAGTGCCGAGGTGTGGAGCAATCGTTCTGTCTTTATGCCACTCGTCACAACAGGGGCTCCGCCCGATATGTTTAATAAAAAAGGGCAGGATTGGTCGCTTTCACCGTTTAATCCGAAACAATGCGCCAAAGAGGGATTTTTATCGTATCGCAAAGTGATTGCATCAGCAATGCACGGAGCAGGGGCTGTTCGGCTGGATCATGCGTTCGGATTGGAACGTCTTTATTTGCGTGTTAAAGGAGCAACGGGGGCTTACTTAAAATACCCGTATAAAGCAATGATGGGAATTGTTGCACTGGAAAGCCATAGGAATAAATGTATGGTTATTGCGGAAGATTTGGGAACGGCGCCGGAGGGCTTCCACGAAAAAATGTATCACGCAAAAGCATTATCATTTAAAATTGCGCATTATTTGCAAGAAAACGGCGTTTTGTTATCACCCGAGAAATATCCCTACTTATCTTTAATGGCAACGGGAACGCATGATTTACCATCTTATTCCGCCTTTTGGAAAGGTCTTGATTTGGAATTGGGTTATCGGATGAAAACAATTACAAAAGCCCAATATCAGGCACACGTTGAAAATCGCAAGAATGAACGCAAGACATTTGTGGAAACCTTTTATCAAAACAACTTGCCGATGCCGGAGCGAAGTATGTTAAACAACGATACGAAAACCGTGCCCGATTGGTTTATTCCAAACACGTATGCGTTTTTAGCGCGCACGAAGTGTTTGTTACTATTGGTGCGATTTGAAGATTTATTGGAACAAGATGAACAAATTAATTTGCCCGGCACATACTTGGAATATCCGAATTGGCGGTATAAATTACCGTTGCCGATAGAAGCGTTGGAGCAAAATAAAAATGTAAAAACAATCTGCCGATTGATTGCCAAAGAGCGTTGTTTTGCCGAAGATGAAAAAGGAGAAAATAAAAATGGAAAAGTATGAAAGACAATATGAAATAGCTAGTTATGAATGCAATGAAAACGGTCGGTTGCGGTTGCGCAGTCTGTTTAATTTATTTCAAGATTCGGCAGATACACATGCCAATATCATCGGCGTGGGATATAGCTATTGCAAACAAAATCATTTAGGTTGGGTCGGTGGCGGATATCATGCCGAAATTTTGAAAATGCCGGCATGGCGAGATAAGGTGATTTTGCGCACATGGCCTTCCAAAACAACGGCAGCAACGGCTATTCGTGAATTTGAATTAACAGATGCCGATACAAATGAAGTGTTGGTTCGTGCCAGCAGTCAATGGATTTTGATTGATGCAACAAAGCATCGTCCCGTTTGCGTTTTACCGCACCTGAAAGATATGGAACCGATAGCGGAAAGAAGTGTGAATACACTGTTTGAAAAATTACCGGCTCCGGAACGTGCCGATGTGATTGACGAAGAAATCGTGCGCGTTGATGATATTGATCTTAATCAACACGTGAACAATGCCGTTTATCCTTCTTGGGTATTGGATGCGTTGCCGGCGGATTTCACCATGCGTCGCAAATTAAAAGAAATACAAATTCAATATAAATATCCCGTTCAAAAAGGAGATACGGTTAAGATTAAAACGCAAATAGACGAAAATACGGGTTTGCATGTTATTACAAACGGGAGTTCAACCTTGGAATTTGCACGCATTAAAACGGTTTGGCAATTCAAATAATTGCTTGCAAAATATATAAGAAAATGCTAAACTTGCGCAAAATTAAGGAGAGTAAGATGAATAACAGTAATGAAGAAGCATTTTTGGCCGAATTAAAAAGAACGGAAACATCTATAACCGTTTTTTTACTGACGGGAACTAAACTGCAAGGTATTTTGGCAGATTATGACGATGGGGCATTATTCCTGCGCAGAGAAGGGCATACACAAATGATTTTTAAACATGCCGTTTCAACCGTTATGCCGAGTTTGGCACTTCAGTTCGGCAAAAAAATGAAATAGATTTTTTGTTAACGTATGTTTGACAGAGGATTTTTTGATTGAGCAATACACTTGTTTTACTGCCGTATCTCAAATCTGAAAAAGATACACGAACGCCGGATTCACAGTTGGCGGAAGCCGTTGCTTTAACAAAAGCGATTGATTTAAACGTGGTAGAAAGTGCGCTTATCCCGTTGCGAGAGATTAAACCCGGCACGTTTATCGGTAAAGGAACGATTGAAAAATATCGGCAAGTTATTCAAGAAAATCAGGTAGAAGTTGTTATTATGGTGTGCAAACTTTCACCTTTGCAACAGCGCAATCTGGAAAAAGAATGGCATACAAAAGTTATTGATAAAACGGCGTTAATTTTAGAGATTTTCGGACAACGCGCCCGCACGAAAGAGGGCGTATTACAAGTTGAACTGGCGCATTTAACGTATGCCCGTTCGCGCCTGGTTCGCTCGTGGACACACTTGGAGCGCCAACGTGGCGGTGCGGGGTTTTTAGGCGGACCGGGCGAAACGCAGATTGAGTTGGATCGGCGTTTAATTGATGAAGATATTATCAAAATCAAAAAAGAATTAGAAACAGTCAAAAAAACACGTGAACTACATAGAAAAGCGCGCAGGCGAGTGCCGTTTCCGATCATTGCCCTTGTGGGATATACGAACGCGGGAAAATCAACACTTTTTAATTTGCTGACAAAAGCAGACGTGTTAAGCAAAGATATGCTTTTTGCAACACTGGACCCGACGATGCGTCAAATTAAATTGCCGAGCGGACAGATTGCCATTTTGTCGGACACGGTCGGATTTATCTCGGATTTGCCGACAGAATTGGTGATGGCTTTTCGGGCAACATTGGAAGAGGTGATGGAAGCGGATGTGATTGTGCATGTGCGCGATTATCACCATCCGGACACGCGTGCCCAAAAGAAAGATGTGGAAAATGTTTTATGCGATTTAGGGTTAAAAGACGCCGTTGATATTGAATTGGTAGAAGCATTAAATAAAATTGATTTGTTTGATAAAGATGATCAGGAAATGATACGCAATCAAAAGCAACGCAAACCGAAAGAGTGGCCGATTTCAGCTGTTACGGGAGAAGGCGTTAAGGAACTTTTGGAATGTGTTGAAGCAACATTAAATCGGGATAGAAAACAATTTAAATTGATGATACCGATTGAAGACGGTAAAACATTGGCGCGCATTTACCAAAAAGGGCAAATTATCAAACGAACGGATAATGAAAAAACGATTACCTTGATTGTGAAACTCAAAAAAGAAGATGAATCCTTATTTGCGCCATATATTCAAAAAAAGAGGAAGAAGAATGGTTAAAAATTTTACACGCAAAATAGAGGATTTTGATTGCGAAGTTTGTGGTGCGCATGTTCACGGGAACGGTTACACAAATCACTGTCCGAAATGTTTATCCAGCAAACACGTAGATATTCAACCGGGTGACAGGGCCAATACCTGTGGCGGAATTATGTTTGCCGTTTCTTATGAAGTCCGTAACGGAAAAGAATGGATTATTCATCGTTGTTCAAAATGTGGCTTTGAGCGAAAAAATCAGGTTTCTGCGCAAGATTCTCGCGAAGCAATTCGGGCGCTTTCGGCCGGTAATATGGAGATGTTTTTAAAACAACATATCGGATTGTAACAGCCGTTTTTTATCGCCGATAAGCACAAAAAAATATTTTATTTTTAATATATTATTCTTCATAACTAAACAAAAAGATAAAAATAAAAAACGCAAAAATTTTTTCTTAACACTGCAAAATTGTTTTGTTTGTGATACGCTGATAAACGTATAAGAGGAGGGCTTGATGTGCTAGGGAGTTATCGGATTTATTTTGTCCGACAAATGAAAAGATGTTCACTGTTTTAGCTATTCGTAATATCTGCCCCTAAGAATAAGGAATAAATTTATTTCTCTGACATACCAAGCAGATACTCTTGAAGATAACAAGGAAAATGAAAAGCTATTCAAAAAAAGCACAAAAAAGCCACCAAACATATTGGTGGCTGAAAAGTTAGTCATTAAAAACTGGCGTTCCCGGAGGGAATCGAACCCACGGCCTCAGGATTAGGAATCCTACGCTCTATCCTACTGAGCTACGGGAACACCTTTTTTATTTGTTGTAAGAAATTAAAAATTCGCAGAACATTCTTAATAAAATGAACTCAACCACAACAAATAATAAGCTGATAATGGCTGCCGACGGGCTTGAAAACAGCATAATAATTGCGCCCAAGACCGAAATGGCTAAAAGAACTAATCCGACCAAATAAATAATTTGCGCATAGTTTTTCAATGTCGGTGCCAGTTTTTCAACAAAAAACGGTTCCTTTAATTCTAACATTTTTTGTGTATTTTGTTTCAATTCTTCTTGATTCATCGTCCTCTCCTCTGGTTAAAACACACTTTATGATAATGCCGGTTTTACAAAAACGCAAGCATTATTTCTTCCGCATTGTCGGGAAAGCAATAATATCGCGAATAGATAAAGATGAGGTTAAAATCATAACCAATCTATCCAACCCGACACCCAATCCGCCCGTCGGCGGCATACCATATTCCAATGCCGTAACAAAATCTTCATCCATCATATCGGCTTCATCATCGCCCGCTTCACGCGCTTTGACTTGCTCCATAAAACGCTCGCGCTGATCAATCGGATTTGTTAATTCGGAATAAGCATTACATAATTCCCATGTATTGATAAATGTTTCAAATCGTTCAACCAAACGCGGATCTTGACGGTGTTCTTTCGTCAGCGGTGAAATAGATTTCGGGTGATCAATCACATGTGTGGGTTGCACCAGGTGTTGTTCGCATTTTTCTTCAAAAACGGTAGCCATACAATGCCCCCAATCTGCTGTTTCATCTACGGGAACATTCAGTTTTTTACACGCTTCACGCGCTTCCTCATCCGTCTTGATGGATAAGAAATCAACTCCGGTATATTCTTTCACTAACTCGGCCATCGTTTTGCGCGGGTAGGGACCTTTTAAATTGATTTTTTTACCGTCTATCTCTATTTCGGTTGTGCCGTTTACTTTTAATGCCGCCGTTTCAATGATTTTTTCAACCAATGTCATCATATCGGTATAGTCGTTATATTGACGATAAACTTCCATCATTGTAAATTCCGGGTTATGACGTGTATCAATCCCTTCATTGCGGAAATTTCGTCCGATTTCAAAAACACCTGCCATACCGCCCACAATTAACCGTTTTAAATATAATTCCGGTGCCACGCGCAAGAATAAATCCATATCCAACGCATTATGATGCGTGATAAAGGGTTTAGCCGTTGCCCCGCCTTTAATAACATGCAAAATCGGCGTTTCAACTTCCAATAAACCCTCATTTAACAAAAGCGTGCGAATAGCCGTAATGATTTGCGAGCGTTTAATCAATGTTGCCGTTGTTTCGGGATTTGTAATCATATCCAGATACCGTTGCCGATACTTTGTATCCGTATCCGTTAAACCATGAAATTTTTCGGGTAACGGCAACAATGCTTTTGCCAACATCGTGATTTTCTCCGAGCTGACGGATAATTCACCACGTTTTGTGCGCTTAACTTTTCCTTCTACGCCGATAATATCACCGATGTCCAATAAATCAAGCATTTCAAGCAATTCGGGAGAACTATGTTCTCTTGACGTATAGATTTGAACTTTTCCCGTCGTGTCATACACATCAATAAACATCCCGGAATTTCGGATAGCCCGAATCCGGCCGGCAACTTTTACCGTGTCTTCCGTTTGTGTATCATTCGGCAACTCGGCGTATGTTTCGGAAAGTGATTTTGCCGTTGCCGTCGGTCGGTAAATTTGCGGATACGCATTGATTCCTTTTGCTTCCAATGCTTTTAATTTTGATAAACGAACTTGTCTTTGCTCATGGCCTGCATTTTGTGTATCAGTCATATTCCCTTTCCTTCCTTATTAAACCGATAGTAATTTACTTTTTTTTTATTTTAAAGTCAAATAATTTTATTGACAGAGTCACACAAAAATGGTAGTTTTTCGAAAAATCAGATATATCAAGATATTGAATGAGTTGAGATGATGAAAACAAATTCATGTGTTCCCGTTTGTCGGTATTTCGGAAAATGCGGTGGGTGCCTGTATCAGGATTTGCCCCATGAAGCGTATATGCAAAAGAAAGAAAATTTTATTAAAAGGGCTTTTGCGGATAAGCATATTGATATTGAACTTAATCCGATAATCAGTGTTCCGTTCGGCACGCGTCGCAGAGCAACATTTGCTTTTCGTAAAGGGGTTATCGGTTTTAATGAGACAAAAAGCCATCAGATTGTCGGATTGGATTCTTGCCCGGCATTGGTAAAAGAATTATCTGATTTTTTAATTCCTCTAAAAGAACTGGTGCAAAATCTAAAAGGGAATGGAGATATTGCCGTTTTATCAACGCCGTTCGGTATTGATATGAACATCAAGCGAGCGGAGAGTTTCCCTACATTGGCTCAACGGGAATTTTTGGCTGATTTTGCCTTAAAACATCACGTAGTGCGTTTATTGTATAACGGCGAACCGATTATGCAAAAAATGAATTTGCCGTTTGGCCCCGATTCATTTTTACAACCCTCGGCAGAGGGTGAAAAGATATTGGTGGATTTGGTATTAAAGTATGCCTTCGATTCTCAAAAGGCCGTGGATTTATTTTGCGGTGCGGGAACTTTTACACGCCCACTGGCCGAGCAGGGTATCAAGGTTATCGGTTATGATATTGCATCGGACAGTTTGAATGCATTGGGCAATCTCGGGAAAGAACGTGATTTGTTTCGCAACCCGCTCTTGGCAAATGAATTGCAAGAGATTGATACGGTTGTTATTGACCCGCCGAGAGCCGGCGCATTACAACAATGTATTCAACTGGCGCACAGCTCGGTTTCAAAAATTATAATGATTTCTTGTAATCCGACAACGTGCGCGCGCGATATTCATATTTTAATGGAAAAAGGGGCGTATAAATTGCACCCGATAACACCGGTTGATCAATTCATTTATACAAATCATATTGAACTTGTTTGCTACCTTTCGCGCTAAAAACAGGCACTGAATCTTGAACATATAATTTTATGGCGTATTTAATTGACAAGGCATTCAATTTTATGTATGCTGATTCAAAACATACAATTATATAGATAGAGATGAGGGTAGTATAATGTCATCAAACGAGCGAGAAGAAAACGGCAATTTGTTAAAGTTGGTTGATGAATATATCGGTGCCAGAATTCGAATCCGGCGCAATTTATTGGGTATGAGTCAAGATCAGTTGGCACAAATGTTGGGTATTTCGTTTCAACAGCTTCAAAAGTATGAAAAAGGCAATAATCGCATTGCTGCCAGTAGAATATGGCAACTTTCAAAAGCCTTAAATGTTTCCGTTTCATATTTTTTTGAAGGAATTGAGCGCAACTTATCCTATAAAGGAATTACGTTTGAAAGCGGAACGGGGTCTTATTTATGCGATTCGTATGAGGAAGAAGAAATGCCCGATATGCCGAGCGAAATGGAATTAAGCGTTAAGGAGTTGGTTGAGGCATTTATCAGCATTAAAGATCCGGCCGTTGCCAAACATATTTTAGGTTTGGTAAAGACGTTAGCCTCCCAAAATCAAGCGCCCATAGATACCATTACGGAAAGCAGAGAATAATCTCGTTGAAAACTTTGGATAGTAGAGTTGAGCCAGTCGTTTGAATCAAATAAATATGGCTGTCATCAGATAATTTTGTGTATTGTAAATGAAAAAGATAACTTTCTCCACGTGTAGGGATACAACAAACTGTTTTTATGGCAACGTCAAACAAGATAGTTGAGGAATCCCGCTAGGAAAGTTGAGTGATAGATATAAAAAGACATAAAAAAACGCCTCTTTAATAGGCGTTTTTGATGGCGGATGGGGTGAGATTCGAACTCACGGTAGGGTTACCCCTACGCCGGTTTTCAAGACCGGAGCCTTAAACCACTCGACCACCCATCCTTATTTACAAATTTTAAAAGCCGTTATGGCGTTCTAAACTTTGCCGATTATGAGCTGTCTTGCTCGGCTGAAGATGTTATGGCACAAAAAAAATAAAAAATCAAGTGATTTTTTGCAAAAAATGTTTTATAGTTGCAACATATTTCTGATACGAGGGAGCCATGAAACAAAATTTCGCGCTAAAATTATTTAAAGTTTTTATTTTTATCAATATATTATTTGTCAATATTCAAGTTTTTGCAAAAGAAACCGTAAATGAAACAAATTCACAAATTCAAGAGGAATTTGAAGAATGGAAACAAGATTTTCGCAAAACAGCCATTCAAAAAGGCATCGATTCGGGCTTTTTGGATACCGTTTTGCCACAAATTTCATATTTGCCACGTGTAATCGAATCGGATAAAAAGCAAAGCGAATTTTTATTGACATTCTGGACATATACCGATCGAGTTATTTCCGACAAGCGAATTCGTGATGGCAAGAATATGATGAAAAAGTATAAAAGCTTGCTTCAAAAAACGTCTAAAAAATACGGGGTTCAACCGGAGTATTTGGTTGCTTTTTGGGGGCTTGAAACAAACTACGGCACATATAAAGGCGAAATAAACACATTAAATGCTTTGGCAACCTTGGCTTTTGATAAACGCCGTCGTGCGTTTTTTACAAACGAATTGATTACATTGCTTAAAATAATGCAGGCGGGTGAGCAAACGGCTTTCAAAGGCTCATGGGCAGGCGCTTTCGGTAATTTCCAATTTATGCCGACAACATACTCAGCTTATGCCGTTGACGCAGATAAAGACGGTAAAAAAGACATTATTAACTCCTTGCCCGATGCATTTGAATCGGCTGCAAACTATCTTTCCAAAATGGGATGGAACGATTCGCAATCATGGGGTTCGGAGGTTGTCATTACGCAAAAATTAGATTGGAACAAAATTCATGCCAAAGGGAAAATGCCCGTCTCCGAATGGGAAAAACTAGGTGTTTTGCGGGCTGACGGAAAAGCTTGGAATGCGAAAACAAAACCCATTATGGCGCGATTGGTATTGCCGACGGGCGTAGAGGGGCCGGCCTTTTTGGCTTATCGCAATTTTGATTTAATTATGCGGTGGAACAATTCAACGCTTTATGCGTTATCGGTCGGTATTTTGGCGGATAAAATTAAATATCATCATGCGCCGATTTATGCAAAACCGCAACAAAGCGTTATTTCAAGAAATGATTTAAAAGAAATTCAAAATTATTTGAAAGATAAAGGATTTTATAAATACGAAACAGACGGTATATTGGGCAAGGGAACGCGCAAGGCCATTCGTGATTACCAAAAATCAATCGGTTGGGATGAAGATGGGTATCCATCGCAAAAATTATTAAATCACTTACGAAAAGAGGGGGCAAAATGAAATCTGGGAAAACGAGCGTTTTTGTGTGTTTGGTATCCGTTATAATCGGCTGTTCGGCTTGCTCGGATAACGGAATATTGTTTCGCTCCGTTGGGAGTTATGATAACACAACAACCGATCGGAGTTTTTATTTAATCGGGAAACCTTATGAAGTTGATGGCGTAACGTATACACCGGCGGAAAATTATGACTATTTTGACAGCGGTGATGCCTTCTGGTTTTCCGCGGATCCGGATCATCCTTTTACGGCAAACGGGGAGCGGAATGACGGCTCGCGTTTTACGGCCATGCACAGAACGTTGCCGTTGCCATCCGTTGTGCGCATTACAAATTTAAACAATCATGCGTCCGTATTGGTGCGTGTGAATGACAGAGGCCCTTACGATAACGCGCGATTGATTGACGTATCGGAACCGGTTGCTAAATATTTAAATTTTTCAAAAACAACCGTTACGCCGGTGCAAGTTGAGTTGATGGTGGCGGAAAGTAAGGCTTTGAAAGAGCAAATGCAACAAAAAGTTGCCGATAACAGAATACAAACCGTTTATTCGGATAACCGAGATGTTTCCGAATCGGATAAGGATAATTTGAACAAAGCGGATAACCGTTATTCCTTAAATATTGCGAGCAGTGCAACGGCAGACAATGCCAAAAATCAAACCAAAGCGTCATCCTTTTCCCAATCCGGCGGAGAGAGAGTTATCAACGCCGATGAAATTTTATACCCGGGGATGAGTTCGCAAGATATTCAAAACTTAAAAGTACCGCAACAATCACAAAGTCGGTCATCAAATTTCGGAAGCAAAAAGAACAATACGTCAGCAACAGTAATCAAGAAAACCAATAACCAAAATACCGTCTATAATCAATCTAATCCACACGCGGGAGCGGAGAGTTATTATATACAAATCGGGGCCTTTTCAAAGCAATCTTCCGTGGATAATATCTTCAAAAGATTAAGTCATTATGATAACTTGTTCGTGGAAGATAAAACCAAAAACAATCGACTGTTGCATTATGTTCGCGTAGGACCGTATTCATCTTATGCGACGGCGGAAAAGGTGCTTGACAAAATACACGGTTCAGGTTATGTTGAATCAAAAATTATACAAGAATAGAGGAAGGAAACATGCGAAAAATACTTTTTTTATCGGGAATCGGTTTATTGGCGTTGAGTTTGCATGCCGAAGCATTTGAAACAATGGCAAAAAACGCTTTATTGATGGATGCCGAAACAGGCTATGTTATTTATGAAAAAGATGCCGATGTGCCGATGCCACCGGCTTCCATGAGTAAATTGATGACGGCTTATATGATTTTTGACGCTTTAAAAAGCGGAAAAATCACGATGGAAGATGAGTTTACGACATCTGAAAACGCTTGGCGTAAGGGCGGTGCCAAAAGCGGTAGTTCTACCATGTTTTTAAATCCTTATGAAAAGGTAAAAGTGAAAGATTTATTACGTGGTATTATTGTTCAATCGGGAAATGATGCGTGTATTGTTGCTGCCGAAAATATGGCCGGAACGGAAGAAGCTTTTGCCGAATTGATGAATGAAAAAGCAAAAGAACTCGGTTTGAAAAATTCAACGTTTGCCAATGCAACGGGATTGCCGGATGAAAATCATAAAATGAGCGCTAAAGATTTGGCAATACTTGCCCAGGCACTGATTAACAATTTTCCCGAGTATTATCCGATTTATTCCGAAAAATCTTTTACGCATAACGGCATAAAACAAGGTAATCGCAATCCGTTGTTATACACGTTGGACGGCGCCGACGGATTAAAAACAGGACATACAAAAGCCTCCGGTTACGGCTTAACCGCTTCGGCGAAAACACCTGACGGCAGACGGTTGATTATGGTATTAAACGGAATGAAGTCAATGAACGAACGGCGTGAAGAATCTCAAAAATTAATGAATTGGGGTATAGTTGGCTTTGAAAATATAACGGTTATCAAAAAAGGGCAAGCGATAGAACAAATCCCCGTGTGGCTCGGCACGCAAGAAACGGTGCAAGCCGTTGCCGCCGAAGATTTTAAAACAACCGTTCAAAAGGGAAGAAAATCGGTAACCGATATGAAGTTGATTTACAATTCGCCCGTAGAAGCCCCTGTGCAGAAAGGGCAAAAACTCGGAACATTGATTGTATCAACCGTATCGGGAAATCACGGTGTCGATTTAATTGCTGCCGAAAGCGTTGAAAAAGTCGGCTACTTTGGGAAGATTAAGCATATTTTGCTCTCACTATTCAAATAGAGACATCAGCGGATGAAAAAGGGTCTGTTTATTACGTTTGAAGGCGGGGAGGGCGTTGGGAAATCTACGCAAATAAAACTTCTGCAAAAATATCTGGCAGAAGAATGTGGATTACCTGTTTGTATCACACGCGAACCGGGCGGAAGTGTCGGCGCAGAGGAAATTCGGAATCTTTTGCTGAAAGGAGATACTTCGCGATGGGATAGACTGACGGAACTTTTACTCTTTTCTGCTGCCAGACGAGATCATCTTGTTAAAACAATTTGGCCGGCCATGGAGCGGGGCGAAATTGTTTTAAGTGATCGATTTGCGGATAGCACACTGGCTTATCAATGTTTCGGCTACGGCTTTGATGAAACGCTTTATCATCAAATAACGGCACTTTATCAAATGATTGCAGGCGATTTTAAGCCGGATATAACATTTATTTTAGATTTAGATGCCGAAACGGGTTTGATGCGGAGTCGTCAACGAGCAGGGAATGATGAACAACGATTTGAAGAAATGCAGTTGAAATTTCATCAAAATCTGCGCAACGGATTTTTAACGTTATCAAAGAAAAATCCGGAACGATATGTGGTTATTGATGCTTCTCGTTCGATTGACGATGTTCATCGGCAAATAGTTCGCCATCTCTCGGAGAAAATTATATTATGACACCGAAAGAGCAAATTCTTCAAGCCGTTCAAAAAGGAAAAATCAGCGGTTCGTGGCTGATTTCGGGTCCTTTCGGCTCAGGGAAAAGAGAGTTTGCCGGTTCATTGGCATCTTTTTTAACCAACGGCGTTTGGAAGGAAGATAAAGCGTATAACAAAAACGTAAAATGGATAGAATGCGGATTAACGGATGATGCCAAGAAAGAAATTCAAAAAATGATTTTGGCCGGTAAAGCCGTTGAAGAAAATGAAAAAACAACGGCACGCCGACGCGAAATTACGGTTGATGATATCCGAGAGGGAATGCAGTTTTTATCTTTGAAAGCCGCCGAAAATGAATATCGTATTCTGATTATTGATTTAGCTGACGATATGAACAAAAATGCGGCCAATGCTTTATTAAAAATGCTGGAAGAGCCGTATGAGCGCAGTATACTATTACTCTTATCCGAAAATACGGGCAAATTATTGCCGACGATTTGTTCCAGATGTCGTAAAATTACATTGCCTCTTTTAGGATATGATGAGATGCTTCAAAAGCTGAAAGAGATGTATCCAACGTGCAACTATGTTGATTTACTGGCCGATTTATCCGGCGGTTCTCTCGGATTGGCGAAGAAGATTTATGAATTGAATGCAGTTGGGATATATCAAAAAATCACGGAGTTTTCCGTTCCTTTTATAGAATTGGATATAGAAAAAGTGAACGATTTTGCCGAATCAATCAGCAAAGAAAGTGAGTTGTTTTCTTTGTTTTCAACATTTTGGCAGATTCATTTATCGATGTTAATTAAGAAAAATCTTGCCGTTAATAAAAGTAAAACCGAAAACTTGTTGGATTTATTTGAAGAATCTCAAAAGTTGTTTCGGCAGGCAGACACAATTTATTTGGATAAGAAACAGTTAATTATCAATTTAATTCTCTTGTTAGCCGAGGAGATTGGTGATGATTGATAGCCATTGTCATTTGGGTATCGGGGAAGAATGGAAAAAGGCGGGAATACAACCTTCTGCTTTGTTGGAAGAGGCGCATGCCGTCGGCGTTGAAGAGATTTTAACGGTTGCTTGCGGATATAATGATGTTGCGGATTTAAAGGAAATGCTGATGTATCCAAAAGTGTTCGGTGCTTTTGGTATTCATCCCGAAAATGCTGATTCTTTTGACAGCGCACATGTGAATGATATTCTGGATTCTATGCCCGAAATTGTTGGCTATGGAGAAATCGGGTTGGATTATTTTTACAGCCCCGAAAATCGGCAAAAGCAAATAAAAGTATTTGAAAAACAAATTGAAATAGCGTCTGAAAGGGAATTGCCGATTATTATTCATACGCGGGAAGCGCAAGATGATACCATTCAAATTTTATCGGCAGCAGCCAACGGCGGTTTACTGAAATCCGGCGGGGTGTTGCACTGCTTTACGGGCAGTTTGGAGTTGGCGGAAGAGGGGCTGGATAAGGGCTTTTATATTTCGGCTTCGGGGATTATTACTTTTGGGAAGGCAACCGAATTACGCGCAACATTTCAACAGATTCCCACAGAAAAATTACTGGTTGAAACTGATGCACCTTATTTAGCTCCCGTGCCGTATCGCGGGAAAATGAATCAACCGGCTTATGTGGTTGAAACGGCGAGACGACTTGCCGAAATTAAAAATTTAACTTTGAACGAATTGAATGATATTGTAACGCATAATTTTGAGCAATTATTTTTGGAGAGAAAAAAATGAAAGTCAGAGTGCTGGGGTGCGGTCCGTCAAATGGAATTCCGTCATTATCGCGTGGGTTTGGATTATGTGATGCAAACAATCCGAAAAACACAAGAACACGCAGTGCCGTTTTGATAGAAACGAATGACGGTAAAAGAATCTTGATTGATTCGGATCCGGAAATTCGGTTGCAGTTGATAAAAGCAGGCAGTCCGCATATTGATGCCGTTATTTATACACACGGGCACTATGACCACATGGGCGGTGCCGACGATTTGCGCAGTTATTCGCAAGAGAAAAATACATCTTTACCGATCTATTTAACAAAGGCGAATGCCGAACACTTTAAAGAACTCTTGAGATATTTATTTAAAAACGATAACCAGTCGCACTTATTTGATTTACATATTATTGAGCCATATAAACCGTTTTATGTCGGCAATAATGAAATTATTCCCATTCGCCAATACCATGGGGTAGACAGAACGGATCCGAATTGTCTTTCAATGGGGTATCGCATCGGCAATTTTGCATATTCAACGGATGTGAAAGAAATGGATCCCAAAGGATTTGAATTACTGCAAGGCATAGATACTTGGTTGCTCGGAGTTGTAACAACGCGCGAAAACAACAAACATATTCATCTATCAAAAGCATTGGAGTGGATTGATTACATAAAACCACGGCAAACTTATATGACGCACATGGGTCTGCGAATGGATTATGATACGCTCTGCAAAGAATTGCCCGAGAGCATTCGTCCGAGTTATGACGGATTTGAATTTACCGTATAAAGACATTTGTATTTAACAGTGCAACTGAGTTGCCTTAAATAGTCAAACTTTCGAAAAGAGAGTAGGTTGCTTTAGATGCTAAAAATGGGAATATGAGCAAATTTTGTGCTTTAAAAAAGGCAACATATAAGGGATAAAAGAGAGCCATTATGCGCAAAGAGCAAATGATTTGGCTGAAAAACGCTGTTAAAAATCAGAAAAAATCAAAAAAAAGAATAAAATTCAAAGAAATAACATACAAAAAGAAAAAATTTTAATTGTTTTATCATAAATGATGACGAGGGAAAAAGCGTCAAAGTGCGTCAAAAAGCGTCATAAGATTGACAAGAATCGAAAAGACGAATACCATAAAGGCAGAAAATACGATGATGGTATGCCGGGGAAGGGAATATCAAATAAAGAAAGTAAATAACCCGAAGAAGCAGACTGCGCACAGAAAGAAAAAAGATAATTTGCAACTCACAAACAATAAAAATAAGCCCGGCACAACAAAAAAACGAACCAATTTATTTCTTTTTCGGCAAAAGCATAAAAGAAACGCACATTGCAAAACAAGTTATAAACAGAGTTATCCACACAATTTATAACATTATGAAATTGCATAATTATTTCTCATTTTCTCGCTATCAATTTGTCGCATAATTTCTATTATGTATAGTTTATAGAAACAGGAAAAGCGGGAGATTAAAAAACGTTTATTCAGGCATTTTACCCATTTCATGAATACCGTTTTGTTCTATCTTGATTTTATTTTTCTTTATTTCATCAGGCACTTTGAAATGGTAAATTTTCTTAATCTGAATGGCTCATTTTTTAATTGATGTAAAAATGAAAATATGTCGGCAATATAAGGCGCTTATTGTAGCCCCACACATTGCCGGTTATTTGGCTGGCTTAAAAAACGTTTCTTTTGCTTTTCTTCTTTTCTTTTTTATCTTGTTTTATTTGATATTTTTATAAAAATAAGCACTTTTTTGATATTGGCTTCTATTTATCTTTTTGCGTTTTTTTTGATGCTGTTTGCTTTTTGTATGGATTAAAATTTTGAGCTTTTCATCATAAAAAAGATATTTTACAGATAGTTATTTAGATATTTTACTTTTTTGAAAGCGATTTTGAGGCAAATTTTCTTTGATGACCGGTTAATTCACTTATATGGCTTTGCCAACGCGTTGCATTTGCCCATGCTTTTGGTTCATTGCGTTTATCTTTTTTCTTATCTATTTACACTGTATGATACGATATTTATTTTTGGCCATTCTGTTTTTTATCAAGAGTGCTAATGCACAACCTTTTGGATCTTGCATTCCCTATTCTGTCTTATACGGGGATAATTTGCTTTATGATTTAAACCAAAAGCCCCTACTCGCTTCTTTGGAGCAAAATTTGGCTGATTCCGATTTGTTGGGAAATATACCTTCCTTTTTACTTTTTCAGCAAACAAGGCAACCGCTTTATTACCAGAACGGAAATACCTTGGTTTCTTTTGAAAGCGTTTTGGGCTCGGGGCAAGGCATTCAAAATATCTTTTACGAAAACGGTAATTTGTTTACAAGTATCCCGTTTAATAACAACCTAATTTCCGGAACGCAAAAAATATATTATGATAACAACGTATTATTTGCCGAAATTCCATATACGAGTGATGAAATTGACGGTGAATTGCGTGCTTACCATCCAAACGGTAATTTGCTGATGCAACTGACTTACAATAATAATATTCCCGTCAATACAGGCAAAATGTTTCATCAAAACGGCAATATCCAATTAACACAAACCTACCAAAACGGCATGATTGATGGTATTCAACGGCGTTATTATCAAAGCGGTGTATTGCAATCCGTTATTCCCTATTCTGCAGGTGTTATTAACGGAACGGCTCTCCTTTATTATCCGGATTCAACCCTGTTGGCTGAGGTTGAATATGCAAACGGAGCGGTTATTTCTAACAAATGTTATACAAAAGTCGGACAAATATCTTCCTTTAATGCCGTCGGATTATATCAATTAGAAAACGGCATGGATAATATCTCCTGCCCTTATCAAAGCGAAACGATACCGAATGATTAAGATTATTCTTGACAATTTACTCTGATTTTTAATACACTTCCTTTACTTTGAAATTGAGCTTAATTGCGGAAAGGAGAATCTATGCATTCCATTTTGGCAAAGGCCATGGAAACTCATACACTTTCAAAAAATGAAATTGTATTTTTGTTGGGAAATACTTTGCCGTTTGAAGAAGTTTGTTCGGTTGCGGATATTGTGCGACATCAATATGTCGGTGATGCCGTTCATTTGCGTGGCTTGATAGAATTTTCAAATATATGCAAAAATAATTGCTGTTATTGCGGATTGCGACGTGATAATAAAAACATTGAGCGCTATCGAATTGAACCGGAAGAAATTATTCAAATGGCAACGACTGCCGTTCAGGAGCTGGGCTTGAAAACGATTGTATTACAATCCGGCGAGGATATGTATTTCACGACAGATAAACTTTGCTTTATTATTCAAGGAATAAAGAAACTCGGCGTTGCTTTAACATTAAGTATCGGGGAAAAGACGTTGGAAGAATATCAAGCCTATCGTAACGCCGGTGCCGATAGATTTTTGCTCCGCATTGAAACAACGGATAAAGAGGTGTATGCACGGCACGACCCCGGTATGAGTTGGGAAAAGCGTGCAAATTGTTTAACGAATTTACGTAAAGCCGGATTGGAAGTCGGCTCTGGGTCCTTGATTGGCTTACCTGGGCAAACAGTTGAATCATTGGCGGATGATATTTTATTTTTCAAGGAAATTGACGCTGATATGTTAGGCTACGGTCCCCTTATTCCTCATCCGGACACCCCGCTTAAAGATGTCCCGAAAGGAGATTTTGAGCTAGCCATTCGCGTGATGGCTGTTACGCGTTTGTTGCTCCCGGATATCAATATCCCTGCGACGACAGCAATGGAAACGCTCTGCCCTGATGGTCAGAGAATTGCGCTTCAAGCCGGCGCTAATGTGATTATGCCGAATGTAACACTCACCGATTACCGTAAAAACTATGAGCTATATCCCGGCAAATCAAATACGGGCTATACCCCCAAGAAGACATACGATGAACTTGTGAAGAAAATTGAATCAATCGGGCGTTATGTCGGCACGGATAGCGGATTTCGTGTTAAACGGCAAGCAATCGGAGAGGATACAACGTGCCGTATGTGAGTCGCTTGATTTTGTTGTTGATTATGTGTTTGCTGTGCGGGAACGCTTTTGCACAAAACAAAGAAATAACTTCTCTTATCAAAGCAAAACGTTTGTTACAAGAGGTTATTTACTCGGATTACTTTCAAACCATCTATTGCAATGCAACATACGATCCTAGAACAAAAAAGATTATCGCTTATCCGAGTGTTTTTAATGAAACGATTATTGCCAATCGCGTTGAACGGATTGAATATGAACATGTTGTTCCCGTTTCAACATTCGGACAGACATTTCGTGCTTGGCAAAAAGGCCATAAAAAGTGCGTTTCCAAAGGTGTGCCGTATAAAGGTCGCAAGTGCGCCAATAAAGTTAATCGTGAATTTAAGTTAATGCAGGCGGATATGTATAATTTGTATCCGTCCGTCGGCTCGGTTAATGCCGTTCGTATGGATAGACCCTTTGTTGACTTACCGCGCAATATCGGCTCCTATTTCGGGCCGATGTGTTCGTTTAAAGTGGCAGATAATTTGGCCGAACCGCCGGATTTTGCCAAAGGTGTTGTTGCCCGCGCTTATCTTTATTTTGCGGAAACTTATCCGAAACGATTTCGCTTAACGGGGAAACAACTGCATCAAATGATTGATTGGCATATTAAATATCCCGTTTCACAATGGGAATGCACCCGAACGGCTCGCATTGAGGCTATTCAACATTCCGAAAATTTAATTACCAAAGAAGGATGTAAACACGCCGGGTTATGGATAAATTCAAAAGAGAATAATAACTTGAATAATTTAAAACAATCTGTTGAAAAGGAAATAAAATGATTAAAATAGGAGCGCATTTATCTGCCGCAAAAGGATATATGAATATGTTGAATGAAATGTCGGCTATGGGAGCGAATACATTTCAATTTTTTACGCGCAATCCACGCGGTGGGGAGGCAAAAGCATTGAATATGGAAGATGTGCATACCTTTATGGCTGCCCTGCCCGAACGAAAGGTTGAATCGATTTTAGCGCATGCTTCTTATACCATTAACCCCTGCTCCGATAAGCCCGAAACAAGAGATTTTGCACTGCGGACAATGTTAGATGATGTTAATCGGTTATCGTATACACCGAATCAATTTTATAATTTCCATCCCGGTTCACATGTCGGGCAAGGCGTAGATATCGGCATTTTCTATATTTGCGATTTATTAAATCAGGTATTAACGCCGGATATGAAAACACATGTTTTGCTGGAAACCATGTCGGGCAAAGGCAGTGAAGTGGGGTCAACTTTTCAGGAACTGCGTCAAATTATTGATGGATGCCGTTACGGTGAGCGGTTGGGTGTATGTTTGGATACATGTCATGTTTATTCGGCCGGATATGATATTGTGAATAATTTAGACGGGGTATTGGAAGAATTTGATACCGTTATTGGGCTTCAACGGCTTAAATTTATTCATTTAAACGATAGTTTAACGCCATTTAACAGTCATAAAGACAGGCATGCCAAAATCGGTGAAGGGAGCATCGGCGCCGATGCGCTTGTGCGGTTTGTGAATCATCCGAAATTAAAACATCTTTCATTTGTTTTGGAAACGCCGAATGAGTTTGAGGGATATAAAAAAGAGATTGAATTTTTTCGCAAAAACACGAATTGAGAGAGCCACCTATTGAGAAAGAATTTGTTTTATCATCAACCGAATCACATATATCTTTTAAGGCGGGTTATTTTGATACATGAGAATCAAGCCGAAACATATTGATTTTCAGGCGAATTAAAATTTTTCAAAAAAAGAGATAAAAACTCTTTTATTTTTAAAAAAATTGTGTTATATGATAACACCTGAGAACAGCGGGCGTGGTGGAATGGTAGACACGACGGTCTTAGAAGCCGTTGCCAAAAGCGTGGGAGTTCGAATCTCTTCGCCCGCACCATGTATAAGATATAAAAAGGATTTTGAAGATTATGACAAAAAATAAATTAGCGCATTCTTTTACGGTTGTTATTCCGGCAAAGGAATTTGCGGACAAACAAACCGCAAAATTGGAAGAAATTCGCAAGGAAGCAAAAATTCAAGGTTTCCGGCCGGGTCAGGCCCCGATGAACATTATCAAGGCAAAATACGAAAATGCCGTAAAAGGGGAAGTATTGGATGAATTGATTCAATCTTACACGAATAAAACGTTTGAAGATAATAAAATTCGCCCTGCCTTGCGTCCGAAAATTGAAATTAAAACGTTTGAAGACGGAAAAGATATTGAGTATACGATTGATGTTGAATCACTGCCCGACATTAAACCGGCTGATTTCTCAAAATTGAGCATTGAAAAATTAGTTGCCGAAGCTTCCGAAAAAGAAGTGAACAATGCGCTTGAAAAATTGGCTGCCGCACGCAAGACAACGGAAGTTGTTAATGAAAAACGCGCTACAAAAACGGGCGACGTGATCGTTATTGATTTCGTTGGCTCCATTGACGGTGTTGAATTTAAAGGAGGTACAGGCAAAGACTATTATTTGGACTTGGGTTCAAATACATTCATTCCGGGATTTGAAGATCAATTAACGGGTCATCAAATCGGCGAAAAAGTAGATGTGAACGTTACATTCCCTGAAAACTATCACAGCAAAGACTTGGCGGGCAAAAAAGCATTGTTTAAGGTAGATATCAAGGAATTACGCAAATACAAAACGCCGGAAATGAATGATGAGTTTGCCAAATCATTCGGTTCGGAAACAATGGACGCTTTAAAAGAAATGATTAAAGCCGAGTTGAATAAAGAATACGCAAACGTTGCTCGGATGCACACGAAACGCGCTTTATTGGATGCTTTGGCAGAAACGCATTCTTTTGAAGTACCGCAAGGAATGGTTGATATGGAATTTGATGCTATTTGGAAACAATTTGAAGAAGCAAAAAAAGCCAATCAACTGGATGAAGACGAGAAAGCAAAATCCGAAGATGAACTGAAAAAGGAATATCGGGATATTGCCGAACGGCGCGTGCGCTTGGGTCTTTTGTTAGCCGAAGTTGCCAATGAAAATAAAATTACATTAACGAAAGAAGATTTAACAAATGCGGTGATGGCGGAAGCACGCCGTTACCCGGGTCAAGAAAAGATTGTATTTGAATACTATCAAAAGAATCCGCAAGCATTGGATCATTTGAAAGCGCCGTTGTTTGAAGAAAAGGTTGTTGACTATATCTTGGGTGTTGTTAAAACAAATGAAAAGAAAATGACACCGGAAGAGTTATACGCCTATAACCCCGATGCAAAACCGGCAAAAAAAACAAAGGCAAAAAAAGCTGAATAAACAATAGGTAAAAAACAGGAGTTTGCTAAATGAATGAATGGATTGCTCCCTCAATGAATACACTTGTTCCGACGGTGATTGAACAAACCGGTCGCGGAGAACGTGCTTTTGACATTTATTCACGCCTCTTAAAAGAACGCATTGTTTTTTTAACGGGTCAAGTCAACGATGAAGTAGCAAGTTTAATTTGTGCGCAACTCCTGTTTTTGGAAGCCGAAAACGCAAAGAAAGAAATTTCTTTTTATATCAACTCACCCGGAGGCGTTGTCACATCGGGATTGGCTATATTGGATACAATGAATTATATTAAATGTCCGGTATCAACCGTTGTAATGGGGCAAGCCGCCTCCATGGGGAGTTTATTGCTTTGCTGTGGCGCAAAAGGCAGAAGATTTGCTTTGCCGAATGCTCGTGTGATGATTCATCAACCGTCCGGCGGATTTCAGGGACAGGCAACGGATATTGAAATTCACGCCAAAGAAATTTTGGCCATCAAGGCGCGCCTCAATCAAATTTATGTTGAGCAAACCGGCCAAAGTTTGGAAACGATTGAACGTGCCATGGAGCGTGATAACTTTATGACGCCCGAGGAGGCTAAAAAATTCGGGTTGATTGACGAAGTGATTACGCGTCGTCCCGAAGAGTAATGTTTTCAAAGCGATACAATTAGAGTGGGCTCAATATGATAAGAGATGATAAAAACAATAAAGATACGGATTTAAAATGTTCATTTTGCAATAAAAGTCAAAATGAAGTGCGCAGTTTGATTTCCGGAAAGCCGATGAAAGGGCCGGATGGAAAGGATCACATGGTCTTTATTTGCGATGAATGTATTGAGTTGTGTCGCGGTATGATAAAGGAAGAGCCCGCCAAAGATAAAAGTGCGGTTTCTGATACGAAGGAATCTGCCGAATCAAAGGGTTATACGGAATTAAGTGTTGAAAATCTTAAAACACCGCAAGAATTACATAAAATTTTAGATGAATATGTTATCGGTCAAAATCGCGCTAAAAAAGTGCTGTCGGTCGCTGTTTACAATCATTATAAACGCTTGCTCTCGGAAGCGAATGAAAGCGGTGTTGAAATTGAGAAATCAAATGTTTTACTTTTAGGCCCAACGGGATGCGGAAAAACCTTGTTGGCAAAAACATTGGCACGATCATTGGATGTGCCGTTTGCCATCGCAGACGCAACAACATTAACAGAAGCCGGCTATGTAGGCGAAGATGTTGAAAACGTTGTGCTTAAATTATTGCAAAATGCAAATTATGATGTGAAACGCGCCGAAAAAGGTATTATTTATATTGATGAGATTGATAAAATCGCCCGTAAATCAGATGGCCCGTCTATCACGCGTGATGTTTCGGGCGAAGGTGTGCAACAGGCTCTGTTAAAATTAATTGAAGGAACGATTGCTTCCCTGCCCCCGCAAGGCGGACGCAAACATCCCAATCAAGAATATATTAAAGTGAACACGCAAAACATTTTGTTCATTTGTGGCGGAGCGTTTGCGGGTCTTGAAAAAGTGATTGAACGGCGTGAGGCCAAATATACCATCGGTTTCGGTTCAAACAATACTTCGGGAGACGAGAAAAAGTTAAGCGAACTCTTAGAAAAGTTGGAACCGACTGATTTATTAAAGTATGGTTTAATTCCCGAATTTATCGGACGTTTACCTGTGATTGTCAGCTTGGAAGAGTTGGATGAAGATGCACTTGTGCGCATTTTAAAAGAGCCGAAAAATGCGTTGATTAAACAGTATCAAGCCTTGTGCGAGATGGATCATGTTAAACTGACACTGACGGATAATGCGTGTCGCGCCATTGCAAAGAAAGCCATTGAGCGGAAAACGGGCGCTCGCGGATTACGCTCAATTATGGAGAATTTATTGTTGGATATCATGTATGAATTGCCGACAATGAAAGACTTAAAAGAAGTGGTCATTGATGAAAATACGGTTGAAAAGAAAGAAAAGCCGACATTTATTTTTGACGCAAAAGAAAAAAAGTCTGCAAAAGCGTAAAAATTAACTTTTTCCTCTTTACATTTCTTGCAACGCTACATATATCTTTATATGCAATTTATAGTTGAAGGAAAATGAATATGACAGCGATTACTGATGGTGTTTATCCGGTATTACCGTTGCGGGATATAATTGTGTTTCCGCATGTTGTTGTGCCTTTGTTTGTGGGGAGAGATAAATCGGTTGCCGCACTTGAAAATGCAATGGCAAACAGTAAACAAATTCTCTTGACGGCGCAGTCCGATGCGTTGATTGATACGCCTTATACGGGTGATTTATATAAAGTCGGCACATTGGCAAACATATTGCAGTTGCTGAAACTGCCTGACGGAACGGTAAAAATTCTCGTTGAGGGTGTTGCTCGGGCGCGTGTGGTTGAATGGGTGCAAAATAATCAATTTTTTGAAGCCCATATTGAAATTTTAAAAACCGAATCAGGCAATGAATCCGAAACGGAAGCCTTGATGCGTTCCGTGCGTGAGCAATTTGAAAATTACGTTCGCTTAAATAAACGGCTTGGACCGGAAGTGCTTGTTGCAATCAGCCAAATTACGGATGCCGAAAAGTTTGCCGATGTTGTGGCAACACATATCCTTTTAAAGGTTGATGAAAAGCAAAAACTTTTAGAAACAAGCTCCATTCAACAACGTTTGGAAATTTTATATGCCGATATGGAAAAGGAAATCGGCGTATTGCAGGTTGAACGGAAGATTCGGAAACGTGTAAAACGCCAAATGGAAAAATCGCAACGCGAGTATTATTTGAATGAGCAAATGAAAGCCATTCAAAAAGAACTCGGCGATTCTGAAGACGGTGGTGAAATAAAGAAATTAGAAACAAAAATCAAGAAATCCGGAATGCCGAAAGAGGCTCGCGAAAAAGCGATGAGCGAATTGCATAAATTGCAGATGATGGGACCGATGTCAGCCGAATCGGGTGTCGTTCGGAATTATTTGGATTGGTTGACGGCAATTCCTTGGCGCAAAAAATCTGTTTTACAAACGGATTTAGCGGAAGCGAAACGCATTTTGGATGAAGATCACTATGGTTTAGAAAAAGTGAAAGAACGGATTTTGGAATTTTTAGCCGTTCAGAAGCGGACAAACTGTATTAAAGGTTCTATTTTATGTTTGGTCGGCCCTCCGGGTGTGGGTAAAACATCACTCGGTCAATCTATTGCCCGCGCAACGGGACGCCATTTTGTGCGTGCCTCATTGGGCGGTATGCATGATGAATCCGAAATCAGGGGTCATCGCAGAACATATATCGGATCATTGCCCGGAAAAATTATTCAAGGGATGAAGAAAGCAAAAACAATCAATCCATTGTTCTTGCTGGATGAAATTGATAAATTAGGAAATGATTATCGGGGAGATCCCTCCTCTGCTTTATTGGAAGTGTTAGATCCCGAGCAGAATACAACGTTCAATGATAATTATTTAGAAGTTGACTATGATTTATCAAATGTGATGTTTATCACAACGGCGAACACGTTAAAAATGCCTCGTCCGTTATTGGATAGAATGGAAATTATTCAACTTTCGGGTTATACGGAAGATGAAAAAGTTCAGATTGCAAAACAGCATTTAATCGGCAAACAATTAAAATTGGCCGGATTGCAACCGGAAGAGTTAACCATTACCGATGATACCCTACTCTGCTTAATTCGTAAGTATACCCGAGAAGCAGGGGTGCGGAATCTGGAACGGGAAATCGCAAACATTGCCCGTAAAGTTGTTAAGGAAATTCAAACAGAAAATATTAAATCTGTTACGGTTACGCCGGATAATTTAAAGAAATATGCGGGTGTTGAAAAATATTCGTTCGGTGTTGCCGAAAAGGAAGATCAAATCGGCACGACAACCGGTTTGGCTTGGACGGAAGTCGGCGGAGAGATTTTATCCATTGAAGCCGTTGTTATGCCCGGTAAAGGGGCAATACAACTGACGGGACAGTTGGGTGATGTTATGAAAGAATCCGTTGAGGCGGCCCGTTCATTCATTCGGGCTCATGCCCACGAATTCGGCATTAAAGATGAAGTGTTTGAGAAGAAAGACGTTCATGTTCACGTTCCGGAGGGAGCAACACCAAAGGATGGACCGTCGGCCGGTATCGCGATGATGACGTCACTCGTATCGGCTTATACGGGCATACCCGTTCGGAAAGATATTGCCATGACGGGAGAAATTACGCTTCGCGGACACGTTTTACCGATTGGTGGGTTAAAAGAAAAACTCTTAGCTGCTTTGCGGGCGGGAATTAAAACAGTGTTAATTCCTGAAGAAAACAAAAAAGACTTAGAGGAAATTCCCGACAACGTAAAAGAAGGAATGGAAATTATTCCCGTAACGCGCGCCGAAGAGGTTTTAAAATTGGCTTTAACCAAGCCCCTGCTCCCGTTAAGTGCGGATACTGCCGAACAAGGTAGTAAAAAGTCGGATAGTAAAAAACCGAGAGATAAGAAAGAGGCATAATCAGGGAGGCCGAAAAGACGCAGTCTTTATATTAAAATATCGGAGAGTTTCTCCGATATTTTATTTTTATCGTAAAAGTGCTTGACGCTGGTGATGTTTCCCCTTATAACTATAAAAAAGAAAGGGTGCGGATGAAAGAAAATATCGGTTATATCAGTGGCATTTCCGGAAGCGTTGTGGAAATTGATTTTCCTAAACAATTACCTCAGCTATACGGCGAATTACGCGTTCAAAACGAACGGGCTCAAATAACACTTGAAGTGCAGGGATTTTTAAGTGATACAAAAGTGAACGCATTGGCATTCGGAAATACGCAGGGGCTTGCTCGTAATATGGCTGTGCAGGATTTAAAACATCCGATTTGCGTGCCCGTCGGTCCGCAAACCCTCGGCAAAATGTTTAATGTGTTCGGGCAACCGATTGACGGAACGTCCTTACCGGGAAATACCCCTACTCTTTCCATTCATCAATCTCCCGTTCCGATTGATAAACTTTCGGTTTCTTCGGAGATATTTATAACAGGCATTAAAATCATTGATTTGTTAACGCCGTTGGAACGAGGCGGTAAGGCTGGTTTATTAGGCGGTGCCGGCGTCGGGAAAACCGTTTTAATTACCGAAATGATTAACAATATGGTCGGGCGATATGAAGGGGTCAGCATTTTTGCCGGTATCGGAGAACGGTCGCGTGAGGGAGAGCAACTATATCGGGAAATGCAAGAAGCTGGTGTATTGGATAAAACGGTGATGGTATTCGGGCAGATGAATGAAGCACCTGCCGTGCGTTTTCGTTTACCGATGACGGCTTTGACAATGGCTGAATACTTTCGCGATGAAAAAAAGCAAGATGTTTTGTTGTTGATTGACAATATATTTCGCTTTGTGCAGGCCGGCTCAGAAGTTTCGGTTTTGTTGGGACAAATGCCCTCTCGCGTGGGTTATCAACCTTCCCTCGGAACGGATATTGCCGAATTGGAAGAACGTATTTCAAGCACGAAAAACGGCGCAATTACTTCTATTCAAGCCGTCTATGTGCCGGCGGACGATTTTACGGATCCCTCTGCCGTTCATACGTTTGCACATCTTTCGGCGAGCATTGTATTATCTCGTTCTCGGGCATCTCAGGGGCTTTATCCGGCCGTTAATCCGCTGGAATCCGGTTCTAATATGTTAACGCCCCAAGTTGTGGGTGAACGCCATTATCGGATCGCGACAGCCGTTCGGCGAACATTGGCGGAATATGAAGAATTAAAAGATATTATTGCCATGTTGGGTTTTGATGAGTTACCTGAAAAAGATCAACAAACCGTTTTAACAGCTCGTAAACTGGAAAAATTCTTAACCCAGCCCTTCTTCACAACGCACCAATTTACGGGAATGGCAGGGAAAACGGTTGATTTAGATGATACATTATCGGGTGCAGAACGCATTTTATCCGGTGAATTAAATGATATTCCGGCCGATGATTTTTATATGATCGGAACGGTTGATGAGGCTATTCAAAAATTTCAACAACGGCGGAAGGAAACAAAATGATAACATTGCGTATTTCTTTACCGTTTCAAACACTCGTGAATGAACAAATACAAAAAATAACCATTGAATCGGTAGACGGATTTCATACACTTCTACCCAAACATATTGATTATGCAACAGCACTCAAAACAAGCATTGTTCACTATGTTAATCAAGAGGGAAATGCGTGTTATGTGGCTTGTGATGAAGGAATCTTGATTAAAAAAGGAAAAAATATTTCTTTAAGCACTCGTTTAGGAATCAAGAGTAATAACTTGAAAGAATTAAAAGAAATAATCAAAACAACATTCAAAAAAATGGAAGAAGAGCGAAAAGAAACCAACAAAACGCTAGCCAAGTTGGAATTGACGCTGGCACGCGGATTATTGGAGTTAAACAAAGGGGAAAACAGATGAGCAAATTATTTGATCCCGATAATAAAACCGAAAAAACGCTCATTCAAAAAGCGCAGAAATTAGAGCGCGGAAATTCAGGAATGAATTTTCGGGTTGCCGTATTAAGCGCTTTCGGTTGGTATATGTCAATCCCCGTTTTATGTGGTATTGCTGTCGGACAATTTATGGACAGACACTTCCCCGTGCAGGGATTTTCATGGATATTGAATTGTATTTTCCTCGGCTTTGCCGTAGGTATCGGTTGTGTTGCTTATTGGGTGCGAAAAGAAGGATTATTACCGTTTAAAAGCAGTGATAAATCCATGCGAAACGCCCGATTAACGGAACATACGCATCAACAAAAAAATAATCAGTCATTTAAAAGTGAGGATATAAAATGAATCAAATAACTTTAACAGGTACGGATATAGCAGTTTCTTTGGCCATCGGATTTGTGCTTTGTCTGGTTTATTTTTATTTACTGTGGCAAACAATCGGTGTTTCGCGCAAATCAAGTCGCCCGGGTATCATTTTGTTTTTATCGGCAACATTGCGTATTTTTTTATTGATTTTTATTTCGCTTGTTTTTAGCCAAAATAATGTTGGAAAGTTTTTGCTTGTTTTTTGCGGTTTTTTCTTAACGCGTGTTGTCTTGCTAAAAATCATGAAACCCTCGTTCAAAAAAGAAGTGCAAACAAGTGAAATCGTTTATCATGATACGCAGGCACCGCTTGCAAAAGGGAAAAAAGGAAGTCAAAAGTCGTCATCCCCAAAACAAAAGAAGTCCACAGGTTCTCGCACAAAAAATAAAGGGAAAAAAGAAAGCTGATAGATGATTGAAAATTTAGACACCCTTATTATTTTTCAAATTTGGATGTTCCCAATAAACGCCACCTTGTTTTATACGTGGATTGTAATGGCTTTATTGGCAGGAGGCTCTTGGCTGATTACGCGTCGGCTTAAAACGGGGTTATATGTATCTCGTTGGCAAACTGCATTGGAAATGATTGTGATGGGGGTTCGCAAACAAATTTATGAAGTCAGCAACGATAATCCGGCCAAATATCTACCGATTATCGGCACGTTTTTTCTCTTTATCGGATTGAGCAATTTATTAACAATTATTCCGATATTTAAAGCGCCGACATCATCACTCAGCACAACGGCCGCGTTTGCTTTATGTGTGTTCCTGGCTATGCCGTTTTATGGCATTAGAAATGCCGGATTTATCGGATATTTGAAAAAATATATTGACCCGACTCCCATTATGTTGCCTATGAATATCCTCAGCGATTTTTCATCTATGTTTTCTCTGGCATTTCGTTTATACGGGAATGTGTTGAGCGGAGCTATCATCGGTTCGGTTTTAATCACGCTGGCACCGTTTTTGTTGCCCTTGCCCATGCAGATTTTGGGATTATTGACGGGAACGATTCAAGCCTATATTTTTGCGCTACTGGCCATTGTTTACATTTCGGCAGTAAGTCCTGAAACAAAATATATTGATAAATTTCAAAATGATAAATATATAAATTAAAGAAAGGAGTGAACAAATATGGATGCAATTACACTTATCGGAGCAATGTCGGCTTTAGCGGCTGGATTATGTATCGCAATCGGTGGATTGGGCTCGGGTATCGGCGAAGGAAACGCAGCGGCAGCCGCTCTGCAGGCCATGGCACAACAACCGGACGAAGCGCCGACGATTACCCGCACTTTGTTTGTTGCCATGGCAATGATTGAATCAACGGCAATTTATTCATTCGTGATTACGGTTTTATTGCTGTATTTTAATCCGTTTTGGAATTATGCCATTGAAGTGGCCGGGAAATAAATAACGGGATGTAGCATTTATGGGATTTGATACGGTTACCTTTATTGCGCAAATTATCAACCTTGCTATTCTGGTATGGCTTTTGAAGCGTTTTCTTTATACACCGATTGTGCGAGCCGTAGATCAACGGCAAGCCTATATTCACCGAAGAATCAAAGAAGCCGAAGATGAAAAAGCGCGGTGGGAAAAAGAAAATGAACTTCTGAACGAGAAACAAACGCTTTTTGCTCAACAGCAAAAAACGCAGTGGGATGAAACGCTTCGTAAAAATAAGGAATTTCAACTCACGCACGAGCAGGCATTTAAAGAGGAATATCGCAAACAATTGACCGTTGCCAAAGAAGAATTATTTCGTCAACGCGATGTTGTTTCGGCGCATATTCAATCCGTTGCAGAATTATGCGTAATTGATTTACTGAATAAATTGGCAAGCGATTTTGCCGTTGATTCATCGGTTGATAAAAATATCCGTCTCTTTCAAAAGGCACTCAAAAAAATGCCGTCAGCTGAAAAAAATAAAATGCAGACTGCATTAAACGAAGGCGAAATCCCTGTTATCTACACACCGCATACGTTAAGCGGAGAGCAAAAAAAAGAAATCAATCAGATTGTTGCAAATGCGCTGAACAGCGATATTCGACAACTTAAATTTTTAAAAAACGATGAATTGATTTTCGGATTTCGCCTCCAAATCGGAGCCTATTTCGCCGATTGGAACGTAAAAATGTATTTCAATGATATTCGCCGACAGTTTCATGACAGAACGGCAACTTTAATTGATGAAGGGTTAAATACATGACGGAAAATACATCTGTTGCCAAAATCAAAAAAGCCTTGCAAACGGCATCGGCTACCATACAGACGGGAGAAGTCGGAGTTGTCAAATCGGTTTCGGCCGGAACGGCGGAAATCACCGGCTTACCGAATGCCGAGATGAATGAGGTTCTTGTTTTTAAAGACGGTATGCGCGGTATGATACAAACATTAACACAAGAAACAATCGGTGTTGTTTTATTGACGCAGGCAGATGCGCTCCAACCGGGAGATATTGCCGAACGCTCGGGAGCGGTATTGAGTGTGCCCGTCGGTGAAGCGTTGCTCGGCAGAGTGATAACACCGCTCGGTGAGCCTTTGGACGGGAAACAAGCGCCGGCCTGTGTGCAGTCTTTTCCAATCGAACGGCCGGCAACACCGATTATGCACCGAGCCCCCGTAAATGTGCCGTTACAAACGGGAATAAAAGCCGTTGATGCTTTTGTGCCGATTGGTCGCGGACAACGTGAATTGATTCTGGGCGACAGACAAACAGGCAAAACCGCCATTGCCGTTGATACCATTATCAATCAAAAAGAAACGGGAGTTATTTGTATTTACTGTGCTGTCGGGCAACGAGCAACGGCAACGGCGCGAGTGATTGATGAATTGAAAACGAACAAAGTAATGGATAACACGATTGTGGTTGTAGCGGGCGGTGATGCACCGGCCGGATTGCAATATATTGCGCCGTATGCGGCCACCTCTATCGGGGAATACTTTATGGAAAAAGGAAGAGATGTTTTGATTGTTTATGATGATTTAACGGCGCATGCGCGGGCGTATCGTCAACTATCTCTCCTCTTGCGCACCCCACCCGGACGCGAAGCTTTTCCCGGAGATATTTTTTATATCCATGCGCGCCTTTTAGAACGGGCAACACATTTGCGTGATAACTTCGGCGGTGGTTCTTTAACGGCGTTACCGATCGTTTCCACGGAAGCCGGCAACATTTCGGCTTACATTCCCACGAATATTATTTCTATTACCGACGGACAAATTTACCTTTCCGCCGAGATGTTTCAAAAAGGCATTTTGCCGGCCATTGATACGGGACGTTCGGTTTCGCGTGTCGGCGGTGATGCGCAGTTACCGGCATATCGGTCATTAGTCGGGGCATTAAAATTATTTTACGCCCAATTTGAGGAGTTGGAATCATTTGCGCGATTTAGCACACAATTAGATGCCGAAAGTGAGCAACGTTTAAAACGCGGGCGAGCCATTCGTGCCGTTTTGCAACAACCGCGTTGTCAACCGATGAGTGCGCCGGAGCAAATTGCCGTTTTTACCGCGGCAACCGAGGGATTGTTTGATAATATACCCGAAGAAAATATGAAATCTGCACAACAAGCCGTTGCTGATTTAATGAATACGGAATTTCAATCAACGGCAAAAGAAATCCGTGAGGGAATCAAAAATTTCGGCGAAGAAACGAAACATCGTTTAAAAGAAGCCTTTATACAAGCCGTTCGGCCGTTTCGGGAAGAAAGCGTATGACACTGGAACAACTTAATAAACGTATTCAAACCACAAGCGATTTGCGCAATATCGTTTCCACGATGAAAATGCTTTCATCCGTCAGTGTTACGCAATATACACGCGCCGAAACGGGGTTAAAACATTATACCGACACGCTTACGGAAGGATTTAAAGCACTGGTTGCAAACGGAGTCTTGCCGTTTCGGAAAAACACTTCCTATCGGAATACACCCGGAAACGGAAAAACGCTTTTGCTTTTAATCGGCTCGGATAACGGGCTGGTTGGGTCTTTCAATAAAGGGATTTTATTAAAGGCCGATAAGTTTATAAAAAATAATCAACTGAGACGCGCCGAAACCCCTTGTATCGGCTTGGGAAGACGGTTATGTGGTATGGCGGAATATGAAAAATTTAATCTGTTGCATGCGTTTCCGATTGCACATAATCCGGATGAAATTGCCGGCAGTGCTTCGCATTTGATTGCCTTAATTCAAAAAGAAATTGCTCAAAGAGAGATTGAACGCGTTGAAATTTTTGCAAATAAAAAAATCGGCGAAACGGCACACGTTTATCAACAAACGCTTATTCCTTTCACCCTGCCCGCTCTTTCGGTTCAGAAAAAAATCTGGGACGGACCATCGTTTCCGATGTTAAGCATGTCGCATAAAGAATTACTTAACGCGTTGATTCATGAATATATTATGATTGCTGTTTCAAAAGCGATTGTTTCTTCGTTGGCTTCCGAACATTATACGCGTATGATACATATGCAACAATCCGAAAAGAATATCGATGAGAAATTGGAAGAAATGAATTTAATTTATGCACAAGAGCGACAAACCAATATCACAAATGAGTTAATAGACATCGTTTCGGGTGCAACCAGCGTTAAAAAAAAGAAAAAAAGCCCTATTTCCGCCTTGACAAACATAAAAAAACAAGATAAAAACAAAGGCAAGCAAACAAACCGAAAAAAGAAAGGAGTTCACTATGATTAAATCAGAATTGGTTGCGAAATTGGCAGAACAAACAAATTTGAGTAAATCCGATTCGGAACGGATTGTTTCCACTGTTTTTGATGAAATTACAAAAGCATTGATTGCCGGCAATCGTGTTGAGTTGCGTGGGTTCGGTGTGTTATCCGTTCGCGAGAGAAAAGCACGTCAGGGTCGCAATCCGAAAACGGGCGCAAAAGTAAGCGTGAATGCCAAACGTGTTCCGTTTTTCAAAGCTGGTAAATCCATCAACGATGCATTAAACAAAAAGGCATAGCAGAATGAATTGGTTGACTCGCCTGACGCGTCCGACGGTAAAAGTTGCGGCAGCGCAGAAGGATATACCGAATAATTTTTGGGATAGATGTCCTGATTGTGGCGCAATGCTTTATCATGCCGAGATTGAAAAGTCGGATTATGTGTGTCCGTATTGCGACCACCATTTCCGCCTACCCGTTCTCAGACGCTTGGATATGTTGTTTGACAGACAGGAATATACTCAAATCCAGTTGCCGAAAGTCAAGGAAGATCCGCTTAAATTTGCCGATATTGAGAAGTATACCGATAGGTTAAAACGGGCACGCAAAAAATCAAAAAACGAAGATGCCATTGTGGTGGCACACGGCACAATCGGTGGTCATCCGGCCGTTGTCGGTGTATTTGATTTCGGATTTATGGGTGGTTCCATGGGAACGGCCGTCGGTGAAGCGATTGTAACTGCTTCTCAGTTGGCTCTGTTGCAAGAAGCCTCGTTAATTTTGGTGCCGGCCTCGGGCGGTGCACGCATGCAGGAAGGAATGCTTTCTTTAATGCAGATGGCGCGCACAACAATTGCCGTTAAGAAATTACGCAGTAAGAAATTACCGTATATTACGATTCTTTCCGACCCGACAATGGGCGGTGTTACGGCTTCATTTGCCATGCTGGGTGATATCAGCCTTGCGGAACCGGGTGCTGCTATCGGATTTGCGGGGAAACGGGTTATTGAGCAAATCGTGCGCGAAAAATTGCCTTCCAACTTCCAACAGGCAAGTTATCTTTTGGAACACGGTATGATTGATCAAGTCGTGCACAGAAAGGATTTACGCAATACGATTATAAATATTTTAGACTTATTACAATAAGGAAAAAAGCTACCGATTTCAGTTATCGCAATGCAAAGGCGATTTTATCGGTAGTTTTTTTATGCTTATTATCGTATGAACTCTTGCATTTATAAAAACAAGACCTATATAAACGGAACAAATTGAAAGGAAAACCAAATGAAGAATATAGTCTTTTTTGATGTTGATGAAATTTTCAAACAATTCGCCGAATCGCATCCGATTGAAGGATTGAATTTTGTGTTGTTTGAAGAAAGTTTAAACGGTATTTCTACCAAAAAAATTGAGGCTTACCGTGATTGCGAAATTATCTCGTTGTTTGTTCATTCCGAAACAGTAGATAATGCGCGCTTGGATTTATTCCCGAATTTAAAAGTGATTGCCACGCGGTCAACAGGGTTTAACCACATTGATTTAGACTATTGCAAAAAACGGGGTATCGTTGTTTTAAATGTGCCTCGTTACGGTGAAGCAACCGTTGCAGAGTTTGCTTTTGGTATGCTCTTGGCGCTGTCGCGTAAAATTATTCAAGGGCGCAATGCCATGGCTCATAATCATATTGAGATTGAAAAATATATGGGATTTGACTTACTTGGGAAGACAATCGGTATTATCGGAACCGGCTCTATCGGACGACATATGATTAAAATTGCGCAAGGTTTCGGCATGAAAATTTTGGCGTATGATCCGTATCAAAATCCCGAATTAAAAGATTTCTATGTATCTGATTTATCTGAAATTTATAAAAATGCAGATATTATTTCGTTGCATGTTCCGTCAACACCGCAAAACTTCCATTTAATCAATAAAGAAGCGTTTGATATGATGAAACGCGGTGTTATCATTGTGAATACGGCACGCGGTGATTTAATTGATACGCAAGCCCTTTACTGGGCATTAAGACAAGGTATTGTCGGCGGTGCGGGATTAGATGTTTTGGAAAACGAAGACTTCTTATTGCATGATGAAGTAGATACATCGGGACGTGTGAATGATACAGACTTCTTATTGGATTCGGCAATGAACTTAAAATTATTACAATTTAAAAATGTGATTGCCACACCGCATATTGCCTTTAACTCCATTGATGCCATCAATCGTATCAATCAAACAACCTTTGATAACATTAAGAGTTATTTAGACGGCGTTATTGTTAATAATGTTGTAAAGTAGAAAAAGCGCAATATAAGCAAAAAAACCGTGAGCAAATCGCTTGCGGTTTTTTATTTATTTCTTTCTTACCAATCCATACGCTGTTTTTTATAAATACAAAAAAACGGACTCTACATAAACGTCCGTCTAGATGATATAGCATAAATCAGATTATAAAGGTATTTTTAAAATAATCAAGCAAAAATTTAAATATAAATATCTCATTGTAAAATAAGAATTTTTTAAAATTTCTTTTTGCAGAGCGATGTTGCGCTATATCCCCTCTACATAAACGGACGTTTATGTAGAATGGGGAGAAATAAAATGAATATAAAACAGTTAGTTATCAAGTTATCTCAATCAATGAAAAGTCTTAAAAACGAGGTATTTTACGCGAATCGCTATTTTTGCGGAAAAAATACCGCGCAAAAGATAGGAAATTTATCTATGTCAACCACCGAGAATTTGTCTGCGCAGTCGGCTGAGTACGGGCGGAGTATGGTGGAAATGCTCGGCGTGTTGGCGATAATTGGGGTATTATCCGTAACGGCTATTTTGGGTTATCGGTATGCGATGACAAAATATATTGCCAATGAAACCATTAACGAAATCAATCTGCGCGCACGCGATATTTCTTTTGATATGGAAGCTATGATTGAAAATAATTATAGTGGTGATATAGAAATGAAAATGGGGCCCATCACACGCATGGGGTATCCGATTAGAGCGAGAATAAGTCCGCAATATATAGATTATTTTGAGATATTTGTCAGTAATGTTCCGACGGATGTATGCAAAGAACTGTTACGAATGCCGTGGCGAGTGCCCTACTCTATCTTCGTCGGTGTAGAAGAATTTGAGGCAAGCATTGGTATTTGCGAGCAAGCGGAAACAGTAGAACTCGCGTATGAATTTTATAAAGACATGTCATCAAAAGATGAAATTGACGAAGATAATCGGCATGAAATCATGCGGTGTAAGCAGGATAGCCATTGTATTTGCGGAACATGCAATACAGATACCGGACTTTGCGAGTCATATTGTTTAGATTCACAAACATGCAAAAAAGACTATGATGATTCGCGTTGGATGGTATGTTGTGATGAGGATTATATTGTCGGCGATTTTTGTTGTGCCTCCGTAACGGCAGACGGGCAATGTTGCAATCGCGAAGGCAGATGTTGCCCAACAGAGAAACCATTGCAGGATAAAGACGGTAATTGCCACAGTTGCGATGAAATGAACGGTGTTGATGTTGGGGAATATGCGGGTAATTGTGCCACTTGCCCTAAACGTTATCTGGGTGGCGGTTATAACGGACGGAATTATTGCTCTTTATGCGGTGTAGAAGGAACGCCTGTAGAAGATAAGCCATTATTTCATGATTCCTATGGGGTATGTAAAGGGTGTGATGATACGGGAGTAGTTAATCAAACAGGGATATATAGTCCATATTTATGTAAAACTTTCTGTCCGGAAAGAGATTTTTTGTATAATTATGTTTGTACTCCAAAATGTAGTGCTGAAGCGCCGTTAAGAATAAATACTTCGAGTTGCGATTCTTGTAATTACCCTTCGGCTGTTGCCATAGGACTATTAACTGAACCTTGTGAAAATATCTGTCCTAACCGAGAAGAAAAAAACGGATATTGTATACTTAAAACTTGTCCGAACGATAAACCCCTTAAAGATAAAAATGGTGCATGTTACAGTTGTTCGGAGATTACGGGAATAAATGTCGGCAATTATCCGGAATACTGCGATGTATGCCCAGAACGGCATATAGAAACCGTTTCAGGTGTTAATTATTGCACACTTCCCTGCGGACTTAAAAATTCTGCTTATGAAAACAAACCCCTTGTTGATAAAGAAGGAAACTGCCATACGTGTGATGAGCTTAATGCGGATACAATTTCAACGTATCTTTCGGTTTGTTCGAATCAGTTTTCATCAACAGGTTATACAGACAGAACGTGTTGTTCTATCTGTGGCATTCCCGGAACATCCACAGAAAATAAGCCACTTCAAGGAGCTAACGGAAGTTGTTATGCTTGTAGTGAAATAAAAGCTGTCAACGTTGGAAGATATCCAGAACTTTGTGATGTTTGTAATGAACGTATCATACAAGAGGATTCTAATACAAATTATTGCATATTAGATTGTGATATAAAAGGAACACCAACTGAAGGAAAACCGTTAAAAGACAGATATGGAAACTGTTACAGTTGCGATGAAATCAACGGTGTTGATGTGGGTAAATTTACGGAAAATTGCTCAGTATGTCCTAAACGTTACTTAGGAGGAGGTTATAATGGAATAAATTACTGTACGTTGTGTGGTGTAAAGGGAACACCTGTCGAAGACAAACCTTTGTTTCATGATTCATATGGTATATGCAAAAGTTGCGATGATGCCGATATAATTAATCAATCCGGAGTGTATACTCCGTATTTATGTAAAACTCTCTGTCCGACAAGAGATTTTTTATATAATTATGTTTGTGTTCAAAAATGTAGCGCTGAAACGCCGTTAAGAATAAATACCTCTGGTTGTGATTCTTGTGACTACTCACTCCCCGTTCCAATGGCTCTTTTAAGCAAACCTTGTGAAGAAACTTGTCCTAATCGGGCAGAGCAGAATGGATATTGTGTTCGACTTAAATGTTCTACACAGAATCAACTTTTGGGAGCTGACAATAATTGCTATCCTTGCAATATCTCAATCCACGTAAAATCCACCGAAGAAGAGTGCCAAAAATGCCTGAATACACGGATATATGAAAACGGATATTGTAAATTAAATTATAATATCAAATCATAATATTGTCGATTATCTTATATCAATAAACCGCCGTATATTATCGGCGGTTTATTATTGTATCTTCGGGCAATTTCTCGTATCTTGAAGAACAAGATTACTTCAAAAATGGAATCGCTTCGTTTTTCTTATAAAAAAACTCTTTAAAATTTTTATCAAATCTTAAAGAGTTTATTGGTGGGCGACTACGGATTCGAACCGCAGACCCCCTCGGTGTAAACGAGGTGCTCTAACCAGCTGAGCTAGTCGCCCGTTCCTTCTTGTGCTACATTCTATACCATCTTTTATTTCCCTTGTCAAGAAAAATTTTTTATTTTCGCACTTTTTTATCCCCTCCCCGATTTTATAGGATTTTCTTATTCTGCTTCATTGTTAAGCACAACGTCAATAATTTGACACACGCTTGTCAGCGTCTCGCAGGCAAATTCATGGGGTAACGTTCTATCCGGCTGATGCACCAGAATGGATCTTGCGCCCATATTGCGCGCCATCATCATATCCGAAATTCCGTCTCCGATGAGTATAACTTCTTTGGGTTTAAATTGATCCAATATCGGGGCCGTAAAAGCTTTATCGGGTTTTCCAAGCGGGCCTGTTGTGCCCTGTATGCGCGCAAAGTAAGAAGCGACGCCTTGTTGCTCAACTTCTTCCAATAATGCTCCTTCGTGTTTGTTGCTTAATACAATTTGAGGAATATGCTTGGCTTTTACATAATCAAGTGCCCGCTTCGTATCGGGAAACAATTTAACGAGATTACTGTGTGTCCGATAACTTTTAACATAATACTCAATGGCTTGTGGCACATTTTCTCCGAAATTTTTTTGCCAAAACAAGCCTCGATGCGATGTCATAACATTTAAAACATCTCCGTCCGTAATTGCCGGCAAGCCATAAAAATCAGCCACGTCTTGCAAACCTGCCTTAACCGCAGGGCGTGTATCAGCCAGTGTATTATCCCAATCCCAAATAATTAAACAATTATTTTTCATTCTTCCACCTATTCCATTTTCTATTCTGCTTTTAGATTTTTGCCGTTTATAAGGTATGTTTTGAGCCATACCGAAACTTCTTTTAATGTATCAAAACGAAACTCTGGCGCAATAAAAGATTCAACCTCCTCTTTCGGCCTAATATATACCCCGATTGCCCCGATCGCTTTTGCATATTCCATATCGCACGTTCCGTCACCAATCATCATTAATTGATTGTGTGGAATTTGTGCAATAACCTCTGCCCCATAATTCGGCATGGGTTTCACTTTTGAAAAAGTATCATCTGCACCAATGTATCCGTCTATTAAATTCGCAATACCTGCCTGCTCAATTTCGTCTTTTAATAAATCTTTTCGTTTATTACTGATAATGAGTTGGGCCGTCTTTGATTGATGCACAAAAGTCAAAATTTCTTTGGCTTGCGGAAATAACTGCGCCCCTAAATGATTGATTGAAAATCGATTTAAGTAGTAGGCCATTGCTTCTTGCGTATCGGAAGCATACGCTCTTTCCCAGTAAGCCCCTTTGTGTTGGCTCAATACTTCCCTTAAATCGCGTTTTGTCGGCATCGCTACACCGTAATGTTCAGCCGTTTCCTGCAGTGATTTAAAAATCATTGCCGACGTATCATTTAGCGTATTATCCCAATCCCATAAAATTAATAACTTGCGCATTTATGCCTCCGATTGTGAAACAGATTGAATCAAATCTAACACATCTTTCGGCACGTAAGACGAAATATCATGACCATAACTCCATAGCTCTCTGACTAATGAGGATGAAACAATGTCATGGACAGCTCGTAAATAAACCGTTGTTAACTGTGGGTTTAATTGATTGTTGACTTTGGCAATATCTTCCTCATACGCATAATCCGTTGCATTGCGTAAACCGCGGACTAAATATGTTGCCCCGAGTTTACGACACATTTCCGCCGTCAACAAACTTGATTCTTGAACATCTACATTTTTAAGTCCTTGACGAATCATTGTCTTTTGAATAGCCGAAATCATATCTTTTTGAGAATAAAATTTCTTTTTTTGAGAATTGTTTGATAGTAAAATTGTTACCTTATCAAACAATTTTGAGGCTTCCGACACAACATCTAAATGACCGTTCGTAAACGGATCAAATGAACCCGGATAAACTGCATATTTCACTTTTCCCTCCCTTATAAACCATTTCTACCGTTCTTTTCGTGCATTTTTTGAAGCAATGCGCGAAGTCGCAATTTCTCGTCCGTTTCTTCGTTGGATTTATTATCCTCCGGCCGTGAGCGATTTTGCTTTTTTTGCTTATCTTTATATTTTTTTTCATACTCCGTTATAACCGCCCGAATATTTGACACCAATTCATTGTCTTTTGGTTGCTTTTCGCACGACTTGATGAAACTTTGAGCTAAATCCGGGGAATTCAGAATTGTGGCAACGGCTTCCCGTTCGGATTGATCCAACACAGCGATAATATTCCGTAATAACGCGTTATCTTCCCGTGTTAAAACATCCAAACCCAAGTTATCCAAGTGTTTTGCTAACTTTTTTAGCGTCTCTTTTGCATTGTCAACTTCTTGAGTGCCACATTTGCTACTTTTTCGGGGCAAGCCGTATTTATCATTTTCTAAAAACAGGCGATATTCAACACATAAATAAATATGTTTATCTTGCAACTTACGCAAAAAAGGACAATCTTTCGGACAATTCCGTTCTAAATCCCAATATGTAATTGTTTCATCCATCAACGCTCCCAACGGTTCAAAAAGCGTTTTACCATTATTCTTCGCCAAAACGGTTATTTATTAAATTAACAAGTTCTTTCATTGCCTTATCCGCATCATTTCCGGTAATGGTTAAAGTTATTTCGGCACCCAAAGGAACGGCTAACATCAAAATATCCATAATAGATTTACCGGAAACGGTTACACCTTCCGCATTGGTGATTTGTATATCGCTTTCAAAAGCAGAGGCAACCTTTACAAACGCGGAAGTCGCCCGCGCATGTAAGCCCTTTAAGTTTTGAATTTCAACTTTTTGCGTAAGTGTCGGCATTTGATACGTCCGTTATCCGGCATTAAAGTAAATTTGAAGCAACGTTTATATATTTTCGGCCGGCTTCTTGCGCATGCTTGACGGCTGTTTGCATTGTTTCGGAACGCTCCTCTGCCAATTTAATCAACATGGGAACATTCATGCCCGAAATCACTTCTATATTGCGTTCTTCCATCAAAGAAATCGCCAAATTGGAAGGTGTGCCACCAAACATATCCGTTGCAACGATTACTCCGTCACCCGTATCTACCGAAATCGTTTTATCCAGTATTTCATGACGCTTTTCTTCCATATCATCCGTATCCGCGATACAAACATACGTCATTCCATCCGTGTTGCCGACAACATGCTCTACAACCGCCAACATTGCTTTCGGCAATTCACCGTGTCCAACCAATACGATTCCTAACATTCTTTCCCCTTTCCGGATAAACACATTTTTGCTTTTTCATTATGCGGTTATACCTATTTTTAGCGACCTTGTCAAGTTAATTTAAATCAAATCACCGTTTTTTAAAAAAATCCTTTTCGCTTCGGCATATTTGCCCGACAAATGAAAAAGTTATTTGGGCATATCATCCACGGGGATAATTGGATCAACGTGTATTTTGCTGATTAAATTAACTTCATCGGCCTCACGGACTATGTAATCCGGCATTTCTTTCGCCGGCTTTATGGAGGCGCGTTCTTTATATTCGGGAACTTTGTTATATAAAGGAGTTGCCGCTTGTATCGGGCGGTTTAAATGCCCCGCGTATAACACAACTTGTTTTTCGGGCACCATACTTAACACGCCCGATCCGCCGATAACCGTATCTGCCATTGTCTTTGTTTTCCGCTTAATCGGCAAATATAAATTAAAGTCTTTCCATATCCACGGCGATGAGGAATTGGGAATTAAATCACCGCTGAAATCAAACCATCCTTGTCTGGAATCATAAGAATGCACAACCTTTGTTAATGTTTCAATTCCTTTTAATAATGGCGCACGAGTATCGGGGTTGTTTTGTCTTTTGATAATTTTGGCCGCCGTAGAACTCATGATAACGGTAGATGTTTCTTCATCGTATTTAGATATAATTTGGTGCCAGTCTTGAACGCAAACCAAAAATTTATTCTGCTTTGTGCGACCGAAGACAATCCCATCCGTAATGCTGGATAAAGAGGGCATGTGTTGGAACTCGTCCAAAATAAATCCAACAGAATACGGACCGGCTTGCCCCTGCCCCGGGCCGAATTCCATCAAGTATTCAGTAGCCATGTTGATGAAAAGCGTGCTGATGAGAACAGAGGCTTTTAAATCGGAAAACGGCACCGACATGTAAATGGTGATCGGCTGATATTCGTCTGTTTCGGGGTGACGCATACCGCGCAGTTGCTCGTAATTAAAATCATTCATTGATGTGCGACACCTGACAGCTGAGTTTTTAAAGATATTGACCCCCGACATAGCCATTGAAATAACCGAACCTCTCTGTTTATCCGGCAAACTTAACACTTGATTTAATTCAAGCAACGTTCGCCGTCCATAGCCGTAATATGCCGTTTCCAGCACAACATGTTCAAACAGCATTTGCCAGGCATCCAAATCAATAGCCGTCATATCCTGATTGCGTTGACGCTCGGCGATTTCGGCATTATACCTTATCTGGGCGGAACTGATAATATCCAGTAACATTGCAAAACAAGCATCATGCCCTTTCCAACTATCCGGAATTAAATCCCATGTTCCTATCGGCAAATAATTATCAAGTGTAATTGCTCTTTTCGTGGCCAATTCTTTAGCTTTTAAAACTTCGGGGAAATCGCGCATTGCGTCATAGTATGAAATAAGTATCTCGTAATCCTCTTCATCCAATTCCCCGTTTTTTATACGCGAGAGAAAATAATCGTTTGCTTGTGCCTGCTCAACTTTACCGCATAGATAGCCTGTGAGTCCCGTTAAGCAACCGCGTCCCGTCTTAACCCAATAAGGGTCCGTTCCGGAAGGGCCGTCGGGAATTAAAAAGGTAATTAAATTATCAATATAGCTTTCTCTGCCGGCACTCAGCGGAGGTAAATTTCCGCCCCCGATCGGATTCCATGATGGCCATCTCACGCCTTTTTCGGGATCATCTTTTCCCATCCAATTCATTTTAAAAACAGGCCCGAGTGTGGCACGATAACCGCTTGTCAGTTTCGCAATTTCTCCTTTTGGATCGTGAATAATCAATGTGGAGTTATTATCTTCCAAAATCGCCGGAATGATGACACCCATTGTTTTCCCGGAGCCCGGCGCACCGATACAGAAAACCGAACGGGTATCGGGTAATTTCATTTTCCTTTTTTTCTTACCCTGCAAGCCGATTAAAAGATGTTTTCCTGCGAAAAGACCCATTTTTTCTACATCTGCATCCGTTGCCACACGTCCATCGCCAAATCGTTGCGGTAACAGATAATACGGATTGTAATGGAATAAAATAAGATGATAGAAAACAAAAGCCATCGTCGGTATCAGCATCACACGCCACGCAAAATAACTATACCAGTTATAATGCAACGGTTCATGAAACAAATAGCCCCAAATCCAAGTACCGTAATCGCGAAACGGCAATAAAAAATTACCGCTTAATACATTTAAAATATACCGCGGAATTAACGACCATGAATCTATGGAAAGATGATAGGAAATCGCAACGGAAAACGGTATGAAAAACAAAAGCATCAGCCATAAAAAGCCGAAACCGGCCAATGCCCGCCACCACCACCATTTCAGGCAGTCTCGCGTTGATTGTTTTTCGGGAGCCAATCGTATGACCATTTTTTTTCGTTACCCTTTCGTTTTATGATTGACTTTGCGACCTTTCGGTAATTTTCCCATTACTTTAAGAGGTCCCTTTTTACGCAGGAAGTCTGCAATTTCTTCCGTCGATAATCCGGCATTTTTTAAATCATGCACTGTTTCTTCCTCGTCATCCGATTCCGGTTTTTGAAGGATGGGTTCTTCTTGTGTTTCCGCCTCTTCCCGCATTTGAAAATACCGATAACGTGCTTGCGGTTGACGGGTAGAACTTTTGATTTCCTCATCTTCGCGTCCCGCAGAAGTATTTATTTGTTTGTTGGCAACTTCTTCTGCGGGAATGGCTTGTTGTTTTTCCGCCTCATCATGCGCGACAATAACAACAGGTTGCGATTTTTCATTCCTATCTGGCTTTGATAAATTTAAACTGGCCTGATCTGAACTCAAATCTGTGCGCACTTCTTTCTTATCATTTACTTGATGCTCTGACGTATTGCTTTGAACAGGGTTTGGCGCATTTAAATCCGAAACAACGGGTTCACTGCCTTTTCCTGATTTTATTTCCTGAGAGACAATCCCAAATGCCGGACGCGTTTTCAATTCGGAATCCAAGAATTGAATGCTCTCTTTGGTTACGGGAATACCGACAGCCATTTTGTCGGTTTGATTGCTTGTATTCGGCACAGAAACAGCTGATTGAGAAGTTGCTTTACTTCCATCGGTTTTCGATGTGTATTCTTGCTTGTATGTGGCATAAAGTGCTGCCTCTTCTTGTTCTTGACGTTGACGTTCGGCAACTTCTTTCTCTTGCATTTGCTTAAATTCCGCGCGTGCTTTCTCAATGCCCCAACCTCGCGTTTCTTCCGTTTCTTTTGTTTTTAAAAGCGGACGCGTAAGTTTCTTTGTGCGAATATCATCCTTTATCTTCTTTTGCGTATTTGCATAGCGCGCCAATGCTTCTTGTTGCTCCGTCATCACTTTACGGCATAATCGCTCCCGCGTTATTTCTTTTGTTTTGCGTAAATCAAGGCAATAACTGTTCCACCCCTCCAAACTCATTAATTGTTTAGGATCAATATATGTTCCCAATAAATTAATACCGTCTAATGCAAACATGGATAAATCCAAGTCTTCCAAGTCTATTTTAGAAAAATCCAATCGCCGAATGTCGAGGTTGATTAAATCGGTTTTTGCAATCGTGCGAATATCCAGTTTCCCTTCCTCTATCAACTGAATAATTTGCTCTACCGCTGTCAGATATTTTTCGGATTCCGCATCCCGAAATGCTTTTTCCCACTTATTATTTTTTGAAAAAGTGCGCCTGAACGAGGCTCCCGTAAAATCACAGCCCGTAAAATTTGAACCTTCCATATAGGCTTCATCAAAGCAACAGTCCGTAAAATCGGCCGTTTCGGCATTCGTTTTGTAAAATACGGCTCCTTTAAAATTGCACTGATTAAATATACCGCCCGATATATCAGCCCCTTTTAAATTAATTCCCGAAAAATCTTGGTGAGATAATTTCTTTCCATCCTGAACGGCTCGCACCAGTTGAACGGCTCGCATGTCGGAATGATAATCCTGTCGTTGAGAGGGCAAGATAAATTCACTGCGATCAATTCCCAAAGAAAAGTAAATCATATCTTCCTCTGACACTTTTGCCGAGGCATCTTTCCTTTCGGGTCGTTTAAATTCTGTTTTCATGCGTTCATTATACCACATAAAAATAAAAAAGAAATAAAAAAATGTCGCCGAAAACAATTAAATCATATTCAGCAGATACGAAGCTAAAAGCAGACGCCGAAAACGATTGTTTTTCTACTTTATCGGAAACGATGTCTTGTTGAATTGCGCAAAAGAATCCATTGCAAATTTTTATATTTGCATCAACTTCTTCTCTTTTATACAATCTTTAACTATCTTGATATTGCGCCCACATTGATACAACTGTTTTGCTATTCTAATGGAACGATATATTACTGTGGCACAGCACAACTTCTCTATTTCACTCTCTGTAATTTTAATCCTAAAATTCACAAAATACGATGATGCCATATTGAATATCACATAGCAATTATAATTCGCCTATTAAATCTTAAACAGGCAACAGATGCTTTGCATAACTGCGAACCGGTCAATCTCGGCGATGAATTTACCATTATTCACAAATGGCACACCCTCCTTCCGCCAATCCATACGCACTGCTTTGTTTCACCTTGACACAATATTCAATGATATTTCCTTAATAAGCCGACTAAGCGCCCCTGCACAGACACTCTGTCTGCATCCAATATGCGTGTTTCGTATGCCTCGTTTTCAGGAATTAAAGCAACTTTATTCCCTTGTATGCGTATCCGTTTTAATGTAACCTCGTATCCATCAACCAAAGCAACCACAATCATTCCGTTTTGTGCCGTGTCTGTTCGTTGAATAATCACCGTATCCCCATCCATTATACCGATATTTTTCATAGAATCACCCTCTACCGTAAGGGCATAATGCTCACCAACGCCCATCATCTGCGTCGGCACACAAACCGTTTCATTGATGCGAACAGCCTCAATCGGCGTTCCGCAAGCAATTTTACCGCATAATGGAATTTCTGCCAGATTATCATTTGCAACAGCCATTTCCATTTCTTGTAGCCGATTATTTATCAATTTCTGATTGTTTGAACCCCCGACCTTTTCTTCCGGCATGGTTAAAACTTCCAATGCACGTGCTTTGTTCGGCAATCGGCGAATAAATCCTCGTTCTTCCAAAGCTTTAACAAGTCGATTGATACCGGATTTGGAATGCAAACCTAAAAATGTGCACATTTCCTCATACGATGGGCAAATGCCTTTGTCTTTTAAATTTGATGCGATAAACAATAATAAGTCGTGTTGTTTTTTGGTAAGCATGATCCCTCCGATATCAAATTTTCATCTTTTGTTCTCATTTTTTAGCATAGAGTTATCGCCCTGTCAATCATTTTTTTGAAAACAAATTAGAAAATTTTTTTTGAATTAAAATAATATGTTATCGGCAATTTTCCGTATTTTGATTGACAATAAACATAAAATAGCATATAATAATAGAACAATCTATCAAAGGAGGAGGACCATGCAAGACATTGAAAATGCTTATTTGATGTTGGCCCGACAAATTCAACAGGCGATTGATAACGATGATTTAATCGCGTTGCGAGATGTTTCTGCTCTGATGGACTTGAAACGGTTGAGTTTTGTTGAGGCGGATGAAGATAACGGGCGCAAAGTTGCAAAACCCGTAACGGTTTATGCTGCCGAACACGGCTCGGTTGAGATTATGACGTTTTTGCTTGATGAGGGGTGCGATATCAATGCGCGGGATTCCTACGGTAATACACCCTTGATGTGTGCCGTCAACGCAAACAAAACGGAAATGATTTCCTATCTGTTAAAACAACCGAACGTTCAAATTTCAATGAAGAATTATTACGGAGAAACGGCCGATTCAATCGCTCATTTAAATAATGATGCCGATACAATTGCTTTCTTTAAGAAACTGCATGCAACGGTAGAGGTTTCTTCCACGAACGCCGATAAAAAATCGGATATAATGTTACCGCCTTCCGGTATGATTTGCTGATGATGCTGTTTTTTTAAACCGTTTTTTGCTATTAAAAACGTTTTTCGAGATGCAACGCATAAAAAGTTGCTGATGTTAGCCGTTGAGCGATTCGTTAAAGAAATTCTTATCTATTGATTTTTATGGATAAATAAAAATTGTTTAAGCACTTTTTATTTAATGAATTCTTGGTTTCTTTTTGGAGTAGCACTTGATTTTTCAAAAAAAATTATTTTTTTGACTTTTTATTCAAAAAAAACATCAACACGCCCGAATAAATACGGAAAATTTTACAAAAAAAGACAAAATTTTGTTTTTTTTCGCTTAAAATTTGAAAAAGGTTGTTGACAATCATATATAATCCCCGTTAAGATAAAATTGTTCAGGGGAATCCTTGCACAACCTAACAAACACAAGAAATTCTACAAAGGAGTTTATTATGAACAAACAAGAATTAGTAGATGCGATTGCAAAATCCGGTAATCTCTCAAAAACAGATGCCGCCAAAGCATTGGATGCGACGGTTGATGTTATTGCCGGCGCTTTAAAGAAAGGCGATGAAGTGCGCATTACAAACTTCGGAACATTTGCCGTTGCAAAACGTGCCGCAACGGAAGGACGTAACCCGCGCACAGGTGAAACAATTAAAATTCCGGCTTCAAAACAACCGAAATTCCGCGCCGGTAAAGGCTTGAAAGACGCTGTTGCTTAACAAGCAGTCTTTTCCAAAAATAAAAGGTGCTCTTTATGGGCATCTTTTTTTATTGCTTCCGAATTCGATTTTTGTTGATTCTTTTTGATAACTATTCTATATTAGTTTCAGAGATAATGATGGAAAAGGAGGTAAAAAATGTCGGAAGAAGCCCAATATACGGATCTTGTCCCGGAATATAAAAGTCGATCGCGATTGCCGATTTTAAGCCGTTATCGGGATTTAATCATTCTTGTTAAAAACGCGTTTTCGGATAATGTTATCACCGATACCGAATTGCAGGAAATTGAAACACTTGAAAAAGATATTTTGCTTGAATATCAAATTGCAGCCGATATTTTCTTTAAAATGGATTACAATGCACCGCAATATGCAGCTACGCAAAAATTATTAAACCACTTGCATCGGTGCAATGTGTTTATGCAGTTTGCATATAAACAAGCAAAGGAGAAAAATGCTTCCGGAATGATGTCTGTGCCGGAACGGGATAGATACCAAGAGGAAATCGCTTTGAATGATGATAAAGTTATTCAAATTACAACCTCTATGGCCGGAATGAACTTGCTTAAAGAATTGGATACTCCGGAAAAACGTATTCAAGCCGAGTTACCGCGCATTCGGCGGGATTTATCGCGCTTATCCCCCGAAGAACGGGCCGAATGGGAAGCAAAAATTAACGCTATGATTGAACAGTTGCAAGACAGACAGCTGGAACAGCTTTCCGTCTACGAACTCAACCGCCTCATCGGTTTGGAGCACTATTTAATGGATGAAAAAGAACGTGTGCGCGATATGTAGCAAAACTACATTGATGGATTGTTGCAAAAACAAAAAACACCCGTTGTATTTCATCGAGGGGTGTTTTTTTGATGCGATAGTTCTTTTATTGATGCGTTTGGCTCTTTCAATTTATTATTCTTTTTTTATAAAAATTGCGTGCATTAAAGCCTCACGCGCATAAGGCAGATGCCCCAATCCCGCATGCATTGTTAAAAAATATCCCGTTAAAGCAAATCCGTTTAAAATATCATTCATTGATAATGCCTGCTCTTTTGTAAACCACAAAAACCGCGGTAATTTTAACAATTTATCATGATACGGCAGTCCGACTTCACGGCTCACAACTTTTCCCGTCTTCGGCGAAACATACGTTGGGACAGCATCTGTTTCCTCGCTTTCAAAAGAAGAAAAATCCAGCCCGAACCCGATTGAATGCAATAAAAATAATTCCCAGCGCAGATATTGTTCAATGAAAGAATTTCCGTCTAATTGATTGAGCAATGATAAGGTCCGGTCATAGAGTAATTCGCTTGCCTGTCGCTCGGGCAACAGCTTATTCAGCAATTCGCAAACACTAAGTAAAATATTCAGACGTTCCTTATCGTCCAAAAAGTTCGCCGCGAAAGAACGAAAATCATCCAAGTAGTAAGTTCCCACTTGTTCTTCCAATCTTGCCTGCCAACGGGCATCTACAAACGAAGCAATATCCGGAATTTTTTTCGCTTTAACAACGCCCAAAAAACGTCCCTTTTCACGTGTAAAAAGAGAAAGCATATAAGACTTTTCCCCTAACGGTCGCGCTTGCAATAACAAAGCGTTTTGTATTTTAAATGAGGGCATTTAAGCAAATTTCCTATACGTTATAATCCAATCCCCATTCAGTGAACCGTGCCGGATCATCCGCCCAATTTTCTTTAACGCGAACGGTTAAAAACAAGTGAACCGGCTTTTCAAACAGTCGGGAAAGTTCTCGCCGAGCCGTTTCGCCAATCTTACGAATCATAGCACCGCCTTTCCCCACAACAATCGGCTTAATCCCTTCCCGCTCAACAAAGATTGTTTGCTCAATGCGTATCCCTGTTTCTTTCTCTTGCCAATTCGTCGTTGTAACGGCAATGGTATAGGGCAATTCTTGTTGCAACAGCATAAAAAGTTTCTCGCGCGTGATTTCGGCGGCGAACAGTCGGTTGGGTAAATCCGAAAGTTGATCGCTCGGAAACATCCACGGCGATTGCGGGGCATGTTCTTTTAAATACGTTTTCAGTTCATTTACATTCTCGCCCGTTTGTGCGGAAATCAGAAAGGTATCCGTAAAGATACCTGCATCATTCAGTGCCGCAATTAACGGTAAAAGTTTTTCTTTAACAACCAAATCTATCTTGTTGATAATTAAAACTGCTTTCTTTTTATTTTTGATTAAGGAATCAATAATGTCTTTCGTATTCTTATCAATACCTTTTTGGGCATCAACAACTAATAAACGCATATCGGATTCATCCGATTCCGTCCAAGCCGAGGCTACCATTGCCCGATCAAAGCGCCGTTTTGCGCGAAAAATACCCGGTGTATCTACCAACACGAGTTGAGCATTTCCTTCAATCAAAATACCGCGAATACGTGATCTGGTTGTTTGAACTTTCGGTGAAACGATTGAAACTTTTGCGCCGATGAGTTGGTTGACAAGTGTTGATTTCCCTGCATTCGGAGCCCCTAAAATGGCTACGAAAGCGAAATGTTGATTTGATGCGTCAGGTAAAATGTCCGTCATTCTTATTTTGCTCCGTTATAACCTGAATGATGTTTTTTCTTTTGTTTTTTATTTTGTGGTAATACCGATAAGAGTTTTTCGGCCGCAACCTGTGTTGCTTCTTTTTTGGAACCGCCCTCACCGATTTGCGAGCCATATCCCTCAATGCTGACTTTTACGCGAAAATGCGGTGCGTGATCCGGCCCTGTTCGCTCTAATAACTCATACACCGGCAAGATACCGACTTTTGATTGCGACCATTCCTGCAAAGCCGATTTGGCATCTTTAATTGTTTCGTGATCTCTGTTTAATAAAGGCATCCAAAGATTTTCAACGAATTTCTTGGCTTTTACGATTCCTTGATCCAAATAAATCGCTGCAATCAATGCCTCCATTACGTCTGAGAGAACGGATTGATTTTTGCGCATGGAATTATCTTCGGTAATTAAAAAAGCGGGTAAGCCGATTTTTTGGGCAACCTCCGCCAATGTTTCTTCACGCACGAGCAGTGTAAAGCGCATCGCCCAATCACCCTCTTGCTCGTTCTTAAAATGCCGATAAAGCATTTCGGCAACAATTAAACCCAACACGCGATCGCCTAAAAATTCCAATCGTTCGTATAATGCTTTTTTACGATGATTCGCTAACGTTAATGCTCGTTCATATAAAGGCGATTCCGTATTGATATCAGCTGGTAAAAACGGTAATTTCATTTACTTCTTTATGTCCTTTTAATTCATTATTTAGATTAGATTAACTTTCGGAATAACCGATCCGTGCGAATAAAATCTTTCCATTTCCAAAATTGCCAAAAAGAACCTTCGCCGTTATTTGAGTAAAAGATAAATCGGGCTTTTCCCTCTAAATTAACCAACGGAACGGGACCGAAGAAACGGCAATCCAATGAATTATCTCGATTATCGCCCATCGCGAAAAAATAACCGTCGGGAACAGTCATTTTTTCGGTATTATCCGCTTGTAAATTATCGTTGATTTCAAAAATAACATGTTGAATACCGTTGGGCAGTGTTTCAATATACTTTGTATAAGTTATCTCTTTCCCGGCTTCAAGTTTCATCTTTTCTTCACCGATTTTTGTGCGCTCAACCAAAACATCGTTAATATACAAGCGTCCGTTTTTCATCTGAACGGTATCGCCCGGCAAGGCAATCACGCGTTTAATATAATCAATGGAAGTTTGCAAAGTCGGTTGAATTTCGGGCGTCATCCGAAAAATAACAATATCGCCCTGCTTCGGCATTTTTTCAAAAATGCGTCCCGACGGGATAATCGGCAACGAAAACGGAAACGAATGCCGTGAATAGCCGTAATCATACTTTGTAATAAACAAATAATCTCCGACAAGCAATGTCGGAATCATAGAACCGGAGGGGATATTATACGGTTCAAACCAAAAGGCTCTGATTCCGAGTGCAATCATCAACGCCCAAAACAACCCCCAAAAATTGCTCCAAAAACCTTTCTTTTGCGCTTTTTCCATTGAAACATTCCTTTTTATATGATAACATACCTGAAATTAAATTGGTTGTATCACAGAAAGAGAAATTTGTCCATGCTAAAATTTGAAATTCACACAATAAATCAAAAAGCGCGTCGCGGAACTTTAAAAACGGCACACGGAAATATTCAAACACCGGCGTTTATGCCCGTCGGAACGGTCGGAACGGTTAAAGCCATGATGCCCGAATCGGTTAAAGAAACGGGAGCCGAAATCATTTTGGGTAATACCTATCATTTAATGTTGCGTCCGACGGCCGAACGCGTCGCCTCTTTCGGCGGGCTCCATAAATTTATGAATTGGCCCGGGCCGATTTTAACCGATTCGGGCGGTTTTCAAGTGATGAGTCTTTCGGGATTACGCAAAATAACGGAAGAAGGGGTTACGTTTCAATCGCATATTGACGGCTCTAAACATTTCCTCTCTCCCGAACGCTCCATGGAAATCCAGTATCTGTTGGATTCGGATATTACGATGGCATTTGATGAATGCGTTAAATACCCCGCCGAATACAAGGTAGTCCAAAAGTCTATGGAACGCTCCATGCGATGGGCAAAGCGCTCCAAGGAGGCATTTATAGATAGAGATGGTTATGGCTTATTCGGTATTGTTCAAGGGGGTATGTTTGAAGATTTACGCAGACAATCCATTCACGATTTAACCGCAATCGGTTTTGACGGCTATGCCATCGGGGGATTGGCCGTCGGCGAAGGGCAAGATATGATGTTCTCGGTTTTAGACTATACGGCCTGTGCACTCCCGGATGACAAACCACGGTATTTAATGGGCGTTGGGCGACCGACGGATATTGTCGGTGCCGTCTATCGGGGCGTTGATATGTTTGATTGCGTGATGCCTTCACGCTCAGGAAGAACAGGTCAAGCTTTCACGTCTCACGGCGTTTTAAATATGCGTAACGCTTGCCATATTGACGATCATGCCCCGCTTGATGCCGAATGCACCTGCCCTGCCTGCCGAAATTATACGCGCGGTTATATTCATCATTTATTCCGTGCCGGTGAGATTTTGGGCAGTATGCTTCTGACGATGCATAATATTCATTTTTATGAAAATTTAATGAAGCAAATACGTGAAGCAATCAGCGAAAACAGATTTGAAGAATTTCATGATCGGTTTATGTCGCGTTTCCAAAATGAGAGAAAAATGTAAAGGCGCGCACTGAAATGACGAATAAAACAAGTGGCGGGAAATCATCTATCGGAACGCGCAGAAAAAAGCGAGAAGCGGAACCCTATGCGCCCGATGAACGCGCTTTTGATAAGGGCGATGATTTACATGATCCGCAGGGCTTTCGCAAACGCACATTTGCAGGTCCGGAGCGCTTAACATACGAAGTCAAATCAATCGCAAAAAAAGTGCTGACAACCCGCGGTTTTGCCGGACTTGATATTATTGAATGTTGGGATGATATAATCGGTGAAGATATGGCAAAAGGGATACGGCCTGAAAAATTAACATTTGAAAAAGATTCCAGAACCCATGGAACATTGCATGTAAAAAGTGCCGGCGGGGCTTTTGCCGTTTTATTTGAGCATCAAAAGAATCAAATTATTGAACGAATCAATACGTTTTTCGGGTATCCGGCCGTTTCCAAAATTCACATCAGTCAAGGCAAATTACTTTTCCCGCATGCCGAGCCGATTCATCCGATTCGTAAACCGACAAAAGAAGAAATTCGCCGGCTTGAAGCAAAAGTCAGCCATATAGAAGATGAAACGCTCCGAAACACAACCTATCATATCGGACTTTCTTTATTGCAAAAAGAGAAATCTTGATTTTTATCTTGATAAAATAAAAAACATGATGTATATTTATTAAATAGGCAATAAACTTGACATAATTGCACCATTAAAGCGAATAAAAATGATAGACGATATAATTCATTATTTTGGCACAAACAAACACTTTTTGGTTAAAAATCAAACAGTTTATTTTTCTCTTTATAATCAAAGCGAGCAAGAAAAGAATCAAATAAAATGGTTTTTAGAACAATTAGGCATTCAAGCAAAATTTCAAATCAAGAATGAAGTAGCCGAGAAATTGCTTATTTCCGCCGATGATTTTAAGAATCTGCAACAAGCTTGTAAGCAATTTCAAGATACTTTGCATGAAACTATGCCCGTCACATCATTGACAGAGTGGTATGAACAATATAATGATATAACGGCAGAAGAATGGCAACGGATTCAAAATCATATTCATGTCAAATATGCTTATGAGGCACCAGATGCTCCGCAGACGCAGCGCAAGAAACATAAAGCCGAGAAAAACGCTGAAGAACTCGTTCAATATTTAAAAGAAAACTTACCGTCACAACCGATTATCAATCGTATTTTTCATGAATTTTTAAGTGTTTATGATGAGATTAGCAAAGAGGAACATTCTCAAAAATTAACGATTGATATGTCGCCTTTCGCTGAACAAAGTTTATATGATCAAGAGGCTGCCGGCGGTGTTTTAGAAAATAACGGACAACTGATAATTAAGGTTTTTCCGCTTATTTCAAAAAATTCTCCATCCCGCATGTTCACATTTCTGCATGAACTGAGGCATGTATTGCAATATCACTATCATTTATGGGGTGATAAAAACAAAAAAAATGTTGAATCGGTTGCTATGAATATGGTAACGGAAGCCGAAGCAGAATCCTACTATCTTTTAACATTTAATCACAAATCAAAAGCGATTCAGTCTTTAATACGGCAATATCAACGCAATGTTTTCAAAATGTTAGTCAAAGAGAATGACTCGGTTCCCATGAACGGTCATATCTCACTATCAGAAAAGATTGCTACCGTTCAACGATATATTCAGGCTCAAGCCGAAGAGCGTTGCATTCAAACACTCTGCGATTTTTTACTATCCAAATCTCGGCAAAATGCTTATGATTCACTGATTAGTAAACATATCTATCTTAATCCGACTTTGTTTAACAACTTTATGGAGGTGGTGGATTACTGGAAAAATTTATATTATTTACCTTCCATTCCGCAGATTTTATCAGATAACACGCCATCTTCTACAACCGTGCTTATTGATTTTAATGATATAAATAGGCAATGGGCGCGAAAAACAAAGCTTAGGCTTTCCGCTTCACCGACAGCGGTCTTTACAAGTGATTTTTTAAAAGCCGTCAGAACGGATAAATATATTACACAAACCACTCATGAAGATGATAAACATTTATGTATGGATTTATCTTATGAATATACGGGTATTTCAGCTAAAAGCATCAAATTTGCGCAAAAAAGCTTTCAAGAGCAAAAATTTCAAAATGTGTTTGTAGCCTACAACAGGATTCAAGAATATAATCCCTATTTTCCGCCTGTTTCAACTCTCCAACACCTTTCCGCTCCGGCAAATCAAGTGGCACAGAATATCATCAATGCGATGATTGCCATGAATGAACATAAAAGCCCGTATACGGTATTAAAAAATTTGGGGTATGGATTAGATGATCAATTTAATATCCAATCCCTCGATATAACTTCATACAAAATACAAGAAAATACGGCATCACACGTGGCATACAAGCAGAAATTTATCAATAAAGTGTTACTAAAAGATTTATCAAAATCATATTGATAATTATATATTTTTTTGATTTATAAAAACAGAAAAACAAGCGCCGATAAAATTACCTCATCGTTATGGTAGAAGGCTTATTTTTAGGTAAGTTCATTCTTTTGAATCTTTGGCATCGCTTTCATCAGAATGTTTTTTAAAGGTCTGCGTGCTTTTTAAATCATCCATTTCAAAATTCATTTCCAAAACGAGATTACCGTTTTCATCATAAACTTTGGCCACACCGTTTTTCTTTCCGTCTTTAAAATGCGCTTCGGAACGCATAACGCCATTTTCAAAATATGTTCTGCTGATACCGTCTAATTTATTATTCTTATATTCATCTTCACTTTGCAATTTGCCGTTCGGATAATAAATTTTTTGCAACCCGTGCATTTCGCCGTTGATATAGGCGGCATCAATATGAATGGCTCCGCTCGGATAATATTCTTTAAATTCACCGTGCGGTTTATCATCCAGTAAATTGGTGCGCGAATTTAACTTGCCGTTTTCATAAAATGTTGCAAATTCCCCGTTCTGTTTCCCTGCCTTATACAAAACGGTTGTTTTTACTTGCCCGTTTTCATAATAGGCGATGGAAGGGCCTTCTTCCAAACCATCCTTGAAATTTTTTTCAAGCGAGAGTTGCCCGTTTTCATAATATTCTTGCACTTTTCCTTCCGGTCTGCCGTTTTTCATAACGGCGTGCGATTGCCAATTACCATCCGGGTAATATGTATTCATTTCACCTTCCGGCAAATCGTTCTTATATGTCAACGCCATTTTTAATTGCCCGTTTTGATAATAAACTTTGGCAGACCCTTCTTGCTTTCCGTTTTTATAATTCAATTCTTTTTCAAGACTGCCGTCGGGATAATATGATTTACTGACACCGTCAATTAAATCGGCAACATATTTTTCTTCTTGTTGCAACTGACCGAAATCATAATACGTTTTTGAAAATCCGTTTTTCAGCCCGTTTTTATACTCTTCTTCCGTTTGCAACTGCCCGTTTTCATAATATGTTTTAACCGTTCCTTCCGGTCCGTTCGGGCGGAAAAGACCTTCACCTTTTAATTTCCCACTCGGATAGTATTCTTTCACTTCTCCGTTCAACTGATCTTTCGTAAAATGCCGTATCATAAGCATTTGACCGTTTTCAGCATATATTTTATCCTCTCCGTCTTTCATTCCCATATTATAATTTGTTTCAAAGTGTATTTTTCCGGAAGGGTAATAAACCTTAGAAACACCATGCGGATGCCCCATTTGAAAAGTTGTTTCATTTTGCAACTGTCCGTTATCATAGTAAGAGCGCGCCGTATCAACCAAAACACCTTGGTAATAAATTTCAACGGTTTGAATTTGCCCGTTTGTATAGTAAGTGCGACTTTCGCCGTGTGGCAACCCGTTGAAGAAATGCGTGCGCGCCAACAACTTTCCTTCCTTGCTTTTTTCTTGCACAATACCCGTCAACGGCTTTTTATCGGCTTTTACAAAAAACACACCGTTATTAAAGAAAATTTCATCTTTTGTATACGTTGGTAATTGCATTTTTTTCTCGGCTGCCGGAACGGCTTGCACAACCGGTTTTAATCCTGTCGGCTCATTTGATGAAATATCGGGCACTGTCTCTGTGTTATATTCTTGAATGGTCGGCTGTAAAACAGGTGCCGGACGCGATGCTTGCTGGACGGCACTGGCTCCCAATGAGGCCGCCGGAATAATCGTCGACTGAGATGAGCTAGCTTTTTGCTGAGTGGTTTGAACCACTGCGGATGGTTGCGCTGATTGTATTGCTCGTGCCGTCGGGCGACCGACTCTTGCGGCTTCGCGCAATGCCGCCGCATTACTCGTTACTTGTGCCATGGACGGCAAAGCCGTGCCGATTGCCAAACATGAGACAGAAACCAACCATAAAAGCTTTTTCATCTTTTTCTCCTATTACCGATAATATGGCTAATTTAGCAAAACACCATTCAAAAATCAACCCTTTTTTATATTTGTTTAATTGATTTCGCTCGGATAATTATTTATATCCAATGAAACGCGTGGTATTTAAATGCGTTATTGAGCCTCAATAAATGATTTCTTACCGTAAATTATCTGGAATAAGATTCATTATCAATAAGCGGACACCGCACATATCTTTGAACAACTTTGATTTTTTCTTTCGGTTTTAATAATGTATGGGTAGCACGATTGCCGGCCAGATAATCACCGATTGCTTTATGATAATAATACGTTGAATCATATTCATCATACAATTCGGCTCGTTTATATCCGTTGGCAATAACCACGCGCGGAGACAAATAATTGTAAGCAGAGCATTCTAATTGAATTTCATTGATACCGTGTTTAAAAATTTCGCGTTCTGCCAAGCGCAACGCTTCCGATGCATAGCCTCTCGCGCCAGAATCCTTATCTACCAGTATATTGAGATGCGCCACATCTCCCCTTGCGCAACACTCAAGCAATCCGATGAGTTTGTCCGCTTCATACATACCGTATCTGACGGACAACATATTTTCTTTAAAATTCATTTGATTTTTAAGAAAATTCTCTGTTTTTAAAAGCGACGAACACTCCTCTTGCCACGCAGGCAAAAATCTTTCCGTTTCCGGCTGATTTCTTTGAATTAACGTAAAAACATCTTCAACTTCCGCTTTTTTACCTTTTATTCTGCGCATTGAAAAGGAAGAACCGTTCAATCCGATTTGTTGTGGCATGGTTAATCGCATCATGTATTGTTTTGAATGGGATAATTTTTGATACATGTCGGGTTTTGTTTGCTCTTGTAGCAATACACCTTTTTCGGCCAGTTGCGGGGCGAAAAAACGGGCTTTTTTATTTCTGACTTCTTGATAAACACTCTCATGCGGTTGCTCACGGTAGGCTTTGATAAATGCTTCTTTAACGGCTTTTAAAGAATCATCTCCCGTCAAATACGAATCCCAGCAATACTCAATTTCCATGGTGGCTGGATTGCAGTAAACCGGTTGAATTGAAATGACACCCAGCACATCTTTATCGCCGTTTTTTGCAAGATACAATGTTTTCATCTCTTTTTTGCCGACGTTAATTTGATGAAATAATTGTTGCACAAAATGCAAAATATCCGTATTTTGCGCCACATTTAGCAAAAGCAACAAATCTTCATGTTTCGGGGAATCGCATCTGCTCTTCAATTCCAGAACATCATCCATTGTAATTAAAGACTCTTTTAGTTCAACAAAGTGTAACATTTTTCCATCCATTTAATCGTTATCCGCCAAAAACGGTATCATTTTTCTTTCGGCTTATTTAATCATCGCCCCATTAATTATCTGTCAAATGCGCCTAACTCAATGCACATAAACGCAACCAATCATGCCCCGCTTTCGGTATTACGAACAGCATGATATATTGCGTTGATGAATCAGTTAAGAACGTGATTTACTTTTTTCTTCCAACATCTGTCTCGCACAAGAAGATAATTCGGATTTTTTAATTCCTTCCTGTTTCAAAAAACTTTCTTTGCCGAATTTTCCGTCGGCATAATCCGATAAGGTTTTAAAATACGTCTTTGCTTCGGGGCTTTCGGCATCCAGATGATAGAATTGATCGGAAAAATGCGGTTGATCTGCCGCAGCACGCCGATACACATTGTTTCTTGCAATAATCGGCGTCTCACGATTATGTCCGGAGCACTCTATGCGAATTTCTTCCGCACCCCGTTTAAATAATTCTCGTTCCAGTAAACGCAGAGCCTCTGAAGCATAGCCTTTCCCCGTTACCGCTTTATCTACCATCATATTAAGATGAATCGTTGTATCCCGCGGGGAACATTCAAAAACGCCGATAAATGATTCATCTTTAAAAAGCCCATAAAAAACGGAGGGATTTTTATTCTCCTTTTGAGATTTTGCTTTCAAAAACGAAGCGGTTTCCTGCGGGTTTGCGCATGCATCGGCAAGTTCTTTCCAAAACGCATTTGCGGATTGATTATTTCTTTCTACAAACTCCGAAAACTGCGTTGCGTTCGCCACAGTCGGGGTTAATTTTTTTACGCCGAAATACGATTGCCTTAAATAAATATCCGTCGGCATTGTTTTTAAGAGGGTTTCCATATATGAATTTCTGAGATTTTCATACTGCTTTTCCGATAAATTGACAGCGGAAGTCAATTTTTCACCGGCAGACGGCACAAAAAAGCGAACTTGTTCGGATAAAGCATCTGAAAATTCGGGAATTAGGCGAAGTCTCTGATGTTGCTCAAACATGGAGCACATACGCTTTGCCTCACCTGGCTCGCACAAAAGTGCTTCAAACGCATATTCCGCTATACCTGCATACGCATCTTTCCGCACGGGAATAACAGAAGCAACACCCCTCACAATTCCTTCATCATCTTGCATTAAATAAACGCTTTTATTTTCGGCATTCCAAATTTTTTGACGAGCAAAAATTTGTTGCACGAAATCTTTTTCTTTCATCCCCTTTTCAACATTCAATAAAAGGGAGGTTTCTTCATCCCCTTTAAAATCATACAATGTTTTCAGCTGGATTAAATCATGCGGACTAACCATACCGATACGAAGCGGTATAAAATGAACAACATTACTTTTCGGATAACTCATTTCTTTCCCTTTCCCTCTTATTTTTTTATATTTATCTTATATTTACCATGATATTAAATTCTTGTCAATTCTTTTCTTTATATTTTTTTAATGAAACACCGGAAAGCGTCTTGTTTTTTTAGAGGTAAAATGATAAACTGCAATAAAATACGTTTTAAAAGGGTAAAAGATGCAACAGTTTATAAAAATTCGCGGTGCGCGCGAACACAATTTAAAAAACATTGATGTGGATATTCCTCGCGACAAGTTGGTTGTTATTACGGGATTATCCGGCTCGGGGAAATCATCTCTCGCATTTGATACGATTTATGCGGAAGGACAAAGAAGATACGTGGAAAGTCTTTCCGCTTATGCGCGTCAATTTTTGGATTTAATGAAAAAGCCCGACGTTGATTTAATTGAGGGATTATCTCCCGCCATTTCCATTGAGCAAAAAACAACGGGCAAAAGCCCGCGCTCCACGGTCGGAACGGTTACGGAAATATATGATTACATGCGGTTATTATGGGCTCGAGTCGGGGTACCCTATTCGCCGGCAACGGGTTTGCCGATTGAGGCGTTAACGGTTTCGCAAATGGTTGATATTGCCATGAAATATCCCGAATCAACCAAAATTATGGTATTGGCACCCGTTGTTAGAAACCGCAAGGGCGAATACAAAAAAGAATTGGCAGAATGGCAAAAGAAAGGTTTTACGCGTGTTAAGATAGACGGGGAATTATACGAAATAGATAATACCCCTGCTCTTAACAAAAATCAAAATCATAAAATTGCGCTTGTGATTGATAGGCTTGTCATTCGTGAAGGCATTGAATCGCGGTTGGCCGAATCCATTGAAAAAGCCCTTTCGCTTGCCGATGATTTAGTTGTTTTTGATAATTTGACGGCAAAAGAAGAAAAAATCCTTTCGGCAAAATTGGCCTGCCCCGTCTGCGGGTTTACGATTGCGGAATTAGAACCGCGCTTATTTTCTTTTAACAGTCCGCAAGGCGCCTGCCCCGATTGCTCGGGGTTGGGATTTAAACAATATGTTGATCCGGCGCTGGTGATACCGAATGACAAAAAAACAATCAGACAAGGAGCCATCGCACCGTGGGTCAGCAAAGGCGGAGAGATATTTCATTGGTTTGACGCTCCTTTGCGATTGTTGATGAAATATGTTGATTTTAATGAGGATACGCCTTGGTATCAACTGAGTGAAGAAACCAAAAACGCCATTTTATACGGCACGCCGAATTTTGAGGGCGTTATTCCGAATATGGAAAGACGGTATTTAGAAACAGATTCGGATTGGATACGTGAAGAAATTTCAAAATATCAGGCTGTTTCGCCCTGTGAGGCTTGTAAAGGACAACGATTAAATAAAGAAGCGTTATCCGTGCGTGTCGGCGGGAAAAACATTTCGGAGGCAACGCATGTTTCCATTGAAGAAGCTTTGAAATGGTTTTCGGCACTGGAAGAAACACTCTCACCGCAAAAGAGAGAAATTGCCAAACGCATTTTAAAAGAAATTATTAACCGATTAACATTTTTAAATAATGTCGGACTCGGATATTTAACATTGGACCGTATCAGTGCCACATTATCCGGCGGAGAGGCGCAACGGATTCGTCTGGCAAGCCAAATCGGTTCGGGTCTGACGGGGGTGCTTTACGTTTTAGATGAACCCTCAATCGGATTGCACCAGCGCGATAACGATAAATTACTCGCAACCTTGACGCACTTACGGGATTTGGGAAACACGGTTATCGTTGTGGAACACGATGAAGATGCCATTCGCGCTGCCGACTATGTGTTGGATATCGGCCCCGAGGCCGGCAGATACGGTGGGAAAGTTGTTGCAAAAGGAACACCGCAGGAAATTATCGATAATCCGATTTCCACAACCGGACAATATCTTTCAGGTATGCGCAAAATTTTAATCCCGCAGACAAGGCGTCCAGGCAACGGCAAATTTATTCAAATTGAGGGAGCTACGGCTAACAATTTGAAAAATGTATCCGTTCAAATTCCGTTAGGTACGTTTACGTGTGTCACGGGTGTCAGCGGGGGTGGAAAATCGTCTCTCGTGATTGAAACGCTGTATAAAAATTTGAATAAAATTTTAAATAAATCCGCCGAGAAAGCCGGACCATGTAAAGCCATTCACGGGTGTGGCTACATTTCCAAGATTATTGATGTTGACCAATCTCCCATCGGGCGCACGCCCCGTTCAAATCCGGCCACATATACCGGCATGTTTTCCACCATTCGGGATTGGTTTGCCGGATTGCCGGAAGCGCAGGCGCGCGGTTATAAACCGGGCCGATTTTCGTTTAATGTTAAGGGTGGGCGTTGCGAGGCTTGCAACGGCGACGGCGTTTTAAAAATTGAAATGCACTTTTTGCCCGATGTCTATGTGCAATGCGATACGTGTCGCGGTAAGCGGTATAATCGCGAAACGTTGGAAGTAACATATAAGGGAAAATCCATTGCCGATGTATTGGATATGTCGGTAGATGAAGCGGCCGAGTTTTTTAAAAATATCCCTTCATTGAAAGAAAAATGCAATCTATTGCAAAAAGTCGGCCTCGGATATATTTCTTTGGGACAATCTTCCGTTACGCTTTCGGGGGGTGAAGCACAACGCATTAAACTTTCAAAAGAGCTATCGCGTCATTCCCAAGGCAAAACACTTTATATTTTGGACGAACCGACAACCGGTTTGCATTTTGCCGATATTCAAAAACTGTTGGATGTGTTGCATACATTGGTAGAACAAGGAAATACCGTAGTTGTGATTGAACATAATTTAGATGTTATTAAAACTGCCGACTACATTATTGATATGGGTCCCGAAGGCGGTGACGGCGGCGGCACGGTTGTCGCAACGGGCACACCCGAGCAAGTGGCCGAAAATCCACGCAGTTATACGGGTCAATATTTAAAACGCATATTTAAAAAACAATCAAAGGGGGTATAGATGAAGAAAAAGATTTTTGCTTTTATTGCAGGACTAAGTTTTGTATTAACAGCGCAAAATGCGGTTGCAAATTCTACCGAGCAGTGTATGGATAATTTGCCGGATACGATTTCATTTGTTCATATACAAGACCCGATGCGAAAAATCGGAGGTATGGTTAATTACGAACGTCAATATCCGGGGAAAGGATTGGGATACAGCCAACTCTATCAAAACGAATTTTGCGCCGTTTCCGTTTTTCTTTACAATTTGAATTTACCCCGTATTTCAGCGCAAGATATTGCAAACCAGCAAACAATATCCGAACGAGATATGGCAAACTCAACGGCGGGCGATACAAACTTTGTTCATCAAGTTTATATCACCTCTTTCGGTAATTACTTTTTAAAATTGCGCACAACATGCGGTTTGCTTTACTCGGGCGATGAATATAAATACAATGATATGTTGGCAACAACAGTTTCGTCAACCGTTGAAGAAAGCGTTGTCCGCTCTTTGAACAGGTGCATGCGCTAACGCATTTCCCCCTATTCTTATTTCAGCGACAAAAGACCCTTGTTAATCAGTTGCAAAGAGGCTGTTGTTTTACCGAAAATAAGGATAAAAAAATATCCGTTTTATGCTTATTTTTGTAGATTTTTAAAAAAAATACTGTTATGATACCCAATATGTTTGGGAATAAAACAAAAAAAATTTATGAAAATCTTTTAAATGCCGAAGACGATGCCCGTCAAATTCGGTCGTTTAAAAACAAACTGATTGCCGGCAACGTAAAAGGGAACGAATTATTCGGCACAAAGGAAAATCCGTTTTCTTTCCTAAATGAAGCCGAAGATACACAAAGCGTTCAAAAGTTAGTTGATGCTTTTTGCTCTTTTTCATCTATTGAAACGGAAATCAAAACACCGGATGGCATTTTTCAAATTTCAATTCGTAAATTGCCGAACGGAATGATGATTGTTGCCAAAGATAAAACGCCCGAATTTGCCATTCACAACAGTATCGTGAAACAGTTAGATTTTATGTCCGACGTGTTAAGCACCTTTATTCACCCCGTTTATTTAACCGATTCAAACGGCAAATTGGTGTATGTCAATCGGGCATTTTGTGAGTTGTTTCAAGATGAATATAAAAATATTCTCGGCCATTTATTCGCTGAATACATTGATGAGAATATTCCCGATTTTCACGGTATATGGCACGGGATTACCCATTTTAAGTTAAAAAACGGCGTTATTCCGTATGAAGTCAATCAACGCCCGTTTGAAATGGGTGATTCTGTGTTTTATTCGGGCATTATTGAACCGCTGCGAACGGTAGCCCCATCGGTTGATGAGCATATTTTTCAAGAATCTCCCTTGCCCACCATCGTGGTTGATGCTTTGGAGCATCGGATTGTATACGCCAACAATGCGTTTTTAACGGCATTTCGCGGTGATGAAAATGAATCTTTCAATCATATTAACGTGAATACGCTTTTTTCCGAAAATACCCAAGAACTTTTGGAAACCAGATTTAGCAAACTACTGGCGGGTTCAACAAAAAATGAGCGTTTGGAAATGATGACGGCTCCCAGATTCGGCGGAAAAACATTTAATGTTTTTGTGGGATTCACAACCAAAGAAAAAGATGCGTTTATTCTTTACCTGATAGATGCCACCGAACGCAAGAATTTGGAAGTTCAATTTGCGCACGCACAAAAAATGCAAGCCATCGGCCAACTGGCGGGCGGTGTTGCGCACGATTTTAATAATCTTTTAACGGCAATTATCGGCTTTTGCGATTTGCTTTTACAACGCCATAAAGTGAACGATCCCTCCTTCTTGGATATTATGCAAATCAAGGGAAATGCAAATAAAGCATCGGGGTTAGTCGGTCAACTGCTCACTTTTTCGCGTAAACAACCGAGCAAAATTCAAGTATTAAATTTCCATGATGCGTTTGTTGATTTATCCGCTTTGTTGCAACGCAGTATTGCGCCATTTGTAACGCTGAAAACGGATTTAAAACGCAATCTCGGCTGGGTTAAAATTGATCCTAACCAACTCACGCAGATTTTTTTAAATTTGGCCGTTAATGCCAAAGATGCCATGAAAAACGGCGGTATTTTGCGAATTACGGCAACCAAAGAAAAACTCAAAAAGGCAAAGGCCTGCGGTAACGATATGATTCAAGCGGGTGATTATATTAAAATTATTGTTTCCGACACGGGATGCGGTATTGCTCCCGAGCATTTACCGCATATTTTTGAACCGTTTTTCACAACCAAAGGTGGCTCCACGGGTTCGGGAACGGGATTGGGGCTTTCCACCGTTTACGGCGTTATCAGGGGTGCAGGCGGTTATATTTCGGTTGATAGTGAAAAAAGCATCGGAACAACGTTTATCATCTACCTGCCCCGCATTGAGCAAGACCCTATTATTAAAACGGAAAGTCGCCCGATGAGGCCCGTGTTTGCACCCGTCCAAACGCCTTCCATTTTGCTTGTGGATGATGAAGACGGCGTGCGTCTTGTTGTTTCGCGTGTATTAAAATCAAAAGGCTTTAAGGTAACGGAATGCGCTAATGCCGAGCAAGCCCTCACAATTTTAACCGAACGCTCGGATTTTGATTTATTGCTGACGGATATGATTATGCCGGGCATGGATGGCGAAACGCTTATCAAAAAGGCAAGAGAGGCATATCCGAATATGAAATCGCTTTTAATGAGCGGTTATTCGGAAGATATGGCGCGCCATGGATCCTCTGAAAATAAAGATCTTGATTTCTTAGCAAAGCCGTTTGAACTCAATCAATTATTAGATAAAGTTAAAGAAGTGCTACAAAAATAGAAAGGATAAAAAAATGAATGAATCAGAACTCTCTTTTGGAATTGAAAGCATTGTCCCTGCCAACGGACTAAAAGAAAAATTGGAAATGGCAAAAAAAGAAAATCGTCCGCTGATTATTAAATTCGGTATGGACCCAACGGCGCCCGATTTACATTTAGGTCATGCCGTCGGGCTCAAAAAAATTCGTGAATTTATGGAGGCCGGACATGAAGCACATCTTATCGTCGGTAATTTTACGGCATTAGTCGGGGATCCCTCGGGGCGCAATACAACACGTCCGCCATTGACACCCGAAGAAATTGAGTTTAACTCTAAAACATACGTTGATCAACTTTCAAAAATTTTTGATACGAGCAAAATTCATATTCATTATAACAATGATTGGTTGGGCAAGATGAATTTTGCAGATATTTTAAAACTTCTTTCGCGCGCAACGCTTTCGCAAATGATGCAACGCGAGGATTTTAAGAACAGATACCAAAATAACATTCCCATCGCTTTACACGAACTGATTTATCCGATTATTCAAGGATATGACTCGGTAGCCATCAAGGCAGATATTGAATTTGGCGGGCACGATCAACTGCTCAACTGTTTATTCGGGAAATCGTTGCAAGAAAGCCTGGGTATGCCGGGTCAAACGGTTTTAACAATGCCCTTATTGCGCGGTTTGGACGGTCATATTAAAATGAGTAAATCCAAGGGCAATTATATCGGCTTAGCGGAGCATCCGCATGATATGTTTGGGAAGACAATGTCAATCCCCGACTTCTTAATTCCGGAATGGGTTGAATTAACAACAAGCTGGACAGCGGAAGAAAAAGCAAATGCGATTGCCGACTACAAAAATAACACGGTTAATCCGATGGAAATCAAAAAGAAGATTGCCTACAACATTGTTGAGCAATACCACAGCAAAGAAGCCGCGGAAGAAGCCGCTTCATTCTTCTATAAACAAGTGCAACAAAAAGGATTTGATACAAAAGAATTTAAACCGATTTCGTGGCAGGATTTACCGCAAACGGATTCTATCGGATTGGTAGACTTGGGCGCATTTTTATTGGGCCAAAGCAAATCCAACATTCGTCGCTTAATTGAAAGCGGTGCGGTTTCGGTGAACGGCGAAAAAGAAACAAATATCTCTGCCCAACTTTCAAACACCGGCGAAGAAATCAAATTAAAATTCGGAAAGCGCGGATTTTTCACTTTAAAATAACGGTGTTTCTATTGAAAAAAATAAAATAAGGCTTTGAATAAACTTCAAGGCCTTATTTATTGTAAACATTCATAAAAATATATTTTATTTTTTTGAAAAAATCTATTAAAATGCTATCAACGATAACGCTTGATAAAGAGCGAACAACTTATCCGATTAATTGATGAACGCGCTCAACCATGGCATAGAATCCGTTTCTTCTGGTGGGCGAAAGATTATCCGAAAGCCCCAATTCGTCAAAAACGGCCTCTATATTAACGGCTTTAATTTCTTCGGTTGTTTTATCGTTAATCAAAATCAGCAAAACGGATTCTAATCCGCGCACAATATGCGCATCACTTGTTGCCGAAAAGCAGTGCTTATTTCCTTGCATTTTGTGCAAAAACCAAACCTGCGACATACAGCCTTCCACCTTATTTTCATCTGTTTTGGCTTCTTCGGGAAACGGAGGAAGCATATCGCCGAGTTCAATTAAATACCGATATTTATCTTCCCAATCTGTTAAGTATGAGAAATTTTCTCTTAATTCTTGTATATCCATTTTTTATCCTCAATCAGTTGCGTTGTAGCAACGGGCCTTCCTTGCAGTTGTTTCTCTTAATATCTCGATACTCCTTAAAAGAAGCCTCTCAAAATCCGCCCAAAGAGTATTTAATCGTGTTCGGCATTTTCGGGGAATTGATCTTCCATATCGCTGGGAGAAACCGTTTCCGGTGGCAACTGACTTTCTTCCAGTGCTTGTTGTTCTTCCTCCGTCGGCATATCGCGCATTACGGCGGTTTGATCCGTTTTTTCGTTTTCACCCGAAAGTGCCGACCAAATACATCCGATTAACACCAAAACACCCAAGACCAGCAGTATTTTTCTTATCATTCATTCCTCCGTTCATTTCGCTTGTTTTAATATATCTTTAAAGTTATACCGAAATCAAGGTTTTTCTTTGCTTTTTTATGAAAAATATGCTATGCAGACAACAAATGAATTGGAAATACTATTATTTTAAAGAAGTTAATTCTACGAACGACGAGGCAGTTAACTATCCCGTCGGGTCGGTTATCGTTGCCCAAAAGCAAACGGCCGGACGCGGGCGTTATGGCCGTCAATGGCTGAGTGAAGAGGGGAATCTGTTTTTAAGCGCCGTTCTGCCTGATTACGGCAACGATACCCCGCTTTTAACATTTGTCTCGGCCGTTTCCGTTGCCGATTCGCTGGCGCCCTTCCCCGTGCGGATTAAGTGGCCGAACGATATTTTGCTAGATGGCGGGAAACTGGCCGGTATTTTATTGGAACGAACGGATGATAAAGTGATTATCGGCATCGGCATTAATCTTGTCAGCGCTCCGACGCAAAACGTTCTTTACCGCACGGCTTCTTTAAGCGGGAAAGTAAGAAAAGAAGATTTAATTATGAAACTAACCGCAAATTTGGCTCACAATGCCGAATTATTAGCGCAAGAAGGCTTTGCACCCATTCGCGCAAAGTGGCTGAAATACGCTGTCGGAATCGGTGAAACAATACGCGTATCGTTGCCCAACGAAACACTTACGGGCCTATTTGAATCATTTACGCCACAGGGGGCGATTTCCCTGAAACAAGCAAACAACACCGTTCGGCTTATCACCGTCGGAGATGTATTTTTTGAACAAAATAAAAAAGGATAAAATATGAATGAATTAAATGAAAATAATGCTCTAAATGAAGAACAAAATCTAACTGTTCCGCAAAATAAGTTAGTCTTTATTCCGCTCGGCGGAGCTACGGAAATCGGCATGAACTTTTTTGCTTACGGCTATCAAGGGAAATGGCTCTTGGTTGATTGCGGTGTCGGCTTTCCGGGAGACGGACTGCCGGGCGTTGACGTATTATTGCCCGATCCCGCTTTCTTGGCTGATAAAAAGCAAGATATTGTCGGGTTAATTTTAACGCATGGTCATGAAGATCATATCGGTGCCGTCGGCTATTTATGGCACCAACTGCAATGTCCGATTTACGCAACACCGTTTACGAAAGAATTGGTTGAGGGGAAATTAAACGAAGCCGGCTTGCTCGGACGGGCAGACGTGTTCATCGTCAATCAAGGGAGTGTGGTTGAATTAAATCCGTTTGAGGTTGAATTTATCGCCATGAGCCACTCAATTCCGGAAGCCAGTGCATTAGCCATTCGCACAAAAGCAGGCACGGTTGTTCATACAGGCGATTGGAAATTGGATGATGATACTGTCGGAGAACAAAAAACAGATTTTAAACGCTTGAAAGAAATCGGCAAAGAAGGCGTGCTTGCTCTGGTATGCGATTCAACGAATGTGTTCGGTGAGAAAACGAACGAAACGGAAGCGGATGTGCAAAAATCGCTTATTGATTTAATCGGGCAATTTCCGAATAAACAAATCGCTGTCGGTTGTTTTGCGTCAAATGTCAGCCGAATTAAAAGCATTTATCAAGCGGCTGTTGCCAATGGCAGAGAAGTTTGTTTAATGGGGCGGAGTTTATGGCGCATTGATGCGGCTGCCCGCGCCACGGGATACATGGCGGATATTCCCGAATTTCTGTCGGAAAGCGAAGCGCTGGAACGCCCGATCGGAAGCGTGTTATATATATGCACGGGCAGTCAAGGCGAAACCTTTTCTGCTCTTAATAGCTTATCGGCTTTAACACCGCAAAAAAACAGCGTGTATTTCGGTCCGGACGATGTGGTGATTTTTTCATCACGCATTATTCCGGGCAATGAAAAGGCGATTGCTTTATTACAAAAACGCTTCAAAACAAAAGGCGTGCAAATCATTACAAACCGCGATGCGCTTGTTCACGTATCGGGGCATTATGCCGGGCCGGATTTGGTTGAAATGTATAAGATGGTCAAGCCGAAAATTGCCCTGCCCGTTCATGGCGAAGCGCGCGAATTAAATGAGCACGCTTCTTTGGCTAAAAATTGGGGAACACCGTTTTCTTTTGCGTTGGAAGACGGAGCCTGTTTGGTATTAGACGATAACCCGCAAATTTTAGGCACGGTGCCGACGGGCATTTTGGCAGTAGACGGCAAAAAGATTTTACCGCTTGGTGCCGAAGTGATTCGCAAACGGCGTAAAATGATTGAAGACGGCACTTTTGTGATTACGATTGTGTTAAACGGCGAAGGAAAAATTCTGGGCGATTTACATGTATCAACATTCGGATTGCTTGAAGCCGGTGGAGAAGATGAAACACTCTTAAAAAATAAAATCATGGCGGACGTTAATGACCTGCCAAACGATCATAAACAACGCGATGACGTGATTGAAAATGCCGTTCGCACGAGTATTCGCCAATTTTTAAAAGAATTTTACGGGAAAAAGCCGTTGATTGAGGTTCATTTGGTTCGTGTTTAATTTTACTTGAACAAGATAGCGGAATGTGCTACATCAAAGAGAGATTGATTATAGAAAAGGAGTGTTTATGACTCAAAAGTATAATGTTATTTGCATCAAATGGGGAACGGGATACCCCGCCGAAGATGTTAATAAATTGTGTTCCATGATAAAACGCAATACAAAATATGATATTGATTTTTATTGTTTTACGGAGGATCCGACAGGATTAAGAGATGATGTTATCGTCAGACCCTTACCGCAATTTGAAAATGTAAAAAAGGGGGAAGAGGAATACACGCAAAAATATGCCTATCGTAAAGAAGCCGCTCTTTGCGATGACAATTTGGGCGGATTAACGGGGCAACGCGTTTTCTTCTTTGATTTGGATTCGTTAATTGTGGGCAATTTAGATGAATTTTTTGAATACCCCCAAGGCGATAAATTCTATATTATTAACGATTGGAATACAAAAGGCGACCATGTGGGGCAAGCAAGCTGTTATTCATTCGTTGTCGGCACACTCGGATATATCAAGCGATACTTTGAAGAGCACCCGAAAGAAATGGTGGAAAGATTCTATACGGCATCACAAGAATACCTCTCCTATAAAGTAATTGAAAAATACGGACACTTAAATTTCTGGCCGGAGAACTGGTTTAAAAGTTTTCGGTTTCATTGCTTGCCGAAGTGGTATTTGAGGTCTTTTGTAATGCCGAAAATCCCCGATGTACCGGGGTTAAAGATGATTGCCTTTCACGGGTTGCCCGGTTTGGAAGATGCCCGAAAAGGAATCTGGTGTTCCAACAAAGCCGATCGAAAATACCCTCGCGGTGTTAAGAAAATTTACAAACATTTACTTCCCTGCCCTTGGATTGATGACTATTGGAAGTAAAGAAGTTTAACAGACTCGTATATTAAAGCAAAAATGATGAACAAGTGACTTAAAACTGTTCATCATTTTTTTATCATACCGATGATAGGATTATCGCACAAAACAGAGAATGTTTTTTCACTCTACAAAAAGGTCCGTCTAGATGATATAGTATAAAGAGGATTATAAAGGTATTTTTAAAATAATCAAGTAAAAATTTAAATATGAATATCTACCTGTAAAATAACAATTTTTTAAAATTTTATTTTGTGGGGCAATGTTGCGCTGTTTCCCCTCTACATAAACGGACGTTTATGAAGAATGGGGAGAAGAAAAATGAAAATAAAACAAATAGTTAACGTGGCTTCTTTTTATGCACAAAAAGCAAAAAACGGGGAATTTAAGGCGAATCGCGCAAAACAAGAGATAAAATCAGCGAATCAAAATAGCCTCACGCGCTTGAAAAACAATCAAAAAGCGGAATATTCGGGACAAATTAAACCTCAATCCAGATTGAACGGATTAAGGGGTATGTATTTAGCCGAATACGGGCGGAGTATGGTAGAAATGCTGGGCGTATTGGCGGTGATTGGTGTGTTGTCGGTTGCGGGCATTACAGGCTATCGGTATGCCATGGAAAAATATCGGTCAAACGATATTGTATATGAAGTGAATTTAAGGGCAACGGATGTATGGCATCGGTATCAAGAAATGCCGTTGCCGTATCCGAACGAAGATGAAGAGACGGATTTTCCGGAGTATCCGACGGTAACGGGAACGGGTTTTCCGATTTATATGGAATCAAAGCCGGATGTGGCGGTAAAGATATATGTGGAAGAAGTGAGCCCGAGAATTTGTCGGCAAGTATTAAATATGCCGTTGATAGATGTGATTAAGGGATTGCAGTTTGTGCAGGTGAATGATGTCAAATATATGGGCGATGTATCTATCTGCGGAGAGGTGAGTGAAAGTGCTCAAAATGAAATGGTGTTTACGATATTTTTGAATAGTGAATCGGATTCGTTAATCAATGAAAATTGCGTGGAAGAGAGTGATTGCAGTTCCTGTTGCGGAACGCCCGTTTGCAACGGCGATACATTGACATGTGAAGATGCGTGCACGGGGAATGCAAGTAGGCCATATTGTTTGCAAGAAAGTTGCAGTTGTGTGGAGTGTTTAGAGCCGTCGGACTGCGCGAGCAAGGGATCACAATACACGTGTTCGGAAATAACGCATACCTGCGAACGGATAGAGGAAGCGTGTGTGGATGGGGAAGAATTCCGCACGCCGAACGGAGTTTGTGTGCCGTGCGATAATCCCAATAACTTTTTGGTAAGTAAAACAATTTATGAAAATCCGGCATTGGGTTTCAGAGACGGTAAATCAGGATTGGAACAATGTGCATTATGCCAAAATCCGACAAGATACAGCGGTGATGTGGATGATGAAAAAGCGTATTGCTCTTACGCTTGCACAAACGGATATACGTATCAAGCAAGCGACGGTGCGGGCTGTGTGCCTTGTTCGGATAAAACACCGCATACCATCAGCGGTGATGCGGTTTCAAAAGCCCAGTGTTTAGCTTGTGGCGAGGATAGATTCTGGTGGACAAGACATAATTTACGTATGTGTAACTCGAAATCAAGTTGTTCAATTAACGAATTTCAGGAGGTTAATACAGGAAAATGCATCCCTTGTGAGGCGGATACAAAATCTTATATAGTTGAAATTCATTCAATTTCATCCAATAATCAAATGGATTATTTTGTGGATTTGTGCAATAAATGTCCTAATAGGAAGGCGCGTATATCGCTACAGGGAGAAATGTATTGTAGCATTGAGTGCACTCAACCACAAGATTCTCCGCAAACATGTGATGATCCTGCAAATTGTAATCGTTTATGGCAAAATAATAGTGGAAAATGTTTACCATGTAACGATAATACAAGCGTCAACACTATCTATACCCAAGATGAAACAGCAAGACAATTGTGTGAGGCGTGTGGCAGAGAGGTTGTTGAGTTGAATGCAGAAACGAGCTATTGTGTCCTTAAACAAAAATGTGCTGAAGGCGAATTTAGTGGGAAAGATGGAAAGTGTTATCCTTGCACAAGGAATACGGGGGTTGCAATATCCGAAGATGATGTATCATGCGAAGAAAATTGTAAAAATTCAAAAATAACACGAATTAAAAAAAGATCAACCCAAGGAATTTTGTACTGTGTTCCTAAATGTTCCGAAGGACAAATTCATAGAAATGATGGTTTTTGCAGAAGTTGTAGTGGATATGATGTTTTTGATCCATTAGTAGAAGATGAGTGTGAAGAGATTTGTTCAGATTCTCGCGATGCATATGTAACCGATCGATTGCATTGTGCATCAAAATGGTGCCCTTCAGATAACTTGTATTTTAAAAATACAGATGGAACTTGTTTCTTGTGCTCAAATAGTGGCAGTGTTCGAGTAAACACTAATTCTAATGCTATCTCTTCATGTATTGCTTGCGGAAACAGAATGTCAGTAAATGGTGATTGTTATAAAATAGATCCCGGAATCAGTGGGGTATGCAGTAGTCTGGATGGACCTTTAATTGATAATTTGAATGATGATATCAAAGCTAAGGCTAAGTCTTATCTTGACGGCGATCATGATGGCGAATTATTTCGTGGAAACGATTATAAATGCTATTCTTGTTCCGATGAAAAGGTGTCTCCGGGTGCCGGAGTCGCACAATGCAATTTATGCGCAAACAGACGGTATAGCAACGGGTTGTGCCAATACGGCAAATGCGAAGAAACACACCAGTTTTTAGATAAAAATAATACGTGTCGGGATTGCTCGGAAAAGAATGTAGCCGTTAATCCGAATGAAGATAATCTTTGCGATTCTTGCGATAATCGGCGTGAAATGACGCTTGGTAATGCCTCAACAAATAATCTCACGGCAAAATGTGTGGAAGAATGCACGCCTGGCTTGTGGCAAGATTCCAACGGAAATTGCTTGTTATGTGGCGAGGGTGGGAATCGTGCTATCGGGATGGATAGCGAATCCGTTGCATTATGCAATAGTTGCGATAATCGCGAGGCTGTTGCTTCTACAAATGCCGATGGCGTGATTACGGGTTATACGTGTAAAATCAGGTTGAACTGATTTTGTTTAAAGCTCACTTTTCATTATCAAAAAAAAGCATTCATCGCCCAACACGTTGAATGCTTTTTAAAAATTTTACAACCCCGATGGCAAGTTGTTAATCGTCCAAATGAATCCGCTCAATGACAGCCCCTAACCCACTGAGTTTAGATTCCAGACTATAATACCCGCGGTCAATATGATATATCCGCTTGACGATGGATTGTCCTTTTGCAACCAGAGCCGCCAAAACAAGTCCGACACCCCCTCGCAAATCGGAAGACATCACCGTTGCTCCCGATAATTCGGGGACGCCCGTAATCAAAATTGTATTGCCGTTAATATTGCGCACATGCGCACCCATACGTTGCAACTCGGGTATGTGCATAAACCGATTCTCAAAGATACGCTCTTCCACAACGCTGTCTCCCTCCGCAATCGCCAATAATGAAGTCATCAGTGATTGCACATCCGTCGGGAATCCGGGATACTCGCACGTGGTTATCGGCGTTGCCGTCAGCTTTGCATGAGTCGCATCTACCAATACACCCTCTTGTTCTTGCGTTATCTCAACATGGCTTACCCGCAAAACATCGGCAACGGCTTCCATTAAATTCAGCCTTGCCCCTTTCATAAAGATACGTCCGCGTGTCATGGCTCCCGCAATGGCAAAAGTGGCGGCTTCAATTCTATCGGGAATAATCTTGTGCTTGCATCCGTGCAATTTTTCCACACCCGTAATAATCAACGTTTTGGTGCCGATGCCTTTAATATCCGCGCCCATTTTGACGAGCATATTCAATAAATCAATTACTTCCGGTTCTAATGCCGGATTGTGAATCACGGTTTTACCGGGCGTTAAAACAGCTGCCATCACGGTATTATGCGTTGCCCCTACGGATACTTTCGGAAAAAATATCTCTGCGCCGTGCAAGGGCCCCGTTGCACAAACATAGCCGTTTTCAATTTTAATCTCTGCCCCCATTTCACGCAGGGCCATCAAATATAAGTCCACGGGCCTTGTGCCGATGGCACATCCCCCCGGCAATGAAACTTCTGCCTTATGGAAACGCCCGAGTAAAGGCCCTAAAACCCAAAACGAGCCTCTCATTTTGGATACATATTCATAATCTGCATGTGTTGAAACAATATCATCCGCTCTTAATGTAAGGGAATCGGTTTCGTTTTGTATTTTCATACCCAAACTGCTTAGCAGTTGTGATAATACTTTTACATCTGATAAATAAGAAATATTTTCCAATTTTACCGGCTCCGCCGTCAGCAATGCTCCTGCCATAATCGGTAAAATGGCATTTTTGGCTCCGTTTATCTCAACCGTTCCGAATAAACGATTACCGCCTTGTATTTTAAATGCATACATAGCCGTTCCCTTTCATTGCGTTATTTTTGTTCGGTTTGTAATTTGGTATCTTGCCGAGCTTCGCGGGCTTCTTTTTGGCGCTTACGTAATGCAAGATTTTTTTGCAATGCCCTTGCCTGTTTTGCAAAAGATTCGGCTTTTTTGGCCGTTAAATGCAAATTTTCCATAGCCGTTTGTTGAATAATATCGCTCTGTTCCGGTGATGATTTTTGATTATTTTTCATGCTCTTGACTTTCTAAAATAAACGTGGCCGGGCCGTCATTTTCTATTTGAACCAGCATTTCAGCCCCAAAAATGCCCGTCTGAACGGGAATACCGTATTCTTGAACAGAGGACACAAACAAATCAAATAATTCCTTTGCCCTTTTCGGACTGCCCGCATTTGTAAAAGAAGGGCGTCGCCCCGTGCGACAGTCGGCCGACAATGTGAATTGCGAAACAATTAAAGCCGAACCGTTGATATCGCCGATTGATTTATTCATCTTGCCGTTTTCATCAGAGAAAATGCGCAAATTAACAACTTTTTGCGCCAAATAAGCAACATCATCGCACGTATCGCTTTTTTCAATGCCGACAAGCAGACAAAATCCCTTGTCGCACGAACCGCAACATTCTCCCTTAACCGAAACGGACGCTTTTATGACGCGTTGTAAAACAATTTTCATTTTCTATCCTTGTTCAGATTTTTAAGTATAACGTTGTTTCAGATGATGTCAAGCATATTCCGCTTTCAGGCAAAAAAAAGAAATTTTCTTATTAAAAAATGTTGAAAAAAATCTAAAAACATGATATACTGCCGATAAATGAAACAAGAAAGGGTGCAACGATGGATAAGAATATTCAAATGACTTTTAATGAAGAAAATACGGGTAATACGGCAGATACACTTACATTAACTGGCTTGAATCAAGAGATAAGTGAAGAAACAGTAACGGTATCGGCCAATGATGAAATCGGCGGTTCGGTTGAGTTGCATTTATCTGATATTGAAAATAAAACGAGCGAAAATAAGCAAAAAGCCGTCATGTTTGTTTGTGATATGATTACAAAGAAATCATACGATACGGCTTATGAAATTTTGAAACGTTGGCATTGTGCAAATGAATTATTGCAAGATGGCTCGAGCCTATTGGATTATTGCGCCGGCATTTCATCGCTAAAAGGCACAAAAGTGCTCTTAGAGGCGGGTGCCGACCCAACATTAAAAGCCTCGAATCATTTTTCACCCCTCTATCGTGCCGTTCGTTATAATAAACCGGAATTATTGCAACTTTATTTTGAGCATTTAAAAAAAGAACAGCTAAAAACAGTTCAAGCAGATAATGATTACATTGATAATAATTCCCTTTTGCATATTGCCGTTTTGCATGCCGGCCCCAAAGTTATTCGCACGTTGCTGACGCATCATTTTGATCCGAACAAACAAAATGCGAACGGGGAAACAGCTTTGCACTTATTAGATTATCAACACAATGTTGATAATGCAAAACTCTTCTTCAACACACCGAGCGCCATCGCGCCCGATTTAACTATTCGGAACAACAACGGCCAAACGCCCGAACAAGCGGCGCATAATCAAGTAATTCGTCGTTTCTTGCACCAAGAACGAAAGAAAGAAATTCAAGCGCGTCAGTCCATTCCTTTTGAGGAACGGCGTTTAATGTATTTGAAAAAGCAAGCACAAAAACGAATTACCGCCCAAAAAGCCTTGCGCGAATTGATTCGCAAAAATGGCGGATTGAGTCGCGTTTAATTGCGTAAGTTTAAAATTATAAAACGGTGCAAAAATTTTTCTTCTTAACTCGGGTTACAATAAGCGCGAGAGAGTTTATTTTGGTTCAATTTTGCAAAATATACAAATCGTAATCTCATGCATTTATTCAATGTTAACGGGACGGATATTTTACCTTAATTATAGCGCTTTTTTTCACAGGTTATTTGTATATGGCAATTTACCTCACCTGCCGAACTTTAACACGGTTCTTCCAATTTCATTCAATCATAAACGCCCCGCAAAACGAGGCGTTTTATTTTTAACCAAGTATATCAAAACCGTTGAAGTTCGCATAAACCAGCGTATCTTTTATTGACGCACGGAACTATCCAGCCCGCCGGCATCATAACGCCCGAAGTTTTTAATCAGTTGTTCCATTACGGATAACTCTTTGCCTTTCACGCGCGTTATATCTTCATCAAAGGCAACTTTATTGCCGTCTTTCAACGTTAAATGCTGAATATCGGTGACAATACCGAGTTGATTAAAGGAAATAACATAAATATCCCGCTCAACCTCTTTCGGCTCGAAAAACATTTGACTCTTTTTAATGACTTTGGAATAAATGTAAAAATCATCAGCGCCGATTTTATTCTTAAAGCTCGGCTCACCCAATAAATCCACCGTTTGGGCTTTCGTAAACCCCGGCTTCATTAAGTCAAGCCGTTTCTGGCTCGGCAAATCACCGCTTTGATACGTTTCCAATCCGCAACCGCTTAATAAAACGGCGCTTAAAATAAAAGATGTGTAAATAAGTTTCTTGAACATTGTTTTCTTCTTTGCTATAATGAACCTATTGTTATATATAAGCCAAAGAAAGGGCATTCGTCAATGGAAAAATCAACCGTTTTAAAAAAAGGTATTTCGTTTGTGCTTGATGCACGCAAAATTTCACCGCAAAAAACATCTTTTTCATTAGAGGCAACAGAGGAGGAATGTCGAGCATTGGCCGAATGGTATGAAATTCCGGCCGTTTTATCCGTTGTAGCAGATATAACCGCTTTTTCGGAAGGAAATATCATTACTATAGAGGGAAAATTATCCATTATAACACGCCGTGAATGCGTGATTACAGCGGAGGAATTTACGCAACCCGCAACAGGCGATTTTACACTTTTGTTCTCTACCTCCCCCATCAAAGAGCAACAAAAGCCGGATATTGATTTAGATGAAGAGCCGATTGAATTTTTGCCACGCGGACAAATTTATTTTAAAGATATCATTACCGAACAATTCGGGTTATTGCTGGATCCTTTTCCGAAAAATACGGATGAGCCGTTTGAATACCGTGAAGAAAATGCAGAATTAAGCAAAGAAAATCCGTTTGCCGTTCTTAAACACTTGACAAAAGATTAAAAAAGAGTAAAATAAAAAGAAAACAAGGAGGCTCTTATGGAAGAAACGGAAAATAAATCAACAGCGGAAACGGAAGCGGAAGAAGTTGTGGCAGAAGAAGAACGGGAAAATGAAAACGAAAATACCCCCGAAAAAGAAGAAAAAGCCATTAACTTGCAAGCGGCACGGTATGCTTATATCGGAAATTTAGAAAGCAAAATTTTAGCTGATGATGAATCGGTTTCCGAAAACGATTTAATGGATGTTTGTAATTGTAAATCGCAAATACTGGTTGAATTGGTCAGTGTAGCAAATTATGCCGAGCACTTGCCGGCCGATAGCCCGTATAAAAAAGCATCCGAGGTGCTCACAAAGCATCTGTATAAATGCTATGATAAAATAGAAAAAGTGCAAGAGCGCGTGCGCCGAGCCCGAGAAAAATCAAAATATATGGCTGATGTCAAGCAGGTCGGATTTGAAGAATTGCCTCGCAGGCAAGCCTCGCAAAACATTATCACGGATGAGCAACTGATGCCGAATCGCAATGTTATCAATTTAACAGGTATCGGCTTAACAACAGGCTATATTGCAATGCTCAGTCAACTTATCAGCAATCCTGTTGAATCAATTAAAGCGCAAATGCCGAATTTGATTGAAGAGTTGCAAAAACGTCTGACGGGCGATGACAAAATAGCATCCGATAATTATATTGGAAAATTGCTGGGTGAAATGGCAGGCTTAAAGTCTGAAAAGGCTATGACAAATGCGCTTGAAAACGGTAATTTGACGGCGCATATTATGTCCATGGTCGGCGGAAAGTCCATCTAAACAATCCGTTAAACATTTCGTTTGCACCGCCTCTGTTTGTTGATTTGTTTGATAGAGGCGGTGTTTTTGTATGGGTGCGTTTTGGTATCTATACCGCTATGAACAAATTATTCTGATTCTATTTTTTAAAAATGCATAAAATTTACGGCAAGAGATTTAATTAACAACATCTTATCTGAGGTTGTGAATTGCAATACGTTTTTATATAAGTTTTTTTAATAACAATTATCAGCCTAAATCCGTAAGGGAAAATCATCTTATAAATTGCATATTATTATAAAAAGCGGGAAAGAATCTTCCCGCTTCCTATTTGATATAAAGGCTTTTTTGAATTAAATCACAGCATATTCTTTAAAGTGCATCATACCATACACTCACATTATGATTTTGTATGCTGATTATAATAACCATTCAAGCGCCGAAAAATATCTACCCGCACTTTAATAATCGGTTCAATACGGCAAAATCTGTCATAAGATACTTTTCCTTCTCTGAGTGCATGCCTTAATGTCCAAGCCGCTTCATTAAACTTCTTATCGACAATCATCTCAAAAACAGTTTTATCCTCATTATTTGTCAAACGCAAATTTGCACCACCGTTGATTAAGATTTCAAGTCCTTTTAATTCACGCAGATTAACAGCATGCATGGCGGCCGTCCATCCGTTATTATCCTTTTTATCAAGATCGGCATTTGCTCGTAACAAATTTTCGCAAATAAACGTATTCTCAATGCCGATCATTAGCGGTGTTAATCCGTTATTATCTTGTGCATCTACATCTGCGCCGAGTTGAATCAAACGGTCCGATACAATCACTTTCCTTTCGCGAATGGCATGCATCAACGGCGTTTCTCCATTTTCAGCCCGATGATCTATATCAACGCCCGAATCAACCAAATCTTTCACAAGAGACGGATTTCCCGAATTGCACGCATACCACAGTAAATTTCGTCCCTTATTATCCTCAACAAACAAATCATCATCTTGTCTGTTCAGTCTGTCTACGCATTCTAAATTACCGGATAGAGCAGCATACATAATGGCATTTGCCCCATTGTTATCGGTTATATATCTGTCTGACGAATCCTTTCTCAAAAGAATCCCCATCAGTTCAGGGTATCCTTTCCATGCCGCATACATCAATGCCGTCCGCCCGAATTTGTCACGTCTCGTTGCATCGGCACCCATGTAAAGCAAATATTCCACGATACTATTTGTCCCCGATTTTACGGCATGAATCAATGGTGTCTGCCCGTTTTTATCGGCAACATCTATTTTGGCATGTTCCCTTAAAATCAAGTGCTTGACTGATTTTATGTCTTTTGATCTGATTGCGTGCATTAAAGCCGTTAATCCGTTAGCGTCCGTTCCATCTACTGGGGTTGGATTAACTTGCGATATAATCACTTCAGTTTTGTGAGTTTTGCTAAACATCTCTTCTCCTTTTCTTGATTTAATACTATAAGAGTATCACAATTAAGAAATATGTCAACTTATTTTTTGATTTTAGTCGTCTTAAAAATACTACTGCCGAACTACTCTCTGATATGTTGCGTCTTTTGAATCGACTGATTTGTTCGTTGAGTAGCAATTCTGCCAGAACGACGTGGCGATTTGGTCAAATCAACAAGAGTATAAAAAAAACAGGGGACATTTTTGCATAACAATATCCGTTTCTTGCGAATTGCTTTGATAACTTGGGTTTGGAGATTTTAACACGCGAAGATAATGTGTTATTGCGCAATCTTAACGCATTATCAGAAAAAACTCGGTTTTTGCCCAAAAGAACCTACTCTTTTACTTTGAGGAATGAAATTTCGGGATTATCTTCCATTGACTTATTTAAATGCCAAGCATTGCGGGCTAAAAAGACATAGTCTCCGTCATGATCGGTTGCCATGGTAGCAACATTCATATCCGCAAATTTTTTGACTTTTGACACATCCCCTTTCAGCCAACGCGCCGTGTAGTAAGAGGTTGCTTCAAAAATAACGGGCACATCAAATTCCGTGCGAATACGATCGGCCAACACCTCAAATTGCAAGGCGCCGACAACGCCGACAATCCACTCAAATCCATGAATAGGCTTAAAAATACTCGCACCGCCCTCTTCTGCAATTTGTTCCAGTGCTTTACCCAAGTGTTTTGCTTTGAGCGGGTCAACCGCACGCACTTTTTTTAACAATTCCGGTGCGAATGAGGGAATTCCTTTGAATTGCAAAATCTCGCCCTCGGTAAAAGTATCTCCGATACGGTATCCGCCATGATTCGGTAACCCGATAATATCGCCGGCGTAGGCATCTTCGGCAAGTTCTCTATCTTGTGCTAAAAACATAACGGGATTATGCAATATCATCTGTTTTTTTGAACGCTCGTGAAATAGTTTCATACCCCGCTTAAAATGCCCCGAACAAACACGCATAAAGGCGATTCTGTCGTGATGTTTCGGGTCCATATTGGCTTGGATTTTAAAGATGAATCCCGTTACCTTTGATTCGTCGGGCATTATGGTGCGCGTGGGGGTTATTTGCGGTCTGGGCGCCGGCGCAAAGGCTACCAACGCATCCAACAATTCCCGCACACCGAAATTATTAACGGCAGAACCAAAGAAAACCGGCGTCATAGAGCCGTTCAAATACGCTTCTTTGTCAAATGCCGGACAAAGTCCGCGCACCATTTCAACTTGCTCGCGCAAAGCCAATACCTGCTCTGCCGGCAACGCGGTATCCAACTTTTTATCATCAATGCCGTTAATTGTTTCGCCGATTGTCGGTAAAGATGACTTATCAGCCGTTCTGTCAAAAAGATTCAACCGATCATTCAATAAATCAAAGCACCCCTTAAAATCGCGCCCCATGCCGATCGGCCACACGGCGGGCGAAACATCTAATGCCAGCGTTTGTTCAATTTCTTCCAATAAGGCAAACGGATCTTGCCCCTCGCGGTCAAGTTTGTTGATAAAGGTGATAATCGGAATATCCCTGAGCCGACATACTTCAAATAACTTTTTCGTTTGCTCCTCAATACCTTTGGCGCAATCAATCACCATCACGGCCGAATCAACTGCCGTCAACACACGATACGTATCTTCCGAGAAATCTTCGTGCCCCGGTGTATCTAACAAATTAAACGAACACCCGCCATATTCAAAACTCATCACGGAAGACGCAACGGAAATACCCCGTTCTTGCTCCACCTTCATCCAGTCGGAACGCGCTCTGCGATTTTCCCCGCGCGCTTTCACGGCGCCCGCCTGATTGATGGCACCTCCGAATAACAACAATTTTTCGGTTAACGTTGTTTTACCTGCGTCCGGGTGCGAAATAATTGCAAATGTGCGTCTTTTAGATACAATGGTTGATAACTCGTTCGTCATTTTAACTTTTTTCCTTTTCCTTTATCAAATGCGCAGAATATACCAAATTTTTGCCTTAACTGCAAGAATTTTATTCATGATATCATTCCTTTGTTTTCCCCTGATGGCTAAAATAAAGTGTTTTACCGATAAAAAGTTTGTTTTTTTATGTGGCGGATATTCATTTTTTTATTCCTTTTTTAAAGGAAGTGTGCTATATAATCCACATCTTTAACTATAAACGGATAGGAAAGAACCATGGAACAAAAAATTGAAGAAATGAAACCGGCTCTTGTAAAAGCCATTCAGGAAGCCGAAACGTTGATTGCGCTTGATGAAATCCGCGTTAAAACACTCGGGAAAAGTGGCTCCGTTACGGAGTTAATGAAAGGGCTCGGCAAATTAAACCCCGACGAACGCAAAACGGCGGGACAAGTTTTAAATACATTTAAAAACGAAATCGGCACGTTGATTGAGTCTAAAAAACAAGAATTAGAACTTAAAGAAATGAACGAGCGTTTGGCAAACGAAAGTGTGGACATTACCTTACCTGTTCGTCCGAACACGAACATGGGGCGCATTCACCCCGTTACTCAAGTAACGGAAGAAATGCTCACCATTTTTGCGCAAATGGGATTTGAAGTTGCCGAAGGGCCCGATATTGAAGACGATTTCCATAATTTTGAGGCGTTAAACATTCCGGCAGCGCACCCTGCCCGCCAAATGCAGGCAACATTCTTTATGGAAAATGCCGATAACATTGTGTTGCGCACACAAACTTCGGGCGTGCAAATTCGCACAATGGAAAACAAGAAACCGCCGATTAAAATTGTCGCCCCCGGACGAACATACCGACGCGATTATGATATGACGCATACGCCGATGTTCCACCAAATTGAGGGGTTGGTAATTGATACCGAAACAAACCTCGCACATTTAAAATCAACGCTGATGGAGTTTATGAAGCTCTTTTTTGAAACAGACGATGTGGCATTACGTTTCCGCCCGTCATACTTCCCATTTACGGAGCCGTCCTACGAGGCAGACGTGGGATGTTCGCGCGAAAACGGCGAATTTAAAATTAAGTCGGGTGCCGGTTGGTGCGAATTATTGGGTTGCGGTATGGTTCATCCGAACGTGTTGCGCACATGCGGGCTTGACCCTAACGTTTATCAGGGATTTGCTTTCGGGTGCGGAATTGACCGCTTTGCCATGCTTAAATACGGCATTCCCGATTTACGCAGTTTCTTTGACGCCGATATGCGCTGGATTAAACATTACGGCTTCTTACCATTGGATATACCGACAATTACAAGCGGATTAAGTTTAAACGGAGGATTAAAACGATGAAAGTTTCTTTACGCGCACTGAAAAAATATCTGGATACAACTGCAAGTGTGCAGGAAATTGCGGATAAATTAACATCTATCGGTTTGGAGGTTGAAGAAGTTATTGATAACGCGGCTTCTTTGGCGCCGTTTAGCGTTGCCGAGATTAAAACGGTTGAAAATCACCCGAATGCCGATAAACTCCATGTGTTGGGAGTTTTTACGGGTAAAGAGATGTTGCAAATCGTTTGCGGGGCGCCGAATGTTCGTGTGGGAATGAAATCTGTTTTGGCGCATGAAGGCGATTTAATTCCGCTCTATAATGAGCGATTGAAAAAAGGCGTGATTCGTGGCGTTGAAAGTATGGGCATGCTTTGTTCCGAAAAAGAACTCGGTATCAGCGATAATCATGAAGGCATTATTGATTTAAATACGGATTTGCCGGCGGGCACACCGGCGACGGAAGTTTTGCCGAGCGATGTGATTTTCGATGTGAACGTAACACCCAATCGGGGCGATTGCTTCGGCGTAAAAGGCATTGCAAAAGATTTGTCTGCCACGGGAATCGGCACATTTATCTCACACGATGTTGAGCCTGTAAAAGGCACATTCAAATCTCCGATTCATGTGCAAATTACGGATGATGATTGTCCGCAATTTACGGGGCGTTATATTCGGAATGTTAAAAACGGACAAAGCCCGAAATGGATGCAGGAATTTCTCATTTCCATGGGTATGCGTCCGATTTCCGCACTGGTGGATATTACAAATTATTTAAACGTGGCCGAGTGCCGTCCGTTGCACGTTTTTGATGCCGATAAGCTAACAGGCAATATCACGGTTCGCAAAGCGCACAACGGCGAAAAAATTATGGCACTTAACGAAAAAGAATATACGTTGACGGATGATATGACGGTTATCGCCGATGAAAGCGGTGCGCGCAGTATTGCAGGCGTTATGGGTGGCGAGAATACGGGTTGCACCCCTGAAACGGTAAACGTCTTCTTGGAATCAGCCTATTTTAACCCGATTTCCATAGCTAAAACAGGGCGTGAATTGAATATAGATTCCGACTCGCGCACCCGTTTTGAACGTGGCATTGATCCGGCCTCTCAAATTATGGGAAATGAAATTGCCACGCAGTTTATTTTGGATATATGCGGGGGTGAGGCCTCCGAAATTGTCATTGAGGGGAAAGGCGTGCAAACAAGCCACCAAATAGAGTTTGATTTCAATTTGGTGAAACGGTTGTGTGGTTTGGAAATTCCGAAAGACACAATGATTGATATTTTGGAAAAACTCGGGTTTAAAGTCAACGGTAATCAAATTTCCGTGCCATCATGGCGATTAAACGATGTTAAGGAAGGAGCCGATTTGGTGGAAGAAATCGTGCGCATTTACGGTGTGGATGATTTGCCGATGTTACCGCTTCGTCCGAAAGACTTACCGCACGGAATCTTACTTCCGCACCAAAGACGGGAAAGTGCCGTTACGCGCGCCTTGGCAGCCCGCGGGTTAAATCAAGTAATTACATGGTCGTTTATGGACTCAAAATTAGCCCGGTATTTTAATTCAAAAGGGATTAAAATCGCAAATCCGATTGCGTCCGATTTAGATGAAATGCGTCCGTCGCTCGTGCCGAATTTGCTTTCTGCCGTCAAACGCAATCAAGACAGAGGCATTAAAGACGTGCAATTATTTGAAGTCGGGCCGGAATTTTATTCTCTTGTTCCGAAAGAACAACGAATGGTGGCTTGCGGGGTTCGTGCCGGCAACTTTACACCCAGACACTTCCTTGAAACAATGCGTTCCGTAGATGTATTTGATGCCAAAGCCGACGCTCTGGACGCTTTATACGCCTCAGATGCTCCGCAAAATATGCAGGTTGTGCGCAAGGCACCGAGTTGGTATCATCCGGGGCGTTCGGGTGCTTTCACGCTCGGGAAAAATGTGATTGCGTATTTCGGCGAAATTCACCCGCAAATTTTAAAACTTTTTGATATAAAAACGCCGGTTGTGGCATTTGAAATTTATTTGGATAATTTGCCACAAGCAAGAGCGAAATCAAAAGCGCAGAAACTTTTGAAGATGTCAAACTTAATGCCATTGACACGAGATTTTGCCTTTGTTGCGGATAAATCCGTTGAAGCAGGCAAACTACTTTCAACGATTCAGAATGTTGATAAAGAAAAAATCACAAACGTTGCCTTGTTTGATGTCTACGAGGGCGATAAATTACCTGAGGGCAAAAAATCGCTTGCCGTTCAAGTAACAATTTGGCCGACGGAGAAAACAATGACGGATAAAGAAATTGAAATTCTTTGCACCCAAATTGTCAATATGGTCAAGAAATCAACAGGTGCGGAATTACGTTCATAATTTTGCAGTTATCCGATATACGAACAAAAAAGCCTGATGACAAATTGTTATCAGGCTTTTTGATTAAAAAAGGAAGCAATAAGCGAACCGCTTGCGGTTTTTTTATTTATTTCTTTCTTACCAATCCATACGCTGTTTTTTATAAATACAAAAAAACGGACTCTACATAAACGTCCGTCTAGATGATATAGCATAAATCAGATTATAAAGGTATTTTTAAAATAATCAAGCAAAAATTTAAATATAAATATCTCATTGTAAAATAAGAATTTTTTAAAATTTCTTTTTGCAGAGCGATGTTGCGCTATATCCCCTCTACATAAACGGACGTTTATGTAGAATGGGGAGAAATAAAATGAATATAAAACAGTTAGTTATCAAGTTATCTCAATCAATGAAAAGTCTTAAAAACGAGGTATTTTACGCGAATCGCTATTTTTGCGGAAAAAATACCGCGCAAAAGATAGGAAATTTATCTATGTCAACCACCGAGAATTTGCCTGTGCAGTCGGCTGAGTACGGGCGGAGTATGGTAGAAATGCTCGGCGTGTTGGCGGTGATTGGGGTGTTGTCCGTAACGGCTATTTTGGGGTATCGTTATGCGATGACAAAATATATTGCGAATGAAACGATTAACGAAATTAATCTGCGCGCACGCGATATTTCTTTTGATATGGAAGCTATGATTGAAAATAATTATAACGGTGATATAGAAATGAAAATGGGACCCATTACACGCATGGGTTATCCGATTACGGCACGAACGAGCCCACAATACATAGACTATTTTGAGATATTTGTAAAAGAAGTGCCGACGGATGTTTGCAAAGAACTGTTGCGAATGCCATGGCAAGCGCCCTACTCTATCTTCGTCGGTGTAGAAGAATTTGAGGCAAGCATTAATATTTGCGAGCAAGCGGAAACAGTAGAACTCGCTTATGAATTTTATAAAGATATGTCATCAAAAGATGAAATTGATGAAGATAATCGGCATGAAATCATGCGGTGTAAGCAGGATAGCCATTGTATTTGCGGAACATGCAATATAGATACAGGGCTTTGCGAGTCATATTGTTTAGATTCACAAACATGCAAAAAAGACTATGATGATTCGCGTTGGATGGTATGTTGTGATGAGGATTATATTGTCGGCGATTTTTGTTGTGCCTCCGTAACGGCAGACGGGCAATGTTGCAATCGCGAAGGCAGATGTTGCCCAACAGAGAAACCATTGCAGGATAAAGACGGTAATTGCCACAGTTGCGATGAAGAAGCACGTGTAAATTTAGAGGGAGTCACTTCAAATTGTTCTGTTTGTAATAACAGATTTCTAGCAGGAACTTTTTGTGTTAAAACATGTCCGAACGGTTATTTTATGGACAAGAATGGGGCTTGTAGAGATTGTATGAGCGAAACTGCCTATTCTGTTCATGGAGTTGAAGAAAATTGTAATGCATGCTTTAATCGCTTTGTAGATAATGCAGCTCCCGGCAATTATTGCTACCTTAAATGCGATTCTCTTGAAAACGGAACTGAAGGTAAACCATTGCATGGAGAATATGGACAATGCTATAGTTGCAATGATAAAACATCAATCAATGTTAATGGGCAAAATATGCAACGTTGTCATTCTATTTGTAACAACAGATTGCTTTTTGGCAATACAAGTATATGTAATTTGGCGTGTCCGCCAGAGAAACCTTTGATGATAGATATCAGTGGTGCTTGTTCAGATTGTTTATATCCAGATAAAATTTCTGTTAGTTCTATAAATGGCGATTGTTCGAAATTGTGTCCAAATCGCAAAGAAAAAGACGGATATTGTGTTTTAAGTTCGTGTCCGAACGGTTATTTTATGGACAAGGATGGGGCTTGCAGAGATTGTATGAGCGAAACTGCCTATTCTGTTCATGGAGTTGAAGAAAATTGTAATGCATGCTCTAATCGCTTTGTAGATAATGCAGCTCCCGGCAATTATTGCTACCTTAAATGCGATTCTCTTGAAAACGGAACTGAAG